>DEJS01000022.1:0-75397 GCA_002353485.1 Prevotella sp. UBA2742
GCAATAGGTCGTCGTAAGAGCTCGGTAGCTCGCGTTTATCTGTCAGAGGGTACTGGCAAGATCACGATCAACAAGAAAGACTTGGAAGTATACTTCCCCTCTGCCATCCTGCAGTACGTGGTAAAGCAGCCGCTGGACCTGCTGGAGGTGACCGAGAAATATGACATCAAGGCCAACCTTGACGGTGGCGGTTTCACTGGCCAGAGCCAGGCCCTTCGCCTGGCCATCGCACGCGCCCTGGTGAAAATCAATGCCGAGGACAAGAAGAACCTGAAGGACCATGGTTTCCTGACCCGCGACGCCCGTGAGGTTGAGCGTAAGAAGCCCGGTCAGCCCAAGGCACGTCGCCGCTTCCAGTTCAGTAAGCGTTAATCATACTGAACGGCGTTTAGTATCTAAACCTCTGGGACTCTGGCTAACTATAATAGTACGGACAGTTCAAATAGACTACCCAGGAGTTGGTTCTGAACAAGAAGATCGTGAGAGCGAATCTTCAGAATTAAAAAAGAAAGTAAACAACTAAAGTTAAAGCAAAAGAAACAATGGCAAGAACAAATTTTGACCAACTGCTGCAGGCCGGCTGTCACTTCGGCCACCTGAAGCGTAAGTGGAACCCCGCAATGGCTCAGTACATCTACACCGAGCGCAACGGTATCCATATTATTGACCTCCACAAGACGGTTGCTGAGATTGACCGTGCTGCTGACGCCCTGAAACAGATTGCCAAGAGTGGCAAGAAGATTCTGTTCGTCGCTACTAAAAAACAGACCAAGGAAATCATTGCCGAGAAGGCACAGAGCGTAGGCATGCCTTACGTCACCGAGCGCTGGCCGGGCGGTATGCTGACCAACTTCCCCACCATCCGCAAGGCCGTGAAGAAGATGGCTAACATCGACAAGCTGATGCAGGATGGCACATACGCCAACCTGTCGAAGCGCGAGTTGCTGCAGGTGACCCGTCAGCGTGCCAAGCTGGAGAAGAACCTCGGTTCTATTGCCGACCTGACCCGTCTGCCCTCTGCCCTCTTCGTCGTTGACGTGCTGAAGGAGCAGATTGCCGTTCGCGAGGCCAACCGTCTGGGCATCCCCGTGTTTGGTATCGTCGACACCAACAGCGACCCCAAGAACATCGACTTCGTCATCCCCGCTAACGACGACGCCAAGGACTCTGTAGAGGTTATTCTCGGAGCCTGCTGCGCAGCCATCAACGAGGGTATCGAGGAGCGCAAGGTAGAGAAGGCCGACGAGAAGGCTGCCGACGCCCAGGCCGAGGCCGAAGGCGATGAGGAGGCAAAGCCCCGTCGTCAGGCTCGCAAGCCCCGCAAGAATGCCGAGGAGGCCGCTCCTGTAGCTGAGGAGGCCGCTCCCGCTGCCGAGGAGGCTGCTCCCGCTGCTGAATAATAGATTGAAGAATTTAAAGAACTAATTAAAGTTATGGCTATTTCAATAGACGATATCAAGAAGCTTCGCGCTATGACCGGCGCTGGTCTGGCTGACGTAAAGAAGGCTCTGACCGAGGCCGAGGGCGACTTCGACAAGGCTAAGGAACTGCTCCGCGAGCGTGGCCTGGCTATTGCTGCTAAGCGCAGCGACCGTGAGACATCAAATGGTTGTGTACTCGTAAAGGCTGTCGACGGCTTCGCCGCCATGATTGCCTTGAAGTGCGAGACCGACTTCGTGGCCAACGGTGCCGACTTCATCGCCCTGACCCAGAGCATTCTCGACGCTGCCATCGCCAACAAGTGCAAGGACCTGGAGGCTGTCAAGGCTCTCGACATCAACGGTCAGACCGCCCAGGAGGCTGTCACACAGCGCTCGGGTATCACCGGCGAGAAGATGGAGCTGGACGGCTACCTGACGCTCGAAGGTGAGAACATCGAGGTGTACAACCACATGGGTAAGAACACGCTGTGCACCATGGTACAGCTGAATAAGCCCGCTGCCGAGATTGGCCATAAGCTGGCCATGCAGGTGGCTGCCATGAAGCCCGTGGCACTCGATGAAAAGAGCGTCGACCAGAAGATTCTGGACGAAGAGTACAAGACTGCCGTCGAGAAGTCGAAGCTGGAGCAGGTGCAGAAGTATGTTGACAACAAGCTGAAGAAGGCCGGCATCAACCCCAACCTGGTAGACTCAGAGGACCACATTGAGTCGAACATGGCCAAGGGCTGGCTGACTAAGGAGCAGGCCGACGAGGCTCGCAAGCTGATTGCCGACGGCAAGGCCGAGGGCGAGGCCCAGCTGAAGATGCCTATGATTGAGGGCATCGCCAAGGGTCGCGTTCAGAAGTTCCTGAAGGAGAACTGTCTGGTAGATCAGGAGTTCCAGTTCGGCGACGGCGACAAGGCTACTGTTTCTCAGTGGCTCGCCCAGCAGGACAAGGAATTGCAGATTTGCGACTTCAAGCGCTTCACGCTGGTTGCAGAGTAAATCACAACATAGCAAATATAATTAAAGAAAGCCCGCCGATGTGCGGGCTTTTTTCATTTCAGGCGTCGCCTCATCCATTCCATTTGCTGGCGATCGGTGGCGTCGCTGGTCCAGTGCTCGTTGACGGGGGTGAGCAGGCATTCCTTTTCGCACTGCAGCACGTTCCATACAGCATAGGAGGTGGTGGGCGGACAGGTATTGTCGTTGTAGCCCCACGTCATGAAGACGGGCACACGGATGTGGCGTACAAAGTTTACGACATCGTAGTAGGGCAACGTCTTCATGCAAGTTTCCGAGTAGGCTCCGCTCTCCTTGGTAAAGTGCGGATAGCCGCTGGTGAGACCGGCCGAGCCGGCAGCCATGTCGCTCAGGGCCGGATGATTGGCCACACAGAGCGTCACACGAGAGTCCAGTGCAGTAGCAATAAGGGCCAAGGCTCCGCCCTGGCTGCCGCCCTGCATGATGACGTTACGGCCGTCCCACTCGGGCAGCGAGACAAGGATATCGATGGCCTTCAGCAGTCCCAGGTAGACGTGTTTCATATAGTAGTTATCACGGTCCTCCAGGCTCTGCCGTAGGTAGGCATTGCCTTTGTTGTCGAAGGCAGCACGAATCTCGGCAAAGACCTCCTCGCTCAGCGTGGGGTTCAACCCGTGAATGTCGAGGGCCATGCGTATGAAGCCTCCCTCTGGATAGAAACGGCGGGTGGTGGCGTCGCGTATGGGCTTGACGCCTGCTCCCGGAGGCGTCAGCACCACAGGGCACGAGCCCTTCTGTGCCCCACGGGGCATCAGCAGATAGGCATAGAAGGAATGACGCTCTTTGTCGAGGTCTATCTTCAGCCGCCAGGCCTCTACCTTGTCGTTCGAAATCTCCTTGACGTATTCTTTCGAGTAGTGCAGGGGGAACTGTCTGGCCTTTTCTGCCTGTTGTTGCCAGAAGGTCATAAAGTCACTGGGCTCTTGGGTAAAGGGACGAATCTTATCGGCCGAGAAGCCCACCTTTACATGATGCTCGTAGGTTTGGCCGTCGAGCATCATCCGTAGTCGTAAGTCACGAAAGCAGGGCTTACGTGCGGTGCCCATCGGTATTACGGCACGACCGTTCTTCAGCGTCACCGTCCCCTTGGCGTCAGAGGGAAGCAGGTCGGTACCAACCTCCCACTCCACAACGCCGTCGCGCGGAATGCCATACTTATAGAACTGTATCTCCACTTGAGCTTTCTCGCCACACTGGTAGAGCCAGTCGGCATGGTCGGGCACCGTCACCCACAGGTAGTCACTGCGATAGGGATAGTTCTCGACGGCCAGGGCCGGTGTGGACAATAGGAAGGCGAGACAGAGAAGCATGCCGCTCTGCGCCCATTTCTTCAGTGTCACATTCATTACTCTTGTTTTCATCTTGTTTTAGTATTTAGTTTGTAGTGATTTTGCTACGGGGATATCTGCTATTGTCTTTTTCTGTATTGCCACAATTCCCACGAGTTGATGATGTTCTGCCAAAGTACATAACAGCCGGCCCCGATGGAGGCCACAGGATTCAGGTACATATAGGCCACCCAGATGCTGAGTGCGGTATTCTTCTGGAACAGGGCTTGTCCTGCATTCACCTCTTCACCCATGTGGCGGCCTACGAAACGACCTATTGAAAACTGCAGGAAGCAGAGTGCAAAGGTAAAGATGGCTATTAGCAGCAGGAGCGTCAGCGATGCGCTGCTGTTGACGATATTCTTCACCGTGATGCCTGTGGTGATGCTGAGTGACACGCCCCAGCTGTAGAAGCTGAGGTTGGGCTGGGCAGCTATCTTGCGGCACAAGCCCTTCACGTAGTGCTGCATCAGCCAGCCTAACACGAGGGGCAGCAGCAACACCATGGAGACTTTCTTCAATATAATCAGGAAGGCATCCAGGAAGGCCACGTGTACCGTCTGTTCCAGGATAGGGAACACCAGGGGAATCATCAGTGCCGAGGCCAGCGACGAGATAAGCACATAGGTAGTCATTGTCGAGATGTTTCCCCCCAGCTTGCCCACCACTACAGGCGAAGCCGAGGCCGCCGGGCCGATGATGCAGGTCAGCACGGCTTCCCATAACAGCTTCTGTTCGGGACTGTCCTGCACCCAGAGGATGATGCCGATGTTCAATCCGACAAGCAACAGCTGGGCCAGCAGCACGCCCGTATGCCACCGGTGGGGCAGCATCTGATGGAAGTCGACCTTACAGAAGGTGAAGAACAGCGTCAGGAACACGGTCAGCGGAAACAGCACATCGAACAGCGGACCCAGCCGGTTGCCCATCTCGTCGAGCTGTGGCACATAGTAGAACGTCAGATAGCTCACAGTGCCTACGGCAATGGCCACAGGCAATGTCCACTCCTTCAGAAACCGGATTAGTCTGTTCATACTTTCTTCGACCGCAGGTAGTTGGCAAAGATACGGGCCGCACTCTCCACCTTGGCAGCGCAGGGACGTTGTTTGTAGTATTCCGCCGTACGAGGCGAGGCCACATAGCTTGAATGTGCCTTCTCGTGCCCGTTCAGTCCCAGAATCTCGGCACAAATAAGACTTCCGTTCTCGGCCTCCGACTGTGCCAGCAGCTCTTGCACCACCTTGTAGCACGCCGACTTACCGTCACGGTCGCTGCCCTCGGTCTGTCCACAGTCCAAACCCACCAGCATCACGATGCCCGACACAGCGCCGCACATCATACGCAGGCGTCCTACGCCGCCTCCAAAACCGGCGGCTATCTTCTTTGCCTGCAGCTCGTCAAGACCATACAAGTCAGCAAAGGCAGCCACCACACTCTGACAACAGCCGTAGCCTGCCATGAAGTTCTCTACAGCACGTTCCACGCGCTCGTTCAGTTCTTTTTCATCCATATTGCACCATTTACGATGTGCAAAGATACAAACTTCCCGCCAAACCACCAAACGTTTTCAAAGCGCAGGACGCTTTTGCGTAGGTTTAGAGATAAAAGCCACCCCTGCCGCTGCCGGCAGATGAATATTCTAAAGAAAGATGGAATTTATCGTAAACATAGGCAAGGCGTCTGCAAAAACAACGTTCTATAGTTTTATATTCTGCTTTTGAATGATTATTTGGCGCATCATGCCAAACTCAGTACCTTTGCAGCAGGATTTATGAAACAAATACGATACGGAGATGAGACACTTTATCATAGCAGACAATCAAGAGCTGACGCGACAGGGGCTGGAAGCTTTAGTGCGGAGGAAGGAGCAGAACGCGGTCTACAAGGTGACCGACAAAGCCGGGCTTATACAGTTGCTCAAGGAGCATGAGAGTGCAGTGGTCATTCTCGACTATACGCTGTTCGACTTTGCCGACGTGGAGCAGTTGCTCATCATCAGCGAGCGTTTCGAACTGGCACGCTGGGTGCTGGTCAGCAACGATCTCTCGCCTGCCTTCCTACAGAAAGTCATCTATACATCACATCTGTTCAGCATCGTCTATAAAGACAGTCCTGTAAGGGATATCGTCGAGGCTCTACAGGCTGCCGAGCACCACCAGCGCTACATCAGTCAGCGGGCGTTAGAGGAGATTATAGCCTCGCAGCAGGATGACGAACCGGTGAGTCCGCTGACCAATACGGAACGCGAGATAGTGATTGCCATTGCCATGGGAAAGTCGACAAAAGAGATTGCAGCAGAGCGTTGCTCCAGCGTTCATACCATTACCACGCACCGCAAGAACATCTTCCGGAAGTTAGGCGTCAACACCGCCCATGAGGTTACGAAATATGCCCTGCGCTGCGGATTGGTTGACTCGTCGGAATTCTATATTTAAATGAAGAGTGAAGAAACTGCTTCCGCCGTTGGGATGCCCGATCTTCACTCTTCATTCTTCACTTTCTTAGACTCTGCTTAATATCCTCCAGCAAATCTTCACCAGCCTCCAGGCCGATGCTCAGTCGGACGGTAGTGTCGAGGACAGACATCTCGGCACACTGCTCCGGAGTGAAGAGTCCGAAGATGGTCGAGGCGGGATGGATGGCGAGCGACTTGCGATCGAAGAGGTTTGTGGCTCGACGAATTATATGCAGTCGGTCGATGAACGCCCATGCGGCTTCCTTCGATTCGAGGTCGATGGTAAAGACGGCACCCGGCAATGGGCCGAACTGGGCCGTAGACAGTTCGTAGAAAGGATTATCCTCGAGGCCCGTATAATTCACGCGCTTGATATCAGACAACTGCCGACATTGTCGGGCGAGCCACAAAGTGGTCTCCGCCTGGCGACGGAACCTGATGTCGAGCGTGTCAAGGCCAAGAGTCTCCATATAGGCAGCCTGCGGTGTCATTAGACCACCGAGGTTGGTGACGAGTTCTGTCTTCACGCGGGCGGTGAAAGCGAGCTTCTTGCCAACCTTTTTTACGCGAGACAGGAGGGCGGACGACGGTGAGTGGCTCCAGTCAAAACGGCCGTAATCGATGAGTAGTCCGCCAAGCCCCGTGCCACCGCCGGAGATGTACTTCGTGCTTGAGACCACCTCGATATCCACCCCGAAGTCGACAGCACGGAATGTGGAGAAGGGAACGATGGTAGTGTCGGCTATCAAAGGTACTCCCGCCTGGTGGGCGATATCTGCCAGTCGTCGGATGTCGGCCACAAGCAGTTGCGGATTAGTGATAATTTCGAAGAACAGGGCACAGGTCTTTTCGTCAACCAGCGCTTCCACCTCCTCGGGCTTCGTGAAGTCGGCAAAACGCGGCTCCACACCGAAGTTTCCCAGCGTATCACGAATCAGTGAAACGGAGTTGCCAAAGAGATGCTTTGAGGCCACGATGTTCAGTCCTGCCGCACTGACAGCCGTCAGAGCGTAGTGGATGGCGGTCATGCCAGTATTGAGCGCCGTCACGCTGGCAGCACCTGTCAACTGCCGCACGCGCTCCTCCAGATAGGTGACGGTAGGGTTGGCGATACGGGCATACGACGGCGCCATGGAGCGACCGCAAAATGCGTCGCCCATGGCCTTGGCAGACTCAAACTCAAACGCCGCCGTATAGTAGACGGGCATCGACAATGCCCCATAGACATCAGGTTTCTGATACCTCGTCGTCAGTATTTTCGTTTCGTACTGCATTATCTTCCTATAATCTTCTTAACTGCAATGACCAACTTATCCACGTCCTCGCGGGTGTTGTAGAGTGCGAAGGTGGGACGCACAGACATCTCATAGCCCAGGGCACGCAGGGCGGGCTGGGCGCAGTGGTGCCCGGCGCGGACGGCAATGCCCTCTTTATCGAGTAGTGTGCCGACCTCAGGCACTGGGATGCCATCGAGCACGAAGCTCACGACAGACACGCGGTTCTTGGGATTGCCGATAAGCGTCAGACCAGGAATCTGGCCAAGCTGTTCTCGTGCATATTCCGTCAGCTGATGCTCGTGATGCTCAATATTGCGAATACCCAGATGACTCACGTAGTCGAGGGCGGCACCCAGCCCGATGGCATCGGCCACGTTGGGCGTGCCGGCCTCGAAGCGGGCAGGTGGCACATTATATTCCGTGCGCTCGATGGTTACATCTTTTATCATGTTGCCGCCGCCCTGCCAGGGCTGCATCTTCTCTAATATCTCCTTGCGGCCATAGACCACGCCGATACCGTTGGGCCCGTAAATCTTGTGG
Organism: Prevotella sp. UBA2742; assembly: GCA_002353485.1. Classification (GTDB taxonomy): domain Bacteria; phylum Bacteroidota; class Bacteroidia; order Bacteroidales; family Bacteroidaceae; genus Prevotella. Next base: position 8,069 of record DEJS01000022.1, read on the forward strand.
CCGGAGAACACGAAGAAGTCGGCGCCGAGCTGCTGCACGTCGACAGGCGTGTGAGCTATCGACTGTGCGCCGTCGATGAGCACGGGGATGTTGTGCTGGTGGGCGATATCGATGATGCGCTGCACGTCGTTGATGGTGCCGAAGGTGTTGTTGACGTGGCCGACGGAGACGAAGCGTGTTCGCGGCGTAATGAGCCGCTCCAACTCTGAGAGGATAAGGTCGCCGTTCCGGTCGGTGGGGATGGCTCGTAGCTCCGCGCCCCGCTCGTGGGCCACCTGCTGCCAGGGCACAATGTTGGCGTGATGGTCGAGTTCGGAGACGATGACATTGTCACCAGGAGTCAGATACTGCCGGCCATAGGTCTGCGCCACAAGGTTGATGCCTTCGGTGGTGCCGCGCACGAAGATGATGTCGTCTGCCGACGGTGCGTTGATGAAGCGGCGCACTTTCTCGCGAGCCTCCTCGTAGGCATCGGTGGCGCGCGCGGCAAGGGTGTGGGCACCACGATGGATGTTGGAATTGTAGTTGCGGTAGTAGTCCGAAATCTTGTCGATGACCTGATTGGGCTTCTGGGTCGTGGCACCGTTATCAAGCCAGACGAGCGGGTGGCCGTTCACCTTCTGGTTCAGTACGGGGAAATCCTTCTTGATCTGCTCGGAGTTCAGCGTGTCTGCCTCCTCGTAGTGGAGGTTGCGCAGCTTCTGTGTCTCGGGGATGCCGATGCCGAAGCCGTCCTCATGGGGAATGGTCTTCGTCTGCGCATCTGTATCTCCGAGGTAAGGAAGTTCGCCGTAGCCACTGCCTCCAGCCAGAAGCTGTCTGAATCCAGCTTCCAGCTCGCTGAGGTTCAGTTGCTCGTCGGGCAGTATCGCCTTCCGCTCAGCCTGTAGTTCCTCGGGGCAGTATTTTTGTGCGATTTCCTTCAGCATAGCCAGCGATCCGCTGTCCTGTGCAGGGAAACTATTTAGTTCTGATATATTGATCATTTATTTCTCAACTTTGTTTCTATGCTGATAGTCGTGATAATAGCCCACCTCTACGTTCTCGAGCACGGCGATGGCGTCGTCGGTGAGGGCGGCTAATGAGAAGTACTTGGTGAGCAGGTAGGAGGCTACGCCGAACTTGTCGAGGCCCATCAGCCGGGCGGAGAGCGACGGGGCTATCTCGCCGGGGATGCCGCTCTGGTGGAGTCCAACGACGCCCTGGCTCTTCTCGCCGACGCGCACGAGGATGATTTTCGTGGTGCCTACGCCGCGGCCGGTCAGGTACTGGCCTTCCACCTCCACCTTGTCGCTGGGAATCAGGGGCACGCCGCGCCAGAGGATGACCTTGGTGCCGAAGAGATCTGTGGTGACGGGCGGCACGCCGCGCCACGTGCATTCACGCTCGAAGGCGGCTATGGCACGCGGATGGGCGATGAAGAAGGCCGGTTCCTTCCATACGAGCGACAGCAGTTCGTCGAGGTCGTCGGGCGTCGGGGCACCGTAGCGCGTGGTGATGCGGTAGGCGGGGTTGGCAGCGGCCAGGAGACCGAACTTACGGTTGTTAATGAGCTCCCACTCCTGGCGCTCCTTGATGCTCTCGATAGAGAGGCGCAGCTGCTCTTCAAGCTGGTTGTAGGGATTGTTGTAGAGGTCGCTGACGCGGGTGTGTACGCGGACGACGGTCTGCAACGTGTTGAGCGAGTACTCGGTGGGGTTCTCCTCGTAATCAATGTAGGTTTCAGGAATGATGTTGTCCTCCTCGTGTCCGGAGACGAGGTCGATGTGCTTCTCACCGTTGTCGTTGACTGATGCCTTCAGGCGCAGCTGCTTGTCGACGGCCTTCGAGAAGGTATCGCGGAAGTCGGGCACCTCCTTGATGAACTTGATGAGCTCCTTGAGCTTCAGGCCGAGGAAGACCGTCGGGGTGATGGCGCGCACGGAGACCGTCGACTCCTGCTCGTCCAGCAGGTCGGCCTCGCCGAAGTACTCGCCGTCGCCCAGGAGGGCTATCCGGAGGTTCTCACCGTGAGGGCCGCGGCTGATGACCTCGGCCTGTCCGCTGGCAACGATAAAGAAGCGCTGCTTGTCCTTGCCCTCCTCAACGAAGAGGCGGTCGACATCGACCTCCTTGGCCTCGAACGAGCTGACCAGCCGGTTCAGGATTTCGTCGTCGAACTCGGAGAAGAGGGGGATGGCCTTCAGGTCGCGGGCCGTGAACGAGGGCACGCCATTGACGTAGTGGATGGGCAGTCGGTCGTTCTTTCGTAGCTCGACCTTGGTGCGGTTTACTCGGAATGTGCCGCCCGACACCTGCACCCAGGGCAGGAGCTTGAGGAGCAAACGCGGGGTGATGGAGCCCATCTGCGGGGCGGTCTTGGTGGTGGTGGCCAGACGTCTGGCCGTGGCAGTGGTCACACTGCGCTGAAGATTTGAATCTGCCATAGTTGTTTGAGTTTTAATTTTTATGGTTATACATTATTTCTTGATTGTTACCTTGTGCGTGGTGCCCTCGACGTGCTCTACGGCGACGACCTGGTATCCCTGCTCGCGCGCGTTGCGGGGCACGTTGTCGAGGGGTTCGCCCTCGGTGAGCAGTACTTCGAGCGTGTCGCCCGGCTGGAGCCGCGAGAGCTCGATCTTGGTCTTGACGAAGGTCATCGGGCAGTGTTCCTTCGTGATGTCTAATGTTTTTGTTGCCATATTTTTTGAGTTTGAGTTAAAAAGTCCGATAAAAGGGGGTGGCGGGCCGAAATGTTAAAGTCGGAATGGCTACTGAGGGAGTTCAATTCCTCCCGCAGGTTTGCGGGAAGCTTTCGATGGGCCTCAACGCCGCTCAGATGAACAGCGTCTGGCCACCCTCGCTGAGATTCAGGAACGATGCGACGCCAAGCACGTCCTTCACTTCGGGGATGAAGTCCTCCCGTTTCAGTCCCAGCACGTGCATCGCCATCTCGCAAGCGTAGAGGTTGATGCCGAGGGCCTTGGCGGCATCGACGAGTTCCTCGAGCGTTGCCACGTTGTTTTTGCGCATCAGCGAGCGGAATATCCTGGGGCCCGCGCCGAGGAAGTTGAATCGCGAGGTGGGCGTTACTGCGAGCCCGCCCATCATAAAGCCGAATATCCGCGTCAGCCAGTTGCTGCCGATGAAGGCGCGCCCCTGCCGCTGCTTGATGGCGTCGAGACCCCAGAAGGTGAAGAAGATGTTCACCTCGTAGCCGACAGCTGCCGCGCCCGTACCTAATGTAAATACAGCTGTCAGCTTGTCGAAATCGCCCGAGAAGGCGATGATGCTTAGTTTCTTTTGTTCTGCCATAATTTATTTCGTTTGAGTCTGAAATCACGCTGCAAAGGTACAGCGAAATCCCTGTCCACGCAATCGCCTGTTCGCGGCATTTCGCATACCCTTGATATGGTATGCGAATTACCCTCCCTGTGGGATTGCGGCTACGCAGAAATCGCCGTACCTTTGCAGCGTGATTTCAAACTCAAACGATTATGGCAAAGATTTATGTAAATGGAGACGCGCAGGAAGTAAGCCTACCGCTCAATGTGACAGAACTGATCAAGCAGTTGCTAATAGAGAACCCTGAGATGGTCAGCGTGCAGGTGAACGAGGAGTTTGCTGAGCGCGAAGACTGGGATAGTATCCAGATCAAGGAAGGCGACAAGGTCGATTTCCTCTATTTCATGGGAGGAGGAGCGCTATGATAGACTTTACTGAAGAACAGATACAGCGCTATTCGCGCCACATATTATTAAAAGATGTCGGCGTTGAGGGACAAGAGAAAATCATGAACGCGCGAGTATTGGTGGTCGGAGCCGGCGGCTTAGGTGCTCCTGTCTCGCTCTACCTCGCCGCTGCGGGCATCGGGCGCATTGGCATCATCGATGCTGACGTGGTAGACCTCTCGAACCTACAGCGTCAGGTCATCCACTTCACCAAGGACGTGGGCCGTCCGAAGGTAGAGAGCGCCAAGGAGAAGATACAGGCCATCAACCCCGATGTCGAGGTAGATACCTACCACGAATTCCTCTATTCGGGCAATGCGCTGGATATTATCAAACAGTACGACTTCATCGTTGACGGCACCGACAACTTCCCCGTCAAGTTCCTCATCAACGATGCCTGCGTAATGGCAGGCAAGCCCTTCTCGCACGGTGGCATCCTGCGCTTCAACGGGCAGACCTTTACCCATCTGCCCGGCACTGCCTGCTACCGCTGTTTCTTCAAAGAGCCGCCGCCCGCCGGAGCCGTGCCCACCTGCTCGCAGGCCGGTGTGCTCGGTGCCATCGCCGGCATGCTGGGCACCATCCAGGCCGCCGAGACACTGAAGTATTTCACCGGTGTCGGCGAGCTGCTTACCAACCGCCTGCTCAGCTTCGACGCCAAGACGATGCAGTTCCGCACCATCCCTGTGCACCAGCGTCCGTCGTGCCCCATCTGCGGCTCTCAACCAACCATCAAAGAACTGATAGACTACGAACAGGCCGCCTGCGACCTCAAAAGACATTAAACATGATTATACCTCGGAACATTATCGACGAACTGATAGCCCAGGCCGAGAAGGATGCCCCCGATGAGACCTGCGGCTACCTCTTAGGCACTATCACCCCCTCTACAGGAGGGGGACGGGGGGAGGCCCTTGTCACCGAGAACTACCCGATGGAGAACATCGACCATTCACCAGAACATTTCTCCTTCGCCCCACGAGACCAGTTTGCAGCATTGAAATATGCGCGGTCCAAGGGACTGAAGATTCTTGCCAACTGGCACTCGCATCCCGCCTCGCCGTCGCGGCCCTCGCAGGAGGACTTGCGTTTGGCCAACGATCCTGCCATCCGCTACGCCATCCTCTCGCTGCTCGATGGAGAACCGAAACTGAACTCCTTCAAGATTTTAAATGGCGAGGTGGTGGACAAAGAGATACATCTGTAATACCAAACACTGGGTATGCAGAATGACGTACAAAGGGTATTGCGGGAGCCAGGATTTCGCCGTACCTTTGCACCGTCGAAAGATAACAAAAGATTATTAACAAATATAAAGAACAAGGAGTTATGAAAACAATGATGATGAACCGAATGTCGATGCGAATGTATTGCTGTTGTTGTAGCAACATGCAGATGACAGGCAGTAAGCAAAACGTGAGTAAACGACACATATACAAAATAAGTAAAGAACGAAAGAAATATGAAAAAGCAAGTATTCCAGATAGCATTGTTTTTAGGGCTGCAGCTTAGTCTGGCAGCCAGCGCACAAGAGACAGCGAAAGCATCGCAGCAGTCTCAGGGAGAGAAGATATCTCTACACGTACCTAACTTCGCCCGTGGGTTGGTGGAGAAGTGGGTGATCGAATATCGTAAGACCAACCCGAAGGTAGATTTCCAATTTGTTTCAGGGAAATCGCATGACCATGGAAACAGCATTTCCGTAACTACCGATGACGATGCCATACGAGTGGCTCGCCTGGCCGTTCTGCCCGTCACAGCAAAGGGCTCGGAAGCCCAACAGCTGGTGGGCTCGCATGCGTTGAACGCCAAGAAACTGAAGAGTCTGTTCTTCGTCAAAGACGAGCTGGACGACGAGCGTAAGGAGTCGAAGCTGGAGCAGCAGCTGCACATCATCACCGGCAACAGCCAGCTGTCGGCCTCGCGCCTCTACGCTGCCCATTTCCATCAGGAGACCGCCGATTATAAAGGCAAAAAGATCCAGGGCGACGACTCATTCCTAAACCTTGCCATCAGCCGCGACCCGCTGGGCGTGACGGTCAACTCGCTGTCGAACATCTTCGACCTGGAGAGCCGACTGCTCAACCCGTCGCTGGCTCTGCTGCCACTGGACATCGACCGGCAGGGGCGTCAGGTGCTCGGCGAGGGACGGCTGGACGACATCATCCAACTGTTGGAACAGGAAGAATACACCGAGATTCCCGTTGGCAGCGTAGGCCTTTCCTATAGCCATGCCAACCCCGTGCTCAACGACTTTGCCGCGTGGGTGCTCCGCAACGGGGTGCAGTATGTCCACCAGTACGGACTGCTCTCGCTGTCAGCGAAAGAGCTGACTGCCCAGCAGCACCGCGTGGCACAGAAGGACCTGGCACAGAAATAGTATCAACACGAGACTTTAGCCATCATCAATTAGTAGTTTGTTTAAGTTTAGATGAAGGGACGGGTCAACAACGACAGACCCGTACCCTTTAGGGAGAACTGTGTTTATGAAAAAAAGATTGTTTACATTTTTGGTCGTGCTGTCGTCTGCCCTGTCAGCATTGGCACAGACCACGATAACGGGCCGCATCGTTGATGCCCGTACAGGAGAACCGCTGATAGGTGCCTCGCTGGTGCCTAAGTCGAGCAAGGAACTGGGTACTGTCACAGACGTGGATGGAAACTTCCGTCTGGTGACGAACGTCGAGCTGCCGCTGACGCTGAGCGTACAATTCATCGGCTATCGCTCGCAGGAGGTAGATGTCTACGATGCAGCCGAACCGCTGGAGATTCAGCTCAGCGACTCAGGCAACCGTCTGAATGAAGTGGTCGTCGTGGGCTATGGTGAGCAGAAGCGTCTGGAGCTGACCAGCGCCATTGCAAGTGTCAACAGCGAGGTGCTGCGCCAGCAGAATACCTCTGTCGAGAGTGCCCTGCAGGGGGCTGTGGCTGGTCTGAACGTCATCACCACCAGCGGACAGCCGGGGGCCCTGAGCAATATCCGTATCCGTGGCGGCAACAGCATCACGGGAGGCAACGAACCGCTGTATGTCATTGACGGACAGATTGTCTACAACGATGCTGCTTCGACCCAGACAGACGCTTCTGGCAGCGACGCCCAACTGGACCCGCTGGCCTTCCTGAATCCTGCTGACATTGAGTCGATAGAGGTGCTGAAGGATGTCTCGGCCACCGCCATCTATGGTACGCGTGGTGCCAACGGTGTCATCATCATTACTACCAAGAAGGGCTCGCACGGGCGCAACACCATCAACTATACGGGCACCTTCTCGTGGAGTTCCGCAGCCAAGAAACTGGACTTCCTGAATGCGCAGCAGTTTACAGCGTTGTATAACGAGCTGAACCCTGCCAACCCACTGCCTGCTCCTACCGCCAATTACGACTGGCAGGATGCAGCACTGAGGACGGCATTCACCAACGAGCATCAAATCAGTTTCACGGGTGGCGACGAGATTTCGCGCTATGCCATCAGCGGCGGCTACAAGGGCCAGCAGGGTATCATCATCGGTACTGATCTCAAACGCTATACAGGTCGCATCAACTACGAGCGCCGCATCCTGAATAACCTGCTGGTAGGGCTTAACGCCTCAGGTGCCTACAACAGTCTGGCAGGACTGCGCAATGTCGATCACGGCAACAACGGACAGACTGCCAAGTGGGCTGCCAACAGTTGGATGTCGGCCCTCATCACACCTCCCACGCAGTCCGTCTACAACAGCGACGGGTCCTATAATTACTCGAAGACCCCCATCAGTCAGGATGTGTTTGTACGTGACGGTGAGGTCGTAGTGGGCAACCCCATCAGCGACTTGAATAACATTCAGACGAATACGACCAATTCGCGTGTCATTGCCAATGCCTTTGCCGAGTGGGAGGTCTTGGGCCACCTGAAGTTGAAGGCCAACGTGGGTGTAGACCTGTCGAACACCAAGGAGAACAACTATTCGCCATCGTACACCACAACGGGATTGGAGTACAACGGCGTGGCTTCTGTGGGCGGCAATAAGACCAACGTGTGGCAGGCCGAGTTTACGGCCACCTACGACAACACGTTCAAGCGCCATCATGTCAACGTGCTGGGTGGTTACACAGCGCAGCGTACAGACCGGGAGGGTTTTGCCACTACCGTTCGCAACTTTGCCAATGATGTCACAGGCTACAACAACCTCTCTGCCGGCAGCGATCTGTATCGCTCGACGAGTGCAGCCTATATCTCTACGCTCCAGTCGGTATTGGGTCGTGTCAACTACTCATTCGACTCGCGTTATAATGCTTCGCTGACCCTGCGTGCCGATGGTTCGAGCCGTTTTGCCAGGAATCATAAATGGGGCTGGTTCCCCTCACTGGGTCTGTCGTGGAACATTGACCGTGAACGCTGGCTGCATCTGGGCAAGGATGTTGACTTCGTCCAGCTGCGTGCCTCGGTAGGTGTGGTGGGTAATCAGGAAATCGGCGACTACCAGTTTGGTGCCAATGTGTCGCCTAATACCACGCCGTTTATCTACAATGGTGAAGAGACAGTGGCATACAATATCACCAACATGGCCAATCCTAACCTGAAGTGGGAGAAGACTGCTTCTTATAATATAGGTATCAGTGCCGGTTTCCTGCATAACCGCCTGACGGTGACCTTCGACACCTATTACAAGAAGACCAGCGACCTGTTGCTGCAGGTTCCAGTCGAGGGTGTCACGGGTTACGCTACAGCACTGCGCAACGTGGGCTCAGTCACCAACAAAGGCGTGGAACTGGAAATCAGTGGTGTGCTGCTGGACAGCAAAGACTGGTCGTGGAATGTCAATGGCAATATCGCTCACAATAAGAACGAGATAACCAGTCTGGGCGGTGCCACGTCCATCATTCCAAGCATCGGCGGTGCCACTATCGGCTACATCTCGCCGCTCATCGTCAAGGTGGGCGAGCCCTTGGGTACCTTCTACGGATACAAATTCGCTGGTATCGTACAAAGCGAGGAGCAGGCAGCCCAGCTGACTCCCCAGACCATCAACAAACTGGAGCCTGGAAATCCCTATTTTGAAGATGTCAACGGCGACGGTGTGGTGAACACCGAGGACCAGACGGTGTTAGGCAATTCGCAGCCCAAGTTCACCTATGGCTTGAATACATCGCTGCGCTACAAGCAGTGGGACTTGTTCGTCAGCCTGGCAGGCTCGTACGGCAATAAACTATACAACGGACTGGCTACCCGACTGACCAAAGGTTCAACATACTACAACTGTCTGGCTGATGTCGCCAACCGCTGGACACCCGCCAACCCGTCGAACACGGTTCAGAAAGCCAGCGACGACCTGACAGTCGTTTCCGACAGCCGCTATGTGGAGAATGCCAGTTACCTGCGCCTCAAGAACATCCAGCTGGGCTACACCCTGCCTGTCCCGCAAATCACCAAGGACGCTCGTCTGCGCCTGTATGTGGCACTGCAGAATTTCTTCACCATCACCAGCTACAGCGGTTATGACCCAGAAGGCGGTCGCAATGGTGCCAATGAGCAAAGTGCCATCTATCAGGGCATCGATATGGCAACCTATCCTACGGCCAAGAGCGTGCTCTTCGGACTCAGTGTGACGCTGTGAATTAAAGTGATATCACGTAATAACGATATAACGAATGATTATGAAAACGAACATTACAACATACATCTTAGGTGCAGGTTTGCTGCTCAGCAGCTGCGCTGACCTTGACCAAACTTCTATCAGTTCGATAGACAAAGAAAACTTCTATCAGAACGAGTCAGACATAAAGGTTGCCCTCAATGGCATCTATCAGCAACTGACCACCGGAGGCATGAATGCTCCCTGGAACAATGAGGTCATCTATTTCAACGACCTGCAGAGTGAGTACGCCCGTCGCGGAACCGCCAACAGTGCTGACATCACAGAGATAGGAAATTTTTCCATCACGCCGACCAACGGCTTCGTCAAAACAGCATGGAACTACCGCTATCTGGCCATCAACCGTGCCAACATCCTGATAGACAAAGTGGCAGGTGTGTCCTTGGACGAGACCACACGGAGTAACTACACGAATGCCGCCAAGTTCCTGCGTGCACTCTACTACTTCGACCTTGTGCGCTATTTCGGCGATGTGCCTCTGGTGCTGCACGACGGAGAGGGTGAAGGCGAGCCTCGCACTTCGCAGGACTTGGTCTACGAGCAGATTGTTACGGACCTGACAGATGCCGAGCAGATTACTCCCGACTTTGCACCGCTCACCAGTCAGGCTTCCGCTGGTGCCGCTTCGGCCTTGTTGGCCAAAGTCTATCTGACGTGGGCACAGACGGATACCGATTATGCGAAGGAACACCAGAGCGAACTGCTCCAGAAGTCCGTAGCTGCTGCCGACCGTGTCATCAGTGCAGGCAAATACCAACTGATCAGCAAGTTCATTGACAACTGGTCGCTCGACAAAAAGGAGGGTGCCGAACTCATCTTCACCGTTGAGCATAAGTTCAGTGTCAATCGTAACATCACCGGACACTGTGTCTTCTCGACAGGCTTTACCAATGCCAGCCTGCCAGTGATTGCCGCCCTGAACAATGACATATACAACGATTTCGACCCCAACGACCAGCGTCGCGATGCTTCAGTCACCCTGCGTCTCTTCAATCCGGCTGACGGCAAGTATTTCGACTTCGAGCGCCTGCGCTTCAGGAAGTATATTGACACACTCTACATGGCCAACGAGAGTGCTCCCTACATCTCAGGACAGAACACCAGTTCCAGCGTCTTGCGCTATGCGGACGTCCTGCTCGTCAAGGCTGAGGCTGAAAACGAGCTGAATGGTCCGACTGCCGCTGCCTATGACGCCATCAACCAGGTGCGACGTCGTGCCTACTGGAGCCCGTATGAGAACACGCAGAAGCAGCCGACCGACGGTACTACGCTCAACCTGTCGGGACTGAGCAAAGAGCAGTTCCGTGCTGCTGTGCAGGCCGAGCGGTTCAAGGAGTTCATCACCGAGGGTTCACGCTGGTTCGACCTGAAGCGCTGGCACATCCTGGTGAAGACTATCAAGGAGAAGGTTGATGCTGACGACCTGAAGTACAAGAATATCTCTCCCCGCAACTACTATCTGCCTGTCCCTGAGGATCAGATAGTGCTCAATCCCAATCTGAAGCAGAACTGGGGCTATGCCGGCGAGACTTCAGGCGACCCCTACACAGCCAAAGGTTGGGAATGAAATAAAATAAATAAGGTAAATCAATTAAAAACAGTACGACAATGAGAAAGCAAGTAAGAAACATCCTGCGCAGCGCACTGATAGTTGCCGCTGCCACCGCCATCACCGTCAAGAGTGTTGCACAAACCGCCANNAACGACTACAACAAGCGTGAACTGTTGTGGCAAGTGTTAGACCAAAGCCGGCAGAACGATTACATCCCCGTGTTCTTTAATATCCACTTCAAGGACAAGGAGGGGCAGAAGGCTGTTCAGTCGCACATAGACTGGTTCCGTACCACGCATGTCGACTTTGTCAACGTCAAGTACGAGTATTTTCCTACAATACAGCCAGTGAAGAGCGCCAAGGACTGGAAGAGCGTCAAGCCCTTTGAGCCTGAGACCTGGGAGGAGCAGCTGAATGTCATCCGCGGACTGAAGCGTGAACTGGGTCAGGAAGCGCTTATCATCCCTACCGTGTTCTCTCCGCTGCGCGTGCTCATACAGACTGCAGGAGCACAACTGTCAAGCGATCGTGAGGGGCGCCGTCGCGTCGTAGAACTCATCAAGCAGGACCCCAAGGCTATCAAACCCGCACTGGAGGCAGTCACCGGCAGTCTGCTGTATTATATTCGCGAGGCTCGCAAGGCCGGTGCTGACGGATTCTACATCTCAAGCCAGGGTGACGATCTGGAGGAGTTTGGCGGAGGCGTGTTTGTCGATGTCATCAAACCTTATGACAAACAGCTGAGTGACCTGGCGGCTCAGATTGCCCCTTACAACATCCTGCACATCTGCGAGAGCGGAGGTCACTTCACGGCAGACACCTTCAAGGACTATCTGGACTATCCGGGCAGTGTCGTCAATCCGCCGCTCCACAACTGGCAGGGCACTGGACTGTCGCTCAAGGATATCAGCCGGCTCTTTAACCGTCCCGTGTTGGGTGGACTCAACAATCGCAGCAAAGCACTTCGTGAGGGAACCCTGGAAGAACTGAAGGCTGAGGTGGACGAGATTCTGAAAGACGCTCCCCGGAACTTCATCTTTGGTGCCGACGACTCTGTGCCCAACGATGTGGACCAGGAGAAACTGCGCAAGATAGTAGACTATATTCACACCTGGCGACAGACGCACAATAAATAAGCCCTTTGTACGTTAGATAAAACAGAATGAAACAAACGCTGATTTGGATTGGCGCCCTCATTGCGGGCGCCATCCTTGGATTATTACAGACTGACTGGCTGAACCAGTTGACGGATTTTGTTGCCGTTGTCTATACCCGGTTGTTCCAGTTGCTGGCTGTGCCTACCATCGTGCTGGCGGTAACCACCACGCTGGCCTCGTTAGGGAAAGGGCAGGAAACAGGTCGCATCTTCCGACATACCATCAGCTATACGCTGCTGACAACCACAGTGGCGGCCGCAGTGGGACTGTTGCTGTATGTGCTGATAGCCCCTGGCAATTTGCCTGCCGATGCTGTCTGTATGGGACAGGAGGCGGTGGAGGATGCGCCCCAGCTGTCGTATCGCAGTCACATCATCGGACTGATACCCAACAATGTGGTCAAACCCTTTCTTGAAGGCAATGTGCTGTCACTGCTACTACTGGCTGCCGCTTTGGGCTTCGGGCTGTCGCGGATGCCCGAATCGGACAATAAGGCGACGGTGCTCCGACTGTTGTCGGGACTACAGGAACTGCTATTCATGCTCATTCGCGGACTCATCTGGACGCTGCCCGTCGGCATCGTGGCTTTTGCCGCCCAGCTGTCGGCCCAGCTGTCAGCAGGTGTCGTAGCCGACTCTTTAGGCAAGTATGTCGCCGTAGTGCTCGGTGGTAACCTCGTGCAGTTCTTCATCGTGCTGCCTCTGTTCCTGCTGTTGCGTGGCATGAACCCCGTCCGCGTGTTCAGCAAGATGTATCCCGCCACGCTGATGGCATTGTTTTCCAAGAGTAGTGCTGCCACGCTGCCCGTCACTATGCAGTGTGCTGAGCAACGCCTGGGAGCAGATCAGAAAATTTCTCGGTTCGTATTACCCATCTGTACCACCATCAACATGAACGGCTGTGCAGCCTTTATCCTCGTCACCTCGCTCTTCGTCATGCAACAGGGAGGCATGCCGCTCACATGGACCACCATGCTCTCGTGGCTGCTCATCAGTGTGGTGTCGGCAGTAGGCAACGCCGGCGTTCCGATGGGATGCTATTTCCTCACACTCTCGCTCATGTCAGGCATCGGAGCGCCCATAGCCGTCTTAGGCATCATCCTGCCCATCTACACCATCATCGACATGGTAGAGACGGCGGTCAACGTATGGTCCGACTCCTGCGTCGCGGCCATGGTTCATCACGACCTCAACGGGAGACATATATACCCCACAGAAACATAATTACGCCAGCCGTACAACTGAATACGATGAATACGGAGCTATGGCAGAGCATACAAGCTGAACACACTCTATACAAACAACTCACCAATGGCCGCAGAAAGCGAGACCTTGCATCTCTCGCAGATGTCAGTAGTCGTAGCACCATTGGCGGAGAGTCCGTAGAAGTTGTCCTCGCTGACGAGCACGTACTCCCACTCCCTGTCCATACGTTCCTCCGGCTTCAGCTCGTTGATTTTTCGGCACCACTCCACAGCCGCCGTCTGTTTCTGGCGCACGTTCTTGTCGAACACCTTATCGTTGCCCTTGGTCTCTATCAGATATATCTTGTCTGAAGTGCCGACGATGAAGTCGGGATGATACGTGGCCATCAGCCCGTCCTTCCGCATATAGTAGACGACGGCAAACGCATGCTGGCTTTCGTTGATCTTCAGGAACCGCTCCACCTCGCCGTCCATGTCGAGGAACTCTATAAACCTCTGCTCAAAGCTGCCCCGGCTCGAAGGATAGCCCTGCCGTTCGTAAATGGTCTTATGCGTCTCTACAGAGAACGACTCGCGCATCTTGATCTCCGCTACCGACGAGAACGCCGTGTGCAGCACCTGTGCATCAGTCGTCATAATGTTGTTCTGGATATTAAAGATGGCCCGTGCCATCTCCTCTATAATATGCTTGGTGACGACGGCATCCCTCGAAAGCAGTATCTTCCAGTCGCTGCCGTTGAACGGGTTAAACGGCTGGCCGAACAGTCGGGTACGGATATATCGGTCTACGACGCCTACCATGCGAGCCTCGTTAATCTGCAGATTGGGCACAGGCATCTCCTTATGCGACGATATCCTGTCGAACCTCAGCGTGATGGTGCGCAACAGCTTCTGCAGGTATTCGTTATAGCTGGTGGCTGTAAACAGGTTTGCCGTCACCTTATACCTTCCAAACTGCGTCTTCGAGATAGCCTCCTGCGAGATGAACGTCTCTCCATCCTGAGCCAGAAACTTGCGCAGCATCTCCAACGTGAATGCCGTGAAGGGCTGCAGTGTGCTGATGTCTATCTCTACATCTTCCAGTTCTTCTTCTGCCTCACGAACGATTATGGGCCACATGAAGTCGAACTGTTCATATCCTTCGCGCAAACCCACTCTAATCAGGTCGCCCGTAGAGCCGCCCTCGCCAGTCTCGCCAGTATCCTCGACGGCCAGTCCTTCGGCAAACAGCTCCTCATAGAACTGTATGAATGCCGGGTGCTCTATGATGCTCAACATGTCGATGTAAGTCTTGGGCTGAGTGTGCTGACGTAGCACCCGCTGACGGTCGTCAGCCTTGACGCTCTGGTATTCCGGCTCTCGCCACATCAGACGCAGTCCACGCCCAATAATCTGCTCCAGCAGGATCGGTGCTTCCGACGAGCGCAGCGGCACGATGACACAGATGTTATTCACATCGAAACCCTCACGCAGCATCAGTACCGAGATGATGACTTTCGGCTTCTGATACCTGTCTATATCGAAGAGCCTCTTCTTGGTCTCCTTCCACTCCTCTTCCGTCACCTCGCCCTTGGCATTGCTGTCGATGGTGACCACATCTTCCTGTGCCAGCCCCTCCTCGCGCATCAGGTTGTCTACGAAGGGAGCCACCGACGTGTCCTCACAGATGACGAGCATCTTCGGGTTCTTCCTGTCATCGACAGCGGTAAACTCCCTCTCCAGCTTCTTCAGCTTGGCCAGCCCGGCCCGGAGCATCAGCCGCTGGCCGTCGCTCAGGTCGCACACCCTACCCCGCTCGTCGCGCACGGCCTTATAGTCCAGGTCCTTCAGTTCCGTCAGCTCCTGTCTGCGGTCTAACAGCAGCGTCTTCACCAGCCCCTTCCGCATGGCTGTTGCCAAGTCGAAGTCTACGACGATATGGGGGAAATAGCACTTCTGCACCCTCTTGCCTGAGCCTCGCTGGTCGAAGGGGGTGGCCGAGAAGTCTATCTGGAAAAACCGTTCGCCTTTCTTCTCCGCTATCGCATTCAGGCCCTTCTGCCATTCCACCTCCTCTATCTCGCCGTTGCGCTTCAGCTCGTGGATATGGTGGGCCTCGTCATTGATGACCATGATGTCGTCCAGTTCTGCTAGGTATTCCAGTTCCGAGCCTCGCAGATAGCGGCGGTCCAGCATGCCCAGGTCGTTGCCTGCCGCCTTGCCCGGACGGATGGGCAGCAACTCGTTGATGATGCCTGGCACATCCATTGGCTCTGCCTGGGTTTCTTCGCTCATCTGATTCTCAAACAGGTGCCAGTTCGTCAGGGCTATCAGTCCGTCGCCCGTTGTCTTGCGGCCTATGCCTTCCTCCTTTGTCACCACATTGTTCTGGATAAACGAGAATACCTCCTGACGGTAATGCACAGGAATAAACACCTCCTGATTCAGATAGAAGTCATTGGTCTCGATATTCCGCTCTTCCCTGCCGCGTTCCATCCTGCCACAGAAAGCGTCTAACAGGCGGTCGTAGACAATCAACCCTGGTGCCACAATCAGGAAGTTCTTCGTAAATCGTCCCGTCTTTACATCCTCGTGTCGCGCGTTCAGCATCTGCCACAGCAGCAGCGCGTGCATGACCCACGTCTTACCCGTACCCGTAGCCATCTTCACGGCATACTTAGGCATCTGGTATTTCTTCTGGCTCAATGCGCCTAAGTCTACCAGCGGCATCAGGTCGGGTGTCAACTGTTCGTAATACGCTAATACATTCTTCACGCCCATCACCTCGTGCAGATACACGATGTTCAGGATAGCCTGCCGCTGACCGGCGTGGAAGTTGCGGTTTCTCAGCGAGCAGTATTCCTCCGAGAACCAGAACTTCAGCAGCTCCTGAGTCGTGGGCGTCACCCGTTCCGTCATCTCGCCGCTCTCCCATGCCGCATTCACCGTCTCACTCAGCCTGCGGGCCAGCTCCAGCGAGACATTCATTCCATTAATTATCATAATTCGTAAAATTCGTGTAATTCGTAGTCGTCATACGCTCTCCACTACCTGACTTTCAAAACCAAACACATCCACAGCCTTGATGCACACCTGCCTTTGTTCCTTATGTGGAACACGCAGACGCGTCTTATAGACACAGTGCAACGGGTCGTTGTCGTTATCCACATTCTCACGATAGTCCTGCCACGTTGAGCGGAACGTCACCCCGTCGTAGTCAGGGTCGATGCTCCAGTATTCTATCAGCGAGAGCGGGTCGCGCTCTAATACCTGTTGTAGTTTCTCCTTGTCCTTATCGTCCAACGGAATGTTGTCGGGCGACAGCAACACGTAGTTCTCTAACTCCACGTCTATCTCATCCTGTTCGCCCTGCTGTGTCACCACCAGCGGCTTTGCCACTAAGTATTGCAGCGAAGAGAAGCGCACACTTCGGTCGTCTATCAGCTTCTTGTAGCCCTTCTTTGCCAGTTTGTCTAAGAGGTCGGGCGGAATCACCAGCACCTCCACATTCGAGTCCTGATACTTCTGGATGGCTGACGATATATCGAAAGCGAAATTCCAACCAAGCACCACAACCTTTTCCCAGTCGCCACCCAGCAGACTGGCCTTAGCCTCCACTGCCCGACGGATGGTAGCTGCCGTTGTCAGTCGGTTAGGCGAATCCACCATCACCAATGTCCGCGTTCCTTTAATATATCCAAAGTTACGGTCGTTGGTCTGCTCTGGGGTGAAGGGCAGTGCACCATACAGCCCCAGCACCACTTGGCTCAAGTCGCCCACATGCTTATAGCGCTTGTTGTTGCGGAAAGCCTCCTTCTGATAGTCGCCGATGCTCTGATAGAGGAAGGGCTTTACCTCTTGGTCGATGAATCGTTTACGCATCACCAACGAGGCAGGCTTGCCGATGTCGCAGGTTATCCAGCGTCTGCCCAATCGCTCGGCTACAGCAGCCGTTGTTCCGCTGCCGCCGAAAAAGTCGCATACAAGACTATCTTTATTAGATGATGCAGCAATTATCCTTTCAAGTAATCTTTCTGGTTTCTGTGTGGCATATCCAACCCTTTCAGAATCTTCTCTGTTCAATTGCTCTATGTCTATCCAATAATCATTCGGAATTTTGCCTTCATCAACATAATACCTATATACTTTCCCTGATTTCTTATCAGTCTTCTCCTGATATTCTCTGCCATCTTCATCTATTTTGACCCTCATGTGAGAGTTTTCTTTTCTTTCAGTTGCTACTAATTGGTCTTTACCATTGAATATATAGTGTGAACTCTTAGAGTATAAGAAAATTACATCATGTTTCCTACCAAAGAAACGCGTACCCTTACCTCCAATGGAATAGCACCACATGATTTCATTTAATAAATTGTCTTTCCCAAAGATATCGTCTAACAAAAGTTTTACATAATGTCCCACATGCCAATCTATATGAACATAAAGGCTACCTGATTCTGAAAGAAATTCTTTCATAAGGACGAGTCTTGGGTAAATCATCTTCAGATACGAGATCGTTCCTTCCTCCCACGTATCCGCATACGCAAACTGCTCGATAACCGTCGGTTTCTGCTGAATATCCGTCCCTGGCAGAGAAATCTTCGTCCTATAATCAGCCTTGGAGTCAAACGGCGGGTCAATATATATCAAATCAACCTTCCCACGAAGCGAGGGCAAGCCTGTCTGGGCATCGCCAGCAAGCAGGGCCTGCATTGCCAAGAGATTATCCCCATAGATGAGGCGGTTCATCCACTCCCCATTACCGCCAGCCATTGTGAAGGCATTGGGAATCTGTGGCGAACTGCCTTTGAACAGTCCGCTCACGTCCTTACTCGGCAACACCAGCTCATTGGTCTGTAGACCAATCTGAGTACCACTACTCAGCCGCTCCAGTATTTGGGCAGCCTCACGCCTGCCCTCGCTCACGATGCGGGGCAGCTCTTCAATCAATGATTTAGCCATGTAGCATTATAGTTTTATAATGCGCCGAGCCACCAAACAAAACGATTCCTGCAAGGTACCGATTGAGCGAGAGAAGAACGATGCTTGCATCAGTTCTTCCAAGCGTGAGGTAACTCGCCCGTAGGGCAAGCACCCGTATGGACACAAAACGTGGACGAATCCCCGTTTGATGTTCCAGGTACTTGCAGGAAACCTATACAACGAAAACGGAAAAACGCCCACTATGACAGTAGGCGCGTCCATTATATCGTTGTATGTTCTTTCTACCTGCAAGTTTCGGAACATCTTGAATAATAGCCAACGCTAAAGTTTTACCCTCAAAAATTCATACCGCCACCCTGCGCTCGGGGATTCTTGCCACTCTCGGGAGAGAGAAGAACAAGTGCCGTCTACGGCTGCTTGGCAGTACTTGCGGACAAAGGTACGAATAAACGGGCAAAAAACCAAAGGAAAGATTTTTTTTCTTTGTTTTTCCGATGGCAATGCCACTCTCTAAGCTGCCAACGAGCCGTAACTTCGTGGGCAACGAGATTACGGCTCGTTGGCAGCGAGCCGTAACCTCGTTTTATTTCCCACACCTAAGAACTTTTTTTGAAGTGCAGAGGAGAACTATTTGGAGTGCAGGGAAAAAATGTTGGAACACGTTCCAACAATTTTTCGGATGCGGTGGAAAAAGTGTTAGGACGCGTTCCAAAATAAGGTACGCTTCATGTAGCGTCAACTGACCTTGCAGCATTTACCCTTCCGCTTACAGAATCTCTGACACTGTGCACAGATGTCATACCCCAGCACGGCTCCGAGAATGAAATCCTCTTCAGGAGTCAACTCGTTGAGCGGCCGGTTCACAATAAGCCGGATGGCATCCAAACACTCCGAACGTCCGAAATAGAGGTTCAAATTCTGCTTTCCTGCGGGCTGAACAAGATAAGGAATACCCATGTGCTCCAGACGCTGACGGGCAAAGGCCTCATAGCGCTTATGACAGGTGAAGAGCACCATCTGTCGCACTCCTTTGCGAAACTCGTAGATATGATTCATCAGCACCTTCAGGTCGATGGGGCAGGCCTCAGTGCGTCGAGCCTTGTTTGGGGCAGAAGCGGTCTTGGTTTGCTGCATAGTCGGAAAAGTCGGTTAAAGATTAGGAGAAATCTGGGCTATCCAGGCATCGATGCGCCCGTCGGTCATATTGTCCTCGTTGACATCGTCAAGGGGAAGCCCCACAAACTGGCCGTCGACCACCGCTGCCGAGTCGTCAAAGGTATAGCCGTCGGTGCTCACACTACCGACAAATCGGGCTCCACTGTCCTTGATTCCATCGTACAACTCGCCGATGCCACCCACAAAGGTGTCGCCATACGACTCGCAGTCACCACAGCCGAAAAGTGCGATGACCTTTCCTTTTAAATCAGCCGACTGCAACACCTTGAGACCATCGTACCAGTCGTCCTGCAGCTCGCCCGCTCCCCACGTAGAGGTGCCAAGAATCAGGTTCTCGTTGGCGGCAACAATGTCGGCTGTCAAGTCCTGCACATTCAATACCTCGGCACCCAGTTTGGCGCCAATCTTCTCTGCAATGGCCTCGCACGTACCCGTCGAAGAGCCATAAACAACTACTGTTTTCTTCATTTTAATACTAATATTTATGTGGTTAATATTTCCAGTTGCAAAATTACTGCCTTTTGCGCTACCTCGCAATACCCAAAACTAAGGCAATTACCATGAGCAACAAAGGAAAGGATAGCAAAAAAAGATTAGCAAGAAATAATGACGGCACATTTTCTTCATAGCCCTGTGGCAAAAAAACAGAAAAAGCTTTTGAGTTTAGGAAAAAAAACGTACCTTTGCGTAGGTAACCATAATATACAGACGAACCCATAACTAAACCGACAAAAGAATGAAGATAAAACTGATTATGTGGGCCCTGTTGTTGGGCACAGCCGTCATGGCACAGACAGAGAACAGACAAATCCGGGTGACAGAAAACGTGGCCTATCGCACTAATGTAGGTCCAAGTACCGTGCTCGATGTGGCCGAACCGCTGTTCGGACCACAGGCGAACCGGGCTGCCATTCTGATTATCCACGGCGGCGGATGGAGCGCGGGGTCGAAGACCGACCAGGTGTACCGCTCGCTGATGGTAGACTATGCCCTGAAAGGCTACGTGGTGTGCAATATGAACTACCGGCTGGTACAGGAGGCTCCGATGCCGGCCTGCATTGAAGATGTGCAGGCCGCCGTAAGCTGGATGAAGGACAATGCCCGACGGCTGGGCATCGACCCCAGGCGCATCGGCACCTACGGCCATTCGGCGGGCGGCCATCTGTCGCTGATAGCGGGTCTGACCGCGGGTGTGGCCTGTGCCGCAGGAGGAGCACCTCCCACGGAGATTGGCAATCCGCAGATTCCCTGGGCTGAGCATCCTGAATGGTGGCCGATAGGATATATCGGAAAGAGCGACATTCCGTTCCTCGTGGTGCAAGGCGGCGAAGATCCGGTGGTAAAGCCCAACTTGACGGAAGACTGGGTGACGAAGATGCAACGAGCTGGCACGCAGGTTGACTACGTGAAGGTACATGGCGACCACGGCGTGGCCTTCGACAAGCAGCTGGAGTTTACCCGCCCGGCCATGGACGCCTTCTTCGCCCGACACCTGAAGCACGACGACCCCACGGTGAGCTTCGCGCAGATGAAGGTGGTGGAATATGGCGGCAGTGGACCACACAAGAGCATTGCCGTGCGCGAGAAGTCGCTCCCGGACTTCGTGGTCTACCATCCGGTCAACATGGACGCAGCGATGTACACCGAGCGCCCGGCGTTCTTCGGACAGGGTGACGGCAAGAAGGAGAAGTTGCCCGTGCTTATTTGGTGCAACGGCGGCTGTATGGACACCAGCATCGGCTACGAGAACATGCTCTCCGATGTGGCATCCTATGGCTACGTGGTGGTGGCCATCGGCGAACTGCAGATGATGGCCCAGCACGAGAAAGACCAGCACACGTCCTCGTCTATGGTACAGAAAGCACTCGACTGGATATGCCAGCAGGCCACCGACCCCATATCACCTTATTTCAACAAGATAGACACTGGACGGATAGCTGCTGCCGGACACTCGTGCGGCGGAGCGCAGGTGCTGGCCAATGCCGCCGACCCGAGGCTGAAGACCTATCTCATACTGAATGCCGGTATGGGCAAGATGACGATGGCCGACGCCAGCCGTAAGTCGCTGAAAGGGCTGCACGGCCCCATCCTCTATCTCGTGGGCGGCACGAACGATGTAGCCTGGGCGAACGCACAGATGGACTACAAGGCCATCAAGCACGTACCCGTAGTGCTGGCCGACAACACGCAGAGCGGACACGGCGGCACCTACGAGCAGCCGCTGGGCGGACTGAACAGCCGCATGGTTCGCGCATGGCTAGACTGGCAGTTGAAGGGCAAGCAAGAGTTCGAAACTCTCTTCCTAAGTGGCAACCTCAAAGACTATCCGCACTTTACCGTTAAACATAAGAACTTCAAATAGACATTTTACTTTTCCATTATTTGCTCGCACGTGCACGAGGCAGTCAAAGTTAAGCGGACAGTAATATTCTTAGATTATTTTGTTTTGGGAAGTCACTTACCATACCAGCACTCTTTTCTCCTTGGCGAGGAACAACTTGTCGGTGGGCTGAATGTTGAAGGCATCGTACCAACTGTCAATCATCGGCAGGGCGGCATTCACACGGAAGATGTGGGGTGAGTGGACGTCACTGTTGACGCAGTAGGCGAGGAACTCATCCGTGATATTGTTGGCCCACATGCGGGCGTATGCCAGGAAGAATCGCTGGGCAGGGGTGAAGCCGTCCACCACTTTCAGGGGTTCCTGCTTCAGACGGTTCTCGAAGGCACGATAAGCTACCTGCAAGCCGCCGTTGTCGCCAATGTTCTCGCCCAGGGTCTTCTCGCCGTTCACCTTCAGCCCGGGCAGCGCCTCCTGCTCTGAGAACCAGTCGGCAAGCACCTTGGTGCGCTCGTCAAACTTAGCCTTATCTTCGGCAGTCCACCAGTTCTTCAGGTTTCCGTCCTTGTCGTACTGGCAGCCTTTATCGTCGAATCCGTGGGTCAGTTCGTGTCCTATCACCATACCGATGGCTCCGTAGTTGGCAGCATAGTCAGACTCTGGGTCAAAGAACGGGGGCTGCAGGATGGCAGCGGGGAAGTTGATACTGTTGAACGGAGGGGCATAGAAAGCATTCACCTCCTGTGGCGAACAAGGCATCATCGTCTTATCGACAGGCTTGCCCCAATACTGGCGAAACAACGCAGCGCGTGATTCCTGTGCAATGCGAATAAAGTTCTCGACAAGGTTCTCATTCTCACGGATGTCGATGAACTTCTCCATATCCTGCCACTTGTCAGGATAGCCCACATTAATGTGTATGGCGTGCAGCTTCTCCAGTGCCTTGGCCTTGGTGGAGTCGCTCATCCAGGTGTTCTCATTCAGGCGGTCTTCGAAGGCCTGCATCAAGTCCTTCACTAAGCGATAGACACGCTGTTTACTCGACTCTGGAAAGTAATCCTTGACATACAGCTTGCCAATGGTCTCACCCAGATTGTCGCTGATTTCATCGACGGCACGTTTCCAGCGGGGCTCTTGCTCCTGCACACCGCTGATAGCCTTGCTAGCCTCAAAAGCACGGTCTTCAAAAGCATCACTGAGGTAATTCCTGTAGGCTCTGACGGCTTTTATCTCCATATATGCCTTCAGGTCTTCGACGCTCGTCTCGGCCAGCACCTTTTCTACTTCGTGGAGCGCTTCGAGTTCATCTACGTTCACCATGACGATGTCCTTCGGCAGATTCAAGGCGTCGCGATAACTAATCCAGTCGATGCCTTTGAAGTCGGTCAGAAATTGTTCCCACGGCATCGGGTGATTGGTAGCCATAGGGTCGCGTCGTGCCACCTGGTCGAGTTGTTTCATGCCAATTCTGTGCTCAATGGCCCACGCTGCCTGCATCATGCGCTCAGCATCGACATCGCTGTAGCCCACCATCTTCAGAAAGTCCTTGTTCAGGCTCTTGATGGCGGCAACGACGGCCTGCTGCTGTTCGTTGGGCTCCGCATAATACTCATGGTGCAGTGTCGCGCCCCCATGTTCGGCACTCATCATCCACTCTGACGAGTTGAACGGGTTCAGGCTCAGGCCGAATCCGAATGGAGCGGTGTTGAAGCCCTTGTCATCGAGTTCATACATCAGTTTCAGCAGCTCTTCACGGGTCTTCAGCGCACGAATCTGCTTCAGGTAGGGCAGGATAGGCTCATAGCCCAGCTTGTTGCGGCTCACGCTGTCCATGTAGAGGCGGTAGAGGGCACCAATCTTCTGACCGTCGCTTCCCTGTGGCAAATGCCTCTCCGAGGCATACTTCATAATCAGTTCATTGATGCGCTTTCTGTTCAGTTCATCCAGGTCGGTAAACGCACCGTTCCTGGGGTGCTGCGCGTCTAATGGGTTGTTCCTCAGCCAACTGCCTACGGAGTATTGCCAGAAGTCTTCACCGGGTTTCACACTCTCGTCAAGATTCGCTCTCAGGTTCTGTGCCGAACCGGCCACACTTACCAAGGCCAGCGCTACGGCGATCATCCATTTTCTCATCATTAGCTATTTTTATTTAAATAAACCTTGTTACGCCCTTTTGGCTGTACTTGTGGACAAAGGTACGAATAAGTAAGCAAAAAACCAAAGGAAAGAATTTATTTCTTTGGATTATTCCGAACCGAAGAAACCAGTAACATTCAAGGCAACGAGGTTAAGCGGTTCACAGGTAGCGAGCTGATTCATCACTCCCTCTATCCCTCCCTCGCTATATCCCTAGGGTATAAAGGCTTTGCGGGCGAAGCAGGGAGAGGCGGAGGGATTTTTTTCACAAAAGAGTTACGATTCCTTCCGAAATAAAAAAAAATGCAGTACCTTTGCGCTTAGAAAACTATAAATAGCATGCTGGTAAAAACATATTGCGCAGCCGTCAACGGGCTGGAGGTGACAACAGTGACCTGTGAGGTAAGCATGTCGCGTGGTGTGCAGTTCCACCTGACGGGACTGGCAGACACTGCCGTCAAAGAGAGCTACGACCGCATCAAGGCCGCCTTGATCAACAACGGCTATAAAATGCCTACCATGGATATCACTATCAATCTCTCACCTGCCGACATCAAAAAGGAAGGATCAGGCTATGATTTGCCACTTGCCATAGGAATCCTTGCTGCCAATGGCAAAGTGGAGGGCGAGCGGCTCGACAAGTTCATGCTGGTAGGCGAATTAGGACTGGACGGCCGCTTGCAGCCCATTCGCGGGGCCCTGCCCATCGCCATCCGTGCCCGCAAGGAGAAGTTCAAGGGACTCATCGTGCCAAAGCAGAACATTCGCGAGGCCGCTGTCGTCAACCAATTGGAGGTCTACGGCATGGAAACCCTGACTGACGTCATCAACTTCATGAATGGCGATACCAGCTACCAGCCCACCGTCATCGATACGCGTCGCGAGTTTTACGAACAGCAGAACCAGTACGAACTGGATTTCAGCGACGTAAAAGGTCAGGAGAGTGTCAAGCGAGCCCTGGAGGTCGCTGCCGCCGGAGGCCATAACCTCATCATGATAGGCCCGCCGGGCTCAGGCAAGTCGATGTTGGCCAAGCGACTGCCCAGCATCTTGCCGCCCTTGTCGCTGGCGGAGAGCTTGGAGACGACACAGATACACTCTGTGGCCGGAAGGCTTGCGCGTGACACGAGCCTCATCTCGCAGCGCCCTTTCCGGGCTCCGCACCATACTATCTCGCAGGTGGCCCTCGTAGGTGGTGGCAACAATCCGCAGCCGGGCGAGATATCGCTGGCTCACAACGGCGTGCTCTTCCTCGACGAAATGCCCGAACTGTCGCGCGCTGTCCTTGAAGTGCTGCGCCAACCATTGGAGGACCGTAAGATCACTATCAGTCGCGCCAAGTACAACGTAGAGTATCCCTGTTCATTCATGCTCATAGCCTCGATGAACCCCTGTCCTTGCGGCTACTATGGCGACCCTACGCACCACTGCGTCTGTACGCCAGGTCAGATACAACGCTACATGAACAAAATCAGCGGACCCCTGCTCGACCGCATCGACATACACTGCGAGATACAGGCCGTACCCTTCGCCCAGCTGTCGCAGATGAAGCCCGGCGAGCCGTCGGCGGCCATCCGCGAGCGCGTGATAAAAGCCCGCAGGATTCAGGAGGAGCGCTTCAGCTCCATCCCTGCGGGGGAGGGCGGGGGGAGGGGCCGCGTCCACTGTAACGCCCAGATGACGGAGCGCATGCTACACGAGTTTGCCGAGCCCGATGCCACCTCGCTCGACATGCTGCGCATGGCCATGGAGCGCCTGAAGCTGTCGGCCCGCGCCTACAGCCGCATACTGAAGGTGGCCCGCACCATTGCCGACCTCGCGGGCTCTGAGAAGGTAGAGTCGATGCACATCGCCGAGGCTATCGGCTACCGCAATCTGGACCGCAGCGACTGGGCCGAGCGCGGAATATAGCCATAATGCTTGGCTGTGTCGCAAATAATTGTTACCTTTGCGGAAAACTATTAAGGAAATGAAGTTTAAGGAAGAAATCAACGAGAGCTATACGATGGCCGAGGCCATCAGGGAGGCTCAGCGCTGTCTGCACTGCAAGGTGCCTCTGTGTAAGAAGGGCTGCCCCATCGGCAACGACATTCCCGACTGGATACACGAACTGAAGAAGGGCAATATGGGAAATGCCATCAGCATCATCCGCGCCAAGAGCAACCTGCCTGCCGTCTGCGGACGCGTGTGTGCCCACGAGAAGCAGTGCGAGGGCAGCTGTGTGCTGGGAAAGAAGGGACAGCCCGTGAACATCGGCAAGCTGGAGCGCTTTGTGGCCGACTTCGACAGCGACAACGAGCTGACCCACGAGGACGTGGCGGAGAAGTCGCGCGGCAAGGTGGCCGTCATCGGAGCGGGACCCTCGGGCATCACCGTTGCCGGCGACCTGGCTCGCGAGGGCTTTGCCGTCGAGATTTTCGAGATGGAAGCCCAGTGCGGCGGTGTGCTGCGCTACGGCATTCCCGAATACCGGCTGCCCAAGGAGGTGGTGGCTCGCGAGATACGGTACATAGAGAAGATGGGTGTCGTCATTCACCGTAACACTCATGTGGGCGTGCAGATTACCGTCGACAGCCTGTTTGCACAGGGCTTCGACGCCATCTTCATCGGCACGGGGCTCAGCAAGCCCAAGTCGCTGGAGATTCCTGTCTTCCAGCATGGGCGCTGCATCTCCGAGGGCGAGGGTGCCACGACGTGCAGCGACCTGAAGCGCATCCGGCTGGCCACTCACTTCCTGCGCCGGGTAGAGCTCATCAGCGAGGGCTTCATGCAGCGCGACGAGCTGCCTGTCGACGAGGGTGCGCGCGTCTTCGTCGTCGGCTGTGGCAACACGGCCATGGATGCCTCGCGCACGGCGCTGCGCATCGGTGCCTCACACGTCGACGTGGTCTACCATCGTGGCATCGACACCATGTCGGCGCTCCATGCTGAGTACGACGACGCCGTAAGGGAAGGGGTGCAGTTCCGCTGGTGGAGCAGGATAGCGGAAATCCACGTCGACGACCACCTGGACATCACCGAGATTGTCCTTGAGACCAGCGAGCCCGACACGGAACCTGTGCGCCAGACACTGCCTGCAGAGAACGTTATCTTTGCCGTCGGAGCCACGCCGGCCACAAAGATAGTGCGCACTACGCCGGGACTGGAGAACGACGAGCACAAGTTCCTCATCACACGCGACATTCCCTATGGCATGACCACGCTGAAGGGTGTCTTTGCAGGTGGCGACGTGGTGGGACGTCAGGCTACGGTGGTGCACGCCATGCAGGACGCCAAGAAGGTGGCGCAGGGCATTGCACAATACGTAGACGCCATCAAACTGATGAAACTGATTAACACGAATTGACTAACAGTAACCATAAAGAATATGAAAAGGAACATAGTAATAGTAGAGCCGTTCTCTACGGGGTTTAATCTTATTGACGACGTGAAGGCAAGGGGCTATCAGCCTGTAGTCATGATGGTTTTTTCCCCAGGTACCGACGAGGACCGCAAGATTATTGACGAGGCAAAAGCCATGTTACTGGACCGCATACCCAAAGACGTGCCCGTCATTGCCCAGAATCCCAACTACGACGAGATATTAGAAGAGGTGCGCCGCTACAACCCGCTGCTGGTCATTGCCGGCAGTGAGTTCGGAGTCGAGATGGCAACCCACCTGGCCAGCGACTTAGGACTGCGCGGCAACAAGTGGGCCAACATCGGCAAGATGACGCAGAAGGACGAGATGCATCAGGCTCTGGCCGATGCCGGCGTGCGCTACATACGCGGCCGCATCGTAAAGAGCGAGGCGGAGGCGAGGGCTTTCTACGAGGAGCTGGGCACCACGCACATCGTCATCAAGCCCGCACGCGGAGCCGGCACGCAGGGCGTCTTCTTCTGCGAAGGACTGGAAGAGACACTGAGCGTGGTGCGCCGGCAGTTGGCACTGGCACAGGACAACGAGTATATGACCGACCTGCTGATGCAGGAGCGCATCATCGGCAAGGAGTATATTGTCAACACCGCATCGTGCGGCGGCAAGCACCGCTTTGTGTCCATGTGGCACTACGACAAATTGCAGATGAACGGGTCGAACATCTATAACTATGGCACTACGGACATGCGGCTGGACGTCAGCCACTCGCGGCTCATACACTACGCCTTCAGCGTGCTCGACGCCATCGGCATAGAATGGGGTACCGTGCATGGCGAATACATGGTAGACGAGCGCGGGCCCGTGCTCATCGAGGTGAACTGCCGTCCGATGGGTGGCAGCATGTCGCGCCAGTTCCTTGAGGCCATCAACGGCCACCACGAGACCGACGTGCATCTGGATGCCTATCTCAACCCCGAGAAGTTTGAGCAGGAGGCGCGCAAACCCTACCGGCTGAAGCGTAAGGCAGCATTAAAACCGCTGATAGTAGCCAACGACATCAACCTGAAGTCGGCTCCCGTCCTGCAAATCGTCAGACATCTGAAGAGCTTCTACAGTGCTTCACTCGACAGAGTGAGCGGTGACCCCAAAATCGGCTACACCCGCGACTTTGAGACCACAGGCGGCATTATCTACCTGCTCAGCGACGACGAACAGCAGGTGAAAGACGACCTCGAGTTCCTGCATATGATAGAGATGAAGTATCCGCAGATGTTCTTCAACGAGCTGAAGGCCACAGGCGTCCCTCTGGTGAAGCGCACCACGCTGGCGCAGATGCTCGACGAGTTAGGCATGGAAGGCAGCACGCTGGTGTTCAGCGACAGCGGAGAGGAGTCAGGCCGCGCCACGGTAGTCGACGGACATCAGCTGGCCACGGCCTACGACAGCTATGAGCTGGGGCTGCTTGACATCAGCCAAGAGGCATCGTACGCCGACGTAGAGAGCCTGCTGCAACAGATATTCCTTTTCCTCGACAAGCTGCGCGAGGGTGCCCGCATCTACATACCCGAGAGCACCTACTGTCACCTGCCCTACGGCATTGACGGCATGGAGATTATCCTTCACGCTGCCGGACTCACCATCGAGGCCCCGCGCCCCAACGACTCACACATGATAATAGCCAGCAAGTAAGCCGCTAATCGGCAGACTACTCAGCGGCGTTGCGGGCGGCTTTCTCTGCCTCTTTGGCTGCTTTGCGAGCCTCCTTTTCGGCCTTCTTAGCCGCCTTGCGGGCTTCCTTCTCAGCCTTCTTAGCCGCCTTACGGGCGGCTTTTTCTTCGGCCTCGGCAGCCTCCTCCTTCTCCTTGGCGGCCTTGCGGGCGGCTTTCTCCTTGGCCTTGGCGGCCTTCTCAGCTTCCTTGGCAGCCTTGCGCGCAGCCTTCTCCTCGGCCTTGGCAGCCTTCTCTGCGTCCGTCTTCTTGCGGAAGAGGTTGAAGTGCACCTTGGGCTTTACCTTCATCTTCTTCATCTCGTTGGTATTCGTAAACGAGAAGGTACAGCTGAGGTCGGCAAAACTGCCTGGCGCCATCACCGAGCCTTCGGCTATGGCACCGTTGCTGACCATCTCTACGCTGACGTTCTTCGCCTTGACGAACTTATA
The DNA here is from genome assembly GCA_002353485.1 of Prevotella sp. UBA2742. Lineage (GTDB taxonomy): Bacteria > Bacteroidota > Bacteroidia > Bacteroidales > Bacteroidaceae > Prevotella. The sequence goes on from DEJS01000022.1 coordinate 37,420, forward strand.
GGAAGCCTCCGAGACGAGCGCCTTGACCTGACCTATGGGCAGCTTGCCGCCATATTTCTTGCGCATCAGTGCCGTACGGGGCTTTGAGTAGTCGAACTTGAAGTCGGCCTTGGCCGTCACGGGGCCAATGTCCTTCATGTCCATGATGTCGCCTATACGGATGTCCTTTGCATGGGCTGTTCCCGTCAGGTATTTGTCCTTCTCGTCCAGGGTCAGGAAGAAGTCCAGTCCGCCCGACTTGGTACCGAGGTGTCCCTGGAACTCCTCTTTCTTGTACAGCACGTTGAACGAGCCCCGGTAGTGAATATTACCCAGACGGTTCAGCTGCTTCATCATAAACTTCTTGACTACAAACTGGTTGATGATGCGCTCAGGCTCGCCCTGCTTGACGGTCATGTTGCTGACATCGAAGTGTACCTTCAGGTCGAACTTGTTCTTCAGTCCCGTAATATAGCCTTGCGCATTTATCTTCAGGGCCCCGTTGGGCCGGGCTACCACCACGTCGTGGAACCGCATGCCCTCGTCGTCGCCTTCCATACGCACGCTGAGCGTCAGTGGCAGTGTGAAGTTGCGCAAGACGGGGGCGAAGGGACGTGATATGCTTCTTAGGATGGCCTTTCCCCTGATGGTCGAAGTACGGTACGACAGCTTGCGGCCCGTCTTCTTGTTAGGGAACTGCATCTCGGCCATCTCAATCTTCAGCTGTGTCTCGCCCTGATGTATCTCGACGTTGTTCAGCACCATGCCGTTCTTGTTGGCCTCTACCTCGCACTGCAGCTTGCGGATGTCGATGCCCGACACCGTGTCGCGTGCCGTACACTCGCGCAGGAATCCGTGCACAGTGCCCCCCTCTATGCTGTCAATGGTGAGCTTCATATTGGCCCGTATGTCGAAGTGCCCCACGTCGAAGAATCCGCGGTTGGGCTTGCCCGTGTTCTTGCGCGGTCTGTGGTTGTCGGTCTTGAAGCTGAGGTCGCGCAGCAACGCCGTATAATGCCCCACCTGTTCGGCAATGTCTATGCGCCCGATGGTAGCCTGATTGGTGACGTTCTCGCCCTTCTTGTTGACGCGCTCCCATGTGGCGTGCAGGTTGGTCAGTCGGGCTTCCGGGCTGGACCCCTTCTGCTGCGTGTAGCGCAGCGCCCCCAAGTCTACGCTGTCGCCGTTGAACATCAGCTTGATGCGCTCCAGCGACACCTCGTTCAGCGTCAGCTGCAGCTTCTTCTTGCCTTTCGAGGCCTGCGGCTGTCGGGGGGCCTTGGGCTTCTTGTCCTTCTTGAAGGTATCGATGATAAACTGGAAGTTGGCCACGGTGTCGGGCGACAGCGAATCCTTTGGCACCTTATGCAGCTCGGCCCTGACGCCTTGCACCTTTATCTCGGGCACCACGACCTCGTTGTTCAGCAGCGCCATGATGTCGACGTCAGCCTTCAGCTGTTCCATCTGCAGCATCGGCCGCTGCTGGCGGTCCTCGACGCGCAGCCCGAAGAGATGGGCGTCCAGCGTCAGCAGGTCAATGCTGACGCTGTCTATCTCGACCTTCGTCTGCAACTTGTCAGTAAGCATCTGCGTAGCCTGGCTCAGCAGCTTCTGCTGCAGCCACTTCGTATTCAGCATTGCGAATCCTGCCACCAGCAGCACTACTACCAGCCCGACCAGCGATGCTGCTATTCCTATTAACCACTTCACGAGTCTACCCATCGCGCCGTCTCCTTTCTGTTCCGTTTATTTCAGCATTTTCTTCAGTTCGTCCTCAAGTTCCTGTGGCGCAAGGTCGCGTGCCACGATGACGCCCCGGCTGTCTATCACCATGCTGGCGGGCACCTCGCTGATGCCCAGCTTGGCCAGCAGCGGCGTCTGCCACACGCGTCCGTCGCACACCGTCTTCCAGGGCAGCGAGTCGCGTTCCACGCGCTGTCGGCAGTCCTGCGGACGGGCGTCCAGACAGATGCTTACCACGCCCAGCCGCTCGCCGTAGTCGTGCTTCAGACGTATCAGCCGTCGCTGCATGTCGGTGCTCTGGAAGCTCCACGACGCCCACACCGTCAGCACGTTCGCCTTCTTCTTCAGCTCGTCCTGCGTCACGGTGCGTCCCTTGACGTCGCTGGCCGTAAATGCGGGCAGCTTGGCCTTCACCATGCCGCGGCACAGCGCCGGCAGCTGCTTCTTCCACTCTATCAGCCGGCCGTTGTCGGGCTGCTCCTTCAGCATCAGCTCTACCAGTGCCATGGCGCGCTTGTAGTCGGCGGCGTCCTCCTGCAGGAAGTATCGCTGCAACAGGTAGACACTGACTTCCGACTCAGGGTTCTCCCTGATGTATTCCTCCACCTTTCCCGGCACCTCGGGGGGCATCAGCCGGTTCAGCTCCATGCGCAGCTTGGTCATCTCGCCGTTCTCGTCGGTACCGTTGATGGCCATCTCCCTCAGGTGCGTGGCATCGCCCTTGATTTCGACCTCGGCACCGGGTCGGGCAAAGACGGGCAGCTCTGAGTAGTTGGGGAACACAATGACCAGTGTCGACGGCGAGCGCATGGGTATCTCGTAGACGAAACGTCCCTCGCGCACGGGGATGGTGTCGATGCCGTCAATGCCGCCGTCGGTGCTGTACACCCAGAACTCGCCCTGGTGCATGTTGCGCAGCCGTCCTTCCAGCCGGAACCGGTCGCTGTCGACGCCGCAGCTGACTAAAAGTAAAAGGGCCAGAAGGCCGAGGGCCAAGGAAAGGCCCCGCCTGCCGCCCGTATGCGCTATTCTCGCCATCGTCATAGTCCGGTGATTACTTCGCGCTCTTCAGTTCCAGGTCCTTCTCCGAGTATGCTGCCAGCGAGGGGTCTTTCTCTACGGCCTGGCGCAGGAAGTAGCCTGCCATGCCGTCGTTGCCCTGTCTGGCGCACACCAGTGCCTGCAGATAGTATGTCATTCCGTCGGCGGGCTTCACGGCGCGCAGCGTGGCGGCCGCCTTCTCGTAGTCCTTGGTCAGCAGCTGGGCCAGGCCGGCGCTGTTCGACAGCGTGTTGGCCATGTCCTGAGCCGCCAGCGCGTAGTTGCCCTGTGCCAGGTGCAGGTTGCCCAGTGCCTCTGCCAGGTCGTTGGCCCCGGCGGCACTGCCTATGTGGTTCTCGGCGTCGGCCACCTGTCCGTTCTTCAGGTAGTACAGTCCGAGATTGGCCTCCACCTCGGGCGGACAGCCTTTCGCCCCGGACCGCTTGCCGAGCGTCTGTGCCTTGGTCAGCTCACTGAGCATGGTGTCGTAGTCGCCCTTCTGCCATGCCAGCACAGCCAGGTTGTTCACCGCACGAAGGTCTGCCGGATACAGGGCCGCAGCCGTCTGGTATATCTTCTCCTTCTCGGCCATGTCGTTGGTCAGCGTGGCGGCATACAGTATCTCCTCGATGCTCAGCTGCGAGGCGTCCTTGGCCAGCTGGTCCTTAATCTGCTGGTCGTCGCGGCCCACCACGTCGTAGTTGATGGTCAGTCGCGCACGGCGCAGCTCGGGCAGTATGCCGTCGGCCAGCTCGCGGAAGCCGGCACTCATGTTCTTAATCTGCTGCTCGCGCTCCTCGGGGTCCTTATACATCGACAGCACGCGCAGGATGACGTCCTTGTCCTGAATGTCAGAGGCCTGCACCAGCTGCTGGAATCCCTCCCAGTCCTGGGCCGTATAGCTGGCCTCCACGTCGCCCTCCAGACGGGCCTGCTTCATCTGCTGCTTCACATAGCCCTCGGCGTTCTGCTGGCGCCGGCTGGCCAGCTTCTCGTTCAGTTCGAAACCGCCGTCGGGCGAGGCGTAGGCCGACACCTCCACGTTCTGCAGGTTCAGGCCCTCGCGGTCCTTGCTGATACGCTGCAGCAGGGCCACGAACTCCTGCACCGAACCCGTCTTCAGCTCGCTCTTGCGCAGCTCGGCCTGCTGTATCAGGAAGCGTATGTTGGCATTCTGCTTCTGGGCCACCACGCGCTGGAAGGCGTCAGGCGCCAGACAGCCCTTCGACTGCAACAGCGTCTGCCGGTACAGCTCGCTGGTGGCCACCACGCCCTGGGCCACCTTCACCGAAGGCACCCCCACCTTCTTCTTGCCTATGCGTGCGTCGAAGGCCAGGTAGAGGTCGCTCTCGTGCATGGCGGGCACGTAGTCGAACGACGTCTTCATGGTGTAGTGACCACCCAGCAGGTACGAGATGCTCTGGTCGTTGCCCAGCACCTTCTCGCCCTGGAACGTGGCGCTCTGGCCCTCGGCCACCTTCAGCATGCCGTTCTCCACATACTGCAGCTGCGGTATGACGCGCACCACGGCCTTCTTGTTCATATACTTCTCGGGGAAGGTACCGCTGATGGTCGCCGTCACCACGCCGGCATCGGTCTCCAGCGGATTGGGTGCCACCTTGAAGTTGTCACTCGACAGAGCCCCCAGCTTGCCCGAGCAGGAGGAGAGCAGCACGACGGCTGCCGTCAGAATCATTACGCTTGCTTTCTTCATTGTCATGTTCGTTTTAATCAATATGCAAAGGTACGAATAATAATTGATAGCACCAAACTTTTTAATAAGTAACTCATCAAAATTACCTTATATGCCTCGGTGGCGAAAATACAAAACTCGTCTCCAGCTCCCGTTCACCCCCTCTTGTTGTCCGTTTGTTGTCCGATTGTTGTCCGTTTGTTGTCCGTTTAAATATTGGACAACTATTGGACAACGATTGGACAACTATTGGACAACGATTGGACAACGACACGTTTTGGACACGCGTTGAACTCGGTTGGCTGATGGTTGAAAGAAGGTTGAAAGATGCTTGGCTGATGGTTGGCTGATGGTTGGCTGACGGTGGGAAGATGGTTGACAGATACAGAAAAGCCCGTCAGCTGGTATGCCGACGGGCCGTTGCATCGCCTGGTGCCGCGAGCGGGACTCGAACCCGCACAGCCGTAATGGCCAAGGGATTTTAAGTCCCTCGTGTCTACCATTCCACCATCGCGGCGGCAGACCACTTAGCGAATTGCGCCTGCAAAGGTACAAAAAAAAGTGAAAAGCGGGAAGTGAAAAGAGAAAAATTTTACTTCCCGCCTTGTTTTTTGCTGTTTTCAGCGCTTTGACCACGCATAGCAGTGCCCGCTATAGGCCCTCGTCAGCGCTTTGACCACGCACAGCAGCGCCCGCTACAGGGCCTCGTCAGCGCTTTGTGCCGCACGACAGGCGCCCCAGGGGACCGGTGGTGGAGGCCAGATACTTCTCCAGCCCCTTGTCGCCCTCACGACCGTTCTGCACGATGCCGCCGTTGTTCATGTCGTAGCGCCGCTCGCACTTCTCGCAGGTGGCAATGCCGCTGGTCGACATCGACAGCGGATAGTGCGGATTCAGGTACTCGTTCTCCTCCCTGACGCAGTTGGGGCACTGGGCGTCGTAGGCCACGAAGCCGCCGTTGGGCTGCTGGTTGTATAGCTGGAAGCCCACTATGATGCCGTTGTTCACGCCCAGGATGTAGTTCGCGCGGCGCTCCTCCTCGCTGCGGGGCTTCGTAGACCGCATGTTCTGGTTGTTCTGGAAGACGTAGTCGAAGCCCGACTCCGATATTTTGCAGAAGGTACCCGGTGCGGCGGGGTTCATGGCCGTCATCAGCGTCTGGTCCTGGTGCACCATGTTGTCGTAGTCGAAGCGACAGGGCCAGGTGGAGTATTCGCCGTCGGCCTGACATGCCGTGAGCGTGACGGCGCCCAGGAGCAGGAGGAAGGCCCATTTCAGTGAGCGTCTTTTCATCGGCCTAACAGCTTTCAGCAAGCGTCTCTTCATCGGCCTGACAGCCTTCAGTGAGCGTCTTTTCATCGGCCTAACAGTTTTTTCTCGGCGTCGCGCACGCGCTGGAAGGAGAAGCCGTCGCACACCTGCTGCATCAGTGCCTCTATGCGGTCGTTGCAGAGGTTGCCTATGGAGCCCTCGTGCGTGTGGTGGATGTCCTTGTCGGGACGGAAGGTGCCGGCCTCTATCTCCAGTCCCACCTTCTTGTAGGCATCGCGGAAGGGCATGCCCGCGGCGGCCAGCCGGTTCACCTCCTCGACGCTGAACATGGGGTCGTACATGGCATTGTCGAGGATGTCCCGGCGCACCTCAATCTTGTTGATGATGTAGGCCGTCATCTCGAGACAGTCCTTCAGCTCGTCAAAGGCAGGCAGGAAGACCTCCTTGATGATTTGCAGGTCGCGGAAGTAGCCCACGGGCAGGTTGTTCATAATGAGCGTCACCTGCTGGGGCAGGGCCTGTAGCTTGTTCGACTTGGCACGTATCAGCTCGAAGACGTCGGGATTCTTCTTATGGGGCATGATGCTGCTGCCGGTGGTGCACTCCTTGGGCAGCCGGACAAAGCCAAAGTTCTGCGAGTTGAACAGACAGGCGTCGAAGGCCAGCTTGGCCAGTGTCCCGGCAATGGTGGCCATGGCGAAGGCCACGTTGCGCTCCGTCTTGCCGCGCCCCATCTGGGCGTACACCACGTTATAGTCCATCGAGTCGAAGCCCAGCAGGTCGGTAGTCATCTGCCGGTTCAGCGGGAACGACGAGCCATAGCCTGCTGCCGACCCCAGGGGGTTGCGGTTGGTCATGCGGTAAGCCGCCTGCAGGAACAGCATGTCGTCGCAGAGGCTCTCGGCGTAGGCGCCGAACCACAGTCCGAAGCTGCTGGGCATGGCCACCTGCAGGTGGGTATAGCCCGGCATGAGCACGTCGCGGTACTGATTGCTTTTCTGTATGAGCTCGTCGAAGAGTACCCTGACGCTGTCGGCTACCTCCATCAGCTCGTGGCGCGTGAAGAGCTTCAGGTCCACCAGCACCTGGTCGTTGCGCGAGCGGCCCGAGTGTATCTTCTTGCCCATGTCGCCCAGTTTTCGGGTCAGCATGAGCTCCACCTGCGAGTGGACGTCCTCGACGCCCTCTTCTATGCTGAACTCGCCGCGCTCGCACAGCTCATAGATGGCTTTCAGTTCGTCGAGCAGCCGCGGCAGCTCGTCATGTCCTATAAGGCCTATGCTTTCCAGCATCGTGATGTGGGCCATCGAGCCCAGCACGTCGTACTTGGCCAGGTAGAGGTCCATCTCACGGTCGCGGCCCACGGTGAAGCGCTCTATCTCGGCATTCACCTCGAAATTCTTTTCCCAGAGTTTATTGGCCATATTGTTTCGTTGTTATGTTGTTTCGATGCTTCGATGCTTCGAGATTCCGAAGCTTCGAGGTTTCGACACTTCGATGCTTCGACACTTCGATGTTTCGAAGCTTCGAGGTTTCGGCACTTCGATGTTTCGACACTTCGATGTTTCGAGGCTTCGAGGCTTCGAAATTCCGATGCTTCGAAATTCCGACGGTTTGTTATTTAAACGGAATCTGCGCCAGGGCGTCGGCTATTTTCTCCACGCCGTCCTGCAGGGGGCCGCTGACCATGCCCTTCAGCATAAAGGGAATGTCGGCCTTGACGGTGACGCGCATCTTGCTCTCGGTGTCGCTGACGGGCAGCACCTGTATCCACAGGTTGAAGGGCAGTGGCGACTGCTCGGTCTCGAACTTCACGCAGCGGTTTTCCTCGCGCTCAATGATGCGCAGCTTCAGGTCGCCCACCGGGGCCACGTTGACGCTCACCGTGTCGTGGTCGAAGGCAAAGCTGTTCAGCTTGTCTGTAGGCACACGGTCGCGCACGCGTTCTAAATTATTCAGGTCACTGATGTTGCGATAGACGTCCTCTACGGGGTACGGTATCGGCTTGACGCTACTCTCGAACTTCTCCATAGCCTACACCCCCCACGTACTTGGACTCTTGCGCCACTCGGCCAGCACGGCCTTTTCGTCGTCCTTGATATAACCCGTCTTGGCAGCCTGCTCGACGACGGCATCGTAGTCGCTCAGTGTCACCAGACGGACGCCGGCCTCGCGGAAAGCCTCTTCGGCCACAGGAAAGCCGTAGGTGAACGAGGCCACCATGCCTATAACCTCTACGCCATACTCGCGGAGTGCGGCGACGGCCTTCAGGCTGCTGCCGCCGGTAGAGATAAGGTCCTCGACGACGATGACCTTGGCACCCTTCTTCAGCTCGCCCTCTACCTGGTTGCCCATGCCGTGGTCTTTGGGCTTCGGACGCACGTAGGCGTAGGGCAGTCCCAGCTCGTCGGCCACCAGCGCACCCTGGGCTATGGCTCCCGTGGCCACGCCGGCCACGGCCTCGGCCTCGGGGAACTCGGCCTGGATGACATGACAGAGCTCGAGCTTGACAAACGAGCGGACGTCAGCGTAGCCCAGCGTCTTGCGGTTGTCGGTATAAATGGGAGACTTCCAGCCCGAGGCCCACGTAAAGGGCTCCTTGGGCTGCAACTTGATGGCCTGGATGTCCATCAGCTTCTGAGCAAATTGATGCTTAATTGTATCCATAATTATTCAACGTGTTAGTTTTGGGGGGCAAAGTTACGAATAAGTGAGCAAAAAACCAAATTAATTTAAACCTTTGTCTCGCCAGTCCGTCTTAAAGGGGTTATGAAACGTTTCATCCTATCATTAGTAATGTCAGTGAGCGTACTGACAGCCTTGGCCCAGGGCAGTGTAAGGGGCAGAATACTAGACAAGCAGACCGACGAGGTAATGCAATTCGTGAACGTTGCCGTGCTGACACCACAGGGCAAGGTGGTGAAGGGAGGCATTACCGATGCCACAGGACAGTTTAACATCGGCGGACTGGCTGACGGACGCTACACCCTGCAGGTGAGCTTCGTGGGCTACAAGACGCTGACACGACAGTTTACGCTGACGCCCCAACACCGTCGCGAACACTACAACCTGCTCTATCTGGGCGAGGACGCCACCATGCTGAAGGAGGTGCAGGTGACTGGCCAGCGGTCGCAGATGAAGCTGGAGGTAGACCGCAAGGTCTTCTCCGTCGACCAGATGCTGGCAGCGGCAGGCGGTTCGGCCAGCGACCTGCTGGAGCAGATTCCCAGCATCGAGGTGACCACCGACGGTGAGATTTCGCTGCGTGGCAACTCGAGTGTAGAGGTGTGGATTAACGGCAAGGCCTCGGGACTGACCACCGACAACCGGGCCGAGATACTGCAGCAGATTCCCGCTGAGAGCATAGAGCGCATAGAGGTCATCGACAACCCCTCGGCCAAGTTCTCGCCGGAGGGCTCTGCAGGCATCATCAACATCATTCTGAAGCGCGACCGCAAGGCAGGCTACTATGGCTCGCTGCGCGCCGGTGTCAACAAGTACGGAGGCTGGAACACGGGTGCCAACATCAACTACTCGAGCGGCGTGCTCGACGCCTACGGCAACCTGGGCTTCCGTCGCCGTAAGAACGAGGGAGGCAGCGAGAGCCAGCAGATATACAAGCAGACCAACATGTATGAGGACTACGAGAGCGAGAGCAAGAACAAGGGGCGCAACCTCTTTGCCCGCCTCGGCCTGACATGGCACTTCACCAAGCAGGACGACCTCAGCATCGGCGGCATGACCATGCAGGGCAAGGGCGACAACAGCACCGTGACGCCCTACCACTACGGTCTGGCAGACGGCAGACAGGAGACCCGACTGATGACACGCCTGAACACCAGCGACAACGACATGCAAATGTACCACGCCGAGATGGGCTACGAGCACCGCTGGACGGACACCCACAAGCTGATGGCCCACGTGGACTACAACCGGTGGATGAGCGACAACGACAACACCTATCGCGACTCTATAAGAGAAGTAGTGACGGCCGCCTACGACACTCCCCCACAATACGCCTGGGGACCCGCCGCCTACAGCTACCAGCTGCGTCCCATGCACGTCAGGAACCGCTCGTGGGAGGTGAAGCTCGACTACGAGAACCAGCTGTCAGAGCACTTTAAGATTGAGGCCGGCTACAACGGACGCTTCTCGCACGAGAACACGCCCCAGGAGTCGTGGGCTGCACCCAACTGGGAAGGCCGGGACAAGGTGGAGGACGAGAAGTACTACAACCGCTTCATCTACTCGATGGACACCCATGCGCTGTATGCCACCGTCAATACCAAGGTGGGACGGCTGGGCGTGATGGCCGGACTGAGAGGCGAGTACTGGAAGGTGAACACCGAGAGCTATGACTATGCCCAAGAGCACGGCACGGCAGCCAGACCCGACCCGTACAAGAAGGACTTCTTCAAGCTGTTCCCCTCGCTGTTCCTGAACTATGAGCTGACGGAGTCGGCACAGCTGCAGCTGAACTACACCTACCGCCTGCGTCGTCCGTGGGGCGGGCAGCTCAACTCGTTCAAGAACACCAGCGACGCCTCGATGATTTCGTTTGGCAACCCCGAGCTGACGCCCGAGTACACGCACAGCATCTCGCTGAACTTCCTCAAGACATGGGAGCAGCACACGCTGAGCGTCTCGACCTACTACCGTCCTACCACCGACGTCATGCAGCGCATACGCTATCAGAACGCTGCCGACGGGCTCATGTACATGACGCAGATGAACCTGACCAAGCGACAGAGCCTGGGCGTCGAGATTATCGGCAAGAACAAGCTGTTCCGCATACTCGACCTCACCACTACCGTCAACGGCTACTGGAACAAGCTGGACGGCTTTACCTACATGATAGAAGGCCAGAAGGTGACGGGCGAGGGCGACAACAGCTTCTCGTGGGACGCGCGCATGCTGGCCTCCTTCATGCTGCCTTACGACCTCAGCCTGCAGCTGACAGGCAACTACCGCTCGCGGGGCGTCATCACGCAGGGCTATCGCAAGCCCAACGCCTCGATGGACATCGGCGTGCGAAAGACGTTCTTCAACAAGCAGCTGGCCGTGGCCTTCAACGTGCGCGACGTCTTTGGCTCACGACACTGGGAGAACTACACCGAGAGCGACACCTTCTGGCGTCACCAGAAGAACTGGCGCAAGGGCAACTTCAACCTGCAGGTGACTTGGAACTTTGGCAATATGAACAACGACAGGCGCCCGTTTGAGCGTGAAGAGCTGCAGCCACAGGACAACAACAACCAGCAACGGCCGGGCAATGACGACCAGCAGCAACAGCCCGGCAACGACGACCAGCGACAGAACAACTTCAACGCCGGCGGCGGGGAAGATTCTGTAAGCTAAAAAGCATTTTTCTTCGTCATATATTTGTTAGATTGGATAAAAAGCCGTAAATTTGCAACCCAAATACGTGGAAATCTAACAAAAAGACAGTATATGACGAAGAAACTATTACTGGGCGACGAGGCCATCGCATTGGGAGCCATACATGCCGGACTGAGCGGAGTGTATGCCTACCCCGGCACGCCGTCAACCGAAATCACTGAGTTCATTCAGGGCAACCAGCTGGCCAAGGAGCGTGGCATCCACAGCCGCTGGTCGACCAACGAGAAGACAGCCATGGAGGCTGCCCTGGGCATGTCGTTCATGGGCAAGCGCGCACTGGTGTGCATGAAGCACGTAGGACTGAACGTCTGTGCCGACCCGTTTGTCAACAGCGGCATGACGGGTGTCAACGGCGGTGTCATCGTGCTCGTAGCCGACGACCCCTCCATGCACTCCTCACAGGACGAGCAGGACTCACGCTTCTATGGCAAGTTCGCACTCATCCCCACCTTCGAGCCCTCGAACCAGCAGGAGGCGTACGACATGATGAGCGTGGCCTTCGACTACTCGGAACGCATCAAGCTGCCCGTGCTGATGCGCGTCACCACCCGCATGGCACACAGCCGCGCCGTAGTACAGTGTGCCGACGAACCACGTCAGCAGAACGAGCTGAACTACAACGCCGAGGCCAAGAGCTGGGTGCTGCTGCCTGCCAACGCACGCAAGCGCAACGACATCGTAACGGCTCAGCAGGCACAGCTGGAGGACGACGCCTGCCAGTCGGACTATAATAAATACATCGACGCCGACAACAAGACGCTGGGCATTCTGGCCAGCGGCATAGGCTATAACTACGTCAGCGAGTGCTTCCCCGAAGGATGCCCCTACCCCGTCCTGAAGATTTCGCAGTATCCTCTGCCCAAGCTGTTGGTACGCCGGCTGATGGACGAGTGCCAGCAGGTGCTCATCGTCGAGGAGGGACAGCCCTTCATCGAAGACCAGGTGCGTGGCGTGGCCGACATGAAGAACGTTCATGGCAAGCTGGACGGCACGCTGCCGCGTACGGGCGAGCTGAACCCAGACATAGTGAAGAAAGCCCTGGGCATGGAGACAGGCCAGTGCTTCGACCCCTGTGCCGACGTGGCTCCGCGTCCCCCTGCACTGTGTCAGGGCTGTGGCCACCGCGACGTCTACGCGGCACTGAACGAGGTGCTGCGCGAATACGACAACCCGCGCGTCTTCGGCGATATCGGCTGCTACACCTTAGGCTTCCTGCCCCCGTTCCACGCCATCCACTCGTGTGTCGACATGGGAGCCAGCATCACCATGGCCAAGGGTGCTGCTGACGCCGGTCAGTGGCCGGCCGTGGCCATCATCGGCGACTCTACGTTCACCCATAGCGGCATGACGGGACTGCTGGATGCCATCAACGAGAACGCGGACATCACTGTTATTATTTCCGACAACCTGACAACGGGTATGACCGGCGGTCAGGACTCTGCCGGCACCAACAAGTTCGAGGCCATCTGTCGTGGTCTGGGCCTCAGCGACGAGCACCTGAAGGTGGTCGTGCCCCTGCCCAAGAACATGCCTGAGATTACACAGGCCATCCGCGACGAAATCAACTACCACGGCACTTCGGTCATCATTCCCCGCCGTGAGTGTATGCAGACTCTGCAACGTCACCTGAAGCAGAAGAAGAACAAATAATTAGCAATATGAAGACAGACATTATACTCTGTGGCGTAGGCGGACAAGGCATCCTCTCTATCGCTACCATCATTGGCGAGGCAGCCATGAACGAGAATCTATACATCAAGCAGGCTGAGGTGCACGGCATGAGCCAACGGGGCGGCGACGTACAGTCGAACCTGCGCATCTCGTCGGAGCCCATAGCCAGCGACCTCATTGCCAAGGGGACGGCCGACGTCATCATCTCCATGGAACCCATGGAGGCACTGCGCTACCTGCCCTACCTGAAGAAGGAGGGATGGATTATCACCTCGTCGACTCCCTTCGTCAACATCCCTAACTACCCTGACATGGAGGTTATCAAGGGAGACCTGGAGAAGCTGCCCAACGTCATCATGCTCGACATCGAGCAGAAAGCCAAGGATGCCGGAGTGCCGCGCTCGGCCAACGTCATCCTGTTAGGTGCTGCACAGAAGGCGCTGGGCATCGAGTACGAGAAGCTGGAGGACGCCATCCGCCGTGTCTTCGGACGCAAGGGTGACGCCATCGTCGAGGCAAACATCAAAGCATTGGCCATAGGCAAGGAGGCCCAGCGATGAGACAGACGCCCATAAAGAAAGACATCGTAGACGGACTGATAGCCCAGCTGGGCATTCAGGACTTCGCCAAAGCCACCATTCGTGAGGTGAAACAGGTGGCTGCCATGGCCGAGAAGGAGAGTGGCATAGAGTTTATTAAAATGGAGATGGGCATCCCCGGGTTGCCTGCTGCACAGGTGGGCGTCGACGCCCAGGTGAAAGCGCTACAGAACGGCATTGCCCACTCGTATCCTGACATCCAAGGCTATCCCGAGCTGAAGAAGCAGGCTTCGCGATTCGTCAAGGCGTTTATCAACGTCGACATAGCCCCTGAGGGGTGCGTACCCGTCAGCGGAAGCATGCAGGGCACCTTCGCCTCGTTCCTCACCTGCTCGCAGGCCAGCAAGCAGAAGGATACGGTACTGTTCATCGACCCTGGATTCCCCGTTCAGAAGATGCAGCTGCAGGTGCAGGGCGTGAAGTACGAGACCTTTGACGTCTACGACTATCGCGGTGAGAAGCTGCGCCAGAAGCTGGAGGGATACCTAAAGGTGGGCAATATCTGCGCCATTGTCTACTCCAACCCGAACAATCCGGCATGGATATGCATGACGGAGGAGGAGCTGAAGACCATTGGCGAACTGGCCACGAAGTACGATGCCATCGTCATGGAAGACCTGGCCTACTTTGCCATGGACTTCCGTCAGGACCTCTCCAAGCCCTTCGAGCCCCCCTATCAGCCCACCGTGGCACATTATACCGACAACTACATCCTGCTTATCTCCGGGTCGAAGGCCTTCAGCTATGCCGGCGAACGCATTGGCGTGACGTGCATCTCGGACAAGCTGTTCCATCGCCATTACGACGACCTCTCGGCTCGTTACGAAGGTCTGCCCTTCGGACTGGTGTTCTCTACGCGCATGCTCTATGCACTCTCGAGCGGCACCAGCCATTCGGCACAGTATGCCATGGCAGCCATGCTCAAGGCGGCCTGTGATGGCGAATACAACTTCCGCAGCGAGGTGAAGGTGTATGGCGACCGTGCACACAAGCTGAAGGACATCTTCCAGCGTCATGGCTTCCACATCGTCTACGACCGTGACCTGGACCAGCCCATTGCTGATGGTTTCTACTTCACCATTGGCTACAAGCAGATGACGAGCGGAGAACTGGCACGCGAGCTGATGTACTATGGTGTATCAGCCATCTGCCTCATCACTACAGGCTCGCATCAGGAAGGGCTTCGCGTATGTACTTCATTTATTGAGGACCACCAGTACGCCCAGCTGGAAGAGCGCATGGCTATCTTTGAAGAGAATAATCCTTAAGACACCGGGGCCTCGGGACCTCGGGACCTCGGGACCTCGGGACTTCGAGACATCGAAATATCGAAATATCGAAGCATCGAAACATCGGGACCTCGAAGCATCGAAACAACGGGACATCGGAACATCGAAGCCTCGAACCATCGAGGCAACGAAAGGACAACAGTACTAACACCAAAAACAAGGCAAAGACATGAAAAAGAAAGTCTTCATCCAAGGAACGCTGGCCACACTGATGGCTGTGTTCAGCAGCACTGCTGCCATGGGACAATCGGAGTCAGCCAGCGACATTGACTGGCTGAAAGACGTCACCGAGCGCGTACAACTGCATGGTTATGCGCAAGGAGGTTTTAACTACACCCATCAGGGTGGCGAGGACAAAGGTACCTTCGAACTGAAGCGTATCCTCTTTTGGGCCAACGCGCAGATTACTGACCGTTGGTCATTCCTATTTATGCACGACTTCTCCAGCGTCGTGCAGGAGTACTACACTGACTACCGGCTGACCAACAACAAGGCGCTGACGGTGCGTCTGGGACAGTTCAAGAACGGAGTGTCATTGGAGAACCCCCTGTCGCCGACTTCTATGGAAGCTATCGACGTCTACTCGGAGGCCGTCACCTTCCTCACGGGCTGCGGTAGCGACCCTCTGATGGGGGTACAATATGGCCGTGACCTGGGACTCGCTGTGTTTGGTGAGACCAACAATGGCAAGCTGCGCTATGAGGCGCAGGTAATGAACGGCCAGGGCATTAACAAAAAGGACGGCAACAAAGAGAAAGACTTTATTGCGCGTCTGGAGTATCGTCCTGTGAAAGGACTCAACCTCGTGGCGACAGGCCAGATAGGCCGTGGCCACGCCATCAAGGAGTCGCTCTACAATCCTGACATCAAGGAAGGCGACAACTACAAGCGTAACCGCTGGACAGTGGGCTTCGACTATAAGTCGCCCCAGTTCAACATACACGGTGAATATCTTGAGGGCAAGGACGGCTGCGCCACTAGTCGCGGTGCCTACCTGACGGGTAACGTTCCTCTGGGCAAGGGTGTCGACCTCGTAGGGTCGTACGACTTTTTCAACTTCAACACCTCGCTCCACATGGACCAGCACAAGGCCATAGCGGGTGTACAGTGGTGGTTTTACAAGAAGTGCCGCTTTCAGGTGCAGTACGTCTATAAGAGTGCTTACACCCAGGAAGGCCAGTTTCTTCATGGTGCCAACCATGCCATCATGGCCCAGATGCAGATTCGCTTAGACTATACAGGCAAAAAGAATTAAACAATAAAACCATAGAACCGATGATTATCAAGATACTTTTAACTATTGCATTCTTTGCCGTCATGCTGGGCGTAGGCCTCTATAGCCGCAAGCAGGCCAGCAGTGTGGACGGCTTCGTACTGGGTGGACGTTCCGTAGGTCCGTGGCTCACGGCCTTCGCCTATGGCACCTCCTACTTCTCTGCCGTAGTCTTCGTGGGCTATGCCGGACAGTTTGGCTGGAAATACGGTCTGTCGGCCACCTGGATAGGTATCGGCAACGCGCTGATAGGCTCATGGTTGGCATGGATACTCTTAGGACGTCGCACCAAGCTGATGACACAGCACATAGAGAGCCGTACCATGCCCGATTTCTTTGGCACACGCTTCAGTGACCAGGGACTTCGCGTGGCAGCATCCGTCATTGCCTTCGTGTTCCTCATCCCCTACACGGCCGGTGTCTATAAGGGCATCTCTACGCTGTTTGAGATGGGCTTTGGCATTCCATACGAGTATTGTGTCATCATCATGGCCATCCTCACTGCCGTCTATGTTATCCTTGGCGGATACAAGGCTACGGCCATGAACGACTTCATACAGGGCATCATCATGCTCTTTGGCATCGTGGCGGTCATCGCTGCCGTGCTGGCTGCACAGGGTGGACTGTCGGAGGCCATAAACAAACTGGCCGTACTGCCTGCTGACGGCAGTGACGTGGCAGGCTCAGGAGGGTTCACCGACCTCTTTGGTCCTGACCCATGGAACCTGCTGGGTGTCGTCATCCTGACCTCGTTAGGAACCTGGGGACTGCCCCAAATGGTGGGTAAGTTCTACTCGATTACTGACGAGAGCGCCATCAAGCGCGGCACCATTATATCTACCATCTTCGCACTCATCGTTGCCGGCGGATGCTACTTCCTGGGAGGTTTCGGCCGTCTGTACGACCCGGTCATCGTAGGTGGCAAGATAGCCTTCGACAGCATCGTACCCTCCATGCTGGTCACGCTGCCCGACATTCTTATCGCCCTCGTGGTGCTGCTGGTGCTCTCGGCCTCCATGTCGACACTGGCTTCGCTGGTGCTCACCTCGTCGAGCACGATGACCCTCGACCTCATCTATCGCGACAAGAAGTCGCTGCCTGGCGAGGTAGAGGAAGGCGCCATCGACGACACCGTCTCCGAGAAGATTGAACGTCGTAAGGTGGTGGTAATGCGCGTCTTGATTGTGTTCTTCATCGTCATCTCGCTGCTGATAGCCCTCAACCCGCCCACATTCATTGCCCAGCTTATGGGCATCTCGTGGGGTGCACTGGCCGGAGCATTCCTGGCTCCCTTTATGCTGGGACTCTACTGGCGGGGCGTCACCACCGCCTCAGTGTGGGCCTGCTTCATCTGGGGTGTGGGTCTCACGGTGGTCAACATGCTCATTGGCAATCCTATCAACCCCATCAACTGCGGAGCCATTGCCATGGTAGGCGGTTTCCCCGTGGTATGGATTGTCAGCCTGTTATCGCCCAAGATGGATAGCAACACTATAGATACTATATTTAAATGCTATAAATAATATCGAGACTCCGAGACAACGAGACTTCGAAACTTCGAGGCTTCGAGACAACGAAACAACAAATAAACAAGAAGAAATATGATTTGGAATCCTAATAAAGAATGCATGAGCCGCGACGAGATGAGCGCGCTGCAAGGTAAGAGACTTCACAAGATTGTAGAGTATGTGTATCACCACGTACCGTTCTATCGTAACAAGATGCAGGAGCTGGACATCCGCCCTGACGACATACAGACCATCGAGGACATCCACAAGCTGCCCTTCACCACGAAGAAGGACCTGCGCGACAACTATCCCTTCGGCCTGCAGGCTGCTCCGCAGAGCGAGATTATCCGCATCCACGCCTCCAGCGGTACCACGGGCAACCCCACCATCGTAGGCTACACCCGTAAGGACATTGGCGTGTGGAGCGAGTGTATGGCACGCTGTCTGACCGCATATGGTGTCACCCGCGACGACATCTTCTCCGTATCTTACGGCTATGGCCTGTTCACGGGCGGCTTAGGTGCCCATTATGGCGTAGAGCACCTGGGAGCCTCGGTAGTGCCTGCCTCGACGGGTAACACGGAGAAGCACCTGAAGCTCATCCGCGACCTGGGCGTGACGGGTATAGCCTGCACACCCAGCTATGCCCTCTACCTGGCAGAGACCATGGACAAGATGGGCATCACGAAAGACCAGATCAAGCTGCGCGTGGGAGCCTTCGGTGCTGAACCCTGGACAGAGAACATGCGCAAGGAGATTGAGGAACGCCTGGGACTGAAGGGCTACAACCTCTACGGACTATCCGAGGTGATGGGACCCTCTGTCAGCTACGAGTGCCAGATGCAACATGGCAGCCACATCAACGAGGACCACTTCTATCCCGAGATTATCAACCCCACGACACTGGAACCGCTACCCAACGGACAAACTGGCGAATTGGTATTCACCACTCTGACCAAGGAAGGTATGCCCGTACTGCGCTATCGTACCCGCGACCTCTGCCATCTGATGGACGGGCAGTGCGACTGCGGACGTACCAATGTCCGCATGGGACGCATCGAGGGCCGTTCTGACGACATGCTCATCATCCGTGGTATCAACGTGTTCCCCTCGCAGGTGGAAAGCGTCGTGCTCTCCATGCCCGAGTTTGCTCCCCGCTACATGCTCATCGTCGACCGTGTCAACAACCTCGACACGCTGCAGGTACAGGTGGAGATTCGACAGGAGCACTTCACGGGCATCTTTGACACTCCCGCCGCCATTGCAGCCTTGGAAAAGAAGCTTTCCAACAAGCTCAAGAGCGTGCTCAGCATCTCGGCCAAGGTACAGCTCAAGGCACCTAACACCATAGAGCGCAGCCAGGGCAAGAGTGCACATGTGATTGACAATCGCAAACTATAATATCTATCATGGAACAATCTAATTATTTTAATCCTGAATTCGAGACCATGAGTCGCAAGCAGATTGAGGCTCTCCAGCTGGAGCGTCTTCAGAGCACTGTGCGCCACTGCATGAAGAACGAGTTCTATCAGAAAAAGTTCAAAGAAGCAGGCATTACACCTGATGACATCAAGACCCTTGCCGACGTGCGCAAAATTCCCTTCACCACGAAGCAGGACCTGCGCGACACCTATCCTTTCGGCATGTCGTGTGTTCCCCTGAAGGACTGTGTACGTCTGCACTCCAGCAGCGGTACCACGGGTAACCCCACCGTCATTCTGCATACACAGAAGGACCTGGACGAATGGGCCAACCAAGTAGCCCGCAACCTATGGATGGTGGGCTGCCGCCCTGACGACGTGTTCCAGAACACTTCCGGCTATGGTATGTTCACGGGTGGACTGGGCTTCCAGTATGGTGCCGAGCGCTTAGGCATGCTCACCATTCCCGCCGCTGCCGGTAACTCGCTTCGCCAGATTAAGTTCATCAAGGACTTCGGCACCACCGTCATCCACGCCATTCCGTCGTACGTCACCCGCCTCTACGAGGTGATGGAGCAAGTAGGTGTCAACCCGCGCAAAGACACCAAGCTGAAGGTGCTGGCCATCGGTGCCGAGCCCCACTCGGAAGAGCAGCGCAAGCGCATCGAGGAGATGATGGGCGTCAAGGCCTACAACTCGTTCGGCATGTCAGAGATGTGCGGCCCGGGCGTCGGCTTCGAATGCCCCGAACAGAACGGCCTGCACTTCTGGGAAGACTACTACATCGTAGAGATTGTCGACCCCGAGACGCTGGAGCCCGTGCCCGACGGCGAGATTGGCGAACTGGTACTGACCTCCCTCTGTCGTGAGGCCATGCCCCTGCTGCGCTATCGTACCCGTGACCTGACGCGCGTACTTGGCCGCAGCTGTCCCTGTGGTCGTAACCATGTGCGTCTGGACCGCATGCGCGGCCGTTCCGACGACATGATCGTGCTGCGCGGCGTCAACATCTTCCCCATCCAGGTGGAGAAGATACTGATGCAGTTCCCCGAGCTGGGCAACAACTACCTCATTACGCTCGTGACCCGTGAAGACAATGACTTCATGAACCTCGACGTAGAGCTGGCGCAGCCTACCGACGACTATGCCGCACTGCAGACGCTGGAGCGCGAAATCAAACGCCGTCTGAAGGACGAGATTCTGCTCACGCCCAACATCCGTCTCGTTCCGCAGGGCACGCTGCCCGTCAGTGAAGGCAAGGCCGTGCGTGTGGTCGACAAGCGAAGAGTTTATCAGTAATACTAACCAATAAAACGATTAACGATTATGACGATTAACCAGTTATCCATCTTCATCGAGAACCGTTCGGGCACGCTCATCAAGGTGCTACAGATTCTCAAGCAGGCAGGCATCCAGATTGTCGCCTCCACCATTGCAGACACCGCCGAGTACGGCATCTACCGTCTCATCTGTTCAGAACCTCAGCGTGCCTACGAAGAGCTGAAGAAGGGCGGTGTTGCCGTTGCCCAGAGCAATGTCTTCGCCCTTGAGCTTGACGACGAGCCCGGCCGTTGTGCCGATGCCGTCGAGACCTTCTCGAAAGCAGGCATCTCCATTGCCTATATGTACACCTTCCTGCTTCGTGGCAAGGGTATCATGGTGTTCCGTACGGAGAATGCCGAGGAAGCCGAGCGCGTCATCACCGACAACAAGCTGCGCTTCATTGAAGAGCCCGACCTGTCGAAGTTGGTGTAATATCTTGTAAGTCCTACAGTGGAGGGCAAGAATGCCCTCCACATAAAACCCCTAAAGAGGGCGGTCAGCATCGATGACCGCTCCTTTTTTTCTATATCCGCTGGAGGTGAAGACGGCCAGCAGTCGGTCCGTCTCGTCGGTCACACGCACCTCGCAATAAGGCATTTTGGGATGGTCTACCAGCTCGCGAGCCTCGGCAAAGACATAGCCTTCGCTGACGTTCGCCACGAAGGTAATGTTGGCCGAGGTACCCAACGTCAGCACCAGATGGCTGTTCATGGCCGCAGCACATGCCAGGTCGGCCAGCGTAAAGAGCGCTCCCCCCTGACACACGCCGCCACCATTCAGGTGCTCAGGCGTCACCAGCATCCTTGCCTTGGCATATCCCTCCTTCACGTCCATCAGCTCGACGCCAGCTCCTACGGCAAAGCGGTCACGTTTGAAAAAATCCTTTAGTGTCATCTCCTATTCGTCTATTTTAGTCAAGGCGCGAAGGTACAAAGAAATTACGAGAGCACCAAAAATAAGCAAGAATTATTTTGCCGTTACACAAAAAAAGCGTACCTTTGCAGCCGATTTGAGCAAAGCGCTCGTCAAGGGGTGCTCGCAGTTGCGGGCTGAGATAATACCCTTCTGAACCTGATACGGGTAATGCCGGCGTAGGGATGACGGAGTAAGGAAAAATCGAAATCCCCTTATTTATTCATTTATCTAAATAAGGAAAAGAGATGCAAAAACTGATGATGACCCTCGCATTGCTTGCTACCGCTGTGGCAGGGAATGCAGCAGGAGTGAGAGAACAGCGTGCGGCGGAAGCTGACACGCTGAAGCGTGTAGACCTTCAAGAGGTACAGGTGACTGCCGTACGTGCAACCAAGAAGACGCCCATAGCCTTTAGCAACGTGGGGAGAGAAGAACTGAAAGCCGTCAACCACGGACAAGACATCCCCTACCTGCTGTCGCTGACCCCCTCGGTGACGACGACCAGCGATGCCGGCAACGGTATCGGGTACACCAGCATCCGTGTACGCGGTACCGACCCCACCCGCATCAACATCACCGCCAACGGCATCCCCATGAACGATGCTGAGAGTGCCGGACTCTATTGGGTCAACATGGGCGACTTTGCCTCCTCGGTACAGTCGATGCAGATACAGCGCGGTGTGGGCACGTCAACCAACGGCGCCGGTGCCTTCGGTGCTACCATCAACATGCTGACAGAGAACATCGGTGTCAGTCCATACGCGGGTGTCGACCTGAGTGCCGGTTCCTACTATTCACATAAGGAGACGGTACGCTTCAGCACCGGTCTACTGAAAGGGCACTGGGGACTGCAGGGCCGTCTGTCGAACATCGGCTCGAAGGGTTATCTGGACCGTGCCTCTACCAAGCTGAACAGCTACTTCCTGCAGGCCGGCTGGTTTGGCGACAACACGGTGGTGAAGTTCATTACCTTCAACGGTATCGAAGAGACCTACCACGCCTGGAACTACACGTCGAAGTACGAGCAGTCGCTCTACGGCCGCACCTACAACTCGTGCGGTGAATACTGGGACGAGCAGGGCAACCGCCACTACTATGACGACCAGACCGACAACTACCACCAGCAGAACTACCAGCTCATCTGGAACCAGCACATCAGCCGTGAGCTGAAGCTGAATGCCGCCCTGCACTATACGAAGGGCTATGGCTACTATAATGAGTATAAGTCAGGACGAACACTCTTCGAGTACGACCTGGACGCCGAGAAGACCTGGGCCAAGAGCGACCTGGTACGCAAGAAGACGATGGACAACGACTTCTACGGCATGGTGGCCTCGCTGACCTACGACAACAAGCAGAACCTTCAGGCCATCTTCGGTGGCGGCTGGAACAAGTACGACGGCGACCACTACGGCCTCACGCCGTGGGTGAAGAAACCCGTCGACGAGCTTTTCCCCGACCACCGCTACTACGACAACAACACGAAGAAGACCGACTTCAACGTCTATGGCAAGGTGACCTACGACCTGCTGCCCGGCCTGAATGCCTTCCTCGACCTGCAGTACCGCCACATCGGCATCAAGATGAACGGTCCTACGGACGAGATAGACTGGGAGACAGAAAAACGCATCGTCTACGACATCAAGGAGTCGTACGACTTCTTCAACCCCAAGTTCGGACTGAACTACGACATCACGCCCAACCACAAGGTGTATGTCTCCTACGCCATTGCCCACAAGGAGCCTACGCGCAACAACTTCGAGAACAACAACAATGCCGGACTGGAGCGTCCGAAGACCGAACGCCTGAACGACCTGGAGGCCGGCTACAAGTTCCAGTCGCCGCGTTTCTCGGCCGGTGCCAACATCTACTGGATGGACTACAAGGACCAGTTCGTGCTGACGGGCGAGATAGACAAGATTGGCGAGGCCATCACCCGCAACATGCCCAAGAGCTACCGCCTCGGCGTGGAGCTGGAGGCCGCCTGGAAACCCGCAGACTGGTTCCGTTGGGACATCAACGCCACGTGGTCCAAAAACCGCGTGAAGGACATTACCGTTAACCTCACTGACGGCACGGTAGCCAATCTGGGAACACAGCCGCTAGCCTTCTCGCCTGACTTCCTGCTGAACAACATCCTGACCTTCAGCTACTGCGGCTTCAAGGCCTCGGTGCAGAGCCGCTACATCAGCGACCAGTATCTGACCAACACGGGTCTGAAGAGCTACCAGACGCTCGACGATGACGACAAGCCCGTAGACGTCAGCATGATGCTCGACGGCCACTTCACTACAAACCTCGACCTGTCGTACAACTTCCGTCTGCCTAAGTTCGGACTGAAGGATGCCACCGTCGGCGTGACGCTCTACAACCTCTTCTCGGCCAAGTTCGACAACAACGGCTGGGCCGCCCCTGCCTTCACCAAGGAGAACGGCAAGGTGGTGGCCACAGGCTGGGACACCCACGACCAGTACGAGGCCGGCTTCGCCCCCTCGGCACCGTTTAACCTGATGGCTCACCTGAGCGTGAACTTCTAAGAGAGTGAAGAGTGAAAAGTGAAGAGTGAAAAATGCAACGCCACACTCTCTATGAGAGAATTTGCTACCACGGAAAGGACATGAAGAATGAGTGAATTTATCATCCTACACTGGCTGGACATACTGACCACGATACTCGGGCTGTTTTATATCTGGCTCGAGTATCGTGCCAGCATCTGGCTATGGCTCTTCGGCATCATCATGCCGGCACTCGACATCTATCTTTACTGGAGCCATGGCCTTTATGGCGATGCAGGCATGGCCTGCTACTATACGGTAGCAGCCTGCTATGGCTATGCCGTTTGGAAGTTTGGCCGCAAAAAGAGCCAGACGACCGACGTGATGCCCATCACCCACATGCCGCTGCGCCTCTACCTGCCCGCCGCCGTCTTCTTTCTGCTGGCATGGGGCGCTACCTACTATGTCCTGGTTACCTGGACCAACTCGACCGTGCCCGTGCTCGACTCGTTCACCAATGCCCTCTCGTTTGTGGGGCTGTGGGCGCTGGCCCGCAAATATATCGAACAGTGGTGGTTCTGGATAGTGGTCGACGTCGTCTGCTGTGTGCTCTACGTACAGAAGGGCATCCCCTTCAAGGCAGGCCTCTACGGGCTCTATGTCGTCATAGCCATAGCCGGCTATTTTAAGTGGAAACAGATAATGAAGAGTGAAAAGTGAAGAGTGAAGAATGCAACGCCACACTCTCTATGAGAGAATTTGCTACCGCATTTGGTGCCGTCATCCTGGCCAATGGCACTTTCCCTGCACACGAAGTGCCGCTGGGCATTCTGCACAATGCCAGCCACGTGGTGGCGTGCGACGGAGCCGTCATACACTGCCCGCAGGCAGAAGTAGTTATTGGCGACGGCGACTCCGTGCCAGAAGCGTTTCGCGACCGTCTCATCCAGGTGACCGAACAGGAAGACAACGACCTGACCAAGGCCACCCGCTACTGTCTCAGCCGCGGCTGGCGCCGCATAGCCTACATCGCGACTACCGGCAAGCGCGAAGACCATACCATAGGCAACATCTCGCTGCTGATGCGCTACTACCGCGACATGGGCATCGAGGGCATCATCTTCACCGACTACGGATACTTCACCCCCGTCCGGGGCGACCATACCTTTCAGTCGCACCCCGGACAACAGGTCAGCATCTTCAACTTCGACTGTACAGCCATCGCGTCGGACGGGCTGAAGTGGGACTCCTATGCTTACCGGGAATGGTGGCAGGGCTCTCTCAACCAGGCCCTCACCGACCACTTCACCCTCCGCGCCGACGGCTACTACATGGTCTACCAGACCTATGAAAGGAAAAAGTAAAAAGTAATAAGCAGGCGAAAACGAGAGAAATGCCTGAGCGGCAGCAAATTTTTCACTTTTCACTTTTCACTTTTCACTTTTTTGTGTACCTTTGCACCCGCTTAACGTTAAGAGTATGAAGATAGAACAGCAGATAATGGCAGCAGCTCAGGCTGCCGTAAAGGCACTGTATGGACAGGATGTGCCTGAGAAGATGGTACAGCTGCAGAAGACACGCAGCGAGTTTGAGGGCAACCTGACCCTCGTAGTGTTCCCCTTTGTAAAAATGGCCCGTAAAAGTCCTGAGCAGACCGCTCAGGAGCTGGGTGACTATTTGGTACAGCACTGCGAGGCCGTCAGCAAGTATAACGTGGTAAAAGGCTTTCTCAACCTCAGCATCGCCGATGCCGCCTGGCTGCAACTGCTGGCCGACATCGATGCCGACGCCCACTATGGCGAGAAGCAGGCAGCCGACGACGCTCCGCTGGTGATGATAGAATACAGCAGCCCCAACACCAACAAGCCCCTTCACCTGGGACATGTACGCAACAACCTGCTGGGCTGGTCGCTGGCACAAATCATGCAGGCCAACGGCAACCGCGTAGTCAAGACCAACATCGTCAACGACCGCGGCATCCACATCTGCAAGTCCATGCTGGCCTGGCTGAAGTGGGGCAACGGCGAGACCCCCGAGAGCAGCGGCAAGAAGGGTGACCACCTCATTGGCGACTACTACGTAGCCTTCGACAAACACTACCGCGAGGAAATAAAGCAACTCATGGCCCAGGGCATGCCCGAGGAACAGGCCAAGCAGGAAGCCCCCCTCATCAAGGAGGCCCACGAGATGCTTGTCAAGTGGGAGCAGGGCGATGCCGAGGTGCGCGCCCTGTGGGAGAAGATGAACTCATGGGTCTATGCCGGCTTCGACGAGACCTACCAGAAGATGGGTGTCTCGTTCGACAAGATATACTACGAGTCGCAGACCTACCTGAAGGGCAAGGCCAAGGTCGAGGAAGGCTTGGCGAAAGGCCTCTTCGAGCGTCACGACGACGGCTCGGTATGGGCCGACCTCACCGACGAAGGACTTGACCAGAAGCTGCTGCTGCGTAGCGACGGTACCTCGGTCTACATGACACAGGACATCGGCACCGCCGAGATGCGTTTCCACGACTACCCCATCGACAAGATGATCTACGTGGTGGGCAACGAGCAGAACTACCACTTCCAGGTGCTCTCCATCCTGCTTGACCGCTTAGGCTTCAAGTGGGGCAAGGAGCTTACGCACTTCTCCTACGGCATGGTAGAGCTGCCCAACGGCAAGATGAAGTCGCGCGAGGGCACTGTGGTCGATGCCGACGACCTGATGCAGCTCATGGTCGACGACGCCTATAAGACGTCGATGGAGTTAGGCAAGTTCGACGACATGACCGAAGCCGAGCGCCAGGAGATAGCCCGCATCGTAGGTATGGGCGCCCTGAAGTACTTCATCCTCAAGGTCGATGCCCGCAAGAACATGCTCTTCAATCCTGAAGAGTCTATCGACTTCAACGGCAACACCGGTCCCTTCATCCAGTACACCCATGCCCGCATCCGCAGCATCCTCCGCAAAGCCGCCCAGGCTAGTCCGACTAGTCCAGCTAGTCCAACTAGCCTATCCCCCAAAGAGGTCGAGCTCATCCAGAAGATGTCCGAGTATGGCGCTGCCGTCCGTCAGGCCGGCACCGACTACTCGCCCTCAGGCATTGCCAATTACTGCTACGAGCTTACCAAGGTGTTCAACCAGTTCTATCACGACTACAGCATCCTCAACGAAGAAGACGCCGCCAAGCGGCAAGTGCGTCTGGTAATAGCCCGCAACGTGGCCAAGCTGCTGAAGAACGGCATGGCCCTGCTGGGCATCGAGGTTCCCGAGCGCATGTAGAGCATGCCGGCAGCGTCCCCCGCTGCCAGTCTGCTTCGCTAAGTCAATAAACAAGAAGCCCCGACTCTCACGAGCCGGGGCTTCTCTGTAGAAAAATTCTATTTACTCTTTACTTACTACAAAAACTAAACGCTGGGATACTCACGTAGGCCATTGTCATCAATTATGAGATGAAACATCATATTACTGACATTTCCAATTCAAATAAACTATTTAACTATTTAACCATGATTTTCTTTCCATTCTTAATATAGAGGCCCCTTGTCGGGTTCAGCACGCGTACGCCGTTCACGTTGTACACGGCACCGTCCTTGGTCAGCTCGTCGGCTTTTATGGTCACAATACCTGTAGCGAAAGCCTCCTCGGCAGCCTTCAGTGCCTCAGTGGCAGCTTTCAGCTCGTCAACGGTAGCGTCGGCATTAGCCGATACAGCCTTGGCAGCCGTGATGGCGTCGTTCAGGGCCTTGCCAGGATCAGCGTCGGTAGCCGACTCGCCCAGCAGTTCGGTAGCGGCGGCAATCTCCTTGTCCAGAGCCTCCTTGGCAACAGCCTTCGGATAAGCCTCGCGGGCAGCCTTCAGGGCAGCGGTCTGGGCGTCAATCTCAGACTGAACCTTGCCTACAGGATTAGCGAATATTTCCTCAGCCTTCTCCAGCTCGTCCTTCAGGGCCTTCAGAGCCTCAGGAGCCTCCTCGGCGTTGGCATCATCTACCACCTTGGTAGCCTTGTTGATTTCCAGCAGCAGGCCGTTAGTGTTCACAGTGGGAGCCACGAAGTCAACCAGCCAGCGTGGGTCACCAGCCTTCTCACGTGCAACGATGCTGCTTTCGCCTACGGTAAAGTCAGCATTGGCAGCGTCAGCAAACGTAACCACCTCAGCAATGCTGTTATTCACGGGCTCCTCAGAGTCGCCGGTATCCTCGCTTGCGCTGGTGTCAGCACCATCATAGTTGAAGGCGTTGTTTTCAATCTTCCATGTGGGGTTCTTACCAGACTGACCGCCGTTCATACCCTTGATGACCTGACCGCTCTTGCCACAGTTAACGAAGATATTGTTCTCCACGTCATAGCTCAGCCACTTCTGGTTACTCTGACGGTGAGAGAAGAAGTTCTTGTTCTTTGCAAGGTTGTACATGGTGTTGTTCTTGAACGTGAAGGTCTGTATAGCATCAGCGCTATATTCCGTAGTCTTCTCTCCACCTTGTGAGCTGTAGAACGACTTAGTGGTTGCTGTAGGAGCATAGAAGGTAGAGTTCGTCACCGTTACGTTCACTGCCGTACCACCCTTCGTATAGTCAATGGTTGTGGCGTCAGCAGCCTGTTCCACTATACAATTGTCGATAATGAAGTTCTCTGCCACATACTTCTTGGCAGCGCTATAGAACAAAGCCTTCTTCAAGCCCTTCACCGTCAGGTTAGAGATAGTGATGTCCGACTTGGTCCAGTCAGCGGGAGCCGTAGCCGGCATCTGAATCAGGTTGCCGTTCAGGCCGGAAGCGTCCAGCGTGAAGTCTGCGCCGTTCAGCACCAGCGACTTGCCGGCGGGCACCTCGATACTGCTCTTTACAGCATAGTCCTTGTCCAGGGTCACTGTGACCACATCACCGGCAGCCTCGCTGATGGCCTTATTGACCAGTGCAGCAAACGGATCAGAATCCACGATGTTGATGATAATGGGATCGACAGTGATACTCTGTGACTTACTGTTGGTCAGCTTCACATCGCTCAGCGTCACCTTGGCAGGTGTAGTAAAGGTGTCGTCAGCCGTCAGCTTCACGGTGAAGATAGCACCCTCATTACCAGCCATAGCCGATGCACCCCAGTACTTAATAGCACCCGTGGTAGCATTGTACTGCCAGATAGCACCCGTCAGACGGTCGCTCTTGGTCACAGTTGCCGTCACGCCAGCAGGCAGTTCCAGCGTAGCCTGCAGACCGGTAATGGCTTCCTCGTTATTCAGGCTTACCGTGAACTCGGCTTCGCCACCTGCAAAAAGACCGATCTCCGCAGGGTCGGCAGCCAGCGTGTTGACCGAGGGAGTAGCGCTGGTGCATGTCACGGTAGCGTTAGCCGTTGTGGCATCTTCCTTGGTACCGTCAGAATGCTCAATTTTGAAACTGCTCAGCTTGATGATGCTCGTAGCGGCCAGCGAGGCGTCGGCCTTCACCTTCAGATAAGCCACGGCACCCGTCGTGCCAGTGATGACATTCGAGCTCATCATGCCCCTCAGCTTGAAGAGGCCGTTACTGCCCTTGTAGTTGTTCAGCAGCCCGGCAGCACGCGTGTCGTCAGCCTTCGTAGCATTGTCTCCGGCCGTCAACCCTGCGGGCAGCGTAATCGTTCCCTCTATACCGCGGATGTCAGTAGCATCGGTATCGAAGTTGATGGCAATATCCACCTCGTCACCGGCAGCAATGCTGAAATCGCTGATATATACCTTGTTTTCGGCTACTGCCACAGTGCTGCCCATAACTACCATGGCCAACATGCTCAGCAGCGTCTTGAATGATGTAATACGTTTCATCATAAGGTTTGTTACTAATTTAAATATTAATCCTTTATCTTAAAAACAAAGAGGTGCGCGCTGTCGCCGTGTCAGCGGACTGCAGCCGCGCACCTCCCCTTGTTATCAGCAGATTGTTTTGTAATTTACTTCACAACCTTCTTGGTCTCACCGTTCTTACCGCGGATGATGTTGATACCCTTCTTGATACCGTTCATCAGCTTACCGCCCAAGTCGTAGATAACGTTACCGCTATTCTTCTCGACATTGATGGTGCTAATACCCGTGGTGTTGTCCAGCTTGAAGTCAACGGGCTTGGCATCGTTGGTGGCCAGCGTCACCGACTTGAAGCCAACGTTTCCGTTGCCGGCCAGCTCGACGGTCAGCATAGTACCGTTGTTCTCGATGCGGCCATAGCCCACGATACGGTGGATGTTGCCCAGGTCGTTCGAACGCAGCAGCTCGAGGTCAGCCTTTTCAGCCACCACACTCACACCGTCGGCCATCACCATGTCGATGGCAAAGGCACGATAGTCAGCGGTGCTGTTCAGCAGGATAGCCACCTGCGTGTTGCCGTTGCTCAGCTGAGTGGTCTGCACGCTCATGTTGCCGGCGCTGAAGCCCTCGAAGTCGAGTGCAGGAGCAGCAGCGGCATCGGGGTCAGTACCGTCAACGTTCAGACCCATCGACAGGTTGAAGATAGCCTGTACGTCGGCAATGTCTACCTGACCGTCGCCGTTAGCGTCGTAAGCAGCGAAGTTAGCATCGCCGGCAGAAGGCAGGTTGTCGTTCAGGAAGTCCTCTACGAACTTGTCGAAGTCGGCATCGTCCACAGTACCAGTACCCGTTACGTCACCGGGAAGCACAGAGGGCTCAATGGGCTCGGGCTCCAGGCTCTCCTCAGCGATGATACGCTTAGCCTCGTCAAGAGCATCAGACTTCGCCTGAATATTAGCCAAGTAACCCGAGAAATTGCTTGCACTGACAGCGGTAATATTGTCACCATCCAGAATACCCTTATTATCCTCAGTATGAGCATAGTTGTTGATGGCATTGATCGCATTCTTGATCTTTGCGGCGTCACCTGCGGTGTACTTGCTTACATCGTACGTTACAGCAGCAGCAGCGTCGACGAGAGCCTCCACACGAGCCTTCACCTCACGCTGGCAAGCGGTATTGGCAATGTCCTTGTACACGCTGTTAACATATGTCTGTAGCTCATTCAAGTATTTGGTGTCAGTTAGCAGTGCCTGAGAGGTACCAGCGGCGTAAGCCTCCTCAACCTCCTTCTGGGCAGCCTCCATCTTTGCTGTAACCTTGTTAACCTTCGTAGCGAAGTCGTCAATCGTAACGTATTGGAACTTATCCGTATCGGCAAGTGCTTCCTTACCATTATCAATCTTCGTCTGTAGGCCTTCCAAGATTTTCTCCAACGTAGAGTTGGCTGATTCGTTAGCCTTCCACATGGTGTCGTTGTTATCAGCCTTGTTGAGCAGTGCATCCACCTTGTTGTCTGCGGCCACGATTTCGGCGTCAAGCTCCTCCTTGTAGAAGCTAATCTGATCCTTCTTGGCCTCGATGTTAGCCTTGATGGCTGCAATCTCGTCCTTCAGAGCAGCAAGGTCGTCGGCATACTTAGCCTGAGTATCCTCAGTGAATGCCTCGAGTGTAGCCTTAGCCTCCAGGTCGGCAACCTTCTGGTTGAGTGACTCGAGAGCAGCTGCGGTGTCAGCCTGACCAGCTGCAGAAGCACCCTGTACCTCAGCCAGCAAGTCGGCAATCTCGCCCTCGAACGGAACAAGGTCTGTAGCCTTGGTCTTCTCACTGCCATTAGCCTCAATCAAGCGTGTCTTGATGTCAGCCTGAGCATCCTTATAACCAGCCACCTTAGCCTTAGCCTCGTCGGTAGTAGCCTCCTTCTCGGCCTCATAGATGGCAGAGGTAATGGTGTTCAGTGCGTCGTTAAGATAAGTGTACTCGGAATACTTGATATACCATGCAGATGTAGCATTTGCAATCCGACCAGCCATTTCTTCGAACCATGTATCACAACTGACTGAAGCAGCTTTTTCATTATCCCAGTAAGAGAACGTCCATCCTGTCTTACCATCCAAATCAGCTTTACGTGAAGCAGCCCTTGATCTCTCTTTATAACTTTCAAAGCGAGATTCTTCATTACTGATCTGCTCAGCATAATTAGTCAGTTCTTTCTTCAACTTGCCAGTAACGGCGAGACCCTCGACAGCCTTTTCAGCCTCGGCCAGCTGAGCCTTCAGCTTAGCCAGCTCGGTCATAGCGTCAGCATAGCTGGTGTCGTTAGCCTTAGCCTTGGCATATTCATTATTCTCGAGCCAGTCCTTCAAGTTGTCTCTCAACCAAGTGAAGTTGCCGTCATTACCAAGCGTACCAAACACATGGTATTCAACCTGCTCAGCATAAGTCTCCTTCCAAGTAGGAATGTTGTTGTTATAGTCAGCCTCGAAGTTAGCAGAGCTCTTGCCCAGGGCCTCAAGATACTCCTTACCGACCGGCAGGTCGGCATCAGCCTGTGCAAACATGCCGTCGATTACCTCCTGAGCCTTGACAGTCAGGATATTGTTGATAGATGTATAGATGCCGCTATTCGGATCCTCAGCAATGACCAGTGCATTGTCGAGAGCCTTCACGTCAGCTGCATCGCGAGCATCGGTAATGGCATCCAGCATATCCTGTACATTCTCGAACAGAGCGTCAACAGCATCGGCATCCAATGTAGAAGCATCGGCAGTGTAACCTGCAATAGCTTTCTTGGCATCCGTGAGATTTGAATTCCAGCCTGTCAACTCACCATAAGGACCTGATATAGCATCATCAATAAAATACTGAACATTGCTCTTATAGGTTTCAAATGCCGAAGTCAGGTCGCTCTCTGTTTTCTTAATGTCAGCCAAATCTTTGGTATTGTCGTACAGTTTGACGTCACTCTGAGCCTGGTCGTAATTCGTCTGGGCGTTAGCAGCATCGTTATCAATGGCTGTTGGGAAATGCTCAAGATTCCATCTTACTATACTAAGAGAGCTCTCTGCATTATTAGCAACCCACTGGCCCAAGGCCTGGCTCTTGAAGTTCTTGATGTCGCTGCACTTGGCATTGATGGCTGTGTAGTTGTTCTTGGCAGCCTGGATAGCCTCCAGCACCTCCTGATAAGCAGCCTTGTTATCAGCGTCAATCTGAGCGTCGTAGGTTCCGTCCACCAGGTTCTTGATCTTCGTGATAGAGTCGTTGATTTCGTTCAGATTCTTCACGATATCCACACCGTCAGAAGCCGACTTACCCTGCGGATAGAACTTCACGAGGTTGTCCTTGTTCTCCTTAAGCTTCGCATAGAGGTCCTTCATCTCCTGCTTCTTGGCAGCGATGACGGTGGTCTCTTCCTTAGCAGAGAGGAACATGTCTACATCGTTGTAGTTGTTGTTGGTCGTGGTGTACTGCTTGTTCTGCTTAATCTTCTCGTCGCTGTTGGCCTTGACGGTAGCCTTATAGCCCTGAGCCTCAGTGAGCAGGTCCTCGTAGGTCTTCTTCCACGTCTTGTAGTTTTCAGAGTCTACGTCCATGCTGGCTGTCTTCCAGCCCTTAGCCTTCTCATCCTCTACAGCCTTCTTGTTCTTGGCGACCTTACCGTAAACGGTGGTCTTAGTAGGATCGGTTAAGTCAGCAGAAGTACCGAAGGTCTTGACGTAGGTCTCGTCCCATGCATTCTTGGTATCTTCAGCGAGCTTGCTCTTATCCGTAGGAGCCTTGTCCTCAGCCTTGGCATCCGTCTCGGCCTTAAGAACACCCTTGCCTGAAGTCGTAAGGTTAGTGTACTGAGTGTTCAGGTTCTTATAGCCCACCCAGTTCTTCACCATGGTGATGGCGACAGCCTTAGCATCGTCAATCTCTTTCTGGATGGCCTTCTTCTGAGCCGTCACGTCGGCCTCGGTCAGTTCTTCCTTCTCAATCTTCGTCTTCAAAGGATCAGCCGTCTTGAAGTTAGTAATCTTATCCTTGGCAGCGGTAAGACCCGATTCCTTCTCCCAGCCGGTTTCTGTGTCAGCAGCGTCAGCGTAGTCCTTGACACCCTTCACAGCTTTAATGGCATTCTCATAATACTTGTCTTTACCAGTCAGATCACCGATGGCTTTGTCGGCTTCAAGCAGTGCCTTATTGTTAGCAGCCACGCGGGCAGCCACGGTGACAGCCTTCTCCTCTACCACCTTCAGCTTCTCGTCAAGAGCAAGCAGCTTCTTCAGGTAGTCGTCGTTCAGCGTCTGGGTGTTGTCGATGCCGGTAATGTCACCCGTCATCTCGGTACCCGTCAGGTCGATGGCATTCAGCTCCGTCTGCAGGTTGTCCTTGTCAACCGTGCCATAGACGCCGTTTGTAAGTCCTTTCTGTATATCGTCCTTACGCTTTGTCAGGTCGGTACGCTCGTCGGTAATGGTTTTCTTGAGGTCAGCCAGAGCCTGTGCGTCAAGACCAGCCTTGAAGGTAGTCTCAGCGCTGGTCAACTCCTTATCGGTCGCCGTACAATCAGACTTCACGGCCCCAGCACCGCTCTTGCTAAGAGCGTTCATTGCTAAGTGGTGATCTTGGTCGCCAATAGCGGGTTTCTTGGCCAGGGCAGCGTCAAGCTTTTCCTGTTCTGCGTCGAGAGCTTCCTGCTGTTTGGCAATCCAAGCCTTGCTATACTTATCAGTATCAGCACCAGTGGCATAGAGCGTAGGAGCCTTGGCCTGGGCAGCCGTGGTCAGCGTATTAATCTGCTCCTGAGCGGCTGCGATGGCATCGTATATTTCCTTGTACTTTGCGACATCCAAAGCTGCCTGAGCATCGTACTGACCAATAGCTTTCGAAATATCGTATTTTATTTTAGAATAGTAGCCCATGTCGCTGGACTTCGTACCATCTTTGAATGCCTTGGCCTGCATGTTGTCGTACTGATACTTGATTTCAGCCTTCAGGTCGTCAATGAGCTTCTGGATGGCATCGATCATGTCCTTGTACTGACCGTTGTTGGGGTCATAGTCCTTGTATGCCTTCTTGTCTTTATTTTCCTTAGCCTTGTCGAAGTTGTCCTGCAGACCATTCTTGTCCTTGTTGCTGATTTCGGCCATCATCTCGTTATAGGCAGTCTCATTGGCCGTTACATCGCCACCGGCAGTATTCAGATCTGTAATGGCATCTTCTACATCAGTGATCTCTGTTTTATACAGATCTTTCACCGTCCCGGTGGTCTCGCCGTCCAATGATGTCTTGTTGCCCAATCCCTCTATCTTCGTCTTAAGGGCAGCGAGTGCCTTGTCAAGGTCTTCGGCCTTCTTGTCGGCGTCATTGATCTTCTGCTCGATAGCCTTGGCGTTGTTCGTCTTAGCAGTCGCAACAGCATCGGTCTTTGTCTTCAGGTCGCCAAGAGCCACCTTATAGACGTCGGCCAGTCCTTCATACTTGGTCTGGACATCATTAATTGCGGCCTTAATGTCGTCAATCTTTGTAACGTAGTTAGACGAAGCCTGATAATCAACACAGGTACCAGCAGCATTTGCCTCCTCATTGCCGTTCCAGATTTCGCCATACTGATTAGCCAGTTCGTTGAGCTCGGCACGGGCCTCCTCAAGCAGGGTAGCGTATGCAGCGTCCTTCAGCTTGCCGGTAGACAGTGCTAATTCAACGTTGTTCTTGGCGGTCTGAGCCTCACCTATCTTGGTCTTCACTGCTTCGTATGCAGCATCGTTGGCCGTCTTGGCCTTCTGTGCATCGGCTACCTTCTTAAAGAAGCCATCAGCAGGATCAGGACCGCCCAGCAGTGTCTCGATGTCAGCAGACTCATCGACCATGTTCTCGGTAGTCATGGCATCGATACGAGCCTTCAGGTCTGCCAGCTCATCGCCCAGTGCCTTGTAATCGTCAGCAGAAATCTTTTCCTTGGCGGCGGTCAAAGCCGTGTTGGCAGCGGTGTATGTCTCATTAAGTGTAGACTGCTGGTAGGCCAGTTCCTTGGTCTGTGCAGTAGCCAGCGTCTCGTCAATAGCCTTGGCGATAGCAGAATTCGTGGCATAGTCAGCCTTCCACAGCTCGTTGTTCTTACGGTTGTAGATTTCAGCATACTTCTTATCATCGCTTGTCGACGTAATGGCATCGATGAGTCCCTTCTGTGTAGCAAAGGCAGAAGTCTCGGCAGCCTTGTTGTATTCAAACTTCTTGAATTCCTGGTTTGCCAGGTTGTACTTGTTGTTCAATGCATCGTAAGCAGCATCGAAATCGAAGGTCAGGTCGATGGAGATACCACCAATCTGGTAGGCAGCATCCAGAGACTCAACAGAAAACGACACGTCCTGAGCCTCAGTGCCAGTCAGCTCGAAAGGAACAGTCTGATTGCTTGCAATCTCCAGCTCCTTGGCTGTTCCGCCATTGACAGATACTGACACCTTACTGGTAGTAACAGAACCGATAACCAGGTTATACTTACCAGGAGACAACTTGCCTACCTGACAAGTAATCTTTTCACCAGAAGAAACAAAGACCGTACCAGCAGCCTTGTCGGCAGTACCGCCAGACCAAGTCCAACCAGAATCCGAACCTTTGTACTGTGCAGCCTGTGCATTTGAAACAGCAGCATTGGCTGTTACAGGGAATGCTGTAAGGGCTGATAATGAGTAAACTAATTCTTTTCTCATAACTTTTTGCTTTAGTTAATAATATTGTTTAAATAATCTTTCGTCTATACCTTATTACTTTAATACGCGAGCGGGGGCGATTCCGGCCTGTACTCACTTTCGGGTATCGCTTGCAAAGATAAGTTAAATGAATGAGAGGAAAATGCGAAGAAATGTTGCTTTTCGTGAAAGTGGCCTTTTTTTTCGTGAAACTCGCAGCCTCTCTGCCACGGAGCTGCTTTATAAGGCAGAAATTTCTACAAAACCAGCAAAACACAGAAAGCAACGTTCCCTGTTCACTACATGTACGCCATTTCTACAGTATATGTTCAGTCATTCACTGAACAAATACTGAACAAATACTGGACATATACTGGACATATACTGGACAAATACTGGACATGAGCGTTTGCCGAAGGCTACTGCTTCAGCAGTTCGATAAGGCTGCGGAGGACGGGTTTGGAGACATGAATCTCAATGGTGCCGTTGTTGGCATCGGTGAGCGACAGTGTCTCCTTGATGGTGCTGATGCGGAAGATGAGCCGCAGGTTGATGATGTATTTTCGGCCAAGGCGGATGAACTGCTCCTTGACATGGGGTATGTCCGAGAGTCGCTGCTCTATCTCACCCAGTCCGTAGGGCACCATGAAGTGGGCAGTGCTGGAATAGAAGACGTGGGTATAGTGGTCATCGGCCTGCATGTAGATGACCTTGTCCAAGTCGATGATGTAGAGCTCGTCATGAGCACTGAGACTTAAAGTAGTTACTGGCGGCGTAGGCATACTCGCTGTCTTCCCTTGCATTTTGCCCGCCGATGCCCATAGCGGGTATGCTATCATTCTGTAAGCGTTAATTTCCCATGAATTACACAGATACAAAAAACGGGGCAACACTCTCTGCTCGTCCCGCGACACAAGGCTCTCGCATGCCCATCCAAGTCAGGACAAGCAACGTAGAAGCCCCGGAACATGTATAACAACACGACCGGAGCAGACGAGGCCGGAGCCCATCAGCGAGTCGTGGATAATACACGATCCCAGCATCTACCGTTGCTAAGTCTCCGGACTGGATATTGAATTTGCGAGATTCTATGTCGCCAAAGACAAAGCGCCAGATAAACGCTTTTCGTAAATATGTAGCCCGCCCTCCCTCTCAAAACAGGCTTCTACTTAGAGCATAAGTCTCTCCGTAGGTTAAGGCGGCGCGTGCAAAGGTAGGGATATTTTTCGAGGAAAACAAATAAAAGCGTGGGAAATATTTGGTATGTTGCGTATTTTTTTATAATTTCGCAGCCTGATTATGACGAAGACGATGAACCCACCCGACTACCGCCACGACACGGTGCTGCCGCTGCCCCCCGAGGTCAGGGCCGACGCCTGGGCCGTGGACGCGGCATGCAGCGGCAACCCTGGGCCGATGGAGTATCAGGCCATCGACCTGCAGACGGGGGCGCGCGTGTTCCACTTCGGACCCATGAAGGGCACGAACAACATCGGCGAGTTTCTGGCCATCGTGCACGCCCTGGCGCTGATGCAGCAGCAGGGACTGACGGAGAAGGCCATCTACAGCGACTCGTACAACGCCATTCTGTGGGTCGGCAAACGACAGTGTAAGACGAAGCTGGAGCGTACGCCGGAGACGGAACAGCTATACCAGATTATACGGCGTGCCGAACGGTGGCTGCAGACGCACCAGTGGCAGAACCCCATCATTAAGTGGGAGACAAACAGGTGGGGCGAGGTACCAGCGGACTTCGGACGGAAATGAAACCACGGAGTTTTTATTTTACCACGGATTACACGGATTACACGGATTTATAATCTGAATATAAAATCACGGTGTTTACTTTACCACAAATTACTGACGGTTATACTTTACCACGAATTACACGAATTTAACTAATTATTTAGTGTAA
>DEJS01000022.1:75447-139801 GCA_002353485.1 Prevotella sp. UBA2742
CAATTCGTGGTCTTATAGCAAAGTCTGTATAATTCGAGGAATTAGTGTAATTCGTGGTTTTTTGTAAAGACGGCCAGGGTGTTGTCGCCGTAGGTGTGCAGTGCATGCTGGCGGGCGGTGACGGGCAGCTGGGGTGCCGCGGTGCCGTCAGACACCAGCAGGCGGTGGTTGGTCTCCACACGCAGTTCGTCCCACAGGCCGTCGCTGATGAAGGCCTGTAGCGTCTGGCGGCCGCCTTCTACGATGAGCGACTGCACCTGGTGCTGGTAGAGGTCGTCGATGAGCTGTGGCAGAGGTCGCTGTCGGGTGAGCACGATGCGCTGCGGGTCGGGACCGTGCCAGTGGCGCACGGTGAGCTGCGGATGCTCGCGGAGGTAGGTGGTATGGCCTACGAGTATGGCATCTTCCTGGGCGCGTAGCTGGTGAGAGAGCATCAGGGTGTGCTCGTTGCTGACGGCCAGCGCACGGCCGTGGTCGTCGATGAAGCCGTTGGCCGTCTGGGCCCACTTCAGTATGATGTACGGGCGGTGATGGCGATGGTAGGTCAGGAAGCGACGGTTCAGCCATTGGCACTCTGCCTCGAGCACGCCCACGGTGACCTGAATGCCGGCCTGTCGCAGCATGTCGATGCCACGTCCCTGCACCTTGGCAAAGGGGTCGATGCAGCCTACGACGACGCGCCGCACGCCTTTCCGAATAATCAGCTCGGCACAGGGCGGCGTACGGCCGTAGTGTGCACAGGGCTCCAGCGACACGTAGACGGTAGACTCCGGCAGCAGTCTTTCGTCTTCAGGGCGCACGCTGGCAAAGGCGTTCACCTCGGCATGGCCCTCGCCGCAGCGCACATGGTAGCCCTCGCCGATGATGCGGTCGTCGGCTACAATGACGGCGCCTACCATGGGGTTCGGCCGGGCGCCCAGAATGCCATTGGCTGCCAGCTGCAGGCAGCGGTGCATATACTTTTCGTCGTTCGTCATAATGACCAAGATACAAATGAGTGTACAAAGATAGCCATTATTTCTCAGACAGCCAAGCAATCTTCCCTATTTCTCATTTTCCCACCTTCCTTCAAACCACGTATATGAAGAATTAACTAAAGCATAGTTTAGGGATCGGTTCAGGTAGTAACACCTATATATCATTATTTCCAAATAGTTCTTGCTTAAAGAATTCGATGGCTTTCCTCAAGGTCTCATAGACCATCTGGAGTTTCTCAGTAGACTCGAATTCCATATTTCAAGATTTGTTGTTTAAATACTGGGTTCATACGTTCTCGCATCCGCACCACATCAACATCACATCCAAGCAGTTCTTGCAAATAGATTTTGACACCAGCCTGGTTGAACAGGTTGGGCACCATCTCCACACAAATGTCCACATCACTGTCTTCTCGCTGTTCGTTGCGCGCCAACGAGCCGAAGAGCATCATGGAGTGTACGCCGTAATGCTCGTCAAGATACTGACGAGTAGTTTTCAGTTTCTCTATGGTCTGTGTCCTGTCAAGCATAAGCGAATAATTGTTGTATCTTACTGTAAAACTGCTATTAAGCGAGGGGCATGATGCTCGCATCAATGACCGAGCGTGAGCAGTTTCGAGGATTTCACGCAGCAAAGATACGAAATTTCCACAAATAATCATCGGGAATGGACGAAAAAAGTTATAATTTAAAGAGAAAATTTCGCCTAATAATTAGGTAAAGTGATACACTACCCACATTTTTGTTTCATGACAATTGAGCAGATTTCCGAGATGACAGGTCTTACAACTGAGGAAATCGAAGCACTATAAAATAGTTTAGTATGTTGTCAAAGCGAGGTTGGCAGCGCTAACTTTTTCTTTTATTTATTTGGATTATTGGAGAGTAATTAGTATCTTTGCCGGCGAAAAAGGGCTCTAAGAATTAATACTGACGAGATGATGAGAATGCTAAGAATATGGCTGCTGGCTGCCTTGCTGACGGGCTGCGGACTGCAGGGACAGGCTGCCGACTATGCTTTCCTGAACCTGA
This sequence comes from Prevotella sp. UBA2742, assembly GCA_002353485.1. GTDB lineage: Bacteria > Bacteroidota > Bacteroidia > Bacteroidales > Bacteroidaceae > Prevotella. Next base: position 77,457 of record DEJS01000022.1, read on the forward strand.
CGGGCACCGGCCAGAGTTACGAGCTGGCGGCCATCCGGAAGATTACCTTCGCCGGCGACAACATGGTGCTATGGGTGGACGGGAAGCAGCACGAGGTGGCTATGAACAGCATCGGCAAGGTGGTGTTTTCAGACATGGCGACGGCCATCAGCCTGCCGCATACGGCAGGGCCAGCGGCTTTCGAGCTGAAGGACGGCACGCTGCGCGTGGCCACGGGGGGCGAGGTGAGCATCTACACCCTGGACGGGCGCATGGTAAGACAGGCGACGTCCGACGGCCAGACAACGATTAGCCTGGACGACCTGCCCAGGGGTGCCTATATCATAAAGAGCGCAGGCACGGCCCGCAAGGTGGTAAAACAATGAGCATACGAACTATGAACGGAGCATTACGAGTTATGAACTATAGACGTCTTTCTGTCGTCCTGCTGCTTGCCATAGGCTTCGTGCTGAACGGCACGGCACAGCAACGCTATCTGAACATACATACGGGTGGCAAGACCATCAGCTACCCTGTGGAAGGTGTAGACAGCGTGACCTTCTCGAGCGTACAGCCCGAAGAGGCCCAGCTGGCCGGTCCACGCATCACGCAGACCATTGTCAAGGAGCAGGAGAAAGCCACGGTGTACAACATTGCCTACCCCTCTACCGACCCCTATGGCAACCCTGTCACGCTGTCGGGTTCCATCATACTGGGCGACGAGGTTGCGGCCAGCAAGCATGCCCGGGGCATGCTACTGTACAACCACTTCACGGTGTACCACAAGGCGCAGGTGCCCTCGATGGGCGACCTGGGCATACCCCTGAAGATAGTGGGCAGCGGCATGATAGCGGTGGCTGCCGACTACTACGGTTTCGGACTGACGGGCGACAAGAACCAGGCCTACTGCATGTCGCGCCACAACGCGCAGGCCAGCGTGGACGCCCTCATAGCAGCACGGCAGTTGCTGAAAGGGCTGGGCTATACGTGGGACGACTATCTGTTCAACTGCGGCTACTCGGAGGGCGGTCAGACGTCGATGGGCGTGCTGCGGCTGTGCACGGAGAAGTATCCCGACATACGCTTCACGCATACCATTGCCGGCGCCGGACCGTACGACATTGGCGAGACGTACCGCCAGCTGGTGAAGTCGGGCGAGACGTCGATGCCGTCGACCGTCATCAGCACCCTGCTGGCCTATAACGAGTACTGCCGGCTGGGCTTCGGTCTGAGCGAGCTCTTCCTGGAACCCACGCTGAGCAAGATAGCAGAGTACCTGCTGAGCAAGGAGTACGTGCAGCAGCAGATAGAGGCCAACGTGGCCACCACGAAGGTGCACGATTGGCTGACGGAGCCGCTGTTCGACTTCGAGAGCACGATATCGCGCCGCTTCATGGAGGTGTTTGAGTACGACAACCTGTCGAAGGGTTGGACGCCGCACCCTGAGGAACGCATCTCGCTGGTGCACAACGAGCTGGACAACAGCGTGCCCTACGCCAACACAACGCAGATGACGGCATTCTTCCAACAGCACGGATTCAACGTCATAGAGAATGGCGACCGCTATCGGGACGGTACGGTATTATCGTATCATGGCTCGTGGGACGCCCGTGCCATCTCAGACAAGCTGGGCCAGCACGAGTTCGGGGCCCTACCCTTCGTGAGTGAAATCATACAAGTAGTATGCCACTATCTGGACATCAAGCCCTGGTTCACCATCAGTGCCCAGGATTTGGAAGTCCTATTTCATTAACCATCATAAAAAAGAGAGACGACAATGACAAGAAGATTCTACCATTTGTTCCTCATGCTGTCGCTGACGGCCGGAACACTATTTATGACGGGCTGCAGCAGCACCGACGAAGACAAGGAGGTGCCGTCGAGCATTCCTGCCAGCCAGCACGAGCAGGACGTGACGGAGACGAAGACTCCGCTGGCCACTGCGGCCATCAACCTGAACGAGCAGATGGCCAACCTGGACTTCTCGGTACTGGAACCACTGGCCGAGACCGTGCCCTCGATTAATGCCAGTGCACCGGGCATGACGCGTGGCGACGGCGACAATGCCGCCGTGGAGTTTGAGAGCAAGCTGAAGCAGCTGCTTACCATCCTGCAGAACGAGACCACGAGGTCCCTGCCCTCGGTGACGCTGGGCCGCCGCTTCTCGTTCCAGGCCTTCAACGAGGCGCTACAGCTGGCCTGGGACATCTCTGTCACGCTGGGCGAGCAGGGCGAGAGCAGCTCGTCGTGGTTCGGACTGAACAAGACCATGAAGGGCGAGGTGAACTATACGGCGCGCAACGGCGACAAATACACCGTGAAGGGCGTGATAGACAAGAACGTAGAGGTGCAGTTCCGGGGCTTCAAGACCAAGCTGGTGGTGACCAAGGCCAGCGAGATGTTTATCTACAAGAACGACGAGCAGGTGCTGAAGATACTGTCGAGCTCGGAGAACAACCGCCCGATATGGCTTCCCATCCTCATCAGGGACAACTTCTTTACGGGCCAGCTGTTCTACGACGACTTCGAGGTCAGCCTGACCTACGACAAGGTGAGCACGCACGAGCGTACGGTAGACCTGGTGTACAGCAAGAAAGACATAGAGGGTGCCCTGCTGGCCATGTCGGTGAAGCTGGAAGACGACGCCGACCTGAAGAAGCTGCTCTCGCACGACGTGCAGGTGAAGGCCGACTTCACGGTGAAGGCGCTTGACGGTCTGCTGAACCTGAACGGAGCGGTACAGAACGTGAACTACATGGTGGTGGACGGCATCAAGGTGTCGAAGTGCATGAAGGAAGGCTGCACGACGGAAGCAGAATGCAACAGCCTGACCGCCGACTTCAACAACAACATCAAGCTGACCCTGACACTGCAGGACATGCCGATAGGCGACATCTACATGGGCACGCTGTACGACGAGGTGACGAAGCGTTTCTACCCCACCATCATGGTACACGCAGACCTGCTGGGCAAGGAAGACTATACGCTGACCAACCTGCTGGAGATGATGGGCGTGGACGTGCCTACCATCCTGAAGAACGCAGCCGAGATGGCCCAAAGCGAATGAACTACCAGGAGCTTTGGCACCGGCTGTCGGAAGTATATGATGCGGGCGAGGCGAAAGCCTTAGCCCGCATGTTGTATGAGGTGCGCTACGGGCTGTCGCTGGGCGACCTGCTGATGGGTCGCGACGAAGGGGTGCCCCAGGACGAGCTGGAACAGCTGGCCGTCCGGCTGGAGCATCAGGAGCCCATACAGTACGTGCTGGGGCAGGCCGACTTCTGCGGCCGTACATTCAAGGTCAGCCCGGCGGTGCTGATACCACGTCCGGAGACGGAGGAGCTGTGCCTGTGGGTGGTAGAAGAAGTCAGAGAGCAATGGCGAGCGGCGGGCGAGGGACTGTCGGTCCTTGACATCGGCACGGGCAGCGGGTGTATAGCCGTCACGCTGGCTGCCGAGCTGCCCGGGGCCAGGGTGAGGGCATGGGACATCTCAGAGGAAGCCCTGCAGGTGGCCCGCGAGAATGCCCTGAGGAACGGCGTCAGCGTAAGCTTCGAACACCATGACGCGCTGCACGCCACTACGACGGCACAGCCGACGACGGACATCATCGTCTCGAATCCGCCCTATATATGCAACAGGGAACGTACGGCCATGGAGGCCAACGTCTTGGAGCACGAGCCACACACGGCCCTCTTCGTGCCCGACGACGACCCGCTGCTGTTCTATAGGGCCATAGCCCGGTATGGGCGCGAGGCCCTGAAGCCAGGCGGCAGACTGTACTTTGAGATAAACCCCATGTACCGGGACCCCCTGGACGAGATGCTACGCAGGATGTCGTACCACGACATCGCCACCAGGGCTGACCAATATGGCAAACAACGAATGATACGAGCATGCTTATGAAGACCGAACAAGAAGCCTACCTGACGCTGGCGGCGCTGTGTGCGAGGAGCGAGCACTGCCAGTGGGAAATGCTGGAGAGGATGCGCCGCTGGGAGCTGGACGACGCGGCCCTGGCGCGTGTGATGGCCCGGCTGGTAAAAGAGCGTTACGTGGATGACGAGCGCTATGCCCGAGCCTTCGTCAAGGACAAAGTGCGCAACAACAAATGGGGCCGCCGGAAGGTGGAGCAGGCCCTGTGGCAGAAACGTATTGCCGACGACATCCGGGAGCGCGTACTCGACGAGGTGGACGAGGAGGAATACCTGAACGTGCTGCGCCCGCTGCTGAAGCAGAAGCGAAAGAGCACCAAGGCAGAGAACGACTACGAGCTGAAGCAGAAGCTGGTGCGCTTTGCCTTAGGGCGAGGCTTTACCTACGATATCATCCGGCAGTGTATTGACGTAGACGAAGTGCCCGATGAAGATTAGCTGGTGGTCACGCATACTGGACTTCATCTCGCCACGCCTGTGCGTGGTGTGCGGTGAGCGGCTGGCCGTCACCGAGCGTACCCTTTGCGCCTGCTGCACGCTGCACCTGCCCTACACCGGCTACCAGTTTACGCCCACCGACAACCCCATGTGCCAACTGCTATGGAAAGTCAGCCGCGTGGAACGCGCAGCGGCCCTGCTGCACTACGAGCCGCGAAGCGAGCTGGCCGCCGTCGTATATCAGCTGAAATACGGCGACCGTCCTGACATCGGCGAGGACATGGGGGCCCTGATGGGGCGTGAACTGCAGCGCTCACACTTCCTGGACGGCATCGACGTGCTGGTGCCTGTGCCGCTGACATGGTGGCGCGAGCAGCAGCGCGGCTACAACCAAAGCGAACGGCTGGCCGTAGGCATCAGCGACGTCACAGGACTGCCTATCGCCAGGAAGGCACTAAGGAGGAAACGCTTTCTTCAGACTCAGACACACCTGAACCGGCAGGAACGGCAGGAGAACGTCAGCGACATGTTTGAGCTGCGCAACGGCCGACAGGTTGAAGGGCGCCATGTACTGCTCATCGACGACATCTGTACCACCGGAGCCACACTGACGGCATGCGCCAATGTGCTGAGTGCCGTTCCTGGCGTGCGCGTCAGTGTATGCACCCTGGGGCTGACCAAGAGCTGAGGATGCAATCGGTTGCACACCACAAAAGGACATTTATGGGCAAGGCCCGACACCACGTAACCCTTTTATTTGCTATCTTTGCAGGCAGAAACTAATAACACAATGACTATGAAACGAATCTTTACTTCATTGATGATGATGCTGACCGCCCTACCCTTGCTGGCACAGGGCTGGCCGAAAGACTATGACGGCGTCATGCTGCAGGGCTTCTACTGGGACTCGTTCAACCAGTCGAAATGGACGAAGCTGGAGGCTCAGGCCGACGAGCTGGCACGCTACTTCAGTCTGGTATGGATACCACAGAGCGCCAACTGCGGCGGACAGTCGATGGGATATGACGACTTGTACTGGTTTCCCGGCGACGACCGCTATAACAGCTCCTTCGGAACGGAGGCCCAGCTGCGCTCGATGATCAGCACCTTTGAGCAGAAAGGCATAGGCACCATTGCCGACGTGGTGGTGAACCACCGCAAGAACGTCTCGAACTGGGTGGACTTCCCGGCCGAGAGCTATAAGGGCGTGACCTACCAGCTGAAGTCGACAGACATCTGTGCCAACGACGATGGCGGGGATACAAAGAAGTGGGCCACGGAGAACGGCTACAGCCTGAGCGCCAACAACGATACCGGCGAGGGCTGGGGCGGCATGCGCGACCTGGACCATAAAAGCACGAACGTGCAGAACAATGTGAAGGCCTACGTGAAGATGTTGCTTGAGGACCTGGGCTATGTCGGGTTCCGCTACGACATGGTGAAGGGCTACAGCGCCGAGTACACGGCAATGTACAACAACCATGCCAAGCCGAAGTTCTCGGTGGGCGAATGCTGGGACGCCACGAAAGTGATACGCGACTGGATAGACGGTACCGAGAAGACCAGCGCCGCCTTCGACTTCCAGTTCCGTTATTCGGTGCGTAATGCCATTAACAATAGCAACTGGAAAGAGTTAGGCCGTGCCAATGGCAATCAGAACATCAGCGGCACCAACTACCCCAACTGGCCGCTGGTAAGCAACAACTACGAGAGTGGCGCCTACCGCCAGTATGCCGTGACCTTCGTGGAGAACCACGACACGGAGAAGCGCAGCAACGCCGCCCAGGACCCCATCAAGAAGGACACCCTGGCCGCCAACGCCTTCCTGCTGGCCATGCCGGGCACGCCCTGCGTCTTCCTGACACACTGGATAGACTGCAAGCGCGACCTCAAGGCCATGATTGACGTGCGACGCGCTGCCGGCATCATGAACACCAGCAGCTATGAGACGACCGCAGACAACCTGAACTACTATGCCGTGACCACCACGGGCAAGAGGGGCAAGCTGCTCTGTGTGGTAGGTACGGGAGCCTACACTCCGACGGACAACAACTTCGTCAAGGTACTGCAGGGCTATCACTATGCCTACTATCTGGACAAGGGGCTGGAGACCGCGTGGGCTGACCTGTCGTCAGGCGAGTATGAAGGCACGCAGGAAGTGATGCTCACTGCCGTCAGCAAGAACAGCAGCGCCCAGCTGGTGTACACCACCGACGGCTCTGCCCCCTCAGCCACCAACGGCACCAAGGTAGCCAGCGGCACAAAAATCAGCATCCCGATGAACGGTGAGACTACCCTGAAGGTGGGTCTGCTCATAGGAAGCACCGTCAGCGGCATTGTGACGCGCACCTACAGCAAGCCCCAGGCAGTAGAGACACGCGACATCACCATCTACGTGAAAGACCCGGGATGGAGCAACATGTACTTCTACATGTGGAGCGACGAGGGCGAGGGCAATGGCGGCTGGCCAGGCAAGAAGATTACAGCCAAGACCACCGTCAACGGCGTGCAGTACTACTACCAGACCTTCACGCTGCCTACTACGCTGGCCAACTTCAACATGGTGTTCAACCAGGGGTCAGGACAAAGGCAGACCGTTGACGTGACCGGCATCAGCAGCAACTCATACTTCATTATCGGCAGTGAGGCCAATGGCAAGTTCAGCGTCACGAAGGACGAGACGCTGGGCATCGAGGCCATGACGGCGAAGAGCACCGCACTGCTGAAGGTCTACACCATCGACGGTCACCTGCTGCGCGTGCTGCCGGCCGGTACGACGGCAAACGAGGCCCTGAACCAGCTGCGCCACGGGCTCTATATTATCAATGGAAAGAAATACGTGAAGTAAGCCGATATTTTGCCTAAGGTAAAAGGGAAGTTTACCTAAGGTAAAAAGAGAGTTTACCTAAGGCAAAAGGGGACTTTGCTCGGAGCAAAGTCCCCTTTTGCTCCGACTATGCTATCTTGCGGAGTATGGCACGCAGGACGAACCAGCAGTGCAGCAGGAAGGTCTGCACCTGACCATAGTGCGCGGCCATGACACGGTAGCGCTCCTGAAGCGAGTCGCGATGGTGCTGAGTGGTGTCGCCGCCCTCCTCGAAGTCGGCAATGACGGCATTCGTATTCACCAGCGGCAACCCCTGGCGTTCGGCTTCCTTCATCACGCGGATGCACCAGTCGACGTCTGCCGAATGGCGGTACTGAAGATTATAGGTGATGCGGCGGGCTATGTCGGAACGCACGTAAAAGGCCTGATGACAGACCAGCATGCCCTGTTTGAACGACCTCCAGGTAAGCACCCGCGGCGGGCGATGGGTGCGCAGACGAAGGAAGCGCCCCTCGGTATCGGTGATGGCCGTGTCGCCATAGACGACGGCAGGACGCAGTCCGTCGGCGGCCTCAGCCACCCGCTGGAGAGTGTCGTCAGCATGCAGCGTATCGCCGGCATTCAGAAACACGATGTAGTCGCCCGTGGCCTTTTGCAGTCCTTTGTTCATGGCGTCGTAAAGGCCGTGGTCAGGCTCTGACTGTACGACGACGCCATAAGCCGCTGCCGCCTGGTAACGCCGGGCAATGGCCAAGGTATCGTCGGTAGAGGCACCGTCAATGATGAGATGCTCTACCCTGCTGTAGCGCTGACTGGCCACACTGTCTAATGTGCGCTGCAACGTACGGGCCGCATTAAAAGTAATGGTGACGACGGAAATAAGTATCATGCCTGATGGTGTACCCCACGTTTTACTGCTTCCTCGTAGACCTCGACATAGCGCTGGGCTACACTCTGCTGCGACCAGCACCGCTGCACTTTCTGTACACACTGGCGGCTGAGCTCATCGTAGTCGGATTCCTCAAGCACGTAGCGGATGCCACAGGCCAGACCGTCGACCTGACGATGGTAGGCCACATAGCCGTTCACCTTATGGTCTATCATCTCAGGAATACCCCCTACCTTGAAACCCACACAGGGAACACCACAGGCCATGGCCTCCATCAGCGTATTAGGCAGGTTGTCCTCGAGCGAAGGCAGCACGAAGACGTCGGCAGCGTTATACACCTGGACGATGTCTTCGGGGTCGTTCACATAGCCCAATGGCCAGACCGGGATTTCCAACTTGGGGGCTACGTCCTCAGCATGACCGCCCAGAATGGCTATGGCAGTGTTCTCCTTCATCTGCGGGTTCGCCTCTACCAGCTGGTGAATGGCATCAATGAAGTAGTCCATACCCTTGCGCGGGTCAGTGACCTTCTGCGACACAAAGAGAATGACACGCCTGTTGACGGGCAGCTTCATCGTGGCTTTGGCCATGCGCTTGTCCATGGGACGATACTGATGGGTATCAATGCAGTTGGGAATGCTTACCACCTTCTGCCCTTCAAGGAGTGCACTCTTGCGGGCCTCGTCTGCCAGCCACTGGCTACAGCAGACGAAGGTAGGCTGCTGGCCGCTGAGCATGAGCTGCTTGCGCCGCCACACCATATTGGAAAGGTCGTGCGACGAGGCCCCAGGCAGCAGCGGGCACTTGCAGCATTGCTCATGGAACCGGTTGCAGCCACGGGCATAATGACAGATGGCTGTGGCGGGCCATAGGTCGTGCATGGTCCACACCACGGGCTTCTGATCCATGATTTTGCGAATGTTCTTCAACGACAGCATTCCCTGGTTCACCCAATGCAGGTGTACCACATCGGCTTCCTGAAACTCCGGCAGTCTGGTAATGTCGGTACCACTGTTGGCTATATCGACGGCAAAGAGGTTGGCGCGACGGAAATGCAGATGCAGCCATATCACCAGTCGCTCCCAAAGGAAATGCCACTGCAACTTCCACGTCTGGGGCAAGGGACATACCGTCAGCTGGTCGGTCATCTTATCGCGAACCAGCATCTTCGCCTTCACTCCATTCTTGTTCAGTGCCTCTAAAAGACGGTTGGCAGCTACGGCGGCGCCACCCGTATTCTCACTCGTATTGACTATCAGTACTCGCATAGCTTATGATTCAACCTTGCAAAGGTAATAAAAAGGAGGAGAAATTCCAAAGAAAAGAGGCGTTTTTACGGTGTTGCCGCACACAATAGCTTGATTTAGGTCAAGAAGAGGGCAGCTTTTTAGGAAAAGAGAGGCAAAACTATTGCGTGTACCGAAAAAAGTGCGTACCTTTGCATCGTCAATCAGAACGATTGGCACACTTGACTAAGTGAAGTCAAGTTTCAGAATTAGATTGTTTTAGGTTAGTAGTAATATTTATAGTTTTAGGTTTTTAGTTATTGGTAAGAAGAAAGTTTTAAATGTGTTAGGATAACAGTGGTCGCCGTGAGGCGCTCATAACTTTCTTTTTTAAACGATTGTTAGTATGAAAATAACATATGCTGCCGAAAGGCAGACCTCCAGCCCCCAGGGCTGGACACTCACAAGAAAAGGATTTTTAGTTAAACATAGGCTTTTTGAACGCTGCAGCTCGATGATGAGTAGCAGCGTTTTCTTTATGTCATTTCTCAATGAGTGCTACAGCATAGGCCGAGATGCCTTCCTGACGGCCCGTAAAGCCCAGCTTCTCCGTGGTGGTGGCCTTGATGGAGATGGCATCGGCGTCACACCCTATCACCTCGGCCATGGTCTGCTGCATCAGCGGAATATGGGGGTTCATCTTGGGACGCTCTGCACAGATGGTGGCGTCAATGTTCACAAGACGGTATCCCTTGGTGGCGATGAGCTCGATGGTCTTGCGCAGGATTACCTTGCTGTCCATGCCTTCAGTCTCTGCCGACGTGTCAGGGAAGTGGTAGCCTATGTCGCGCATGTTTGCCGCCCCTAATATGGCATCGCAGACGGCATGCAGCAGCACGTCGGCATCGCTATGGCCCAGCAGTCCTAACTCGTACTCTATCTTGATGCCGCCCATCCACAGTTCCCTATCGGGAACAAGACGATGGACGTCGTAACCCATTCCTACTCTAATCATAAATGATGCTTCTTAGTTATTATATACAAAGACTTATACTATTTCCTGAACAAGTCCTTGATGCCGTCCATATCGAAGGCCAGCGTGAAACGCAGCGTCTGGTCAAGAGGATTCGACTTGGCCGTAGAGATGACGTAGCCCACATCGAGCGAGAAGACGCTCATGCGGAAGCCACCACCCACGGTGAAGTACTTACGGTTACCTTTGTTCTCTGACTCATGGTGGTAGCCGGCACGCAGCGAGAACTGATCGTGGTAGACGTACTCGGCTCCTACGCTCCACTGTATCTCCTGCAACTCCTCCTTGAAACCGCCGGGAGCATCGTGGAAGCTCTTGAAGATGCCTGAGATAGCGCTGACGTCGTTATACTCTTCAAGTACACGCTGTTCGTACTCCTCTTTCGTCTCGCCATCGTTCTGCTTGGGGACGGTGGGCACAAGAAGCTTGTTGGCATCGAGGGCTATGGAGAAACGGTTATACTCGTCGACCGGCACCATGAGCGAAGCACCCAGACGCAGATTGGCAGGCAGGAAGTTGGAACGGTCGTCGCCGAAATAGGTAATCTTAGAGCCTACGTTCGAGATGTTCATGCCTATGCCCAGCTGACACTCGCGCTGACCAATGTTTATATAGTTGTTGTAGTACCATGCCAGGTCGGCGGCGAATGCTGAAGCCGGCGAAGCATCCTCGGTGTAGTCGTAGCGCAGGTCGCTGTGTATCCAGCGTATGGCGGCTGCAATGGAGAACTTCTCGCTAAGCATCAGCGAGGCACCCACGTCAATCGACATCTCGTAAGGCTTGACGGTCATGGCGTTTTCCTCGAAGGAAGTCATCACCTCGCCCAGCGAGAAATAGCGCAGTGAACCGCTGACAGAAGCATAGTCGCCTATGCGGTAGTAGCCAGCGACGTACGCCAGGTCGATGTCGTTCACCAGCTTGCGCAGCCACGGTGTATAGTTCAGGGCTAAGCCTGCACGGCTGATGCAGAAGGGATACTTAGCCGGATTCCAGTACTGCGAGTTGACATCAGGGTCGGTGGCCACACCCACATCACCCATACCGGCTGCACGGGCATCGGGGGCGATGGTCTGCGAGATGACGGCGTGCTCGATAGGGTTGAACTGGCTCTTGGTGTCTTGCGCCGTGACGTTCAGGCCATAGCACAGACATGCTGCCAGTAGCATTATACTCAGTCTTGTCTTCATATTCCTTATTTATACGTTAGTATGATGAGTTTCTTTGCTTTCGAGGCATAGGTACTGCCATCGCTGCTGATGCGCACCCTGTATAGATAGACGCCCGTCTGAAGATGTCGGCCTCCGTCAACGGTGAGATCCCAGTCCATGGTGTACGAGTCGCTGAGCGACACACCGCTCTCGGCACGCGACCACAGGTGACGCCCTGACAGGTCGAACACATCGAGCACCACGTCCATCGTGCTACCAGTACGGTCGTGCAGTATACGGAACGAGGTGGTGGTACTGGCGGGGTTCTGCGTGCATTCCACATCGAAGAAGCGGGGTTCCAGACCCTTTACCACGTTGAAGGAGAGCTCGGCGGTCGAGGAATTGTTCAGCACGTCCCAGGCACGGAACTGCAGCTTATGTTCGCCATACGACAGCTCCGGGATGCTAAAGCCCACGCTGCCACTGGTATAGCTGCCGAAATCGTACTGGAAGTATTGGTTCAGCGAGTAGGTCTTGTCCATATCGCCGTCGATAACCAGCTGCAGGTCGTGACCAATGCCGCTGCCAGTGGCGTTGATGCCGTCTTCGTCGTTCAGCTTGGCAACGAAATAGGGCGTGGGGTTCACACTGCCGCCATTGGTAAACGACGAGCTGTTCAGATAGCAGTAGATGGTGGGGCCCGTCTCGTTCTGAGGATTCCCTTCTCCGCTGCCGAAGGCTATCTGGCCTAAGGTTCCGCTGGCCTCCACACTCTTGTCAGTGCTGACGGCATAGAGGTTGATGAGTCCCGTCAGTTCAGAATAGCTGATGTCCTTGGGCACGGCGAAGGTAAAGGAGAACTGGCCTTGCTTCACCTGGTCGCTGCCATTGAAGATGATGTTTGGTCTGTCGTAATATACGAAAGGCTGGTCAGCCTCGCTGGGGTCGTTCAGCTTACAGACCACCTGCTCCAGGGCGTCGCGCACCACGGCCGTCACCATGCCTTCGAAGCCGGTATCGGTCTCTCCGTCGGCCGTCAGGACATGTCCCGTGACAGTAGCTGTCGAGCCGGCTTGCAGGGTGAGGGTATGCCCGTCGGCAACGGAAGTATTGTTAATGGCGTCTACCTTCATCTTTCTGGTGGGTGCTGCCAGCCGCAAGGCAGGGTCGCCCAGCAGCGTGTACTGCAGCTTGTTCTGGCTGCGGTCGGTGCCGGCCTCTATCAGTTCGTTCTTAGCACGGCGCACGGCCTCGCCAAGGGGCAGAAGGCCTTTCTCGTCGGTGCTGAGCATGTGGCGCGTAAAGGCCAGGTTCATCAGCCGGTTGTAACTCTGATAGACGGTACGCGTGGTGCCGAAGAAGGCTATGGAGCCGCCTTTCCCGTTGAACATCGCCGTCTCGCCAATGTTCTCCTCCTGTCCGTCGAAAGGCATGATGTCGCAAGAGCACGTCACCCACAGGGGCAACCGTGACGAGGTATTCTGGAAGTCCGTCAGCCTCAGCACGTATTCGTGCGACATGGCATCGGCGCGTCCATGTCCGGAATAGTTCATGACCAGTGCCCCTTGCTGCATCTGCTGGCGGATAAGGCGTGTCACGTCGGGATAGCTGTTGCCCGTCGAGGACGTTTCACGCGTATAGGCATCCCACATCACGCGCTTTACCTGAAAGGCTGGGTTCAGCTGTTCTACCAGGGAGGCGGCGTTGTCGGCATCGGTCATGTGGGCATTCTGGTTGCCGTCGTCACCCATGAAGCACATCACGTTCTGCCACACACCGGCATTGGTATTGTCGACATAGCTTATAATCTTGTCGACCACCACGGCTGCCTCGTCGGCCGTACGGGCCGAGATACGTCCTACGGCTACGTCGGCCTGGGCTGTCAGCATGTTGCCGCCCTCATCGTCGTCGAGCAGGCAGAAGTAGTCGTCGGTAACATAACAGTCTGTAGCGCTGTATGAGTTCTCGCTCTCATAGCACAGCAGGAAATCGTCGGGCGAGCAGCCTTTCCAGTCGTTGCACAGCATGCGGTTGTCCCAGGCGCCGTCACCCATCAGCAACAGGTAGCTGGGCATATCGGCAGACGTCTCTGCACGGTCGTAAAGCATCTTCAGGTAGCGCCGATAGGCATTGGCATCAGGCGTGCCGCTAGAAAACTCGTTGAACAGCTCGTCGGCAGGGACTATGTGAACCCTCAGCCCGTCTTTTTCTTCATGCAGTTTCTTCAGCCGCTGGGCCTGTACCAGCAGTTTCTGTGACGTGGGGATGATGATGACCATGTCGGCAGCCTCGTCAGCATGGTGGTCCTGGTTCATAATGCCATACACCACCTCGGGTTCGCCAAAGGCATCGTTGATGAGGTCGGGGGCTGGTCGGGGCTGGTCGGCATGGATGGAGATGTAGTCCAGGCGCACACTGCCAGAAGTGGTCTGCACCGTCAGTGTCACCTCGTTCTGTGACTGCAGGTTATCCAGTCCGCTGTAGGTACGCTCTGCGGTGCGCATCGACTCGTACTGACCGTTGGAGGGGATGCTCAGCTGGCCGAGCTCCTGACCATTCAGCGACACTGTCACTGTAGAGGCCCCGGCTCCGGAGACCACCAGCGTCATCGACCCTGTCGTGGCATCAGGAGTAGAGGCTACGCTATAGGTCTTGCTGCCTGTGGTCAGCACAGTGCCGTCATAGAGGTTACGTCCTCCATGATACCAGGCATAGTTCTCGTTCTCGTATAAGGTGTTATAGTCGTCGGCCAAGGGATAGTAACGCTCCCTGAACGAGGCTTCGTCGATTGTAAAAGGCTCCTCGTCGCTTTCGGTCAGAAAGTAGTAGCCATAGCTGGAGTATGGGTTTCTGATGCGACGGTTGCCCGCAGTCCATGTGACGGGACCGATGCCATAGAACAGGCGCCGGCCACCCACGATGCAGGTAGGCACCTCCTGCAGGTCGTCAGTAGCACTCAGGTAGTCGGCCGTAAGCTGTTCCGGCTGCAGTGCGCCGCCATAACCGTAAAGTTTCACCTTGTTGATGTCTGAAAAGCCGGCCCTCTTTACCACGTCACTGCTCAGCTGGTAGATGCCGGTCTGGGGGATGCTGATTTTCACCCACTTTCCTGTAGCCAATACCGAGTGCGCGGCGTAACGTTCTGACGAAGCGTCTTCAGCCCGGCGCGAGCGTCTGGTCTGAGGCTTGGCATGGCTGTCCACCTCGAGCATGAAGCTTACCAGCTTCTGGTACTGTCCGTCGCGAACGACCAAGGGTACAAACGATACGACCAGCTCTGCCTGCTTACGGTTGACGCTGATGGTCTGGTTCACCGTGGGCATAGCGCCTAAGGGCTGGCTGCAGACGGCCTGACAGCGCTGCACGTCGGCAGCACTCATGGTGATAAACTCCGGATAGGCTATGCGGACGCTGTACGTAGAGTCCTGATAGCCCGCGTTCAGAGGCAGCCGGTACGTGAAGACGGGCAACAACGAGTCTATCCTGACCTCATCTGCTGTCAGGTTGAAAAACCGCTGTCCGCTGGCGGTCAGCATCGTCAACAGTCCTATGACTATCGTCAATAGCCGGCGCATCACTAATATTCTCTCTAATACGCTAATCCTGGTGGTTACTATCTAAGCGCTAATCGTTATTTGCAATTAAACTCCAATATCTTTCTGTCTTCTATCCATCCTTCCAGATGGTCATCAATATGTACGGGCCCCACACCCACGGGAGTTCCCGTAAACAGCAGGTCGCCCGTCTTCAGCGTGAAGAACTGCGAGATGTAGGCTATCAGCTCGTCAATGCTGTAGAGCATGTCGCTGGCACAGCCTTCCTGCACCGTCTTGCCGTTGATGTCGAGGTGGAAGTGCAGGGCCTGCACGTCGAGGAACTTCTCTTTCTCCACCCACTGCCCGATGGCTGCCGAACCGTCGAAGCCCTTGCATATCTCCCAGGGCAGTCCTTTCTGACGGGCTTCGCGCTGCCAGTCACGGGCCGTGAAGTCGATGCCCACGGTGACGGCGTCGTAGTAGCGATGGGCAAAGCGCTCAGGGATGCTCTTACCCAGACGGCATATCCTCACGACCAGCTCGGTCTCGTAGTCCACCTGTTCCGACCAGTCGGGCACAAAGAAAGGCTTGCCATCCTTCAGCAGCGACGAGTCGGCCTTCGTGAATATCACGGGACGCTCTGGTTTATATAACGCACCATCCAACTCTTTATTGTGCTGGATATAATTCATTCCTACCGCAAAAATCTTCATAACGCTTGTGTTTTAGTTGCTTTTGGCGGCAAAATTACAAAAATTCTCCTAACTCTAAATACAAAACTCTGAACTTTTTTCGTAACTTTTCCTTCGGAGGAGTTACTTTGTCTCGGAAAAGCTCAAATAAATTTGGCTTTTCCCTCTACTTTTCGTAACTTTGCAGCGCGATGAAGAAAAAAATGCTCTTCCTACTATGTCTCGTCGTGGCATGGCCCGTGGCGGTCAGTGCCCAGCCTTCTTCCGACCCACGCAGCATCCGCCTGATGGCGACACCTATTGAGGGGCCCATCGACAGTCTACGGCAGGCGCTTTTGCAGGCTGACTTTACGGAGTGGGGACAGTCTGACGACGGCGAAGACTACTACTTCCGCGGACTTCTGTACGGTTTCCGGTGCAAACTCATGGTCAGCATCGCTCCCGAGACTCGCTTCGTCAGCTCTGCCTACGTCACCATAGGTCCATACAGCACGGCAAAGATGCTGGAGAAGAACCGCATGTACTTTCTTTACAAGCTACAGAAGGACTATGGCGACTTCGAGGAGCGCGACGGGTCGTGGTTCTACATTGACGACTTTGGTAGCATCAAGCTCTCTATTACGCAAAACGAGAACGGTTCGCGCGACATCGGCATACTCTACCTGCCCACAGCACCTTATTATAAAGACGCCCTCAGCATGGGGCTGCGCGGCGACGTGCAGGAAGTGGTCACCGAGAATGCTGTATCGGAAGACCAGTTCATGCACTTCAACGGGCACGGACAGATAGATAACCCAGACCTCGTAGAACGCCACTACGACCGCTTCGGCTATCTAACCCACGCCAAGATGAAGGAACGTGAGGGCTTCAGCACTGTCAACTACGAATACGACGACACTTACCGTCTGGTACGCCGTTCGCTGGTGAACGAGGAGGCTGGCATCAGCTATATCAACGAATACACCTACAACGAACAGGACGAAGTGCTGACCCAGCAGCAGAAGGTGTACGACAAGAACAAGGAGTGCATCATGACCATCAACATGCGCAACAACTACATGACACGCGACGATACCGGCAACTGGACCAGCAACTCGCTTAACCTCACCTACTGGGAGAAAGGCAACAAGATGCAGCAGGTCACTGTTCTGCAGAAGCGCACCCTCAGCTATTGGGAATAGACATCACACAACGAATAATATACATTAAGTAATCATGGCAAAGTTAATCATCAACTCATACGACGAGTTTGCAGCCCACTTGGGCGAAGAGTTAGGAAAGTCGGAGTGGCTCCAGGTCGACCAAGAGCGCATCAACCTGTTTGCCGACGCCACGCTGGACCATCAGTGGATACACGTCGACGTAGAGCGTGCCCGCAAGGAAAGCCCCTATAAGTCGACCATTGCCCACGGCTACCTGACGCTGTCGCTGCTGCCCCACATGTGGGAGCAGATTATCCAGGTAAACAACATCAAGATGCTCGTCAACTACGGCATGAACGACATGCGTTTCGGCCAGCCCGTACTCACCGGCAGCCGGGTACGCTTAGTCACCAAACTGCACAACATACAGAACCTGCGTGGCATCTGCAAGGCCGAAATCAAGTTCCATATAGAGATAGAGGGCCAGCGCAAGCCCGCCCTGGAGGGTATCGCTGCCTTCCTGTACTACTTTGAATAGAACCTGTCTCCAACCATAGGGTACAGAAAAACGAGGACGCATGCGCCCTCGCTTTTCTTTATTTCGATACAATCGGTATTACTTCACCACAACCTTGCGGCCGCCGACGATGTTGATGCCCTTCTGCGGAGCCACGAGCCGCTGCCCACGGAGGTTGTAGACGGGAGTGTCTCGGGTGGCATCACTGTTCAGTTCGTCGATGCCCGCCGTGTCGTCCCAGCTAAGGCCATAAATCCTAAGCACGTCGCTGCCCGCTGCCGATGCCCTTCCGGGAGCCGAGCCTGTAAAGATGCTGGCATAGACGAAAACATAGGTAGGCTCAGTGACATTATAGGGGAACTTGGCCTCCGCCCTGCCTGTCAGCATCAGCTCGTTAGGCTCGTTGCTGCCCACCTTCACCTTGATTATCATGCTGCCTGCGGTCTGGGCATTCACCTTGACGGTGCCCTTGCCTGCCGCCACCTTGAAGACGATGCCAGTAAAGTGGTTCTTAAAGTCCTCGCCGAAGATGTCCTTACCCTCGATGGCGCTGTCGTCCGTAGGTTTCGTAATCTCGATGCAGCCCTCTACGGCATTGTAGCCGCCACCGCCGCTAGCAATGTTGTAGTAGACATTGCCCACCACGTTGCCGTTCAGGTTGGTATTACCGTCTATGCTGCCGCCATTGCCGAAGTCCTGCTTGCCCGTCTCCGAGGCAGTAATATCCGTAGACGGAGGCGTGGCCGGAGTAGTGGACGAACCTTCCCACTCCATGGTGTAGACAGTAGCCTTTCCATCACAAGTAATAGTTACTTTCGTAATATTGCCATTGTTATCTGTCTCATAAGAATAGTTATAAACGGAAACTTTTCCTGATTTACTGTATTCCGCCTGTCCAATAAGCTGTTGTGGAAGTTTACCTATATAAGGGTAAAATGCTATCATCTCGCAAATATCGTAACTAATATTGAAAGTTGGTGTACTTACACATAATCCAAACAAAGCTCGAACAACTGGCTCTGCTGACATCCCATTTTGAGTAAATGACGCACTATACATCTCCGTTTCCGTATTTGTAGATGTGTTTAAGTTGGCATAATAAACAGATGAAGGGCTTCCGTTGTTCCACTCAAATTTTGCATATCTATTGTTTGAACTACCGTCGTGGACAACGGTAAATTTTACCAGTTGGTCGGAGGCATCATATTCGAAATATCGAGTTCCCGTCAGCCCTTCACTTTCCAAGTTCATTGGAGCTGTTGATATTTTGCCGTTAGCAAAATAGAACTCATATTTATTTGTGTTATCGTAAACCATTGAAATAATATCGTTGTCGTATTTGTAATTGCCGACCCTTGTACGTGTCCCATCATTATAGACGAACTTGATTATTCTTCCTTTATCATCATAGCTCATGTCAGTACGTTCCAATTTATTGCCATCCTTTTGCCTCGTAATGGCGACAAGCCTCTTTGTTCCCACATTTGGCTCAGGCATGGATGTATTGACAGTATTACCAACTGGTTTGTACTCTGCCCAACCTGACAATGGGAAAGCAATTTCAAGCCCAATTAATAATACGAAAAGTAATGTTTGTTTCATTTCAGTTCTTTAGGTTAAATAGAAAAGGCGTGTAACCATTCGCAACTTGAATTATCCAAAAGATCATCGAAAGTACGAACGGGAGTGCGACGCACAATTTCATTGTTAGTAATTAATTTGTTTGTCTCGTTCCCTCTTGAGAGTGCAGCACCTAGTGCCAGCGTGGAGCTCCCTGAATGTTCATCTTTACTGTCTGGTTCTTATTCCAACATTCTAGTTTTACGGTGTTTCTTCATTTCTCTTACGCTGCAAAGATAAGCATAAATTCCGAAATGCCAAAGAAGACGGATAGTTTTTTGTGAGAGCGGGTTTGATAGGCGACCACTGCATCCGAGGCTTTTACAGTTGTTAACAGTAGTATTTGGAGGGTAGCCGAATTTTTTGTATATTTGTAGTATCTTAAATTAAATTCCCCCTTTCCACGCGGTTTGTGCTTATTTTCAGGGTTTGCAGTGAATAGTACTTTGCACTGCATTCAATAATACTTTGTCCTCCAGAGAACGGTTGAATGTATAGTGCAGTTAAGCATTGAATGGAATGCAAAGTACTATTCTTTGCAGTGCAAAAGACTATTCTTTGCAGCCAAAACAACTGCTGGATGCGCGCCAGGGCTGCGGAGACTGAGTGTCAGTCCTTAATTTGGTGAACGTAGGTTAAACTTACGTAAACTTCCATAAATAGGGTCTTGACAAAATAAGTAAGGAATCTGTATCTGCGAGGGGTGTTCCGTCTATTTGTTACGCTGGCGGACGGCCTCGAAGAGGAGGATGGCGGCGCTGACGGAGACGTTGAGCGAGTCGAGCCGGCCCAGCATGGGAATACGGATGTGGGCGTCGGCGGCCTGACGCCATGTATCGGTCAGTCCGGTCGACTCGGTACCCATGACGATGGCCGTGCCACAGCGCATGTCGGTGTCGTAATACAGGTGCGAGTCCTGCAGCTGGGCCGTCAGGATGCGCACGCCACGCGACTTGAGGAACGCGATGCACTCGTCGGTGGGACAAGCTACGCAGGGGACGGTGAAGATGGCGCCGATGGAAGAGCGTATGAGGTTAGGATTATACAGGTCGGTCAGCGGGTCGCACACGATGACGGCATCGGCCTGTGCGGCATCAGCCGAGCGCAGCACGGCACCCAGATTGCCCGGTTTCTCCACGCTTTCCAGCACGATGTATAGCGGGTTCTCCTTCCGGGGCAGGTCGGCCAGCCGGAGCTGTCGTGCACGTACCACGGCCAACAGGCCCTCGGTGGTGCCACGGTAGGCTATCTTTTCGTAGACAGCGGGCGATACGGTGTAGGAGGCGAGGTCTGAAGCGTGTTGCGTAAAGAACCGTCTGCCATCGTCGGAAAGCAGGTCAGGGCAGAAGTAGAGACTGTCTATCTGGTAGCCTGCCTCCAGGCAGTGCATCGCCTCGCGCTGTCCTTCCACGACAAAAAGGCCCGTCCGGCGACGCTCCGATGACTTCTGCTGCAGCAGCACCAACTGCTTGACGCGGGGGTTCTGCAGACTCGTTATTTGTTGCGGCTCGATGGATTTCATGCGGCAAAGGTACTAATTATTTTTGTGAATAAAAAGACGGCGTGCCTTTTTTTGCTATTTGTCCCGGCTGACAAGCGACAGACGGATGCCGAACTGGAAGGTCCACGCGGTGGGGTGAGCCTTGAAGTAGTTCTGCACCTTGCTGCCGTTGTCCATATAATAGCGCGCCCCGGGCTCCAGATAGACACCCAACTGGGGCAGGATATCGTACTGAACACCTACGGCACCGCCCAGCGACCACTGCAAGCGGTCGCGAAGCGACTGCGTCTCAACGCCTTCGGTGACCGACCGGCTCTTGATGTTCCAGTCGGCCTCAATACCTGCCGTGGCGTAAGCCTTCCAACGTCTACCCTTAACGATGTAGTACTGCAGACTGAGCGGTATGCCCAGGTAGTGCAGCGTCTGGTCGGTATGGATGCTGGTCTGCTGCATGATGCTGGTGAAATCAGAGCTCAGTCGTGTATATACCAGCCCGGACGAAAGCGTCAGTCGCGGGCTCAGCGGATAGCCCAGCGTCAGTCCTACAGCAATGGGATGGCTGTGATGCTGGCGCTCCTCATGGCCTACCAGCCAGACAGACTCGTCGGCATTAGCCCTGTGCGAAGACGGCTGTGACGCTGTGGTATAGCGACGCTCCATCTCGGCACTCATCTGTATGCCATTGCTGTGTGTGTAGGCCATCAGTCCGCTGTTGGCATGCAGGCTTAGCGTGACGTCCCGGTGCTTCTCCCGTCTGCCGTCATGGGAGGCCAGCAGACTGACATCCTGCCCCTGACGCGTAGAAGTCTGAGGATGGTACGAAGACTGCAGCCTGACAGGCTGACCGGCAGACTGCGGCTGATGTGGCTGCAGCTCTCTGTCGGGATCTTCGCTGTGTGACGGCTCTTGCTGACGATATGGCTCTGCAGCAGGCTGCCGGTACGGCGCCACCGCCGGCCGGCGGTGATGGTGCTGCGCCGTGAGCGGTACAACACCTTCATCCGGTTGCATGGATGTGTACAGAGTACGGCTCTGGAGCCCGCCTGCCAACGGCCGTTGATGCTCGGCCTGCCGAGTAATATGCCGGTCAGGCCACAGCCACCAGCCAGCCCCCATAAGCAGGGCCACCATGGCTGCGACGCCCGCCCATCGCCATATCAGGGGTCTGTGCGACGCTACCCGCTGCCGAGGCAATGTCGTCTCTATGCGCGTCCACAGCTTTTCAGGGATGTCTGCCTCGTAGTCAGCCATCCTGTCGCGCAGCTTCCATGTCCAGTCTTGTTGCTTCATAGCTTGTTGTTGTCTTGATAGTTCTTGATAAGCCGGGCCAATGCCTGTTTAGCCCTCAGGTATTGCGAAGCAGAGGTTTCGGGCTTGATGCCCAGCAGTAGGGCTATCTCCTTGTGCGACAGTTGTTGGAAAACGTAGAGGTTCAGCACCGTGCGGTAGCCTGTTGGCAGTTGTCCAATCAATCTGTTCAGCACCTCGGGTGGTATCAGCCCCACATCGGGTTCTTCTTCCGTAGCCTGTTCCGGCAGATGGTCGGTGAAGAGCAGCCGTTCGTGCTGTTTGATATAGTCAACGGCATGATGAGCCACAATGGTCAGGACCCATGCCTTGAGCGAACCCTCGCTGCGGTGTTGGAAGCGGCTGACGGACGTAAGAATGTTGACAAAAGCATCCTGCACTATGTCGAGTGCCTCGTCCTGTCGGGGCACATAGCGCAGAGCCGTAGCCAGAGCCACGCCGACGAAACGCTCGTAGAGCCGTCTCCTGGCACTTGCCTCACCACGCCTGATGCTCTCTATCAGTTGCCGTTCCGTCTCCACGCTGTTCTCAGTTCAGTCGGTTGGTGGTAACGAGTGTCACGGCCAGGGCCGGGTCGAAGTGGTGCACCTCCTCATCGCCAGGCTTCACGGCATACGGGTCGAGGATGCTTATTTCCTCTATATCCCAGCGAATGCTCCATACATCTCTGTCCATGTCGTAGGTCGAATAGAACGTGGCACGAATACGAAGGTCATAGCTTTTCTCTCCCACCTTGACTGCGCATTGGCTCCACTGATTGTTTAGCTCTGCCTCATTATAGGTGACGGTGCTGGAGTAGGCATACATCATGAAACGCCACTCGGAAGCCGTCAGCTGGGTAATCGGCTCATCTCTCTCCTCAGCAGGAAGTAGTGGTACCAGCAAACGTTCCAAAGGCAGTTGGGGGATGGAAAAAATGTTGCCTGTGACAGTCAGCATCGTATGGCCTGACACCTGCTTATCAACCACCCATTGCGCTTCATAGCGTGCAACACGCACGCCGTCGGCGTCATTGACATCACCCTGCAAGTAGGACATAGGCGGGTCCGATTCTTCCTTGCTACAGGCACTGACGAGTAAGACCGTCAGGCACAGCAGCATTAGCTTTCCAATGATTCTCTGTTTCATACGTTTGACTGTTTTCCTATATAAACTCGGGAACACAGGAAACCTTGCACCGTTTTTCTTACACTTAACGTTTATTAACCTCCCGTCGTGCAAGGTTTCAGTACCTGCAAGGTTTAAGGAAGTGAAATGTCCAACTAATACTTACACAAAATGACGAAGCAAGAATTCATTAAAGGGCTGGCCATCACGCTGATGATGGCGGCTTGCACTACGGAGAGAGAGGGCGATGCCCCGAGCCCCGTTGTCTGCCCCGTGGCAGGTATCGAACTGACGCGTGCCGAGAAAGACTTAGTATTGTCGAACAACGACTTTGCCTTCAATCTGTTGCGGCAGGCCACAGCCATTGACGAGACTGGTACTCCACAGGAACGCACACTGGTGCTCTCACCCTTTAGCATTACCAGCGTCTTAGGCATGCTGAACAATGGCGCAGCCGGTCTGACACAACAACAGATAAATCAGGTGCTGGGGTTCACAGATGTCAGTCAGGCAAACCTCTTCTGTCAGAAGCTGAAGCTGCAAGCTCCACGTCTGGACGACAAGACACACATTGCCATAGCTAACAACATCTACGTGAACAAAGGCTATCAGCTGAAGCCTGCCTTTCTACAGACGGCCCAGTCCTACTACCAGGCACAGCCTACGACACTCGATTTCCATGATGCCCACACAATAGACATCATCAACAAGTGGGCCCAGGACCATACAGAAGACATGATTAGCAAAGTAGTGGACGAAGACAGTTTTGAACCCGATGCCATTAGCTATATGCTGAATGCCACCTATTTCAAGGGCGAGTGGGCCTGTAAGTTCAATGCTGACATGACGCGTGAAGAGCCATTCTATTCGGAACTTAACAATAAGATAGTCAGACGAGTGCCCATGATGCAGCAGGAGGGAACCTTTGGCTATACCCAAAGCGACGACTACCAGTTGCTGCAGATGCCTTTTGGCAATGGACTCTTTGCTATGACCTTCATACTGCCAAGGGAAGGAAAGACCCTGCACGACGTGAAGTCGAGCATCTGGGGAGGCTGGTGGCAGGAACTGCGTAAGCGATTGATATCAGAGAAAGTGCAGGTTAAGATACCTCGTTTCGAAATCAGCACCGTCATAGACCTTGTGCAGCTGATGAGCGACTTAGGCATGCCCCTTGCTTTCACCGAGGCAGCCGAATTTCCTGACCTATGCCAGCAACCCGCCTTTATCGGGAAGATGAACCAGTGCGCCCGTATCAAGGTGAACGAACAAGGCGCCGAGGCAGCAGCAGTGACTACGGTACCAATCATATGCACCTCATTTTTGGGCACTGCCTTCGTCGCCAACCGTCCCTTCCTTTATGTCATCAGCGAACAGTCGACAGGCACCATCCTCTTTATAGGGCAATACACCGGGGTAGAGGAAGAGTAATGCTCTTCTTCAGATACATACGTCAGGAAGCCGACAGGCTGAATACCACTCCCTGAACACAAAGCAGCCCGCTCTACATGTGAAGAGCGGGCTGCTTATATTATAATATTATATATAAGGTGTAAGCCTTATGCCTTAGCCTCTTCGGCCACGTCGGCCTCGCGGATGGTGCGACCCATCACGATGAATGCCGTAGGAGCAGCGATGAAGAGCGACGACAGCGTACCGAAGACAACACCCAGAATCATGGCAAACGAGAAGCTGCGGATAGAGTCACCACCGAGGATGAAGATACACAGCAGCACGATAAGCGTCGTGACCGACGTATTGATGGTACGAGCCAGCGTCTGGTTCAGCGAGTCATTAAACAGCTGCTGACGGTCACGCTTGCCATAGAGCTGGAAGTTCTCACGGATACGGTCGAACACCACCACCTTATCGTTGATAGAGTAACCTATCACTGTCAGGATAGCACCGATAAACACCTGGTCAATCTCCAGTGACATGGGTACCCAGCCCCACAGCACAGAGTAGAAGCCGATAACCACCAGGGCATCCAGAGCCAGGGCAATAGTAGCACCCGTAGAGTAAGCCACATTGCGGAAACGCAGCAGGATGTAGAGGAAGATGGCTATAAGGGCGATGATGACCGAGATGATAGCACCGTAGGTGATATCCTTGGCCACGGCAGGTCCTACCTTAGCCGAGCTGATGATGGAGCCACCCTGACGTACGTCGGGGTTCTTGAAGGCCTCAACACTGGCCTGGCTCACGAAGCCACCCTTCTTCAGAGCGTTGTAGAGTATGGTCTCTGCCTCGTCGTCCACGTTAGGATTGTTTGACTCGATGTCCCAGTTGGTCGATACACGGATGGTCTTTCCGTCAGTACCCAGGGCAATGACTGAGGTGTTAGCCTCCTTGCCGGTGTTCTCGCCAACGGTGTTGACAAAGACACCTGCCAGTGCCTGGCGCACATCCTCGACATGGCTCTCCTTGTCGAGCGTGATGACGTAGTTACGACCTCCGGTGAAGTCGATGCTCTGGCTCAGGCCACGAACGGCAAACGAGATGAGGAACAGCACGGCAGCACAGCCCCAGATGATGAACGACTTCTTGTACATGCCCATAAAGTTGTAGTGAGCATTCTGCATCAGGTTCTTCGAGTAGCCGGTAACAAAGGTCAGGTCGAGCCACTTGTCCTTCTTCAGACGGTTCTCGTAGACCAGACGGGTCAGGAACACAGCGGTGAAGAACGAGCAGAAGATACCGATGATCCACGTGGTGGCAAAGCCCTTGACAGGACCCGTACCGAAGAACAGCAGGATGAAACCGGTAATCAGTGAAGTAACGTTCGAGTCGAAGATAGCCGAGAAGGCGTTCGAGTAACCTTTCTGCAGAGCCTCCTTCATGCCGAGGCCACGCTTCAGTTCCTCCTTGATACGCTCGTAAATCAGCACGTTAGCATCGACGGCAGTACCCAGCGTCAGCACGATACCGGCAATACCCGGCATGGTCAGTGCAGCCTGGAACGAGGTCAGAATACCCAGTGTGAAGAACAGGTTGAACAGCAGGGCGATATCGGCCAGGATGCCGGGAATAAAGCCGTACAGCATAATCATGTACACCATCAGCAGCACGAAAGCTACGACAAACGAGATGATACCCTGCTTGATGGACTGAGCACCCAGCGAGGGACCTACCACCTCTTCCTGCACGATACGGGTGGGAGCTGGCATCTTACCTGAGTTCAGCGTGTTAGCCAGGTCCTTGGTGTCCTCAATAGTGAAGTTACCCGTAATCTGCGAGTTTCCACCGTCAATCTGCGAAAGAATACGGGGAGCCGAGTACACGGCGTCATCAAGCACGATGGCTACGCCACGACCAATGTTCTGTTTCGTAATCTGGCTCCAGCGACGGGCACCATCAGAGTTCATCTGCATCGATACCGAGGGATGGCCCATCTGGTCGAAGTCGTCCTTCGACGAAGTGATGACGTCACCTTCCAGCGGAGCACGGCCACTGGGCTCGGTAATCTTCAGGGCGTACAGGGCGAAGACGTCGCCACGCGTGTTCTCGCCACCGAAGTCCTCAGCCTTGGCACCCCAGCGCAGCTTGCACTCAGCAGGCAGCACCTGACGGGCGATGTCGCTGTAGATGACCTTATTGACGTCGGCAGTATCGCGGGCATTGGCATAGCCTACGATGGCCAGTCCCTGCGGCACGGGCTGCAGCACAGCAAACAGAGGGTTCTGCTTCAGGGCGTCGGCCTTAGCCTGAGCGTCCTGCTTCTTGGTATCCTTCTTGGCCAGCTTAGCAGTAAGGTCGGTGCTCTTGCTGGCTACTGAATCGCCAGCCACGGCAGCCACGGCAGCACTGTCGGCAGGAGCCGCAGCAGCTGTGGTGTCAACAGCGGCAGAAGCATCACCACCCAGGGCAGCATACCTCTGGTTCAGCTGAGCCAGCAGCGGATAGATTTCCTGTGAGTTATAGGTCTCCCAGAACTCGAGGTTGGCCGAACCCTGCAGCAACTTACGCACACGCTCGGGTTCCTTGATACCAGGCATCTCAACCATGATACGGCCGGACTGGCCCTCCAACTTCTGGATGTTAGGCTGAACGACACCGAACTTATCGATACGGTTACGTACGACGTTGAACGAGTTGTCAACAGCCGACTGCACCTCGGCACGGAGGGCACTCTCCACCTCTGAATCCGATGACGATGTGCTCACCTTGCCCTTCATCTGCTGAGTAGCAAAGATAGCAGCCAAGGGGCGACCGTTCGAATTCTGCTTCCAATACTTGATAAACAGGGAGATGAAGTCGTCCTGACTGGTCTCCTCTTCCTTCTTAGCCTGTTCCATGGATTTACGATAGGCAGCATCGGTCTTGTGGTCTGCCAGCACGTCAACGACATCAGGCACCGACACCTCCAAGATAACGTTCATACCGCCCTTCAGGTCAAGACCCAGGCCAATCTCCATCTCGCGGCACTGCTTGAACGAATAGATTCCGCAGTACACTTTCTCGTTCATGATAGAGTCCAGATACTCCTGACCAGCCTCCTCACCCATGGCAGCAGCCTTACTCTCGTAATGGCGCGTCACAAACGAGAAGGAAAGGTAGAAGCAGCATACCAGAATCAGAACGATTGCGATAAACTTTACAATTCCTTTGTTTTGCATTTTGTTTTTGTTGTTATTTTAATTATATCTTTCTCTATTTGAGCCTGCAAATATACTGATTTTTCTTCACTTACCGAAATTTATCCGCGTTTTTCGTTCATTTTTTAATGTTTTCGCCCATTTTTAGCCAGCAAATCAACGGATTATGGTCACTGGCGTCCATGTGAGCATCTATTTTGCAGTTATACGGCTGTATGTCTTCTGAGCAAAAAAGATGGTCTATTCGCAACGAAAAAGCTTTCTGATTATATGACAAACCTATGCCCCACCCCGTCTCCACGAAACAGTCGCGCAACAGTTGTGTCATCTGACGTCGAGAATAGGAGACGGGATTGTCGTTGAAGTCACCGCAGACAATGATAGGATATTGGCTATGGCTCTCCACATAACGCTTCACGGCACGTATCTGTCCTGCCCGCTTGGCGTTGGCCTCGGCCAGCTTCACCAGCAACAGCTTCGACTCCTGACGGGCCGAGTCTGACGACATCTTGCCATGCAGTATCTGACGGTACTGCTGACGGTCTTCGGTAGTCAGATGACAGCTCTCAAAATGGTTATTCACCACAATCAGCGTGTCGTTCCCCACCTTGAGCCACCAGGCGGCACTGCCGTTGGCCAGCGAGGCATACTCTATGCGCTCGCGCTTCACAATGGGGTAGCGCGTATGAATGCCAAGAGCGTTAAAGCTCTCGGGCTGGTTCACCAGTACAAGGGTGTCGTTATAGGCGTATGTCTGCTTATATTCCCTAAAGGCATTGCCGCGCCATGTGTCGACATCCTCCTGCAGACACACAATGTCGGCATCTTCATGCTTCAGATACTCCAATACCGTCTTAAAGCCGTCCTCGTATTTATAGTTGCCACCATACGCACACACATTATACGAGATTATCTTGATGGCCCCGTCGGGTATGTCCTTCGCCGAGTTCATCGGCAGATATATACTGATTGGAACATACGCAAGCAGATACCCTGCAATGGGTATCCACGCCATCTTCCACTTGAACATCAGCCACACGAACAGAAAGCCCATGTTGAGCAACAGGAAAACGGGAAAAGCCATTCCCGTCGTCGACAACATTGGATGTTCCGATGGATCCAGCCGGTCGCTGAAACCCACCAGCAACATCAGGACAACAGTGACCACGTTGGCCCCCGCTATCATCTGAACGGTCAGTTGCTTCAGCTTACTAATCACGACTCTGTTCAAACAATTTGCGCTTCTCGTCCTTCGTCAGACTGTCGTAGCCGCTCTTGCGAATCTTGTCAAGGATAGCGTCTATTTCTTCCTGGTTCTGGCGCTTACGTGCATTATATTCTTCGTCACTCTCGCTACGTGGGTCTGTAGACTCGGTCCTCATGTGGCTGCGCCGGGACTGCTGATGATTGTCATAGCGGCGTTTCAGGTTCTCAAAATACTCACGACCATACGAACGGCCGCCTAAGTCATACGAGTTAGGATGTTTGTTCCAATAGCGAATCAGCAGGAATCCGAACAACATACCTCCCAGGTGTGCCATGTGTGCCACCCCGTCGCCAGGTCCGCTCATGGCCGAGAACAGCTCTATTACAATATAGCCCAGCACCAGCCACTTGGCCTTGATAGGGAACGGGAAGGGAATGATGAACAGACGCTCGTTAGGAAATATCATGCCAAAGGCCAGCAGAATGCCATACACGGCTCCCGAGGCTCCTATCGTAGTCCATAGATTGATGTAGGCATCAGTCGTCATCTGCACCCCGCCGGCATTCACGTACTGATAGGCCGCAATGCCCTGTATGGAGTAGTCGACATACTGTACCAGCTCCTGAGTGATACCAGCGCCCAAACCACAGACAATGTAATAAAAAAGGAACTTCTTCGGACCCCATACACGTTCTATCACACTACCAAACATCCACAATGCGAACATATTGAAGAAAATGTGGGTCAATCCGCCATGCAGAAACATGTAGGTAAAGAACTGGTAGATTCGGAAGTCGCTGGCCAGGAAAAAGTGTAGTCCGAGCATCGACGTCAGGTTGATACCCCTCAACTCTAACACCCATGTGGCTATGAAAGCCAAAAAATTGACTATCAGCAGATTCTTGGTCGCTGTCGGCATATTATTCATACTTGCAACTCTTTTATTTAGTAACTTACTAATGTTACATAATACACTTTCCAGACCGCAAAATTACTAAAAATATCCGTTTTTAAGCACAAAAAGAGCCCAATAGACACTTTTTTTTAGTAAAAAAGTAATTTTTTTGCCTTTTTTGTTTGTTTTTTAAATACTTTCTCCTATATTTGCGCAAGAAATTGACGTAAATTATTTATAATTCACTTATTTAAAACAACAAAAGTATGAACAAGACAGAATTAATCGATCAGATTGCAGCAGGTGCTGGTCTGACCAAGGTTGACGCAAAGAAGGCTCTTGAGGCCACAGTAGCAGCTATCACCGACGCTCTGAAGAAAGGTGACAAGGTACAGCTCGTAGGTTTCGGCACTTTCGCAGTAGCCGAGAAGCCTGCTCGTGAGGGCATTAACCCCGCTACCAAGCAGAAGATTACCATTGCCGCCAAGAAGGTAGCTAAGTTCAAGGCTGGTGCTGAGCTTGCTGACGCTGTGAAATAAGTCACATTTTGTAAACAAAAAATTAAGAGAGGTTCCATTCAGGAGCCTCTCTTTTTTCTGTATAGTCTTCCGCAGGGGATTACTTTGGCTGTTTGCCGATGTATGCCAGGATACCACCGTCGACATACAGCACATGTCCGTTGACAGCATCCGAAGCATGCGAAGCCAGGAACACAGCGGGGCCGCCCAGTTCTGAGGGGTCGAGCCAACGTCCAGCAGGTGTCTTGGCGCAGATGAACAAGTCGAACGGGTGACGGCTTCCGTCTGGCTGACGCTCACGCAGCGGTGCGGTCTGTGGCGTAGCGATATAGCCCGGGCCAATACCATTACACTGGATGTTGTATTCTCCGTACTCTGAGCAGATGTTACGAGTCAGCATCTTCAGTCCACCCTTGGCAGCAGCATACGCGCTGACCGTCTCGCGGCCCAGCTCTGACATCATCGAGCAAATATTGATAATCTTACCCTCGCGACGCTCCATCATCTCAGGAATAACGGCAGCACTCACGATGTAGGGAGCCACCAGGTCGACATCGATGACCTGCTGGAACTCCTGACGCTTCATCTCGTGCATGGGAATACGCTTGATGATGCCGGCGTTGTTCACCAGGATGTCTATCTGACCTACCTCCTGATGAATCTTCTCCACCAGTGCCTTCACAGCCACCTCGTCGGTAACGTCGCATACATAGCCCTTCACGTTCTCAATACCGGCCTCCTTGTAGTTGGCCAGGCCACGCTCCAGAGCAGCCTCGTTAATGTCGTTAAAGATGATGGTTTTGATACCTGCTCCCACAAAAGCCTTTGCAATGTTGAAGCCAATGCCATAAGATGCGCCGGTAATCCACGCATTCTTACCTTCTAATGAAAATGGATTTGCCATAAGTAGTCTTGTTTTAAGTCATTGAATGTTTTGTTGTCCAAGGCGGATTCGAACCACCACAAACAGAACCAAAACCTGTTGTGCTACCATTACACCATTGGACAGTCTTCGCAGCCTCCATTGCGAAATGCGACTGCAAAGGTAGGAAAAAAATGGCATACTGCCAAATTTTTCCCGATTATTTCACTACCAGCAGATAATAATTCTTCTTACCTTTCTGTGCCAGCAGGTACTTTCCGTCAATCAGGTCGTCTGCGGTCACGGCACGATTCTGGTCGCTGAGCTTCTCCTTGTTCAGGCTCACGCCGCCACCCTGTACCATTTTGCGCATCTCACCCTTCGAAGGGAACACAGGAGCCACGGTGGTCAGCAGCTCAATAGCGGGCTGGCCCAGCTGGTCTTTAGAAATCTCAAACTGGGGTACACCGTCGAAGACGTCGAGGAACGTCTGCTCGTCCAGCTTCTCCAGTCCCTCCTTGGTAGACTTGCCAAAGAGCAGGTTCGAAGCTTCGATGGCAGCATCCAGAGCCTCACGCGAGTGTACCATCACCGTCACCTCCTCGGCCAGACGCTTCTGCAGCACACGGCGGCCCGGGTCCTGCTTGTGCTCCTCAACGAGGGCATCGATGGTCTCCTTGTCCAGCGACGTAAAAATCTTGATATAGCGTTCGGCGTCGTCGTCGCTTACGTTCAGCCAGAACTGGTAGAACTTATACGGTGTAGTGCGCTTGGGGTCAAGCCAGATGTTTCCACTCTCGGTCTTACCGAACTTCTTACCATCGCTCTTGGTGATGAGCGGACATGTCAAGGCGAAGGTCTCCACCTCGTTGCCCAGCGTACGGCGAATCAGCTCCGTTCCCGTGGTCATGTTGCCCCACTGGTCGTTGCCGCCCAGCTGCAGCTTCACGCCGTAGTGCTGATACAGGTACAGGAAGTCGTAGCCCTGCAACAGCTGGTAGGTAAATTCCGTAAACGACAGTCCGTCGCGTGCCGTACCGTTCAGACGCTGCTGGACACTCTCCTTGGCCATCATGTAGTTCACCGTGATGTGCTTACCCACCTCGCGGGCAAAGTCAAGGAACGTAAAGTCCTTCATCCAGTCGTAGTTGTTCACCATCACAGCGGCATTAGCCTCCTTCGACTCAAAGTCCAGGAACTTAGCCACCTGCCGCTTGATACACTCCTGGTTGTGGCGCAGCGTCTCGTCGTTTAGCAGGTTACGCTCCTGCGACTTACCCGAGGGGTCGCCAATCATTCCCGTTGCACCACCCACCAGGATGATGGGCTTATGACCACAACGCTGCAGATGACGCAGCATCATAATGCCACACAGGTGACCAATATGCAGCGAGTCTGCCGTGGGGTCAGTACCCAGGTAGGCCGTCACCATCTCTTTCTGTAACAGTTCCTCGGTACCTGGCATCATCTGTGCCAGCATACCGCGCCATTTCAGTTCTTCAACAAAGTTCTTCATTTATATTATTCGTTATTTCGATACTTCGATATTTCGATACTTCGATGATTCGATGATTCGATGATTCGATGCCTCGGTGCCTTGATGCTTCGGCGGCTAAATCCTTAATCCGGCACGGGGTCGTAGCCTGAGCCTCCCCAGGGGTGACACCTCAGAATGCGTCTGACGGCCAGCCATAGCCCTTTAACGGGTCCGTGTTTCAGCAGCGCCTGTCGCGCATATTCGCTACATGTGGGCGTAAACCGGCACGAAGGACCTAACAGCGGCGATATGGCAATCTGGTAGAACCTTATGGGCAGCACCAGCAGCCACGCCACACCTTTCGACACCATCCGCACTACATCCCTCATAGCTTCTCCATCACGCCTTCCGGCATTTCGCTCATAGTTTCTCCGCCACGCGTTGCATCACTGTCACCACCCTTTTCTCCACCTCTGCAGAGGGACGGTGTCCGTCGGCTATCCATATAAACGCCATCAAAAACTGTTTGCCTGGCGCCACGGCGTCGTACAACAGTTCCTTGTGCTGTCTGAAGGCCTCGCGCACCTGACGTTTCACACGGTTGCGGTCAACGGCATGCTTAAAGCGTTTCTTGGGTACGCTGACCAGCATCTGCACCTTCGCGTCGTAGTCAGTAGCATCGCGCTGGGCGAACACCACCCTAAGAGGAAAAGCAGCCACCGAACGACTGCCTTCTCCGCCAAAGAGCGTGTCTATCAGCTTCCGGCTGACCATGCGCTCCCGTTTCCTCAGCGTAGGAGCCATCATTGTTTATGTATTATATAATAAGGCGTTAACCTTGTCGTTCCAACAAAAAATGCTGCAGGGCACCCGTCATCGAAGGATATTTCTCCGACGGAGCCTCAAGGTCCAGTCGCAGGCCAGCGTCGCGTACGGCCTTTGCCGTAGCAGGGCCGAAGGTAGCAATGGCAATGTCGCCCTGCTTGAAGTCGGGGAAATTCTTGGTCAGCGACTCAATACCCGAAGGACTGAAGAAGATCAGCATGTCGTAGTCGAAGTTCTTCACCTCCTCGGGGGTGAAGTCGTTGCTCACCGTACGATACATGACGCACTCCTTGTGTTTCAGCTTCTTGGCATCCAGCATGTTAGCCACGGTGTCGTTATGCACATCGCTCATCGGCACCAGGTAGCGCTCCGCCTTGTGTTTCGCCATCGTAGGTATCAGGTCCTCTATCTTACCAGTAGTACCGAAGAATACCTTACGCTTACGATACTGCACATACTTTTGTATGTAGAGCGAGATGGTCTCCGTGACGCAGAAGTACTTCATGTCTTCAGGAATGGCCACACGCAGCTCCTTGGCCAGCGTAAAGAAGTGGTCAATGGCATGACGTGAGGTGAAAACAATAGCCGAGTAGTCTAGAATGTTTACTTTTTGTGTGCGGAATTCCTTGGCAGTTATTCCTTCTACCTTGATAAAGGGACGGAAGACAAGCTCCACGTCAAATTTCGTTGCGATGTCGTAGTAAGGCGACTTCTCGCTTGACGGCTTAGGCTGCGAAACCAGAATCTTCTTGATCATCAGTGTCCTAAAAATTAATCTTTAAACTATTTGCCACAAGCTCCAATGCCGCCCAGAAGACAAACAAAGGAATGGCTTCGAGGGTGCAAAAGTACAAAATTATTTGCGAACTGGCAACGTTTCTTCTGAAAAAGATGACATAAGCCCTGAAAATCGTCAGTATTTTAACAATAACAAAGGCCACAGCGGCCAAAATCATAACATATTCCAACGCAAGTCCCATGTATGCCTGCAACAAGAAAACGGGAAACAGCAAGGCACCCTCCAACGATGTAATAAAAAGAAACGACTTCATCCACTGTACGTTTCTTTTACCATCAAAGAACACATTGTTCACCCACGTGTACAGCAGCGTCTTCACCAAGAAGTATGCCACCGTCATGCCTGCGTATATGCCCAACAGCAGGTACTGTGACGACAGCACGTTAGTCTCGCCGTAGCGCTCTATGCTGTAATAGAAGAACAGCAGCGCAATGAGAAAGCCCGTCAGTGCCATCAGGAACAACTGGAACTTCAGCTCCAGACCCGTCTCCCACAGCTCCAGCTGGCTACCGCTGTCCCAGTATACAAAGCTCTTCACCTGACGTACTATAAAGTCCTTCACGTTGGCCACCGACACCACAGCCATCAGGAAAGCCACCAGCAACAGCAGCGATATCACATTGTCGCCGTGAATAGTATACGGGATAGGGTCGCCGGCCACGCCGTAGCGTCCACCCTGCAGCTCGGCATGGAACATCGAGTCCTTCGAGAAGAAACTTTCCTTGTAGTATTGCGGCAGCTGCTCGTCCAGAATGTTGCGACCCTTGTCGTGACCCGGCAGGTGCAACGTGTCAGGTCGCTGGCTCCAGCGTATCTCCGACGGCTTGAAGTGAGCCTGTATGGCCGAGTCCTGCTGTGCCGGAGTGGCATTACGCGGCAGCCAGCTCAACACCATGCGCGGGGTCAGCACATAGTGCTGCGGGGCCTCCGCATCATCCTGCACCCCCACTCCATTGTTCACTATGCTGTCCTGCTGCAACGCCATACCCTTCACTAAAATTATGAACCACTAATTACACTAATTTCACTAATTATATTTAGACTACATATTACAATTAGTTCAATTAGTGTAATTAGTGGTCCAATACTAAATTCGTTGTCAAATCATCAATGTATCATTCCAGCCCGAAAGCGCGCTTGATGTCGGCTACGCGGTCCAGTTTCTCCCACGTAAACAACTCCACGTCAATGGTCTTCGTCTCGTGGTAGCGGCTGGTAAACGTCTTCTTCACCACCTCCGGCTGTCGTCCCATGTGTCCGTAGGCAGCTGTCTCCAGGTACATGGGCTGTCGCAGCTTCAGCGTACGCTCGATGGCCTTGGGTCGCAGGTCGAAGAGCTGTTCTATCTTCTTGGCTATCTCGCCGTCGGTCATGTCCACATGCTTGCGTCCGTACGTGTTCACATAGATGTTCATTGGGCGTGCCACGCCGATGGCGTAGCTCACCTGCACCAGCATCTCGTCGCTCACGCCGGCAGCCACCATGTTCTTCGCAATGTGGCGTGCAGCGTAGGCAGCCGACCGGTCCACCTTGCTCGAGTCCTTACCCGAGAAGGCCCCGCCGCCGTGTGCGCCCTTGCCACCGTACGTATCAACGATAATCTTGCGCCCCGTAAGTCCCGTATCGCCGTGGGGACCGCCTATGACGAACTTACCCGTGGGGTTGACGTAATACTTGATGTGGTCGTCAAACAAGTCCAGCACCTTCTGCGAGTGAATTTTCTGCTTCACCCTCGGTATCAAAATGTTCATCACGTCGTTGCGTATGGTCTGCTGCATGGCGTCGTCGTCGGCAAACTCGTCGTGCTGTGTCGACACCACGATGGTGTCAATGCGCTCGGGAATGCCCTCGTCGCTGTACTGCACCGTCACCTGGCTCTTGGCGTCGGGGCGCAGATAAGTCATCACCTGCCCCTCCTTCCTTATTTCAGCCAGCGTACGCATGATGAGGTGTGCCAGGTCCAGCGATACCGGCATCAGGTTCTCCGTCTCGTTCGTGGCATAGCCGAACATCATGCCCTGGTCGCCGGCACCCTGTTCCTCCTCCTCGCCGTTGTCTACACCTCGGTTTATGTCCTCGCTCTGCTCGTGTATAGCCGTCAGAATGCCACACGAGTTACCGTCGAACTGGTATTCAGCCTTCGTATATCCAATACGCTTGATGGTGTTACGGGCTATGGTCTGCAGGTCAATATACACCTCGCTCCTCACCTCGCCCATCAGCACCACCTGACCCGTGGTGACAAACGACTCGCAGGCCACGCGAGCATGCTCGTCGTAGGCCAGGAACTGGTCCAGTATGGCGTCACTTATCTGGTCGGCCACCTTGTCGGGATGACCCTCACTTACTGACTCTGATGAAAACAAATAACTCATATCTTCTTATTTCTTCTTATTTCCGTTAGCGGTTGCAAAATTACAAAGATTTCGGCAAACCTCCAAACCCTTTGGCCTTTTTCTACCCTTCACAAAAAAAAGTGGCGGCTCCCGTCAGAGGGGCACCGCCACTTTTTTGAATCTTATTATCTTTACTTAACAACCACCTTTTTACCATTGTGGATGTAGAGGCCCTTGGCGGGCTTGTCGACGCGGACACCCTGGATGGTGTACCAAGCACCGTCGTCAGCCTTCTCGGCCTCAACGCCCTCAATACCGGTTACGGGGTTGTAGTGGCCGCCGTCGGCATACCAGCGCGGGTCACCGGTCTTCTTGTCAAACTGCACGGAGTAGGCGCTCAGCGTGAAGTCGCCCTCTGCGGGACGCTTGAATCCGGGATCGCCCGTCAGGTCAGAGCCGTTGCCGTAGTTGCCCTGGTCGGCGGCAGCACCGCCTACGATGAACGTGTTGTTCTCCATCAGGCTGGCCTTGCTGAACTGCGCGAACTTCTTCGAGCCGAGCATGCGGCGCATGGTCTGTGAGTCGCAGTCGTACCAGATGTTGTTCTTGACAGTGACGATGCCCTGGGCGTTCTTGCCCACGATGCCGCTGTAGTTACCCCACTGGCCGTCGCTCTTCAGGAGGCCGTAGAAGGTGTTGTTCTCGTAGGTGAACGACCATGTGGCGTCAGCCTTGTCGAAGCCGAAACGGTCTATGCGGGCCGAGTTGTTGTAGCGTACGAAGTACTTGGCCACCTCGTTGTTGCCGTAGAAGGTCGAGTTCTTGATGGTCAGGTTGTTCACGCCACCGGCCTGGAAGGCTATGAGGGCTTCGTACTTCACGGCCTCGGTCTCCAGCTGCATCACGCAGTCGTCGATGGTCAGGTCAATGACGCAGTACTTCACGTTGTTGTCGTAGATGATGCTGTTCTTCAGTCCGTTCACCTTCAGTCCGCTCAGCGTCAGCTCGTCGAACTTGTAGTAGTCGGTGTACTCGACGCCGGCAGCGCGGTTCAGTGCGGGAGCAGCAGCTTCGGTCGAAGCCTTAGGCATGAATCCGCCCGTAGGAGTCTTGCTCAGCAGGATGAACGGATCGTTGTGCTCCACGTCGATAATGACGTTCTTACCAGTGATGGCGATAGCCTTGTCGGCTACGATGGTCTGCTTTGCCGTGTAGCGGGCGTTCTCCTCGAGCTGGAACTTGGTAATACCTATCTCCACAGCCGCGTTGATAGCCTTGGCCAGGTCCTTGTCGTCGTCAAGGTCGGCAGCGCTAATCTTCATGGCAGCATTGAGCCAACGCGGGTCACCAATCTTAGCTTCTCTCTGCGGGCAGACACCCAGACCCAGATTACCGTTCACCACATCATCGGGAGTAGCAAACGTAAGGTCGCCCTCGATAGTACCACCTACACCAGGAATCTTTGCCAAGATGGCATTATTGTCAGTACCATCCTCCTTCACGAACGAGTTGTACTGAACCAGCATCGAAGAAGGAGCCTGGCCGTTGAAGGCAAAGTTGTCAGAGATGACCACATTGTGGTTGAAGTCGAGCGACAGGTTAGAAGTAGGAGCCATTGATCTGTTGCTCATCTGAGGAGCCGTCAGCATAGCACCAATCTGCAGACCTATCACCTGATAGAAGGTGTTGTAGCTTGCGTTGATGGTCTGAGCTGTTACACCAGCCGAAGCGGCATCTGTAGTTGCCTTGTAAGCCAGGGCTGCACCGTTCATCGTAGACTTTGTCACCGTCAGGTTCTCAACGACACTGCCATCCATATCGATTACAGTACCGCCAGTAGTCTGAACCAGCACATTCTCTACGGTGAAGTTAGGAATCACATACTTCTGGCCGTTGGCATTGAACAGTGCACCGCCCAGATTCTTAACCTCGAAGTTCTTCAGCTCTACGTTGTAGATGTTGGAGTAGAATCCCATCTCGTTAGGCGTGCCGGAGATTTGCGAGTCGCTTATCTTCACGAATCCATCGATTGAGTTAGCATCGATGACGGCAGGGTTCTCTACGTCGTTGCCCAGAATCTGGATGGCGGTGATGGTCTCGATGGGCTTCGAGATGACATAGTTGGCACCGCCCTGCAGCGTCAGCTTGATGTAGGCGGGGTTGGGACTGTTCTGCAGATAGCTGTCGAGGAACAGAGCCAGGTCGGTAGGACCGTTGGTGCCGTCCATGGCACCCAGGTTGGCAGGAACCTCAACCTCGATGGCAGCAGTAGAAGCGCCCATGTCAGTAACAGGATTCTTGGCGGTCAAAGTCCAGCGTGGGTCGCCAGGCATGGTAGCAGGCGCGGTAGCACCTTCGCCCAGAGCAAATGTACCATTGAAGTCGCCAGCGGCAGCATCGGTGAAGGTCACCACACCGGCAATGGTGTTCTTCACGGGCTCTGCCTCGTCACCAGT
Source organism: Prevotella sp. UBA2742 (assembly GCA_002353485.1). GTDB lineage: Bacteria > Bacteroidota > Bacteroidia > Bacteroidales > Bacteroidaceae > Prevotella. Next base: position 116,325 of record DEJS01000022.1, read on the forward strand.
AGACTCAGAAGCGCCAGTGTCAGCACCACCGAAGTTGAAGACGTTGCCATCAATGTCAAACTGAGGATTTGCACTTGAGCCACCACCGTTCATACCCTTGATGGTCTGACCGCTCTTACCACAGTCGGCGAAGATATTGTTCTTGGCAACGAACTTAAGCCACTTCTGGCTGTTCTGACGGTGCGTGAAGAAGTTCTTGCCAGGAGCCAGGTTGTACATGGTGTTGTTCTCGAACTTGAAGGTCTGAACGGCATTACCATCGTACTCCGTGGTCTTCTGACCGCTCTGTGAGCTGTAGAACGACTTTGTGGTTGCCGTAGGAGCATAGAACGTAGAGTTCGTCACGGTGAAGTTCACAGCCGTGCTGCCCTTCGTGTAGTCGAAGGTGGTGGCGTCGGCAGCGAGCTCAACCACACTGTTGTCAACAGTGAAGTCACCGTAGTAGTTCTTGCAAGCGCTATAGAACAAGGCCTTCTTCAGACCCTTCACGGTAACACCCTTAATGCTTACGTTGGCCTCAGTCCACTCGGTGGGAGATTCAACCACGGCCATCTCAATGAAGTTGCCTCCCAGTGCAGAAGCGTCAATCGTTGCACCGTTACCGTTGATTGTCACGCTGGCAGGAGCGACGATGGCAGCACTGACGGTGTATGGTGTTTCAGAAGCTGTCAGGTTAATCGTGATGTTCTTCACAATCTTGCCCTCAGAGGCAGCAGCCAGAGCGGCAGCGATGTCGCCAGAAGCGGGAGAAATCTCTACGTCAACAGGCACCTGCGTAGCGGTGATTGTCCAGCGCGGGTCACCAACGGTCAGCGTCGGGGTGGCAGGAGCCAGAGCCACGGCAGCATTACCGTTGAAATCACCTGTTGCAACATCGGTGAAGGTCACCACACCGGCGATGGTGTTCTTCACGGGCTCTGCCTCGTCACCAGTAGACTCAGAAGCGCCAGTGTCAGCACCACCGAAGTTGAAGACGTTGCCATCAATGTCAAACTGAGGATTAGCACTTGAGCCACCACCGTTCATACCCTTGATGGTCTGACCGCTCTTACCACAGTCGACAAAGATATTGTTCTTGGCAACGAACTTCAGCCACTTCTGGCTGTTCTGACGGTGCGTGAAGAAGTTCTTGCCAGGAGCCAGGTTGTACATGGTGTTGTTCTCGAACTTGAAGGTCTGAACGGCATTACCATCGTACTCCGTGGTCTTCTGACCGCTCTGTGAGCTGTAGAACGACTTTGTGGTTGCCGTAGGAGCATAGAACGTAGAGTTCGTCACGGTGAAGTTCACGGCCGTGCTACCCTTCGTGTAGTCGAAGGTGGTGGCGTCGGCAGCAAGCTCAACCACACTGTTGTCAACAGTGAAGTCACCGTAGTAGTTCTTGCAAGCGCTATAGAACAAGGCCTTCTTCAGACCCTTCACGGTAACACCCTTAATGCTTACGTTGGCCTCAGTCCACTCGGTGGGGGTCTTAACCTCTGCCATCTCGATGAAGTTGCCGGCCAAAGCAGAAGCGTCAATCGTTGCACCGTTACCGTTGATTGTCACGCTGGCAGGAGCGACGATAGGAGCACTGATAGTGTAGGTAGTACCAGCAGTCAGGTTGATGGTGATGTTACCAACCTTCTTGCCTGCCGTAGCAATATCCAATGCCGTAGAAATATCGCCACTGGCAACTGTAGTCTCAATGTCCTCAGCAGGCACCTCTACCTTCCAACGCGGGTCGCCAGGCATCGTAGCAGGCTCTGCTACACCTTCACCCAAAGCGATAGTTCCATTGAAGTCGCCTGCTGCAGCATCGGCAAAGGTCACAACACCAGCGATGGTGTTCTTCACGGGCTCTACCTCGTCACCAGTAGACTCAGAAGCGCCAGTGTCAGCACCACCGAAGTTGAAGACGTTGCCATCAATGTCAAACTGAGGATTTGCACTTGAGCCACCACCGTTCATACCCTTGATGGTCTGACCGCTCTTACCACAGTCGGCGAAGATATTGTTCTTGGCAACGAACTTAAGCCACTTCTGGCTGTTCTGACGGTGCGTGAAGAAGTTCTTGCCAGAAGCCAGGTTGTACATGGTGTTGTTAGTGAACGTGAAGGTCTGTATAGCCTCAGCGTTGTACTCCGTAGTCTTCTGACCGCTCTGTGAGCTGTAGAACGACTTTGTCGTTGCCGTAGGAGCATAGAACGTAGAGTTCGTCACGGTGAAGTTCACAGCCGTGCTGCCCTTCGTGTAGTCGAAGGTGGTAGCATCGGCAGCCTGCTCAACAACACACTTGTCAACAGTGACATCACCAAAGTAGTTCTTGCAAGCGCTATAGAACAGAGCCTTCTTCAGACCCTTCACGGTGAGTTCCTTGACAGTCACGTTGGCCTCCGTCCACTCGGTGGGATTCTCAACCACTGCCATCTCAATCATGTTACCGGACAGCCCAGAGGCATCGATGGTAGCACCATTACCATTAATGGTAACACTGGCAGGAGCCACAATCGGAGCGCTGATAGTGTAAGAAGCGCCCTCCGTCAGATTGATGGTGATGTTCTGGGGAATCTTACCTTCAGAAGCCTCAGCCAGCGCGGTTGAAATGTCGCCAGATGCAGGAGATATGGTAATGTCCTCGGGATTGGGAATAAACTCAAATCCGTAGAAGTTGAGAGCACCAACAGGATAGGTAATGTCTACCGTACCAGTCACCACCCTTACTTCTACAACACGGTAAACTTTTGTTTTATTATCAGGGTTTTGTGAATCCATGCTGACCTCAACAGCGTCATCTTCCTTCACGACATTGTTGTAAAGCGTTTTACCGCCCTGTGCCAGCACGAGCGTTCGGTCGGTTGCACTACTTTTGGAAGTTCTCACATACACCTTCAGCGTACCGTCAGCAGGAATAGCCAATTGCAAGCTGTTAGCGGCGCCTGACGTGCCGCCTACTTTCAGACGGTATTCAAATTTCTGATAATCCTCAGCTGTGCCGAAGTAAGCATTGTTCCCATCAATTGAATGCTTGCCGCCGCCATCAGTTCTCGTCAGTTTAAAATCGCCGTCAGAATAATTATCCTGCAAATTTCCTGCAGCGACAGCCTCTGTGAACTTAATCATCAGAGAAGAGCCCTGACTTCGCTTCAGCGCCTGCGTTGCCGCAAAGGCCGCAATGGAAAGCAAAGCCACAAACATTAGAGTAAGTTTCTTTCTCATAATCGTTCTGTTTTAAAAGTTAATAATTTATTTGAATCGTTTTATCTTGAATTTACGTCAGTAGCCACCAGCCCCACAGAGGGAGGTATACATTACGGGTGCAAATTTAGGTAAAAATTACGAAACAACCAAATAATTTTCAAAAAAAGTAAAACCCCACCCGACAAGGCAGGGACAGCGGACAGAAAATGAAACGACCACGAATTACACTAATTGCACGAATTCCGTACGCTCTAATTGTGCTGGGCGTGATGGCACAAAGCATTCGGCTTAACTCTTAGGCCGATGAGGCTGGGAGGTACTTAAGTTTCTTGTGTTATTGTTGTTCGATTGTTGTCCGTTTGTTGTTCGATTGCGAAACGGACAACAAACGGACAACAATCGAACAACAAACGGACAACAATTGGACAACGACAGGAAGAGAACCGGACAAGGACGGGGACGGGGCGAGGACGGGGGAAGAACGAGGGAAGAACGAGGGGAGAACGAGGGGAGAACCAGACGGGGACGGGGGCGAAGACGGGGGGATATGAAAAAACAACGGATTGGGGTTGACCAATCCGTTGTTTTTTTGTATGGTGAGGGAGGGGTTTACTTTGCCTCGGTCTCGGGCAGCATGATGATTTCGACGTGGTTGCCGCTCTTGAGGAGCTGGCTGAGGAAGTCGCGCACGGAGTCGGTGGTGAGGGCTTCTACGGTCTTCTTGTAGTCGGTGTGGACGTCGAGCCCGTAGTCTTTCCACGTGGTGATAGTGTTGACCCAGTAGCCGTTCTGCTTGGCGTTGATGTCGGCCTGCTTGAGCAGCAGGTCCTTGACTTTCTGCAGCTGGTCGGCCGAGACTTCTTTCTGCATGTCGCTGATGCCCTGGTGGAGCAGTCGTATGGCTACCTCCTGCTTGTCGGGGTTCATGGGGCAGTATGCCTGCAGCTGTGCCACGGGCTGGTGGTTGCTGAGGTTGAAGCCTCCTGCTGCTCCTACGGTGTAGGCTGCACTTTCGTCCTCGCGGATGGTCTTGAGGTAGATCATGGAGAGGATTTGTCCGACGGCGTCGAGCTTGACGATGTTGTCGAGTGTGTGTGGCATTTCGCTACGCCATAGTTCGAAGGCGATGGCTTTGGGGGACTCGGTCTTGACCTTGAAGCTGTTGACGACTTCTCCGCGCGGTGCGGTGAGGATGTCGTTGAAGTCCTCGGCCGGTTCGCCGGTGGCGGGCAACGAGGCGATGTACTGCTCGATGAGGGGTCGGAGGGTCTGCTCGTCGAAGTTGCCACAGAAGACGAAGGTGAACTGCGAGGCGTTCTTCAGTCGGTCGGCGGCCATCTGGAGTATGCGGTCGTAGGAGATGTTGCCGAGGTCTTTATGGTCTATCTGTGTGAAGCGTGGGTTGTGGTCGTAGATGGTGGCGGCGAGCGAGTCGGAGAAGACGGCCTCGGGGTTGAGGCTCTTGTTCTTGAGCACCATGTCGAGCTGTGTCATGAGGTTCTGGAACTGCTTGTCGTCTTTGTTGATGGAGGTGAAGTAGAGGTACTGCATCTGCATCATGGTCTCGATGTCCTTTGGTGTGGAGTGTGCGGTGACGAACTGCCGGGAGTTGGCCAGCGATACGTCGGCGTTGCACTCCTTGCCGGCGAGTGCTTTCTGCAGCTCGTTGCTGGAGAAGGTGCCCAGTCCGCTGATGCCGATGACTTCGTTGAAGACCTTGAGGTTGGTGTAGTCCTGTGCGCCGAACTTAGACTTGCCGCCCTTGGCGAAGGCCTGCATCTGTATTTCGTCGTCCTTGAAGTCAGTCTTCTTCAGGATGACGGTGGCTCCGTTGGAGAGTTTGAGTTCCTTGTATCCAAAGGCGGTGTTCTCGGTCTCGCTGACTATCTTGCCTGCCTGTATCTTGGTGACGTCGACGAGTGGTTCGTCCTTGACGTTGTCGACATAGGGTTCGATGGCTGCGCTACGTGCACGTGCGATGGCTTGTGCCATGTCCTGTTCGGTGGGATATACCTTGCCTTCCTTCTCCTGTGCCATCTCCAGTACGACGAGGTTGCTGTCGGTGACTGAGATGAGTTCGGGCAGCATCTGGTTGATGGCCTGTATGGGGATGTTGGGCGCCAGCTGCTGCATCATGGGATAGAGCTGGTCGAGCGGCGGTATGGGCTCGTTGGTGAGGTAGTGGTCGCGGTAGGCATTGCCGAATTCGGCGTTCTTGCGCTTGTCGCGGTTGGTGTACTGTTTCTCCAGGGCGCTCAGGTAGTCGGCCTGTGCACGGGCATACTCGGTGGCAGTGAATCCGAACTCTCGGGCGCGGCGTGCCTCGCGATAGATGGTCTCCAGTGTCTCCATGTCCTTGCCTTCCTTGGGGACGCCGATGAACTCGAAGTTGTCCTTGGTGCGCGACAGCATGTAGGTGCCGTCGCTGGCAAAAGCCTGGAAGAAGGGGCACGACTCCTCCTGTGTCATCTCGGTGAGTCGCTGGTTCATCATCTGCGAGATGACGCTGACGCAATAGTCCTGTATGAGGTAGGCCATGGATGACTTTTCCTCGGGCATGGTGGCGTCGTGCTTCATCATGAGGGCAATCTCGCTCATCTGCATCTCCTTGTCTTTCTCGAAGATGTAGATGGCCTCGTTGTTGTCGGGCACGGGCTCTGGAATGACCTTGGGTGCGTTGGGGTCGACCTTGATGGCGCTGAAGAGTTCCTTTATCTTGGCCTCCATGTGGTCGACGTCTACGTCGCCGACGACGATGATGGCCTGGTTGTCAGGACGGTACCACTTATGGTAGTATGCGCGCAGGGTCTCGGGACGGAAGCTGTCGATGACTGACATCAGTCCGATGGGCATGCGCTCGCCATACTTGGAGCCTGGATACATTTTTGGCAGTGCGCGCTGTATGATGCGCTGCGAGGGTCCCTCGCCGAGTCGCCACTCGTTGTGGACGACGTCGCGTTCCTTGTCTATCTCGTCGGCTTCGAGCAACAGGCCGTTAGACCAGTCCTTGAGGATGAGCAGACAGGAGTCGAGCGCTGTGGCGCGCTTGGTGGGTACGTCGCAGACGCGGTAGACGGTCTGGTCGATTGAGGTGTAGGCGTTGAGGTCTCTACCGAACTCGACGCCCAGTGAACGGGTGAACTCGATGATGCCGTTGCCCTTGAAGTGCTCTGAGCCGTTGAAGGCCATGTGCTCGAGGAAGTGGGCCAGTCCGCGCTGCGTGTCGTCTTCGTTGATGGAGCCTACGCGCTGTGCGATGTAGAAGTTGGCCACGTGTTCGGGATACTCGTTGTGACGAATGTAATAGGTCAGTCCGTTGTCGAGCTTGCCGATGCGTACGGCGGGGTCGACGGGAATGGGTGGCAGCTGCATTTCCTGAGCTACCAAAGCTGTCGTGCTGAACATCAGCACGACAGCCAAGAATAGTCTTGTAATTTTCATCGCTTTATTTTATGGTTATTAATTGAAGTAATACTTCACGCCGAGCTGCAGTCGCCAGCACTGGCCATAGCTGTGGTTGTAGTCCCAGGTGCTCTTCATGTAGGAGCCGTCGCTGGTGGTATTCATACGGTAGACGGGTACTCCGTTCTCCTTCTTAGCCACGCTGAGCAGGCGGATGATGTTGTTCGACATGCCGGGAGCATACTTCTGCACGCCCCACTTGGAGTTGAGCAGGTTGCCGATGTTCTCGATGTTGGCAATGAGCTGCAGCTTGTGACGGGTATTGCCAATCTTGAGGTCGAAGTCGTGGGCGTACTTGAAGTCGAAGGTGTGCACCCATGGAGCGCGTGCCGAGTAGGCCTCAGCATACTGGCCCTTGTGGTTCTTGAGGTAGTCGTCCTGCTCGACGTAGTTCCAGAAGGCAATACGGTCGTCGTCGCTGACGAACTTGATTTCGGAGTCGTCGCGCGGTATGTACATCAGGTCGTATGCCAGTCCGTCGCCGTTGAGGTCGTTGGAGTAGGCATAGCTCCATCCCGAGGGTGAGTAGCCGCTGTAGAAGAGCGAGAAGTGCTCCTTGCCCCACTTGTAGCTGACGTTGGCAATGATGCGGTCGGGTGTGACGTAGCTTGAGGGACGGACGTCGATGACGTTAGGTCCGTTGACGGTGTGCAGATACTGCCATGCTGCCGATGCGTTAGAGCCTGGCATGCCCGTCACCTCCTTGTTGACGGTGTGGGTATAGGCGGCCATGATGCGCAGGTCCTTGATGGGCTCGGCATTGAGCTGTAGGCTGGCGGTCCATCCGTAGCCCTTGCTGTTGTTGGTCAGCACGCAGGCGTTGGCATAGTTGGTGTGGTAGGTCCAGTCAGCCTTGTTGGCGGGATAGAGGTAGCGGTTGTCGGCTCCCTGCAGACGCTCCCATGTCTCGTCGGGGTTCTTCTGGTTCCAGTTGTCCAGGTTGACGGCATTGATATGCTTGGTGTACATGAACTCACCGGTCACTGTCAGGGGGAACGACACGGGCACCTGATAGTCGATGGCCAGCGAGGTCTTCCACTCCTGTGGCATCTTGAAGTCGCGGTCTACGCCGGCGACGGACGATGGAATGATGCCGTTGGGGTCCATGCTGACGGGAGCGCCCAGCTTGTCGCGAATGCCGGCAATGTCGGTGGTGAGTCCGCCGGCGAAGTTAGCCAGACGGGAGTCGCCAGAACGAGCGATGACGAGGTTCTGGATCATACCCGAGTTGGTGGGCATGTTGGTGAAGAACACCAGAGGCAGACGTCCGACGAAGATGCCGGTACCACCACGCACCTTGAGCTGGTGGTTGCCGAAGACGTCCCATGCGAAGCCGATACGCGGCGAAATCTGGATGTGCGTCTTAGGCCACTGGCCCACGTCGAGGTGGCGGCCACCGAAGTCGAGGTCGTAGAGGGCCTGGTTGAAGATGAGGTCGCTCTTGTTGAAGGCGATGTTATCGAAGCGGATACCGGCGGTGAGCTTCAGGTTGTCCAGGGCGTTCCACTCGTCCTGCAGGTAGAGTCCCATCTGGTTGAAGCGAACCTTGGCCTGAGGATTGGTTTCGCCGTCGTAGCCGTATGCCAGGGCAACGCCGATGGGGGCAGCGCCCTCCATGAAGTCCTGCATAGAGGCATAGCGGTAGTAGCCGGTGCCCTGACGCATGTAGCTGTTATAGGCTATCTGGTGCTCGAAGTTCAGGCCTGCCGTCAGCTTGTGGGCACCCAGGTAGTAGGTGAAGTTGTCGTTGACGGTCAGTATCTTGTTCTGCACGCGGTTATTATAAGTGAAGAGCTCGTATCCCAGCGACATGTAGGGGTCGCCATCCTTGAAGATTTCGACCATGGGGAAGATGCTGGAGTTAGAGCCACGCGGGTCGTCCATATTAGAATAGGTGATGAGCAGCTGGTTGCTGATGTTGTTGCCAAAGCGGCTGTTGAGGTCGGCCGAGATGGTGGTCACCTTGTTCTGCAGCGAATAGAAGGTGTTGGCGAAGGCCATCGAGTTGATGCTGATGCAGGCCGAGGTGAGTCCGCCTACGTCGCGCGACGAGGCGTTGGGGGTCATCCACTTCTCGTTGTTGGTGTGGTTGAAGCGCAGGGCCAGATGGTGGTTGTTGTTGATGTTCCAGTCGAGGCGTGCCAGATACTTGTTGTTGGTGATGCCACCGGGATAGACATCGGCCGAGCCGGTGTCATAGCCGTACTTGTCCTTGACGAACTGGGAAATCATGTTCATGTCGCTGAGCAGGGTGCGCGAGGTGTAGGTCTTGCTGTCGGCTCCGTCGCCGGTAGCATCAGGGTGCCAGTAGGTAGGCACGTTCTCGGACTTGGTGCGCTCGTAGTTGGCAAAGAAGAACAGCTTGTCCTTGATGATGGGGCCGCCGAGGGTGAAGCCGAAGGTCTTCTGCTCGTCGGGGTTGGGCTCGGCGTTCTGCTTGCCGTCCACACGGTTGCCGTGCATGTCTTCGCTGGTGTAGTAGAAGTAGGCCGTGCCCTTGAAGGTGTTGGTACCCGACTTGGTTACGGCGTTGATGCCGCCGCCCACGAAGTTCGACTGACGCACGTCGTAGGGCGAGACGACCACCTGTACCTCGTCGATGGCATCCATCGAGACAGGCATACCGCCACCGGGCAGGTCGGAGGAGAGTCCGAAGTTGTTGTTCAGGTTGGCACCGTCGAGTGTGAAGTTAGACGAGCGGCCGCTGCTGCCGGCAAAGCTGTTGGAACCGCCATAGTAGGGCGAGAGCTTGACGATGTCGCCAATGCCACGGCTGACGGTGGGCAGGTCCTGAATGATCCGGTTATTGATGTTGGTGGAAGCACCGGTCTTCTCGGCAGTAAACTTCGAGGCCTTGCCGCTGACGACGACCTCGCTGAGCTCGGTCGAGTTCTCGCTGAGCCATACGTTGAGTTCGTAGGTCTCGGCCAGGTCGAGCTCGATGTTGCTGAAGGTCTTGGTCTCGTAGCCAATGTAGCTGATGGTGACGGTGTAAGGTCCGCCGTTACGCATACCCTGAATGGTAAAGCGTCCGCTGGTATTGGTGACGGCGTTGTACTTGGTTCCCGAAGGTTCGTGAACGGCCTGGATGGTGGCTCCTATCACTTCTTCCTTGGTGTCTTCCATAGTTACCTTACCGCTCAGGGCTGAGGTGGTAACCTGTGCCAGAATGGTTAACACGGAGGTTAACATCATGGCCATTAATAACAATCTCTTACGCATATTGATCAATATAAAGTTTGTAATTGGTTGCAAAATTAATTAATTTTTTTGAAACGCAATACTTTTTCACCGTTTTATTTTAGGCAAGGGGCTTTTTCGTTGCGTCAGCCTATTGCTTTTTGCCCCCCATGCGGGCCTCGACGACGTTGACCACATAGTCGCCGAGCTTCTCACACTCGTTGATGAGGTCCATATAGATGGTGCCTACGGCGTAGGTGTACTGGTGGTTGTTGATGTCGATGATGTTCTGCGACTTGAGCTGGTTGCGGTAGTTGTTGATTTCGTGCTCTATGTTGAGTGTACGGTTCATGTCGTAAGCCTCCTTGCGGCCTCCGAGCAGGGCTGTCATCTGAGAGAGGGCCTGGTCGGTAAGCTCCATCATCTGGTGGATATGGTCGTACTGCTGCTCGGTGAAATGGTGCTGCTTGCCCTGCACCTTGCGCTGCAGGGTACGGGCCATCTTATAACAGGAGTCGCCGATGGACTCCAGCTCAGAAATCTCGCGCAGCATGGCGCGTATCTTGCCCTTGGTATCGTCGGAAAGGTGGGCGTCGCCAACCTGGTCGAGGTAGCGGGCTATCTCGATTTCCATATTGTCAGAGAGGTCTTCGTACTTCGCAATACGATGAAACACTTTGTCAAAAGTCTGCTCGTTCTTCTCGGTGAGCAACTCGCGCACCATGCTGAACATAAGCTGCATGCGGTCGGAGAAGGAGCGTATCTCTTTCTGAGCCTCGAGTACGGAGAGTTCAGGGGTCTTCATAAGGCCCGACTGTATGAAATGCAGGCGGAAGTCTTCCTCTTCGTCGACTTTCTTAGGCTGTACCACCCAGCAGACGAAGCGCTCGATATACTGAACAAAGGGAAGGAGCAGCAGCGTGTTGGCGACATTGAACAGCGTATGGAACATGGCCAGTACCACTGAAGTAGATAACGCGAAACGGGCATCGGAGGGTGAGAGGGCAGCGTCGTAGCCAGACAGCTGGCAGACGATGGAGAAGAAGGGTCTGAAAGCCAGCAGGGCCAGCGTGACGCCGATGAGGTTGACCACGAAATGGGCAAAGGCAGCCCGTCGGGCCTGTATATTGGCCCTGGCGGCAACGATATTGGCGGTAATGGTGGTACCTATGTTCTCGCCCAGCACGAGCATGATGCCCTGTTCGATGTGGAGCACGCCCGTGCAGCACAGTACCATGGTGATGGCCATGATGGCTGCCGACGACTGAACACAGAGCGTGAGGATGGTTCCCATGAGGAGGAAGAAGAGGGTGTTCCAGAAGCCCGTGTCGTTGAACACCTCAAAGTAGTGGGTAAGGAGGGCGGCGGTCTGCGGGTCCTGCATCAGCGAGAAACCGGTATCCTTCAGTGTTCCGAGTCCGAGGAAAAGGAAGGACGCGCCGAAGAGGAAGTCGCCCAGAATGCGCCGGCTCTTGATATAGATAAGCACGATGGCAAAGAACAGGGCTATGAAGACGTATGGCACGACGTCGCAGGCAAAGCCCAGCGACATGACCCAGGCCGTCACCGTGGTACCGATGTGAGCACCCATGATGACGGAGATGGCCTGCAAGAGCGTCATCAGACCGGCATTGACAAAGGAGACCGTCATCAGCGTGGTAGCCGTGGACGACTGTACGGCAGCGGTAACGAACACACCTGCCAACACGCCGGTAACGCGGTTGGTAGTCATGGCCCCCAGGACATGGCGCAACGGGGAACCGGCCATCTTCTGCAAGGCCTCGCTCATCGACTTCATACCGAACATCAGCAATGCCAGCGAACCTAACATTTTCAAGAATATCATTATGGACATTTTACTGTAAAAAATTTGGTTATTTGCGTACTTATTCGTAACTTTGCCCCAACTAAAAACTTTTACGTCTATGGAACAGCAGATTCTTATCCGATGCAAAAATAATAAAAAAACTATGAAAATCAGCATCGGAAGCACACTTTCTGAGATTTTTTCTGCCTCTGGACTCGAAATGGAGTACGGACCCATCAGTGCACGAGTGAACAACAAGGTGGAGGGAATGCACTACCGCGTGTATAAGCCCAAGGACATAGAATTCCTGGACTTGCACGACGCATCGGCCATCAGGGCCTATACGCGTACGCTCTTCTTCGTGCTGAACAAGGCGGCTCACGACCTGTGGCCCCAGTGCACCGTCATCATTGACATTCCTGTCTCGAACGGCTATTATATAGACCTCAGGCTGGACCGCCCGGTAACGCCTGACGATGTACACGAGCTGCGCCAGCGGATGCAGCAGATTATTGATGCCGACATTCCGATACACCGGCACGAGACCACCACGGAAGAGGCTATCCGCATGTTCTCGGAGTCGAAATCGTTCTCGAAGGTGAAACTGCTGGTAGGCACAGGGTCGCTGTACACCACCTACTACGACATAGACGGCTATCCTGACTACTACTACGGCTCGCTGCTGACGTCGACAGGGAAGCTGCACCTGTTCGGGCTGGAATACTACTTCGACGGACTGCTGCTGCGTCTGCCCACACAGCAAGACCCGTCACGACTGGGAGCGTTCATGCGACAGGACAAGATGTTTGAGATATTCAAGGAGCATCACTCTTGGCAGGGCATCCTCGGTATGCGCACGGTGGGCGACTTGAACGATGCCATCAAGAAAGGATATACCAACAAGCTAATCCAGCTCAGCGAAGCGTTGCAGGAAAAGAAAATCGGCCAGATAGCCGACGAGATAGCCCGCCGGAAGGGTATTAAGATGGTGCTCATTGCCGGACCGTCGTCGTCGGGCAAGACCACTACGTGCAAACGGCTCTCGGTGCAGCTGGCCATCAATGGTCTGAAACCTATAGGCATATCGCTGGACGACTACTTCCTGAACCGTGAGGAGACGCCTCTTGACGAGAACGGCGACTACGACTTCGAGCATCTGCACGCCTTGAACATTCCTCTGCTCAACGAACAGATGAACGCCCTGTTCAAAGGGGAAGAGGTGGAGCTGCCGCGATACAACTTCCACACAGGACAAAGCGAATGGAGCGGAAAGAAACTGCAGCTGAAGGGTAACGAAATACTGGTAGTGGAGGGCATCCACGCCCTGAACCCGGAACTGACACAGCAGATTCCGGATGAGAACATCTTCCGCGTCTATGCCTCGGCCCTGACGACGATACTGCTGGACAACCACAACTACATACCTACTACTGACAACCGACTGCTGCGCCGCATCATTCGCGACTATAAATACCGTGGTGTATCGGCACAGGAGACCATTCGCCGGTGGCCCTCGGTGCGTAAGGGAGAGAACAGATGGATATTCCCCTACCAGGAGAATGCCGATGCCATGTTCAACTCGGCCATGCTCTTCGAGCTGGCCGTCATCAAGCAGCAGGCAGAGCCCTTGCTGGAACAGGTGCCCGAGAACTGTGTGGAATATGCCGAGGCCTATAGGCTGAGGAAGTTCTTACGCTACATACACCCCATATCCATGGACCAGATTCCACCTACCTCGCTGCTACGCGAGTTCGTAGGAGGATCGTCGTTCGAATACTAAAGACTTTATTGCAGGCTGGTGCTGAAAAGAAGAGGAAGAGAGTCAACGACTGCTCTCTTCCTCTTCTTCCATCCACTTCTTGCGGCGTAGTTCGTCCATCTTGGCAAAGTCTTTCTTCTGAAGTACGAAGTTGGAGCCAAGATATTTCTCCTTGACGATAGGATTGACGGCCAACTCCTCGGGAGAGCCCTTAAACAGGATACGTCCTTCGAAAAGCAGGTAGGCACGGTCGGTGATGTTGAGCGTCTCGTGAACGTTATGGTCAGTAATGAGAATACCGATGTTACGATACTTCAGCTGCCAGACTATCTGCTGAATGTCTTCCACAGCAATAGGGTCGACACCGGCAAAGGGCTCGTCGAGCATGATGAACTTAGGCTCGATGGCCAGACAGCGGGCTATCTCTGTACGGCGACGCTCACCGCCGGAGAGGCGGTCTCCAGTGTTCTTACGCACCTTCCCGAGACGGAACTCTTTGATAAGGCTCTCCAATTTCTCCAGCTGGTAGTCGCGGGGCTTGCCGGTCATTTCGAGTACGGAAAGGATATTGTCTTCTACCGACATCTTACGGAACACCGAGGCCTCCTGAGCCAGGTAGCCGATGCCGGCACGTGCACGCTTGTAGACAGGATAGCTGGTAACCTCCTCGTCGCCCAGATAGATATGGCCATCATTGGGCACGATGAGTCCTGTAGTCATATAGAACGACGTGGTCTTGCCGGCACCGTTTGGACCCAACAATCCTACTATCTCGCCTTGGCGAACGTCAAACGACACGTCGTTGACGACGGTACGCTTGCCATAAATCTTCACCAGCCCCTCAGTGCGAAGCACCAGACGCTCTGGCTCCTGATGAGGCACGACGGCCTCTGTGTTCATCGTTTCATCCATATCGGCTGCAAAGGTACGAAAAAAAAACATATCAAATTTAACTTTTGAGGATTTTTTGCATCAAAGAAGTGTATATGACACAGGAAACAGTACAAGAGAAACTGGTGACAATGCTACGCAACGAGAAGCAACGCGAGACGGGCTTCAGACTGCTGGCCAAGGAATATGGCGAAAAGCTGTACTGGCACATACGTCGTATCGTAGTAGGTCATGACGACGCTGAGGACGCACTGCAGGAAACACTGATAAAGGCGTATAGCAGCCTGGACCAGTTCAGAGGCGACGGTCAACTGACCACCTGGCTCTACAGCATTGCCACACGCGAGGCACTGAACCTGCTGAGACGACGGACCCATGTGTGGCAGAGCATAGACGACCTGGCCCCGACACTGACAGCCCGCATGCAGGCAGAAACACCGATGGACAGCGACGCGGCTGAAGTGTTGTTCCAGGAAGCACTGCTCACCCTGCCCACCCAGCAGCGGATAGCGTTCAACATGCGTTACTACGACGAACTGAGCTACGAAGAGATAGCACGCATCACGGGAAAGAACCAGAATACGCTGAAGGTGAACTACCATCTGGCTGCGGAGAAGATTAAGAATTATTTAAAACAACATACAAGATGAAAGACTTTGAGAACATCGACAAACGAATGCCCTATACAGAACGCGAAGGCTACGTCCTGCAATTAGTAGACCGAGCTACGGAGCAGGCCATCAGTCAGAAGCAGAAAGCCCGCAGGGTGAGCCTAAGGACCAAGATGGCTGTAGCAGCGACAGTGGCGCTCCTACTGGCTGGGGCTGGTATTACGTACCGTCTGGCCATACAGCCAACGACAACAGGAGTGGCTGAAACAGAGGTAACGGCAAGTCCTGTGGATGACTTCCTGAACTCGCTGTCAGACGAAGACGCCCAGCTGCTGGCATACTACGGCATAGAAGAGATTCCGGAATATGAATAATTATGTAAAACTGTAAAACAAGAAAGAAAGATGAGAAAGATTGTAGCAATGATGCTGTTGATGGTGGCCGCTATGACTGCCTGGGCACAAGACAACAAGAACGATGCACTGAGGGAGA
Organism: Prevotella sp. UBA2742; assembly: GCA_002353485.1. Classification (GTDB taxonomy): domain Bacteria; phylum Bacteroidota; class Bacteroidia; order Bacteroidales; family Bacteroidaceae; genus Prevotella. The sequence goes on from DEJS01000022.1 coordinate 131,707, forward strand.
AGTTCTTCAACGCAAGAGTGGATGAGCTGGTCCAAAAGCTGGAGATGAATGACGAACAGAAAGAGAAGTTTATTCCCGTTTATCGTCGCTACAGCGAGGAGATGCGCTCGGTGATGGGACCGCGTATGAGAGGCAAGAAAGGACCAAAGGCCAAGGGGAACGACGAGAAAGCGGACAAGTCCCAGCGCGAGCCAATGACCGACGAAGAGAGACTGGCACATACCAAGCAGCGACTGGAACGCCAGCAGAAGGCTCAGGCAATCAGACTGAAGTACATTGACGAGTTTGCCAAGGTGCTCACAGCCAAACAGGTGAATAAGCTTTACGAAGCAGAAGACCACATCCAGAAGAAACTGATGAACCGCCGTCATCACATGAAACACGGAGACGACAAAGGCCACAAAGGAGACAAGGACGGGAAAAAGAAGTCAGAGCGCAAGAAAAAAGACTGAACGTCAAAGTATTCAAAAAAAAGAGCCTACTGCTTGGTAGGCTCATTTTTTATTTGTAACTTCGCACCCGATTATGATAAAGTTGCTGCATAAATGGCTGACGACACTTGGCAAGTTCGTCATACTGATGGGGCGGACATTCTCTATGCCCGAGCGATTCCGCATGTTCTGGAAGCAGTATGTCAAGGAGATGGCCCAACTGGGTATCAACTCTATAGGCATTGTGCTTCTTATATCGTTCTTCATCGGTGCCGTCATTTGTATTCAGATGAAGCTGAACATACAGTCGCCATGGATGCCACGATGGGTGTCGGGCTATACAACACGTGAAATCATGCTGCTGGAGTTCTCGAGTTCTATCATGTGTCTGATACTGGCGGGTAAGGTTGGGTCGAACATCGCCTCAGAAATAGGCACCATGCGCGTTACACAGCAGATTGACGCACTCGACATTATGGGTGTCAACTCGGCATGTTACCTCATTCTGCCTAAAATACTAGGCATGATTACCATCATGCCGATTTTGGTTATCTTTTCGTCGGCCATGGGTATCGTAGGTGCCTACGGTACGGCATACATCGCCCACATTATTGTGCCTGACGACCTCACACTGGGACTACAGCACTCGTTCCAACCTTGGTTTGTTTGGATGTCCATCATAAAGAGTCTTTTCTTCGCCTTTATCATATCGGCTGTTCCCTCTTACTACGGCTACAACGTAGAAGGCGGCTCCGTCAATGTGGGCAAAGCATCAACTGACGCCGTGGTAATGTCATCGGTGCTCATTCTGTGCTCGGATGTTTTCCTAACCCAACTACTGTCATGATAGAAGTCAAGAACCTATATAAGAGCTTTGACGAGATCGAGGTACTAAAGGACATCTCGACTGTCTTTGAGGATGGCAAGACCAATCTCATCATTGGTCAGTCAGGATCGGGTAAAACGGTATTGATGAAGAACCTTGTAGGGCTCTTTGACCCCACGCGAGGGCAGATACTATACGATGGACGTGACTTCGTGCGCATGTCGAAACAAGAAAAGGTACACATGCGACGCGAGATGGGCATGATATTCCAGTCGGCAGCACTCTTCGACTCGCTCACTGTCTTAGAGAACGTGATGTTCCCTCTGGATATGTTCTCTTCGATGACCCTACGCGAGCGCCAGAAGAGGGCAATGGAATGTCTGGACCGTGTCAACCTGGTAGGAGCCGACGAGAAATACCCTGGCGAGATAAGCGGAGGTATGCAGAAACGCGTAGCCATCGCGCGCGCCATCGCACTAAACCCCAAGTACCTGTTCTGCGACGAGCCTAACTCAGGACTGGACCCTAAGACATCGCTCGTCATTGACGAACTGCTACACTCTATAACACGTGAGTTCAACATGACAACTATTATCAATACCCACGACATGAACTCCGTAATGGGAATAGGAGAAAACATTATCTTCATCTACGAGGGCCATAAGGAGTGGCAGGGTGTATCTTCGGAGATTATGAACTCTACCAACAAGCGACTAACCGACTTCATCTTCGCCAGTGACCTGCTGAAGGAGATGCGCGAGGCTGTCACTCACCATCATTTCGAATAAGCAAAGAGCATGCCTCGGCATATTTGACACAAGTCAACAATTTGGCTGTTAGCGCGAACAAGCAGCCGTTTAATTTGCACATCCATGGGAATTATTGTACCTTTGCATTGTCAAAACAAAGGAAAAGGTCTAAGCGAGGGCCTGTCAATATAAAGGATAACAATAGAAAAGAAAGGGTAAAAAGATGAAAAAGTTTATTAGTAAATGGCTTAGAAGCGAGGCTTACATAGAGTATTGTCTGAACATGGCAAGAATGTATAATTACCGCCCCGCAAATTAAATAACGGATTGAATGCGAAAAGCTTTCAATCCGTTTTTATTTACTTCATTCGCCACTCCCCGTCGACTTCAACCATAGGAACAACTATCTCCTCTTGTGTGGAGTCACCATAACAAAGTATAAGGAAAGCCTTGACCTCCTGCTCTACATGTGTAGTATCAGCAAGCAAGGAGGTATTGTCTGAGATGCGTACATCGTTCAGCCCGCCATGTTTCTCTTGAATATCTTTATGATAGTTTTCTATGGCCTTCAGTAGCTGTTCGCAATAGTCGGCAGGAAGATTCTCAACACCTGCCTTGCCTTCCATGAACCGTATGGCATCGCCCTTTGACAATAGTTCATAATATTTCTGGGCAGCAGTGGCGGCCTTCCACTCACGGGTAACACCAGAGCATGCCAGTAGCAAAGCAACTGTCAATACAGAAAATGACTTTAAAACTATAGAACAGAATGACTTCACCGCTATTTCTGGCGAATAAAAACGTTAATAGGTGTACCTGTCAATGTCCAGTTATCACGCAACTTATTCTCTAAGAAACGACGATAGGCTTCCTTAACATACTGTGGCAGATTGGCATAAAACACAAAGGTTGGTATCTGAGTATCAGGAACCTGTGACACATACTTAATCTTGATATATTTACCTTTGATAGAAGGAGGCGGAGTCTGTTCTATAATAGGCAACATTACCTCATTAAGCTTTGAAGTGCCTATCTTTATTGTACGATTAAGATATACTTGCTTAGCCGTCTCAAGAACCTTAAAGATACGTTGCTTGGTAACGGCAGAAGCGAAGATAATAGGGAAGTCAACAAATGGAGCCATACGCTGACGAATGGCATTCTCAAAGGTCTTGATAGCCACCTGTGACTTATCTTCTACAAGATCCCACTTGTTGACAACAACCACCAGGCTCTTATTATTCTTTTGGATAAGTTGGAAGATATTCATGTCTTGAGCCTCTATGCCACGTGTAGCATCAATCATCAGAATACAGACGTCAGAGTTCTCAATGGCACGTATAGAACGCATGACAGAGTAAAACTCCAAGTCTTCAGTAACCTTATTCTTACGACGGATACCTGCTGTATCGACTAAGTAAAAGTCGAAGCCAAACTTATCATACTTAGTATAAATACTGTCACGAGTAGTACCGGCAATGTCGGTTACAATGTTACGGTCTTCGCCAATAAAAGCGTTGATAATGCTCGATTTTCCGGCGTTGGGGCGTCCCACAACGGCAAAACGCGGAGTACCATCCTGCAAATCATCTGCAACATCAGCCTTCAGCTTGGTAAGAACAAAGTCAAGAAGGTCGCCTGTTCCAGAACCTGTAGCAGCACTGACACAAAAGGGGTCGCCCAGACCAAGCTTATAAAACTCGTACTGCCCATAGAGATCCTTGCCGTCGTCGGCTTTGTTAGCAACTAATACGACAGGAAGCTTAGAACGCCGCAGAATGAGTGCCACGTCCTGATCCAAGTCGGTCAGTCCATTCTTGATGTCAACAAGGAACAATACCAGGTCAGCTTCCTCGGTAGCGACAATGACCTGTTTGCGAATTTCCTCCTCGAAAATATCGTCTGAATTAACAACCCAGCCACCTGTATCCACAACTGAGAACTCTCGCCCGTTCCACTCACATTTACCGTATTGCCGATCACGTGTGGTACCAGCTTCATCACTCACAATGGCCTGACGTGAGTTGGTCAGCCTGTTAAATAAGGTAGACTTGCCCACATTAGGGCGTCCTACTATCGCTACTAAGTTTGACATATTATTCCGGGTTATATCCAAATAAGTCTAATTCATGCTGGTTTGAACGCCAGTCCTTATCGACCTTTACAAAGGTCTCCAAATAGATGGGCTTTTGGAAGAACTTCTCCAAAGCCTTACGAGCCTCGGTAGACACCTTCTTCAGAGCAATACCTTGATGGCCAATGATAATGCCTTTCTGGGTGTCACGCTCGACATAAATGACAGCATTGATATGGATGAGCTTCTCGGTCTCCTTAAAACGTTCCACACGAACCTCTACAGAATAGGGAATCTCTTTGTCGTAGTAAAGCAGTATTTTCTCGCGAATAATTTCCGATACGAAGAAACGCGCAGGCTTATCAGTTAGCTGATCCTTGTCGAAATAGGCAGGACTCACCGGTAACAGCTCTTTGATACGTTTCAATAGCAAATCAGTGCCAAACTTATTCTTAGCAGAAATGGGTAATATCTCTGCATTTGGCAACAACGTGTGCCAACGTCCGACTATGGCATCAAGCTGTTTCTGAGAGCTTTGGTCTTTAGAAGAACTTTGAAGTTCATCTATCTTGTTAATGAGCAGGATAACGGGAATAGTCATCTGCTGCACCTTCTCCAGAAAGTCTATATTCTTCTCCGGATTCTCGACCACATCAGTTACATATAATAAGACATCAGCATCCTGCAAAGCCGAGACAGAGAAAGCAAGCATAGACTCTTGCAGCTTATAGTTAGGTTTCAACACGCCTGGAGTGTCGGAGAACACTATCTGCATGTCGTCAGTATTGACAATGCCCATAATGCGATGACGCGTCGTCTGTGCTTTAAACGTCGCAATCGAAATACGCTCACCAACCAACTGGTTCATGAGCGTACTTTTACCTACGTTGGGATTACCAACAATATTAACAAACCCTGCTTTATGCATCTTTTTGTCCGTCGTAAGCCCATTTATAATACAATGCTCCATGTACAAATCCTGCACCAAAGGCAGTAAGTATCATGTTATCTCCTTTTTTTAGCAGATGTTCATTCTCCCATATAGCAAGAGGAATCGTAGCTGCAGAAGTATTGCCAAAGTGCTCAATATTCACCATTACCTGTTCCATAGGCAACTCTAAGCGTTTGGCCACTGCTTCTATGATGCGCATGTTAGCCTGATGGGGCACTACCCACTGGATGTTCTCCTTGTTAAGATGGTTGCGCTCAGCAATCAATGCACAGTCGTCACTCATATTGGTTACGGCATAGCGGAATACTGTGCGTCCCTCTTGATAGAGATAGTGCAGGCGATGGTCAACAGTAAAGTGACTTGACGGACTGACAGAGCCGCCAGCTTTTACATGCAAGAAAGGGAGCCCCTTTCCATCAGCACGGAAATAGGAGTCGCGCAGTCCTAAGTCCTCTTCTTCTGTTGCTTCCATCAGCACAGCCCCTGCACCGTCGCCAAACAAAGGACAAGTAGCACGGTCCTTGTAGTCTGTTACTGACGACATTTTGTCAGCACCAATAACAATAATTTTCTTGTAGCGCCCACACTGTATCATTGCCGATGCAACGTCGAGTGTATAGATGAATCCACAGCAGGCAGCCCAGAAGTCGAAAGCAAAAGCATTCTTCAATCCTAACTTTCCTAGCACGATACTCGCTGTGGAGGGGAACTGATAATCAGCTGTCGAAGTGGTAACAATAACAGCGTCAATAGTATCAGGATCAACGCCAGTCTTCTGCAACAGCTGCTTGGCTGCCTTACGAGCCATATAGCTGGTGCCAAGCCCCTCCTCTGACAGGATACGTCTCTCCTTAATACCAACGCGAGTCATAATCCACTCATCATTGGTGTCTACCATGCGCGACAGTTCCTCATTGTTCAGAACATAGTCAGGCACGTAGCCACCAACGCCAGTGATTATCGCATTAATTTTGCTCATTATTCTGCGACTTCGTCCATAACAATAGCTATCTTACCACGATAGTAGCCACATGTGGGACATACGGTGTGGTAGATGTGATAGGCACCACAATTAGGACATACAGCCAATGTGGGAGCTACTGCCTTGTCATGAGTACGACGCTTTGCGGTACGAGTGTTCGATTGTCTTCTTTTAGGATGTGCCATAGTTCTATTAACTTTTTAATGTTTAATCTTTAATGTTTAATTTGCTCAGTGCACTCCAACGAGGGTCTACGGGCCCTGCCTCCTCTTCGCTGCTTCGGACAGCGCCGCTCAGTTCTTTCAACTTCTGCGTCATCGCACTATTGCATTTTCCAGGTGCATGAACGTGCTTGATAGGGATGGCCAGCATCGTAAACTCATAGATAAACCACGACATGTCGAGTATTCCTTCGTTCTCGTCAATAGTCACAGTATCATCGTCTTCGTTATATGTGTCGCCCAGCTTTACAATCAGTTTATTGTCTGCCTCTATAGGCTGATCCATGTCATCAAGACAACGGTCACAACTGACAGTAACTGTGCCTTGGGTGTGGAACAGGATTTCGAAAAAGCCAGTCATCTTGCGTATAGACACCGACACATGCAATGTACCATGTTCCAACTGAGACCCTTCCAGAGTCTTAAAGAAGTCGTCGCAAAGGTCGAACTCGAATGTGGTTTCTGTCTCCTTCAACCCTTTTAAGTCTATCTTATAAGTCTCCAAACTACACATAGTCACACTTTAACAGGGTGCAAAGTTACTAAAAAAATAACAATAACGGAGTATGAATTAAGAAAATTTTCGCTTTTTATTGAAAATCAGCTACTAACGACATTCTACTTTGCACACAAACACTGTATAATGTGCATTATTTCTGCATTTCAATACGGAACGTAGTACCTTTACCTAACTCTGACTCTTTTACAAAGATTCGACCACTATGGTACTCTTCCACTATGCGACGAGCTAACGAAAGGCCCAGTCCCCAACCTCGCTTCTTAGTTGTAAAGCCAGGAGTAAATACAGCATTAATATCCTTTTTCTTAATTCCTTTTCCAGTATCTTGCACCTCTATCACCACTCGTCGTGGATAATCTTCCAGTGTAAGCTTTATGACACCTTTTCCTTCCATTGCATCTACTGCATTCTTACAGAGGTTCTCTATAACCCACTCAAAAAGAGAAGCATTCATTTTCACAACAACATCATGGTTTGGGAAGTTACAAACCATCTTAACTTGATTTGAAGTACGACGGTCCATATATTCCACAACATGTTCCAACACCTCATTCATACTTGACTCTACAGGTTCAGGAAGAGACCCTATCTTTGAAAAACGCTCTGCTATCAACTGCAAACGTTTAACATCCTTATCCATCTCGGGAAGCAATTCATCTTCCGGATACTGTTCCTTCAGCATCTCCACCCATGCCATCAGGCTTGACACTGGTGTCCCCAGTTGATGGGCTGTCTCTTTTGATAAGCCAACCCATACTTTGTTTTGTTCAGCCCGCTTCGATGACAATAATGCAAAAATGGCAACGACGACAAATATAAGGACAACACCCAGTTGTACATATGGCCATGCTGACAGACGCTTCAACATGATTGATTCATCATAACAAACCAACTGTGAGCCCACACGAATTGTATCCCCAGCCCGTACCATACGCTGTACATATTCCCCCAGGGTTACCGTATCCTTAATATTACGATAGTCATCTATACCACCGGCATCATTAAGAACAACAACAGGAATAGTGTTATTGCCTTCCATTACACTCAACACCAGCGACAAGTCTGTTGTGCTATCTGCTTCATTCAACGAGTGCAATGCTTGAGCCCATACCTCCATACGGTGCTTTTCCTCTTGCGAAAGATCACGCACCAGAAAATGTGACACCAATAGCGAAGCTACTGCTATCACCACTGCAGAAACTACCAGAAGAATCTTTAACTGTCTAATTCTATCTGTCCACTGCATATACTACTCCCTCTTACTTATAACTTTTATATAGATAAAAACGAAGAAGCCCCAAGGATATTGTATCCTCAGGGCTTCTTTCTTGAAAAGTGGC
>DEJS01000008.1 GCA_002353485.1 Prevotella sp. UBA2742
TAATGGTGTAGGTCTTAGGACTACCGCCTTGGTTCAGCGTAATCGTAACACCACCAGCCGTAGGCTCAACACCAGTCAGCAGATAACCCTGGGAAATCTGGCTCTGAATAGTGTTAATCGTTGACTGGAGACCGTCGATTTTGCTCTGTAAGTTCTTGATGTCGTCATCGTAGTCCTTACAAGACACAAATGCACTTCCAGCAGCAAAGAACATTGCCACTGTAAGCATCGCGCTCAAAAATTTTTTGTTCATACGATTAAATTTAAATTAATTAATAAAAAAAGAAGTTTATATACTCTATTTCTCTTGTTTTCTCACATCTCTTACCCGCGTCTCCTGCATCAGAGACAGGGTGAAGAAGAGACAACATGTTAAACTTCCTTAAACATTAATCGTCTTTTTTTGAGCGTTGCTAACGGCAAATGCTAATCGTCTTCCCGGGGATGGATGACGGCATCAATGATGTTAGCGTTGGCCTTGTCGAGTCCTTTATTGAGCAGTGATTTCAGATAAATAAGGGTCGTCTTCTCGGTGGTATGCCCCATGCCCTGGCTGATGACATTGATGGGCACGTTCATGGCCTGTGCTATGCTAGCCCATGAGTGGCGTGCCACATACATGGTAAGAGGCTCCTCTATTTCGGCTTTCTTGCCTATTTGTTTCAGTACTGCGTTCACCACGCGTTGCGCTTCTGTGTATTGCCGTCGGTCGTTGTTTTTGTTGCGCCTGATGATGGGCAGCAGATAACGGCTGTTGGTAGGAGGGTAGCGGTCGACGATTTCCTGCATCTGCGGCTCCCAACGCATGGTGATTTCCTGTTTGGTCTTCCGTCGGCGGTAGGTCAGCACGCCGTTCTTGATGTTTTGCGGGGTGAGGTAAGCCATATCGACAAACGACATGCCGCGGGTGTAGAACGAAAATAGGAACATGTCGCGAGTCCATATTTCCTGCGCCGAGAGACCTCTTAGGCTGCTTATGCGTTGGATGGCATCCAGCGGTATGGCTCGTTTGACGGTCTTCCCTATGCCTGTATATACCTCTGTGAAGGGCTTCTTGTCTGGCGTAATACCACAGGCCACCGCTTTGTTGTATATGGTGCGTAGCACTCGCATATAGAACGAGGTGGTATTGCTGACCAGTCCCTTGTCCTTGAGGTATTTCTCGTATTGGCACATCAATGGGGCATCGATGTCGCTGATGGCGATGTCGCCTTCGGGCAGGAATCCACGAAAGCTTTTCAGTGCGTAGTGGTAGGTTTCTGACGTTCGCTGGCGATTCTCCTGCTTTAGCTGTGCGATGAGGCGTTGTGTGTATTCGTTGAGCAGGGTCGGGTCGTCTGCTTGTTTTTCATTACTGACTTCGTTGACGGGCGTGAGGGTGTATGCTCTTCCGTTCAGCTTGATGCGCAGGTCTTCTATGCGCTTGATGTTGATGTTAATTTCGATGGTTTGCGTGTTCATAATTCAAGACATAAAAAAACTGCCACCCTCGCGGGTGACAGGATTTGCTTTCTCTTATTTTCGTTTTCCTCGAAGGTAGATCGCCTTTCTTATTTCTTAATCATGTGGAGACCTTTCTTGGCCAGCGAAACCACAACGTAATTTAAAATAATCATAATCAAAAACGTTACTTTAACTGTTAATCCTAAAAACTACTCTTTATGTCTGTCTGTCTCTCTTAGACGGTGCAAAGGTACGAATTGTGTGCGAGCACACCAAACAATTATAGAAGAATAATTCAAAACCCAATCTCTTCTTGACGTAGGTCAAAAGCAGGCTGCAAGTGGCGGTAGTGAGTTAATAGTTCTTAAATAATAGTTTTCCCCCTTGGTTTATTCAGAATTAGGCGGTAATTTTGCATTTTACAAGAAGCAACGTGCATTACTTTTATATAAATTAAACAAATATGATTTATTCGACTGAAGTGAAGAACATGTGTAGCGTCTGCAAGGGTGCCTACCATGGACCTGCACCCATTCCTGAGGAAGGCAAGTGGATTCAGGCAAAAGAGATTAAGGACATTTCTGGTTACACTCACGGTATTGGCTGGTGCGCTCCTCAGCAGGGTGCCTGCAAGCTGAGCCTGAACGTGAAGGACGGCATCATCCAGGAGGCACTGGTGGAGACCATCGGTTGCACCGGTATGACCCACTCGGCTGCCATGGCAAGTGAGATTCTGCCCGGCAAGACCCTGTTGGAGGCTCTGAACACCGACCTGGTGTGCGACGCCATCAACACTGCCATGCGCGAGCTGTTCCTGCAGATTGTCTATGGTCGCACGCAGAGTGCTTTCTCTGAGGGCGGTCTGGCCATTGGTGCCGGTCTGGAAGACCTTGGTAAGGGTCTGCGCTCACAGACGGGCACACTCTATGGCACTGTTGCCAAGGGTACTCGCTATCTGGAGCTGACTGAGGGCTATATCACCAAGATGTACCTCGATGCCAACAACGAGGTTTGCGGCTACGAGTATGTACACCTGGGCAAGATGATGGAAGCCATCAAGAACGGTATGGACGCCAACGAGGCAATGAAGAAGAATACCGGTTCCTATGGTCGTACGACTGAGGAGCAGGGTGCAGTAAAGGCTATTGACCCACGTAAGGAGTAATTGAGAAAAGGTAAACAGTAAAACATTAAAAAGTAAAAACGATTATTCCTATGATAAGAAAAGTACAGTTTGAGAGTCAGGAGCGCCGTATCAACCAGGTCCTCGCTGCTCTGAAAGAGAATGGCATCAATAGTATTGAGGAAGCCAACGAGATTTGTGATAAGGCAGGCGTAGACCCCTACCAGATGTGTGAGGACACACAGCGCATCTGCTTCGAGAACGCCAAGTGGGCATACGTATGCGGTGCCGCCATCGCCATCAAGAAGGGTGTGAAGACCGCCGCTGACGCTGCCGAGGCTATCGGTATCGGCCTGCAGTCGTTCTGTATTCCCGGCAGTGTGGCCGACGACCGTAAGGTAGGTCTGGGTCATGGTAACCTGGCCGCCCGTCTGCTGCGCGAAGAGACCGAGTGCTTTGCCTTCCTGGCTGGCCACGAGTCGTTCGCCGCTGCCGAGGGTGCCATCAAGATTGCCGAGATGGCCAACAAGGTGCGTAAGAAGCCCCTCCGTGTCATCCTGAACGGTCTTGGCAAGGACGCCGCACAGATTATCAGCCGTATCAACGGCTTCACCTACGTACAGACCCAGTTCGACTACTTCACCTCTGAGCTGAAGATTGTCAAGGAGGTTCCCTATGGCAACAACCCCAGCCGTCTGAAGGTAAAGTGCTACGGTGCCGACGATGTCCGCGAGGGCGTAGCCATCCTGTGGCATGAGAATGTGGACGTGTCCATCACGGGTAACTCTACCAACCCCACCCGCTTCCAGCACCCCGTAGCCGGTACTTACAAGAAGGAGCGCACCCTCGCCGGTAAGCCTTACTTCTCAGTAGCCTCCGGTGGCGGTACGGGTCGTACCCTGCACCCCGACAACATGGCTGCCGGTCCTGCCTCTTACGGTATGACAGACACCATGGGNNCGTATGCACAGCGACGCTCAGTTCGCAGGTTCCTCTTCTGTTCCTGCTCACGTTGAGATGATGGGCTTCCTGGGTATCGGTAACAACCCCATGGTAGGTGCTACCGTTGCCATCGCCGTAGCCATCGACCTGGCGCTGAACAAGAAGTAAGAAAATCAGACATATCAGAAAGGACAGGGGGATGCCAAGTGCATCTCCCTTTCTGTTATGGGGTGACGGAACCATATCTCGGCAGCGTGGAGGTAGAGTCGGTCAGCCTTGGTTCCATAGAGCTCGTCACCCTTGATAGGGCGGCCGAGTCCGTCGGGGTGGGCACAGTGAATTCGCAACTGGTGAGTACGTCCCGTCTGAGGGTAGAGGGCAACACGATGAGAGTTGACAGATGACAGTTGACAGTTGACAGTTGAGAGGGGAGAGGAAAGGGGGAGGAACTCGTAGTCGGTGACTGCGCGTTTGCCGTGCTCCATGTCCACCACCTGCCGGGGACGGTTCATGGGGTCAGGCCGTAAGGGCAGCGAGATAGTGCCTGATTTAAGTGAAGAGTGAAGAGTGAAGAGTGAAGAATTTCTTTCTGAGGAGAGTGCGGTACTTTCCAGCAATGCTATATATTTCTTTCGCACCTGGTGGCGGACAAACTGCTCCTGCATTGGGTGGTAGGCCGCCATCGACTTGGCTACAATGAGCAGGCCGCTGGTGCCCATGTCCAGACGATGACAGATGACGCTGCCGGGATAGCGCTGCTGCATGACGGTCTCGACGGAGAACTGCTCTATGCGCCCGGGGACGGACAGCATGCCGCTGGGCTTGTCGACCACGACGATGGCGTCGTCCTCGTAAACGACCGGCAGCTCCATGCGCTCGAAGCCCAGCGTCTCCGGGTCCGGGTCGACGTCCAGTCCCTGCAGCATCCACGTGAGTATGGGCTTGCACTTGCCACGGCATGCCGGATAGTAGTTCAGGTGTTGGCGCAGCTCGGTCTTTGTGGTGGCTCCCCACCAGAACTCAGCCATACAGCGAGGCTTCAGCCCTTTTAGGTAAGCATATTGCAGCAGCTTTGGGGCACAGCAGTCGCCCGTGCCTCCTGGTGGCAGCGGGAACTTGCGCTGCAGCCTGGGGCGCGAGTAGTATTCCTGCCACAGCTGCACCAGGTCTCTCGTCTCGCCACGGGCATTCAGCAGGCGGTACTGATGGAACAGCCATAGCTGCAAGTCCTGCGACATCAGCTTCGAGGTGAGGGGCGCGTGTTGCGAGGCAAGGGAAATCTCCCGTTCCCTGGTCTTGAAATATCCGTCCGGCTGTTGTGCGTCGAAGACCGGCGGTACGAAATAGTCCCAGTCGTTTCTCCCGGCCAGCAAACCGCTATAGGCCGCCAGGAAGCCGATGTGGCCTCCGTCGTCTTCGCATACCAGTACGCCGAACATCTTTCCGCGGTCGGCATCCTCCTTGACCACCTCGTGGCTGGCAATGTACTGCTGCACCTCGTCAGTAGCCTTCTGGCACAGCGGATGCGGCTCATAGCAGAACGGGTAGGTGAACCGCTCGGGTGGCGCAAGGGGACTCAACAGTGGGTGCAGGTGCTCTATCATGCTGCAAAGTTACTAATTAGCAGGTGAAAAGCAAAAGAAAAGCTTTCTTTTCTTTGGCCGTTCATCCCTTTTTTCGTACTTTTGCACACGATGAAGAAGTTGCTGCTATTCCTCTTTGCACTACTGACGGTCCAGCTATGCCGGGCCGACGGCGTCACGGTGAATGCTGCCCGCCGGCAGGCCCTTGCCGTGACGGGCCCCGAGGCACAGCTGGAACTGGTGGCCACGGCACAGGGCGAGCAGCCTGCCTACTACATATTCAATAACAAGTCGGGTCGGGGCTTCGTCGTCATGGCAGGCGACGACGCCTTAGGGCAGGTGCTCGGCTATAGCGACGAGGGCTGCTATGACCCCGGCGACGTGCCCCCGGCCCTCGTGGAGTGGCTGGCAGGCCATGAGCGGCAGCTGCGGCTTCTCCTGTCTGGCCGTCGCGCCCCGGCCTCTGCCAGGGCGTCGGAGGCCAGACAGGCCATCGGCCCTCTGCTGACCACCCGCTGGGACCAGGGCGCGCCCTACGACCTTGAGACGCCCGAGTACGAGTCTGGCCGTCGCTCGCCGACGGGCTGCGTGGCCACGGCGATGGCCCAGATACTGAAGTACTTCGCCTCAGGGCAGTCCACGACGGCCATTCCCTCATACACGTCGAAGACGCTGGACATTACGATGCCGGAACTGCCTGCCACCACCTTCGACTACTCACTGATGCGCGACGACTATGCAGCCTCCGACACCGACGCGGGTGCCCAGGAGGTGGCCCGGCTGATGCGTTACTGCGGACAGGCAGCCCGCATGGACTACGGTCGCTCGTCGGGGGCGGCAGCCATGCCCTCCTACTTTTCCGACTACTTTGGCTACAACCCCTTTGCCTACTATGCCGAGCGCGACAAATACCCCTCGTGGGCGTGGGACAACCTGATATACAACCAGCTGGCCACGGGCCGCCCGGTGCTCTTCACTGGTCTTACCTTTTCTACTTTCGGCTACGCCGGCCATGCCTTCATCTGCGACGGCTATGACGGACAGGGGCTCTACCACTTCAACTGGGGCTGGGGCGGGCGCTACAACGGCTACTACAAGCTGTCGGAGTGTAACCCCTACAAGAACAGTATGACGTCCGAGAGCGACTGGTACGGTCTGAGCATCGACCAGGCAGCCATTATTAACCTTTGTCCCGCGCAGGCCCCCTCGAACATCCGCCTGACGGTGCGCGAGCTGTCTGCCGCCCCCACCACCCTTGAGCGCAGCGACAGCCACGACTACTTCACCTTCCTCGTCAAGGGCACGTCGGCCAACCTCACGGCGTCGTCGTTCCTCTACGACATGGCCCTGGGCATCTACGACAGCGACGACCAGCTGCTGCGCTACTTTACCATCAGCGACGGCACGGTGGCCCAGACGTCCATGGCGTTCAGCTACCAGCGGCTGCTGTCTTGGGGCAGCGACATCACCAGCGGCACCTACACGCTCCGCTTCATCTGCCGTTTTGCCAACACCGAGCAGTGGCTGTGGGGATATAACGGCGACCGCTACCTGCTGCTCACCGTAGACGGCAACCGGCTCACCATCAGCCCGCCCGAGGCCCGGCTCACGGTGAACAGCGTGGACTTCGCGGGAACGCCGAAGCCCCATGCCCTGACCACCATGCGCGTCAACATGACCAACAGCGGACCGACGCTCTACAGCAACCTCTACCTGTTTGCCGACGGCAAGCCGGCCGCCGGCGCCGGCGTGCATCTCGACCCCGGACAGACCGACGACGTGCTGCTCTACTTGACGCCCAAGGAGGCGGGCACCCTTGCGCTGGCCCTCTATACCGACGTCGAAGAAGACGACGACCACCAGGTGACGGGTCCCGGCGGCGACCCCGTCTGGACCGGCCAGCTGGACGTGCTGGCGCGCCGCGACCCCCAGCTCTCGTTAGGTCGGCTGGGCATCTACCGGTGGCGCTACGACGACAATGGCGACATGGTCATCGACGGCACCGCCTTCCGCCAGAAGGTAGAGCTCCGCAACGACGACACGGAGCCCTTTGCCGACTACCTGGTGCTGAACCTTTACAAGAACAGCGGCCAGGGCACCTGGTATTCCTACGAAGGCAGCACGTCGGCTTTTGTCAGCATAGCCCCCGGCGAGACCCGGGAAGCAGAGTTCCGCTTCGACGACCTGCAGGTGGGCGCCAGCTACCTGACCACACTCAACGTCTATTACAGCGACGGCCTGCGCGAGGTGGAGCACAGCCAGACACCCGGCTTCCGCATCATGGGCGAAGCCTCGGGAATAGCCGCCGTCCCGTCGTCCGCGACTGCTCCGCCTACCGTCGTCACGCTCGACGGCCGCCCCGTGCTGACCCCCCGCCGAGGCAACCTGTATATCATAGATGGAAAGAAACTAAGAAAGTAACACCCGATGAAGACTATAGCATGCATCCTTCTGACCCTGTGCCACCTTACCCTGTCGGCACAAGTCGCGGCCGATGAGCGCTTGGAGCCCGTGCTGCAGGCCGAGGGCGAAGCGCCCGCCTGGACCGTCTACAACAAGAGCGATGGCGAAGGCTTCGTCATCCTGTCCGGCAGCCGTCCCGACGGCGAGCTGCTGGGCTACAGCGACCACGGCAGCATAGACCCCCGGAACATACCCCCCGCCATGCAGCAGTGGCTTGACGCCATGCAGCAGCTGGTGACCGACCGTCGTGCCGGCAAGGCCGCGCCCCGCCAGGCCCCGCGCCGCGCAGCAGCCATACCGCCCCTGCTCACCACACACTGGCACCAGCGCTGGCCCTACAACCGCATGGCACCCGAATACGAGACCGACAAATACTGCGCAGCAGGCTGCGTGGCCGTAGCCATGGCACAGGTACTGAAATACTGGTCGGCCAACATCGAGACAAAGCCCCTGCCGGCCTATACCACCGAGACCCTGGAACTGCGGCTGGAGGCCCTGCCCCCCACCACCTTCAACTACGCCATCATGCGCGACGAGTACGCCATGTTCGACTGGGACGCCAGCGCCCAGGAGGTGGCCCGGCTGATGCGCTACTGCGGACAGGCAGCCCAGATGGACTACGACGTCTACTCCGGGGCCGAGACCACGGGCGACTACCTCTACCGATACTTCGGCTACAAGCAGTCCTACACCGACAAGAGCTACCTCGAGCACATGTCAGGCTGGGACGACCTGCTCTACGAAGAGCTGCAGGCCGGCCGCCCCATGCTCTACTCGGGCAAGAAGTACAAGTTCCCCTTCAGCGTCAGCGGCCACGTCTTCGTGGTCGACGGCTACGACGGCAACGGCTACTTCCACATCAACTGGGGCTGGGAATCAGACAGCAACGGCTACTTCGACATCACCTCCGCCGACGGCTACAACCTGTTGCAGATGGCCGTCATCGGCCTGGAGCCCGACCCCGCCGCCACCTCCACACGCCTGCCCGCACCCGGACAGCTGCAGACAGGCGACCAGCCGTCAGCCGCCGACGACCGCGCCCCACTTTTCGACCTGCAGGGCCGCCGCGTCAGCCACCCCCGCGCCCCAGGCCTCTACATCCGCCAGGGCCGCAAAGTAGTCATCAAATAACCCCTTTTCGCCATTCCCGGCTACCCCTTGGGTTCGCTCCAGCTCCGGCTTGGTTCCATTCTACCTCCATTCTATCTCCATTCTATCTCCATTCTTTTTTATGGAACCAGCGTGGAACCAGAATTGATGTAAAAAGGCGCCAAGCGCCACCAGAACTTTGGGAAAACAAAAAAAGAAGCCCCAGAAGGCTTCTTTCCGTGTGTCGACACTTGGACTCGAACCAAGGACCCCCACCATGTCAAGGTGATACTCTAACCAGCTGAGCTATGCCGACTCTTTCTTTGCGGGCCTCCGCCCCTTCGTTGTGCGCCTGACAGGACTCGAACCTGCACATCGTGAGATACTAGATCCTAAGTCTAGCGCGTCTACCAATTCCGCCACAGGCGCTGATGCAGTTTTTAACCTGTTCTCGTGAACGCGGGTGCAAAGGTAGACAAAAAAAAGGAGAAACGGAAAGGTAAAGCAGAAAAAATGCTGCCCGGGGCGTGTTTTTTTATTTTGTTAAGATTTTGCGTGCCTCTTCTATGATGAGGTCAATGCCCTGTGCCGTCGCCTCGTCGGTGAGGCTGACGCTGACGTCGGGGGCTATGCCGAACTCGATGTGTTGTCGCCTGGCATCGTACATGGGCACGGCCGAGAAGCGCACGTTCCACCCGCAGGGCAGCGAGCTGTTCAGGGGCATGCCCGAGCCGCCTCCCGTATGGTCGCCCACTATCTTGACGTTGGGCAGTTCGCGCATCCATACCGCGAAGGCGTTGGCCGCCGAGTAGACGCTGCGGTTGGTGAGCACGCAGACGGGCTTGTGCCAGCGCATGTTGCTGGAGGGCTCCAGGTACTGGGGCTCCATGTCGGAGAAGCTGTTGTGCCCCGTGCCCGTCTTGTGCTGCAGGTAGCCCGTCAGCGTCTTCTCGTGCACGAAGCGGGCCGCCAGTCGCTCGGCCGTGGTGAGGTCGCCGCCGCCGTTGTTGCGGATGTCGACGATGAGGCCGCGGCACAGGGCCAGGTAGGCCAGCGCGTCGTCGAGGTTGCCCTCGCCGACGGGGGTGGCGAACGACGCATAGCGCACGTAGCCGATGTTGTCGTCGAGCACCCGGTAGCTAAGGCCGGCGGCTATCCGGTAGTCGGTGCCCAGGTAGCGGCGCTCCAGCGTGTCGCTGTAGTTCTGGGGGTAGCCCTCGTGCCAGGCCCAGTAGCGGCCGTAGTCCATCGACGAGGACAGGTTGACGTGGCCGTCGCGCAGCTCGGCCAGCATGTCGGTGAGCACCTCGAAGAGCTGGCTCTCGGTCATCTTGTCGCTGATGCGAACCCGGTACTTGTCGTACACCTGGTTCCAGTCAAGTCCGTACTCGTGCTGCTTGTAGTCGAAGAAGCAGTAGTGCTCGTCGACGATGTGCCACAAGGCTTCGAAGTTGCCCGACGGTGTGTCGGGCTGTTCGTCGGTGTCTATGCAGGCACTGAGCGAGAGGAGCGAAAGCAGGGAGAGCAGCGTGATAAGATGTTTCATAGCGCACGTGGAATGATGGAGAAACGTTTGGTGATGCCTATCAGCAGGCGGTGGGTGTAGACGTGCTGGCGCAGGCCGTTGACCTTGCTCTGCTGCATGTTGCCCAGATAGCCTACGCGCAGCGTCAGCTTCCGGCCGAGCTGGGCGTCGAGGGTCAGCATGTGGCGCCACTCGGGGGCCGAGACGAAGGTGGTGGGCACGATGTTGTGGTCGTAGTTGCCGCGCGCGAAGATTTCGTAGTATGACTGCCCGTAGTTAGGCGAGAACATGATGCCGCACAGGGGGAGGCTGAGTTCGTAGCGGGCAGCAAGGGGAATGGCGGACAGGCGGAAGTGGTAGGTGGCAACGGCCGTGGGCATGAGGTTCAGGTGCAGGCGGGCCTGCGTGGGGTTGTTGCCGTTCGAGGTGTTGTAGATGACGCCCAGTGAGGCGTTCAGCAGTGCGCCGGCCTGCAGGCGCAGCCGGTCGCCGAGCAGCTGCCAGCCGTAGAGGCGGCCCCAATAGAAGTTGTAGGCTCCCTCCAGTTCCTTCTTCGAGTTGGCACGGTCTTTGACCACCGACAGGTTGCCCTCGTGTTCCATCAGCGTGGCCCAGTGGCTGTGACCCTTCTGCCGTTCTATGCTGACGAGGAACGAAAAGCCAAGGCCTTTGAAGTGTTCCTGCGAGAGATAGGTGTCGAGCACGTTCGTGCGGCCTATGCCCAGCATGGTGCTGCGGGTGACCACCTTCAGCGAGTCGCCTGCGGTCTGGGCCGTCAGCTGTGCCAGCACCAGGCAGCACAGCGACAGCAGCAAGAGACGCTTACTGGTAGTCTTCATCTGAGAATAGAGTCTGTTGGCCTGTGAGTTCGTCGAGTACCTGCTGCTGGCTCTTGCCGGCGTCGGGGTCCAGGTCTTCCTCTTGCTCGTCCTGCTCGTCGGGCTCGTCGGTGTCGGCAGGCTCGGGGAAGCGCAGGGGTTCCAGCTCGCTGATGCTGCCCAGCTGGTAGGTGGTAAGGCGCTTGCCCTTGGCCTTGTAGCCCTTGACGCTGATGAACTGCTCGACGTCGATTTCTTCCGAGCCGCGGAACTCATCGTTGCCCCCGTACGTGACAAGCAGGCGGGGGTAGGGCGTGTCGGTAAGCAGCAGCTGCCGGGAGTTCTGGTTCTCGCCCAGGTAGTTCTGCTTGCGCTTCGAGGCTTCCATAAGGAAGCGCTTGACGTAGGGGTAGCCCTGGTTGTCGGCGTCGTAGAGCACGCAGCTCCATACCTTGTCGGCATCGTACTTCTCCAGGCGCGCAATGTTGTCCTCGAAGTGCACGTTGGCGTCGAAGCCGCTCAGGTAGTAGTCGCCGTTCTGGAGTATGACCAGTATCTGTTCGTCGTCGTTGAATTCGCCCAGCAGACGGCCGTGCTCGTCGTAGTTCAGACGGTTCACGTCGGGGTCGTACCACACCTTGCGTCCGCCGAGGGTGGAGTGGCCATGGCTCTTCAGACCGATGCGGTGTACCTGGTACTTGGTCAGCAGATTGCCCTTGGCAGCGCGCCCCTTGATAAGGATTTCGGAGAAGTCCTTGTCGAAGAAGATACGCTTCAGCTTGGGTGCAGGGTCGAGCGTAATCTTGATGACCTCGGCCTCGCCGTTGGGGTTGGCCGTGAAGTAGCAGACGCGCGAACCCTTGGTGCCGCTGGTGATGTCGTATTCGCGGTCGCGGGTGATGGCGGGCACGCTGAAGCGCTTGATGTAGTAGTAGCCTTTCGGACCGTCACGGTAGACGCAGTTGTAGATGGTGCGCTGGTCGTTCTTCTTGTAGACGCCCAGCCACAGCACGTTCTTGCCCACGAAGAGCTTGTCGGCCACGCGCACAACCTTGAACTTGCCGTCGCGGTAGAAGATGATGATGTCGTCGATGTCAGAGCAGTTGCAGACGAACTCGTCCTTCTTCAGACCCGTGCCGATGAAGCCGTCGGTGCGGTTGATGTACAGCTTCTGGTTGGCCTCGACCACCTTCGTGGCCTCGATGGTGTCGAAGTTGCGTATCTCCGTCAGGCGAGGGTGCTCCTTGCCGTACTTCTCCTTCAGGAACAGGAACCACTGCGCCGTCACCTCCACAAGGTTGGCCAGGTCGCGCTCTATCTCCTCTATCTCGGCACGGATGCGGGCCATCAGTTCGTCGGCCTTGTCTTTGTTGAACTTCAGAATGCGCTGCATCTTGATTTCCAGCAGGCGCAGTATGTCGTCCTTGGTCACCTCGCGCACCATCTGGGGGTAGTAGGGTGTCAGGCGCTCGTCAATGTGCTCGCAGACGGAGTCAATGTCGGGAGCCTGCTCGAACTTCTTGTCCTTGTAGATGCGCTCCTCTATGAATATCTTTTCCAGCGACTGGAAGTGCAGCTGCTCCAGCAGCTCGTTCTTTCTTATCTCCAGCTCCTGGCGGATGAGGTCCTTGGTGCGCTCTACGCTGTGGCGCAGCACGTCGCTGATGGTCAGGAACTGCGGCTTGTTGTCCTCGATGACGCAGCAGTTGGGCGAGATGTTGATCTCGCAGTCTGAGAAGGCGTAGAGGGCATCCAGCGTCTTGTCTGACGATACGCCGGGGGCCAGCTGTATCTGTATCTCCACCTTCGCAGCGGTAAGGTCCTCCACATGGCGTGCCTTTATCTTGCCTTTCTCGATGGCTTTCAGTATGGAGTCGATAATGGTCTCGGTGGTCTTCGAGAAGGGTATCTCGCGGATGACCAGCGTCTTGGGGTCCAGCTTCTCTATCTTCGCGCGTACCTTGAGTACGCCGCCGCGCTGGCCGTCGTTATATTTCGACACGTCGATGCTGCCGCCCGTGGGGAAGTCGGGATAGAGGTGGAACTCCTCGCCGTGCAGGTAGGAGACGGCGGCATCGCATATCTCTACGAAGTTGTGGGGGAGGATTTTCGAGCTTAGGCCTACAGCAATGCCTTCTGCACCCTGAGCCAGCAGCAGGGGAAACTTTACGGGCAGGGTGATGGGCTCTTTGTTGCGGCCGTCGTACGACATCTGCCACTCGGTGGTCTTGGGGTTGAAGACGGTGTCGAGAGCGAACTTCGAGAGTCGTGCCTCGATATATCTCGGGGCGGCGGCCTTGTTGCCCGTCAGAATGTTGCCCCAGTTGCCCTGGGTGTCGATGAGCAGGTCCTTCTGCCCCATCTGTACCAGGGCGTCGCCGATGGAGGCATCGCCATGGGGGTGGAACTGCATGGTGTGGCCCACGATGTTGGCCACCTTGTTGTAGCGGCCGTCGTCCATACGCTTCATGGAGTGCAGAATACGGCGCTGCACGGGCTTCAGACCGTCCTCGATGTGAGGTACGGCGCGTTCCAGAATGACGTACGAGGCATAGTCCAGGAACCAGTTCTGGTACATGCCCGAAAGGTGGTGGACAGCAGCAGCGTCGAAGCGGTTGACGGGTTTATAGTCGGAATGTCTTTCGGAAAGCTCCTCGCCTTCCTTACTCTCTTCTAAGATGTCGTCTTTTGTCTCGTTGTCCATGAATGTTTGTTTCTTGATGAGTGATGCAACCTTCAGTTATATAGACACCCCTGTTCTGAGGGCAGTTGCAAAGATAGTAATATTTTCTGAATTATGGAAATATTTGCTCTTTTTTCTTTCTTAAATGACCGTAGGAGGGTGACCTATCCCTGTGACAACCATTCCGTCGGGGTGAGACCGGTCTGTTTCTTGAACACCTCGTGGAAGTAGTTGGCGGTCTTGAAGCCGCAGTGACGGGCTATCGACTCCAGTTGCCAGTCAGGATGCTGGCATAGCAGGTGCTTTGCCTCGTCTATACGCAGACGGGTCAGCCAGGGCTTGAAGAGTTTCTCGGGAGTCGTCTTGAGCCATGCCGACAGCTGGTGGCGCGGAATACCTATCTTTTGTGCTGCCTCGGGATGGGTGAGACCACTCCGCAGGTGACCGCCCTGTGCCAGCCAGCGGTTGACGGCAGCCTCGATACGCTGACGGTCCTCGTCACTGAACGCTGAGGCACTGCCGTGCTCCTCGCCTTTCGTCTCGGTGGCATTCTCCTCGGCAGCCTGCACACGCTGGGCATCGCCTGCCACGCCGTAGCAGATGAAGCTGAACACAAGGTAGTAGATCGAGAGGAAGATGAGCAGGGCGTATGCCATGAGCAGCCAGCCACTGCTGAATATCAGGAAAGGTACGAACAGGGCTATCATCAGCAGCAGGTTCACCGCCCGGTGCATCCATGTCAGCATGTCGTCCATGTCACGGTCGTAGTAGTTCTGCAGCGCACGGCTCAGCCGGTTGTTGCCTCGCTTGATGCGCCACGAGTAGTAGGACTGCATCACGAGATAGACGAGTCCCGCCGCATATTCCGCCCTGCGCATCGGCTGCGTGTCGGCAAGCAGGTCACCAGTGTAAAAAGCTGCCCCCCCCAATAATACTATCGTCAGTCCCCATGCTGCCACGCCCGGCAGCCACTCACGCCATGTGAGCCGTCCCTGCCGCTGCAGCCCTATGAAGGCGAGCGAGATCAGTACTGATGTAGGGATGAAGAACAGCAGGTTGACCATCACGCCCTGTGTGACACCCGTCTGGCGGAAGCCATAGACATATTGCAGCAGGAACTGCACTGCCATTAGCATCAGTCCGCCTGCCGTCAGCCAGCGTGACCGTCTGTAGGCAGCGTCACGCTCCGCCCTGTCCGGCAGCAGCCATGCCAGTGTTGCCGCCAATATCATCATCAGCACCATGGCTGTAAACTGCATCTCTTTCATCTTTGCGTCATGTCATTAATATGGTGCAAAGTTACACTTTTTTTCCCGATTATGCCACATGATGGTGTACGATTTTTCAAAAATCGTACACCTCATTCCGTGTTTTTGTACACCATTCCCTGTTTTCGTACACCCGTTTCTGAGCGTAATGCGTAACTTTGCATCATGGTGTGTCCGTTGCCATCTTCTACCCGTTCCGACCTATGACTGACGGTTGTTACGGATTATCAAAACAGAATAAGAGAACAATGCGAACGACAGCGACCTTACAGACAGCATCATCCCCCGCACGGCACGGAGCCGGGCGAGGGATGATGGCGTGGCTGTTAGCGCTGAATCAGAGCAGTGAAGTCATCCAGCGAAATGACATCGACGTAAGGGAAAGGCGTCTGCCGCAGCACGTCATAGTGGCGGTCGTTGGTGACAACATATCTGGCTCCGGCAGCAATGGCACAGTCCACAAACTTGTTGTCGTCAGGGTCGGCCTTAATCATTTCAAAATGATAGTAGGGGGTGATGAGTTCCACAAAGGGACTGTTGACAATGGTCTTCACAATCAGCTCCGCCGTATCATAGTCCGTCAGCCGCTGCAGAATCTCCACATACTCCTCCAGAATTTCCGTGGAGACACAAAGCACATGCTCGCCTCTTACCAGCGAGTCCCATACCGGGCGATAGCGGCTTTGGCGTGGAATGCTCTGAATAAGGCAATTGGTATCAAGAACTATCTTCATCCTCTTGGCTTATTTCAGTTGATGAAGGTCCATGGCGTTGATCTCATCCAGCCGCTTCTGGTCAAGCTCCCCCGATTCCCACAAGTCGTCCAAGCGTTCCTCCATCCGTTTGGAATAGTGGCGATAGAGAACGTCCTTCAGTTCCTCAAGTCCGCTCTGACGCTTGTCGAGAGCAAACATCTGGAGCAGATGTATCTGCAATGGGTTGAATACTGTTGCTGTCATAATCCTAACATGTTTGGGTTTCGGCTGCAAATATACAAATAATTATCGGATAAAACATTAATAATAACATAAAAAATGATCAAGCAATGAACAGAACCATTCATTTCTTCAGCACCTCGCGGACGGTACTCATCCTGCTGCTCGCCACGCTGCTGACCGCCACCGCCGCGCAGACGGCGGGGGCACAGGAGACTTCCACCATCACCGTGGGCGGCACGGACTACACGCTATTCACGGGTTTTACCGCTACGGGCGGAAACGGCACGAACTATGCTAAACTTGTGGATGGCAATACGTCCACCGATTGGATAGCGACGAAAAGTAATCATTTCAACGGTGGCACGGCCGACCCCGCATTTGTGGAGTTCCACGCCGATGAGCCTATCGTTCCGAAGGGCTACGTCCTGACCTGCCACGATGAGGACGCAGGCTTTTGGAAACCCGTGGAGTGGGCGCTCAAGGCGAAACTGAACGAGGGCGACGGATGGACGACCATTCATTCCTCCACGACAACGCTCGGTCAGGGAAAGACATTCGAGATTGCCTGCGACAACGACGACAACAATGAGTATCAGTATTTCCGATTTGAGGTTTACGAAGTTGGCACGACTAATGTGTTGCGGTTGGACGAATTGCAGTTCTACGGTTTACTGCCGGCTTACACGCATCTTACTGTCAAAGCCGCAACCTGTATGGCAACAGGTATCAAGCAGGATTGCTACCGCCGCAACAGTGACGGCAAGTATTTCACCGACAATACGGGCACGACGGAACTTCAAGAGTCTGATGTCATAGCCCCGATTATTCCCCACACGGGCGAACACCACGAGGCTACGGACGTGAACATCGAGTATTGGCAGTGCTCCATGTGCGGCAAATACTTCAGCGACTCTGGCTACACCACGGAGATAACCGAGGAGCAGACCAAGATTTACCGCACCATCACGATTGACGGCAGCATCAGCGGTCTTGTCACATGTTATGATTCACCGACACTTGCCGGTGAAACAGTGTATCTTTACGTCAGCGACTTGATTGATGCCTCGACATTGAAAGTAAATGACGGTGCAGTTGAACTAACTGCTGTGACCGACATCCAGTACGCATTTACGATGCCGGCGGCTGATGTGACCGTGACGGCAGAAGTCGCACAAAGCAATGCTGACGGCGATATACTGACTGGCTCGATAAGACATACCGTTACCATTACCAACGGAGCAAACATCACTCTAAGCGACGCCACCATCACAGGCAGCATAGTCTGCGAGGGGTCGGCAACAATTACCCTTGTCGGCACGAACAGCGTGAGCGGAGCAAGTCAAAAAGCTGGTATTCAAATTGGCGGCAGCGGCACTACGCTCACCATCAAGGGCGACGGCTCGCTGACGGCAAACGGCGGCAACCAGAGCGCAGGCATCGGTCTGAGCCGTGCGTGGGATCCTGCCAATGACGTTATCAGTGGCGATATTGTCATCGAGGGCGGAAACATTACAGCCAACGGCGGCAGTCAGTGGGGCGCAGGCATCGGCACGGGCGTTATCTATGGAAACGGTAGCGCAAAGACCGCACGAATCGGCGACATCACCATCAAGGGTGGCACGGTAAAGGCTACGGGCGGCACATCAGCCGACGGTATCGGAACAGGATATACCTACTCTCCCTGCACAAACGCCATCGGCACGGTCACGATTTACGACGGCATCGACAAGGTGGATGCATCGAGCATAAAGGACTTTGGCAGCGTGGTCTATATGCACGACGAGAACAACGTGACCGCCAGCAAGACCGACTATTTTACGATTGCCGAGGACGGTGACCGCCGTGTTATCACACCGAAGGACGACACCGACTACACCATCACCATTGCCGACGACATTGAGCATGGTACGCTGACAGGCGCAGCAACGGCGAAATATATGGAAACTGTGAACATCACCGTCACCCCTGATTTGGGATACTGGTTAAGCCGCCTTGTTGTAAAGGATGCTGACAACAACGATGTCGCAACAACAGGCAATACTTTCCAGATGCCCAAGGGCAATGTAACGGTAAGTGCGGTATTTGAGCAAGGCACTCACGGCACGACGGAGTTTGCGTGGGGATATTTTGGACAAGATGGTTTTGTTACGGAGGCTACCATCTACGACGGAGTGACAACGGTAAATCTACAGACAGGGAAATCGTATCAAATTTTGAAATATGATGATGGATACAGCTATAGAAAATTTCTTTTGGACAACAGTACATACGGGGCAACGATTCCATATTCCGGCGGCACAGGGACATTCCCTGAGTATGGAAACGGCACGAACTTTAATTTGAATGACGAATCGGGCTTCTATGACATCACTATGACCGATGTCGGCAATGGCAAATGGAGTGTTTCTATTCTGAAAACAGTTGCCGTAATGGACGCTGTTCCCGACCAGACCTACACTGGCAGCGAGATTACCCCAGAGCCGCTTGTGCTGGTAGGCTCGCTCAGCCTCACCAAAGGCACGGACTACGAGTATTCCTACACGAATAACACCAATATCGGCACGGCGACGGTGACCGTTACATTCAAGGGCGATTATGCATCGCTGGGAAGTGTGGAGAAGACGTTCACCATTGTCAAGGCTACACCGACCGTTACCGCTCCGACTCCTATAGAAAACCTTGTCTATAGCGGCACGGCGCAAGCACTCGTCACAGCAGGCACAACCGACTTTGGCACGCTGCTCTACAGTCTCGACGGCACGAACTATTCCGCCGACATCCCCACGGCAACGAATGCCGGAAACTACACCGTATATTATAAGGTGGAGGCCAGCGGCAACTGGAATGCGGTTGATGCCCAGACAATTAGCGTGGCCATTACCTATTACGACGCTTCGTTGGCTGACAATGGTGACAATGCCGATGCCATTAGCAACATCATTACTAACTATGGCAGTAAAGCCGACGTGACGCTGCAGGGCCGCACGCTCACGAAGTCGGGCGAGTGGAACACTCTCTGCCTGCCGTTCGACGTGACCACGCTCGACGGTACGCCCCTCGAAGGTGCCACCATCAAGGAACTGGATGCTGCCAACTCTAACCTCGCCGCCGACGGCACGCTGACGCTGAAGTTCGCCGAGGCCACGAGCATTGAGGCTGGCAAGCCCTACATCGTGAAGTGGACAACGACGGGCGAGAACATCAGCAATCCCGTCTTCGAGGGCGTGACCATCACGGCAACGGCTCCTGTGGCTGTTGTGTTTGCGAACAATGCCACGGCGGGCCCGTGCCAGTTCGTAGGCCAGTTCTCGCCGTTCACCATCGTGGAGAGCGGGGCCACGGACGACAACCAGGGCAACAAGAACGAAATCATCCTCATGGGTGCAGGCAGCAAGTTGGGCTACTCGAAGGCTGCACGCACGCTGAAATGCTTCCGTGCCCACTTCTATGTGCCTGCCAACGACGGTGCGGGTGCCCGCTCCTTCGTCCTTGACTTTGGCGACAGGATGGCGACTTCTATCAGTGAAGAGTTAAGAGTGGAGAGTGAAGACGAAAAATTTGCTACCGCTACTGGGTGGTACACGCTCGATGGTCACAAGCTCAACGGCAGGCCTACCGCAAAGGGTGTGTATATTGTGAATGGTAAGAAAGTAGTAATCAAGTAAATGGAGGACAACACAATGAAAAAGCAATATACGATGCCTGCCATGCAGGTAGTAGAGATTCAGCAGACGCAGATGCTCTGCGGCAGTCCCGGTGCCAGTAGGCTCAGTCTGCCCAGCAGCGAAGGCATCAGCTGGGAAGACGACGGCATAGAGGGCGACGACTATTAAAATCATATCCCCCGCACGGCATCATACCGTGCGGGGGATGATGGCGTGGTCGGTAACTGAGGATTCCAGCATCTCGTCTTCTCTTCTTTTATATATTAAATAATGTTGCAAATGTACTGATATTCCGTGAAAAAGCACTACCTTTGCACCCATAATTTCGAAATTATATAGTTTTATGGCACAAGAAGATGTATTTAAGAAAATCGTAAGCCACTGCAAGGAGTACGGTTTCGTGTTCCCCTCGAGCGAGATTTACGATGGTTTAGGAGCCGTTTACGACTACGGACAGAACGGCGTAGAGTTGAAGAATAATATTAAGCAGTACTGGTGGAAGGCCATGACGATGCTCCATGAGAATATTGTGGGTATTGACTCGGCCATCTTCATGCACCCCACAATATGGAAGGCCAGCGGCCACGTAGATGCCTTCAACGACCCTCTGATAGACAACCGCGACTCGAAGAAGCGCTATCGTGCCGATGTGCTCATTGAGGACCAGATAGCCAAGTATGACGAGAAGATTCAGAAAGAGGTGGAAAAGGCCCGCAAGCGTTTCGGCGACTCGTTTGACGAGGCGAAGTATATGGAGACCTCAGAGCGCGTGAAGGAGACGAAGGAGAAGCGCGACACGCTGCATGAGCGCTATGCGGCAGCCATGCAGGGTCCCGACTTGGAGGCGCTGAAGCAGATTATCCTTGACGAGGAGATAGTCGACCCCATCAGCGGCACTAAGAACTGGACCGATGTGCGTCAGTTCAACCTGATGTTCTCCACGGAGATGGGTGCCAGTGCCGACGGCAGTATGAAGGTGTACCTGCGCCCGGAGACCGCACAGGGTATCTTCGTCAATTACCTGAACGTGCAGAAGACAGGCCGTATGAAGATTCCTTTCGGTATAGCCCAGATAGGTAAGGCATTCCGCAACGAGATAGTGGCCCGTCAGTTCATTTTCCGTATGCGTGAGTTCGAACAGATGGAGATGCAGTTCTTCGTGCAGCCCGGTACTGAGCTGGAGTGGTTCCCCAAGTGGAAGGAGACTCGCATGAAGTGGCACCTGGCTTTAGGCTTCGGCGCAGAGAACTACCGTTTCCACGACCACGACAAGCTGGCTCACTATGCCAATGCTGCTACCGACATCGAGTTCAAGATGCCGTTCGGCTTCAAGGAGGTGGAGGGTATCCACTCGCGTACCAACTTCGACCTGTCGCAGCATGAGAAGTACAGTGGCAAGAGCATCAAATACTTCGACCCACAGACCAACGAGAGCTACACGCCGTATGTCATCGAGACCTCGATAGGTGTCGACCGTATGTTCCTCAGCATTATGTGTCATGCTTTCGAGGAGGAGAAGCTTGAAAATGGCGAGACACGTACCGTACTGAAGCTGCCTGCCGCCCTGGCTCCTGTGAAGTGTGCTGTGATGCCGCTGGTGAAGAAGGACGGTCTGCCCGAGAAGGCCCGCGAGATTATTGACCAGCTGAAGTTCCACTTCAACTGCCAGTATGATGAGAAAGACTCTATCGGTAAGCGCTATCGTCGTCAGGACGCCATCGGTACCCCGTACTGCGTTACCGTCGACCACGACACGCTGCAGGATGGCTGTGTCACCCTGCGTTTCCGCGACACCATGCAGCAGGAGCGCGTGGCTATCAGCGAGCTGAATGGCATTATTGAGGATAAGGTTAGCATAGCAAGTCTTCTTAAGAAACTGCAATAAATGAAGTGGAAGCACTATATACTCGTAGCGCTCTCGCTGCTTGCCTTCAGCGCTTGCAGCGAGAGCAGCGGCGACGAGTTTGACCAAGAGGAGTGGCGTGTGGAGAACGAAGGCTACTTCGAACTACAGTATCAGCTGCATTCACAGGCTACTGCACAGCAATTCATCTTGCCAAACTGGTCTATGCCAGAGAACATAGAGTTAGAGAATGTGAAGCATACCAACTGCATTCTTGTAGACGTACTACAGGAAGGCATTGGTGGGAACAGCCCCTTGTATACAGACTCCGTTCTGGTGCATTACAGCGGCAGGCTCATCCCTACGGACGATATGCCTAAAGGCTACGAGTTCGATCGTAGCTACCTCTATGAGTACGATGCCGATGTCGACGTCCCTGCCCGGCTCTCGGTGAAGAACCTGGTAGAAGGGTTCTCTACCGCCCTGCAGCACATGCATCGTGGTGACGTGTGGAGGGTTACCGTTCCCTGCCAGCTTGGCTATGCGGCGCAGTCGCAGACCCTGATACCGCCTTACAGCACTTTGATATTCGAGATAGCACTTGTCGATTTCTGGCAGTTGCAGCAGGGCGACAGGATGTGAGCGAAGCTATAAAGTGAAGGGTCAGCACTCTTCACTTTTCTTTTTCCAGGTCTCTTCTGGATTTCGACTTCGTCACCAGCCACACGCCACTGAATACGAGCACCACTGCCAGGGCATGTGTCGGTTTCAGTATGCCAATGCCCATCAGTAGCGATGCGGCCACCGAGACGATGGGCTGCACATAGTTATATACTGAGACTACCGTGGGTCGCAGTGTGCGCTGTCCTATCATGGTCAGTATATAGCAGAAGAATGTTCCGACGACAACGACATAGCCCACCTCCAGCCAAGTCAGTGCGGGAATAGGCCTGCTCACCACATCGGCCACGTGGCTGAAGGTGAACGGCAGCAGCATCAGCGTGGCCCACGAGAACATGTACTTGTTAATGGTGAACACATTATAGCGCCGTATCAGTGGATTGAACAAGGACAGGTACAGCGCAAACGAGAACTGTGCGAAGAGGCACAGCAGGTCGCCGCGGATGTCGCCCACCTTGCCGTCGGCGTGAGCTGCCGAGGTCAGGATGAGCATCAGTGCTCCCGAGCAGCCCATCAGCACGCCCAGTGCTTTCTTGCCCGTGATGGGCTCCTTCAGTATTAGGGCGGCCAGCAGCATGGCGAAGATGGGCATCGAGGTAGTGACTATGGAGGCATTGATGGGCGACGTGATGCTCAGTCCCATGGTGTAGCAGCACTGGTTGCACACCAGTCCGAACAGTGCCGCCCCGATGAACATCAGCTTATCCTTACGTGGAACGTGCTCCTTCGGTGCCCACAGCGAGGCTATGAGGAACAGTACGCAGGCACCCACCACGCGGAACGTTACCATGGTGAGGCCGTCGAAGCCGTTCGTCATGGCGTCCTTGCCCACAGGGGCCATCAGTCCCCATCCGGCACAGGCGCCAAACATCGACAGGTGCGCTACGAGCGCTTTGTTTTCTTTCATAACGGCTGCAAAGGTACGAAAAAAGTTTGTAATATCAGAAAAAAAGCGTATCTTTGCAGTCGTAAAGTGTCAGGCTGAGAAAAGCGGCTGCAATCAATAACTCGCAAAACTATGAAGTACGCAGACTATATTCGGCAGATAGAGATAGACGCTCTTTGGAGCGGCAAGAAGCACATTGTATGGGAGCTCGACCCGCATGTGAACATCCTTAGCGGCATCAACGGCGTGGGCAAGTCGACCATACTGAACAAGGTGTTCCGCAGCGTCAGCACCAATGGTGACCTGCAGAACCACCTGCTCAAGGGGGTGCACATTACGGCCGTTCCCGCGGATGCCACCCATGTGCGTTACGACATCATCCGCTCGCTGGACTCGCCCATGCTTGACAACGAGACGCTGAACATGGTGGATGCGCGCATACGGTCGGCTCTGGACTTCCAGCTGTACCACCTGCAGCGTAAGTACCTGGACTATCAGGTGAACATAGGCAACCGCATCATCAGCGAGCTGCAGCAGGGCAACACTGAGGCTGCCCAGCAGCTGTCGGAGTCGAAGAAGCGCTTTCAGGACCTGGTGGACGACCTGTTCCAGGAGACCGGCAAGAAGATAGTGCGCACGGAGAACGAGATACGCTTCTCGCAGATTGGCGAGACGCTGGTGCCCTACCAGCTGTCGTCGGGTGAGAAGCAGATGCTGGCCATTCTGCTGACCGTCCTGGTGGAGGACCGGCAGCCCTACGTGCTCTTCATGGACGAGCCCGAGGTGTCGCTGCACATTGAGTGGCAGAAGCGGCTTATTGACCTCATTGTAGAGCTGAACCCCAACGTACAGATTATTCTCACTACCCATTCGCCTGCTGTCATTATGAACGGATGGATGGACAAGGTGACGGAGGTGAGCGACATTACGGTGTGAGTTGGGAGTTGACAGTTGAGAGTTGACAGTTATGGGGGATAGGCTGAGGGATAATCTGGATTCGCGCTATTTTGAGGCGGCTAATGCGTTGACCTCGAAGCAGGCACGGCGCAGGATAGTGGCCTACGTCGAGAGCTACGACGACATCTACTTCTGGCGCACGGTGCTGTCGCGCTTTGAGAACAAGGACTACTATTTCGAGGTGATGCTGCCTTCGCACCAGAAGCTGGAGCGGGGTAAGAAATCGGTGCTGATGAACTTTATAGGCGACCACGTGGGTCCGGACATGATAGCCTGTGTGGATGCCGACTACGACTATATGATACAGGGTGCTACGCCCATGTCGAAGCGCGTCATCAGCAGTCCTTACGTGTTTCATACCTACGCCTATGCCATTGAGAACATGCAGTGCTATGCCCCTTCGCTGCACGACACCTGTGTCGCGGTGACCCTGAACGACCACCGTATCTTTGACTTCGAGGACTACCTGCGCCAGTATAGTGAAGCCGTCTTTCCACTGTTTATATGGTCAGTATGGTTCTACAAGACGGGGCGTCACAACAAGTTCTCGTTGGCTGATTTCGGTCGCGTCATCGACCCGGGAGGCTTTAATGTGCAGGACCCCCAGCCCTCGCTCGACCATCTGCGTCGGAAGGTAGGCGTGAAGGTACGTCAGCTACAGGCGGAGTACCCTGACAACAAAGAGGCGTACCTGAAGACCAAAGAAACCATACGGTCGTTGGGGGTGACGCCCCAGACTACTTACCTGTATATTCAGGGCCACCACTTGTTTGACAATGTCGTAGTCCCCATATTGAATAAGGTGTGTAACCGGCTTCGTCAGGAGCGACAGGACGAAATAGCGCGTACGGCTCGTCACCACATGCAGAAACGTAACGAAATGTCCTGCTACGAGCACTCGTTGCAGGACATTCGGCAGACGCTGAAAAAGAATACGGGATACCAGCTGTCGCCGCTGTTCCAGCGTATTCAGCAGGACGTAGAAGCGTACCTTACGAAAGGACGTACGTCTCAAGGAACTTGACGGTCCCCTCTACGCGGGCTTCTTTCGTCGTAGCCGGCAGCAGAATGGTTTCGCCCCCACGGAAGGAGACCTC
The DNA here is from genome assembly GCA_002353485.1 of Prevotella sp. UBA2742. GTDB lineage: Bacteria > Bacteroidota > Bacteroidia > Bacteroidales > Bacteroidaceae > Prevotella. The sequence goes on from DEJS01000008.1 coordinate 25,005, forward strand.
CTCGCCGTCAACGGTGAGCGAGCCTTCACCCTTCAGCCCGATGAGAATGACGAAGGAGTCGAGCTCCGAGTAATCGATGGTCATGGGCTCGTTGAGGTCGTACACGGCGGTGTTGAAATAGGGGCATTCTACTAACAGCTGGCCCTCGTTCTTCTTTGGGGTGTATGCCTGTCGGTAGTCAGGCAGCACCTGGTAGTTAATGCTCTCTGCCGCCTCCCTGGTATGTAGCTGTCGCAGGTTGCCGTCCTTGTCGCGACGGCCGTAGTCATAGATACGGTAGGTGACGTCAGAGGTCTGCTGTATCTCGGCCAGGTAGCAGCCGGCACCGATGGCATGGATGCGGCCGGCAGGGATGAAGAAGCAGTCGCCTTCTTTCACGGAATACTGTGCCAGGGCGTCGCAGATGGTGTCGCCCGCTACCATTTGCTTATACTCTTCGGGCGTGATCTGCATCTTCAGACCGTTGTAGAGCTTGGCTGTGGGCTCGCTGTCCATGACATACCACATCTCTGTCTTGCCGCGAGGCTTGCCCTGACGGTGGGCTATCTCGTCGGTGGGGTGTACCTGGATGCTGAGGTCCTGATGGGCATCAATGAACTTGATAAGCAACGGGAACTCATTGCCAAAGCGCCGGTAGTTGGCCTCGCCGACCAGGTCGGCCTGCAGTCTCTTTACCAGGTCGTTAAGACTTTCACCGTTGCAAGTGGTCTCGCTGCCGGGGACACCGCTGACTTGCCAGCTTTCTGTGCCCCAGATGAGGGTTTTTAAGAGGGGGGTGAATTTGAAGTAGTTCATTTTTTTTCTTTTTGGCGATATTTCGGTATTTCGATATTCCGATATTTCGGTATTTCGGTATTTCGGTATTTCGAGTTCTCGGGGTTAGTTGTCTTTCCAGAAGGCCCGGGTGAACAGGACCAGTACGGACATGATTTCCAGACGGCCTACCAGCATGAGGAAGGAACAGGTCCACTTGATGTAGTCGGGCAGTTCGCCCCACGACATGACGGGCCCTACCTCTGTGCTTAGCGATGCTCCTACGTTGCTGATGAGGCTGAGAGAGATGACAATGGAGTTGGTGGGGTCGATGCCCGATACTATCATGATGGTAGCTGTGGTCATTACCATGAAGGTGAAGATGGCAAAGAAGGCCAGCAGGGTCGACAGCTTCTGCTGTGACACCGTCTGCCCGTTTATCTTTACTGGCAGTACTGCATTAGGGTGGAGGATACGGTTGAACTCATTGAGCAGCACTTTGAATACCATGACCAGCCTGATGCATTTGAATCCTCCCGTCGTTGAGCCAGAGCATGCCCCGATAAACATAAGACAGCCCATGATTACCCATGTGACGTGTGGCCACATGGCGGCATCGTCGTTGAAGATTCCGGTGGTGGTTATATATGAGACAACGTGGAACAGGGCAGAGCGGAAGGCGCGTTCCATTCCGTAGCCGTTGCGTGTCATCAGCAGGTACATGATGAAGAGGGTGACACCAATGACAAGAATGAGGTACAGCTTGAACTCGGAGCTCTTGAAGAGCGCGCCTACCTTGAACTTGAAGACGGCAAGGTAGAGCATGGTGAAATTGATGCCTGCCAGGAACATGAAGAGCACGGACACGTATTCTATTGACGGGGAATTGAAATATGTCGTGGCGTCGTTGTGTGTGGAGAATCCTCCGGTGGCAGTCGTCGTCATTGCGTAGTTGATGCTGTCGAACCAGTCCATGTCGCAAAGGTAAAAGGACAGCACGCAGCTGATGGTCAGTCCAAGATAGATGGTCCATATCCACTTGGCCATAGTAGACAGACGCGGATGCATCTTGGAGCGCATCGGTCCGGTGGCTTCTGCCGCAAAGACCTTCACACTGCCGTTGCCCACCATAGACGGCAGAATGGCAATGGTGAAGAAGACGATTCCCAAACCACCTATCCACTGTGTCTGCGTACGCCAATAGAGTATGCCGTGAGGCAGCCACTCAACGCTGTCGAGAATGGTAGCCCCTGTCGTCGTGAAGCCCGACATGGTTTCAAAGAAAGCATCTGTGACACTGGGAATGTAGCCACCGATGAGGAAGGGCATCATGCCGAAGAAGGTAAAGACCACCCAGGTAGCTGTCACCAGCAGGTAGCTGTCGCGGCGGCTTAGGTTGTTGGTAGCGTTTCGGCCCAGATATTTGAATATGAATCCTGCGGTGACAGTGAAGATTGTGGAGATGAGGAAGGCCATCATGTCGTCCTCGCCATAGTACAGCGAGATGGCGACACATAGCCCCAGCATTGTTCCCAGTAGGAAGAGCAGGGAGCCTATAATCTTGTAGACCAGTGGGAAGTTTACCATAGCGTGTGAGCCTTGAAATATTTCTCGACTTTCTTCAGGTTCTGCTCGTGACAGAAGACCATGACGGTGTCGCCCGCCTCAATCTGTGTGTTACCATTGACGAGGATGCCTTGCCCGTTGCGTACTAATCCGCCGATGGTGACCCCCGATGTCAGGCCCAGGTCCTTCACCATGTGCTTGGTGACACGTGACCCGGGAGCGGCAGTAAACTCGGCCACATCGCTGTCGACGAGCATCAGGCTGCGCACGTTGCTTACGTCGGCGCCAAGCATCATCTGGTAGATATGACTGGCAGCCAGAGTCTTCTTGTTGATGATGGTACCTATGTCCAGGCTCTCTGCCATCTCTACATAGTCCAGGTTCTCGACCATAGCAACGGTTTTGCGTACGCCCAGACGCTTGGCAGTCAGACAGGCCAGGATGTTCGTCTCGGTATTGCCGGTAAGGGCAACGAAAGCCTGGGTGTTCTGTATGCCTTCTTCTTGTAATAGGCCAATGTCGCGCCCGTCGCCATGAATCACCATGACGTCGCGGTCGGCCAGTTTCTCGTTAAGCTTCTCGCAGCGTTGCTCGTCGGCCTCGATAATCTTGACGTTCATGTAGTCGGGGGCTATCTTGGAGAAACGTACTGCCGTTCGTCCGCCTCCCATCACGATGACGTTCTTGACGTCGGCATAATGCTCCTTGCCTGCTATCTTGCGAACATAGGGTATATACTCGCGGGTGGTCATGAAGTAGGCCAGGTCGTTTTCTTTCAATACGTCGTTACCGCCAGGGATCAGTGCTTCACCCTCTCGCTTGATGGCCACGACGTGATAGGGGTCGTCGGGACCGCAGAGGTTCTTCAGGGGTTGTTCCAGGACTTCACAGGTGCTGCGTAGCTTTATGCCCAGCATAACGAGGTCGCCCCCGTTGACGTCCCACCGCTGGCGTACCCACGACATCTTCAGGCCGTTCGAGATGTCTATAGCTGCCAACACCTCGGGGAAGATGAGCGAGTTGATGCCCATCTTTTCGAAGAGTTCTTTACGTGTGGGGTCTAAGTACTCGAAGTTGTCAATGCGCGCCACCGTCTTCTTGGCTCCCAGTGCATGGGCTATCATGCAGGCCGTCATGTTGCGGCTTTCGTCGGGGGTAACACCTACAAAGAGGTCGGCGTCTTCGACACCTGCTTCCTTCATGGTGTTGATGCTGGTGGTTCGTCCTTGCAGTGTCATGATGTCGTACTTGCTGTCCAGGTCGCCCAAGCGTGCCGGACTCTCGTCAATGAGCACGCAGTCCTGATGGTCACGAGACAATAGTTTGGCAAGGTGAGTTCCTACGGCGCCTGCACCGGCAATGATAATCTTCATCTGGCTTAAAGTTTAGAGTTGACGTTGGGGGGACGGGTGACATAGCTCCATGATGGCGTTTCGGATGCTGTCCCTGTCGATGCCGACGATGGCCTGTAATTCGCTGACCTTGCCGTGCTCTACGAACTCGTCAGGCAGTCCTAATCGACGAATGACAGGTGTGTAGCCATGCTCGTTCATCCACTCCAGGACAGCAGAGCCCATGCCTCCGTTGCGTACTCCGTCTTCAATAGTAATAATCTTCTTGAACTGGCGACCTATCTCATGCAGCATGTCCTCGTCGAGAGGCTTTAGGAAGCGCAGGTCATAGTGAGCTATGGAGGGTACTCCTGTAGCGTCAGCCTCGGGGCTGTGGCTACTTGTGAGACAAGCGTCGATGGCTTCTGCGGCAGTGACGCCGATGGGCCCTATGGTGACGACGGCGACGTCGGTCCCCTTTCGCAGCCGGCGTCCCTTGCCGACAGGTATCTCTTCCAGTTCGCAGCGCCAGTCGACCCGAGAGCCGTGTCCTCGCGGGTAGCGAATGACGAATGGCCCTTTATCTGGCAGCTGGGCGGTGTACATAAGACGTCTTAGCTCGTGCTCGTCCATGGGTGAGGCGATGGTGAGGTGGGGTATTGGCCTTAAGGCTGCCATGTCAAATGCGCCATGATGTGTGGGGCCGTCTTCGCCGACCAGTCCTGCACGGTCGAGGCAAATGACGACGTTGAGTCTTAGAATGGCTACGTCGTGGATGATATTGTCGTATGCCCTTTGGGCAAAGGCGCTATAGATGTTGCAGAATGGTAGCAGTCCTTCCTTGGCCATTCCTCCGGAGAAGGTGACGGCATGTCCCTCGGCAATGCCGACGTCGAAGGTGCGCTCGGGCATTTCCTTCATCATAATGTTCATCGAGCAGCCCGTAGGCATGGCCGGCGTGACACCGACAATCTTGGGGTTTTGCCGGGCCAGCTCGAGCAGCGTCTTTCCAAAGACATCCTGAAAGCGCGGCGGGAAGTCTTTGTAGTTGTCAACCAGGCGCTCGCCGGTCTCAGGGTCGAATTTCCCTGGGGCGTGCCATACGGTGACATCTTTCTCGGCAGGGGCGTAGCCATGGCCTTTCTGGGTGTGCAGGTGCAGCAACTTGGGACCTTTCATTCCCTTTAGTTGCCGCAGGATGCGAACCAGCTCCTTGACGTCGTGACCATTGAAAGGACCGAAGTAACGGATGTCCATTCCTTCAAAAACATTCTGCTGGTGCGAGATGGCCGACTTGACTGCATTGGTCAGTCGGATAAGTCCCCGGCGTCGGTCATCTTCCATCAGGCCTACCTTGTGAAGCCAGCGGGTAAGCCGGAAGCGCAGGGCGTTGTATGTCTCATTGGTATTCAGCGAGAGCAGGTATTCTTGCATACCTCCCACGGCACGGTCAATGGACATGTTGTTGTCGTTAAGTATGATGAGGATGTCGTTGTCCGACGAAGATACGTTGTTGAGTCCCTCGTAAGCAAGGCCGCCTGACATGGCACCATCGCCAATTACTGCTACTACATGGCGGTGCTTGTCCTTGTCGGCGATAGCCATGCCAAGGGCTGCCGAGATGCTGTTTGAGGCATGGCCACACATGAAGGTGTCATACTCACTCTCCTCAGGTGAAGGGAATGGCTTCAGTCCGCCCAGCTTGCGGTTGGTGCTGAAGCGTTCGCGACGGCCGGTAAGAATCTTGTGTCCGTAAGCCTGATGGCCAACGTCCCAAACAATACGGTCGTTGGGGGTGTCGTAGACGTAGTGCAGGGCTACGGTAAGCTCCACCACGCCAAGGCTTGATGCCAGGTGTCCTGGATTAACTGACAATTCCTTGACGATATCCTCGCGCAACTCCTGACAGAGAAGAGGTAATTGGTCTACCGACAACTTTCTGAGGTCTTCAGGGTATTTTATATCTTGTAGTAATTCCACGTTCTTCTTGTTTTAGACTGCAAAGGTACGAATAAGAGTGCAAAATACCAAAATTATTTGCTTTTTTCTTGGAGGTTGCATAATTTCTTCATATCTTTGCAAGTGAAATAACTAAAAGCAGATGAAATACCTTTGTTTACCTGACAAGCAGACGCACAGGCTCTCCTTCTATCTGGCGATGGAGGAGTATGTGGCGCGTATGCTGCCTCCTGGTGACTATTTTATGATGTGGCAGGTTGCCCCTACGGTCATCTTCGGTCGCAACCAGCAGATGGTGAATGAGGTAAACGAAAGCTATTGCCTTCAGCATGGTATACAGATGTTCCGGCGTAAAAGCGGAGGGGGGTGTGTCTATGTAGATGAGAAGAACATAATGCTTAGCTATGTTACAGCAGATGAAGAGGTGGGCGTAGTGTTCAACCGCTTCCTTCAGATGATTCTCCTTGCCTTGCGTAAGATGGGCGTCGAGGCCACCAGTACCAGTCATAATGACGTGTTGATAGAAGGGCGTAAGGTCAGCGGTACAGCCTTCTATCATCTGCCGGGCCGTAGCATTGTGCACAGCACCCTGCTTTATGATACCAATATGGAACACATGACTCATGCTATCACGCCAGCACGTGAGAAACTGGAGCAGAAGGGCATACAGAGTGTACGCCAGCGCATTACGCTGCTGAAGGATCATGTGTCTATGACTCTCGATGAAGTGAAGCAAAGCATCCTCCATACGCTGTGTCAGGAAGAGTGTACGCTGTCGTCTTTAGAGGTGATGGCTATCGGACAGTTGGAGAAGCAGTATCTGAAGGATGATTTCATACACTTATTGTAATTATATAATCAAAGAGGATTTAGTATGGAACAAGAAAACAAAAAGACCTGTCTTTACGATAAGCATGTAGCACTGGGGGCTCTGATGTCGCCTTTCGGTGGCTTTGTTATGCCCATACAATATAGCAACATCATAGAGGAACACCAGGCCGTTCGTCACGAGTGCGGTGTCTTTGATGTCAGCCACATGGGCGAAGTACTTGTTAGTGGAACTGAAGCGGAACGTTATGTCAACCACATATTCACCAACGACGTTTCTTGTATGCCCGTTGGCAAGATTCTCTATGGTATGATGTGCTATGAGGATGGCGGCGTGGTAGATGACTTGTTGGTCTACAAGATGGGTGACGACTGTTTCTTTCTTGTTATCAATGCTGCTAATATCAGTAAAGACTGGGCATGGATACAAGAGCAGGCCAAGGGGTACGACGTCGTGTTGGAGCACCAAAGTGAGGCTTATGGTGAGCTGGCAGTACAGGGACCACAGTCAGAGCGTGTAATGGAGCAGGTGCTGGGGCTGGCATGTAAAGAACTTTCTTTCTATACGTTCAAGCAGGTGAACGACGTTATCGTCAGCCGTACTGGCTATACGGGTGAGGATGGATTTGAAATATATGCCCAGCCTTCGTATATAAATGAGTGTTGGGACCGTTTGATGGAAGCAGGCGTTAAACCCTGTGGATTGGGCTGTCGCGATACGTTGCGATTCGAAGTGGGATTACCCCTTTATGGAGATGAGCTCTCTGCTGACATAACCCCCATCATGGCAGGACTGGGTGCCTTTGTCAAGTTGGATAAGCAGGAGTTTATAGGTCGTGAGGCACTGCTGCGTCAGAAGATGGAGGGGCCGGAAAAGAAACTGGTAGGTATTGAATTGTCCGACAAGGCCATACCTCGCCACGGCTATACGATACTGAAAGATGGACAGGAGGTGGGCGTGGTGACAACAGGATATCACACCATCTCGACGGATAAGAGTGTCTGCATGGCTCTCGTTGACAGTAGCTGTGCTGCCTTGGGAACGGAAGTCGAGATACAAATACGTAAGAAGACCTTTCCTGGAACGGTGTGCAAGAAACGATTTTACGACAAGCATTATAAGAAAGAGTAGCCCTCTCTTCTTGTTTTTCAATTCAGAACTTTAAACTTAAAACTAAATAACATGGCAAAAGTATTGGAAGGACTCTATTACAGCGAGTCGCACGAGTATGTAAAAGTGGAAGGAGATTATGGGTATATCGGTATTACGGACTATGCCCAGAATGCGTTGGGTAATGTCGTCTATGTCGATATGCCCGAAGTGGATGACGAGGTGTCTGCAGGCGAGGAGTTTGGTGCTGTGGAAAGTGTCAAGGCTGCTTCCGACCTGATTTCGCCTATTACTGGCGTTGTGGTAGCGGTCAATGAGGAACTGGAAGACCAGCCTGAATTGATTAATGGTGATGCCTATGCTAACTGGATAATAAAGGTTACCATTGCTGACTCCTCAGAGTTGAACAGTCTGATGGACGCTAAGGCCTATACTGCCTTTTGTGAGAAATAGGATACGAAACTAAATTCTTAGCGACAATGAAGAGTTATTATATCTATGTTAATAATCGTCAGTACGGCCCTTATGACGAGTCCGCACTTAGAAACATGAATCTGCCACCTAATACCCCCGTATGGTGTCAGGGTATGCGCGACTGGGGTGTGCTGTCACAGGTGCTCCCTTCTATGGGACCTGGTGCAACACGCATCCAACAGCCCCAGCAGTTTCAGCAGACCTATCAGACGTCTCAGCAACAGGCCCAGGCCTATCAGCCTACGCAGGGAGCTGCCATGACTGCCCCTGAACACCTGAGCTTATGGGGCTATTATAAGAAATGTCTGAACATGTATGCAGAGTTCTCTGGACGTGCACGGCGTAGTGAGTACTGGGGCTTCACACTGTTTAACTTCCTTATAACATGGGGGCTTGGACTGGTGGCAGGGCTATTGGTCGTACTGGTGCTGTTAGCTATGGACAGCAGTGCAGGATCTTATTTTATCGCCATGATGGTCGTGTATGGTATAACAATCTTGTATTCGCTCGCTGTCTTAGTCCCTTCACTGGCCGTTACATCACGTCGTTTGCACGATACGGGTAGGAGCTTGTGGTGGATACTTCTTAGCTTACTTGTCATTATACCCATTATAGGTATTGTGGGACCTATCGTATTGTTGGTGTTCTTATGCTTAGACAGCGAGCCGCAACGTAACCAGTATGGACCTAATCCCAAGACGGGAGCATAATTAAATCTGATACAAAGCATGAATTATAAGTATTTCCCTCATACTGATGCTGACCTCAAGGTGATGCTGGAACATGTGGGAGTCGACTCGCTTGACGCCTTGTATGCCCAGGTTCCTGAGAGCATCCGCTTCCGAGATGAGTACGACATTCCGTTGAGTGCCAGTGAGATGGAGGTGCGTAAGACTTTCCAGTTGTTGGGTTCGCAGAATCAACAACTGGTGTGCTTCGCCGGCATGGGTGCCTATGACCACTATACGCCCTCTGTCATTCCCAGCCTATTGTCGCGCTCGGAGTATCTTACCAGCTATACCCCTTATCAGGCAGAGATATCACAAGGTACATTGCACTATATTTTTGAGTATCAGTCGATGATGGCAGAACTGACAGGTATGGAAGTGTCGAACGCTTCCATGTATGATGGCGCCACAGCGACGGCTGAAGCTATGATGATGGTAGTAGCCGCAGGCAAGAAAGCCAATAAGGTATTGGTAAGCGAAGGCTTGAATCCGCAGACACGTCAGGTGCTTGACACTTATGCCTTGCATCATGGTATAGAGTTAGTGACCATTCCTTTGGAGAACGGGGCTACCAGACTTACGACAGTAAAAGAACAGCTATCATCGCTTGAAGGTGTGGCTGGTGTTATTGTCCAGCAGCCTAACGTCTATGGCATCATAGAAGATTTCACGAACTTTGCCGATACTTGTCATGAGCACAAGGCTTTGTTTGTCATGGACTCTGTAGCTGCAGACCTGGCAGTGCTGAAGACGCCAGGAGAATGTGGGGCAGATATCGCCGTAGGCGATGGACAGTCTTTGGGTATCCCCCTGTCCTATGGTGGACCTTATGTGGGCTATATGTGCTGTACGGAGAAGCTTATCCGCAAGATGCCCGGACGTATCGTAGGTAAGACGCTTGACAACCGAGGCCAGCGTGCTTTCGTGTTGACTCTGCAGGCTCGCGAACAGCACATCCGTCGGCAGAAGGCTACGTCGAATATCTGTTCCAACCAGTCACTGATGGCCCTCTTTGTCACTATTTATATGTCGTTGATGGGACGTCAGGGATTGAAGGAAGCTGCCGAGCAGAGCTATGGTGGAGCTCATTACCTATGCGACGAGCTGTTGAAGACAGGAAAGTTCTCTCTGGCTTACGACAGACCTTTCTTCAATGAGTTCTTTGTGCGCTATGATGGCGATGCTGATGCTCTCTATCAACGTTTTCTTGATGCAGGAATCCTTGGAGGTGTTCGTCTGAAGGACGGTCTCCTATTTGCTGTCACAGAGAAGCGTACCAGAGAGGAGATAGATAACCTTGTTAAGATAGCTGCCCTATGAATAACAGACTCTATGGAAAACTGATTTTCGAACTCTCACACGAGGGAAGAAAAGGATATAGTCTGCCTCGCAACCCGTTCCCTCAGTACGAGTTGCCTGATGAGTTACGTCGCAAAGAGGAAGCCCAGCTGCCGGAGTGTGACGAGTTGACGGTGGTACGTCACTATACCAACCTGTCGCAGAATAACTTTGGTGTCGATAATGGTTTCTATCCCCTGGGATCGTGCACCATGAAATATAATCCTAAGATTAACGAGGAAATAGCTGCACTACCGCAGTTCCAGAATCTGCATCCTCTACAGCCTTCTTATACGGTGAAGGGTGCCAAGGCTGTGGTGGCCATGCTGGAGCGCTCGTTAAGCGCATTGACCGGACTTGCTCACTTTACTTTCAAACCTTATGCTGGTGCACATGGCGAGCTAACAGGACTGATGGTGATAGACAATTATCATCGTTCGCGTGGTGATAAGCAACGACGTAAAGTCATTGTTCCCGATTCTGCGCATGGCACCAATCCCGCTTCAGCGGCAGTTTGTGGACTGGAGATACTGGAGGTAAAGTCAACGGCAGAGGGTCTGGTCGACTTGGCCGACTTGGAGCAGTTGGTCAGTCAGGAAGGGTCCAATGTTGCTGCTATGATGATGACCAACCCCAATACGCTGGGACTCTTTGAACGTCAGATTCCAGAGATAGCCCAGCTCATTCATGGTTGTGGTGGACTTATGTATTATGACGGTGCAAACCTGAACCCTATGTTGGGCGCCTGCCGTCCAGGTGACATGGGATTCGACGTGATGCATATCAATCTGCATAAGACCTTCTCTACCCCTCATGGCGGAGGTGGGCCAGGAAGCGGCCCTGTAGGAGTTCGTGAGGGATTGCAGCAATACTTCCCTATGGTGTCGCCTTATCAAGGAAACTTTACCGTCATGCTTCGTGCTCTGGCTTACATCCTGACCTTGGGACGTGACCAGATAAAAGAGGTGGGTCCCTTGGCAACACTTAACGCCAACTACATAAAAGAGTCGTTGAAGGATGTCTATGAATTGCCTATTGACGGACTCTGTTGTCATGAGTTTGTGTTCGACGGACTGAAGGATAAGTCTACAGGTGTCACTACGATGGATGTAGCTAAACGTCTGCTGGACTATGGTTATCATGCTCCTACCATTTACTTCCCGTTGCTATTCCACGAGAGTCTGATGGTGGAACCTACAGAAAACGAGTCGTTGGAAACGCTAGACGGTTTCATTAGTGTGATGCGCAGGATAGCCGAAGAGGCACAGCACGATCCTGAACTGTTGAAGACGGCGCCGCACTCTACACCTATCGGCCGTGTGGACGATGTGCTGGCTGCAAAGCACCCTGTTGTAACCTATAGACAACTGGTAAACGATGAAAACTGATGTTTTGATTGTCGGTGCTGGTCCTGGTGGCTATCGTGCAGCCGAGTATGCTGCCCGGCAGGGGTTGCAGGTGGCCATTGTCGAACAGGACGAGGTAGGCGGCACTTGCCTGAACCGTGGCTGTATTCCAACCAAAACATACGTCCATAGTGATACCTTTGATGAGGCTGTCGTACGGCAGCAGCAGGTTGTCGCCCAGCTGCGTAGTGGGGTGGAGGGCATCCTCAGACATCCTAACATTACTCTCCTTCGTGGTCATGCCCAGTTTGTCAGTCCTTCTGCTTGTTCAGTCTCGGTAGGGGATGACAGTGGTGTTCTTCGGCCAACGGCCAGAGAGTGTAGCAGCAATGATAACACCATCACTGCCAGGCATATTATTATTGCGACAGGCAGTAAGGCTAAGCTTCCCCCTATTGACGATATAAGTACTGACCCACGGGTAGTAACCAGTACAGAACTGTTGCAGCTGAAGGAACAGCCCAGACGTCTGGCCATTGTCGGCGCAGGAGTCATCGGCATGGAGTTTGCCTCTGTATTTCATCGTTTTGGTACTGAAGTATGCGTCATTGAGTATTTGAAGGAATGTCTTCCCATGCTTGATAGCGATATTGCGAAACGTCTCCGGAAGTTAATGGAGAAGCAGGGTGTTATGTTCCGAATGAAGACAGCCGTGCAGCAGATAGCGGATATCGATGCAGACGTAGTGCTTGTTGCTACGGGTCGTCAGGCGAATACTGACGGGCTAAACCTTCAGGCAGCCGGCATTATCCCGGCTTCTAATGGATTCTTGCCCGTTGACGACAATTTCCGTTGTGCCATTAGTGCGGATACCACCGGTTCGGACAGTATGGAAGCTACGGTCTATGCCATTGGTGATGTCAATGGGCGTCAGCTTCTTGCTCACGCAGCAGAGATGCAGGCGGTTCGTGTTGTCAATCATATACTGGGGCGTCCTGACGGTATCCGTTTCGACGTTATGCCTGCTGCTGTCTTTACAGAGCCGGAGGCTGCATGTGTAGGCCCGTCAGAGGATGTCCTTCAATCGAAGGTCACGGGTGGTGTCTCGCCAGACTATCATTGTAGGAAAGCCTTCTGGCGTGCCAACGGTAAGGCTATGGCCATGGGAAAGACCGAGGGCATGCTGAAACTCTTTTCCGATTGTAATGACGTTATTCTGGGTTGTCATGCTTATGGTGCTCATGCTGCAGACATCGTTCAAGAGGTCAGTGTGCTGATGTGTCGTGATACGACTGTCGCACAGTTGCGTGATATGGTTCATATCCATCCCACGCTGGGCGAGATACTGAAAACGGCTGTAGAGTAGGCCAGACCAATTTATTTCTGATGTTTTACCTAATTTTATAATATATAACTAAAATGAACGATAATGAAAACAAGCAGCCCGGACAGCTGCAAATAGAGTTGCCACAGCAGGTGGCACAGGGAGAGTATGCTAACTTCGCTATTATAACCCACTCGTCGAGTGACTTTGTTGTCGACTTTGCCTGTGTGTTGCCTGGTGTTCCGAAGGCTCAGGTGAAGAGCCGAGTCATCCTGGCTCCCGAGCATGCCAAGCGCCTGCTGGGTGCCCTTCAAGAGAATATCGTACGCTATGAGCGTGAGTTCGGGCCGATAAAGATACCTAATCAGCAGCCACGCACCATAGCTCCCTTCTCGACGGGTAAAGGCGACGCCTGACAATACTCTTTTTTATTCACTTAGGGCTCCAGTGAGGGTTTTGGGTGGTTAATTATTCTTAAAACGCTTATTTAATGTTAAAATACGTTAGGTAAGCGTCTTTTTATGGTCTATATATTAGGTGGAACGGGAAAAAGTTTGTACCTTTGCAGCCCGAAACGCTTTTTTGCTGGGGAGCAGAATGCGTAACTGATTGACTTTGAACAAAATAATATATATAACAATTAAAAAACAAATTTATTATGCCTACAATTTCACAATTGGTAAGAAAAGGCAGGAAGGTGCTCGTTGACAAGAGCAAGTCGCCCGCGCTGGACGCATGTCCTCAGCGTCGTGGCGTGTGCGTTCGTGTCTACACAACGACTCCTAAGAAGCCTAATTCGGCTATGCGTAAGGTAGCCCGTGTTCGCTTGACTAACCAGAAGGAAGTCAACAGTTACATTCCCGGTGAGGGACACAACCTGCAGGAGCACAGCATCGTGCTGGTGCGCGGTGGTCGTGTAAAGGACCTTCCCGGTGTGCGTTATCACATCGTGCGCGGTACTCTTGATACCGCCGGTGTCGCCAGCCGTACTCAGCGTCGCTCTAAGTATGGCGCTAAGCGTCCTAAGGCTAAGAAGTAATAACCGGAGAAGGTTACAAAGCCGAGAGGTCGCGTGATGCGTAGCACTGCTGCGCATCACACAAAAAACAAAAGAAAACAAGAAACGTTTTGCTGGAGATATTGTTAAGACAAGGTTGAGTAAATGCTCATGTGAGAGTGTTGAAGAACGAGAAAGAACAGCCCCAAGCAGACATTAAATTTCAAACAAGAAAAAATGAGAAAAGCAAAACCAAAGAAGAGAGTGATCCTTCCCGATCCAGTCTTCAACGACAAGAAAGTGTCGAAGTTTGTGAACCACCTGATGTACGATGGAAAGAAGTCCATCTCGTACGAGATTTTCTACAATGCTCTTGAGAACGTAAAGGCCAAGATGCAGAATGAGGAGAAGTCTGCCCTTGACATCTGGAAGCAGGCTCTTGACAACATTACTCCTCAGGTAGAGGTGAAGAGCCGTCGTATTGGCGGTGCCACGTTCCAGGTTCCTACCGAAATTCGTGCCGACCGTAAGGAGAGCATCTCGATGAAGAACATGATTAGCTTTGCCCGTAAGCGTAGCGGCAAGTCTATGGCCGACAAGCTGGCTGCTGAGATTATGGACGCCTTCAACAATCAGGGTGGCGCCTTCAAGCGTAAGGAAGACATGCACCGCATGGCTGAGGCTAACCGTGCTTTTGCTCACTTCCGTTTCTAAGATACTAAGGTAAAAAGATAATAAGGAAAAGAAATGGCAAACCGCGATTTACATTTGACCCGTAATATCGGTATTATGGCCCACATCGATGCCGGTAAGACCACCACTTCTGAGCGTATTCTGTTCTATACTGGTAAGACGCATAAGATTGGTGAGGTGCACGATGGTGCTGCAACCATGGACTGGATGGCTCAGGAGCAGGAGCGTGGTATCACGATTACCTCTGCTGCCACCACCTGTAACTGGACGTGGCAGGGCAAGCAGTTCAAGATTAACCTCATTGACACTCCGGGACACGTTGACTTCACTGCTGAGGTGGAGCGTTCGCTGCGTGTGCTTGACGGCGCTGTGGCAACCTATTCTGCTGCAGATGGTGTGCAGCCCCAGTCTGAGACCGTTTGGCGTCAGGCCGACAAGTACAACGTACCCCGTATCGGTTATGTGAACAAGATGGACCGTTCGGGTGCTGACTTCTTCGAGACTGTTCAGCAGATGAAGGATATACTGGGTGCTAACCCCGTTGTCATCCAGGTGCCCATTGGTGCCGAGGAGAACTTCAAGGGTGTGGTAGACCTCATCAAGATGAAGGCTATCCTGTGGCACGACGAGACCATGGGTGCTGAGTACGACGTAGAGGAGATTCCCGCTGACCTGAAGGACGAGTGCGACGAGTGGCGCAACAAGCTGCTGGAGACTGCTGCCGAGTACGATGAGGCGCTGATGGAGAAGTATTTCGACGATCCTAACAGCATTACTGAGGACGAGATTATCGCTGCTATCCGTAAGGGTACCATCTCGATGGCCTGCACGCCGATGATTTGCGGTTCTTCTTATAAGAACAAGGGCGTACAGCCCCTGCTGGACTACGTCTGCGCCTTCCTGCCCGCTCCTGTTGACGTGGAGATGGTGATGGGTACCAACCCCAACACCGACGAGCAAGAGGGTCGCAAGCCCAGTGAGTCGGAGCCCACTGCAGCTCTGGCATTCAAGATTGCCACTGACCCCTACATGGGCCGTCTGGTGTTCTTCCGCGTCTACTCTGGTAGCGTGAAGGCAGGCTCTTACGTCTTCAATCCCCGTTCTGGCAAGAAGGAGCGTATCAGCCGTCTGTTCCAGATGAACTCGAACAAGGAAATCCCCATGGAGTCTATCGATGCCGGTGACATCGGCGCTGGCGTAGGTTTCAAGGACATCCGCACGGGCGATACCCTCTGCGACGAGGAGAAGCCCATCGTGCTGGAGTCTATGACCTTCCCTGATACCGTTATCTCTATCGCCGTCGAGCCTAAGTCACAGGCTGACGTGGCCAAGCTGGACAACGGTCTTGCCAAGCTGGCCGAGGAGGACCCGACGTTCACCGTCCGTACCGACGAGCAGAGTGGCCAGACCATCATCTCGGGTATGGGTGAGCTCCACCTCGACATCATTATCGACCGTCTGAAGCGTGAGTTCAAGGTAGAGTGTAACCAGGGTAAGCCCCAGGTTAACTATAAGGAGGCCATCACCAAGACTGTCAACGGTTACCGTGAGGTATACAAGAAGCAGTCGGGTGGTCGCGGTAAGTTCGCAGACATCATCGTCAACGTTGGTCCTGTGGACGACGATTGGGATATCAAGGAGAACGGCGGCCTTCAGTTCGTCAACGAGGTGAAGGGTGGTAACATTCCCAAGGAGTTCATCCCCTCTATCCAGAAGGGCTTCGAGGCAGCCATGAAGAATGGTATTCTCGGTGGCTATCCTATGGACTCGCTGAAGGTTGTCGTCGTGGACGGTTCGTTCCACCCCGTGGACTCTGACCAGCTGTCGTTCGAGATTGCCGCCCAGATGGCTTACAAGGCTGTCTGTGCTCAGGCTAAGCCTGTGCTGATGGAGCCTATCATGAAGCTCGAGGTTGTTACCCCCGAGGAGAACATGGGTGACGTCATCGGCGACCTGAACAAGCGCCGTGGTCAGGTGGAAGGTATGGAAGAGGCTCGCAGCGGTGCCCGTGTCGTCAAGGCCAAGGTGCCCCTGTCTGAGATGTTCGGTTATGTCACCGCTCTGCGTACCATTACCTCGGGCCGTGCCACCAGCTCAATGGAGTACAGCCACCACGCACCCCTCTCTTCTGCACTGGCCAAGGCCGTGCTTGAGGAGGTCAAGGGCCGTGCCGACCTGGTGTAAAGTAAACAACAAAAGGGAGTCGCTGAGCAAATGACTCTTTAGCGACTCCCGTATTTATATTAACAATTAAACTTTTCAAAAGACAATGAGTCAGAAAATTCGTATCAAGCTGAAGAGCTACGACCACAAGCTCGTAGACAAGTCAGCCGAGAAGATTGTGAAGGCCGTAAAGGCTACCGGTGCTATCATCAGCGGTCCTATCCCCCTTCCCACCCACAAGCGTATCTACACCGTCAACCGCTCTACCTTCGTCAACAAGAAGGCTCGCGAGCAGTTCCAGCTGTCAGACTACAAGCGTCTGATTGACATCTACTCTTCGACTGCCAAGACTGTCGATGCCCTGATGAAGCTCGAGCTCCCCAGTGGCGTGGAGGTAGAAATCAAGGTATAGTACCAACGTACGATTATCGTTTACACAGCATAAGCCTCAGGATGCACCACTGCATCTTGAGGCTTTGTGTTATCAGCAGCTTCGACAGGACGGCCTGCGCTTCCGGCTACGCCTAAGTACCTTTTGGCGGCGTTTTACGCAAAGTCTGTTTCCACTCTGCATCCATAAAATAGAATGGAGATAGAATGGAGATAGAATGGAGATAGAATGGAGATAGAATGGGGATAGAGCGTAGGCAGGCGGGAGGTGAAAAGCAAATATAAGAACTGGAAATTTGGGAGAGAAGGATAATTTTTTTTAAAAAATCTTTGTTAGTTCGAAATAATTGTTTATCTTTGCACCCAAATAAGCCTGTCCGCGCGTGGATGGGTAACAAAATTAATTTTGTGGACGAGACCTCAGGCCAGTTGTACGGCCAGTCTCGAAAGGACGTTTTCGAAACGTTACCTGTCTGAACAATCAAACTTCGCAACTTTGAATCTATAGACAGCGGTAATGCAACAAAAGCGTCTGCGGAAGGTAGATTATATCGATATCTGCCGCCTGACAGTTCCCCTTATATATAATAAGGCTGTACTCTTTTCGGAGAGTACTCACTTTGCGTATATGGACAGGAGGGAATGCAACGTCAGGTGGATTGTATGCATATATATCACCTGACGTGGGCAGGCTTTACGTTGCTTATCCTTCTATAGGGGCAATGCGAAGGCCTGATTGTTGGGATAGGCGCGGAGAGAAACTTTACTCCCACGTCTTTTTTTGTTTCCATAAGTTTGGCTGTTTTTCAGTAAATGGCGATGATGACCGGCAGGGGAGTGCCGGCCAGCACACCTATTGTGTGCCATCTACTCAGACTCCCAGGTGCAAACCCGAGAAACAAAAAACGACAAATACATTTATTTATTATCAAACATTATTATTAACAATTAAACATTTTAAGCGTATGAAGAAACATTTTCTTTTATTGCTGTGGATGACCCTCTTGCCGCTGGCAGGATGGGCAGCAGAATTGACAGTCAAGTATGCGACTGGAAGTCCATACGAAAAAACTGTTACGTATGAAGGAGATGCTCTCTCAGTACCTCTATTGACGGTAAAATCCGGGAATACCGTACTTGAGAGTTCTACTGAGTACACCTCAAAGTTATACACCAATGAACAGTGTACCAACTTGGCTTCCGGAACTACACAAGTGGGGACTTACTACCTAAAGGTTTTTGGTGTAGGTAATTATGATGGCGATTTGGGTGACAATATCCTCATTCTAAAAGTCGAAAAAGCGTCATTGACTTTAACTCTTAGGAATCAATCGAGAGAGTATAAGCAGGAAGGTTATACTGATATTCCTGCCAAATATTTCTTCGATAATGTAGAAGGTCTAAAAACAGGTGATGATGATCTATACGATAACATTACCATTTCTAATGCTGATGAGTTCGTCAATGCTGGTACATACGACGTAAATCTGTCTATTCCTTCTGCGGTAACTAAGAACTATACTATTCAGTATGCTGGTGTTCAAACTCCGAAGTTGACTATCAATAAGGCTAATGCTTCGGTAACTACTGCACCTGCTGCCGTAAATCCGCCTTTCACAGGTGACGCTCAGCCTCTGGTTTCTGCAGGTGTAGCTACTGGTGGTACAATCAACTACAGTCTTGATGGAGTAAATTACTCAGATGCTATTCCAACGGGAACAAATGCCGTTGATTACACTGTATATTATAAGGTGGTAGGCGATCAGAACCACAATGATACTCAAGCAGCAAGTATTTCTGCTACTATCGAAAAGGCTGATGCTTCGGTAACTGGTCTTACAGCCAAAGCTGATCTGACTTACGATGGCAGCGGACAGGCTTTGGTTGATGCTACTAATGCAACTGTTACTGGTGGTACAATCAACTACAGTCTTGATGGAGTAAATTACTCAGATGCTATTCCAACGGGAACAAATGCCGGTGAATACACTGTATCTTATAAGGTGGTAGGCGATAACAACCACAACGATACTCAAGCAGCAAGCTTTACTGCTACTATCGAAAAGGCTAATGCTTCGGTAACTACTGCACCTGCTGCCGTAAATAATCTGACTTACACAGGTGGCGCTCAGCCTCTGGTTTCTGAAGGTGTAGCTACTGGCGGTACAATCAACTACAGTCTTGATGGAGTAAGTTACTCAGATGCTATTCCAACGGGAACAAATGCCGGTGATTACACTGTATCTTATAAGGTGGTAGGCGATGCAAACCACAATGATACTCCAGCAGCAAGCTTTACTGCTACTATCGAAAAGGCTAATGTTTCGGTAACTACTGCACCTGAAGCCGAAAATCTGACTTACACAGGTGGCGCTCAGCCTCTGGTTTCTACAGGTGTAGCTACTGGTGGTACATTCAACTACAGTCTTGATGGAGAAAATTACTCTGCTGATATTCCAACGGGAACAAATGCCGGTCCTTACACTGTATCTTATAAGGTGGTAGGCGATGCAAACCACAATGATACTGAAGCAGCAAGCATAGATGTTACAATTGCCCAGAAGAGCATCGCGAATGCTACAATTACTATAGCTGCAGGAACTAAGGTATATAAGAATGCTCCATGGGAGCCTGCGTTTACTGTCAAAGATGATCAAACAACTCTGACGGCAGGTACGGACTATGAGGTAACAAATAACGAAGACGATTTCAATGGCTGGAGCAATAATATAAATGCTGGTACAGCAAGTGTTAAGGTTCGTGGTATCGGTAACTATAAGGATGTAACTGAGCCACAGACTTTCAAAATTTCTCAAAAGACGATTCCGAATATTAATTGGATAAAAAAATTGACTTTCGGTGATCAGGATTATACAGGTACCCAAATTAAACCAGAATTTGTATGGCAGCCATATGAAGGTGAAGATTTAACTGATCATGTTGATGTTACTTATGGCGCAAACATAAACGCCGGTACTGGTACGGTTACTATCAAAGCAAAGGATAATGATACCAATTATTCCGGTTTTAAGACAATAGATTTCAATATCGTAAAGGCGCCTCTGACTGTCACAGCTAAGGATATCACTGTTGGCTATGGAGTTCCTTACACTCCTGCTATTGATTCATATAGCGAAACAAAAAATAATGAAGATCCAAAGTTAGTCGTAACAGGTAATCCTAGCTACACATATTATAGTGATGAGAATTGTTCAGAAGAGGTTAATAAGCCTACAGCTGTCGGCGCATACTGGTATAAGGTATCAGGACTGACTGCTCAGAACTATGAACTGTCTTACGCTCCTGCTAAAATTGTCATCACCAACGGTGACTTAAATGCACAAGTAAAGGATCAGGAAATAGTCTATGGTCAGAAGTTTAATTTGACTGGTGCCCTTAAGCATATTAGTGGCTTGTCTGTAAACGAAACAGAGGCATTTAATGCTACTGACTTCAGCGCTGCTACTTGGACAGTGAAGAATCATGATACTCAAGCAATTGTTTCAGATGACTACAATGGTGAATATCTGGATGCTGGTACATATGATGTAAGTGTGTCAAATGTAAGTTATACTAACTACAATGTAGCTGTTGCTGCCGGTACATGGACAGTTAAATCAAAGGATATTGCTCAAATAACTCTTGGAGAACTTGATGGTGTCGATTATATTGGTGAGAAGGTAGAAGCACCTTCAACTGAAGGTAAGTTTACCTATACTTTCGAAGATAGCCAGGAGCCAGTAACATTGGTTAAGGACCAAGACTATACAGTCTCTGACGAAGATTACGCTAATATCAATGTTGTAGATGGAGGTAAGATTAAAGTAACAGGTACTGGTAACTATACTGGTAGTGTTGAGGTTCCATTCGCAATCAATAAGGCTGACTGGACTATCACTGCCCAGCCTGCTTCCTTCAAAGTAAACGATGAGGCAAGTGCTGTCTATACTGCTGAGATTACTGGCCTTGTAGGTCAGGATTCTGAGGTTGCAGGAAAACTGCTGGCTGGTGAATCTGTTGAAGGCTTCGGTACTTTGACCGTTGCAAAAGCCAATAATATCGGTACTGCAGTAGGTACATATCCTGATGGTGTAGTAGCTACTTATACAGGTGAAACTGCCAACTACAATGCTCCTACTATTAATTATGCAGAATTGAAGATTACTCAGGGTTCTATAGTATTGTATGTAAATGATGCTACCAAGATATATGGTTATGAATTCAATCAGGAAGGCTGGTCGCTCGATATTGATGCTGAGAACTCTGATCTGACTGCAGAACAGGCTTCGAATTGGAAGAACATCGTAAATGGTGAGGAGAACGTAGTATATGCAACTGAGTACGCACAGTATGACGATGTCTATGACGGTGAGAACAAGAAAGAGTATGCAGTTAATGTTTCTAATGCTAATGTTCTTTCTTCTACCAACTATGCTATCACAGTTAATCCTGGTAAGTTGACACTTGATCAGCAAGAACTGCAACTGACAGCACAGGATCAGACAATTAATCGTGGTGAAAATCCTGATACTGAAGTTCGCTATGAAGATTCTGTTGATCCAGAAGCAAGTAAGACCGTTGAAGCTGTTGGACGCCTGAACAATGACGACCTTGGCATTTCTATTAAGATTGCCGAAGGCAAAGCTTCTATTGTAAATCCTGAAGGACATGTTGGTGCTATCGCAATTAATACTGACAACCTTAATAAGAACTACAAGCTTGTTGCTAATGTTCCTGGTACTCTGTATGTCAAAGGTACTAATGCAATTGCTCTTGGGGATCCTGCGACGGACGCACAGACTATTAAGGACTATGCAGGTCAGAAAGTTAATGTTACAATTGACTTCTCTTCACGTAACAAGCGTACACTCGGTGGTGAGCGCAAATGGGAGAAGGAGAACTGGGTTACTATGACTCTGCCGTTCAACATCTCTGTTGCCGACCTGTCTCAGAAGCTTGGCTATGCTATCGTGAACGTCATTGATCCTTCAAAGACTGTTATCAAAGGTACTTCTTCAGAGTTCTATGGCAAGCTGACCATGAAGGGCGGTAACGGTAGCGATGAATGGCTCGTTGCTAACAAGCCGTTCCTGGTGAAGATAGCTGACAATATTGCAGACCGTAACGGTGGTGTTATTGACTTCGGTGAGCAGATCATCGTGGCTCCTGCTTCTGAAGCAGATCTCTCGGTTGACGCTGGTCAGGATGTTAAGTTCGTTGGTACATATGCAACAAAGACTGTGACCAAGGATGACAATGCAAACATCTGGTTCATGCTTGGTAACCATCCTAGATGGGCATATATCACTACGACCTCTGAAAATTCATGGAATATCGTTCCGTTCGAGGCTTATATCGTGACCTCAATGACTGGAGAAGCTCCTCGCAATATGACGTTCTTCTTTGAGGAGATTGATGGTAGCACAACTGCTATCAAGAGCATCGAAGCTGACAACCTCAACAGTAAACTGGGTGCTGAAGGCTGGTACACTCTGAATGGCGTGAAGCTGCAGAACGCACCTACCCAGAAGGGCGTTTACATCAAGGATGGTAAGAAGGTCGTGATTAAGTAACAATCATCATCTACATAGTTCGCTCACTCTCGGAATGAGCGTGGGCGAACTTATTTTTTAACTAAATAATTAAGTAAGAAGAAATGAAAAAGAATGTTTATCAGGCTCCAGAGATGGAGGTTGTAGAGTTGAAGTCACAGAGTGTTTTACTTGCTGGTAGTGACGGTACAATCGGCGGCGGTGGCGGCGACGGCTTCGCTCCTGAATATGTAATTATGGACGATGATATAAATTCAACCAATTAATAACTTGGGGCGCGGGTTTGCGCCTTGCGCCCCAGATTTCTTTAAAAATCAGGAAGTGGTGGAAAGGCAGTCACGCCTGATGCAAGCTGTGGAGGCTTTGCTCAGGTGCCCTCCAGGAGGATTGAGGGTGTGCGGGTTCGAGTCCCGTCTTCCTTGACTATATCGTATATATGTAGTTTATGAATTCCTCGTAATTCGTTTGCTCGTGAGAGTAGGGATGTAGGAAAGAATGTGCATAAAGCACTTGAGTAAGTAAAGAATGCGCATTTTATATTAGTTTATAAAATAGTTAATTTCCCGTATGCCCTGACTCGTGAGAGCCGGGGCATTACATTGATATTAACGAACGGAAAAATCTAAAGGAAAGATTTGCTAATATCCTAAAAAGTACGTACCTTTGCCTACGAAAGTAATATATAATGCAATGGGTGACGAAAAGTGACAATGAGACGAATGGTGATGGGCCTGTTGGCTCTTCTCTGTGGGCTGGCAGTACAGGCGCAGATGGTGGAACCCGTGCACTTCAGCTCGCAGCTGAAGATGCTCGGGGGTAATGAAGCGGAAATCATTTTCAGCGGTAATATAGATGCGGGCTGGCATGTCTATTCTACGGAGCTGGGCAGTGACGGTCCCATAGCTGCTACGTTTAACGTGGTGAAGATGGACGGAGCCGAACCCGTGGGTAAGCTGAAGGTACGTGGCAGGGAGATTAAGCAGTATGACAAGATGTTCGGCATGGAGCTGCGATACTTTGAACAGTCGGCGGCCTTCGTGCAGCGCATCCGCTTCACCAAGGCGCAGTACAGCATAGACTGTTATCTGGAGTATGGCGCCTGCAACGACGAGATGTGTCTGCCTCCTTCCGAGGTGGCATTCAAGAAGAGCGGGTCCTCCCCTTCGGCACCTGAAACCCAGCTGGCGCCCGCTGCCGAGAAGGAGGTAAATGCACAACAGGGCGGGGACGACGCCCCGGCACCGAGTGGTGATGTGGAACGCGCACCGGCGTCGGGAGGTGACTCGCTTCTTTGGGCGCCTGTCGTCGACGAGCTGCGGGCACAGGGCGGAGCCGACGATGTGGCCGGCCGGTCGCTGCTGTATATACTGCTGATGGGCTTCGTGGGCGGACTGCTGGCTGTCTGCATGCCATGTATCTGGCCCATCATACCTATGACGGTGTCGTTCTTCCTGAAGCGGGCTAAGGACGACAGACAACGAGGCATACGCGATGCCCTGGCCTATGGCCTAAGCATCGTCGTGATATATCTGGGGTTGGGCTTGCTGGTGACGGCGCTCTTCGGGTCGGACACTCTGAATGCCATGTCTACCAATGCCGTCTTCAATGTCTTTCTGTTCGTGTTGTTGGTGCTGTTTGCACTGTCGTTCTTCGGGTGGTTTGAGATAAAGCTTCCTGACTCGTGGGCTAATAAGGTTGACCAGAAGAGCGACGAGCTGACATCCAGGGCGGTAGCAAATTCTTCACTCTTCACTCTTCACTCTTCACTTAGTATCTTCCTGATGGCCTTTACGCTGGTGCTGGTGTCGTTCTCGTGTACAGCCCCCATCATCGGCCTGTTGCTGGTAGAGACCACCACCAACGGCAACTGGCTGGCACCCGCCATGGGTATGTTCGGCTTTGCCGTGGCGCTGGCGCTGCCCTTTACGCTCTTTGCGCTCTTTCCCTCGTGGCTTAGGCACGCGCCTAAGTCGGGCTCATGGATGAACACGCTGAAGGTGGTATTGGGATTTGTCGAGCTGGCCTTCGCACTGAAGTTTCTCTCTGTGGCCGATTTGGCCTACGGTTGGCATATCTTAGACCGTGAGGTGTTCCTCTCGCTGTGGATTGTTATCTTCGGGCTGTTGGGAGCCTACCTCTGCGGGTGGCTGAAATTCCGGAGCGACGAGGTGGGAGGTGAGCTGCACCGGCCCATGCCCGTGGCGAGCATCATGGGCGGTATGCTGTCGCTGGCCTTCGCAGTGTATATGCTGCCGGGCTTGTGGGGAGCACCCTGCAAAGCCGTCAGCGCCTTTGCTCCCCCCATCGGTACGCAGGACTTCAACCTGAACAGCAAGGTGGTGGAGGCCCGCTTCACCGACTTTGAACAGGGCATGGCCGCTGCGCGCAATGAGGGCAAGCCTGTCATTATCGACTTCACCGGCTATGGCTGTGTGAATTGTCGCAAGATGGAGGCCGCGGTGTGGACGGACCCCCAGGTGGCCGAACGGCTGGTGAACGACTTTGTGCTTATCTCGCTCTATGTCGACGACAAGACACCATTGGCAGAACCCATGGAGGTGACTGACGCACAAGGCAACAAAAAGACGTTGCGCACCATAGGTGCCAAGTGGAGCTGGCTGCAGAGCCGCAAGTTTGGCGCCAACGCACAGCCGTTCTATGTGCTGCTCGACCACGAAGGGCACCCTCTGGCTCCCAGTCGAGCCTATGACGAGAGCGTCAAGGGGTATCTGGACTTCCTGGAGCAGGGTATGGCCCGATTTCAACAGCGTAAGGAATGAATTTGGTAAAGGCGTACGGGAGATGCTGCTTCGGCAAGCGTAATAAATCTTAAAAGAGTTAAATAATGTTATAGAACACGCGGGTTTTCTTGCGTGTTCTATTTATTATGTGTACCTTTGCAGCCGCTAAAGTGCGTATTGCGCTGGCCCGACGGCTAACAATACACTGAAAAAGAGCAACTTAACCTTCATGGAAGAAGTAGTGAGCGTGTCTTTTCAGGTGTGTTTGTCGGTGGAGGAAAGCGAATGGCACTTGAAAAGAACAGAATATATTCAAAACATTATTATTTTAAATTTAAACTGAAATGCCAGGATTAATTGGAAGAAAAATCGGAATGACATCCGTTTTCAGTGCCGACGGTAAGAATGTACCGTGCACTGTTATCGAAGCTGGTCCTTGTGTTGTTACTCAGGTGAAGACCGTCGAGAAGGACGGTTACAAAGCCCTTCAGCTGGCTTATGGTGAGAAGAAGGAAAAGAACACCACTAAGCCTATGATGGGTATCTTCAAGAAGGCCGGTACAACACCAAAGGCCCACTTGGCCGAGTTCAAGTTTGACGAGGAGCATAACCTCGGAGACACTATCACCGTCGACCTCTTTGCTGACACTGAGTTCGTCGACGTAGTAGGTACTTCTAAGGGTAAGGGTTTCCAGGGTGTTGTCAAGCGCCACGGTTTCGGTGGTGTAGGTCAGAGCACCCACGGTCAGGACGACCGTCTGCGCAAGCCCGGTTCTATCGGTGCTTGTTCTTATCCCGCTAAGGTGTTCAAGGGAATGCGCATGGGTGGCCAGATGGGTGGCGACCGCGTGACGACGCAGAACCTCAGAGTGTTAAAGGTAATACCGGAGCACAACCTGATTCTTGTGAAGGGTAGCTGCGCTGGTTGCAATGGTTCAACTGTTTTAATTGAGAAGTAAGCTATGGAATTGAACGTATTGAATATCAAAGGTCAGGAGACCGGACGTAAAGTTACGTTGAACGAGGCCATCTTCGGTATTGAGCCTAACGACCACGTCATCTATCTGGATGTAAAGCAGTATATGGCCAATCAGCGCCAGGGCACGGCAAAGGCCAAGGAGCGCTCAGAGCATGCCGGTTCTACCCGTAAGCTGGGTCGCCAGAAGGGCGGCGGCGGTGCTCGTCATGGTGATATCAACTCACCCTTGTTGAAGGGTGGTGGCCGTGTGTTCGGTCCGAAGCCCCGTGACTACGGTTTCAAGCTCAACCTGAAGGTTAAGAAGTTGGCCCGTCGCTCGGCACTGTCGTACAAGGCACAGGAGAACGCTATTATCGTCGTAGAGGACTTCCAGTTCGAAGCCCCCAAGACGAAGAACTTCATAGAGATGGCAAAGAACCTGAAGGTAGACGGAAAGAAGGTGCTGATGGTTCTGCCCGAGTCGAACAAGAATGTATATCTGTCGGCACGCAACCTGCAGAAGGCAGAGTGCATCATTGCTGCCAACGTCAATACCTACAAGGTGCTGAATGCTGACGTGATGGTTATTACAGAGAACTCTCTGAAGTGCATCGACGGGATTTTGGGATAAGTCGTAATAACGGAATAACGTAATAACGAAGAAGATTATGAGTTTTATTATAAAGCCTCTGATTACAGAGAAAATGACCAATATCACGGAGAAGTCGTCTGTAGAGAAGACCCTTCGTGCCCGCAATGCCAAGGCAGCCGAGAAGCTGGGAGCCAAGGAGCAGAAGATAAGCTACGTGGTGAAGCGCAAGAACAAGGCCGACGAGACCAAGGAGAAGACCATCTTCACTTACACCAAGGCAGCCCAGCCCAAGTATGGCTTTATTGTGAAGCCTGAGGCCAACAAGATTGAAATCGCCAAAGAGATAGAGGCTCTTTACAATGTAACCGTCGAGAGCGTGAATACCATGCGCTATGCTGGCAAGCGTTCAAGCCGTTACACCAAGGCAGGCCTTGTGAGAGGCCAGAAGAATGCCTACAAGAAGGCCGTTGTCACTCTTAAGGAGGGCGATAGTATTGATTTTTATAGCAATATTCAGTAATAAGAAATGGCAGTACGTAAATTAAAGCCCGTTACACCGGGTCAAAGACACAAGATTATTGGCACGTTCGAGGACATTACTGCATCCGTGCCAGAGAAGTCTCTCGTTTACGGTAAGCGTTCTACCGGCGGCCGAAACAACACCGGTAAGATGAC
>DEJS01000007.1:0-101933 GCA_002353485.1 Prevotella sp. UBA2742
ATCACGGCACTGAGCACCACCTCGTGCATGGGCTACGGGCCCTTCTGAAGTGAAATGTGAAGAGTGAAAAGTGAATAATTTCTTTGACCTAAAGGTGCAAAGTGTGGCACGCAATGCTACCGCACTCATGACATCGTGAAAAGGCTGACAGCAGACACGAGAACCTGCTGCCAGTCTTTTCTTTATTGATGAACCTCTCGCAGAATTGCAACTTTGGCTTCGCCGACTTTTCAAGCCCTATGCCATCATCGACCAAAACACCTTCGATGCCGAGATACAAAACCTGAGAAAATAAAAACCGCTGAACTGATTTGCTAACCCGATTACGGTGCTACTCTCTCATTTCAGCGGGAGGAATCTGTTTCCTTTCAGTTTGCAAAGATAGGCATTTTTTCCCGATATTTGCAAATTTTCGAGCTGCGAAAACAAAGAAAAGTGCATTTTTCTTTGTCGAGTGGCGAGAAAATTCGCTGAAAAGCAAATAATTCCAAAGATATTTTCTCGTTTCACATAAAATTTGTACTTTTGCCATTGCGTTGTGTCTGTCGCCCATGTTGTAGTGACATACGAGTGACATAAAGAGATTCTGACATGCCTCGCCCTCGGCTATGCTGCTGAAGGTATAAAGCTATTGGCTAACCACAATAGTCGCAAGCCAATTGAAGAGACGGTGACGTATCTGTAAACATGTCTGAAATGAAGGAATAAAGTGGAAATGAACAGCGTCGTGATTGCCATATTCCTACTGAGTATCGGAGCCAGTTTCGTGCAGCGCACAACTGGTTTCGGCTTTGGCATCTTCATCATGACGATGCTGCCATACTTCATGCCAACGTATGGTGAGGCAACAACCCTGTCGGGCATTCTGGCCCTTACGACTTCGGCGGTCATCGTCTGGCGGCTTAGGAGGTATGTTACTTGGCAGCGTATGTGGCCGATACTGCTGACTTTCATGATTGTCTCGACTATGGCCATCTTTGTGCTAACACGCATCGAAGACCATATTCTGAGGCAGATTCTTGGCGTGGCCTTGATAGTCATCAGCATCTATTTTGCCTTGTTCAGCCAGAAAATAAAGTTGCCGACAACGAAGCAGGTGCAGGTGGGAGCCGGAACGCTGAGCGGACTGATGGGAGGCTTCTTTGGGATGCAAGGCCCGCCAGCGGTGCTTTACTTCATCCAGTCGGAACCCACCAAGGAGCATTATATGGCGATGGCTCAGACGTACTTCCTGATAGGCAATGCGATGATGACCTTGGTTCGAGCCTACAACGGTTTCTTCACGACAACAGTTCTGACAGACTACTGCTTTGGTCTTGGCGGTGTCATCATAGGTACAACCCTTGGAGCCTACGTTTTCAAGCGCATTCCCAATCGGGCCTTCCGATATGTCGTCTATGCTTATATTGGCGTAAGTGGAGTGATTATCCTGCTATCAAACGGCTAACTCGCAGATAGCGACTGATGCTCCAGCTCAGCCGATTTATGCTACCTTCTGGCCTATTAAAAAGAAAACACCCAATCTTACATTTTTGGGTGTAAAATTGGGTGTAAATCTCGTAAATCACTGATAATCAGGTGATATTACGGAGAGAACAGGATTCGCTTTTGCCTCAAAAGCTTTGAATCCTTTTCTCTTGCTTCGCGGAGAGAACAGGATTTCCTCGGCCTTTTGCCTCGGAGCTTTGAATCCTGTCTATACCTGCGGAGAGAACAGGATTCGAACCTGCGAACCGGTTTTGCCGGTTACACGCTTTCCAGGCGTGCCTCTTCAACCACTCGAGCACCTCTCCTTTGTATAAAGCGGGTGCAAAGGTACGGAAAAAAATGAGAATAACGAAAGAAAAAGGGAAAAAAGTTATGATGCGGACGGATTATTAGATACAGAAAGAATAGACCGTTATTAAAAAAATGGACAGAAGTTTGGAATTATCGGACAAAATGATTATCTTTGCACCATTCAAACCTAATAAGCATTAACTACAAAACGTTTTAGATTATGAGAAGATTACTACTATTAACCGTTTGCTTCCTTACTGCATCGGTGCTCTTCGCCGGCCCCGTAACTAAGGAACAGGCACAACAACTGGCCCAGCAGTTCCTGCAGGGCAAAGGAATGACCCATCGTGCCCCGTCGCTTGACCAGATGAAGACGGAGGTGGTGTTGGACGCTGTCGACGAGGAAGGCCATCCCTACCTCTATGCCGTCACTCAGGGAAAAGACAATGGTTTCGTCATCGTGAGTGGCGACGACCGTTTTCGTGGTGTTCTTGGATATAGCAAAACCGGGAGCTTCGATACGACCAATATGCCCGATAACATGCGTGCCTGGCTACAGGGGTATGTTGAAGAGATGAAGCACCTGAAGGTCATTGGCTACCAACCGCAAGCTGATGCCACCCGCCGCGCCTCAGGCGTCAAGAAAGCCATCAGCCCGCTGATTCAGACACAGTGGAATCAGAGTGCACCTTATAACGATATTTGCAAAGAGTACTTTGTGTACAAAGATGCTGTTACAGGCTGTGTAGCAACTGCTATGGCACAGGTTATGTACTATACGGCAAAGAAGATAGGCCAATCTTCCTATACCACTGTCATTGATATTCCTTCATACACTACAGGTCACGGTTATTCTGTTCCTGCTATAGCAGCCGGAAAAGTGATTAATTGGAATGACATGATAGAGGACTATACCTATCATAGAGAAGGCTCTCTGACTGTAGCAGACTTTAATTCAACACAAGCTTCGGCTGTGGCTACTTTAATGCAGTGTTGTGGAGTGTCTGTGCAGATGGACTATGCGAACTCCGCTAGCGGTGGCTCTGGTGCTGACACAAGAGATGTTGCAGAAGCCTTAAAGAAATATTTTGGATACGACGAGACTGTGGAATATTTATTAAGGAGTTCTTTCTCTTATTCACAGTGGACGGAAATGGTTTATGCGGAGATTGCCAACGGGCGACCAGTTTTGTATAGTGGACAGTCGTCGGGCGGAGGTCACGCTTTTATAGTTGATGGTTATGATGGCGATGAAATGTTCCATGTCAATTGGGGGTGGGGCGGAAATGACAATGGTCATTTTGCTCTTTCAGTGATGAATCCGCATGATAATAGCGGAATCGGGGCAAGTACAAGTAGTGATGGCTATAGTATGAGTCAAGGTGCTGTTGTTGGCATAGAAATAGGCTCTGGGAAAATTGTTACCCCTGATCCTGCAACCATTGGTGTTTATAGTTTTACCGTAAGTGGAACTTCTATATTGCTTTCCGCATTCAATTGGACAGGGAGCTCCCAAATATTTGATGTAGGTATCGGTACTTATGACGAAGAAGGAAACATATCGGTTATAAAGATCCTAAAAGAAAATTGGAGTTTGGCTCTAAATCAGGGAGATTATGATTTACCATGTGAGTTTACAACAGATATGGCAAAGGCTGGACAGGTAGTAAAGGTATTCCCTATAAGTAAATTATCTTCTGAGTCGGAATGGGCAACAAGTTTCAATACGAATTTAAGATACGTTGAAGTTGTTTATGATGCTTCTGGTAATCCTACTTTGACACTACATCCTGTAGAGGTTAATCTTGTCGCAGAATCATTTAGCTTTACTGGATCAAAATATAAGAATGAAGTTCAACCAATCGATGTTAGTATAAGAAATAATGGCGATGAGTATTATGGAAATCTATATCTTTTCGCTAGCACAGACCCTTCTAACAAGGGGTCGGTAGTGAGCTATGGAGGAGTTACTATAGGCAAAACAGCTTCAGTCGGATTTGAGTGGAAACCATTAACAACAGGTACTTTCACAATTTGGGTAACTACAGACTCTTCCGGAGAAGAAATTGTAGGTAAAACAACAGTTTCTATCTCATTGAATCCACATGCACCAGCAGGTCCCTTCGCTATTTCTGGTATCGGAATAGAGAATCTTGACGAAACGTCATGGACCGTTGATGGAGAAGGAAATATAACAGGAGATGCTCTTACTACAAATCTTGTTATTTCACCTACGATTACTAATATCTCGGAGTCAAATTATGGTTCGGCATCTTTTAAAATTGAGGTATATAAAGATGTGAGTGGTTCTTGGAATAAATTACCAAGTTCTTATACTTTGTCAATTTCAGGGTTTAAATCAGGAACAAGTAATACTTGGAGTAACTTGGATTTTGGGACTGTTGAGTATGGAAGGTATAACGTTCGGCTTACTAATGGTTCTTCAAGTTATGACCAACGTTATATACTCAATCTCACCAAAGGCTATAGTACTGTGGGGCTGGATGGAAAGGTTATTCAGGTAAAAACCGCAGGTTCTGACGTTGTAGTATCGGATGATATAGCAGCAGTTAACCTAATGGGCTTTGATTTTACCACGATAACCCCTAACAGTAATCCTAACACATTGTATATTATTAGTAGTACCCAATCTGCTCCAGCTGGCTTAACAGGAAAGAATGTAGTTAAAGATGGACAAATTGCAGAACTATCTATAGTTGATGGTCACGCTTTCGCTTCTCCTATTAACTTCCACGCAGATAAGGTTACCTACACCCGTACGTTTGACAAGTTCTATGATGGAGGTAAGGGCTGGACTACCATCGTGCTGCCGTTTGCTGCCACGAAGGTGAAGAACAGCGAGGGTACGCTGCCTTGGGACGTGGAGAACCGTAAGTTCTGGCTGATGGAGTTCAGCGGTGAGACGGGTTCGACGGTGAACTTCACAACACCTACGACCTTGGCTGCAAATACTCCGTATATCATTGCACTGCCTGGTGATGACCAAGGTTCTCTCTCGTTGACAGCCGCAGGCAAGCATACTTTGACTTTCTCGGCTGATAATGCTGACATCAAGGCGAATGCAAAATCAACTGTTACGGTGTCGAAGTATAAGTTCATCGGTACGATGACCAATACGGGCTCGCTTGATGATATCTACGCTCTGAATGGAGATGGTGATAAGTTTACGAAGGGTACAGCTACGGTAGAGCCGTTCCGCGCTTACTTTGCAGGGACGAGTGCTGCGGCTACAGCCACATCGTTGGGCATTGGCTTTGGCGATGGTATATCTACAGGCATTGAGTCGCTGCAGTTGGCTAAGCCCGAAGCTAAGCGCGAGGGCATCTACAACCTGAACGGTCAGCGTGTCAGCCAGCCTAGGAAGGGACTGTATATTGTGAATGGTAAGAAAGTGGTTATCAAATAAGGAGGAATGATTATGAAGAAGATATATTTGCAACCGGAATTGAGAATAGTAGAGATTGATGCGCACCTGCAGATGTTGGCAGGCTCTCCATTGCCTGATGCTACGCCTCCTGGCGTAGGCACAGCTCCTGAGCTTTTCTCAGAAGACGACCTGTTTGGCGATGAGGACATCAAGCAGCTGATGCCATAGGGCTATTAGGGAAGAACGATACGACCGACAGTGAAGGGGATGAACCACGGGAGGTGCATCCCCTTCTTGCGATTCTTGCGGTAATGCTATTTATTGTTAATCGTGCGACGATTTCAGAATTAATGTGTATCTTTGCAGGCAAATTCGCAGACAATGAAAAGAACGATGATTATGTTGTTGCTGGCAGTGGCGCTGATGCTACCCTCGGTAGCACAGGCGCAGCAGACAGCAAAGGATACAGCAACGGGCATCAAGGCTGACACGACAGCAGTGGTGGCTTCTGATACGGCAGCGGTGGTGGCCGACTCGGCCATGGCTGCCGTCGATGCCGAGTTGACGGATGCTGACGGCGAGGCTCAGGAAGAGGGCGGCGGGCTGCACAAGCAGCTGAAGCGTAAGTTCATGGAGGGCTCGGCAGGCTTTATGTCGCTGGTGGCCCTGGCACTGGTGCTGGGACTGGCCTTTTGTATTGAACGTCTGGTGTACCTGACGCTGTCGGAGATTAACGCCAAGAAGCTGATGCAGGACATTGACGCGAAGCTGGAGGATGGCGACGTGGAGGGGGCCAAGGCTCTCTGCCGTGACACCCGCGGTCCTGTGGCCTCGATATGCTATCAGGGCCTGCTGCACATCAAGGAACCCCTGGAGCAGATAGACCGTCAGCTGACCAACTACGGCACGGTGCAGATAGCCAATATGGAGAAGGGCTGCTCGTGGATCAGACTGTTCATTGCCGTGGCACCGTCGTTGGGATTCCTGGGTACGGTCATCGGCATGGTGATGGCCTTCGACCGTATACAGACGGCAGGAGACATCAGTCCTACCATCGTGGCCGAGGGTATGAAGGTCGCACTGATAACCACCATCTTCGGTATCATTGTGGCCATTGTGCTGCAGTTCTTCTACAACTATATCCTGTCGAAGATAGAACACCTGACGTCGCAGATGGAGGAGAGTGCCATCTCGCTGACGGACTCGATTGCGAAGTATAAGAAGAGTTGACGCTATGGAAGAGGCTGGTAGTTTTCTTTTGTCCGAGGTGATGCTATGGCTGATGTATGTGGCCTTGGGAGCTGCCGTGGCGGCTGCCGCCGTCTCTGCCGTGCGACCTCTGCTGATAGCTCCGCGTCGCAGCTCAAGTAATCGTGGCTGGCTGGTGATGGGGCTGACGGTGGTGCTGCTGGCGGTGACTTACGTGCTGGGGTCTGACCAGCCTCTCGTGGTGAACGGCACGCTGTTCAGGGATGCCTTCTGGCTGAAGGTGACTGACATGCTCATCGTGTCGAGTGTAATACTGATAGTGGTGGCAGGGGCCTTCGTGGTCTTTGGCGTCTCGGGACTGAATAGGAGGATAGACCGCAGTGTTCATCAGAAGAAAGCATAGGGACGTACCCGAACTCAATACGACGTCGACCGCCGACATATCGTTTATGTTGCTGGTCTTCTTTCTGGTCACCTCGTCGATGGACAGCGACAAGGGACTGGGCCGCAAGCTGTCGGCCCTGGACGACCCGGCACAGCAGGAGGTGCAGGACATACACCGCAGCAATGTGCTGCAGCTGAGGATTGACGCAGCCGACTCGCTCTACTGTGATAACCAGCCCGTGACGCTGGCCGAGATGCAGCAGCAGGTGGAGTCGTTTCTGGCCTCGCGACAGACTGAGAACTACGTGCTGAACGTGGAGACGGACCGCCAGACCAGCTACGATGCCTACTTCGAGATGCAGAATGCCATCGTGGCAGCGTATAAGAAGCTGGGACGGCACCCGATAAGGATAAGGGAGGGAATAGCGCAGAGCGCCGGTAAGGACGAAGCATCAGGAGGAAGATAGGGATGAGCAGGTTTCGTACACGACATAACCGGGAGGTGCCGGGGCTGAACCTGGCGGCCATGCCCGACCTGATATTCACAGTGCTGTTCTTCTTTATGATAGTGACGCACATGCGAGTGGTGAAACCTATGGTACATACTGACGTGCCGCAGGGTACGGAGGTGGAGAAGACCAACAAGGCCGGCATGGTGTATCTGTTCATCGGCAAGCCTGTCGACGAGCGTGGCGTTGTGGTGGCCGACGAGACGCGCCTGCAGCTGAACGACCGCTACGTGACGCTGGACCAGCTGGGACAGGCCATCAGCGAGGAGCGTGCCAAGATGTCGGAGGATGACCGCCAGCACATGACGGTGTCGATACGTGCCGACCGCGACACCGAGATGGGACTTATCAACGACGTGAAACAGGAGCTGCGCAAGGCCGGTGCCTTGCAAATCAACTACTCGGCTACTTCACGTAGTCAACAAAAGCATAATTGAAAGCGTGGCGCTCATCCTTGGGATGGGCTTCTTTTTTGTCGACGCGCCACTGGCTGTAGTCAGGGAAGAAGGTGTCGGCTTGCTCGGGTGTGTCGTCTATCTCGGTCAGACACAGACGGTCGGCAAGTGGCAGGGCCTGCTGATAGACGCTGGCGCCTCCTATGATGTAGACGTCCTCATCAGACCGGCAGCTCTGCAGGGCGGCCTTGAGGGTGGGATAGACGTCACAGCCGGGAATGGCCTTCACCGTTGTCGACAATACTATGTTACGCCGGTTGGGCAGTGCCCCCTTGGGGAGCGACAGGTAGGTGTTGCGGCCCATGATGATGGTATGGCCGGTGGTGAGCTGCTTGAAACGCTTCAGGTCGTTGGGCAGCCAGTAGATGAGCTTGTTCTGGAAACCGATGGCCCTGTTCCTGGCCACCGCTGCAATAATACTAATCATAACTATCAACTATTTCATCGACCTATGGTCGCTTTGTACCTTTAGGTCAAAGAACTCTCTACACGCTTACCTCCGCTTTGATGTGTGGCCAGGGGTCGTAGTTCTCCAGCAGGAAGTCCTCATAGTGGAAGTCGAAGATGCTCTTCACGTCGGGGTTCAGCTTCATGGTGGGCAGGGGGCGTGGCTGGCGGGTCAGCTGCAGACGGGCCTGCTCCAGATGGTTCAAGTACAGGTGGGTGTCGCCGGTGGTGTGTATGAAGTCGCCTGGTCGGAATCCCGTCACCTGGGCCATCATCTGCAGCAGCAGGGCATACGAGGCAATGTTGAACGGCACGCCCAGGAAGGTGTCTGCCGAACGCTGATACAATTGCAGCGAGAGACGGCCCTGTTGGTCCTGTCCGTCGGGGTAGTCGACGTAGAACTGGAAGATGGTGTGGCATGGTGGCAGTGCCATCTTGTTGACCTCGGCCACATTCCATGCCGACACTATCATGCGGCGCGAGTTGGGATTCTGCCTGAGCTGGTCCACGACGTACTGTATCTGGTCTATCACACCGCCGTCGTAGTCGGGCCATGAGCGCCATTGGTGACCGTAGACGGGCCCCAGCTCGCCCTGTTCGTCAGCCCATTCGTTCCAGATGCGTACACCGTGCTCCTGCAGGTAGTGTACGTTGGTATCGCCCTGAAGGAACCATAGCAGTTCGTAGATGATGGACTTCAGGTGCAGCTTCTTAGTGGTCAGCAGGGGGAAACCGTCTTCCAGGTTGTATCGGCTCTGTGTTCCGAAGATGCTGACAGTGCCTGTGCCGGTGCGGTCGCCTTTCTGGGTGCCCTCGGTCAGGATGCGGTTAAGTATGTCTAAGTATTGCTTCATATTCGTTAGGTATATGTGTGGTCTTGATGCGCCAGGGCTTGGGGTAGAGGTTGTTAGCACGTGTGCCGATGTTCTTAGCCTGTCCTAACGGGTGGCCCATAAAGGTTACCTCCACAATGCCACGGGGAGTGTCGGGGGGCAGCACGAGGGCCTCGCCGCGCAGATAGGCCATGGCCTGCTGATAGCTCAGCGCGGCCTGTCCGCAGACCGCATCCCTGGGGTCTGCGACTTTCCCCGGAGCAAAGTGCGACTTTCCACGGAGTGAAGTGGGACTTTCATCGGAGGAAGCCCCAGCCTTGCGCAGCACACACATGAAGAGTCCCTCGCCGCGTGAGATACCGGGGATGAAACGGTATACGGGGTTGGTGAAGCCATCAAGCAACGAGCCGGTGATGTTCCACTCGGGTTTCACGCTGACAGGCATCACCTCGGCATCGTATTCCTCAATTATCCATCGGATGTTCTCCTCGTTTTCCTTCGTGTTGAAGGTACAGGTGCTGTATATGAACAGTCCGCCGGGGCGCAGACAGGGCCAGATGTCGCTGACGATGCTACGCTGCAGCTGCCAACAGCGTTCCACATGCTGGGGGCTCCACTCCTGAATGGTGGCAGGGTCCTTGCGGAACATGCCCTCACCTGAGCACGGTACGTCGGCCAGGATGACATCGAAGCATGACTTCGATGCACGGAAGTTTTTTGCGTACTGGCTGGTGACGGTGTGGTTCCTTCCGCCCCATTTCCTGACGTTTTCCTCCAGAATGCTGGCACGCTGCCGTATGGGCTCGTTAGAGACGAGCGTACACTCCTCGGGCAGCACCGCCCTCATCAGCGTCGACTTGCCGCCCGGGGCAGCACATAGGTCCAATGCCGTAAGAGGCCTGAAGCCAGAAGAAAGCTGCTGGCGCAGCACCTCATCCAGAAACATCGAGGCGGCCTCCTGCACATAGTAGCAGCCGGCATGCAGCAAAGGATCCATCGTGAAGGCAGGCCGCTGCTTCAGGTAGTAACCGTCCTGACACCAGGGCACACGCTCACCGTCAACGACCGTCAGGCCCTCAGGACGATTGGTACTCACCATCGGACGAATGGTACTCACCATCGGACGATTGGTACTCACCATCGTCTTCCTCGGGTTTAGCCGTATGCTGACAGGCGCCTCCTCATCGAACGCCTTCAGATAGCGTTCGAAGCGCTCGCGACCCATCGTCAGCCGCGCAGATTCTGCAAATTCCTGGGGTAACTCTGCCATATTGCTTGCAAAGTTACGAAAAGTAGAGTGAAAAGCCAAATTTATTTGAGCTTTTCCGAGACCGAAGTAACCTCTACGAAGTAAAAGTTATAAAAATAATGCGGATTATATTATTTTGCTCACAACTTTTCGTATCTTTGCAACCAAAAGACGGTTTGTTGCGTCTAATGAGTAAGAAGAAAACAATTTAGAAGGTAACATTACAAACGTTAAACGCTACAGAAATGAAAAAGGTACTAATGACAATGGCCCTGTTGCTGGCCCTTACAATGGGCATGCAGGCAGCATCGCAGAAACACCGCCATACGCCTCGCCCCCAAGAGGAGGAACTGGTGGACTCGACAAGTAAGGATGCCGTAGAGGTATATTCGGATACCACCTCGTCGGCACAGGCTCCAGCCACCGTGGCTGATGATGACTGGGATGAATGGGACGACGAGGATAACCTCAATTCGGCCATGAAACAAATAAAGAAAGAACTGGGTTCGGAGGGCGTAGCCGGACTGCTGTTTGTGCTGGCCGTGCTGTTCATCATCTTTGTGTTGGCTCCCGTGTTGATTATTGCAGCCCTGTTCTATTTTATCAACAGGAATCGTAAGCAGCGCCTGAAGATGGCCCAAATGGCGGCAGAGCAGGGACAACCAATCCCGGAACGTCTGTTGGAGGCGGGACCGGCCAATGCTGAAGAAGAATATCAGAAAGGCCTGCGACAGTTTTTCGTTGGCGTCGGCCTGATGATTTTCTTAGGCTATGCCGCAGGTGAGATAGGCTTCGGTATCGGAGCCCTGGTAGCCTGCATCGGACTGGGTAAGATAGCTGCCTCCAAATTAGGAAACAAGAATCCTTTAAACACAGAACATTAAACTCAAAACACAAAAAGGATATGACTAAGAAGCTTTATCGTAGTGACGACCGCGTATTTGGCGGCGTATGTGCAGGATTTGCAGAGTATATGGACTTCGACCCTGTCGCCGTGCGACTGGGGTATGCGGCACTGACGCTGTTTACCGCCTTTGCCGGCATTCCATTCTACATTGTGGCGTGGATCATCATTCCTGCAAAGAACACCCTGCAAAGGTAAAACAACCGAAAAGGTGGCAACACTGACAGACATCTCTCTCATTGTACAGGTGGCTGCTTCCGGCGACCGACGGGCTTTCGATGAGCTCGTACGCCGGTATCAGTCACCTGTACGAAGGTTCTTTCTGAACCAGACGCTGGGAGACAGTCAGCTGAGTGATGACCTGGCACAGGACACCTTCATCAAGGTATATACCAGTATAGCCTCCTTCCGGGGGCAGGCCTCGTTCCAGACGTGGCTTATGCGTATAGCCTATAACGTGTTCTATGACTACACGCGCCGGCATAGGCAGACGGAGGATATCGACCAGTTGCCGGAACGCTCGCAGGCAAGCAGTCCTGCACTGCAGATGGACATCTATGCCGCCCTGGCCTTGCTGAAACAGGAAGAGCGCACATGTATCACTCTTCAACTCATTGACGGCTACGACATCAGGAAAGTTGCCGAAATCACCGGTATGAAGGAAGGTACGGTGAAGTCACACCTCTCGCGTGGAAAAGAGAAATTGGCTAACTATTTAAAGAAAAACGGATATGACAGAAGATAATGACCTCTTATTGCAACAGTTCTTTCACGATGCTGCTCAGCAGCAGATAGCCGACGACGGCTTCACCGAACGGGTGATGCAACAACTGCCACAGACTCGCTGCAACCTGCAACGTTTCAATCGCCTTTGGACTTTCTTCTGCGTGGGCGTGTTCCTGGTGCTGTTCGTCTTGTTCCGTGGCTGGGAGCTGTTGGCCATTCACTTTGAAGTGCTGCTACGCACCTTGTTGGTAGAGACGTTCAGCATCAATCTGCCGCTATTGGCTGCCATCCTGTTTAGCCTGCTGCTTGTAGGGGTAGGCGAGGTGGCATATAACGAAAGGTAATATTTACTTACCATTCCGTTAGTTGCCGTTTCTGATGTATTCCAGTGCGCGGTCCAGCTGGCTGTCGCGCCCCGTCGTTCCCATCTTTGTCATGTCAAAGTCAACCTCGATGTCGGGAGTGACGCCGATACCTTCTATAGGCTTCTTGTCTATATCGAATATGCACAGCGTAGGCAGATAGACGTAGACGGGCGTCTCGTTCCTTATGCCGACGTGGCCTGAGTAGTTCAACGAAGACGTCTCGTTGCCTGCTAGTGCGCATAGTCCACCGAAGGTCCGTTTGCCTATCAGTCGCGCATTGGGCATCTGCTTGGCCGTGAGTGCGGTCATCTCTGACATGCTGACGGAGTTGCTGTTTACCAAAACAGCCACGGGGACGTCGTCTATCGTCTCGTGGTCCTCTGCCATCGTGAAGGAATACTGAGACATTAGGGGTGAGAAGTCGTAGCGCCCTACACCGCGTTTGAAACGTGCCCAGCCATATTGTATGTCGCCTGACGGCAACAGACTGCCAATTACATAGCGTGAGTCGTTAGTATAGCCTCCACCGTTACTGCGGACGTCTATGATGACGCCTTTTAGCTGTCCGGCCTTGTGCAGCGTCTGTATAGCGGTAAACCAGCTCAGCCAGACCGATCTGACTGTTTTTATCTGTTCCAGCACGTGCCCGTCGGCATTGGGGAACATGTCTTCTTGGTATAGTTCGTTAAGGTAGGGCGTCAGTGAGAAATTACTTAGATAGAGGTAGGCAATGTGGTCATTGGTCAGTGCGAACTTTACACTGATGCCATTATCTATGAACTCGGTGGCGATGGGCTCCAAGTCCGGGATGTTCAGATACTTGCTCTCGGCTACCAGCTGGTTGTATCTGGTCAGTGAGGCTTTCGTGAAAGGGGCATTTGCCAACTCCTCTATCTCAGTGCAGAAGTGTTTCAGTCCCTTCAGCATGATGGCGTCACCGTCTGTCTGCTCTGTCTTCGACTCCAGCCGAGTCACCTCATCGTAAGCCCACAGATAGCCTATGCCCTTGGTATTGCAGATTCTCTTGAATTGTGACAGGCAGCGTGTGTCATACTCCTGATATTTCTCCAGTTCGCCATTTGCGTAATAAGTATACAGATAAGGCTCGAAATACCTGGCCGCCTCATAGTCGTCGCGGTCTTGGGCGCGTATACCGCCTGGTGACACGCTAACGAAATTTCCTGTCTTATGGTTGTGCATCTCTACTAACATGTGACCGTCGTGCAACGGCGTCACCACCTCAGTCAGGACAGCCTTCAGCATAGAGTCTGTTACTTCAGTCTTTGCACTGTCCAAGTCCACAAATTTCGGAAGGTATTTCCTATACACTTCGTCCCAGTCCAGACCGTTCTTCTCCTCATAGTCCCATAAGGTATAGTTCTGGTTCAGGGCGTTCCATAGTACACGGAATTTGCCGGCATAACTGTTTTCGGCCTCGTTGAACGATACGTAGTCATTGAAGGCATAGTTCACTATGGGGTCGGCATCCTTATGACACGAACCCATGGTCAGCATCAGGAGCACCGCTACAGATAAAAGTGTTTTGTTCTTCATCTTCGATTCTTCAATTCGTTAAAAACAGTACCAAAGTCCGGCTTGCAATGCCAGTGTCGAGTTATAGCGTGGGTCGCTTTTAATCTGGTAGTCTTTCTGTGTACTCACGCAACTATAGTAATAGCGTAGTTCGGCTTGTGCGGCCCAGTGCTTGGCAAAGCGCCACTCTATGCCGCCGCCAACCACTAAGCCAAAGTCCAGCCGTTGGTCGTATTTGCTGTTCAGTTCGACACGCTCGTTGAACGTATGTGTCTTTTGGGTGAAGGAATTGTTGTCAAACCCTTCACGCTTGCTGTTCAGCCAATAGCCGCCATAGATTCCTGTATTACACAGGCCGCGAATCTTCTGTCCACCGAAACTGAACGAAGCCATCACGGGCAGCTGAAGATAGTTGTTTACGTATCTGTAGCTCATCGATGTGTACACTTCGCGGGTCTGCCGGTAGTTCTTCTGGGTCCAGTCCAGTTCGGCACGTATGCCCAGCCAGTCGTACACGTCGTACTGTCCCATGACACCCACGGTCAGTCCCCAACGGTCATCAAACTTGTAGTCGCTCTGGTAGTGTTTGTCAATAATAAAGTGGTTCAGGTCTGCACCTCCATTGACACCAATGCGCCACTGCGCTGAGACCAGCGAAGGCAGCATGAAAGCCATGAGGGCTAATAACTTCCTAATCTTTCTATCCATATCCTTCAATTCTTCAGTTCTTTCATTCTTATTTCTCAAACAGCCCGTAGGTGGTGCGCAGCACGCGGAACTCGGTGCGTCGGTTCAGCTGGTTACACGTTTCCTGCTGTTCCTCCTCCGACAAGGCCTTGACGTATTCTTCGGTCAGCACGTCGCCTTCCTTCAGGAAGGGGTATTTCTCCGTCAGCTTTCGGCGCACCTCCTTCGGGCGCTCCTTGCCATAGCCCACAGGGGTCAGGCGGTCGGCAGCTATGCCATGCTCTATCAGGTAGCGGATGACCGACTCGGCACGTCGCTGTGACAGCCGTTTGTTATACTCTGCCGAACCACGGTAGTCGGTATGGGCCGACAGCTCGATGGTGACGTTGGGGTTCTCCTCCAGAAGCTTTACCAACTGGTCAAGGGCTTCCTTCGACTCCGGACGCAGCGTGGCCTTGTCGAAGTCGTAGAAAATATTGTCTATCAGCACCGGGGCCATGATATTGGCCAGCGGAAACTGCAATACGTACTCCTCTGACTTCTTGACAGGCTCTACGCGCAGCTGCTCCTGATGGTTCAGAAATCCCTTGCAGGTGCCCAGGAAGACATAGTCCACACCGGGCCGTATCTCCTGGGTGAACGAACCGTCGCCCTTCACGCTCAGCTTCAGGTTGGTGCCGTCGTTGCCCACCATGTAGACCTGTGCAGAGGGCAGCTCGTAGCCGTCTTTCTCGTAAACCCACCCCTTGACGGTCTGTACAATCTCCGGATTGTAGAACGAGTAGATGTGGTCCCAGCCCTTGGCATCGCCGCGGTTTGACGAGAAGTAGCCTTGGTTCTTCAGTCCCTCGAAGGTCATGCCGAAGTCGTCACCTTGCGAGTTGAGCGGGAATCCCGGGTGAGTGACGGTATATCCTGACGTACGGTGTGCCAGACTATCATTAGCGCTGACGTTGTCCACCACCTTGGCAATATAGATGTCCAGTCCGCCCATACCTTCGTGGCCGTTGCTCGAGAAGTAAAGGTCGCCATTGGGCCGGAACGTGGGGAATAGCTCGTCGCCCGGTGTGTTGACGGGTGCCCCCAGGTTCTCTACGCCTCCCGTGCCACTGGTGGTTAGCCTGACGCGCCAGATGTCGTAGCCCCCCATGCCGCCCGGCATGTCGCTGACAAAGTAGAGCCACTGGCCGTCGGGTGAGACGGCAGGATGGGCATAGGCCGACAGCGTGTCGCGCGTCAGCTTCAGCTCGTTAGCCTTGCTCCATGCTGCATCCGAACGGCTGGACGTGACGATGGCTGCATAGCGCGGAAAGTCGGGGTCGGTCTTACACTGGGTCAGGTACATCGTACGCCCGTCGGGCGAGAATGAGCAGACACCCTCGTCGAAGTCGGTGTTCAACTCGCTGTCTATCACCTCGGGCTTCTGCCATTTCCCCTTGTCGTCCTTTGTCGATACAAAAATGTCGCCATTCTTCGTTCCGGTAATGCCGCTGTACTCGTCGCCCCTGGCCTGATTGCGTGTCGAGGTAAAGAACAGCTGGTTGTTCTCCTCGCCAGAAAGCATAGGCGAGTAGTCGGCACGTCGTGAGTTGAAGAAGTTCTCTCGCTTTACGGTATAGTCTGAGCCCCGCTTCTTCCATTCCGGAGCCTGCTGAGCCGAGCGCAACCCCGTCTTTGCTAATTGCGAATAAACAAGGGTAAACTTGGAATTGTCTCCTTGCAGTGAGTCCAGAAACGCCTGATACTGCTTGGCAGCCTCCTTGTAGTTGCCGTTCTTCATCAGTTGCTGGGCCAGGTGGAACAGGGTCAGGGAGTCGCCCTGCTTGTATCGGATGGCATTGTTGTAGGCGGCAATAGCCTTCTGCGTATAGTTGATGCGGCGGTAGCAGTCGGCCAGCTTCAGTGCTCGCTGACCGCGTAGCTGGCGCTCCTTATTGGGCGTCTGGGCATAGGCCTTCTTATACTGACTGGAGGCATCGAAATACTCGCCGAGGGCATAAAACCGGTCTCCCTTCTTCATGGCCTGCTCAGCCCCGCATCCCGTCAGCAACAGGAGGGCAGCTGCCAACAACATCGTGAGGTACAAGCTCTTTTGCATAACAATACTATAACGCAGAACCCGCATTTTTATTGTTTACTTGTACAGCGTCGCTCC
The DNA here is from genome assembly GCA_002353485.1 of Prevotella sp. UBA2742. Lineage (GTDB taxonomy): Bacteria > Bacteroidota > Bacteroidia > Bacteroidales > Bacteroidaceae > Prevotella. The sequence continues at coordinate 16,624 of DEJS01000007.1, forward strand.
GGCATGGCCCTTTACAAGGGCGGGAACCTCGCTGCTGGGGGCGGCGCTGTACGAGTAGGGTACGCTGACGGTGTCGCCCAACGACGGCGGCACACTGCGACCCTCGCCAACGTTGTTGTCGGCAGTCCACGTCACGGCTTTGGCATGCTCCTGGCTGTAGTACTTCCTGACACCTTTCTCGATATAGTTCCCCTCTATCAGAAACTCGGAGTCCTTGCGTGGGTTAATGCAGTTGGTGGCATTGGTGCTGCTGTAGTAGTTGTTCAGCACATGTATCTTGCCTATACGTCCCATGGGCATACGCTGTCTGCACCCCGTGCCCCACCAGTTGTAGGCAAAGGTAGTGCTAAGGAATCCCGGCTTCTCGCGGTCGCTATAGCCTACGAGATTGGTGTTCTGGTGCATGAAGGAACGCTCCGTATAGCTAAACGTACACCAGCTGACGGTGTTGTAGTCTGACGAACTGCTGATGTCGAAGTTGCCGTCCTGCCCGTCAATGAACGTGCAGTGGTCCACCCAGCTGTTTCTGACCTCGTTGAAAGTCAGCAGGTCGTTGCCTCCCACGTCGATGGCTCCCGGACCGATGAAGGTAATATTGCGGATGATGACGTTCTGGCAGCGGCGCAGACTCATGGTGCCCGCCTTGCGGAAGTGCTCTGCGGTGTCGCCCGTCTGCCAGATGATGAACTTACGGGTGTAGAACTCGGCCTGCTCGCCCACCTTGGCCCCGCCAGGCAACAGCCCTCCGGTGCCGCGGCTGGTGCTCATGTGCGGTATACCGATGTTCTCCAGCTCACGCCTCAGTTTCGGCGTCACCTTCCACCGAGTGCTGAGCCGCGCGTTATGGATGCCGATAATAGTGCGGTTGCTGGCCCGACACTCCACATTGGCCGACACGATGAAGTCGCCCTTCGAACCATCCAGTATGATGACGTCGCAGTTCTTGATACTCTCTTCTATCTTTGCCTTCATGTCCTTCTCAGGACCGTCAGACGTCAGTACCGTCACCCTGCCGGCAAAGCCCACAGGAACAGGGTAGGTATAACACCCTCCTCCCGTACATTCAAATGTCTTGCTCGCATCGGTGCGCGAGGCTACTGTACAGAAGCCAAAGGGCTTGTCCTGGTCGTACTCCGTAGCACCAACGGCCACCGACCATGCCCACAAGAATAAAAGTACTGCGCGTTTCATTTGCTCCCCTGACTATCTTAGAAGCATCCTGTTTACTTGATAACCTTCGAGGTGACGGACCGCCCGTCTCCCATACGCTCCACGCGGATGTTGATGCCCCGCTGAGGCTCAGTCAGCCGCCGACCGTTTAGGTCGTAGTACTCGGTGGCTACCGTTCCCAGTGCGACCGGCGTGCTGATGCCGCTGGCATCGGTGAGCGCTCCCTTTATGCTGACATTGGCAAAACCGATGTCTTTGAGATTATCATTACCAGTGTTACTGTCAACGAAACTCAGCTCATAGATATTGATGACCAGCGAGCAGGGCCCGGCGGTAGCAGTAGACGTGTTAGACACATCGTATTTATAGTCCGTGTAGGGCGGGGTGGCATTGTTACGGTTTGGGGTAACGCCCGTGGCTAGACTGACGGTCTTGCTGTCAACCCATTTAATGTCCATCTTGCCTCGGTCGGTACCTAAACGAGTGGCAGTGAATGACACTTCTGTAGCCTTAAACGAATAGCCTGCAGCAGGAGTAACGGTAAAGGTAAGTGCATTGGCTTCTGTAGCACTGGTGGCATTTGCATTGGTCTGCTTGATCTTTGTTTCGTTACCCAGACCGCTGATGCTCTGCTTTCCGTCGTAGCTCAGCTCACTGCCTAAGGTGACAGTGGTATTGCTGACAGCAGCGCTGATAGCACCTGGAATGTTGGCCGTCTGTCCGGCAGCCCCAGTATCGAAGGCCCAGGTGATGCTGCTCACGGCACCGTTTACCGGACTGGTGCTATACCCGCCTTCAGCCGTCACATTAGCGTCAAAGTATCCTACGCCTTCTGCCTTGGCCACAGTGGGATAGTACTCGCTGACAGCAGCTGCGGCACCAGCGTTTTGGCTCTTGACGAGGTCTTCCACCAAGGCGTTGCAGTACACCTCGATATTGGTGTACCATCCCTTCGGGTCGAGGGTCGTCGTGGCAGCATCGCTGGCATCATTGGGGTTCAGTCCGTTGGCGGTCTCCCATACGTCGGGCATACCGTCGCTGTCGCTATCTGTCAGAGCCGTCTTCTCCACGTATGAGGGCCATCCGCCCACATCGTTCTGGGTGTCTATGAAGCCATTTGATGAACCGTTGCTTCCAGTATAGGTATAGGTACCGGTACGTGTCTCCTCGGCTATTCGCTGGTCAACGGCGTCGCGCTTATAGCTGGCTCCTGCATAGCTCAGCACCCTCTGGAATGCGGTTTCTGCCGCGTGTTCCGTAATCATGGTCTGTCCCTCATAGCCTGTTGGCACGAAGCGGCTCTCTGACTTGATGCTTGCCTTCTTGTTTTTGTCATCGGGCTCTACACCCTGCCAGTTGTCGGCCGTAACGGTAGGATAGCCGTCAACATAGTTGCCCGTCACGTAAAAGTGTCCAGGGACTATATTTACCAGTCCCGTCGGCTCATTCGTGCAGTTCGTGCATTTCGTAGTCGGATTAACAATACGGTTCTTGTGGCTCGATGCAGCCCCCGCCTTGTAGTAGTTATTCACCATGTTGTACTTCTTGTACTCGCCGGTGGTGTTGCACGACTCACCGCCATAGCCGGAATTGCCGCCCCAGTTGTATAGTACGTTGTTCACGAAGTCAACGGGCCCTTTCAGCTTGTTTACGAAGTCATGGTCAAAGCGCGGGTTACGCGAGTCGTGGTGCGCCAGCAGGTTGTGATGGTAGGCTGCATTCTCGCCGCCCCAGATGCCACCGTAGCCGTGCTTGCCTTTGTCGTGTACCGAGTTGCGAAGGCTCTCTGACAGCATGCACCACTGCAGGGTGAAGTTCTTGATGCCATAGAACGACCCGCACTCGTCCGTAGACCAACTGATAGAGCAGTGGTCAATGATGACATTGCTCTTCTCGGAGCCCGTCTTGAAGTATGCGTTCATGGCGTCGTCCTCCGTCTTCTTCTCATCGCCCATGCGGCAGCGGATGAAGCGTACGATGACATTCGAGGCGCTGATGTTGAACGTATAGTTCTTCAGGCAGATGCCGTCGCCGGGAGCCGTCTGCCCCTCAATGGTAATGTCGGGATTGTTAATCTTCAGCTGCGACTCCAGCTCAATGACTCCCGAGACGTCGAACACCACGATGCGTGCGCCACTGGCGGTGCAGGCGGCTCTTAGCGAGCCCGTGCCCTTGTCGTTGAGGTTAGTCACATGGATTACCTTGCCGCCTCGGCCACCCGTGGTGGTGAAGCGTGCCACGCCCTCTGCTCCTGGAAAGGCAGGAGCCTGTGCCATGACCAGCGAGGTCAGGGCACAGACCGTCAAAGTCAATATAGTCTTCTTCATGTTCCTATTTTAGTAGATAATCTTCTTAGTCTGCTTCGTGCCGTCAGCCCTGCGCGTCACCTGGATGTTTATGCCGCGCTGTGGTTCCTGCAGACGGCGTCCGTCAAGCGTGTAGTACTCCACGGCAGTCACCTGACTGCCTGCTGCCACGCCCTGTATGCCGCTCGAGTCTTTGAACTTCAGCGTAGCGCCGGCGCCGTTCTCGCCGTTGCTTACCGTCGACTCCACCTCGCTGGCGGCATAGCTGTAGTAGCCGCTATACTCGCTTGCGGGAATGAAGTAGTCGTTGCTGCCGTCACGGGCTTGCTTGTCTGCTACATTCTGGCATCCAGCGATGGTAACATTGTAATCGGGATAGCCTTTCTCTTCATCGGCATAGTCTTTCCAGGGAGTGTTCTTGGGCTTATTACCAATGAAAGCACAGTTCTCAATATAGACATTACTCTTATATCCTCCACCTACGCAATAGCTGGTGACAGAACTGGTATAAAGGCAATTGAGTGTGTGAACCTTGCCAAAGCGTACACGGGGCATACGCTCCTTACAGCCTTCATCCCACCAACAGCTATAGAATGTAGTGCGAAGTTTACCTTCATCAGAAGTAGCCGGTTTGTCGCTATTACCTATAAGGTTTGTGAAGCGATGGTCAGTTGAACTGCCACCATACCCTTTGCCGCGAGCAGGGAGCAGGTAGCGGAAACGACACCACGTAACACTAATGTTATCGGATGCATTAACGATGTCGAAGTTACCATCTACGCCGTCCTGAAAGTCACAGTGGTCTACCCATATGTTGGTGCTACCTTGTGCGCATAGGTTGTCATTGGCGTTGAAATCGCATGCACCCGCGCTCTTGAAGATAAGGTTGCGAATGGCAATATTGTCACAGTCCCTAAGCAGCATGATTCCCGTTTTGGCAATAGCAGCACTCTTATCGCTGGAACTTGTTGCAATGTCCTCGTTCATGTTCTCCAAGGTAGCACCTTCCAGACCTATAATGGTCTTGTTCTTGACACCGCGAACCTCCAGCTGACCGTCGAAGGTGATAGTTCCTTTCACATAGATAATTTTCTTCGTCGTGTTAAATGCCGCGAGCTGTGCCTTCAGGGCACTGTAGGTCTCTACGGTGACCGTGGTGCCTCCCTCGCCGCCGGTGACACCGGCGGCAAAGCCCACGGGGGCGTTCTTGTCGTGTGCTGACAGCTTCTCAGTGTCAATCTCCTGTGCCATGGCGATGCCTGAGAAGGCCATGGCGGCTAATGCTAATAGCGTTTTCTTCATATTCTTTCCCATTTATAGCTTTCCTTTATTTTCTTTGGAGTCTTTTTCCTTTATGTGTTTAGGGTTTGGGGTGCTTACTTCAGGTTCTCGGTGGTGTAGCCCAGCATTTCCATTTCGAGCGACGCCCAGAGGAAGGGCCCTACGCCCTTGGCGTCGTTGGCGCGGATGGGCTCCGAGAGGTAGTAGCCGTAGGAGCCGTCGCGGCGACGGTTCTCCTTCACCGAGCCTTTGGGGTTGACGCGCTTCATAGCTGCCACGACGTCGGGGGTGGCGGCAGGCCCCAGTCCGGCCACTTCGCAGCAGCGGGTCAGCGAGATGGTCTTGTCGGCATTCACCTGTATGAAGTGGTCTATCATGCTCTTGTAGGCGCGTATGCCGGCCTCCTGGTACTTGCGGTCCACGTACCCCTTACGGTAGGCCTTCAGCAGGGCGTAGGTGAACATGGACGAGCAGGTGGACTCCAGATAGTTGCCCTCCTGACCGGGTGAGTCCATCACCTGGTACCACAGTCCGGTCTCCTTGTCCTGCCACTTCAGTATGGCGTCCAGGTCCTTGCGCAGCAGTTCTATTACGTCGCCGCGGAAGGCATAGTCCTCGGGCAGTGCGTCGAGCACCTCGATGAGGGCCATGGTGTACCATCCCTGGGCGCGGCCCCAGCAGTGCTGCGACAGTCCGGTCTCCTGGTCGGCCCAGAAGGTCTTGCGCGTCTCGTCGTAGGCATGTCGGTTCAGCCCGGTCTTGGGGTCCAGGGTGCGCTGGTAGGTGGTGCGCAGCTGGTTCACGGCGTCGTCGTAGATGGCGTTGATGGCTTTCTTGCCGCCCTTGGCCTCGGTGATGGGGGCTGTCAGACAGCGGAAGGGCAGTCCCATGAAGATGCCGTCGAGCCATACCTGGTAGGCGTAGATGGCTTTGTGCCAGAATACCTTGTCGGCCACGGTACGGGGCTGGTCGCTCAGCTGCTTCATCATGGTCTGCATGGCCAGCAGGTTCTTCTCCTCGGGCCACTGCTGGTACATGCGGGTGACGAAGTGTCCCGTGCGCACGTTGTCAAGGTTGTAGTCCAGTATGTCATAGCCGCGAATGTCGCCCATGGCGTTGATCATCGTGTCGGTGTATTCCTGGCAGTACTGGCGAATCTTCTCGCCGCCGTAGCGCAGGTAGGTGTCCAGCATGCCTTCGAGCTCGATGCCCATGACGTAGCTCCACTTGGGTTCCTTGGCGAAGTCGAGCAGGTAGGGTTTGGGCACGCGCTGCATCTCGCTGTAGGTGAGCCACTCGGAGTAGTGCTTGTAGGGCATGTCCTGCAGTACCAGTGAGTTGTTAATGAGCAGGTTGTCATACTTGACGCGCTCGGCCCGTCCTATCTGGTTTATATGCTTGCTGGTGACGCCGTTGAAGCGGCAGTTCCTGACGGTGATGTCGCTGATGGTGTAGCTGAGCTTCGGGTCGTCGTAGCCTACTATCATCACGCCGTATTTTGACTTGTTGCACGTCACGTTCTCCATCGACACGTTGCGCACGGTGGGGTAGAAGCCGCGGCAGCACACCTCGCGTGGCTCGTAGTCGGTGTTTATCTTCAGCACTGCCTCGCCGCACTGCCCTACGGTGACGTTGCGCATATTGATGTTCTCAATGATGCCGCCGCGGCACGAGTTGGTCTTGATGCGCAGCACGCGGTCCAGTGACGGCGAGTCCATCTCGCAGTTCTCGGCAAAGACGTTCTGGCAGCCGCCGCTGATCTCGGAGCCGATGACGACGCCGCCATGGCCGTTCTGGAACTTGCAGTCGCGTATGATGATGTTCTTCGAGGCTCGTCCAGCGTAGCGTCCCTGTCCGCCCTCGCGGCCGTCGTTGTTGCGCCCGCTCTTGATGGCTATGCAGTCGTCGCCGGTGTTGAAGTAGCAGTTCTCTATCAGCACGCGGTCGCACGACTCGGGGTCGCATCCGTCACCGTTGGGACCCTCGTTGTTGATGTGTACGCCGCGCACGGTGATGTCTTCCGACAGCAGGGGGTGTATGACCCAGAAGGGTGAGCGCAGCAGGGTGACGTCCTCGATGAGTATGCCCTGACACTGGTTCAGGTTTATCATCTGCGGGCGCAGCCCGTCCTTGGGTCCGAAGCGGCGCTCGTTCATCGGCACGCCGTCCTCGGCCGCCTTCAGCAGGCGTGCGCGGCTGCCGCCCCACTGGCTGATGCCGCCTTCCTTGGCTCCGTGCTTCTTGTTGCCGCACCAGGGCCACCAGGTCTGCTTCGAGCCGCCGCCGTCAATGGTGCCGCGGCCGGTGATGGCTATGTCGCGGGCCTGGTAGGCGTAGATGAGGGGCGACAGGTTCCAGCAGTCCAGTCCCTCCCAGCGCGTGGGTACGATGGGGTACAGCGCGGGTGTGAAGGCGAACTCCAGCACGGCACCGTCCTCTATGACCAGGTTGACGCCCGACTTCAGCTGGATGGCTGCCGTGAGGAACTTCTTTCCTGCGGGCACTACCACGCGGCCGCCGCCCTTGTCTGAGCACTTGTCGATAGCTTTCTGGATGGCCTTCTGGTTCTTGGCGGCCTTCTCCTCGAGGGTCAGCTTCTTCTTCCGGGCGGCCTCCTCTTCGGTCAGTGCCCCGTACTTGGTGATGTCGTAAACTCGGTCTGCAAACTGTGGCACGCGGATGCTCTGCTCAATCTGCCGATACTGCGCCTCATTCCACCCCTGGGCCTGAACGGTCAGCAACCCAAGGGCGCTCAAGAGCAGCGTCTGGATAAGTCTTTTCATAACGGTCTTAGTATTTTGTTTGTATTCGTTTTCAGTAGATGGGCTACAAAGGTACGAAGAAATGTTCAGAGTACCAAAGAAAAGTCCTTTTTTTCTTCTTCGCGCCTCCCCCTCCTCTTCCTGTCAAGTGTAAGGACGGTATATGTCCAGTGTTTGTTCAGNNCTGAACAAACACTGGACATATACTGAACAAATACTGAACATGAAGCGGACACCGGCGCGGGGTGAACGGGGGTGTCGCGGGTGCCGGACGAACCCGGTTTCAGTGTGCCAAGGCGTCGAAGAGACGGTCGAGCGCGAGGTCGCAGTTGCCTTCGGCTTCGTCGAGCAGGGTGACGAACTTCGAGCCTATGATGGCGCCGGCGGCATGGTCCTGTGCGGCCTTCAGGGTCTGGGCGTTGGAGATGCCGAAGCCTATCATGCGGGGGTTGCGCAGCTGCATCTGGTCTATGCGGCGGAAGTAGGCCTGCTTTTGGTCGTCAAACGACCGCTGTGCGCCGGTGATGGCGGCCGAGGACACCATGTAGATGAACCCGTCGGTGTGCTGGTCGATGAAGCGGATGCGCTCGTCAGAGGTCTCGGGCGTGATGAGCATGATGACCCTGAGGTCGTACCTATCGGCCGCCGGGCGCACGGTGCTGAGGTAGTCGTCGAAGGGCAGGTCGGGAATGATGAGTCCCGAGACGCCGGCCTCGGCGGCGGCCTGGCAGAAGCGCTCTATGCCGTAGTGCAGGATGGGGTTCAGGTATCCCATCAGGATGAGCGGCACGCTGACCTGGTCCTTGACGGCCTTCAGCTGGTCCAAAATCAGCTGAAGGCTGATGCCGTTCTTCAGGGCGCGTGTGGCGGCGGTCTGTATGACGGGGCCGTCGGCCAGGGGGTCGCTGAAGGGTATGCCGACCTCGATGAAGTCGATGCCGCGGCGCTGCATGGTCAGTATCACGTCGGCAGTGCCGTCGAGCGTGGGACAGCCTGCGCAGAAGTAGAGCGAGAGCAACTTGCGGTCGCCTCGCTGGGCGAAGAGGGTATTAATCTTGTTCATAGTTCTCTTATCTTTTTGATGAATGTTTTCAGTTTTTCCACGTCCTTCAGGCCGGGCTCCAGCTCGAAGCGCGAGTTGAGGTCGATGCCAATGCACCGCGGGTGGTGGAAGGCTGCCAGACGCCCGGTGTCGTCGGGGCCTATGCCGCCCGAGAGCAGGAAGGGCGTCGTGCCGTGGTAGGCGTCCAGCACACGCCAGTCGAACTGCCGGCCGCTGCCGCCGGCCAGCGGCGTCTTCGTGTCGAAGAGCAGGTAGTCGGCCGTGCCGTCGTAGTCGGCGGTGCGCTCCAGGTCGTCGGCCGTGGCGATGCTGAAGGCCTTGATGAGGGCCGGCGCCGTGCCGAGGTCGGCGTCGAGGGCGGTGCGCAGGCGGCAGAGGTCGGCGGGCGTCTCGTGGCCGTGCAGCTGGATGGCGTCAAGGCGGTAGTCACGGGCTATGCGGACTATCTCGTCAGCCGGCTGGTCGACGAAGACACCGACGCGCCTAGCACGTGTGGGCAGATAGTCGGGGCGCCGGTCTACGTAGCGACTGGACCGAGGCCAGAAGATGAGGCCCATCCAGTCGGGCCCCAGCGCCTCCACTTGGCGGATGTTGTCGGCATGGCGCATGCCGCAGACCTTTATCAGTTGGTAGTTCATCGTTCTTAGTGCACTGTTCGGCGCTTATGCATCCGGTTCATATTTGCGCAATGAAGTCGCCGAGGGCCTCCCCCGGGTCGGGGGCCTTCATAAACGTCTCGCCGATGAGGAAGCCACGGAAGCCGGCCTGGCGCAGCTCGCGGACCGTCCGGGGGTCCGAGATGCCGCTCTCGCTGACCAGCACGGGGCCTGCGCCGCATACGGCGCGCAGGCGTTCGGCCAGGCGGTAGCTGTTCTCCACGTCGGTATGGAACGAGCCCAGGTTGCGGTTGTTGATGCCGCAGAGGTCGGGCCCCAGCTCAGCGTAGGCCAGCTCGGCCTCCGAATGCATCTCGAGCAGCACCTCCAGTCCCAGGGCGTGGGCCTTGTCCAGAAGCTCCTTGCACGCTTGCCGTGAGAGACAGGCGGCGATAAGCAGTACGGCCGAGGCGCCGCAGAGCAGGGCCTGGTAGAGCTGCGCTTCGCTGACCACGAAGTTCTTGTACAGGATGGGCAGCGTGACGCCGCTTTGCCGGGCCGTGCGAATGAAGTCGTCGTGACCGCCGAAGTACTGCTGGTCGGTCAGGATGCTGAGGGCGGCGGCGCCGTGCTGCTGATACGACAGGGGAATCACGTCGGGGCGGCCTTCCTGTCTGATCCAGCCCTTGGAGGGCGAGCGGCGCTTGAACTCGGCAATGATGCCGGACGCCGACCCCAGCAGGGCCTGGCGCATAGAGGGCTTCTTGGCCGTCAGCTGTTCCAGCTCGGCGCGCTTGGTGGCGATGATGTCGTGAAGAATGTCAGTGGTGGGCATAGTGGGTATAGTGGAAATCGGGGGCTTCGGTGCTTCGATGCTTCGATGTCTCGAGCCCCCGGTGTTATTAACTGTTCAGTTCTGCGAATTTCTTAAACGTTCGGAGGGCGGCGCCGCTGTCTATCGACTCGCGGGCGATGGCGATGCACTCCTCGATGCTCTTCTGGCCGCTCTCGAGCACCTGTATGCCGAAGGCGGCATTGGCCAGCACAATGTTCTTCTGGGCCGGCAGGGCGCGGTTCTCCAGCACGGCGTCGAAAATCTGGGCGGCCTCGTCTTCGGTGGCACCGCCTACCAGCTCATCGGGCGTGGCGATGTCGAAGCCTAGGTCCTGGGGCTGGAAGATGCGCTCGTACTGCTTGGTGGTGACCTTAAAGGGACCGGTGAGCGATATTTCGTCGTAGCCGTCGATGCTGTTGACGATGCCGTAGTCGATGCCTATCTTCTGGTACACTTGCTGGTAGAGGCGCATCTGGTCGAGGTTGGCCACGCCGAGCAGCTGACACTGGGGCTGCGAGGGGTTGACAAGCGGTCCCAGCAGATTGAAGATGGTGGGGAACTGCAGCGCCTTGCGGATGGGGCCTACGAACTTCATGGCACGGGCAAAGAGCTGTGCGTGCAGATAGACGATGCCGGCCTCGTTGAGCGAACGGTTCAGGCGGTCCAGGTCGTCGGTGAACTTGATGCCGTGGTGCTGTATGACGTTCGATGCTCCGCTGACGCTGGTGGCGGCGTAGTTGCCGTGCTTGGCCACCTTGTAGCCTGCGCCGGCAATGACGAAACAGCTCGTCGTGGAGATGTTGAAGGTGTTCTTGCGGTCGCCGCCCGTGCCTACGACGTCGATGTAGCGGTCGGCATTGAGCAGGGCCGGTACGCCTGTCTCGAGGATGCCGTCGCGGAAGCCCAGCAGCTCTTCTACGGTGACGCCGCGCATCTGCAGGGCCGTCAGCAGGGCGGTAATCTGTTCGGTGGGGTACTCGCTCTGGGTGATGCCCACCAGTATCTGTTTCATTTCTTCACGGGAGAGTTCCTCGTGGTTCAGCATCCGGTTGAGGATGTCTTTCATTGTCTGTTTAGTCATATTGTTTTTTTTTGTTTCGATGTTTCGATGTTTCGATGCTTCGACGTTTCGAGGTTCCGAGGTTTCGATGTTTCGAGGTTCCGAGGGGAGTTAAAGGAAAAGCCAGTTCTGGAGCATCTTCTTGCCGTCGGGGGTGAGGACGCTCTCGGGGTGGAACTGGATGCCGCGGACGTTCAGCTCCTTGTGCTTGAGGGCCATGATATGGCCTTCGTCGCTGAGGGCGGTGACTTCGAGGCAGTCGGGGAAGCCGTCGCGGCTGACCACCCAGGAGTGGTAGCGTCCCATGGTGATGCGGCGGGGCAGACCGGAGAAGATGGCGTCGTTGCCCAGTTGGGTGCCCTCGGTGGCTACGCCGTGGAAGACGTCGGAGAGGTTCTCGAGCTTGGCGCCGAAGACCTCGCCGATGGCCTGATGGCCGAGGCAGACGCCCAGGATGGGCTTGCGGTCGGCATAGGTGCGTATGACGTCGAGCAGAAGTCCTGCCTCAGAGGGTATGCCCGGACCGGGCGAGAGGATGATTTTGCTGTATTGCTGCAGGTCGGCCAGCTGGAACTGGTCGTTGCGCAGGACGGTCACCTCAGTGCCCAGGGCTTTGACCAGGTGGGCCAGATTGTAGGTGAAGGAGTCGTAGTTGTCGATGATGACTATTTTCATTGTTGGTGGGTGTTAGTGGGTGTTGTGGGTGTTAGTGGGTGTTGTGGGTGATGTGTTGTGGGTGGGGTGGGTGTTGTGGGGCTATAGGGTTTCGGCCTGGAGGATGGCTCTGCGCAGGGCGCCCAGTTTGTTGTTGACCTCCTGGAGCTCGTACTCCTCGTTGCTTTTGGCTACGATGCCGCCGCCGGCCTGGAACCACAGCTCGCCACCCCGCGAGACGAAGGTGCGTATGGTGATGGCCTGGTTGAGCGTGCCGTCGAGGCCGATGAGGCCTATGCAGCCGCCGTAGGCGCCGCGGTTGTGGGGCTCGTACTGGGAGATGAGCTGCATGGCGCGCACCTTGGGGGCTCCTGAGAGGGTGCCGGCGGGAAAGGTGTCTATAAACGCCTTGATGGGGTCGGCCCCGACGTGCTTGCCACCGGGGCTAACGCTACCAAGGTCGGCCCCGACGTCAAGCACGCCTGAGACGCGGCTGACGAGGTGGATGACGTGGGAGTAGTACTGTATGTCCTTATAGTAGTCGACGTGCACGTCGTGGCAGTTGCGCGAGAGGTCGTTGCGGGCCAGGTCGACCAGCATGACGTGTTCGGCGTTCTCCTTGGGGTCCTGGCGCAGGAACTCGGCTCCGCGGCGGTCGGCCTCGGCATCGCCCGTACGGCGCGTGGTGCCGGCAATGGGGTCTATGTAGGCTCGGAAACGGCGTACGGCCGTCGCTGTGCCGTCGGGCTCGATGGCTTCTATGCGACAGTGTGTCTCGGGGCTGGAGCCGAAGATGCGGAAGCCTCCGAAGTCGAAGTAGAAGAGGTAGGGCGAGGGGTTGACGGAGCGCAGGGCCCTGTATAGCTTGAAGTCGTCGCCCTCGTAGCGCTGTATGAAGCGTCGGGAGAGTACTATCTGGAAGACATCGCCACGCAGGCAGTGCTGTATGCCGCGGCGGATGTTGGCCTTGTGCTCGTCGTCGGTCAGCGTGGAGCGGACGTCGCCTACGGCATGGAAGTCGTAGGTGGCTACGCTGGTGCGGTTCATGGCCTTTAGGACGGCATCGATGCTGTCGTCGCCGCCCAGGGTGACTATCTTCAGCTGGTTGTTGTGATGGTCGAAGACGATGACGGTCTTATAGAAGATGTACAGCATGTCGGGGGCGTCGTTCTCGGCCTGTGTCTCGTCCTTGACGTCGATGTGCTCGAAGTAGCGTACCGCGTTGAACGAGGTATAGCCGAAGAGTGCCATGGTGGCAGCATCGTCGCCCTCGACGTGGATGTTGTCGATGAGGGCATGGATGGCTTCTGCGGTTCCGAAGACATTGTCCAGTTCTTGCTGGAGGGTGGTGCCGTCAGGGTAGGTGACGGTGGCCTTGCCGTGTCCGATGGCTACCGAGGCGACGGGGTTGATGGCGATGAACGAACGGGCATTGCTCTGGTCGTGATAGTCGCTACTCTCCATGAGGGCACTCTGCGGGTAGAGGTCGCGCAGTCGCAGGTAGATGCTGACGGGCGTGTAGAGGTCGGCCAGGATGGTGCGACTGGTGGTGGTGTAATTAAAAGTTTCCATATTCTCCGGCTATGTTTTTGTTCTTCAGATATGTTTCTACGTCCTTGTCGCCGCGGCCGCTGACGGTGAGCACGACGACATCGGTGGGCTTGAAGTGCATCTTCGGCAGGGCGGCGACGGCGTGCGCCGACTCGATGGCGGGTATGATGCCCTCCATGCGTGTCAGTTCGTAGCCGGCGCGGATAGCTTCGTCGTCGTTGATGGAGAGCACCTGTGTGCGTCCCTGGCGTGCCATGTTGCAGTGCATGGGTCCTACGCCCGGGTAGTCCAGTCCGGCAGAGATGGTGAAGGCCTCTTCTATCTGGCCGTCGTCGTTCTGCATGACCAGCATCTTGGCTCCGTGCAGGATGCCCACCGTGCCACGGTGTATGGTGGCAGCGGTATAGTCGGTGTCCCAGCCATGGCCGCCAGCCTCCGACAGGACAATCTTGACGCGTTCGTCGTCCATGTAGTGGTAGATGGTGCCTGCGGCGTTGCTGCCACCGCCGATGCAGGCCATGAGGTAGTCAGGATAGTCGCGCCCGGTCTTTTCCAGCAGCTGCCACTTTATTTCCTCGGAGATGACGCTCTGCATGCGCGCCACAAGGTCGGGGTAGGGGTGGGGCCCCATGGTGGAGCCTACGATATAGAAGGTGTCGGCGGGATGGCAGCACCAGTCGCGTATGGCCTCGCTGCAGGCGTCGGAGAGGGTCATGTTGCCGGTGCGTACAGGGTGTACCTGGGCGCCCAGCATCTTCATGCGCTCTACGTTGGTGTGCTGACGCTCGACATCGGTGGCACCCATGAATACCTCGCACTGCATGCCCATGAGGGCGCATACGGTGGCGGTGGCCACGCCATGCTGGCCAGCGCCGGTCTCGGCAATGATGCGCGACTTGCCCATCTTCTTGGCCAGCAGAATCTGACCGATGGTGTTGTTGATTTTGTGTGCTCCGGTGTGGTTGAGGTCTTCACGCTTCAGATACAACTGGCAGCCGTACTTCTGGCTCATGCGCCGGGCGTAATACAGGGGCGAGGGGCGTCCTACGTAGTCACGAAGCAGAGCGTGATACTCTTGTTTGAAGTCGTCAGACTCAATGATGGGAAGGTACTGCTGCTGCAGGTTCCTTACCGTAGCGTAGAGAATCTCGGGGACGTAGGCCCCGCCGAATTCTCCGTAATAACCGTTCTTGTCTACTTGATAGTTCATGCTTGTATTTGGTGTTGTATTTGTTCTGTTAAAGAAAAGGGGCCCGTCGCGATCCGACGAGCCCTCTTATTCTTTTGTCAACATTCAGGAATGGCTTCGTACCCTCGCGATTTAGTTAATCTCGAGTCGCCACCACCAGATGTTGTTCGTAGCTTTCATGCTTTTGTCTAGTTTTGTTTCTGATTTACGGGTGCAAAGTTACGCTTTTTTTGTTAACTGCCAAACTTTTTGGCATTTTTTTTGAGGTTTTGTTGGAAAAGTTACTGGAAAATTTGTTTTTTATTCATTTATTGGCTATATTTGCCCCCGATAAGCCGCTTGAGACCATTGTCGGCAAGACTTATCTTATAAAGGTGAGGTTGGCAGCGTCCTGCGCCAACCTCTTTTCTTTGTATGAAAAAAAGGAGGGCAGGCCCTCCTTGTAAGTCTTATTGTATTTCCCAGCCTATGGCCGACGCTCCGAGGACGGCTGCCGACGCCCCGTCGAGTCCGCTGACGAGGAACTGTGCCTTGCCGCGATAGATGGGCAGTACGTGTTCGTCGTACGATTTCTTGATGGGGTTCATGATGAGGTCGCCGGCCTTTACCATGCCTCCGAAGAAGATGAACGCCTCGGGCGAAGAGAAGGCTGCAAAGTCTGCACAGGCCTCGCCCAGTATGCGGCCCGTGAACTCATAGATGTCCTTGGCCAGTTGGTCGCCCTTGCCGGCGGCGATGCTGACGTCGAGCGAGGTGATGTCTTCGGGGTTCATGTCGCGCAGGATGCTGGGACGCTGGGTAGTGCTGAGCAGCTCACGTGCCGTACGGGCTACACCCGTTGCCGAACAATAGGTCTCCAGACAACCGGTACGTCCGCAGCCGCAGGTGCGGCCTTCGGCTCCGCGTACCATGATGACATGTCCCAGCTCGCCGGCAAAACCGTCGTGGCCGTAGAGCAGCTGACCGTTGACGACGATGCCGGAGCCTACGCCCGTGCCCAGTGTGATGACGATGAAGTTCTTCATGCCGCGCGCCACACCATATACCATCTCGCCTACGGCAGCGGCATTGGCGTCGTTGGTGAGAGCTACGGGGATGCCTCCCAGCTGGTCGCTGAACATCTGTGCCAGAGGAACAATGCCGTCGTGTGCCCAGGGCAGGTTGGGAGCATATTCAATGGTGCCGCGGTAGTAGTTGCCGTTAGGAGCTCCGATACCCATGGCCTTAATGGTGTCCAGGCCGCCTACCTGCTCAATGATGGGCTGTATGGCTTCGACAGCAGCCTTGACATAGTCGTCGGCGGTAGCAAAGCCGCCCGTCTTTATGGCGGTGGTGGCCTTGATGTTGCCACGTGTGTCGACGATGCCGAATACGGAGTTGGTACCTCCTAAGTCCAAACCTATGACGTAGGGCTTGATTCCTTGTTGTTCGTTCATAATGAATGTATGTCTTTAGTTGTGAATAGTTATATTTGAGGTACAAAGTTATGAAAAAAGAGTGATAAAGCAAATTTTTATGGGGAAAAACTGACGTATTTCGTATATTTTTAGTAATTTTGCACTTGATATGCCTTTTCATGTACCTATTAATATACTAGATTTCATCTTCAAGGGCATGCTGATAGGGATGATAGCTTCGGCTCCGATGGGACCCGTCGGCATTCTGTGTGTGCAGCGCACGCTGAACAAAGGACGCTGGTATGGGCTGGCGACAGGTCTGGGGGCCGCGGTCAGCGACATTATCTATGCTGCCATCTCGGGCTTTGGTATGTCGTTTGTCATGGACTTCGTCAACAACGACCAGAACCGTTTCTATCTTCAGATAGGCGGTTCACTGCTGCTGCTGGCGTTCGGACTGTATACCTACCGTTCTGACCCTACGCGCAAGATGCACCTGTCGAGTCCTAACAAGGGGACACTCTGGTATAACGCATGGACGGCGTTTCTGGTGACGTTCTCCAATCCACTCATTATATTCCTTTTCCTGGCTATGTATGCACAGTTTGCGTTTGTGCTGCCCAACCATCCGTTCGAGATGCTGGTGGGCTTCGCCAGTATTGTGGGAGGTGCACTGCTGTGGTGGTGGGGACTGACGTGGCTGGTGGACAAGATACGTGCCAAGTTCGACGACTTTGGTATTATCTTGATTAACCAGATTATTGGTGTGGCCGTGATTATCGGTTCTATCATCATGCTGTTGGGCACGACGACGAACCTGATACGGTGGTAATAGAGAATAAGGAGTTTTGAAACCGTGTTTATAGCTCAGGAATTACGTAAGAAGAATATTGCCGAATACTTGCTGTATATGTGGCAGGTTGAGGACACGATACGGGCTTTCGGCTGTTCGCTGTCGAGGATTCGTCGGGAGTATATTGACCGCTTCGACTATAGCGAGGAGCAGAAAGACGAGGAGGCCGACTGGTTTGGCAACCTTATCCGTATGATGAATCAGGAGGGATGTCGTGAGAAAGGACATCTGATGATTAACAAGGTAGTGATGCAGCAGTTGGAGGAGCTGCATGCCCAGTTGTTGGCGTCGCCCAAGTTCCCGTTCTACAATGCCGAGTACTACAAGGTGTTGCCTTATATTGTGGAGCTTCGCAACCATGGTGCCAATAAGGAGGAGAACGAGGTGGAGACGTGCTTTAACTCGCTGTACGGAGTCATGCTGCTGCGCCTGCAGAAGAAGGAAATTACCACCAATACGGAGCATGCCGTGAAGGAGATATCTACTTTTATTGGCATGCTGAACGACTATTATTTAAAGGACAAACAGGAACCGTTGGAGTTTGAGTGAAGATGAAGATATTAGTGACGGGCTGTAATGGCCAATTAGGCAACGAGATGCAGCAGCTGGAGAAGGACTATCCCCAGCATGAGTGGTATAATACCGATGTTGCCGAGCTGGATATTACCAACCAGCTGGCAGTGGAGCAGTTTGTGGCCCACCACCAGATAGATGGTATCGTGAATTGTGCTGCATATACGGCTGTTGACAAGGCTGAGGAGAATAAGGAGCTGTGTACGACGCTGAACACCGTTGCTCCGTCGTATCTGGCGGCAGCTGTAGAGAAACGTGGCGGGTGGATGATACAGATATCGACCGACTATGTGTTCAATGGTACGAAACACACTCCTTATGTGGAGACCGACACGCCCTGCCCAGACAGTGTGTATGGCTCGACGAAGCTGGCCGGCGAATTGGGTGTCTCTAAGTTCTGCCGTCGCTCGATGATTATCCGTACGGCATGGCTGTACAGTATCTATGGTAATAATTTCGTGAAGACCATGATACGGCTGGGTAAGGAACGCCCCGAGCTGGGAGTCATCTTCGACCAGATAGGGACGCCGACGTATGCACGCGACCTGGCTCGTGTCATTATGACGGCCATAGAGGAAGGTATACAGCCCGGCGTCTTCCACTTCTCCAACGAGGGAGTTATTTCTTGGTACGACTTCACCAAGGCCATCCATCGGCTGGCAGGCATCACCACGTGTCATGTACGCCCGCTGCATACCTCAGAGTACCCTACACCGGCTCGTCGTCCTCATTATAGCGTGCTCGACAAGACCAAGTTGAAGCAGGCCTATGGCATTGAAGTGCCCTACTGGGAGGAGTCGTTAAAAGAATGTATAGAGAAATTATGAATCAGGAGATAGAACGTAGAAGGACATTTGCGATTATATCGCACCCGGATGCTGGTAAGACCACGCTGACTGAGAAGTTCCTGCTGTTTGGCGGACAGATACAGGTGGCAGGCGCAGTAAAGAACAATAAGATAAAGAAGACGGCCACCAGTGACTGGATGGATATTGAGAAGCAGCGTGGTATCTCGGTGTCGACCTCCGTGATGGAGTTCGACTATACTCCCGACGGCTCAGATGTTGAGTATAAGGTGAACATCCTTGACACCCCAGGTCACCAAGACTTTGCCGAGGACACTTACCGTACGCTGACGGCTGTCGACTCGGCTATCATTGTTGTCGATGGTGCCAAGGGCGTAGAGACCCAGACGCGCAAGCTAATGTCCGTATGTCGTATGCGCAATACCCCTGTTATTATTTTTATTAATAAGATGGACCGTGAAGGCCGCGACCCTTTTGACCTGCTGGACGAGCTGGAGAAGGAGCTGGAAATCAAGGTGCGTCCCCTGTCGTGGCCCATCAACCAAGGTGCCAAGTTCAAGGGTGTATATAACATCTACGAAGAGAAGCTGGATCTCTTTACTCCCGACAAGCAGCGCGTGACGGAAAAGGTCAGTGTGGAGATTGATTCCGACGAACTTGACACGCGTGTAGGCGAACAGGATGCCGAGAAGCTGCGCGAGGACTTGGAACTGGTGGACGGTGTCTACCCCCCGTTCGATGTGGAGACCTATCGTACGGCCGAGGTGGCTCCGGTGTTCTTCGGTTCTGCCCTGAACAACTTCGGTGTGCAGGAGTTGCTTAACTGCTTCGTAGAGATAGCCCCCAGTCCGAAGCCTACTAAGGCCGAGGAGCGTATGGTGCAGCCGGAGGAACAGAAGTTTACGGGCTTTATTTTCAAGATTACGGCCAACATCGACCCCAACCACCGTTCGTGCATTGCTTTCTGTAAGGTCTGCTCTGGTAAGTTCCAGCGCAATCAGCCCTATCTGCATGTACGTCAGGGCAAGACGCTGCGCTTCAGCAGTCCCACGCAGTTCATGGCCCAGCGAAAGTCGACCATCGACGAAGCCTGGCCCGGCGACATTGTGGGATTGCCCGACAATGGCATCTTCAAGATAGGCGACACGTTGACAGAGGGCGAACAGCTGCATTTCCGTGGACTGCCCTCGTTTTCGCCAGAGCTCTTTAAGTATATTGAGAACGACGACCCCATGAAGTCGAAGCAACTGCAGAAAGGTATTGACCAGCTGATGGACGAGGGCGTGGCCCAGCTGTTCGTCAACCAGTTCAACGGCCGTAAGATCATCGGCACTGTGGGGCAGCTTCAGTTCGAGGTTATTCAGTATCGTTTGGAGAACGAGTATAATGCCAAGTGCCGTTGGGAACCTGTCCATCTGTACAAGGCATGCTGGATAGAGAGTGACGACGAAAAGGAACTTGAGAACTTCAAGAAGCGCAAGTACCAGTATATGGCTAAGGACAAGGAGGGTCGTGATGTGTTCCTGGCCGACTCGGGCTATGTGCTGTCGATGGCCCAGGAAGACTTTAAGCATATTAAATTCCACTTCACTAGCGAGTTCTGATGACGAAGGTACTGAATATCCGACTGTATAGGTGGCTGTTTTCCGCCATTGTCCTGCTTATGCTGAGCACGGACATGATGGCCATGAGCACAGCCGACTCGCTGAAGCTGAGACAGCTTCGGAAGGATATGTACCAGTTCTATAGCAGGCGAAGGACGAATGACTTCCTGAATACCATCTCACAGCTCAAGGCGCTGGCCCGCCAGAACAAGCTCGAAAAAGAATATTATAAAGCCTACGGTAATGAGATTATCTATACGTCGTCATATATTCACCGCGGCAAGGCCATCGAGATGGCCAAGCATCTCTTTGCCGAAGCCGAAAGAGAACACAGCTCCTACGGCCTCTATACAGCTAACTACGTATTAGGCACCATTCATACTGCCCTGTCGCATTTTGACGAAAGCGCAAGTCATCTGCATGATGCCTTAGAGATTCTGAAGGAAGACTATCCTGACGAGAACCGTGCCGCATTGTATTTGGCACTATCGAAGGTTGAGCGTGCCCGCGGCAACCGCCAGCAGGTGCTGAAGTATGTAGAGCATGTGCTTACCGATCCGAAGTCTAACAACATGCACAAGATGAGTGCCCTGTCGTACAAATGTTTGGTGCTTTACGACATGAAAGCTTCCGTAGAGGAACAGGACAAGGCCTACGCGGAGCGTGAGCAGATGAAGAAGAAACTGGGCCATGACGACAACTTTGGCTATGTCATCGACTTCAACGAAGCATTGCTGCACGATGATTTAGAATGGGCGCAGCAGGTGGTTGACTCTCTTCCTGAAGCCAACAAGACCACGCAGCTCCACTACTACTCGCGACTGTACTATGCCAAGAAGGACTACAAGAAGGCCTATGACTACTATCTGAAATACCGTCACCTCTTTGACTCATTGAATAACGATGAGATCAGAAAGACGTCGCTCGACATGGGTGTGATGCTCGACAAGGCTCGTATAGAGAATGAAGCCAAGGACTTACGTCTGGCTAACCAGCGTCTTGAGATGGACCAGATAGCGCACCAGCTGGAGGAGAAACGTCTTCAGGAATATGCCCTCAGCATGGCCATTGAGAACCAGCGTGCCCGTCTAGAGGAGATGGAGGCCAGCCGTGCTAACGATTCTCTGATGGCTATCAATAAGGAACGCGAGCTGAGCGAGTTTCAGTCGAAGATGGATGCCCGTGAGCAGGCAGAGCGTGCCCGCCAGCTGAAGTGGATAGCAGCCTTGGTGCTGACTATTATAGCCCTTGTCTTTATCGTGGTCTATGCCCTCAGCCGCCGTAAGCAGCTGCGTAAGCTTCGCGAAGCCTACGACAAGTTGGAAGAGACCACTTCCGCCAAAGAGCGTATAGAGAGCGAATTGCGCATTGCCCGTAACATACAGATGGCCATGGTGCCCCACCTGTTTCCCAAGACCAAGGGGCTTGACATCTATGCGTCGATGACACCTGCCAAGGAGGTGGGTGGTGACCTATATGACTTTGTGGAGATAGACGACATCCTGTACTTCTGCTTGGGCGACGTCAGTGGAAAGGGCGTACCGGCAGCTCTCTTCATGTCTATGTCTGCTCGACTGTTCCGTACGCTATGCAAATATCGTCTGACGCCCGCCGAGATAGCCAAGGCCATGAACAACGAGCTGGCGCAGAACAACGACAACGGCATGTTTGTCACCATGTTTATCGGACTGCTCCATCTGAAGACGGGTTATCTGGAATACTGCAACGCCGGCCACAATCCTCCCATCCTGGATGGCGAGTTCATCCAAATGGAGGCTAATGCTCCCTTGGGACTGTGGGAAAATCTGGAATACGAGGGCGAGGCGTTGGGTGACATCAGTGGTAAGCAGCTCTTCGTCTACTCCGATGGTCTTAACGAGGCCGAGAACCACGACCACGACCAGTATAGTGACGACCGCCTGCTGACCTTCATACGCGAGCACCGCAACATGGAAGCCCATCAGCTGATAGACCTGCTGACAGAAGATGTGCAGACCCATGTCAACGGTGCAGCTCCCAGCGATGATATGACGATGCTTTGTCTACGTGAGAACTGAAGGTAGGACAAGGAAAAGTGTTGAAAAAGAATAAAAACTTCCTTTTCCTTGCAAATTTCATTTATTTGTGCTAACTTTGTGGCCAAAGTTCATTTAAAAAGAAGAGATATGAAATTATTTGTTCGTCTACTCACGTTATCGTGCTTCTTGTGTATGTCACTGTTTTTATGGGCGTGTTCGTCAGGGCATGCCAAGAAGGCTGGCGGCACAGGCAATACCAAGGAGAATGTCGACGTTGACAAGTTTGAAACTCTGATTGCCGACAAGGATAAGGTCTTCCTGCTTGATGTGCGTACCCCCGACGAGTTCGAGGAAGAGCATATAGAAGGTGCTATAGAGATAGACTTCAAGGAACGCAGTTTCCGTGATGAGTGTCTGAAAAAGTTGCCTAAGG
Source organism: Prevotella sp. UBA2742 (assembly GCA_002353485.1). GTDB lineage: Bacteria > Bacteroidota > Bacteroidia > Bacteroidales > Bacteroidaceae > Prevotella. The sequence continues at coordinate 38,775 of DEJS01000007.1, forward strand.
ATAAGGTGATAGCCGTCTACTGTCGTTCCGGATTCCGAAGCAGTACGGCATCGAATATTCTCCTTGAAGAAGGCTTCAACGTTGTCAACCTCAAGGGCGGTATTACGGCCTGGAAGGAAGCTGGCAAGCCTACGGTAAAACAATAGCTCAAGTACACATGACACGCGAACAAGACATAAAGAATGCCGTAGAGGTGTTGCGCAAGGGTGGGGTGATTCTCTATCCTACAGACACTGTATGGGGCATTGGATGCGACGCCACCAATGCCGATGCCGTCAGGCGTGTGTACCAGATTAAACAGCGTGATGACTCGAAAGCTCTTATCTGCCTGGTCGATAGCGATGCCCGTCTGCAGCGCTACGTGCGTCAGGTTCCCGACGTGGCCTGGCAGCTCATAGACAGCTTGAAGGACAGCGACAGCAAGCCCACCACACTGATACTTGACGGTGCCGTCAACTTGGCCTTAAACCTTATTGCCGATGATGGCAGCATAGCCCTGCGCATTACCAATGAACCTTTCTCAAAGGAACTCTGCTTTAGGTTCCAGAAGGCGCTGGTAAGCACCTCGGCCAACATTAGTGGCGAGCCCGCAGCCCAGAACTATAGCGACATAGACCCGCGGCTGCTTGAGGCTGTTGACTATGTGTGCTGGACTCGTCGTCAGGAGCATAAGCCCCACGCGCCTTCCAGTATCATCCGCCTCAGACAGGACGGACAGGTAAGCATCATAAGGAAGTAACAGACAACAGAAACAAACAAGAAAACGACAGCTTATGGATTTGCTACACATCATTGCCGTTATCATCCTCGTCGTTGCTGGCGTGGTTATCTACATGAAGAAACGGAACGAATAGAACAGGACAGAGCAATGGCAGAAACAGCAACAAAAGGGTGGCTGACGCGGCTGCACGAATGGCGGGTGGCGCACGTCAGCGACAAGATGTTCCTACTCATCCTGGCGTTCCTCGTAGGACTGCTGGCTGCAGTGGCAGCCTACGTGCTGCATGGGCTCATTAACCAGATTGTGGCCTTGCTGACGGGTAGGTTCCAGACTGACTCCTATAACTGGCTCTACCTGGTCTATCCCGTAATTGGTATCTACCTCACCTCGCTTTTTGTACGCCATGTGGTGAAGGACAATATCTCGCATGGTATTACACGTATTCTCTATGCCATCTCGTCGAACAAGTCACGGCTGAAAGCTCATAATACATGGTCCAGTGTCATTGCATCGGCCATTACTATCGGCTTTGGCGGCTCGGTGGGTGCTGAGGCTCCTATTGTACTGACGGGCTCGGCCATAGGGTCCAACCTGGGACAGTTGTTCAAGCTTGACAATAAAACGCTGATGACGCTTGTGGGCTGCGGTGCTGCCGGCGCCATAGCAGGCATCTTCAAGGCTCCGATTGCTGGACTGGTGTTTACCCTTGAAGTGCTGATGATTGACCTGACCATGGCCTCGCTATTGCCTATCCTTGTGTCATGTGTTACGGCAACGTGCTTTACCTATATTCTGAGGGGTGACGCCGCCCTCTTCTCGTTCCATCTGGACTCGGGGTGGACTGTCGAGCGTGTGCCGGCATGTATTCTGCTGGGTATCAGCTGCGGATTGGTGTCGCTCTATTTCATCCGTGCTATGAATGCCTGCGAGGACCTCTTCAGTCGTTTCAAGGATAAACCGTACGTCAGGTTAGTTATCGGCGGCGCTATCCTCTCTACGCTCATCTTCCTTTTTCCATCGCTCTACGGTGAAGGTTATCTCAGCATTAACCTGCTGCTGAACGGCAAGACGGAGACAGACTGGAACCAACTATTAGACGGCTCATTGTTCTATGGACATTCCGAATACCTTATACTGTACATTGCCCTGGTGTTGCTTACCAAAGTGTTTGCCACGTCGGCCACCAACGGAGGCGGAGGTTGTGGCGGAACGTTTGCCCCCTCGTTGTTTATAGGCTGCTTCACGGGATTTCTCTTCTCACGGCTGTGGAACATCAATCAGGTGGGAGTCTATGTGCCCGAGAAGAACTTTGCCCTGTTGGGCATGGCAGGCGTTATGTCGGGTGTCATGCATGCACCGCTGACAGGCATTTTCCTTATAGCCGAGATAACCACAGGCTATGACCTGTTCATGCCCCTGATGATAGTCTCTGTAGCCAGCTACCTGACCATCATCATTTTCGAACCCCACAGTATTTATGGTATGCGACTGGCGCGGCAGGGTAAGCTGGTGACCCACCATACCGACCATGCCGTACTGACGCTGATGAGTCTGGACAGCGTCGTCGACCACGACTACCAGGCCGTGGCGCCCGACATGCAGCTGGGCCAGATGGTCCATAACATCAGCCGTTCGCGCAGCAATGTGCTGCCTGTTACCGATGCTGCTGGCAATCTGCTGGGTGAGATAGATATCGTAAGGATTCGCCATGTGGTGTTCCGTACAGAGCTATATCATCATTTCATGGCCTCACAGCTGATGGTGCAGCCAGCTGCTACCTTGCGCTACGACACACCCATGAACGAGGTGATGAAAACCTTTGAGCGCACCCAGGCTGACTGGCTGCCCGTTCTTGACGAAGACCACCATCTGAAAGGCTATATCTCGCGCAAACGCCTTTATAACGTCTATCGTAAGATGGTACACGACCTAAGCCAGGATTAGTGCTCTTTATGGTGCGAACTCGATAATGGCGCAAATCTCGGTAGCAACAGACAGGGCGACGGCGATGCTGCTTTCTGTATGATATACCGTCGGTGTAAGCATATCGCCCAGCTTTGCAGCAACACGGTATTCCACACGTAGATTCTTGACCTCGAAATCTTCTGGCAACAGTTCCATTGCCATGCGGATGTAGTTGGCATTGTTCATGTGGCGGTTGTAGTCAATATCGGCACGAAGAACCTTGATGGGGTCGAGCACTTTGCCGCCCTCACGCGGCAGTATGATTCTTCGGTCGCGATAGTCCATCTCTAGCTGAGGTTCCAAGCGCATTGATGCTATGGTGGCATCGTCAACGCGTTTCAGTTTGCCGTTGCTTTTATCCACAAAGGCTCCCATGCTCCACGTACGGTAGCATGGTTTGCCCTCGCTGTCATAGATGAATGTGTTGCGGAATCCGAACATCGGTTTCATGCCGTAGACGGAGGTTGTTACCGTCAGTTCCTCTTTATACTCAGGAACGCGGACTACCTCCACCTGCCGGGATGCCAGCAGCTGCGCCATGTTCTGCTCTGTGAAATAGTGCTTGACTCCTGGCTCAGTGTCAATCCACATCTCGGAGCAGTCCTGCATCATTTGGAGTGCAGAATATAGTTTCAGCCTTCCCTCGCTGTCGCAGGTGCTTGTGGTTACTTTGTAATTTAGGCTGTACATATTGATGACTATAATTGTTTGGCCTATTTCAGCCAGCGGTCAAGCCAGTTGAAGAAGGTGCGCTGCCATAGTATACCGTTCTGGGGCTTGAGCACCCAGTGGTTCTCGTCGGGGAAGATGAGCAACTCGGCGGGCAGACCTTTCATGCGGGCGGCATTGAAGGCGGCCATACCTTGGGTATAGTTGATGCGGTAGTCCTTCTCGCCGTGTATGCAGAGAATGGGTGTGTCCCACTTCTCCACCATTTTGTGCGGTGAGTCATGGTATGTCTTCTTGGCGCGAGGCATCTGCGGACGGTGCCAGTAGGCCTCATCGTACTCCCAGTTGGAGAACCAGTTCTCCTCGGTCTCCAGGTACATGGCGGCCAGGTTGAAGGCTCCGTCGTGCGAAATGAAAGCCTTGAAGCGCTTCTCGTGGATTCCGGCCAGATAGTAGACGGAGAATCCTCCAAACGAGGCTCCGACGGCTCCCAGCCGGTCTTTGTCGACGAAGGGCAGGTTTTGTGTGGCGAAGTCAATGGCCGAGAGATAGTCGTTCATACACTGGCCGGTCCAGTTGCCGCTGATCTGCTCCTTCCACTCCTGTCCGAAGCCGGGCAGTCCGTGACGGTTAGGAGCTACCACGACGTAGCCGTTGGCAGCCATAATCTGGAAGTTCCACCGATATGACCAGAACTGCGAGACGGGGCTCTGTGGGCCACCTTCGCAGAAGAGCAGGGTGGGGTACTTCTTGCCTTCTTCGTAGTTGGCAGGCAGCATGACCCATACCAATTCCTTCTTTCCATCGGTGGTTGGCACCCAATACTGCTGCATCTTGCCCAGGGTGAGTTGCGAGAGTATGTGGTCGTTCTCGTGGGTAAGCTGCTGAATGGTGGTTTTCTCTATCGTCTTGCCGGGAGTTACCATGTAAATGTCGGTGGGGGCACTGAGGCTCTGGCGTGTAGCCAAGATACGCTTGCCGTCGTTAGCTAACTTCAGTGAGGTCCAGTCGTCCCATGTCTCAGTGAGCTGGCGGACTTCCCCCTTCCAGTTGACGCTGTACATGTTGCAGCAGCCGTGCCATACACTGAGAAAATAAAGCTGCGCTTGCTTTTCTTTCTCTGGGGCCCAGCAGAATGCGTCGACGTCAGACTTCCAGTCGATGTAACGCTTGATGCCTGTGCCCATCTCATAGATGCACAGACGGTTGAGGTCGGCCTCGTAGCCGTCGCGCTCCATGGACAGCCATGCAACGTACTTGCCGTCGGGCGAGAACTGGGGGTTCTGGTCGTAGCCTACGTTGTTCTTCAGGTTCTCCTTGGCATTAACCGACTGCACGGCCAGGGTGATGGTCGGGTCGACCTTGGGAGCGACATAGTCGGCAGGCTTGCAGAGGTTTCGGGTCTGCTTTGTCTGGGTGTCGTAGAGGAAGATGTCGGAGTCAGTAGAAATGCTGTATTCCAATCCAGTCTTCTTGCGGCAGGTATAGGCGATGCTCTTTGAGTCGGGGCTCCATGCCAACTGCTCGATGCCACCGAAGGGCTCCATGGGACATTCGTAAGGCTCGCCTTCGAGGATGTCGGTATGGCTGTCGGCGATAGCGAAACCGTCGCCCACGTTGGCCACGAAGGGGTGCTGTATGGACTCAACGTAATGGTCCCAGTGGCGGTACATGAGGTCGGTTACGCGGCGGCCCGTAGCTTTGGGCAGGTCAGAAGGATTCGCCTGAATGATGTCGTGGAAGGGCATCGACTTGATGATGATGATCTTTGTGCGGTCGGGCGAGAATAGGAAGCCTTCTACTTTCCCGTCTGTTTTTGAGAGTTGACGGCGGTCAGAACCATCGGCATTCATGCTCCATATCTCGCCTCCGCTGAGGTAGGCAATGGTCTGGGCGTCGAGCCAGGTTGGGTCGGTCTCGCTTTTCTGACTGGTGCTGAGCTGGCGCTGGGCACTGCCGTCGGCGTTCATCACGCAGATGACCTGTCGGCTCTTGTTGGCCTTGACACTGTAGTAACCTACCTGATAGACGATATGTCGTCCGTCGGGCGATGCCTCAGTAGTGCCTATGCGGCCCATTGCCCAAAGAGCCTCAGGCGTCATCATGCGGCTGGAGAGACGAATGTTGTTTTTCCCAATGTTCACGTTTTCTTGAGCTTTAATGGTGACAGGCACAAAGACGAGTGCCATGGCCACGATGGTCAGTATTTTTTTCATATCCAAGAGAATTTTGTTGCAAAGGTACAAAGAAAATACATAATAAAGGGTGGAAATCTGAAAAATTATTCGTATCTTTGCCCACGTTATATACAAATACATAGGGCAAGATGAGGGAAACCAGATATATTAGGCTGTTGCTGGTATTGCTTTTGGCGGCTTTCTCCATGGGAGGATGTCGCGTAAAGAGGTATCATGAGGTAAAGGCCAGTCGGGCAGACAGCGTACTGTTTGACATAGGTACGACGAAAAACTACGAGCGTTTGCGCCATAAGGCTGATAGCTTCGAAATGGTAGGCGATATATCGGCCCTTGATGCCAATCGCTGGCGTGGTGTGGCCTACTACCGGCAAGGAATGTATCATCACGCCGAGATGAGCTATCGCAAGGCCTTAGAGTGTGAGGTGAATACCAACGAAGACCAGCAGAACTACAATAAGGTGGCGCGCCGACTGACGGAAATTCTTTTGGTGAAAGGTGACTTCGAGGGCTCGTTGCGTATTGCTATTCCCGCGGTGGCAAAGATGGATAAGTCGGGCATAGGCTCGGATATTGACTATGCCATTCTGTTGAATAACATAGGTATTTGTCAGCTGCACCTGGGGCGTGATGCTGAGGCTAACGAGAGCTTCATCACCGCACGTGGGCACTATGTGAACCGCTGGAAGACAGACTCAACGAGTCGTGGCTTCCAGGAGGCAGTGTTAGGCACTGTATACACCAGCCAAGCCTATATCAATACACGGCGTTACGCAGAGTCCATCTACTGGATAGACCGTACGGAGATGCTGCTGAATATGTATAGGGAGCGTTCCGATGCGCGCAAGGAGTATTTCGACGAATACCAGGGCCGTATCGAGATAATGCGTGCCGTGGCTCTTCAAGGAATGGGTAAGGCTAAGGAGGCTGGCGAGGCGTACAAACGGTTTCTGAAGACGTCTTACTCCAATACCCCTGCCGGACACATTACTTCTACCGACTATCTGATGGTGGCCCAGCGCTACAAGGAGGCTGCCCTCAATTACCGCTATTTGGACAAGGCCATGGCAGACTGGGGTACAGAGCTGACGCTTGACAACCTGCAACTATACATGTTGCCAAAATACCAGGCCAATGCCAAGGCTAAGCAGATAGACTCTGCTGTGGTGGCGGGAGCCCGTATACTGGATGTTCTCGACTCATTGATAACCCAGCAGAAAAAAAGTGCCACGGTTGAGCTGGCAACTATCTATGATACGCAGGGGAAGGAGGCCGAGATAGCCCGTAAGGAGGCCAGCCTTTCACAGACGCGATTGGTAAGTACGGGTATTGCGCTGGTGCTGCTGATTATTTTCTTTGTTACCTATACATTGGTAAAACGCAAGGCAGCCCATCGTCTGCAAGATGCACATGACAAATTGGAGGATGCCCATGGCAAACTGAAAACGGCTTATGACGAACTGGAGAAGACAACGAAGGCCAAGGAACGTATAGAGAGTGAGTTGCGCATTGCACGCGATATCCAAATGTCGATGGTTCCCAATATATTCCCAGACCATGACGGCATAGACCTCTATGCTTCCATGACGCCAGCCAAGGAGGTGGGCGGCGACCTGTATGGCTATCTGCTGCAAGGCGATGAACTTTATTTCTGTGTGGGTGACGTCAGTGGCAAGGGTGTGCCTGCCTCGCTCTTCATGGCACAGGCTACACGACTTTTCAGAACTCTGGCTGCTCAGCATATGATGCCGGCAGAAATATGTACCCGTATGAATGCCGCACTGACAGAAGATAATGAACAGGGCATGTTCGTTACTGTTTTCCTGGGATTGGTACATCTGAGCACAGGGCGGCTTGACTTCTGCAATGCAGGTCACAATCCCCCTGTTGTCGGCTTTCCGCCCAGGTTTCTGGAGGTAGAGTCTAATGCTCCTATAGGTCTATGGCCCGATTTGGATTTCGTGGGCGAACATGTGGACAGCATCAAGGGTGAGCCGATCTTCGTCTATTCCGACGGGTTGAATGAGGCAGAAAACCTGCAGCAACAGCAATTTAGCGATGAACAGCTGTTGGCAATACTGAGCCAGTCGACGTTCCAGAGCTCGAAGGAGGTGGTGGAGTATCTGAAAGCTGCTGTCGAGAAACACCGTAATGGGGCAGAACCTAATGACGACTTAACCATGCTTTGCTTGCGTGTGAAATGACAAGCCTTAGTCCGAACAACTTTGTTAATATGGATAAGATATGGAAAAGAAAAGATTTTTTTTATTGATGATGGTGTTATGTGCAGCCCTAATGGCTGTGGCACAGCCCAAATTTAACGAGCGCCCAAAACTGGTGGTGGGAATAGTGGTAGACCAGATGCGCTGGGACTACCTGTCGCGCTATTATGACAAGTTCTGCGATGGTGGGTTCCGCAAAATGCTTGATGGAGGCTACTCATTTAATAATTGTCTTATAGACTATATCCCTACAGTGACAGCTATAGGACATACCAGTGCCTATACGGGTACTACGCCGGCATTCCATGGCATCTGCGGTAATAATTTCTATATTGATGGAAATGAGGTGTACTGCTGCGCCGACAAGACCGTGATGCCCGTAGGAAGTGACAATATGAAGGCCGGTCAGATGTCGCCTGTCAATCTGCTGGCAACAACCATAGGTGACCAACTGCGTTTGCATACAGAATTCCGCTCGAAGGTGATAGGTGTGTCGTATAAAGACCGTGCAGCCATCTTCCCTGCAGGACATGCAGCCAATGCTGCATACTGGCTTGACCTGAAGAACCGTCAGTTTATCACCAGTACTTATTATATGAAGGAGCTTCCCCAGTGGGTTAAGGACTTTAACAAGGTGCTGAAGGAGAATAAAGTGTTCAAAGAGTTGGGCAAGAACATCGGTCTTTCGGCAGAGGCTGGACACATCACCGTGGATATGGCTATAGCTGCCCTGAAAGGCGAACGGCTAGGACAGGGCGACGAGACCGACATGCTATGTGTGAGCTTCTCAGAGACGGACGTTATAGGTCATAAGTGGAGTACGCGTGGCGAGCATACAGACGAGGCCTATATGGAACTGGACAAAGACATGGAGAAACTGTTCGAGGCATTAGACGAGCAGGTAGGTAAAGGACAGTATATCGTCTTTCTTACAGCCGACCATGGTGCAGCGCACAACTGGAAGTTCATGCAGGATAATCGTCTGCATGGAGGACCGTGGCTGTCAGAGTCCCTGCGTACCGACCTGGAGCATTATGTGGCACAGAAACTTGGCAACAAGAAACCTGTAGTGAAGGGTATTGTGGACTATCGCTTTTTCCTTGACCACGAAGGTATTGCCAGTGAAGGACTTGAACTACAACGTGTGAAGGACGTTATAATAGAGTACTTAAGGAAGAGTCCTAATCTGTCGTTTGTAGTAGACTATGAGAAGGCTGCCTATGCCCCTGTCCCGCAGCTGCTGCGTGAGAGAATCCTGAAAGGGTATAACTTCCATCGTTCGGGTGACATTGTGGTGGCTGTGGAGCCTGGATACTATGAATATGGGTCGTGGTCGTCATCTACAGGTACGACGCACGGCGAGTGGAATCCTTACGACGCGCATATTCCTCTGTTGTTCTATGGCTGGCGGGTTCCTCATGGAGCTTCTGCTTGTGAAGTTCACATCACAGACATAGCCCCTACAATATGTTCGTTGCTTCGTATTCAACAACCAAATGCCTGCATAGGACGCTGTTTGGAATTTAATTGAGTGTTGGCGAAACAATTTCTACAATAAAGTGCTGATATATTGAGATTTATTCCGTACCTTTGCAGCCGAGAACGACGAACGAGACTAAATAAAAAGGCTGAAGGTATGAACATAGGTAAGCACATTGAGGAGATTCTTAGGGGTCAAGGGCGCTCAGCAGCATGGCTGGCACGCGAGATTCCATGTGAGCGCACTAACGTCTATAACATCTTTAAAAGAAAGAGTTTGGATGTGCGCCTGCTGATGAGAATCAGTGTTATTCTGGAACATGACTTCTTTAAGGAATTATCCGAGGAAGCGTTTCCCAAGACTAAATGATACAGGCCGTTGCCCATAGTGGTAACGGCTTTTATTTTTAGCCATGAGTTGGAAGTTTTTTCAGTTTTCATTCAAATTCTTCTTTCTTCATTCTTCATTCTTCATTTTTATTTGTACCTTTGCAGGCAAATTGAATTCAATACAAACTTTTTATTTTTATTTATGAACTTTACATTGTTAATTACCGTCTTGCTGACGGCTTTGACATTGGTGGCAGGCGCTTACGTTGTTGCGAAGCTAATAGGCCCACGTTCATATAATAAGGTCAAAGGCGAACCCTATGAGTGTGGTATTCCCACACGAGGTTCGTCATGGTTGCCTTTGAGCGTTGGTTTCTATTTGTTTGCCATCTTGTTCCTCATGTTCGATGTGGAGACAGTGTTCCTCTACCCTTGGGCAGTGGTTGTGAAGGAGTTCGGCGCAGCAGCATTGCTGTCAATTGGCTTCTTCCTGGTAGTTCTGGTATTAGGCTTGGCGTATGCCTGGCGGAAAGGAGACTTGGAATGGAAGTAAGGAGACCCTACATCAAGAGCATTCCCTACGAGGAATGGAACGACAACGAGACGCTGGACAAACTGGTTGACGAGTTGCAGGAGGGTGGTACCAACGTCATCGTAGGCTCGTTGGACAAACTCATCAACTGGGGACGTGCCAACTCGCTATGGTCACTGACTTTCGCTACCTCGTGCTGCGGAATCGAGTTTATGGCCTGCGGTTGTTCGCGTTATGACTTTGCCCGCTTCGGCTTTGAGGTCACGCGCAACTCTCCCCGTCAGGCTGACCTGATTATGTGTGCCGGTACCATTACCCACAAGATGGCCCCAGCCCTGAAGCGTCTGTACGACGAGATGGCTGAGCCCAAGTATGTGATTGCTGTTGGTGGTTGTGCCATCAGTGGCGGACCATTCAAGTCGAGCTATCATGTTGTGAAAGGCATTGAGGAAATCGTGCCTGTTGATGTGTTTATTCCAGGTTGTCCTCCACGTCCTGAGGCCATCATGTATGGCATGATGCAGCTGCAACGTAAAGTGAAGATAGAGAAATTCTTCGGTGGTGCCAACCACAAGCAAAATGCTGCCGAGAAGGAACTGGGTGTGTCGAACGAAGAGTTGACGTTCCGAAATAAGCTGGGTGACCATCGCCGCGATTGCGCGCCACACTCAGACCTTCAGGTCAGAGAACCGATGGTGGTGACTGACGTTCCTCAGGAGTTTGTTGAGGAGTTGAAGAACTCAAAAGAAGAAGTGAAGGAGGGCACTGCCGTATGAAGTTAGAATTCCTTTCATTCGATTTTGACAAGTTTGCACAAGAGATGCAGAACTTGAAGCAGCAGAAAGGCTTCGACTATTTGGTGACCATTGTCGGTGAAGACTTTGGCGCAGAGGAAGGCCTTGGCTGCATCTATATTCTGGAGAACAGTGAGACGCACGAGCGTTGCTCGGTCAAACAGATTGCCAAGTGTCAGGTATGTGGCGACGGCATGTCTTCCAATGGAACAGGTGATACTGATGGACAGCCCGTTCCCTATATCCCAACCGTCAGCACTATCTGGCGTGTTGCTGACCTGCTGGAGCGTGAAGTGTACGATTTCTATGGCATTGTGTTTTTGGGTCATCCTGACATGCGACGTCTATTCCTGCGCAGTGACTTCAAGGGCTATCCTTTCCGTAAGGACTGGAAGTTCAATGATAGTTATACACTGGATGATGATAAAGAGCCAGACTACGGTCTGGAATATTATCTGGACAAGGATGGTAACCTGCAGTCTAAGCAGAATAAACTATTCGCTCAGGACGACTATGTCATTAATATAGGTCCTCAGCACCCCTCTACGCATGGTGTGTTGCGCCTGCAGACTGTTCTGGACGGTGAGACCGTTAAGCGTGTCTATCCTCATCTTGGCTATATCCATCGTGGTATAGAGAAGATGTGTGAGCAGATGACCTATCCCCAGACGTTGGCATTGACTGATCGACTGAACTATCTCTCGGCAATGATGCATCGTCATGCACTGGTTGGTGTCATTGAGGAAGGTATGGGCATTGAACTGACCGATCGTATTAAGTACATTCGTACCATCATGGACGAGCTTCAGCGTCTTGACTCGCACTTGCTCTATGTGGGTTGCTGTGCTCAGGATATGGGTGCCCTGACAGCATTCCTTTATTCGATGCGTGACCGTGAACATGTGCTGAATTGTATGGAGGAGACCACGGGAGGCCGTCTGATACAGAACTATTATAGAATAGGTGGGTTGCAGGACGATATCGACCCCAACTTCGTGAAGAACGTGAAGGACCTTGTGAAGTACATGAAGCCTATCATTCAGGAGTATGTCGACGTGTTTGGCGACAATGTCATTACGCATAATCGCTTTGAGAAGGTAGGTCCTATGTCGTTAGTGGATTGTATCTCGTATGCTGTTACTGGCCCTGCCGGGCGTGCCTCTGGTTGGAAAAACGACGTACGCAAGAACCATCCATACGATATGTACGACAAGGTGGAGTGGGAGCAGGTTACGATGAACGGCTGTGACACCATGGACCGTTACACCTGCCACATCCAGGAGATGTATCAGAGTCTGAGGATTATTGAGCAACTCATCGACAACATCCCTGAGGGTGACTTCTATGTGAAGCAGAAGCCCATCATCAAGGTGCCCGAGGGACAATGGTACTTTTCTGTCGAAGGTGCCAGCGGTGAGTTCGGCGTATACCTCGACTCGCGAGGCGATAAGTCGCCCTATCGTCTGAAAATGCGCCCTATGGGCTTGTCGCTTACTGGTGCCCTCGACCCCATGCTGCGTGGTCAGAAAATTGCTGACCTTGTGGCTACAGGTGCAGCTATAGACTTTGTGATTCCCGATATCGACCGTTAGTCGAAGAATTGTAAATTTGAAGAATTGGATAATTGAAGTTATTATGTTCGACTTTTCTATTATAACACAATGGTTCGACGCTTTTCTTCGCGAGACGTTAGGTCTGGGAGATTTTCTGTCGATATTGATTGAGTGCGTACTTGTTGGCGTGGCCATCCTCGTTGGATATGCGCTGATAGCTATCGTACTGATTTTCATGGAGCGTAAGGTGTGTGCCTTCTTCCAGTGCCGCTTAGGCCCGATGCGTGTAGGCTACTGGGGCCTGCTGCAGGTCTTTGCCGACGTGCTGAAGATGCTCATCAAGGAGATTTTCTTCGTCGACCGTGCCGACAAGCTGCTCTATGCTGTGGCTCCGCTGTTGGTCATCATCGGCTCTGTGGGTGCCTTCTCGTTCCTGCCGTGGAACAATGGTGCCACGGTGCTCGACTTTAACGTGGGCGTGTTCTTGCTAACAGCTATCTCGTCGATAGGTGTAGTAGGTATCTTCCTTGCAGGTTGGGGCTCTAATAACAAGTATTCTGTTGTCTCGGCCATGCGCGGTGCTGTGCAGATGATTTCCTACGAGATGTCGCTCTGCCTCTGTCTCATTACTGCCGTCATACTAACTGGCACGATGCAGATGTCTGGTATTGTCGAGGCACAGACTGGACCGTGGAAATGGCTTATTTTCCAAGGCCATGTGCCGGCTATCATCGCCTTCCTCGTGTTCCTCGTTGCAGGTAATGCCGAGGCCAACCGTGGCCCGTTTGACATGGCTGAGGCCGAGAGCGAGCTGACGGCAGGTCACCATACCGAATACTCCGGCATGGGTTTCGGATTTTTCTATTTGGCAGAGTTCCTCAATCTCTTTATCATTGCGGGTATCGCTGCTACCGTCTTTTTGGGTGGTTGGGCTCCTGTCAACATTGGTATTGAGGCTTTCGATGAGCTGATGAATTACATCCCAGGCATCGTGTGGTTTATGGGTAAGGCTTTTGCCTTGGTATGGATTTTGATGTGGATTAAGTGGACTTTCCCCCGTCTGCGTATAGACCAGATTTTGAAATTAGAGTGGAAATACTTGATGCCATTAGGATTGATAAATCTTGTTCTGATGACCATCGTGGTGGCCTTGGGCTTATATATTAAATAAGGTATTGCAATGGAAAATAAAGGATATTTCGAAGAGATAGGACATGGTTTGAAGACGCTTGCCACTGGTATGGGAGTGACTTGGAAGGAGTACTTCAAGGACTTTTTCTCCAACAAGTCGACAGAGCAGTATCCTGAGAACCGGAAGACGACACTGCATGTGTCGGCACGTCACCGTGGACGCCTGGTGTTCAAGCGCAACGACGACGGCTCTTTCAAGTGCACGGCCTGCACGTTGTGTGAGAAGTCTTGCCCCAATGGAACTATCAAGATTACGAGCCACATGGCCGAAGACCCGGAGACGGGCAAGAAGAAGAAGGTGCTCGACGACTACCAGTACGACCTTGGCGACTGCATGTTCTGCCAGCTTTGTACCAACGCCTGCAACTTCGACGCCATTGAGTTCACCAACGATTTCGAGAACGCAGTGTTCGACCGCTCGAAGCTGGTGCTGCACTTGGACAAGGAGCAGTATAAGGGCGGTTCGCTGCCTGGCCTCATTGATGGCGGCGCACCGCTGACCATCGGTAAGTTTAACACTAAAACGAAGTAAGCGACTATGGCAAATATGATTATGTTTTGCATTCTTGCCGTCGTCATTCTCGGCTCTGCCGTGATGTGCGTGACGACGACCAGAATCATGCGAGCCGCAACATTCATGTTGTTTGTGCTCTTCGGCGTGGCAGGTCTTTACTTCCTGCTCGACTATACGTACCTGGGAGCTGCCCAGATTTCAGTCTATGCCGGCGGCGTGACGATGATTTATGTCTTCGCCATTCAACTGGTAAGCAAGCGCACCCTGCAGGGCCTGACCGAGCGAATGAAGGGTAGCCGCGTTCTTTGGGGCGGTCTGCTCTGTCTCATCGGTTGTGCTACGGTAATCCTGGTGCTGCTGAAGAATAAGTTTATCTATACCGCTGATGCCGTTGCCGATGTAGAGGTTCCCATGAAAAACATCGGACAGGCTCTGGTAGGCGCGGGACGTTACGAGTATGTGCTGGCATTTGAGTTCATCTCGCTGTTCCTGCTGGCCTGCATCATAGGTGGTTTGGTTGTTTCACGTAAAGAAGAGGAGAAGTAAGCTATGATAATACCTGTAGAATGTTATTTCGTGCTCAGCGCACTGCTGTTCTTCATTGGCGTCTTCGGCTTTGTCACGCGTCGCAACCTCATTGCCATGCTGATTAGCATCGAACTGGTGCTCAATGCTGTCGACATCAACTTTGCGGCCTTCAACCGCCTGCTGTATCCCGGCTCCATGGAGGGCATGTTCATGACGCTCTTCTCCATTGGAGTTTCGGCAGCAGAGTCGGCAGTGGCCATTGCTATCATCATCAATGTCTATCGCAACTTCCGTAGCGATAGTGTTGACAGCATCAAGAACATGAAATGGTAAGGGATAAGAATTGAAGAATTAAAGAATTAAAGAATTGAAGCTTTTATGGATATATATAGTTATTCCTTCCTGATACTTCTGCTGCCTGCGCTCTCATTCGTGATACTTGCGCTGTGTGGTATGAAGATGTCGCATAAGACCGCCGGCCTTATCGGCACTACGTCATTAGGACTGATTACCGTGCTGTCCTATGCGACGGCCTTCGCCTACTTCGGTGGCGACCGTTTGTCGAACGGCACGTTCCCCACGATAGTTCCCTATAACTTCACCTGGTTGCCGTTGGGCAATCTGCACTTCGACATGGGTATCCTCTTGGACCCCATTTCGGTCATGATGCTCATCGTCATCAGCACGGTGTCGTTTATGGTACATATCTATTCGTTCGGCTACATGCATGGTGAGAAGGGTTTCCAGCGTTACTACGCTTTCCTCTCATTGTTCACCATGTCGATGCTCGGTCTGGTGCTGGCCACCAACATCTTCCAGATGTACACCTTCTGGGAACTGGTGGGTGTCTCCAGCTACCTGCTCATCGGTTTCTACTATCCGCTGAAGCCTGCCATCGCTGCCTCAAAAAAGGCCTTCATCGTGACGCGTTTTGCCGACATGTTCTTCCTCATCGGCATCCTGCTCTTCGGCTACTATACCGACTCGTTCAGCTTCTCGTTTGCTGGCGACATCGTGATGGGGCAGGGCACCACGCCGTTCATCGAGGGCAATGCCGCCAAGGCCATGGCTGCTGGTGCCTTCATTCTGCCCACTGCCTTAGTGCTGATGTTCATTGGTGGTGCCGGTAAGTCGGCTATGTTCCCGTTGCACATCTGGCTGCCTGATGCCATGGAGGGTCCCACGCCAGTATCGGCTCTCATCCACGCTGCTACGATGGTGGTGGCTGGTGTGTTCCAGATTGCCCGTATGTTCCCCCTGTGGGTTGAGTACGCCCAACCGCAGATGAGCATCGTGGTCTGGGTGGGCGTGTTCACAGCCTTCTATGCTGCTGCCGTGGCCTGCGCCCAGAGTGACATCAAGCGAGTACTGGCCTTCTCTACCATCTCGCAGATTGCGTTCATGATGGTAGCCCTCGGCGTGTCGTTGCCTGGTCATCATGGTGTGCTCGACAACCACGCTCAGTTGGGTTTCATGGCAGGTATGTTCCATCTTTTTACCCATGCTATGTTTAAGGCTTGCCTGTTCCTTGGAGCCGGTTGTATCATTCATGCCGTACACTCTAACGAGATGGCCCTGATGGGTGGCTTGCGCAAGTATATGCCTATCACGCACATCACGTTCCTCATCTCGTGTCTGGCTATTGCTGGTATTCCCTTCTTCTCAGGCTTCTCGTCGAAAGACGAGATTATCACAGCCTGCTTTGCCTACAGTCCTGTGGTGGGTTGGATTATGACAGGTATTGCCGCTATGACCGCTTTCTACATGTTCCGACTGTATTACGGCATCTTCTGGGGAACCGAGAACAAGGAGGCTCACGCACATCATACACCACACGAGGCTCCCGCCACGATGACCATCCCTCTGATAGTGCTTTGCGTCATCACTTGTGGCGTGGGCATCTACACCACCATTGCCGGTTTTGCTGGGTGGGGTGGCAGCTTCGGCCAGTTCGTAAGTGCCGAGGGTACCAACTACACCATCCACTTTGATACGCAGATTGCGCTGACTTCAACCGTCATCGCCATCTTGAGCATCTGTCTGGCCACCTATATCTATAAAGGTGAGAGCCAGCCCGTCGCCGACTGCCTGTACAAGCAGTTCCCGCGTCTGCATCAGGCTGCCTACAAGCGTTTTTATCAGGACGAGATTTGGCAGTATGTCACCCACCGCATCATTTTCCGCTGTGTCTCCACGCCCATCGCCTGGTTCGACCGTCATGTCGTTGATGGCACGTTCAACTTTTTGGCATGGGGTGCTAACGAGGCCGGCGAGTCGTTGCGTCCCTGGCAGAGTGGCGACGTGCGCCAGTATGCTGTGTGGTTCCTCACTGGAACAGTAGCGCTGACGCTAATACTGTTGGCTATTTAATCTCGAGAAGTCAAATATCGAAATAACGAAATAACAAAACAATGAGTATATTAAGTTTATTCGTAGTAATTCCCGCCTTGATGCTTTTGGGCCTTTGGCTTTCTAAAACGCTCAATCAGGTGCGTGGAGTGATGGTTGCTGGCGCCTCGTGTTTGCTGGCCTTGTCCGTATGGCTGACTTTTTATTTTGTGCAACAGCGTGCAGCTGGCAATACCGATGTGATGCTGTTGACGGCTAGTACGCCGTGGTTCAAACCGCTCAATATAGCCTACTCCGTCGGAGTCGACGGTATTTCGGTGGTCATGTTGCTTTTGTCGAGTATCATTGTTTTCACTGGTACTTTTGCCTCATGGCAGCTGAAGCCCATGACGAAAGAGTATTTCCTCTGGTTCACCCTGCTGTCGACGGGTGTCTACGGCTTCTTCATCTGCACCGACATGTTCACCATGTTTATGTTTTATGAGGTAGCTCTCATCCCCATGTACTTGCTCATCGGTGTCTGGGGCTCGGGCAACAAGGAGTACGCCGCCATGAAGCTGACGCTAATGCTGATGGGAGGTTCCGCCCTGCTCATCCTTGGCATCCTCGGCATCTACTACTTCAGCGGTGCCACGACCATGAACGTCAACGAGATTGCTGCCATGCACAACATCCCGGTAGAGACGCAGAAGGTCTTCTTCCCCTTCATCTTCATCGGCTTCGGCGTCCTAGGGGCCCTTTTCCCCTTCCACACTTGGTCGCCCGATGGTCATGCCTCGGCACCCACGGCTGTCTCCATGTTGCATGCCGGCGTGCTGATGAAGTTAGGAGGCTACGGCTGCTTCCGTGTGGCGATGTATCTGCTGCCCGATGCTGCTAACGAGCTGGCATGGATATTCCTGATACTCACTACCATCTCGGTGGTCTATGGTGCCTTCTCGGCCTGTGTACAGACCGATTTGAAGTACATCAACGCCTATTCCTCGGTGTCGCACTGCGGACTAGTGCTTTTTGCCCTACTGATGATGACCAAGACCTCATGCACTGGTGCCATACTGCAGATGCTGTCGCACGGTTTGATGACGGCCCTCTTTTTTGCCCTCATCGGTATGATCTATGGACGTACCCATACCCGTGATATCCGTTACTTGGACGGTCTGATGAAGATCATGCCATTCCTTGCCGTGGGTTATGTAGTGGCAGGTCTTGCCAACCTCGGTCTGCCGGGCTTCTCTGGTTTCATTGCTGAGATGACCATCTTCGTGGGTTCTTTCGAGAATCCTGATACGTTTCACCGTGTGGCCACCATCATCGCTTGCACCAGCATCGTTGTGACAGCCGTCTACATCCTGCGCGTCGTAGGCAAGATACTGTATGGCGAAGTGAAGAACCAGCACTACTTGGAGCTTACCGATGCTACGTGGGATGAGCGTGTCGCCGTCATCTGTCTCATTGCCTGTGTTGCAGGTCTTGGCCTGTTCCCTCTTTGGGCGAGCAATGTCATTTCGGATGCTGTAGGACCGATTCTCGCAAATATTATCTAAAAATAGAAGATTAAAGATATGGGATATAGTCAATTCTTAAATATGATTCCCGAGGCCTTATTGGTTCTCGCGCTTATACTGGTGTTCTTTGCAGATTTCTGCCTTATGAAGAGTGAACGTAAGACAGCTCTGCTCAGCAAACTGACAGTCATGTTACTTATTTGTAACATGGTGATGATGACCACAGTGGCTCCTGCTGAGGCTTTCGGAGGAATGTATGTGGCTACCAAGGCTGCTAACGTGATGAAGATTATCCTCTCTTTGGGTACACTTATTGTCGTTATCATGGCCCAGCCCTGGTTAGAAAACGAAGCAAAAAAGTATGCAGGCGAATTCTATCTGTTGGTGTTTTCCACGTTGTTGGGTATGTTCATAATGACATCCAGTGGTAACTTTCTTATGTTCTTCCTCGGACTTGAGACTGCCTCTGTGCCGATGGCCTGTCTGGTAGCTTTCGATAAGTACAAGAAGAACTCGGCTGAGGGTGCTGCTAAGTACATTCTGACGGCCACCTTCTCCAGTGGCGTCATGCTTTACGGTCTGTCGTTTGTCTACGGCAGCGTAGGCACGCTCTATTTCGATGATGTCGCTCAGCGCATAGGTTTCTTCGCCCAATACAAGAGCCAACTGCCCATGCTCATCATGGGACTGGTGTTCTTCTTCAGCGGACTGGGCTTTAAACTGTCACTTGTGCCCTTCCACTTCTGGACGGCTGATACCTATCAGGGCGCACCCACGGCCGTCACTGGCTACCTGTCGGTCGTATCCAAGGGTGCCGCCGCCTTCGCTCTGATGGCCATCTTTGTCAAGGCTTTCGGTCCGCTGACGGAGTATTGGGA
This sequence comes from Prevotella sp. UBA2742, assembly GCA_002353485.1. Classification (GTDB taxonomy): domain Bacteria; phylum Bacteroidota; class Bacteroidia; order Bacteroidales; family Bacteroidaceae; genus Prevotella. The sequence goes on from DEJS01000007.1 coordinate 58,200, forward strand.
GTACCTGCTCTACATCGTTATCGTGCTCAGCATCACCATTGCCAACCTCTTTGCTATCCGTCAGAGCGAGTTGAAGCGCTTCATGGCCTTCAGCTCCATCTCGCAGGCCGGTTACATCATGCTGGCCGTCATCGGAGCCTCGCAGACTGGCATGGCCGCGCTGATGTACTACGTGCTGGTGTATGTCGTGGCCAACATGGCCGTCTTCACCGTCATCAGTACCGTCGAGCAGAACAATGGCGGCACAACGATGATGTCCAGTTACGACGGACTCTATCAGACCAACCCCAAGCTGGCGTTCCTCATGACGCTGGCCCTGTTCTCACTGGCCGGTATTCCTCCGTTTGCAGGCATGTTCTCGAAGTTCTTTGTCTTCATGGCTGCTGCCCAGCAGGGTTCTTTCTGGGCCTACTTCGTGGTGTTTATCGCTTTGGTCAATACCGTCGTGAGCTTGTACTACTACCTGCTCATCGTGAAGGCCATGTATATCAAGCAGACCGACACACCTCTTCCTTCCTTTCATGCAGATGGGAGCAGTCGCATAGCTCTTGTAATCTGTACTACAGGCATTGTGCTTTTCGGTATCTGTTCCTATATTTATGACTGGCTGTTTGCTGCTTCGGCTACGTTCTGATGGTAGATTTCTATAAATATAAGTGGGACTTTCATCCGATGAAAGTCCCACTTTTTGTGGTATTATGGGAAAGATAGAATACTTTTTACGAATGTAGTTCAAGAATGAAGCGGGTGCCCTTAGTAAATAGTGGGTCAATCTCTAAGTCACCCTTCATCTTTAGAGCCATCTGCTTACAGATGGGTAGTCCAAGACCGTCGCCCTGAGTAAGGTCTTTAACTTCGCGGAACGACTTGAATACCTCATTGCGATCTTCTTCGGAGATGAAAGAACCTGTATTGGAGATTAAGAATTGGTGGGTGTGTGCACCACGCTTCTTGAAGTCGATTGCGATGTGTCCTCCCTCTGGCGTATAGAGGACTGCATTGTTAAGCAAGTGAGTAAGTATATGTGAGACGTATTCTTTATTGATACTAACACTCATTTTGGGGGCGTCAACCTTTACAGTTACATCGTTTTTGACACGGCATTTTATTTGTTCTGCCAGCTGTTCGCAGAAGGCAGGTATCTGTATCTCCTCCAACTCAACCTCGTCGTCAATGGTGCTTTCGAGTTCTGAAAGTGTCTGTATATGGTTGGAGAAATCTATGAGGGCCTTTACCTCAGGCTGTTTGGTATCGAGCTTTTTGAGCGTGGGCTCTAGCTGTGCTGCAATGTTGTTGATAAATTTAGCCTTGAGCGCATTGTTGTCGTTGGCTAAGCGAATGACCTTTTTCTGTTTGCGTGTTTGCACAATGAACCGCATCAGTACGATAGCTCCTACGACGAGGGCGATGGCCAATGCTGCAGCCAGAACACAGAGCCCAATGATAATGGTCATACGTGTGGTGAGCGAACTATCCTTATCGTCGATAGCCTTCTGATTGGCTGCTATCTGTTGCTTTAGCTCCTTCATTTCGTCGGCATGTTTTAGTATAGTAGTGGAATCTTTCCATGCCATGTAACTGCTGTATGATTGTGCCACGATGTTGGCAGAATTACTGTGTCTGCCGTTGGTAATAAGTGTCTTATATGCTTCTTCAACCTTGTCGTACTCTTTAGAGGCTGTTAGTTTCTGAGCCATTTCCTTGAACACAGCATTGCCTTGGGCGTTCATGCCGAAGGTGTAATAATAGATAGCCTTAGTGTAGAGAAGGTCATTCTTGATGGTTTCGTCACTGGAGGCATTTGCATGGTTCTCAAGTGCCTTGAGTTGATCTTTAGCAGAGTCTAGCTTGCGCAGCTTGATATACATCTGCAGACGTTCCTTTGACGTATAGTAATATAACTGTGCCGTTTCGGACGGACTCTTTTTGCTAGCAATGACTTGCTGATCGATACGGCGTAACAAGTCGAAAGCTTCTTTGTAGTAGTTCTCCTTATAGTATAATTGTGTCGCTTTGACGCCACACTCTACACCCTGTTTCATTAGACCGCGGTTGACGTAGTCCTCGAAGGCACGGATGTAGTTGAAGCGAGCTGGTGCTACGTTCCCTTTTTCTGCCTCTTCGTCGGCACGTTGCTGTAGTGAGCTTTTCTCTTGTGCAGTGGCATAGGTGCAACAGAATAGCAAGCTCATGAATAGAATCAGAAACTTTCTTTTCATATTGAATTTGTCGTGGTTGTATATTATTATTCTGCGTGCAAAGTTAGGTATTTATTTTTTTCTTGCCAAATATTCTATGTATTTTCTTTGGTAACCTGAAAAAATATCCTTATCTTTGCCGTCAAAAAAAACTATTAAGGAAATGGAAAAGCGAGTCAGCGAAGTAATACTACGTAATGTGGAATTGCTTTCGCATATGTCAGAGCAAGAGGTGGGCATGATGCCAGCCACCGAGGCTCCGCTGCCGTCGGTTGAGCAAGTAGAACGTATCGTTATGCTGGTAAAGAACATCATCTTTCCAGACTATACAGGGAAACGGCAGTCTGACGAGTCTATACGTTCATTCAGCATTGGTGAATACATGGTAGAACTGCAACGTCGTCTAACGAAGCAGATAGCTCATGGCTTGCAGTTCTGTGAGGACTGTGAGCAAAATAAGACGAAGGAATGGACCTATAAGGAGGCTGAGCGTCTGTCATTGGATTTCATCGACACGTTGCCTGAGATAAAGCGCCTCATATATACTGACGTACAGGCTATGTTCGACAATGACCCTGCTGCCCCTAACTATGGCGAGGTTATATTTTGCTATCCTATTATTAATACGATGATACACTATCGCATAGCCCATCGCTTGCATGAGCTGAGAGTGCCCGTGTTGCCACGTATCATCACTGAACAAGCCCATTCCGTAACGGGTATAGACATCCACCCTGGGGCTCAGATAGGTGAGTATTTCGCCATAGATCATGGTACGGGTGTAGTGATAGGTGAGACGTGTATTATTGGCAACCATGTGACGCTATATCAGGGCGTCACGTTGGGCGCCAAGAGTTTTAAGTACGATGAGCTTGGTAACATGCTGAATGTGCCGCGTCACCCCATTATCGAAGACTATGTGACAGTTTACTCGAATGCCTCCATCTTGGGGCGTATCACTATTGGTCACCATTCTGTGATAGGCGGTAACATTTGGGTAACTAATAATGTGGCTCCCTACTCACGAATTCAACAATCGAAAGCAGTGCAAAGCTCCTTTGAAGGTGGACTGGGTATCTGAAATGTTGATAATTGAGAACAAAAGAGACTTCCTTATTTAGAAGTCTCTTTTTTTGCAATAGCTTTCGCGAACTCGCCGCTGGCATAGTAACGAAGTGCATTGCTTGAACGTGTAGGAGCATAATATGTCCTATAGAATGTCCAGTCAAAGCGGTTGTCGTAGTACAGCTCGAAGCTTACGTCACGCGAAGTCCCATCGTCCATGTAACCCCAAAAGCGGTTGACATCTAATCCATAGTCGTAGATAGACACTGTGTTCCAACTGTCGGCATAGTATATATATATTACGCCCCTATCCACTTCCCATTCAAAGTCACAGTAGTAGTAGTTCTCGCGAGGGCTGTTTACGTTATAATCTACTTCATAGCCCACACCACCATAGTTGTCGTAGCGTTCGAAATACATCGTCGTGCGGTAACTATTGCCACGCATGTTAAAACGGTCATAGAAGTATGTATCAATATATCCAGTCCAAGTACCCTCCAACACACCGGCTTCGCGACGGTCTTGGCGGTCAGAATCTTCGACCCAGTCACAGCTAGTGAACGTAGTGACCATAAAAGTCATCATTAGTAACGTATAAATCTTCTTCATAGTCGTTATGGATTAATAATTGTTCAACATTTGTCTTTTGATCTCTTTTACACTGCAAAATTACAAACGGTTTTGCTATGATACAAGTTTTTTTTCCTAATTTAGGGTAGGGAATTCCCTACTTGTGTAGAAATTTTTTATAAATAGTGAAGATTTTAGAAGAAAAACATTGCCATTTCAAAAACAATTTGTAAATTTACCACGTGAAATTAATTTGACTAGTGTAGAATAACGATTTCTTTTCCATTATTAATACTATCATTAGAAAGTAAGGAAGCGGCATGATTGTGAAATCCCGCCGCTTCGTCTTTTTTTATTACTCATCATTCTCTTTCTTCTTTCCAAATTCTGGGTCGACCTTTATAAGTGCCGTTACTGCGAAAGTTATGGTGCAAAGGGCCATCACGATGATGAAGAAGGTACGATATCCCAGAATGTCCTTCATCCAGCCTGACAACATGCCAGGAAGCATAAGTCCCAAATAAGAGATAGCTGTGCAGAAGGCGTAGTGTGACGTCTGGAATGACCCTTTAGAGAAGTAAAGCATGTATAGGGTAAGTGCGGTAAATCCAATACCGTAGCCAAATTGTTCGATAAACAGACAAGAGCTGATGATGAACAGATTTTCGGGCATGGCATAGCTCATGTAAACATAAACGATGTCAGGCAACGTGATGGCGCACACCATAGGCCATAACCACCGTTTGAATCCGTCGCGCCCTGCTAACATGCCACCCAAAATACCGCCAAGTGTCAGTCCGATTACTCCCACGGTGCCGCTTGCTAATCCGAACTCCTGTGGTGACAATCCTAGTCCGCCGGCAGAATGGGGACGCATAAGGAACGTCACACTCATCTTGGTAAGCAACGCTTCTGGAAAACGATAGAACAGCAGGAACAGCATGGCGTAGAGCATCTGAAGTTTAGGCAGCTTCTGAAAGAATGTCTTAAAGGCTGTTATCACCCCTGCCATTACCTCGCGGGTATTGGTTTTGTGAGGAATGTCGCGTGTAGCACGAGGCATGATGTAGCTGTGGTAGAGCCATATGGCAATGAACAATGCTGCCAGTCCGTAGAACATCAGGCACCAAGTATATGCTATTTGATGCCGGAACATGACCTGTAACACCCCAGCAACAGGTATGAGCACACCATTACCAAAGATGACAGCCAGACGGTAGAAAGTGTTACGTATGCCTACAAACCACACTTGCTGGTGGTCGTCCAACTCGAGCATATAATAGCCGTCAGCAGCGATGTCGTGTGTGGCACTGGAGAAGGCCATGAGGAAAAAGAAAGCCATGGTACCCTGAAACCAGAACGGTGTGTTCAGCGTGAAGGCCACGCCAGCCAGCGACGATCCCAATAGGAGCTGCATGGCAAGTACCCACCAGCGCTTGGTGCGGTATAGGTCGACAAAGGGACTCCATAGGGGTTTAATGACCCACGGTAGCCCCAACCATCCAGTATAGAGGGCAATGTCTGTATCGGTTAGTCCAAGCTGCATATACATGACGACAGCTACAGTCATAACCACCACATTGGGTAGTCCTTCGGCAATATAAAGGGTCGGAATCCACGACCAAGGATTTCTTTGTTTCATTTCTATTCTCGTTTTTCTTTCTTGATTATACTTGAAATGTTAATACTCTTAATATATCTTCTTTATCTGAGCGTCTCTATAATAGTGCAGCAAAATCTGCTCATAGCTGTAACCCTGTTGTCCCATGACGGCAGCGCCTATCTGGCAGAGTCCAACACCATGCCCCCATCCCTTGCCGTGCAGGAGAAAGCCTTTTGCCGTCTTTTCGACTTCGAAGGCAGAGCTGTACAAATGGCTCTTACTCAGGATACGGCGTATCTCAAGTTCCTTGCCTATGGTGAGCGTCTTCTTGGTACCGACTATCTTCAATTTCCAAATGCGCCCGCTCTTGCCTCGTTCTACGGGTATAAGGTCTGTTACCTGTCCTAAATCCTCTTTCAAATTCGTGTTGATGAGCCTTGAAATCTCATCAACAGTATATTCTACGGTCCAGTGATAGAAGTCGTTAGTCTCAAGGTCGTAGTCGTTCAATACCTGTGCAAGTATACTCTTGTCAGTGGTGTTGCAGAATGGGTCTTCAACACTCACAAGGTAGGGTTTGGGAGTGTCTTCCCAGCAGTACTGGAACTCCTCCGTTTTACCACCACAGCACTTTGAAAAGCGTGCGTCGCATATTTCATCGCCATAGCACAATATCTGTCCACAGGTTGCATTTAGAGCCAATTCTACATTCTTGCTGGTTTGCTTGGTGATGCCCTGATAACGCTGGCAGTGGTCGTCTGCACAGACATCAAATATGGTGTGGTCTTCGCGGTCGTACCAGCGTATGAGTTCATCGTCTTTTTTCTGGAACGAGAAGAAACCAGCCTTCTGCTCTTGGTTTTCCTCCCTACGCTTCATCTGTGCTAACAGCCACGAACGCGAGATGACGGCATGTGCTTTCAGCAGTTCCAGTCCTGCAGTAGCCTTCATCTCGCTGGAAATGACGCTGGCCAGGTATTGCTCTACAGGTAGTTCGTTGATGGCTGTTATCTTGTCGGCTTCTACCACCAGTCTCAGCGTGCCCAGGAAAGTTTGCGTTTCCTTTCGCTCCCAGTGGAAGTTGACACCTATGGTAACGTCAGACAGCGAGAACGAGGCGTTCTGCTGCTGTGGGGTAAAGGTTAGCTCGCGGTATTGATTGCCATTCCACAGGATGCCACCCTCAGAGAATTCTACCGTCTGTTGCCCCTCAATAGTCTCCCCTTTGGCTGTATAGGCACCGTTCAGGGCAAAGTTTATCTTCTGAGCGCTAACGATGCCCACCTTGACATTTGGCTGCTCCTGATTCTTGTTGCTCTGAGGCTTATTGGCAGTCTGTTTCAACCGCAGTGCCACATCGTGGGCTTGTTCAGTAGTTAGCGACACTTCGTGCAGTATTTCTAAGGCCAGTTCAGAGGTCAGCCTATGGAAATCTTCTTCGCGTGGAGTAATTAGCAGCCCTCCCATGTCTACAGCACCAGGGCTAATCATATATTGCTCATAGCATTCGGGGCGGTGCTTTCTGCGTGGTAGTACCACGCTAAGTAAATCGTCACCCTGGCGCCATGCAATAATGTTCATCATGGGTTCGTCGTTTCTCTTTCCGAAGAATGCAGAGCCATCGTTTTTGTGGGATATAACAGGCAGACAGTCGTAAAGCATATTGAACAGACGCTCGCCTTCATCCGTGGCTTGCGTCTTGATGAGGAATGCAGTGGCAGGATAGTCAGGGATAAACCATATACCCTCGCCTTCGTTCGAGGTGACAATCTCGGTTAGGCTACGGTTCAGCCGCTGCCATGAAGCTTGCAGGGGTAGTATGCCGCTGCTGACAGCCTGTAGGTGGGCATGGTCGGGCGCAGAAGCACCGCAGTAAGGACCGTTGTATAATAAAGTCAGGTCTGGATTGCACTGTGCCAGTTTCAGCATTTCACCATACATAGGCCTGATGCGTTGTGGCTGGTGTCGTAATGAGGGAAGCGTGAAGTGGACGGGCAGTATGGGGTAGGGGTTGACCAATAGTTCGTAGTCATTGTCTACCACCCTTCGCATTTGCTGTTGTGGACGATTTTGCGCACAGAGGAAGCAAGGCCGCTCGCTAATGCTCTTGGTGTCAATCTTGGCGCCTGTAGAGCGTATGCGGGCAGGGTTCCACTGTGCAGTCAGCGTGAACTCGTCGTTGACCAGCTCTTTGGTCTGTACCAGTTCCAAGTCGCGATAGCGCTGGCGTACCTCCTCCCATACCTCCAGTTGTCGTGTGAAGAAACGCATGGGCGCAGACAGGTTCATACGATCTTCTTTCCCCATAGCCATACGTTGCCTGGCTTTTAGCTCGATGGTACGCAGACGGTCTTTGTACAGGTTGTTGGCATTAATTTTCTCTATGCTGAGGGCTGCATCCGAATTGCCTCCCCAGCGTCGGCACAGGTAAAGCTCAGTGAAGATGCGTCCTATGCGGTAGCGTCGTGAGAACATCAGCCCCAGCGCATAGTCCTCACCATAAGAGGTGTTAGGGAAACCAATGCTTCGCAGCAAGGGGGTGAAGAAAGCTCTTGGTGCCCCCAGACCGTTAATGCGCATGGCGTTATTAGGCCCGTTCTCGTCAGTCCATTCCTTGTGGTCTATCAATCCAGGAGGAAGTGTGTTCAGCTCGAAGTCACACATGCGGTAGGAGCCTATTACCATAGCGGCTTTTTGCTTATAGAATGCGTCGACGATGGTCTGAAGCGTCTTGGGCGAAGAATACAGGTCGTCAGAATCTAACTGCACGGCAAAGCGTCCGCAATGAGTACTGTACACAGCCTCGTTCCAGCAGCCTCCTATACCAAGATCGTGACGCTCTGGGACGATGACCTTCAACTTGTCTCCCCACCGTGATGCCATGTTTTGTAGAATTTCGGCAGTGCCGTCGGTAGAGTGGTTGTCCACCACGATGACGTTGTATTTGAAGCTGGCCTTCTGCCCCAGGGCACTCTCCACGGCATCCTTAATGGTTTTGGCTCTATTATAAACGGGGATAACTACAGAGGCTTCCATCTCGAACTCCTGTTCGTTGAAGTCTATGTCCTGATATTGCGATACATTCAATAGTGCTCCTGTCTCTTTGAGATGCGCCGTACAGGCCTGTTCCATTTCTATTTGGACAGCCCTGTTGGCAGGATTCACGTAGTCGAACTGCTTCTCGCCAGAGGCGCGCATGTCCAATTCTTCCTCAGTATACAAATACTCGTTAAGGTGCAGCAACTGTCCTTCACGACTCAAAAACAACCGTAGGTCGTAGAACCCGGCATATAGGTAGTTGCGTTCATGGTCACTGGTGGCATATTTATGCATCAGTGCTGTGGGTATGAGTACCAACGGCCCGAAGTCAAAGTCGTCGCGCAACGATCCTTCCTGATAGTCAATGACCGGGTGTGGCTTCCGTTCGCCATTCTCTATCGTATAGCGGTCGGCATACACCATGGCGGCACCAGTGTCTGTTGCCACCAGCATCAGCCGCTCCAAGGCGCCCTTGCCCAGATTCAGTGGCTGTGGCTTCAATGTCAGTAGTACAAAGTCGGCAACAGCCTGCTCTGCCACGTTCATCAGCACATCGTCTGATTGTAGGGGTTGATTCTCGAGCAGGAATACGTGTCGCACCAGCGTGCTTTCTTCTAACTGTTTGACGGTGTGTGTCATTTCGCTTGCGTTGTGGCAAGACAGGAAACAGTCTATTTTCTGTGTCATAATGGGCGCTTTTTTATTCAATTGGGCGCAAAGGTACGTAATTTCCAGCACTTTTTACCCATTTTCCCTTTAAAAGAATTTAATTCTTCTCACAAATTTGGGATTTCCTACACTTTTATTTGTACCTTTGCAGCGTGAATTCGAAGAATCGACTCATAGGAATGACTCCGTCAGAGCTGAAAGCTTTGGTCGGAGAGAAAGGTATGCCAGCCTTTACGGCTAAGCAGTTGTCTGGGTGGCTCTACGAGAAAAAAGTAGCCTCTATCAGCGAGATGACTAACCTTTCGAAACAAAACCGGATGCTATTGGAACAGGACTACGAGGTGGGGCTGATGGCCCCCATCGATAGTCAGCGCTCTAAGGACGGAACGATAAAGTATCTTTTCCCGGTCTGTTGTAACGACAATGTCAGCGGCCGTTTCGTGGAGACGGTGTTCATACCCGACCACGACCGTGCTACCTTGTGCGTGTCGTGCCAAGTAGGGTGTAAGATGAATTGCCTGTTCTGCCAGACGGGCAAGCAGGGCTGGCAGGGTAACCTGACGGCTGCCGACATACTGAACCAGATACTGGCTCTGCCCGAGCGTGAGCAGCTGACCAACATCGTCTTCATGGGTCAGGGCGAACCAATGGACAACCTCGATGCCGTACTGAGGGCTTGTGAGGTGCTTACGGCAGACTGGGGACTGGCATGGAGTCCGCGTCGCATTACGGTAAGTTCCGTGGGCGTGCATGGTAAGCTGAAGCGCTTCCTCGAGGCCAGCGAGTGCCACGTGGCCATCTCGATGCACTCTCCGCTGCATGAACAGCGTCAGCGGCTGATGCCTGCCGAGAAAGGCATGTCGTTGCAAGAGACGATAGAACTGCTACGTCACTATGACTTCAGCCATCAGCGACGCTGTTCGTTTGAGTATATCTGCTTTGGCGGTCTCAACGATTCGCCCACGTATGGTCGCGAGATAGTGCGCTTGTTGGCAGGCTTGGAGTGCCGTGTCAATCTCATCAGGTTCCATGAGATCCCAGACGTAGACTTGCCAGGCTCTGACGAGAAGCGTATGGAAGCCCTTCGTGACTATTTGACCGCCCACGGCATCTTTACTACCATCCGTGCCAGTCGAGGACAGGATATCTTTGCTGCCTGTGGGCTGCTTTCAACGGCCAGGCAGCAGGAAGCCCTCGCGGCCGGTGCTTCCGGCGTATCCGAAGAACAGAATAATGAAATCCCCGAAATAACGAAAGAATAACAATATGGAACAAGACAGAAAAATTCGTGTGGCCATCACGCATGGCGATACCAATGGCGTCGGCTATGAAGTCATCCTGAAGGCTTTTGCTGACCCTGCAATCTTAGAGCTGTGCACCCCTATCATCTATGGCTCTCCCAAGATAGCCTCCTACCATCGTAAGGCGCTGAACCTGGAAACAGCGTTCAGCATCATCAGCAGTGCCGAGGAGGCCCGCGACGGGCGTGTCAATCTCCTGACGTGCTTTGACGATGAGATAAAGGTCGAACTGGGCCAGCCCTCGCTCGAGGCAGGACGTGCTGCGCTGATAGCCCTGGACAAGGCAATGACCGACTATCGTAGCGGCCTGTACGACGTTCTGGTGACGGCACCCATCAACAAAGCCACCATTCAGAGCCCGGGTTTCCAGTTCCCTGGACATACGGAGTACATTGAGACCAGCGTTGGCGAAGGCAAGAAGGCCATAATGATACTAATGAATGAAAACCTGCGTGTAGCGCTGGTGACAACGCACCTGCCCATCCGTCAGGTGGCACAGGCTATCACTAAAGAAGCTATCATAGAGAAGGCTGCCATCTTCCACCAGAGTCTGAAGCGCGACTTCCGTATTTCAAATCCTCGTATAGCCGTACTGGCACTGAACCCTCATGCTGGCGACGACGGCGTGTTGGGCACTGAGGAGAAGGACATTATCAAGCCTGCCATCGACGAGCTGGCAGCGCAGGGCATTCAGGCCTTTGGACCCTATCCTGCTGACGGTTTCTTCGGCGCTGCCACCTACGAGCACTTTGACGGCGTGCTTGCTATGTATCATGACCAGGGCCTGGCACCGTTTAAGACCATCGCCAATGATACCGGTGTCAACTATACGGCCGGACTGCCCATTGTGCGTACCTCGCCCGACCATGGCACGGCATTCGACATAGCAGGCCAGGGAAAGGCCGATGAGAACTCCATGCGTCAGGCCATCTATACCGCCATCGACATCTACCGTAATCGTATCAATTACGACGAGCCGCTGCAGAACCCTCTTCCCAAACTGTTTCACGAAAAGCGCGAGGATGGCGAGAAAGTGCGCTTTGCAGTCTTTAAGCCAGGCAAGAAAACGGAGCAGGAAAGTTAAAAAACTGCCAAACTATGCCATAATGTCAGATTTTCTTTGTAACTTTGCAGCCCATTAGCAGAAAATGAAGAGTACAGAACTACAGGGTATTAAGCAGCGCTATGGTATCGTGGGCAACTGCGAGGCCCTGAACCATGCGTTAGATGTCGCCTTACAGGTGGCACCTACCGACCTGTCTGTGCTCATCATCGGCGAGAGTGGCGTGGGCAAGGAAATTATTCCACGCGTCATTCACGACAACTCGCCCCGACGCCGCGAGAAGTATTTTGCTATTAACTGTGGCTCTATTCCTGAGGGTACTATCGACTCTGAACTCTTCGGACACGTAAAAGGCTCGTTTACTGGTGCCATCAACGACTCGCCGGGATACTTCGGCGTGGCTAACAAAGGCACCTTGTTCCTTGACGAGGTAGGCGAGCTGCCGCTGGCCACACAGGCGCGTCTGCTGCGAGTACTGGAGACGGGCGAGTACATTCCTGTTGGAGGTACCGACATACGTAAGACCGATGTGCGCATCGTGGCAGCTACCAATGTCAACATCCGTCAGGCCATCAGCGAAGGCCGTTTCCGCGAGGACCTTTACTACCGCCTGAACTCCATACCCATACAGATGCCTCCCCTGCGCGAGCGTGGCGATGACATCGTGCTGCTTTTCAGGCTCTTTGCCATGCAGATGGCCGAGAAGTACCGTATGGACAAGGTGGTGCTCTCTGACGACGCCAAGCAGTTGCTGATGCGCTATAAGTGGCCGGGCAATGTACGCCAGTTGAAGAACATCACCGAGCAGATAAGCATTCTGAGCCCTGAACGCCAGATATCTTCCGATGTCCTGGCCCGTTTCATTCCCCAGGACCAGGAGTCGACACAGTTGGCACCGCTGCATAACAGCAGCGACCACAGCTTTGAGAATGAGCGCGAGATATTGTACAAAATACTTTTCGAGCTGCGTTCTAACGTGAACGACATGCGTCGCGAGGTGAGCACGCTGAAAAAGCAGATAGAGGATGTCCAGATGAAGGGAGCCTCGCTGCAGCCTTCGTCCATCACCGCTACGTCTGCCGTGCCCACTATACCACCCATCGCCGTTACACCACGTGCCCTGGAGGATGCTGTGGCCGAGGAATATATTGACCCGGCCCCTGAACAGGAGAATCTTAACGTAAGCGACTGGAGCCGTCAGGCACTCGATAAGGCCCTTCAGCGCAATGGCGGCAACAGGAAGAAGGCCGCTCAGGAGTTAGGCATCAGCGACCGCACACTATATCGTAGACTAAAGCAATATGGATTGGATAAATAGCAGCATACGCCCTACACTCGCCCTGGCACTTGTCGTCCTGCTGACGGCGTGCTCCGTAAGCTATAAGTTTAACGGTGCCAGCATCGACTACTCGAAGGTGAAGTCCATACAGATTGCAGAGTTCCCGCTGCGCACCAGCTACGTATGGGGCCCCATGGGACCTATGTTCAACAATCAGCTGAAAGACCAGTACGCCAGCCATACCAAGCTGCAGCAGGTACGCCGCAACGGAGACCTGAAGCTGGAGGGCGAGATTACGCAGTATTCACAGCGCAACAAGTCGGTGTCGGCCGAGGGCTATTCGGCCCAGGCCGAGCTCACCATGACGGTCAACGTGCGATTCACTAACAATACCAACCACAGCGAAGACTTCGAACGGCAGTTCACAGCCAGCCAGTCGTACGAGACCACACAGTCGCTCAACGCCGTACAGGAAGAACTGGTCCGACTGATGGTAAAGGACATCTGCGACCAGATATTTAATGCTACAGTAGCCAACTGGTAGGAAGGTTATGGAGATAAGAGAATACATACAACACCCCGAACTGATGGACCGTGACTCGCTTTATGAGCTGCGGTCGCTGTTGGCACAGTACCCTTATTTCCAGACCATACGCCTGCTGCTGCTGCAGAACCTCTATCTGCTCCACGACCCGGACTTTGACGAAGAACTGCGTCGTGCAGCCATATACATGACCGACCGTAAGGTCATATTCCAGCTCATAGAGGCCTTCCACTACCAGCTGACCCCCCAGCCGTCAGCCAGCCGTCAGCCGGCATCGGCCCACGACGGCGGCAGCCGCACAGAGACACTCATCGACAGCTTCCTGAACTCCATTCCCGACGACGCCTCGCCAGTGCATGAACACCGCAAGCCTACACCGGCAGATGCCGCAGTCGACTACGTGGCATACCTGTTGGAGAGCCAGACCTTGCAGATGGACGACCACGACGGTCCGCAGCTGAAAGGGCACGACCTCATTGATACCTTCCTGGAGCAGGAACAAGGGCGCATCATACTGAACGACCTGCCGTCCGACACTATAGAGCTCCCCCCGCCAGTAAAAGACGACAGCAGCGACGACATTGGCGAAGAATACTTTACCGAGACCCTTGCGCGCATCTATATCAAACAAGGGCGCTACCAGAAGGCACTCGACGTCATCAGCCGCCTCAATCAGCAGCTGCCTCACAAGAATGCCTACTTCAGCGACCAGATACGATTCCTCGAGAAATTAATAATAAACAGTAATAAACAAAAAAATTAAAACAACAATGTACACGTTATTCGTAATTCTTATCGTGATTGCAGCCGTACTGATGATTGGTATCGTGCTGATTCAAGAGTCGAAGGGTGGCGGTCTGTCGTCAAGCTTCGCAGGTTATAACCAGGTAGCAGGAGTCCGTAAGACCACCGACTTCATCGAGAAGGCCACCTGGAGTCTCGCCGCCATCATGGTCGTCATCAGCGTTGCATGCGCATGGGTAGCCCCCACGGCATCTGCCGACCAGTCGGTCATGGAGAACGTAGAGAACCCTGTTACCAATCCGCACAACCTTCCCGGCTTCGGTGCAAGCCAGCAGAAAGACGCTGCTGCTCCTGCCGAGGGTGCTGCTGCTCCTGCCGAGGGTGCTGCTGCTCCTGCTGAGGCTCCCGCCGCAACAGAGGCACCTGCTGCTGAGGCTCCTGCCGCACCAGCCAAATAAGTAGCCACGAAGAAACGTTCGTTCCGACAACGAAGCGTTTACCGTATAGGCATGAGGGGGTTCCCTTTAGTGGGAAGCCCCTTTTTCTGAAAACGCACCTCGCCTTTGGCACCATTTTACCAAAAGTCTGCTTTCACACTGTCTCCATAAAATAGAGTGAAGGCAAAGTGAAGGCAAAGTGAGAGCAAAGTGAGGGCAAGTGAGAACAAAGAATAGAAAAATAAGGTATGACACCACTTGAAGAAAGAAACCAGAAACTGGCAGAACGGCTGATAAAGAACCTGAACCGCCGCAACATGGAGGCCTTATACTGTCCTACAGGCGAAGAGGCAGTGAAGAAGGTTTCGGAACTCATTACCGACGGAAGCACCGTGACGTGGGGCGGAACGGCAACCGTCCGCGACCTTGGTATTCCGGAAGTGCTGAAAAACAGGGGTACGCTCGAAGTCCTCGACCGTGACACTGTGGATACGCCAGAGGCAAAGGAGGCCATGTATCTCAGGGCTTTCACGGCTGACGTGTATCTGACGAGTGCTAACGCGATTTCAGAAGACGGTGTTATTGTGAATATAGATGGCAACGGCAATCGTGTGGCAGCAATCACATGGGGGCCGAAAAAGGTCATCTTTGTTATTGGGCTCAACAAGGTAGCCCAGACTGCAGAGGCTGCTTTGGCCAGGGCGAGGGGTACGGCATCGCCTATCAACGCCCAGCGCTTTGACATCAAGACTCCGTGCAGGATAGACGGCATGTGTCATAACTGCAACTCACCAGAGAGCATTTGCAGCTATGTCCACTTTCTGCGCAACAGCAGAAACAAGGGACGCCACGTGGTAGTGCTGGTCGGAGAGGATTTAGGATATTGAGGGCCAGGAATACGCCGATTATCGGCATTTATGACTAAGACGGTCGGCCGGACGCGATGAGCGCCGCTTGCCCAAGACGATTAGCAATACTGCAGAGAGTATGAGCAAGATGCCGATGACAAGTCGGACGGTAAGTGATTCTTCGAATACCATTACGCCGATGGCTACGGCTGTCAGCGGCTCCAGGGCTCCCATAATGGCAGTAGGGGTGGCTCCTACCTCATGGACGGCTATGGTCATGAATACCAGCGAGAGAACCGTTGGCACCAGGCCCAGCCAGCAGGCAAAGAACCATGCCCGGGGCGATGGAGGCAGCATCAGGCGTAGGTCGGGCGACGTCGTAGAATAGACAGCCAGTGCGAACATGCAGAACAGCAGCACGTAGAAGGTAAGCTTCAGTGATGACATGCGGATGCTCGACTGATTGACCACTACGATATATATGGCGTAAGTGAGCGAGGAGACCATCACCAGCAGAATGCCCACGGTACTGAGAGTGACCCCTGTTCCACCGCGATAAAGCAAGGCGATGCCTGCCAATGCCAGGAGAATGGAATTGACGGTAACCAGCGTGACTCGCTCCTTGAAGAAAGCTGCCATGATGACCGCCACCATCACTGGATATACGAAAAGGATGGTGCTGGCGATTCCGGCATCCATGAAGTGGAAACTCTGATAATAGGTAATGCTCGATGCAGCAAAGAGCAGCCCTAAAGAGCCCAGCACCTTTGTCTCCTGAAGATTGATGCGGAACGACTTACGCTCGGCGACAAGCATAGCCCCCAGCATCAGTACTGCCATCGAGAAACGATAGAACAGGACAGAGGAGGTGTTCACCCCTTCTGCATAGAGCGGTAGTGCACCAAACGGATTGGTGCCATAACAGATTGCAGCCAGTATGCCGCAGATGATTCCTTTGTGTTTCATTCTAAATAATTAGCGTCCTTTTAGTCTACCTACGAACACGGCACCGACGGCTCCGATGCCCGTCCATACTGTATAGGCCGTGCCTATCGGGAGTGTCTGCGTGGCTTTCCGTTGTTTTTTTCGGACGAGAATCAACTTTTGTTAATTGTTGGCACAAAAGTAGTCAAAATCGGGCAGAAAAGAGTAACTTTGCAAGAGAATTTTGCAATTAAAACAGAGTTTAAGGAAACGATGAACGAATTTGAAGAAAAACTGCACGGGGACTTGCATCAGTTCCTTCTGTCAATGAAGGAGGTTGACGAACGGCTACCAGAGTGTCCTGACGTGGAAGATAAATGGGAGGCGATAGCCAAGGCATACGTTCCCGACGGCATCAGGGAGTTTCAAGACTATCCTTCGGCATCCCTCGGCTGGATGATGTATATCGGTATGGCCGTGGCAAAACTGTGGGATACGGAATGGGACATCTACTCCAAGCTCGACGACCTCTATGCCTATCTGCGCGACAAAAGAGGCTACGATTCGATGGACGAATATATCCGCGAAGAAGTGCTGCAATTGACGGGTGTTGACTATACCGTACTGGAGAAACTGGTTGGCGAGTGTGCGTCACGGGTATACAATGCCCTGATGCACCAGCGCATCGAGCCTGGCACCAAGGAGGCTTTCAACGCCTACGTATCCTGTCTGCATCAGCTCTACCTGATGGGAGCAGCCATGCAACTGAAGCGTATGGGCTATCACATGACGAAGATGAGTTGATGAACGACCAGAGCTTCCTACATATCGCCCTTATTTACCTCGCTGTCATCAATTTGGTGACTTTCTTCGTGTATGGCATTGACAAGTGGAAGGCGAAGAAGTCCAAGTGGCGTGTTCCTGAAGCTACTTTGCTGGGATTGGCTGTCGTTGGTGGCAGCATCGGAGCATGGCTGGGCATGAAGACCTGGCATCACAAGACACTTCATAAGAAGTTCAAAGATGGCGTACCGGCCATCATAATCGCTCAACTTTTAATCGCTGGTTATATTCTCTATCAATGACGCTGACCTACATCTTCCATAGTGGTTTTGTGCTGGAAACAGACAGTGCGATACTGGTGTTCGACTACTGGCTGGATCCCAGCCGAGTGATGCCGTCAGTGCTGAAAAGACAGAAGTCGCTGTTTGTCTTCTCCAGCCATTTCCACGAAGACCATTTCACCAAGGAAATCTTCGAGTGGAGGAGCCTTCGGCAGGACATCACCTACATCCTGAGCAAGGACATTCTCAGACACAGGAGAGCCAATAAGGAGGATGCAGACGTATGGCTGGCTAAAGGCGGCACATGGAGGGATGAGCGCATCGCCATCTGGGCACTGGGCAGCACGGACAGCGGTGTGTCGTGGATTGTCGAGACGGAGGGACGACGAATCTTCCATGCCGGCGACCTGAACAACTGGTATGCGAAGTTTCTGCCAACGGCAGTGCCAGGGCAGAAGATGTACAGTTTCGAGATGGAGGAAGTGTTTGACCCAATAGCCCACGAGAAGCAATATCTGGGCGAACTGAAGGATATTCGTAAAGTAGCGCACGACTTCGATGTGGTGATGTTTCCCATTGACGGACGCATCGGCAATGGCTATACCCTTGGCGGGCGACAGTTCATCGAGCGGTTTAAGGTCGGACTCTTCGTGCCGATGCACTTCACTACAGGCTTCGAGTCCGTCTGGCGTTTCAAGGAGTTTACGGATGAAGCCCACATTCCCTTCTGGGCTATCAGCAGAGAAGGGGAAATGATAGAAGTCTAGCAGGATAGTGAACTTATAGAAAATTGGCGCCTAACTCCTTTTCCGCCATTTCCTTGATTCTGAGAAGTTCCGGATAGTTGTACTTCTTCTCCATCAACAATTGAAACAGACGTGTTGCAGCCTCGTTTTGCTTGCCCGTATAAAGGTCGGGGTGGCATTTCTTTTTCAGCACGTCGTAGAGGCGTTTTGACTTCTCCCAGTCGTGGGTGATAGACGAGAAGTCAACGTTAGCCGTCTTGTCCATCACCTCTTGCTTGTACTGCTGCTTTTCCGACTTAGAGCCGAATCTCTGTGTCAGCCACGATAAGATGTTTCCCATACGCACACTATTATGAATTTAGCAAGTTGATGGTCTCCATGTGGTCAGACAGCTTCCATTTGCAGCCATACGTGGCATTCTCGCCGTGAATCTCCAGTGTGTCCCATCCTAATACGACGAGGCGTCTCACCAGCTGCTCGTTGCTCAGTATGGTGTTGCCGATGAATATCATCTCGTCTTTAGACAGCAGTCTGCCAGTGAAGATCTTGATGCGAAAGCCAGAGTACATCCATCTCGAAAAAGCGTGTTTATAGGAGGGGTCGCCACGCGATATGCTGGCTTCAAGCATCGCAGGGGCTTCACCCATGACGAATGCCTCGCGTGCCGACTCGTTGAAGCTGCGCACAAGACGGTTGCGCTCGCTGCGGTCTTTGAACCAACTCACTATTTTGTTCCAGGTGTTTGCAAACATAGGGGCTAATGATATAAAGTTAAATTTGCTACGATCACAACAATAACAAACAAAATAGCACTTAAAATAATAAGGAACAGTTCTATAATGTCAACTTCTTCTTTTTGGGGGGATTTTGTGGTTTTCTTACTATGCCTTGTTGGCTTGTACTCTTCTATCAACTCCTTCGCTTCCCCCTCAATCTCTTCCAGCGCCAGCACATTATCAGCATTCATCAATACAGCCTGATAGAGCCTGTTGGACAGTTCTAATCGCTCCTTGTTATAGGATTCGCCAGTGAAGTTCTTCGGATTGCAGGCTGCCGATAGCCTGTCAAAAAGTTCCTCAGTAGAGAATTTGATGCCTAATTCCTCTATTGCTCGCAGACGGAGTTGCTTTAGTTGTTCATCTGCTTGTTCATCTGTATGAAGCACCTCAGAATAGAGTTCGTTTGCCTTTGACACCTTCTCTGGCTCGTAGGGATTCATAAAGTTCTCTGGCGCACATCTTGCCTTCAATTCCGCATGGAGTCCTTGATACCGCCCTCTTATAGGTTGCTTAAACAAAGCCTGAGGCTGCTCGGCATGGATTGTTTCTTCCTTGCCGATTTCTTCAAAGCTGATATTATCTTCTTGCATAGCCATCTGCTTCATCGTTCAATTTATGCGGCAGAACTTATCTCATAGAGATATTCTGGGGCGAAGTCGGCACCATTCTCCCATTCTACGGTGTTGAACTTGATGGAGAAGCGCTTGAAGAAGTTGATGTCCTTCAGAGGGGCAAAGACAGTCCCCTTAAGAGAATCACTCAGGTCAACGATTCTCCGTTCTCCATTGTTGAACAGCAACAGCAGTTTGTAGCCGTCAATGTATTCTGCCTTTACAACTTCTATAAACATTGTCTTGCTATTTTAATGGTTCAATCTTATCGAGAGGCTCGCCCTTCTGTGCCTTGTCCCAATTGTTCATCAGTTCGGCACGATGATCATCAAGCCACTCCAGTATCATACGTAGTGCTCTTCCGGGCATTTCGCCTCTCACAACACCATCCTTTATGTTCACGATAACTTTATAGTCACCATACCATGCATGGAAATGTGGCGGCTGATGATCGGAAAAATTCATCCAGATGTAGATTCCATAAAAGAAACTAATTTGTGGCATATTTACGAGGTGCTTATTTTCAATCTTACGGTGCAAAGATACGAAAATAATCTGAATCGCCAACGGAAATCCAAATAATTTCGTAACTTTGCAGCACATTTTATAAAAGACGGAGAATGATGAAAAGTTTCAAATCAAATGCGTGGATGCTTCCACAGCCAGTGCTGATTATCGGCACTTATGACAAGGACGGCCGGCCCAACGCCATGAATGCAGCATGGGGCGGCCAGTGGGATATGCATGAAATCATGATTTCGCTCGGCTCTCACCAGACAACGGACAACCTCGCCGTATGCCCTGAGTTCACGGTCACCTTTGCTACCGCTGATACGCTGGTGGCTGCTGACTATGTAGGCATTGTCAGTGGAAGAAACACTCCAGACAAGATGCAGAAGACTGGTTGGACCGTCGAAAAAGCGCCCAATGTGAATGCACCTTTGTTCCGTGACTTCCCGATGACCCTCGAATGTCGTGTGAAGCAGAAGTTGGACGAGTCTGAGACGGGTTACTACCTGATAGCCGAAATTGTAAATATCCTCTGCGCTGAGCAGTATCTGGGCGAGGATGGCAAGCCCGATGTGGAGTCGATGGACCTCATTACATACGATCCGGTTCACCACAACTACATCAAACTGGGTAACATTGAGGGCAAGGCCTTCTCTGACGGCAAGCAGTTGAACGGGTAGTTGTGGCTTGGAAACTGAAATATCGCTGTCGTGACTGCGGCTACGAGGCCGAGGTGTATGAGGGTCGTGGCTTGTTCCGTCTGCAGATGTTCTACATCGTATAAGCGTTGATTTGAAACGCATGGCATAATAAATCGTCGAGTCCGTCGCTGGGATGTTTGGCGCTTTAATTTGTCAGTCGTTTATGTAGTTCTTTGTACTCATGTCGTAATACAGAGCCTCCAACTCTTGAAGCGTAAGTTTCGCTATACCTATAGATGTTTCTAATCCACTGTGTCGTCCGTGCCTGTTCTTAATCATGGCTTGTTCATAGTCTCGCAGGTGACATTCTGAAATTAACGTCCAATCGTCAGCACCACGTTGATGTCGTCAGTTCTGCTATTGTTCAACAGATCATTCATCTGGTTGGTATCTGAGAGCATGCTCTTTAGTCCGGGAGCAATCTGTGTGTCGAACACGGTTCCGGCGAGCGACTCGAGGAATTGGGTTGTAATATCATGCTGGCCGACAGCCTGTGACCGGTCGTGCAGCAGCTGCTGCAATTCGCTTCTCAGCTTTTCTACCAGTGTTGCCGCCTCCGGGTGTTGCCACTCGTTGCCTTCGTTGTGAATCATAAACACCTTGCACAGGTCGTCGCCGAGGTATTCGCTGATGAGCTTCGTCAGCTCATGTGCATTGGGGGGAAGGAAGTCTTTTTTGCAACCTAACAGGGCCAGATAGCCCTTCTGCTGGTACGACTTAATGTCGTCCCAGGTGTAATCGATGTGCCACTCCAGTCCGCCGCTGATGTTGTCGTAGAGACGCTGGTAGCATGTGCCCTGCACGTCGGCCAGCTGGGGTATCGACTTGACATATTCGGTGGCTATCTCCCAACGGGTATAGTCGCCCGAGACCCTGATGGTGCGCCAGGGGTTGGGGTAGGAGATGGTGGACCCCGTTGCCACGTCGACGATACTGTCGCGCTTCACTTTCAGGGCATCCCAGTATTTGTAGGCAGCAATGTCCTGCAGGTGGGTATGTCCGGTGAAGGCCAGGTGGATGCCGTGCCTCATCATCTTTTCACTGATGTTCTGATAGTCCTCAATGATGTATTCGCTCTGTATGGAGCCCTGGGCATCGTGGTGCTGCACGATGTTGTGGTGCTCCACCAGCACTACCTGCTTGCCTTGTGCGCGTGCCTTGTCGGCCTCTGCCAGCGCCCAGGTCAGCGTAGCCTGGCGTATGCGGCCGGCGGTCTGGTTATAGTCTTTGTCGGCACCCTTGTCCTTGAACAGGTTCTCCTCATACAGATTGGTGTCGAGGCACAGTAGCACCAGTCCCTCCAGCGGCTCGCAGACGAACGACAGCGAGGCGGGGTCGGTAGCGTAGGCCTGGTTATAGCCGAAGTCGGCATAAATCTGCTTGAACATCTCTGGCGAGGTGCGCTCTGCCGAGCGTTTCTCGTCGCCGTTGAAGTAATAGCCCTCCGGATTGTCGATGTCGTGATTGCCTGGCACCAGAATCACCGGTATTCCTGCTGTGCGCAGGCGGGTGAGAATGCTCGCCACTAACTGGTGGCTCACCAGCTCGCCGTCTTTGGTCAGGTCGCCAGGTATGATGACGAGGTCAGGCTTGCGCTTGATGGCTTCGTCGACAAGTGTTTCCA
The DNA here is from genome assembly GCA_002353485.1 of Prevotella sp. UBA2742. Lineage (GTDB taxonomy): Bacteria > Bacteroidota > Bacteroidia > Bacteroidales > Bacteroidaceae > Prevotella. Next base: position 80,519 of record DEJS01000007.1, read on the forward strand.
GCACATCGGCACTGTATTCCAGCAGCTTGGGGTCAAAATTCAGATAGCTGCTGTAAGCCGACCCCTCACGTTCGAGCAGCTTCGGTGACATGACGTGGATGTCGCTGATCACGAAGATGGTCTTGTAGCCCGTATCTGCGTTTCCACCATCGGGCAGCCACGCTTCCAGCTGCTTCTTCTGCGCTTCTGTAGCTGGCAGCAGGCTGATGTTGCCGTTGCTGAAGACGAGCCTGCCGTTCAGGTACTTCACCTCGCGCACAAGATCTTTCGTGGCATCAGTGCCCAGCAGGTCCTTGCGCGTAATGAGTATGGTGCCTGCCAGGTTCGTATAGGCGAAGTCGCCCCCCACCAGCTTGGGCATGTTCTCTTTCATTTTGTTGCTGGCGTCGACATAGAAGAAATACTCCTTGCCTTCGCCGTCGTCGTCGAAGTCGAAGGCGACGATTTGCCTCAACTGCTCCTTAGCCCCCTCCAAACCTCCCCCCGTAGGGGAGGCTTTTGACGCTCCCCTCTCTACGGGAGAGGGGCCGTGGGAGAGGCTCTCCGCATACCACAACTTGTAGAGTTCAGCGCCAATGGGTGTGGCCTGCGCTTCGTCCTTGCTGTCGCTGCACGAGGAGAGTGCAGTGGTGAGACCGCATAGTGTCAGAATGGCGGCCAGCATCCATAGATTCAACTTTCTCATTGTTCCCTGTTTTTGCTTTGGTTGTTTCTTTCGTTGGTGACTGGCGGGGGAGTCGAACCCCCGCCAGCCTGTGGTTTGTCCGAAGCCCCTCCAAGCCTCCCCCCGTAGGGGAGGCTTTTTGACGCTCCCCTCTCTACGGGAGAGGGGCCGGGGGAGAGGCTTTCCGTCAGAACTTGAATGCCTTCTGGCAGATGATGATGGGATAGCAGACGAAGCAACTGGGGTAGGTGACCGACTTGATGTATTCTATGGGATTGCCCCGATTGGCGTAGTTGTTCCACTCGCCCTTGTCGCGCAGGTTCTCGGGGTAGTAGCCTTGGTATTTCATTTGAGTGCAGTCAATTAACACGGGTGCCTGGTCGTTGTAGTGAATCATGGCTGCATTACCCGTTTTTGTCTCTATGGACAGGGCATCGCAGGTGCCTCCCGTCTTCAGGTCGCCTATCTTCGTGTACACGGTGGTTTTACCGTCCAGTTTCTCCTTGTCTTCGTCGTTGAGGGCGCCTAAATAGAGTAGCCTATTATTCACGTGAGCCACTCTTTCGGGTGTAGTGCTATGCCAGGAGTCGTAGCCCACGACGATGAATCCCGTCTCCATGGTGTTGAAGCCATAGACACCGTCTTTGAGGAACGAAGCCCCGATGGTGCCGTCGGGCTTGTTGCCGGTGATGTTGGTGAGGTTCTCGAGCATCTTCTTATACTGCGAGGCGTAGGGCACCGTCCATCCGTTGGGTGCGAAGCCGCCCCAGGCGTAGAGGTTGTAGGTGTAGTTGTTCACAAGATACCAGTCGATGTCACCATCATCATTTCTCCAGTAAGGTGAGAATGCGTTGATGTCTCCCCCATCTTTCCACAGATTGTCCGACATCTGGGGTGCTCCGTTCTGATAGGTTCGGCCGTTGAAGAAATTGCGGGTGTAGATGTAGTTATTGATTTTGACGAGTGGGTAGACGATGGACTTTCCGTTGTCGGAGTGCTGCAAGGTGTATTCCTTCGACGTAGTCTTCAGGTACTTGTTCTCTTTGATGTTCTCGTCGGGGAATACGGTGAGGTGGTTGCCGCGCAGATATACCTGCTTGTAACCTCCCACCTCGGTGTCGGAGATGGGCGTGATAATGGGCGTCGAGGGGTCGTCGTACTGTCCCCAGCTGACGTAGTGGGGATAGGAAGCGGGACCGCCGAGATAGATGCCGAGGTTGTAGCGGGGCACGCCGTTGACCATGGGGTAGATGACGTTGACGCGCTTCGAGGGGTTAAGGGCAGGAATGAACTCAGAGCAGACGCGGGCCACGTGGTTGCCGTCCTGGAGGTAGATGTCGCGGATGAGCGACTGGCTGGTGCTGGCGTCCTCCATCGTCTCAAGCACATCCTCACCGATGATGGTGGGCGGGGTGCTGATGTAGGTCTGGGGCGTGCCTGTGAGGATGGTAGGATCGTTCATCAGTGTGTTCTTATACCATTCCTCGAAGGCTTGACGGCGCTCGGGGTCCGTCTCCTCGCTGACGAGTTCATACAGGGGGACCAGTTGTCCCTTCTTGTTGAAGTCGATGAGTGCCAGATGGTCGAGCCACTCCTGCATCTCGCTCGCGCTGTTGCCGTTGAGCATCAGGCTCTCCTTCCAATCTTTGGCGGCATCTTCATAGTCTCCGCTGTAGTCGGGGATGGACACCTCCATGTTGTCGTCGTAGCTGTAAGACGCTGTGCTGACGAGTCCCTGACGCGACTTCGACATCAAGTCGAGCACATCCTGCATGCCTTTCTTGGTGCCGTCGGCCTGTCCGCCGCCGCGCACGCTGGCCTTATAGTAGAAGGCGGTGTGGTTGGAGGCCTGTGCCTTCGACATCTGTGCCTTGACCTTGGCGTCGAGGTCGCTCAGGAAGGTGCCGCCGTAGGTCACCTCCAGCGAGGCCTTGGCATCGAAGGCGGTGGTCATGTTGGTGGTGTTGCAGGTGACTTGCGTGTGGAGGCGTCCGCCCAGCACGCCACCCACGACGGCGTGCGTTCCATAGTCGCGCACCAAGCGTAAAAAGCCGGCTGGCGTCGAGGGATAGCGTACGATTTTTTTGCCTCGCCTTTCATTATAAACCGGGTCACCGTAGATGTCGTGCATGGCGCCATCGGTCATATACTCTGATATTATGGAATCCAAAGGTACGTTGAGGCTGGCGTTGCAGGTTTCGACGTTGATGTCCATCCAGGCAAACTCGTTGCTCTCGTTCTGCTTGTGGGCGATGTCGAACGAGGCATCGACGGCGGCGCTGGCACCCCAGGCCTGAGCCTCGAGATGCAGCGAGGCGTTGAGCTTGCGACCCAGCTCCTCGGCGCTGGCACCGCTCTCCTCCACCTGGCTGATGTTGACAGTGGAGTAGTCGAAGGTGATGGCTTTTTCGGTGAACATACGGTCCACCTCGAAAATGGGCAGTGTGGCGGTGCGCACGTCGCAGTAGCCGGCAAAGGCATTGTAGCCGTAGCCTATGCCACGGGCCTTGGCGCCGGCCTCCTGATAGGCGTCGTATTCCTCGTTGTTGCCGCCGTCGTTAATGACATGCTTCTGGGTGATGGGCAGGGAGATGTTTTTCGACTCGTCCTTGGGGAAGGTAATCTTCAACGTGGCTGTGCGGTCTGTCCCTGAGGTGTTGTCGAGGGAGACGATGTGGAGTGTCGTCGGGCCCATGCCGCTCTTGGGATAGACGTAGGCGGGCTGGTTGGACTCCTCGACGTCCCACTCGACGGTGGCTGTCCATTCGGCATCCTTGTCGGTGACGAGGTTGAAGTCGGTGGTGCAGCTGTAGGCCTCCAACTGTGAGAGGGCGGACACGTTGCCGTCGATTCTCGCTTCATTGATGCTGTAGCTGTCTTTATCGGAGCAGGCTGCCAGCGTAGCGCTCAGTGCCAGGGTGGCAAAAAGCGCGGGTAAATGCTTGAATGCTTTTCTCATTTTGATTTAATATTAGTGTATTATATAATGCTCAATGTTCAATGTTCATTGTTCAATGTTCAATCCTCTACCACGCCATGCGCCAGGTGGGGAAGTCTATCGTCTTGCCGTTGAGGAACCAGAAGCCGGAACTGGCACCATTGGTGTAGCAGAAGCCGTTCCAGATGGAGCCCCATATACCTTCTCTGAACCCGTCTATGTCTTCCTCTGCCCTTTCTCCCCAGTCGTGCTCGGCAATCCTGGTCAGGTGCAGGCCGTCCATGGTGGTGTCAGACCATCCTTCATCGCCACGGTCGTAGACGCGGGTCATGCGGAACATCAGCACCGGCGCGTTCCACATGTCGGCGGGGAAGCTGCGGCTCTCCCATGCGGTGCGGTCGTAGAAGTAGTTACGCACGTCGGTGGCACGGGGGTCGGTGGTGCTGCGTGGCTGGCGTGGGCTTGTGTCGGCATTGTTCTTTAGGTTGTCAAGGTTAGAGACGCCCTGGCGGGCGTAGGAGTCCTCGGCATAACGGTCTACCATGTCCTGGTCGGCGAGGTCGTCCAGATAGATGGGAGAGTTTTTGTTGTATGCATTGTCGGAGTAGAACGTCGTCTCATTATCGGGCTTGGTGGGGTACAAGTCCGACAGGAACCAGTTGAAGTTTTGATCATTCCGCTGGTTGAACCTCACCCAGCGCAGCAGTCGCTGCCTGCCCGTACTGTCGTTGTAGGCGATGCTGGCGCACACGGATCCCTGTCGCGGGTCACCGTTTTGAGCCGTCACCAGCTGGAAGTAGTCGCGTATCTCCACGTCACAGTTCTCCAGCAGGTTCCACCAACTGCTGCCCCACCATTGCATTTTATTTCTGTCTTCCAATTCTTCCTTCGTGTTATCGCTAACATAGGCAAGATTGTAGAAGTACTGCTCAAGCCAGAGGGCACCGCGTATGGCCTGGTTGCGTGTGGGCAGGTTGGTGGCTCTCTTGTGGTCGCTGCTATAGGTGATGCCCTCAAAACTGACGAGTTCGGCGAAGGGCGACTTCTCGGCTATAATGTTTCTATCTGGGATGTCAGGATTGCCGGCCTGGTAGACCACCACCCACTTGTGGCCATACTGGTCTCGCAGGATGTCGCCGTGGCTATAGTGGGGGATGCCTGAGAAGTCGCTGAGGTTCATGCCCTTGCTCTCGCGCGGCGGGGTGTTCCTCAGATTCTCCATGTCGAGTTTATCTACATCGCGGTTATACACAAATACGTCTTCGCAGTTGGGCAGCCGCCTGTACTTGTCGAAGGTGGCTGGTGTCTCCCTGCTGCCCTTGGCCAGTGTGGCACCAGTGGCATAGCGGCACACCCACATCTTGAACGTGCCTTGGTCGGCCGTCACGGAGGTGATGTAGTGGTTCTTGGTCATGGCGTAAATGTCAAACGCCTCGGTGTCGTGCGTGGTGGTCTGCTTGTAGTAGGTCTCCGTCTTGAGGTTCGTGCCGGAATATTTGGCCACGTTCAGCGAGATGTTGTTGCCGCTCATGGTGGCGGAGTTGTACACGAGGTGCAGGCCGTCCTCCTCCAGTTCCGCTGCCATCTGCTGCTTCGAGAGTCCGAATATCTCCTTGAACACGCTGTTGGGCATCGTCTGATACACGTCTTTAAAGAAGACGTCGTTATTGTACTTGAAAATCTTCGTATAGTCGAAATCCTTGAAGTACTTCAGCCTCTTGTAGCCGTTGTTGGTGGAGAGGTTCGTGGCCCAGGTCTCGGAGTGCGTCATGGCATACAGCAGCTCGGCCAGGTTCTGCATGTGCTCGGTCTTGGTGCCCAGGCTCTTAGGCATGACGTGGGTGAGGCGTACGCGGTTCACCGTCTTGTTGACGGTCTTCACGTAGGGCGAGGGCAGCTTGCTGAGCGTGATCCAGTGGCTGTCGCCCTTGTTGGCGGGACCGAAGGCAGGTCGTACGCAGATCCAGTAGTCCCACAGTCCGTCGACGTTCAGCTTCCTCACCACGTCGCCGAAGCGGTAGTAGGCCGTGCCGTTGAACGAGCCGTTGGCACCGTCGCCCATCTGCTCGGCGTTCTTGTAGACAATCTGCTTCAGACCGGGCATCTGCTTGATGTCCACATCGACGGTGGCCAGCGACGTGCCGCCGGTTTGGCGGTAGGTGAGCGTGCCCACGAGGTCGTTCTGGTAGGTGTATGTCGCGGTGGAGGCCGTGACAGCGGCTCCCGTCAGCTGTGCGAAGCACTCGGCAGCGGTTTCGATATCGGCGGTGGAGACGATGCGCACGGCATTGTTGGCATCGTCGGGCAGGCCGATGGCGGGTTCGTAGGTGGCGTTCCGCCAGTCGTCAGGCATCACGTCATCGGTGAGCTGGCCCACCACCTGCCAGAATGTGGCGGCATCGGCCATGTCCTGGTCGGTCTGCTGCTCTGCCTGTTGCTCCTTCTCCTCGTCGGAGAGTTCCTTGTCTTTGTCGCTGCATGAGGCGGCGACGATGCTGAGGCCGCACGTCATGGCGGCCATCAGCACAAAGTCAAATATTCTTTTTCTCATGTTCTCAATTATCAATTGTCAATTCTATACTTCTATTGTTCTTTCTTCACCCACACGCTCTCGTATTGGGTTTTCTTCTTCCCATCCTCGGTGAAGGTGAGTTCGCGGGAGGTGACATTCATCCAAGTCCATCTGTTGGGAGACTCCGCTGCTTCATTTCTTATCGCTTGTTTGGGATGATTTCGATAGTCCTTAGTGAAGTCTATCACAGGGAAATGCGTATAATCTTTGTTACCCAACATTTTGTGAACCCAATACATGGCCACTTTAACTATGTGGTACGGGCGGGTGGCGATGTCGTTGAGTTTGTTGCCCTTGTACTCAAAGAGACCCATGTCCTTCCACGTAAAGTGGCTTGTCACTTGACACTGTTCCGCTTCATTAAGTTGGCCAAGGAGGTTGTTCTGATAGGTGTTGCCTTCCTTGAAACAGATGAGATAAGGCACCCAGTGCTGGGTGTGGCCTGTCAGCGATGTGCTGTATCTCATCCTGTCTGCCAGCATACAGTCAACGGGAGCATATAGAATGACATCAGCGTCGGTGGGATCATTGGCGTCTTTTTCGTACAGATAATCCCAGGTGTATGGCGTAATATGCTCATTGGCAGCACCTACGGCACTGCCCATATGTACATTCGTGATAATATGGTCTTCGTCAAATAGTATTTTTACAAGGTTCTTACGTATCTCCTCGTCCTCAGGCGCCACCTGCCTGACGTAGTCTGGATGATGGTCGGCCATGCGTGCCGCCACATTCTCGCACATGTCGTCATCCATCAGGATATTGGCAATCCACTTGGTGACGGTCTCAGCCGATGCCATGTCGTCATTATATACCACATCTTTTCCAGGGATGTCATATTCCGACCACGGGAAGTCCTTTGTGGTGTGGGTCGCCTGGTCGTTGAGGGTGATGAAGCGTGCCGTGCCGCCGAAGGTGGGGGTCTCTACGCAGACGTAGAAGCGGTCCTGATACCTGATGATGTCGCCGCAGTGGTAGTAGCACTGGTCGTTGTTGGCAGCGTCGGTGATCTGCGGTGCGATGTTTCGCAGGTTTGTCAGGTCGAGGTCGGCTACGTCGCGGTTATAGACGAAGACGTCCTCGCAGTTGGGCAGCCGCCTGTACTTGTCGAAGGTGGCGGGCGTCTCCCTACTGCCCTTGGCCAGCGTGGCACCGGTGGCATAGCGGCACACCCACATCTTGAACGAGCCCTCGTTGGCCGTCACGGCGGTGATGTAGTGGTTCTTGGTCATGGCGTAGATGTCGAACGCCTCGGTGTCGTGCGTGGTGGTCTGCTTGTAGAGGGTCTCCGTCTTGAGGTTGGTGCCGGAATACTTGGCCACGTTCAGCGAGATGTTGTTGCCGCTCATGGTGGCGGTGTTATAGACTAGGTGCAGCCCGTCCTCCTCCAGTTCCGTAGCCATCTGCTGCTTGGTGAGGCCGAATATCTCCTTGAACGTGGCATCGGGCATCCTTTGGCACACGCTGTTGAAGTAGGCGGCATTATTGTATTGGTAAACTTTCTTGTAATCGAAGTCCTTGAAATATTTCAGGGTCTTGTAGCCGTTGTTGGTGGCGAGGTTCGCGGCCCAGGTCTCGGAGTGGGTCATGGCATACAGCAGTTCGGCCATGTTCTGCATGTGCTCGCGGTTGGTGCCCAGGCTCTTGGGCATGATGTGGGTGAGGCGCACGCGGTTCACCGTCTTGTTCACGGTCTTCACGTAGGGCGATGGCAGCTTGCTGAGCGTGATCCAGTGGCTGTCGCCCTTGCTGGCAGGACCGAAGGCGGGGCGCACGCAGATCCAGTAGTCCCACAGTCCGTCGACGTTCTGTTTCTTCACCACGTCGCCGAAGCGGTAGTAGGCCGTGCCGTTGAACGAGCCGTTGGCCCCGTCGGCTATCTGCTCGGCGTTCTTGTAGACAATCTGCTTCAGACCGGGCATCTGCTTGATGTCCACTTCGACGGTGGCGAGCGACGCACCGCCAGTCTGACGGTAGGTGAGCGTGCCCACGAGGTCGTTCTGGTAGGTGTATGTCGCGGTGGAGGCCGTGACGGAGGCTCCCGTCAACTGTGCGAAACGCTCGGCGGCAGTCTCGATATCGGCTGTGTTGACGATGCGCACGGCGTTGTCCGCACCATCAGGGTCGCCGATGGCGGGTTCGTAGGTGGCGTTCCGCCAGTCGTCGGGCATCACGTCGTCGGTGAGCTGGCCTACCACCTGCCAGAACGTGGCAGCATCGGCCATGTCCTGGTCGGCCTGCTGCTCTGCCTGTTGTTCCTTCTCCTCGTCGGAGAGTTCCTTGTCTTTGTCGCTGCATGAGGCTGAGACGAGGCTGAGGCCGCACGTCATGGCGGCCATCAGCGCAAAGTCAAATATTCTTTTTCTCATGTTCCAATTCTTTTAGTCGGCTGTCGCCTTTGTAAAAGCGGAATAGCCGAGCGCTCAACTCTTATGCCTTATTATATATATAAAGCCTGTTTACTTTCCATAGATGATGAACTCGCCGGGGTTGGCTGACGAGAGGTTGCCGAAGTGGTTGGCATTGACAATCCGGGCGTGCGAGGCGATGGTGTGCTTGGCCAGATAAAGGAACAAGTCATGGTAGTTAGTCCGTGGATTGTCGGTGAGACAGTTGTAGAAGTTCAGCGAGAAGCGGTCGCAGAGCCATCCCCCCTTCGCACTCCAGTTATCGCCCCACGACTGCTCGTAGCGGTTGGCGCCGCTGATGCCCAAGGCTCCGTCGATGCCGTCGAGTGCGCTGATGACGCTCTCGCCGTAGCAGGGCTCTGCCACCACGAGTAGTTTGCGGCAGGTGGGGTCATCGCTGCTGCGCATCAGCCAGGCGGTCTGCTTCAGCTGTGCGGAGGTGAACCCGTTGTTCAAGTCATCATTGCGCCATTTGAAGGCATTGGTACCACCGTGTCCGCTCCAGAAGAGCAGCACGTTCTGTCCGGCATCGCGAGGCAGTACTGTGGGGAGGCGGCTGGACTCGACACCGAGGAGGATGCTGCTGATGTCGGCGGCACTCAGGCCGGCATTGTCGTAGTCGATGACGGCGGCGGGCAGTTGGTCGGTGCCACCCATCAGGTCGGGACCGTTGTCGTCGGCACGTATCACATAGTTCTTGTCGGCGGCAGTGGCCTTGTCGACAATGAGGATGATGTGGTCGTCGTCGAATCCGCCCTTGCGCAGCAGTTGGTACATCATCATCACGTCGCCCATGTGGCGCACGTTGTCCGTCTCATGGCTGCCCTGCACGAGCACGGCATACTGGTCGGTCAGTGTGGGGTAGGTGATGTTAGTGCCCTGGCCCGACTGGCTGGCGAAGTCGGCCTCGGCCTGGTTCTGGTCGTAGAGGTATTTCCACGCCTCCCTATTGTTGACAAGACGCTTGCTGCCGCTGTCGTCGAAGAAGCCCAGTGAGGTGTAGTTGCCGCCATGAGTATTATCATACTTGCGAATCTGCCATTGCATGTAGGTGGTGTGCGACGCGGGGGCGTACGATTCCGCGTCGAAGGCGATGTCGCCAGAGGCTCCCCTGAAGGCGAGCAGCTGGCCGTTCTCCATGCTCTTGAGGTAGCTGGCCATCTCGATGTCGTCCCACACGGTAGGGTCTAACTTGCCACCGTTGCCCTTGGTAATGGCGACGATGGCATCGTTGATGTCGCCCACATTGGGATAGTGCGCCTGGTAGCAGGCGGCAAAGGCGGCCAGCAACAGGGCATCGTAGAGTTTGCTCTCGGCAAAGGTGGGGCGGTAGGTAAAGCGCCGATGGAAGCTCTCCTCGAAACCGGTGGTGGGGTCGGGGTATGGCGAGAAACCGACGAGGTTGTTCAGCACATATTTTTCGTTGTCGTCAAAGGCAAGGAGTTCCTGTTGGTTGATGTTGGGAACGGCGAAATAGGTGTTGGCGGCAATGAGCGCGGCTTGATAGTAGCCATCGAAAGCGTCGAAGAATTCTGGTTCGCCTATCTGAAGTGCTTCGACAAGACGCTGGCGGAGCAGGGGTATCAAGTCGTGTAGTTGCTGAAGGTTCTCCACCACACAGAACATGGCCTTCCCGTCATATTGAATCATGCCCCGTTCTTTAATGATTTTTGCCATCTCTGTGGCCAACTCGTCGTTGCTCCGATACTGCGTGTTGGCCAGCAGGTTGATGCCATAGTTCTCGGCGAAGAAGGGTGCCCAATACTCGAAGGTCTGGCCGTAGGTGCTGGCAGGCGAGAAGAAGTAACATGATTTGTTAACGATGGAGGTAAAGATAGAACTCCAGTAATGGCTGAAGGTGGCAAACGAACTCATGACGGTCTCTACGAACGTAGCATCATTCTCGGTGAGTGCCCATAGGAAGGGGGCATCGCTTTTGTTGTCTTTCACCTTCTTGACGGCATATCGGCGCTGAATCTCCTCGCTGGTGGCGGTGGGCACGATGAGCGGCTTCTTGGCATCGTGGCAGGCTGGGGCAAAGGCCTCCACGGCATCATTGCCGAAGGGTCCGATGATGGCTGTGATGTCGTCGCGCCCTGCCAGCGTCTTGCTCAGGGCGACTAAGTCTTCCGTGTCCTCATTGTACCACTCTATCTTCAGGCTGATGGCCAGCGTGTCCTGGCGCTGGGCTTCGGTCAGGTTCTCTGTAAACCAGGCCGCTATGCGCTCCATTTGCTGCTTCGAGGCGTTGTCGCTCAGGGGAGCCACCACGGCCACGGTCCTCTCCACCCAATGGCGGGCAGGCACAATCTCAGTCACTGTGTCGCCGTCCTTACAGCCGGAGAACAGTGTCAATAGGAAAAGAACTATAGCGGTAGTCCACTTATAACTTCTCGTTTTTACTTTATTACTTTCCATATTCTTCTTCCTTTTTAATGGCTTCTTCATGAATCTGCCAGAGCAGTTCTTCGCTTGGCTCCCCCCTTGACTCGGAGGGGACGAACCAGTAGTTATGTGTATTGAGATACAAGCTGGTGCAGCCAGAGGCCAACCCCAGTATCTGGTGCTTGGGAATGCCCTCTCCGTCGAGCCATTGGCGGATACTCTCTGAAATACCCATGTCGATACGCTTTACGACTGAGTACTGGCTGTTGGATGCCCTGCTCATGACATCGATGCCCATGACGATGAATTTACCGAGAACTGCTGACAGACGCATGAACACAGTGCTTGCGCCGCCGCAGATGGGGATAATCGCCGTCGACGTGCCAAGCCCAAATTCGTCCTGCTCATTATACTCGTGCATCATTTTCAGTGCTAGCGTGTCGGTAATGCTGTAGCCCTCGCCGGCGTGCTGGCCGATGTACATAGTAGTGAGCCTTTTCTCCTTGCTCGTGGCCACCCATTCGGAGGCAAAGCCGTCCTTGAAGCCCTGCATGGCCTCGCTGACGACCTCGTCCTCGGGGTTGGAGCCTATCAGCATGGCTTTCGGCTGGTAGAAGGGCGCTATGGCCCCCGCCTCGTACATGGCACCATAGTAGGGCATGTAGAGCGTGGAGCCCTTGCCGTCTAAGGGCTTAGAGGTCTCGAAGTAGAGCAGGTCGGCGCGGGGGTTGCCCTCCAGGCGCTTGTTGTTCTGGCGCAGCCACTCGTCGTAGTCCGAACTGGCCACGATGAGCAGACGGCGGATGGTGTCGCCCGGTGCCTCCATCTGTCGGAAGATGTCCTCCAAGTAGGCCAGTCCTTCCTCTTTCGTTGCCGGCGACAGATGTAGGGTGCGCAGCTCCTTTTGGGTTGAGACACCCTCAACGCCAGAGTATATCAGGTCGTTGTATGACTTGTCGCCCAAGGCGTCGGGGCTATAGACCACCGTCACCAGCGGGCTTGTACGGGGCGCGTCAGTAGGGTCGGGCGTGTAAATCGTATCATCCTCTTTTGAACACGATGTCAGCACACTTACACTGCCCATCAAAAGCAGCAGGGAGACGGAGAGCATCGCAGCACGGCTGACCCCCTGCTGCACGGCGCGGTCGATGAGCGTCTGGTTGCGACGCACCTCGCGCACGATGACATCGTTCTTTTCCTTCAGCTCGTTGTTCTTGTGTATCAGGCGCACCACCAGTGCACCCACCACGACGGCCATCACCACCAAGGCAAAGGCCATCAGAACGATTAATGTTGTTATTTCCATATTTTTATATTATATTTGTATTTCTGTTGCAAATATAGGGAAAAAAGCCCGTACTCACTAGAGCACAGACAAATGGTCGGGTGGTTTCAGACAAATAATCGGGTGGTTTCAGGGATATTTCGACGAAAACGACAATCCGTCGGATATAAAACGGCGGATTGTCAAAGTGGAAAAGCTATCCTTTCGTCTGCTTGTAGGCGGTGGGTGTCATGCCGTACTTGGCGCGGAAGTTGCGGGTGAAGGTGTCGGCACTGGTGAAGCCGCTGGCCTGACTGACCTGCTCGACAGTGAGGTCGGGCTGGTCGTTCAGCAATCGGATGGCATAGTCGAGGCGCAGTTCGCGGACGTAGGCCGGCAAGGACACACTGTCGCTGCCTTGCGCGAAGGCGGCACCGATGCGCTCCTTTGAGAGACCGGTGCGGTCGATAAGCGACTGTCGACCGAAGTCGGGCTGAAGGAACAGCTGTTCGTTCTCTATCAGGTCACGGAGACAGAGGAAAAGTTGCTCGTCGGAGATTTCGGTGAAGTCGGAGATGGCTAACTCAGGTTTAGCCGGATGAACTGACGGTTTAGCCGAAATGCTCAACTCACGGTATTTCTCCTTATACTCCACCGCCTCGGTAATCTGCTGGGCAAGGATGCGATTGCGTTGCTGAGTGATACGCCACTGGCGGAAGGCATACAGGGCAAAGGCAAGAATCAGCAGGGCGAGGCTGCCAGTGGCAATGCTGATGGTATTGGCGATGCGCTTGTTGGCTCGCTGCTGCTCTATCTCGCGTTGCTGCTCCTGGGCGTGGTAGCGGGCGGCAAAGAGGTGGGCCTTGCCCTTGAGGAGCGAGTCGCTCAGTTGTTGGCTCAGGTCGGCATAGCGTTGCCAATAACCGTTGGCGGCGACGGACCGTCCCTGTGACTCGGCTACTTCGGCTCTGCCACGCAAAATGTCGGCGTAGTTGGCGTTCAGCGTGTCGTCTGCCATTGACTGCTCTACCTCGTCATAGATGGCCAGCATACGGTCGTAGCGCCCAAGACGAAGCAGTATCGGTGTCGTCACATATCGTCCATGCAGGGTCTGGCTCGCATCCGTCTGTCCGTAGAGGTCGAGATAGTGAATGGCCTGCTGGGGCTGGTGTTGTGATGCCGCGGCCAAGGCGAGGAATGAGTATGCCCGGCTACGGTAGAAGTCGATGTAGCGCGGACGCTCCTCAACGGTGATACCGCTGTAGGTGTTGCCCTGGTCATAGTAGTCGGCAGGGTGCTGCTCGAAGTCATCCAGCATGCCGAGCATCTGCTGTGCGGCCTCTGTCGCCTCTTGGTAGTGTCCTATTTCTGCGGAGACATCCGCCTTGCGCTTCAGTGAAAGCAGGGCGAGGTTCATTTCTGTGTAATGCCGATGCCCTGCCAACTGCCGTACCGCGCTGTCGATGCGTGCCAGCCCTTCCTGCTGTTGCCCGATGCGAACCATCAGGGCGCCTATCTCGGCATTGCTGTAGGACAGCAGATGGCGCATGCCGTGTTCGCGATAGACATCGCTCAGCCGGGCGGCCCAGTACAGGGCCTGCTCATAGTCCCTTTCTAATCGGTAAGCATCGAGCAGGATTTCAATCACGTCAAGCTGAAGGTCGTAGTCGGCCTTGACAGAGTCATGGAGCATGAGACGCTCGCCAATCAAGATGGCAGAGTCGGTTCTGATTTCCGCATGCGACCGTCCGTAGACTCTGGCCCGCTGAATGTCGGCACGGACATCCGACAGGTTGCCCGCCAACCGGGCTGAGTCAATGAGCTGTAGTGCCCGTTCCGGCACTGTGTCCACAAACGTCATGGCATACGCCGCCGTGTAGAGCGAATCTGCAGCCTGCGGCACACGTTTATTGTCCGCGTCACTCCACTTGCAGCCCGCAAACACCAGCACGATGGCTACGACCATCACTATATATCTCAACATATGATGTCTCATATCCTTGTGTTCTGCTCAAAATCGTCAGCAAAGGTAGTCAAAATTTGTCGAAGAACCACTCTCCTTCCTTATTTTTAACCTCTTTTGATGATATTTTGTCAGAATCTCATAAGATTTGTATCTTTACAGCAGAAATTTTCTTTGTAAGGCTATCGTCAGGGCATCATTGCGAAATGCCAGCTTGAAGGCCTCAGCTGAGAGTTTCCGGATTTAACTCAATGTCATCCATATCTTCCTTATCGAAGAAGGAAAGCATTTTCTCCCTTGCAACATCTTCTGTGGTGTTGAGGTATTTGGCAAAGATAGACACTATTTCATCTTGTGACATACTTGAACAGTATGAAGCATATTTGATTGCTTGCCAGGTCACGTCATGTCAAGTATATACATAATCACCTCATTTCAGTTTAAGTAAATCTCTTATGCCGCACCGCCATAATGTTGGCTGATGTAGTTATACACAGCATCACGGTAATAGTTGATGCTTTCGTCGGAATAGCTTTCGGGGAGTTCTTTCCAAAGGATGTCGCGGATGGTGATGATGATGGATGCCTTCGTCTCTTGCTTGTCGAACGGATGATCCATCGTGGCTAATTGGTTCTTTATCTTCTCCAGCAATTCCTTGGCGACCACCTTTAACTTCTTAATGTCTTCTTTTGAAAGGTCGTCTTTCATCAGCACATCGTACATGGAGAGTTGTTCGTCATTCTCAAAGCCTTCGCGAATGTAGCGTTTCTCCTCTTCGGTCAGTTCATGGGAGAGTTTCATCAGCTCTTCGAACGTCTTTTCTATTGTGGCACGGTTCTGCTCCTGGTTATAGTCATGAATAATCTCTTGATATTTCTCGTAGAAGTTGATGCGTGAGGGATTCTGAGCCAGCATCTGGGCGATACGTTCTTGTAGCAGTTCCTGTATGTCCTTCAATACAAGATTCTTTTCTTTGCTCTTGGCGAACTCACGACGGAGCAAATCAAAATCGATGCCGCTAATATCAAAACGTCGTGATTCTGCTACCATCATCGTTGCTTCTGGATCTATTTCAACATGTTCATTCACTATTTCATTGATAGCCACACTCAAATCAGTGATGTCAGCATGTTTGCGCTTCTGCTGTAACTCCTTGTATATAGCTTCAATGGCATCCTTCTGTTGTTTCATTTCATGCGAAATGTCCTCACGATCGAGATATTTCCATAGTTTCAGCAGTGTAGTGGCGTAAGTGCAGTAGGTCTTACGTATCTCTGCTGTTTCGCACATCGCATTGGCAGCCTCTTTCAACAAGGACAACTTCATAAAGTTCTCAGCACATATCAGGCTGTCTAAGTCAAAATCATGTTCTTTCAAGAATGCCTTTGCCGCAGCTATCGTTTCCATTACATGCTTAATGAGTTCCCTCTTGTCAATGGTTGGGTCATTGCCTTCTGCTCCACCTTCTGGATTTGCTGTATAGTCTGCCAATGCCTGGCGAAGAGCTTTTACAATGCCGATATAATCGATAATCAGTCCGTTGGCCTTTCCTTCCGCCACTCGGTTGGCACGGGCAATGGTCTGCATCAGCGTATGCGCTTTCATGGGTTTGTCGATGTAGAGGCACGAAAGCGTCTTTACATCAAAGCCAGTAAGCCACATGGCGCAGACAAAGACCACACGCAGACGGGAATCATCAGCTTTGAAAGCCTTGTCCAATTCCTCTTTCTCCATCCGCTCACGGTGTGGCTTGATGTCGAGGCCCCATTTTTGGAACGTCTGTATCTCGTTCTGTTCCTGCGAGACCACCACAGCCATATCCGTCTCCTTCATCCAAGTTAATTTGCGCTCCATCTCTTTTACTTCTTGATCCGAGTCGCATTTCTCTATGGCTTGTTCCAACAATTTGATTTCCTTCTGCCAATACTCTTGCACATAGTTATACATGCGAACGCACGTCACCTTGTTGTAACACACGAACATCGCCTTGCCCGAAGTCCACAGGTCACTATAATGATGTACAAAGTCCTTGGCTATCAATCGCAAACGTTTGGCAGCCGTCAGCAGATGCACCTCCTTGGCAAACTCCCGTTCCAGCTTGGCCAGTTGCGAAGCATCCAGTTCGCCTGCTTGTTCCAGGGCGGCGGCAATCTCATCGTTAATTTCAGGATTCTTCAGATCCTGCAGTTTCTCACCACGATTCTCATAATAGAGTGGCACCGTTGCTTTATCCTCCACTGCCCGTTTGAAGTCATAGATACTCACATAGCCGCCGAAGGTACGTGCCGTGATGTTGTCGTTTGACAGCAACGGAGTTCCCGTAAAACCAATGCGATGGGCTGTCGGCAGCAAGTGCATCAGGTTATCAGCAAAGATGCCGTTCTGCGTGCGGTGCGCCTCGTCGCTCATCACGATGATGTCGTGGTCGGGATAGATAGGTTCTGCCTTCGGGTCGTTGAACTTCTGAATGAGCGAGAAGATGAACGATGGATTTCCTTTCAATTTTGATTTCAAGTCCTCGCCACTGCTGGCGATGAACTTCTTGGCCTTCACATTGCCCAACAGTCCGCAGTTCTCAAACGTATCGCTGATTTGTTTGTTCAATTCGTCGCGGTCAGTCAGCACCAAGAACGTGGGCGAACCCTCAAACTTTCTACGAATCTTCTGCGAGAGGAAGAGCATGGAATAGCTCTTGCCCGAGCCTTGTGTGTGCCAGAACACACCTAACTTTCCGTTCAGATACTGACGGTTGCGATACATCTCTACAGCTTGGTTTACCCCCAAGTATTGGTGGTTACGGGCCATAATTTTCGCAGTTCGTCCGCCGCTATGGTCGTAGAGGATGAAGTTTTCCAGCAGGTCCAGGAAGTTCTCTTTCTTACAGATACCCCTCAGCATCGTTGGCAGTTCTATGTTTCCAGCTTCCTGTTCTGTCAATCGTTTCCACTCGTGGAAGAACTCCCATTTCGAGTCGATAGTGCCCACACGTGCCTCCAGTCCATTGCTGAACATGATGAAGGCATTGTGATAGAACAGTTGCGGAATCGTATCCAAATAATCGCGATAGTTCTTGTTGAAGGCATCCACCACTTCCACGTCGTGGTTCTTCAACTCCATAAACAGCAAAGGCAGACCATTCACGAAGCCCACGATGTCGGCACGGCGATGATAGAGCGTACCATACACCCACATTTCGCGAACACACAGAAAGTCGTTCTTTTCGGGCGAAGCGAAGTCAATGACCTTGGCACGCACCTCTTCCGTTTCGCCGTTCGGTTTTATGCGGGTCACGGGCACACCATCCTTGATATACTGATACTTCTGCTCGTTGATTTGCATCAGCGTCTGCGAGCTCATGTGTTCCGTCATGTGTTCCACGCACTCCTGCAACTGCTTGTCCGTCAGCCAAGGGTTCAGCGTCTTCAGCGCCTTGCGGAAACGCTCCGTCAGCAGCACCTCATGATAGGATGTGCGCCCTAGCGTGCCAGCTTGAGGGGATTTGTAATCCCCGAGCACCTCCTTATCGAAGGCATACACGCTCGTCCAGCCCAGTTCCTTTTCCATCAACTCGGCCGCACTCCGCTGTATCAGTTTATCTTCGCTATAATCCTTTGCCATATCTTTATATATTTACTTTCCAATAACCCGTCTTATTGCTTCCCACACGAACAATTAGTCCTAAGGATTTTAGTTGTGCAATATGCTTGTATATCTGTCGTTCCTTCAAGTTTATCTGCTCGCAAATGGAGTTGACTGTTACTTTTGGATTATTGCGAATGATGTCAAATACATCCCATACAGGCTGAGATACTTCAGGGAATTTATCCTGCACTTTATCCTGTATTTTATCCTGCACTTCCGCGTCATCATCGTCATAATTAGCCATTGCATCAAGCAGACAGCGCAACATATATTCCACGAACAGCGTGCTTTCACCCGCTTGATCACATTTCTGAATAACATGGTAATACTCCTGCTGATGTTCCTTTACGATGGTTTCTACAGGCAGCCATGCAAAGATACCTTTCCAACGGCTGAGCAACATCGTATGCCTATAGCGCCCCATACGACCATTGCCATCAATAAAGGGATGAATAAACTCAAACTCATAGTGGAATACGCACGAACGAACCAACGGATGAACATCTGTCTTTTTCACCCATTCAAAAAGGTCACCCATCAGCATAGGCACGCGCTCAGCAGGAGGAGCCATATGCAGACAGTTACCATTTCCATCAAACACGCCCACCCCTTCATGTCTGTAGTGTCCAGAATTGCGCACCAAGTCTTTCATCATCAATTCATGTGCGCGCAACAAATCTTTCTCTTTAAAAGCATCCAACTCTGGCATCAAGTGATAGGCCTCAATGGCGTTTTTCACTTCCTGAATTTCGTCAGGAGCTCCAAGTACCCGTTTGCCATCAATAATGTCCGTTATCTGTTTCAACGATAAGGTATTGTTTTCAATAGCCAGCGATGAATGAATGGTCTTTATCTGGTTCTTCTTGCGTAGCTGTGGAGAAGGCACATTATCGCCCAAACGCGTCATAATACTTCCTACCTGTTCTGATATTTCACCTATCAGTCGGATTATCTCTGCACTTACTGTAAATGGTGGTACATACATATTTCTTGTTCTATTATTATCGTTACGTTATACTGCTATTTCCCCACTCATCAGCTTCGGAAGCAAGCGGTCGCGAGCTTCGGTGAGGAGGTGGATTTGATTTTTCAAGAGAATTATTTTTTTGTTATTATAAGAAGCTTTATCGCAATAATCAATTATGGCATCTTTAGAAGGAAGTACAACATCAACTGTATGTATTGATTGATTCGTCAATTGAGGTTGTGCTGCTCCTGTCCTTACAGCTCTAAAGTTCGCATTCTTCAAAAACTGATATGTGAAGGGTAACTGACAATATGAATAATCATCTAAAGGCGAAACAATGAAAGAATTATTCGTAATGAAAGCATTTTTGTGATATGTCATTAAAACATCTCCACTGCCATTACCACGACTGGTTATCAAGACTACTTGTTCGTTACAATTAGCCTTATCATAATAGCCAATGACTCCATTTGCGCCATACACCGGAAATTCACCGCTTTCAGAAATCAACTTTGTGGATAAATTCTTTCCATATTTAATGAAATATATACTATCTACAGGTTTCTTTTCCCACCCCTCTGGTACACCATCGAAGATCTTGGTGTTTTCATGGCCAGGGAAATGGAGGTCAACAAACCATTCCTTATAGAGTCGCTGCGCTGCTTCCTCCAATAACTTTATCTGCTTCTGATAGTTCTCTATCAAAGAGTCGTAGCGAGAAAGGATTGTGGCGATGCGGTGCTGAATATAAAGAGGAGGCAATTCAATAGGAACGTCACCTAATATAGACGTGTTTAGATTTAACATTGTTGCACCAATAGCATGCTTTTCTACCCAACCAATTGTCTCACGCTTTTGTAACTGAAAAAAGATGAATTTCGGAAACGCTTTCTCCTTATCAATAGTTACTCGTAAACAACCTGTTCCACACAACCATCCTTGTTGTGCAAATACGGTATATGCACATTTACCAACATCACCTCTGCGTGCATAAAGAATATCTCCTTCAGATATTTTGTGACGAGATAATCTTTCTACATGATGGCTTTCTACACGTGCTATGGTTGATTCATCAATGCGACCATTTATAATGTCCTTAGGCATAACAATAGGAACACCAATGTCTGAATAATCAGATTGGTGCAATTGCGAACCAAAAGGTCCCGTCTGTATGGCAGAAGCAATATCCCCCAACTTCACTTTCTTCCACTCACTCATACCTCATTCTCCTGTTCGTCTTGTTTAATGGCATTCTCCAACATTTTTTCATACTCAGGATACTCTCAGAAGGATATAATTTTTTACATAAAGAAGGTAGTTTCTATAATCCTCAATGGCATTCTTGCAACCAAACTCAGCATACCCCAATATATGGTCGGCATTGTTGTAATCCAGTTTGTTCAGGTCTGTTTCATTACGAAACATCGCACGATAAAGCCCAGCAGAATAGTAATTATTCGCCGAGTCTTGCATTTCCATTAATTGACCGATGCTTTCCACCAATGAGTCGAAATTCTTATTCTCTTCCATACTAAGCCTCCGTTTTCTCGCTTAAGAGCTTCCTTAAATCTTCCATATCTGGCAGTGCTTTGCGTATGTTCTCAGGCATCTCGTCTGCATGTCTGTTGCTGAGTCAGCAATTGCAATTGCCGATTCTAATTCGTCCGTTGCGACGGACGAATTGGCATCAAGCATTATCCAATTCTCATAAAAGAGCCTCATCTTTTTTAGGTTTGTTGCCGAATAGCCTCTCAACCCTGGCAACTCACGGCGCAGCAGGCTACTTATGGTCTCCAAGGCTCCTGTACCCCAGACGCCTTTGCGCGAATGCTCCGATACATATTTGCCAATGGCGTAATAAACCGCCAGTTGGATGCGGTTCGTCCCCTTGCAGGCCTCATATTGTCCCTGCAAGATGGCAGCCTTGATGTCTGCTACAGCCTGACGCAGTTTTTCGTTGTTCTTCTCTGACTCGTTCATTTCAGCTCCTCCCACGCTTTTTGTATCTCGTCCATCAAGGTGTTGGCTTCCGCGTTCAGTTGTGCCAGCTCGGCATGAATCTCCGTCATGCGCTCATGGAAATCTACGCCGTCATCTTCCTGTTCGGCCACGCCGACGTAGGCACCGGGAGTAAGAGAGTAGTTCTTTTCCTCTATCTCTTGAATAGTGGCTATCTTGCAGAGACCAAGAATGTCCTTGTATTCGCCATCGCCAAACTTCTCTGTGAGCCATTCGTGCTGGCGGGCCGTTTCGAGCGTATCTTCCAATTCGGCGATGAGGGCATTCTGCTCAGCCTCGACGCGCTTCTTGTCCTTACGCTGGGCATTGGCGATAGCTTCTTTGGCAGTAGCCTTTTGTTTATCAAGCGCCTCTTGTGCCGATGCTACGGTCGTGTCGCCCAACACAGCTTGATAGTCAGCAAGCAACTGCTGGTATTTCTCTGTCTCACCACGATAGAGATGTACGATGGCTTGCAGGTTACGCAACTGCCATTCCGTCCATTCATTCAAGGTACGGTCAACCACCGTATAGTAATTGCGGGCATCGATGAACAGCACCTTGTCGCGAATGTCGGCGTGCTTGTTGCGGTCAAAGAACCACAGCGAGCAGGG
>DEJS01000007.1:101961-104528 GCA_002353485.1 Prevotella sp. UBA2742
TTCTCACGAATATCACGGTCTTTATTGGCGCTGTCGGTTGCTGAACTTGCCATCACGAAACCTGCACGTCCGTGGTCGTTTAGATAGGCATAGAAATAGCTAATCCAGAGATAATTGGCGTTGCCTATCTCCTTGGTCTTGGCATTCACACCAGGAAGCCCAAAAGGCAAACGCCCTGCTGCAGAAGCTGATTCCGCTTTCACTTTATCGACATTGAAGGGCGGGTTAGCCATCACATAGTCGCACTTGCCGGCGAGGTTATGGGCATCGTGATAGAAAGAATTGGCTTCGTCGCCAGAGATGATCCGACCGTTCAAGCCATGCACAGCCATATTCATCAGACAGAGTTGAGCATTGTACTCCACCTTCTCTTGGCCGTAGAAAGTCATCTGGGTGTTAGCGTTTAATCCTGCTTGATTCACAAAGTCGCCCGTCTGTACAAACATACCACCCGAACCACAGGCAGGGTCGAGCATGATGCCTTGCGTGGGCTCCAGTACATTTACCAACATTTTTACTAATGACTTAGGCGTAAAGAACACACCATCGTCGGAGGCCACTGCCTTGGCAAACTTCGAGAGGAAGTATTCATAGATGCGTCCGATGATGTCGCCACCGACCTCGTCGATAGTCTTGTTGTTGAAGATACGGAGCAGTTCGCGCAAGAGGTCATCGGCAAACATCGTGTAGGTCTTGGGCAGTACGCCCGTCAGTTGTTCGCTCTGGTTTTCCACCAGCTGCATGGCATTGTTCACGGCTTCGCCCAACGAGTTGATTTCTTGTCCGTCCTTGGTCTTCAAACCAGCAGTCACAATGTTGTCAGGCAGGTTCACAAGATAGTCAAACTGAGCCTCGCGTGGAAGATACAAGGCACTTTTGGCAGCGAAGTCACTGGGCTCCACAGGCATCACACGCCCACCACGGCTGGGGCGGTTCTGCAATATCTCTGCCTCCACCATCTTATAGCGGCTGTAGGCATAGCGCAGGAACAGCAATGCCAGCACAGGCATGCAATACTGGCTGCTGGTCAGTTTACTGCCTTGTCTCAAAAGATCTGCCGACTCCCATAACTCAGCTTCAAGTTTTCGTATATTGATCATAACTCTGTCGCAATCTTACTTGTTATCAAAACTCTTGTATCACACTCCAACAACTCGGCAATCTTGTCGAGCGTCTGGAGGTCTGGCTGTGATGTGTTGGTGCACCACTTACTGACTGTTGTCACATTCTTGCCCAATTGTTCTGCTAACCACTTGTTGGTTCTTTTCTTCTCTGCAAGAACAACTTTCAGTCGATTTAAATCTTTCATAATTTCTACTTTATATGATTTCAACGCAAATTTAGTGATTATTCTCTGATAATCGCTTAAAGAGCGTGATTATTTAATATTTTTAAACTATATTCCCACAAAGGTTTGACAATCGGAATCCGACTTGCCACAACGCCACTTTGCCACTTTGCCACATTAAGCATCTGGCAATTGGTAGAGGATGGCAAGTGCAGGGTATTTATAAATATATAATAATTATAATTATTATATATTCTAAAGGGGGATAAGGTGCAGTGCTCGAAGTACCTTATTGTGGCAAAGTGGCAAAGTGGCAAAGTGGCGATATGTTGCGCGTATGATAGCCCCACCTTGACCGCTGGCAACTTAAAGTAATCTCTCTGACGTGAAAATTACGACATCGAGCATCGTGTATTACGGCTCGTTGAAATTGGGCGATTTTGTGCTGAAAATCGCCCCAAATCGATGCCAGAAATTTGGAAGCGCACGAAAAATGTTGTACCTTTGCATTGTCATCCGGAAGACACAACAAACCATAAACCTTAACCCTTAAAAACAAAGAAAAACTATGGCAAAGATTTTGTACGAAGTGAAGAAGAACACGAACATGAAGAGCACGGCCTTCGGCCGGTGGTTCGCCCAGATCAAGTCGCTGGAGACACTGAACACGCGACGCTTGGCACAGCACATCTCGGAGCACGGAAGCATCTACACCCCCGACGTGGTGTACGGCGTGCTGGAGAAGTTCCGCAGCTGCCTGCTGGAGATGCTGCTCGAGTCGAAGAAGGTGAAGATTGAGGGCCTCGGCACGTTCTACTGCACGGTGGAGAACACCAAGGGCGGCGCCCAGAAGAAGGAAGACTTCAACGTGAACAAGCACCTGAAGGCGCTGCACATCCGATTCCTGCCCGAGCAGGAGGCCGAGCAGAACATCAGCTCGCGCGAGTTCCTGAAGAAGGCCGAGTTCATCAACATCGAGAACTGGCTAAAGGAGAAGGAAGAGCAACCCGACCCCGAGCCGGAGCCTTAGACGAGACGGGGTGGGAGACTGACCGACCACCTCCCACCCCGATACTACAAGAGAGAACTGAAGTTTATTAACCCACTTAAAAACCATTTGACACCATGAAAAAGGAAACGTGGAAGACCATCCTCCAGATCATCGGCAGCATCATCGCCTCCGTCATCACGGCACTGAGCACCACGAGTTCTCTGACCTAAAGGTACAGAGTGTGGCGTTGCAATGCATGGGCTATGGGCCCTTCTGAAGTGAAAAGTG
>DEJS01000020.1 GCA_002353485.1 Prevotella sp. UBA2742
CAACCTATTTCAGGCTAAGACACTGTGATGCGCTGTTGACCGTCAATCATGATTTTCTTGCCGATAGTCTTTTCTCCATTCTTATCGACTGTATCTGGATTTTGCCAGATAATCAAGTAACCGATGGGATAGCCATTATAGAGTGAATCTATTAAGTCGCGTATTTGGTCACCTTTCCATACAAAAGGACGCTGTATCTCAGGAATAGAAATCTCCTTATTCTTTATGAATCCAAGAACATTGTCGATAGTTAGGTTGTTTACTGAATATTGTGGCATATAATGAGAATTATTGATTGTTACATATAAACTTCTGGTTGTGGATAGTCAAGAGGAATGTATTGCCATTTGAAAGGTAAATCCATTGCATCCATTTCCTCAGCATGTTTATCCATTAGTCCGTTTTCTATACTATATAGATAGATGTTCTTCAGATAATGTACCAAGATATTGAGGGGTGGCCACTCCTTACGCACTTCGCAATACCATTCGAACAAATCCATATTACCTTTAGATGAGTTGCACGTCTTACAAACCATAATAATGTTGTCCATATCGTTGGCTCCACCTTTGCTTCTTGGGAAAACATGGTCTTTTGTCAGTTTCGATGGCTCTATCTCCTTGCCACAATACCAGCAGTAGTTATTCTCCTTAATCTTGGCTACGTTGAACTCCATCAGGTCATGAATATTCCAACGCCCTTCTTTGTAAGCCTTGAAAGCCTTGGCGCGTATCATATAGCAAGATTTATCATATTTCGTCTTGCCCATATTGAGTGCAGCACAAAGCATCTGCAAGTTGGCATACGACCAGAACAAGTATTCGCCAAAGTTCGCAAACTTCGGGTAATGCTTACCGCTATCTTTATTGATGTTCTGGCCAACCGTCATTATTATGAATATTTATATTGTTATTAGATAGCCATATTTGCTGAAATCATTTGAGTGGCAACCTATTTAGATTCCTGTGATAGAAGGTACTGTTTATACTCTCTGACGAGTAGTTCTTTGATGTCCACCTCAAGCAAATCTGCAATCCTAAGTAGGCAGGCCACATCGGGTTGGGAGGTGTTGGTACACCACTTGCTTACTGTTGACGGATTAACCCCAAGTTGCTCTGAAAGCCACTTGCTGGTACGTTTCTTCTCAAAGAGGACCATCTTTATTCTGTTTACCAGTTCCATATTTATAGCAGTTTTGTGCTACAAAGATAGTGATTTCGTTTCACTTTATGCCATAGTAGCCCTTTAATTTGCCTTATATTTATGTTTTTTTACGAACTTGACGGAATTCCCTGCTATTTTCTGCCAGTTGCTCCTTCTGTCGTTGCAAAAGTACATATGTTCTCCAAACCGTCATCGCAACTTCCTAGTAAGTTGTACCTACTATTTACAATCTATTAACACAGGAAGAGCCAACTGGCATGGAATTCACGTCATAAGCCAAATGCCAGCCTCAAAATAACTATGGGGTTCAAATATTCAAGGAGTTCCCTATACATTATTATAAAAATATGGCATAAAGTTTGCTTGATTCAAACAAAAGTATTACCTCTGCACTTGCAAAGGAGTTGTTTGACGTAATGGTGTGCAGAACGCAGAAACCAGAACGGTTGCCAAATCATTACCTCGATTTTGGGAAACCTCCGTAAAACACGTTAAAATCGGGAGGTTATGAGGTTTTTCAAAAAAAAAGTCGTATTTTTGCACCCGATGAAGTCGAGTTTCCTGATATCAGCCCCTACGAGCGGCTCTGGCAAGACGACTGTTGCCAGGGGCCTGATGGCGCTTTTCTGGGCGAAAGGCTACCGGGTGCAACCCTTCAAGTGTGGCCCTGACTACATAGACACCAAGTTCCACGAGGCGGTGTGCGGCCGTCCCAGTGTCAATCTCGACACTTTCATGGCCTCGCCTGACCATGTGCGGCAGCTCTTCTCGGGCTACGGCCGCGACGCTGACATCTGTGTGGTGGAAGGCATGATGGGCCTTTTCGACGGCTACGACCGCGATCGTGGCTCCACCTACGAGGTGGCGCGCACCTTAGGGCTGCCTGTAGTGCTGGTGGTCGACGCCCGCTCGGCGGCCTATTCCATGGCAGCACTGCTCAGCGGCTTCGTAGGCTTCCGTCGCGACGTCCGTATTGCCGGCGTTATATTTAATAAGGTAGGCAGCCAGCGCCACCGACAGATGCTTCAGCAGGTGGCCGACGACCTTGGGCTGCCCGCCCTGGGCTTCCTGCCTAAGGACGCCGGTCTGGAGCAGCCGTCGCGCTACCTGGGACTTGACTTCAGCACCGCGACCGACGGTGCCGGCCTTATCGGGCTGATGCAGGAGCACATCGACTGGGAGGCGCTATGCAGGCTGGGAGTCTCATCGGATGAAAGTAAGACTTTCCACGGAGTAACGTCTCAGTTTCATGGGACGAAAGCCCGTGTGCTGGTGGCACGCAATGCGGAGAGCTTCTCGTTTATCTATCAGGAAGTGCTGGACCAATGGCCGTCTCCAAGGTTCTTCAATCCTGAACAGGATGTTCCCTGTTTCGACGATGTAGACCTGCTATACCTGCCCGGCGGCTATCCTGAGAAACACCTGGAAGCACTGGCTCGCAACGAAGCCTGCCGCCACGCCATACGGCGCTATGCCCAGCAGGGTGGCCACATCGTTGCCGAATGCGGCGGCATGATGTATCTCTGTCAGAGCATCGTCAGCGACGACGGCGAATACCCTATGTGCGGCGCACTGCCTTACCGTATTACAGCCCGCCACAGCGACCGCCGGCTCACGCTGGGCTACCGCAGCTTCTGGCTTGACGGCCGTGAGTACCGCGGACACGAGTTCCACTACACCCGTTTCCTCGACCCCCAGCCCGACAGTGCCACACAAGTGTACGACGCACTGCATCGCCCTGTCTCCACACCCGTCATCCGGCATCAGAATATCTTAGCAAGCTATACCCACCTCTATCACTATGCAGAACCATAAGTTACATCCGCTCATGTTCGTAGGCACGGGCAGCGACGTGGGTAAGAGCGTCCTGGCCGCGGCCTTCTGCCGCATACTGCGTCAGGACGGCTACCGGCCTGCACCCTTCAAGGCCCAGAACATGTCGCTTAACTCCTATGCCACACCCGAGGGACTGGAGATAGGCCGTGCCCAGGCCGTACAGGCCGAGGCTGCCGGCGTGCCCTGCCACACCGACATGAACCCTATACTCTTGAAGCCTCAGTCTGACCATACGTCGCAGGTGGTGCTCAACGGACGCCCCGCAGGCGTGCAGTCGGCAGGCAGCTATTTCCGCCGCGAGGGCCGTGCTGCGCTGCGCCAGGCCTGCCACGAGGCCTTCGACCGGCTGGCTCGTCGCTACAACCCCATCGTCATGGAGGGAGCAGGCAGCATATCGGAACTGAACCTGCGCGACGTCGACCTGGTCAACATGCCGATGGCGCGCTATGCCGGTGCACGTGTGGTGCTGGTGGCCGACATCGACCGCGGAGGCGTCTTCGCCTCGGTCTATGGCAGCATCATGCTGCTGCCCCCCGACGAGCGTGCACTCATCAAGGGCATCATTATCAACAAGTTCCGCGGCGACCTGTCGCTATTCGACGAGGGACGGCGCATCCTGGAAGACATCTGCCACGTACCCGTACTGGGCGTGGTGCCATACTTTTCCGACATACATATAGAAGAGGAAGACAGCATGTCGCTGGCGCAGAAGCAGCACAGCCGTCCGTCCGGCCAGGGCAAGGTGAGCGTGGCCGTAGTGCTGCTGCGCCACCTGAGCAACTTTACCGACTTCGACACCATGGAGCGCGACCCTCGCGTGCATCTTTATTATGCCAGCACGCCAGCCGACCTTGCCGAAGCCGACATTGTCATACTGCCAGGCACAAAATCGACCATCGACGACCTGCTCATGCTGCGGCGCAGCGGCATGGCCGAAGCTGTCGTCAGCGCCCGCCGGCGTGGGGCTACGGTGCTGGGCATCTGTGGCGGCTATCAGATGATGGGCCGCGAGGTGTGCGACCCCGACCATGTGGAGGGCGACCAGCCGCGGCTGCCCGGACTGGGCCTGTTGCCTGTAAGCACCACCATCGGCGGTAGTAAGCTGACCCGTCAGGTCAGCGGTGTATGTCAGGGTCAGCGGCTCTCGGGCTACGAGATACACATGGGCACCACTACCGCCCTGCAGCCTGCCGAACCCCTGCTGCACCTGGACGACGGCAGCGACGACGGCTGCCGCGCAGACGACCGCTGCATGGGCACCTACCTGCATGGCATACTGGACAATGCAGCCTTCGTCGACATACTGCTCAGTCCTTATGCCCATAGGCTGCGACAGGACGAAGTATTCGATTACGCGTCCTATAAGCAGCAGCAGTACGACCTGCTGGCCCAGCATGTGCGTCGCTACGTCGATGTAGATGCCGTCTACCGCATGCTGGAATAGAAAAAATTAAGGGAAAGTTTTGCTGTTAAAATATATTATGCTATCTTTGCATCCGCTTAACAGCAGGTAAAAAGATGAAGAACATGTTCTTGGCTTCGGTAGTCTTTATCGGTCTTTCGGCTTCAGCTCATGCTCAGTCGGACACCATTACCAGTAGGTCACACCAACTGGAAGGGGTTGTCATCACCGAGTCGCGCCGACAACATGTAGTAACCTCTACAGCTCCTATGCACCTGCTGGACCATGCCGACATGCTGACCATGGGTATGGCCGACATTGCCTATGCCCTACACCGGATGCCAGGCATCACATTGCGCGACTATGGCGGTGCCGGAGGCATGAAGACGGTGTCGGTGCGAGGCCTTGGCACCAAGCATACAGGTGTGAGCTACGACGGTGTGATGCTCTCCGAATGTCAGAGTGGTGAGATTGACCTCTCGCGCTATTCGCTGGACAACGTTGACCAGCTGTCGCTTGCCATAGGCGACAACGACGACATCTTCCTGCCTGCCCGTCAGGCGGCTTCGCCTGCTGTGTTGAGCATACAGACTCTCCGCATGCCTACTGCCGACAAGAAACCCCACCTGACGGCCCAGCTGAAGGCCGGCTCGTTCGGATACGTCAGCCCGTTCCTGCGCTTCGAACAAAACCTCAACGGCAGAATGGCAATGAGCGTGGTTGGCGAATATACCTATGCCGAGAACGACTACCCCTATACCATCAGGAATGTCAGCGAGACGGTCAGTGACCGTCGTACCAACAGCCGTATGAATCAAGGACACGCCGAGGTGAACTGGCTGTGGAGGACTGACGCGCAAGGCATGCTGAGCGCAAAGCTGTATTACTATGACAACGACCGTCAGCTGCCTGGGGTGGTGCACTACTACACGAATGTAAGCGGCGAGACCCTGCGCGACCGAAATGCTTTCGGACAGATGACCTACCAGACCCGTTGGAACGACAAGGTGGCCATGAAGTTGACGGGTAAGTACAACTGGGCTGCCTCTATCTATCGCGACAGGCTATACCCCGGCGGCGTCAACGATGCCAGCTACTGGCAGCGCGAGGCATACGCTTCGGCAGCATGGCTCTATGCACCCTGCCGGCTGTGGACATTCAACTATTCTGCCGACTACTCCTACAACAACCTTAACGGTTCGTCACAGCGTACGGTGGTAGGACGTCCGCTACGCCATAGCATCCTACAGGCTGCCACCGCAAAGTATAGCCATCAAAGGCTCACCATACAGGCCCGTCTGCTTTATTCGCTTTATCTGAACAGCAGCAGCGAAGGGCGCAGCGCACGCAACATGAGGCGCCTGTCACCATCGATTTCCGCGTCATACCGTTTGTTGCACGATACCGAACTCTATCTGCGGGCGCACTATAAGAACATTTTCCGTGTACCTACCTTTAACGAAAGCTACTACTACCACTACGGTAGCTACGACCTGCTTCCGGAATCTACCCATCAGTGGAACGTAGGTTTGACCTATGCCAGTGCCAGGCCACACGCCACACAGCTGACGGCAACACTGGACGCATATTATAACAAGGTAAGCGACATGATAGTGGCTGTGCCGAAGAACATGTTCGTCTGGTCGTGCGTCAACGTAGGACGCGTACGGGTAGTAGGCCTTGATGCCTCGCTGAGAATGAGCAGACAGATAGCCGACGACCACCGGCTTACCGCCTCGGCCAACTATAGCTACCAGCGGGTACAGAACGTCACCGACAAGGATTCGCAGTATTACTGCAACCAGATAGCCTACCAGCCGGAACACTCCTTTGCTGCATCGCTGGGATACGAGAACCCATGGCTCAACGGAAGCCTGCACATCATGGGCATGACCAGCCGCTGGGCTAACAACGAGCACTATCCTGGCACCAGCATAGACGGCTTTGCCGACTGCGGACTGACCCTATGGCATACGTTCCGGTGGCGCACCGGCCAGCTGGAGGCCAGGGCTGATGTACGCAACATCTTCGACCGGCAGTACGAGATAGTATATCATTATCCCATGCCGGGCAGGAATTATCAAGTATCAATACATTATAAATTTTAAAGCAAGACAATGAAAAGACAAGTAATGAATCTCGCAGTGATGATGATGGGCATAGCCCTCTTCACTGCATGTACCAAAGACGAATCAGAACATCATGGAACCATGCCCGTAGCAGTCAGCAACGGCGTCTATATGGTATGCTCGGGCAACAGCCGTGCAGGTATTGACGGCAGTCTGTCGTACTTTGACTACAACAATAATGCAGGAGTAGTTGACATCTTCAAGTCAGGCAACGGGAAAAGCCTCGGACAAACGCCCAACGACGCCATACGCTATGGCAACAAACTGTATATCGTAGGCTCGGGCGAGAACAAAGTCTTCGTCACCAATGCCAATTCGCTGAAGTTGCTGACGACAATAGACATGACCGACCTGATGGGCGAACAGGATGGCGTCAACCCCCGTCGTATTGCTGTTGACAATGGCAACATTTATGTATCCACCTACGGCGGATACGTGGCAGCTATCGATACCGTCAACTTCGAGCTCCAGAAGAAGTACAAGGCAGGTTCCTACCCGGAGGGCGTGGCTGTAGCCAATGGCCTTTTGTATGTAGCCAACTCGGACTATGGCAACGGCAATGCCTCCATCTCGGTCATTAACCTGAGTACAGGAGTTGATACGCCCATCACAGACGAGAATATCCGCAATCCGCAGGACATTGTCACCGCAGGCACGGACATCTACTATCTGGACTACGGACAGTATGACGAGAACTGGAATCAGACAGATGCCGGAGTCTATCGCATCAGGAGCAAGCAGGTAACGAAGATCATTCCCGACGCCACCATGATGACTGCTGCCGGATATAGCATCTATACCATCAATGCTCCTTATGGTAGCGGCAAGGTAACCTACAGCGTCTTCAGCCTCTCAGACAACAGCGTTAAGAATCTGACTCCTGCCGGCATTGACAGTCCTGCTGCCATTGGTGTTGACCCCGTCTCGGGCGATGTGGCTATTGCGTCGTATAAGATGAATGGCGAGTATGCCGACTATGCAGCCAATGCCTACGTCAACATCTACGACTACACACTCAGCGCAAAGAAAGCCACTTTTGACTGTGGCGTAGGTCCGCAGCGTTTTGTCTACAACGTGGGGTTGGCTATCATGAAATACTAAGGATATGCTTTTCAGAGCCATACTATTTCTGCTGACAGCGATGATGCTGTTCTCCTGCGGCCGACAGATGTCCGGCATGCAGGAGAACGGCGACACGCTGCAGATGAAGTATGCAACTTTGTTAACTGTGGTGCGTCATGACGGCTACACCGAGGTAAGCATCCGGAATCCCTGGAAGGAAGGGAAGACGCTGCACACCTACTTGCTGGTGCCACGCCATGCCGAAATACCCGAGGGATTGCCTCACGGCACCGTAATCCGTACCCCGATAGAACGGGCCGCAGTCTTTACTACTGTGCATTGCGCTTTGCTGACGGAGCTGGGACATGCTGACGACATCAAGGCTGTGGCTGACTTCAAGTACATCAAGATACCTGCCATACGTGAGGCTGCAGCGCAGGGACGCATCGCCGACTGTGGCAGCGGAATGAGTCCGGTGGTAGAGAAAATCATCGATGTCAAGCCTGACATCATCATGCTGTCGCCCTTCGAGAACAGCGGCGGCTATGGCAAGCTGGAGGATATCAATATCCCTCTGGTAGAATGCGCCGAATATATGGAGACCTCGCCCTTGGGGCGTGCCGAGTGGATGAAGTTCTATGGCATGCTGCTGGACGAGGGACAGAAAGCGGACAGCCTGTTCAACATAGTAGACCATAACTATCAGTCGCTGAAGCGGCTGGCCTTACAGGCAGGAGAGGGACGGTCGTTACTTATCGACCGCATGGTGGGCTCAGTATGGTATGTGCCTGGCGGCAGAAGCACTATAGGCCAGATGGCACAAGACGCAGGAGCCCGTTATCCGTGGGCCGCTGACGAACATTCCGGCTCGCTGCCACTGACCTTCGAGACAGTCCTGGAGCGTGCCGCCAACGCCGACGTATGGATGTTCCGCTATTCAAGTGACCGACAGACTTCCAGAAAACAGCTGCTCAGCGACTACCATGGGTATAGCCAGCTGAAGGCTTTCTGCGATGGTGAGGTCTATGCCTGTAATGTGGAGCAAACCCTCTTTTATGAAGAAACACCCTTCCGCCCGGACTTTCTGCTAAGCGACTTTATCCAGGTCGTTCACCCCGGAATAAAAGGTCTTCCTGCTTTACGCTATTATAAGAAAACGGAATGAGACATTCTACAGCCATACTCTTTTTGCTCCTGACGGCCCTGGTATTGGTGTTCTTTACACTCAACCTCCTGGTGGGCTCGGTTCAGATTCCCTTCCACGACGTGGTGAGCATCTTGGTGGGACAGGCCGACCAGGACATCAAGCCCTCATGGCAGTTTATCGTTTTACAGTCTCGCCTGCCACAGGCTCTTACAGCAACACTCTCCGGAGGAGCCCTTGCCGTGAGCGGACTGATGCTGCAGACGGCCTTCCGGAATCCGCTGGCTGGTCCCAGCATCTTTGGTATCAACAGCGGCGCAGGACTGGGTGTAGCTCTTGTAATGCTGTGGCTGGGAGGAAGCATATCGGCAGGCTCGGTGTCAGCAACAGGCTTTGTGGCCGTGCTACTGGCGGCCTTTATGGGCGCAATGGGGGTGATGGCTGTCATCTTTTTGTTCTCAACAGTCGTAAAGGGCAACGTCATGTTGCTCATCATTGGCATTATGATAGGCTATGTTGCCAACTCCGTCATTACATTACTCAATTTCTTCGCCACCGACGAAGGGGTCCGTTCATATATGGTATGGGGAATGGGTTCTTTTGGCGGCGTGTCTAATAAGATGCTGCCCTCCTTTGCTGTCGTCACACTGCTGGCACTGGGAGCATCGCTACTGCTTATAAAACCCCTGAATGCACTGATGCTGGGCGAGCGCTACGCCGAGAACTTGGGCGTCAATATGATTCGTACACGCAACTGGCTGCTCGTCATTACGGGCATTCTCACGGCTATCGTCACTGCCTTCTGCGGGCCAATAGCCTTTATCGGCCTGGCTGTACCTCATATTACACGGTTGGTATTGCATACAGATAACCACCGGGTACTGTTGCCTGCCACCATTCTTATGGGAGCCGTCGTTGCCCTGTTGTGCAACGTGCTGTGCTACCTGCCTGGAGAGGATGGTGTCATACCGCTTAATGCCGTTACACCATTGATAGGTGCACCGGTTATCATCTATATTATTCTGAAAGGAAGAAAGTAAGGCGCCTCTTCCGCTCTTTACTCTCTCCATAGCCAGGTGGCCAGAC
Organism: Prevotella sp. UBA2742; assembly: GCA_002353485.1. Taxonomy (GTDB): domain Bacteria; phylum Bacteroidota; class Bacteroidia; order Bacteroidales; family Bacteroidaceae; genus Prevotella. The sequence goes on from DEJS01000020.1 coordinate 9,824, forward strand.
GGTTCACCCAGCGTATGCTGATGCGGAACCAGCGGTAGGTGCTGACCTCCTTGCCGCCGAAGCGCAGGATGAAGTCGCGATAGGGATTGCTGCGGAAAGGAAGGCCTACATCCATGAAGCGGATGTGCTGGTAGCCACGGGCATGGGAATCCTTGATGACGTTCCAGAAGGTGACGGCATTGGGATGGAAAGGGGCAAAGCTCTTACGCCGGGAAGCTGAATACCACAGGTAGGCATCGCCTTTCGAGTATACACATACGGCACAGCCTACGGTCTGCTGGTGCACCTTGGTAATGTAGATGCGGCAGTGGTCGTGCTTCATCATTCCCTGAAAGAAATCGTCGGGCGGAAGGTACCGGCGAGGCTTCAGCCAGTTATGGCGGCGCAACAGTCGCGAGAAGGCGCGGAACTCGTCGGGGGTCTCCACCAGCTTGGTGTAGGCACCGCGTCCTATGCCATGCTCCACACGGCGTTGCATGCGTGGGGTAATGCGCTGTTCGGGGGTACGTGAGTGCAACGAGTTGTGTACGTTCATCCAGCGAACGTGGAAGAACGACAGGTGACGCAGGGTACGGTAGCCGAACATCTTTTCATTGAGGTGGCTGACCTCTATATAGAGCACGCGGTTCTGAAGCCTGTCGGTCAGCACCGTCATAAGCCGGTCGAAGATCTCGGCCGTGCAACCATTGTCACCATAGATGCGGGCATGGGAGTAGACGAATGGCGGCAGCCATGACACACGGTAGCGTACGATGCACAGCAAGTGGCCGAGGACGCAGCCGTCGGCAGCTGTGACTACGGCCATGAGGGGCTTGTGGCGTGATGTCTGTTCGCACAACAGCATGAGCTGAGGACTATGGAAGAAGTCTTCGCCCGAAAGCCGGGGCAAATCGGCCGCGTGTTCGTAAACAGTGACTTTCGTTGCATTCATGTTGCAAATATAGTAATTTTTTCGTAACTTTGCACCCGAATAAAGAAAAAAAGTAAAAAAGAGTCATGGAGTTTAAGGATTTAGTTCAGATGCGTCGTTCACACCGTAAGTTTACTGCTCAGGAAGTGGACGGCGACGACGTAAGACTGATATTGCGTGCCGCCCTGATGGCCCCGACGTCGAAGGGACAGCGCGGGTGGCAGTTCGTAGTGGTTGACGACCGCATGGACCTGGAGAAACTGGCTGATGCCAAGGATATGGGCGGCGCCTTCCTCAAGGACGCTGCGCTGGCCGTTGTGGTGCTTGGCGATCCGATGCAGAACGACTGCTGGGTGGAAGACGGAGCCATTGCGGCCTATAGCATGCTGCTGCAGGCTGAAGAGCTGGGACTGGGTGCCTGCTGGGTACAGATGCGCGGTCGTGGACTGAGCGACGGCACCGCGGCAGACACGGTGATTCGCGGTATACTGGATGTTCCCGAAAACCTGAACTGTCTGTGCGTGGTGGCTATAGGTCATAAGGCCGACGAACGCCGGGCCCAGAACGAAGACCGGCTGAAATGGGAGAACGTGCATCTGAACAGGTTTTGAATAGTAAACGCTCTTTTAAACACCTTCTGACGTGGAGATTGTAATGGTAGGTGCCGGGGGACTGGCCTCTAATCTGGCCCCGGCGCTAAGGAAAGCAGGTCACAGCATTACGGCCGTCTACAGCCGCACGATGGCTACGGCCGAGGAGCTGGCCCGCGAAGTGGACTCGCGGGCTACGGACGATATAGCCCGGTTGCCCTTGACGGCCGACTGCTTCATAGTGGCCGTAAAGGACGGTGCCATGCAGCATGTGGTCAGCCAGTTGGCAGAGAACAGGCAGAACCAGATGATAGTACATACGGCAGGGTCGATGCCCATGGCTCTGCTGGAAGGACATACACAGCGCTACGGGGTGTTGTGGCCCATGCAGACGCTGTCCAGAGGGAGGCGCGTGGACTTTAGTGAGGTGCCGCTGTTCATAGAGGCCAGCGACGACGAGGTGATGCTGACGCTTCGCTCGCTGGCAGCAAGTGTCAGCAGAAGTGTCATACCGATGTCAAGCGAGGAGCGTAAGTATATGCACCTGGCTGCTGTCTTCGCCTGCAACTTTGCCAACCACTGCTATGCATTGGCGGCAGAAATCATGGAGCAGCACGGGCTTGAGTTTGGTTTGATACAGCCGCTGATAGCCGAGACAGCGCGCAAGATAGTTCAGCTGCACCCCAGCGAGGCTCAGACGGGGCCCGCTGTCAGGTACGACCAGAACGTCATCAGCCGACAGGCAGCACTGCTGGAAGGACAGCCCCTGGTACAACAGGTGTACAACGTGCTGTCGCAGAGTATTCACAGAATAGCGTTAGAAAAGAAGAAATGATAAACTACGATTTACAGAAGATTCGCACCATCGTGTTCGACATCGACGGGGTGCTGTCGGCAGAGACCATTGCCTTGGGCGATGACGGTCAGCCGCGACGGACAGTGAACATCAAGGACGGCTATGCCATACAACTGGCACAGAAGATGGGGCTGCGCATAGCCATCATCAGCGGCTGTAAGGTGGAAGCGGTGGCCGTGCGCTACCGTGGACTGGGACTGGAGGACGTCCATCTGGGGTGTGCCGTCAAGATGGACACATACGAGGCCTATAAGGCACACTACGGATACAGCGACGACGAGGTGATGTATATGGGCGACGACATTCCTGACGTGGAGATTATGCGCAGGGTGGGGTGTCCGGTATGCCCCAAGGATGCCTGCCAAGAGATAAAGGACGTCAGTCTTTATGTCAGCGACATGGCTGGTGGCCGAGGCTGTGCCCGCGACGTCATAGAACAGACGCTGAAGGCCCAGGGCCTGTGGCTGGCCGACGAGAGAGCCTTCGGCTGGTAGCATTATAGTAAATAAGTTGGGTACAATGGGAAGATATCTCACCATTATATAATAAATGTGTATCAAACAATGAAAAGAATCATATTAGCCAGCAATTCGCCCCGCAGGAAGGAACTGTTAGCAGGGTTGGGCATTCCCTTCGAGGTACGCGTCATGGAGGGTATAGACGAGAGTTATCCGCTCGACCTGCCAACGCTGCAGACGGCAGAGTACATAGCCTGCAAGAAAGCCTGCGCCTACCGGCAGACGATGGGGATGGACGAGCTGGTGATTACGGCTGACACCATTGTGGTGGTAGACAACGTGGTGCTGGGTAAACCCAAGGACGAAGCCGATGCGCGACGTATGCTGCACCTGCTGAGCGGCAGGACGCATCAGGTGGTGACAGGAGTGGCCATGACCACACAGAGTGAGCAGCAGCGCTTCTCGGTACAGACCGACGTTACCTTCAAGGTGCTGACTGATGAAGAGATAGACTATTATGTAGAGACCTGTCACCCCATGGACAAGGCCGGAGCCTACGGCATACAGGAGTGGATAGGCTACATAGGCGTGACAGCGCTCAAAGGCAGTTATTACAACGTCATGGGACTGCCCGTGCAGCGAATATACGAGATGCTAAAAAGGTTTAAAAGTTTTGATGGTTCGGATTTTCTTCGTACCTTTGCAGCAAACAGCGTAATATAGTTTATTTGATATTTATCATTTTCCTCGAAGGGGAAGCCGTCTGTGAAGATTGCTTCCCTTATTTATTTTCCCTCGACCGTCTTGTTTAGTGATAATTTAAAACGGAACAAATTCACCACAAAGGCATAGGAGCACAGAGCTTTCCACGTGGCAGATAAAGGTTTCCTGATCTTTACGAAAAAGCTGCATCCACTCTGGTTCCATAAAATAGAGTGAGCGCAAAGTGAACCCAAAGTGAAGGCAAAGTGAGGGCAAGCGCTAATTGTTGCCTCGCCGACGACGGAATTCGGCACATGTGATGGCCGTCGCGATGGCTACGTTCAGGCTTTCGGCCGTCTCGCTGTCAGAGGCATGGTAGTTGGGAATGAGCAGCCGGTGGCTGACCAGCGCACGGACAGCGGGTGAGATGCCGTTGCCCTCGTTGCCCATGACGATGATGCCATGGGGCGTCAGCTCTTCCTGATACAGGTCACGGCCGTCGAGCAAAGTTCCGTAGACGGGGCACGTAGCCTGCTTGAGCAGCTGCACCAAGTCGGTATAGTAGACGTGTACATGCGCCAGGCTGCCCATGGTGGCTTGTACCACCTTGGGGTTGTAGACGTCGGCAGTGTCGGCCGAACAGTAGATGGTATCGATGCCGAACCAGTCGGCAATGCGTATGATGGTGCCTACGTTGCCGGGGTCTTGTACTCCGTCAAGGGCCAGTGCCAGAGTAGAGTCTGTGACGCATGGCACAGCCGTGGGGTGGGGTGGAATCTCCAGTACGGCCAGCACCTGCTGCGGGTGTTGTAGAAAGCTGATGCGCTGCAGCTCGTCGTCAGTGACGAGTTGGGCATCAGGGCGTTCTGTCGTGCTGAAGATGGCCCGGGACACGTAGCCTGCACGCAACAGGTCGCCTACGACCTTAGGTCCTTCGGCAACGAAGAGCCCCTCGCGACGGCGGTTCTTCTTGAGCTCCAAGGAGCGTATCAGCTTCTGTTGGTTTTTGCTAATCATCGTCTTTCTCGCTATGCTTTTTGTCTGCAAAGGTAGAAAATAATTGTGAATTATGAATGATGAATTATAAATTATTTTGTACCTTTGCACGGAAATGCGTTTCAGACTATTGACATTTGCCGCGGCCGTGTTGCTGCTTACTGCCTGTTCGGAGACCAAGTACGTCGCCGAGGGCGAGTATTTGCTGGACCGTGTGCAGGTGCGCAGCGATGTCAAGTCACGCGATATCAATACCGACGAGCTGAAGCAGTTTGTACGCCAGCGGGGTAACGCACGGTGGTTCTCGGCATTCAAGATACCGTTGCGCACGTACTCGCTGTCAGGGCACGACACCACGCGGTGGATAAACCGTATGCTGAGGGCCATTGGCGAACCGCCAGTCATCTACGACTCGGCACTGACGCGGCAGTCGATGAGGAACATTCAATTGCAGATGCAGAACAAGGGGTACCTGGATGCCGACGTTGACCTATACACACGCGTCAGGGGCAAGAAGCTGCGCACGATGTACCTACTGCATCCGGGTAAGCCGTACACCATACGCAATATAGACTACGACATTCAGGATACAGCCATTGCCGGCATCCTGCGCATGGACGACCCCAAAAACAGAGGTCTGCATGCCGGTATGACGTTCAATGTCGACGTTTTAGACGGTGAGAGAAAGCGCATCACGCAACTGTTGACCAACCAAGGGTATTACCGCTTCAACAAGGACTTTATTTCCTTTCGGGCCGACTCGTTGCCGGGTACGCACATGATAGACCTGACACTGGTGCTGCACCGCTATCGTTCGGCACAGGTGGCCGATGCGCCTCACCGGCAGTACCATATCCGCGAGGTTCACTTTCACAGCGGCACTGCCCAGGACAGCGTCATTAGGCTGCGCCCCAAGGTACTGCAAAACAACACATTCATACGCCCCGGCAGTCTTTACTCGTCAGGCAACCTGCAGTCCACGTATAACCACTTCGGGCGAATGGGGGCTGTACGATACACTAACATTGCCTTTCATGAGCTGCCCGACACGGCGTTGCTTGACTGCGACATCAGCATCAGCACCAATAAGCCCAGCACCATATCTTTCCAGCCCGAGGGTACCAACACAGCCGGCGACCTGGGAGCGGCGGCGTCGCTGACCTACCAGAACCGCAACCTGTTCGGGGGCTCCGAGACGTTCAGCGTAGAGCTGCGCGGAGCCTACGAGGCCATCAGCGGGCTGGAGGGATATTCCAACTCTAACTTCCTGGAATACAGCCTGCAGACCAAACTCTCATTTCCACGCTTCATTGCCCCTTTCCTGTCGTCGTCTATACGCCAGCGCCTCAATGCCACGTCGGAGGTGTCGCTGATGTACGACCTGCAGAACCGTCCCGAGTTCCTGCGACGCGTGTTCTCCGTGGCATGGCGCTACAACTGGAACAATCCTAACCACCACGACCGTTACCAGCTGGACCTGGTAGACCTGAACTTCATCTCCATGCCGTGGGTGAGCGACAAGTTCAGAAAGGAGTATCTGGAGGACCCCACACGGATGAGCGCTTTGCTGCTATACAACTACGAGAACCTGTTCATACTGCGTACCAGTTTCCGTTATACATACAACAACGGTAGCTTTGCCATCAGGACCAATATTGAGTCAGGCGGCAACTTGCTCAGTCTGATGGCGCATACCTTTGGATTCCACAAGAACAGTGACAACAACTATACGTTTCTTGATGTAGCCTTTGCCCAGTATGTGAAGGGCGACATAGACTATACCCGCTACTTTAACTTCGATTACCGCAACCAGATGGTGTTCCACGTCGGCTTCGGAATAGCCTGCCCATACGGCAACAGCAGGTCGCTTCCTTTCGAGAAGACTTATTTCTCGGGAGGTGCCAACAGTGTGCGCGGATGGAGTGTGCGCAGCCTGGGTCCTGGAAACTACGAAAGTCCGGAGGGGGCATACGACTTCCTCAGACATACGGGCGAGATGAAGCTCGACCTCAGTCTTGAGTACCGCGCTCATCTGTTCTGGAAGCTGGGTGGGGCGCTGTTCGTCGATGCAGGCAATATCTGGAACATCAGCAACAACGAGAACATGCCCGGCGGTCAGTTCCGGCTCTCTGAGTTCTGGCGGCAGCTTGCCGTCAGCTATGGCGTGGGATTCCGCTTTAACTTCGACTATTTTATCCTCCGTTTCGACTTAGGCATGAAGGCCGTCAATCCGGTGTACCATGACTCAAAGGAGCATTTCCCCATCATTCACCCTAAGCTCAGTCGTGACTTTGCTTTTCACTTCGCGGTAGGCCTTCCATTCTAACCAGCCACCGGCCGTCGCGCCTTACCACGGTGACGAGGAACGAACCTTCCGCGACTTGTCTTTCTTCGGCATCAGGTGCCGTCGGGGCCAGATAGTTACGCATGTCGACCCTCATCACCTGTAGCGTATCGTTGGCCACCGTATATTCCGTTACGCTGACGACCTCTGCCGGCTGGCTGTTCAGCAGCTCAAGGGCGTGTGCCGTAGTGTTCGAAGCTGCAAAGCGCAGCCATCGTTCGCTCTCGGCAGTAGACAGCGTCTTTGCCTCCATATAGTCGGCGTTGAAGTAGGCATCAGCCCAGACATGAGTCGCACGGGCCGCCTCGCCCTCGTCAGACAAGAGCCCGTTGCAGCTCCAAAGAAGAACCAAAGCATACGCAGCACATAAATACTTCATGCCGCAAAGTTAGCAAATAATTGTGAATTGGGAAGGGTGTTTGAGATTTATTTTGTACCTTTGCACGAAATTTCAAAAACAAGCATGCTAAGATTTCTCTCTTTTGGTAGTGGAAGTAGCGGTAACTGCTATTTGCTGGCGACTCCGAATGACGCCCTGCTTATTGATGTCGGAGTAGGCTTGCGAGGCCTGAAGAAGGCTTGCAGGGACTACGGGATTAGCCTGTCGCAGATACATCATGTGCTGGTTACTCACGACCATGCTGACCATATAAAGTCTGTCGGCTCGTTTAGCCATGACTATCACGTTCCAGTTTATGCCATCCGCGAGGTGCACCAGGGCATTAACCGCAACTATTGTGTTACGCAGAAGCTGGCGCCTGAGATGACGCGTATTCTTGATGCCGGAACCACTGTCCAGATAGGAGATTTCCTGGTAACGCCCTTCACTGTGCCTCACGACAGTTCGGGCAATGTGGGCTATTTTATCGAGGCCGAGGGCACTAACTTCTGCATCATCACCGATGCTGGCATGGTGACCGACGAAATGAAGTCGTATATTCAGCGTGCCCGTCATCTGGTCATCGAGGCCAATCACGACACAGAGATGGTGATGAGCGGACCGTATCCGAAGTTTCTCAAGGACCGTATCCTTTCTTCTACGGGACATCTCTCTAACCGCGATTGTGCCCAGGCCGTCGTAGACAACATGTCCGACTTTCTGCAGCACATCTGGCTGTGCCACCTCAGCGAAGAAAACAACCACCCCGAGCTGGCACGCAAAACCGTGGAGACCGTGCTTCGCAGCTACGGAGTCATTGCCGGTACTGACGTCCAGTTAGAGGTGCTAAAGCGGACTACGCCTACTGGTCCGTTCGACCTGACGTAGTCTGCCATTGCAATGCAACGCCACACTCTGACCAACGGTCAGAGAACGCCACACTTTGACCATTGCAATGCAACGCCACACTCTGACCAACGGTCAGAGAACGCCACACTTTGACCACTGGTCAAAGAATGGTCAAAGATTGCTAATATACACTCTGACCAGTGGTCAGCCGATGTACATCATGATAATGTTGGCTATTTCCTCCTCCGTCTTGCCGGCAGAGTCGATGACAAGGTTGTAGTTGCGGGTGTCATAACGCGTCGTTCCGGTGTATTTCTGCACGTAGTTCTCGCGTTGTGTATCTACGTCATTGATAATCTGTTCTGCCTCTTCTGCCGTAATGTTGCGTTTGCGCATTACGCGTTGTATGCGCTGTTCCTTAGGTGCCTGGATGAGTATACTCAGGTGGTTGGGGTGGTTACGGAAGACGTAGAAACCACTCCTTCCGGCTACTACGCACGACTCTGTCTCTGCAATGCCCTTCAGTATTTCCTGTTCTGTCATGAACATTTCGTCGGTGGTAAGCAAATCAGGCTCGTTGGTAACGGAATACTTCTGGTTGGGGTTGTTGGAAAGTGCATAGCCCATGCCTATCAGGCGCTTGAAGTCGGCCCACCAGCTGTGGCTGCGCCCTTTCAGACTCTCTATCTCTTCTACCGTCAGGTTGTATTTCTTCTCCAAGGCCTTGATTAGTGCCTTGTCGTAGAAGGGTACTCCTAACTTCTCTGCCAGTTTTTCACCCACGGTACGACCGCCGGAACCCAGTTCACGGTTGATGGTAATGATAAATTTTTCCTTTCTGTTCATATTACGATATAGTTTTTTAGAATCATTAATACCGACATAGTTTAACCGATTGTTTCAGAGTGTAATATTTTAGATTGCAAATATAGCAATTATAAACGAAATAACAAAGAAAACTGGAAAGAAATGTAGAATAGTATTTGTATGGTACTTTTAAAATTTGCAATTTTACTTTCAAAATTTGCAATATCTTCAATGCCGGTCGTAATTTATATACGTATTTAAAAGAATATGCTTACCTTTGTCTCCAATAATAACTATGGTAATTCTCAGGAAACTCTCACAGGACCATTCTGATGCCTTGTTGGTCATGAAGCTTTATCTTAAAACGTTCCCGTCGCGGGAGCGTATAGATTTATCTGTATTGTTTGAGCGCATGCCGGCAACTCTTTTGGGCATTTATACAGATAAGGACGCATTGTGTTTTGCTGGTTTCTTTATTGTTATTGAGGAAGAGTCGATAGTTCATCTTCAATATTTTGCCATTTGTCCTGAGATGCGTTCTACGGATATTGACAGTCAGGCACTGCAGGCTTTGATGCAAATGTATGGTGGAAGACCATTGATGGTGACTTACGAGAATATTTGTCACCCCGATGACCACCCCGACAGGCGCGATTACCGACGGACGTTCTACCTGAAGAACGGTTTCCATGAATGCCCGTGGTATGCGCTGTATGGTGATACCCAATACGGATTAGCCAGTTCTGCAGAAAAGGTAAATGACGTGGTGATAGGACATCTGCTACATCTGTACCAGTCGTTTAACACGAATTTCTATACGCATACTCGTTAGATTTTTCCCTTTTACTTTGCTTATCTTTATTTTATTTCGTATCTTTGCTGCGATGAACGGCTGGAATAGGATATCGCTGCGTTTCTTTTTTATCGTCACGCTTCTGTGTGTGACGGCTTTGATTGCAATGCCACACTCTGACCTGCGGTCTGAGATTGCAATGCAACGCCACACTCTGACCACTGGTCAGAGAATGCCACACTCTGACCTGCGGTCAGAGATTGCTCGTGCCCAGGAGAATGACAGCATTGCTTATTCTCTCAACTTGCCAGAAACGGTGGTGCTGGCTGACGGTATGACATTCGAAGAATACCTGCTGAAACAGGTGCTCGCACATGCCAAGCCCTTGAAGAAGCGGATAGAGATGCTTGACTATACAGTAACCTGTCAGCTGGAGAAGGACATAGACTTGACGACGTTTCCGCACCGGCGTACCATCACCTTTGCTGCGCGACTGGCAGGGTATGGCCCCATCGTGTCGGCTCTTAGGGAACACAAGTACTTTAGCATCACGATGGCCGAGGATGTGCACTTCAGAAAGGGCAAGATAACGACTTCGAACGTACGTATGGTTGAGATGAAACAGCAATTGACGGAGAAACAGATAGCATCGTTCTTAAAGCACGACGGAATGCTGAGTGCTAACGTGTATGATGCGTTCTATAAGAAGGTGCGTGAGAAAGTGAAGCAACTTCAGAAGCTGCGCAGAAAGAAGAAGGAGACTGGCATGGAATATAGCGGAAGCTATACGGCGGGCGGTCGGACCTTCTACGTGGTGAAGCTGGATAACATGCGGGTAGACATTGCTGACGGCTGTTGGCAGATATCGCGCATCAACTATCAGGAAGGTCAGAACAATATGTACTACGAGTTTAAGGAAGTGCGTCCGAATCTCTTCCTGCTCAGTCACGGTCGTGCGAAACTGTATCTGGACAGGGAAAAATGGCCTAAAGGTTATCTCACTATGAAGATGAAATATGACTATCGATGAATGGGCTGAGGAGTGTTTTATGATTTCAAAATCTGCAAAATCTGTTTCAATATATTCATTATCTACTATTTTTCCCTTTCCAATGCTAGTATTTGGAAAATTTTGCTTATCTTTGCACTCGTTATCAGCAGAAACAGCGACGACAAGAGTTCCTTCTGCAGATGTATAAATCACATTATGATGAAAAAAGGCTTTATAATATATGGTATAGCGTATTTGCTATTGTTGATGTTCGTGGTGGGATTGCTGTATTCGTATCCGAAACTTGAACTTCACCTTCTGCTGAATTCATATCATACGAAGCTGCAAGACGTCTTTTTCACCTATTACTCTATGCTGGCAGAAGGCCCGATATATGTCTTGGGACTGCTTCCCATTCTATGGAAGCATATAAAGCTAACCCTTTTCTTTGCGTTAAGCGAGTTGTCGGGTGGGGCGGTGTTGCAGCTGCTGAAAGCCCTTTTCGACATGCCACGTCCTGCAAGTGCGTTCGAGAATTGCCCTGACATGGTACTGCCGGTGGTGGAAGGCGTCAGCATGCATCATAGCAACTCGTTCCCGTCTGGGCACGCCTCTACTTTCTTTGTTTTTTGCACATGCTATGCCATCTTTCTGGCATATCACCATCATAGCAGTGCCAGACGAAACGGCCGCAAGTCGCTGTACATGTCAGGTTTCCCGTCGTTGCTACTTTTGTTGCTTGCGGCATTAGGGGCCTACTCGCGTGTCTATCTTTCGCAACACTTCCTGTCTGATGTCTGCGTAGGCAGCCTCATAGGCTTCATAACCCCATGCCTGTTATTTTACTTTGGGAAAAACAAGATTCTGAGATTGCAACGCCACACTCTGACTAGCGGTCAGAGAATCACGTCGGAATAACTTGTTTTTAATGTTGGCTGCGGCGCAGATTGGATATGCATTCCTCAAAATCAGCTAATTATATTCTGAGAGTCAAACATATATGGACACAGAGAAAGGCGATATGGTGTTGCAAAGTTGCAAAGTTGCAAAATAAATCGGCTGATATTCTCATACTATACTATTTTTTTTTCTACTATATACCCTCAATTTTTCCAAAAAAGTTTGCAACTTTGCAACTTTGTACATCATTCGAATGATAATCCTTTTATTTTCAGGCACTTATTAGTTCTGTTAAGGTTGTTGCAAAGTTGTTGCAAAGTTGTTGCAAAGTTTTTGGTGGCATCACTTTGCAACAGTCTATGACTATTTTTTAGGTCTGCTGACTTTTATCGGAGCAAACCAGGACTTTCATACGGACAAGCCAGGGGTTTCATACGATGAAACTCCTTTCCATGGCAAAGGCACTACTGGCACAAGAATAGTGACTGGAAAAAAGAATGAACGGAATTTTTGTAATAAAGGCTTGTTTAATTGGAAAGAATTTCGTATCTTTGCTGTCGCAAAACAAGACATAAGTAAAAATAATGAAAATATGAAAAGGTATATTAATATTTTATGTGTGCTGATACTGGCACTGACACTTGTTGATTTGATTTCGACTTTTTTCCTCAGTAGTGGAGATGTGAGTACCAGTGTCGATCCCAAATCAGTTTCTTTAGGAACTGCTCTTTTCGTGTTGTTTGTTTTGTTGTTGGCCTTATGTGCTATTGTTGTTGCATTCGTTTGCTTTATCAAGTTTATCCTGAACGTAAACCGAAACGAAGTGTTTACCCAAAAGAATATCAGCCTGCTTCGTAAGTATGGTGTTTGCGCCCTGGCTTGCGGTGTTTGCGTGGCTTGTGTCAGCGTTATAATAGGCATCGAGCCTGGTGTGGCTGTAAGTGACAGCCTTGATGCGCTGGGCGAAGGTTTATTCGCACTGCTGATGAGCGAGGTGTTCGTCATAGGGCTTAATATGCAGGAGGGAAAGAACGTTGCTGTGTGAAATAATCTAAACAAAAGGAATAGAATAAGAAAACTGGAGAGCATGTAGCCATGTTCGAGCAACACATCCGAGAAGACATCCTGTTTTGCATGTTTTACGCCGGCGTGGCTACGCTGTCTATGATAGCCAGCATTTATCTGCTGCTGCGACGTGGCAACGCCTTTGCTCCTGGCATTACGACTTCGGTACGTTTGCGGCGGTGGACCGCAGCACTCTTTGCAGCCTTGTCACTTAGCCATGTGTGGTATGTACCGATTCTTTATACAAAAGCTGTGAACGATGTGAAACATGTCTATTTTATCGGCGGCTTGCTTGACAGCATGACGGTGTTTCCCTTGGCTATCATCGTACTGCTCACCATGCTGCAAGACCGGCGACGGCCATTATGGCCTGTGGGCGTAATGGCTGCACCACTGGTGGCAGGTATGTCGTTTACCGTGGCTAGAAGCAGTGACACACTTCTGCCGCTGTTGTATGTCTATCTGCTGATTCTTGGTGTAGGTTTTATCGTTTATATGCTTCGTGCTTTAAGGCAGTATGGCCGTTGGCTGCGCGACAACTATGCCGATTTGGAGCACAAAGAGGTCTGGCAAAGCTTTGCGGTGCTGGCCTCCATCTTGTTGCTGTTTGGTATTTATATCATCGACACCGTAGGACCGATTTACATTTACGTCGTTCAGGTAATCGAAATGGTGTTGGTATGCTATCTGCTGTGGCGAGTAGAGACGCTGAGCGACCTGAGTATTCAGCAGCCGCAAGTCATGGTGACTGAAGTTACCGCAACAGCTAACGACGAAATTGCCCTTTTGCTGAAGGAACATTGTGTAGACACCCGGCTTTACCTGCAGCACGACTTGACGCTCCAGCAGCTGGCCAAAGCCATAGGCATCAACCGCTACTACCTCAGCCAGTATTTTTCGCGTCAGGGCACAACGTACAATGCCTATATCAATGGGCTGCGTATTGACTATTTTGTCAGGCTCTATCATGAGGCAGCCAGCGCTCAGCGCCCCTTTACCACCAAACAACTGGCATACGACAGCGGATATCGTAGCTATAGCACCTTCAGCCTTGCCTTCAAGCAGCGTACCGGGCAGAACGTGACGTCATGGATGCGTAATCATAATTAAGTAAAAAGGCAAGGAAATCAGAAGGTAAGAGTCATTAAGTCAAGACAATGGGAAAGAAATGAAATCATTGAAGTATATAATACTTTTTTTCAGCCTATGCATCAGCGGACAGACGATGGGGCAGGGGGTGGTAGTTACTTTTGTCAAGAAACTGGGAACGCTGATAGACTCCATGTCAGTGAAGGGTGTTGACCGGAACTATATAGAAGCGCCTAAGCGCCCTTGGCAGTTTATAATGAGGGGCAACCTCAGCCAAAGCATCGTGAGCATGAAGACTCATGGCGAGGTGTTAGGTGAAGATTACGACACCCATGCGAAACTGAAGACTGTACCCTCGCAGTACATCGGTGTCTGGGCAGGCTACAGAGGCTATGGTTTGGGCTACACGGTGAACGTCGGTGGAGACAAGGGTAGCAGCTTCACCATCGGTGCCACTGGAGGGTCGTATGGCATCAATATCCGCATCCACTCGTTTGACAACAGCCATCCTAACATTGACATGGACTATGAATTCCTTACCGAGGAAGACCTGGAGGAAATGAAGAAAATAGATTTTATCGACCCCATCCATGTGAACACCGTTCTTGCCGATGGCTACTATCTCTTCAACGGCAAGAAGTTCTCCTATGCCGCTGCCTACGACCAGTCAGTTATACAGAAACGCTCGGCGGGTTCGCTCATGGCAGGGGCGATGTTCAACTATACCCATATCGACTATGCCAAGGACTCTAATGCCGACTTGGTATACCTCATGCACGGACTTGGACAAGTAAAACTGTGGCAAGGCAGTGTCGGCGTAGGCTATGCTTACAACTGGGTACCCGCGAGCGGGCTGCTTGTCAACGTCATGGTCATGCCTATGCTGACCTTTGTCAACAAGCTTAAAGCCTACGGCTATGAGACCAACATCCCGGACATGATGGAAGACGACATGTTCTGGAACGACAAGATATCGTATGAGGAGTGGGACAAGTGGTATTATGCCAATGCTCATATAAGTCACATGGCCGACGAGACCTTTAACAGCGGGGTAAGCATCGGCTTCGACGGCCGCGTGTCGCTGACCTACAACGTCGGGCGCTATTTCTTTAATGCCTACGGCCAATTCAACAACATTCGCTATAGCCACAACGACACCAAAGGCTATCTGAACGACTGGTTCGTCAACACCTCTATTGGTATCAGGCTGTAAAAATGCATCAAAATGTAATATATGACTAAAACACAAGTACTTATAAAATGGAATCAATAGTTTTTTGGGGATTTAATCTTCATGCGTGGATTACGATTGTAACCGTACTAACGATGTTCATCGTGCTGTTAACGACGAAACTGCGTGCCGACCTGGTGTTTCTTGCGGCCATCGGCATCTTGTTTGTAACGGGCGTGCTCAATGCCAAAGAGGCCTTCTCGGGTTTCAGTTCGGGTTCTGTGGTAGTAATCGGCGTACTGTTTGTCGTGGTGGCAGGACTGACCTATACAGGAGTCTTGCAATGGATAGTAAAGAATCTGCTAGGGCAACCAAAAACATACTCCAAAGCAATAGTAAGACTGATGTTGCCCGTTGCCGTGCTAAGTTCGTTTCTTAGTAATACAACAGTGGTGGCACTCTTCGTGAACATTGTCAAGATATGGTCGAAGAAGTTAGGCATCTCTCCTTCTAAGCTGTTGATACCCCTAAGTTATGCCTCAGGCATGGGTGGTGTATGTACGTTAATTGGCACGCCTCCGAACCTGATTATTTCAGGCCTCTATGCCGATCAAACCGGCACAACGATGAATGTGCTGGCAACGACTATTCCTGGCTTGTTCTGCCTTTTCGTAGGCATACTTTCTATTATTGCCATGCGTCGGTTTCTGCCCGATCGTAAAGCTCCGGAATCAGACTCCGATGACACTACTGACTATACGGTGGAGATGCTGGTGCCGTCGAACAACAAGTACATAGGCGAGACACTGGATTATGCAGGACTGTTCGATGTGAATGGTGGCCGGCTTGTTAAAATGTACCACTTTGACAATGTTACAGTGCCTATTAGAAAAGATGAGTTCATTATGGGTGGCGACCATCTGGTCTTTGCTGGACAGCCCAAGGTCATCATGGAATTGTCAAAAACCCACGGGCTGATTCTTGGTGATGAGGTTGTTAACGTGGGACACGGCACCCTTATCTCCTCATGCATTATGGTTGCAATGGTGGCACTGTCGGCTCTTGGCATCCTGCCGCTGTTGCAGTGTGCCTTCATTGCTGCAGCGGCCATGCTGTTGTTCCGTTGCTGCACGCCTGACCAGGCCATGAAATCAATAAACTGGGATATACTCATGGTGTTTGCCGGCAGTGTCGTGTTAGGCTTGGCAATTCAGAAGACTGGCATTGCCGAACGAATGGCTATGGGCATTCTTGACATTTGCGGTTCCAACCCTATTGTCGTGATGACAGCCATATGTCTGGTAGCTACTTTTATCACAGAGTTTATCTCGAATACAGCTGCGGGAGCTATGTTCTTCCCCATCATGTATCATGCCGCCGAACAGTTGGGCTACGAACCTTATCCGTTTCTCATTGCTCTGATGATTAGTGTTAGCAGCAGTTTCGCTACACCTATCGGATCACCCACACACATGTTGGTCTATGGTCCTGGTGGCTACCGTTTCAGTGACTTCATGCGCA
Source organism: Prevotella sp. UBA2742 (assembly GCA_002353485.1). Lineage (GTDB taxonomy): Bacteria > Bacteroidota > Bacteroidia > Bacteroidales > Bacteroidaceae > Prevotella. The sequence continues at coordinate 26,245 of DEJS01000020.1, forward strand.
TTGGACTGTTGATGAATATCATTATCCTTTGTGCCAATATCCTCATCGTTAACATCGTATATCCCCTGACACCTTTAGAATAGCTGTCTGACTTGTAAAATATGCAAAAAATATTTCAAAATATGCAAAATCTAAAACTAATGAATTGTAAATTGGTGTTTTCTTCTCGGATTTAGTTATCTTTGCAAAGTTTAATGATGCTTAAAAACGCTAAAAAGACATGGCACAACTTGAACCACTAATATTCTTAAATAAATAGTTTTTGTATGGTACAGGATTTATATATTTTGATGATCACGGCAGCAGTGGTCAGTATCGTGTTCAAGTTATTGAAGCAACCGGTAGTGTTAGGCTATATCGTTGCAGGTGTCTTGGTTGGTCCGCATCTGTTTGGCGAGACCTTAGTGAATGCTGACAACGTAAAGGAGTGGGGCGACATCGGCGTGCTGTTCGTTTTGTTCTGCATTGGTCTGGAGTTTCGCCTGAAGAACCTCATCAGTAGTGGCAAAGTGGCGGCAATAGGCGCATTGACCATCATCGTGGGCATGATGGCCCTAGGCTATTGGGTGGGACAGAATGCAGAACTGGACATGGTCAACTCTCTTTTCCTGGCGGGCATGCTTTGCATGTCGAGCACCACTATTGTGATGAAAGCAATAGATGAGGCAGGCATGAGCAAGGAGCGTTTCGTCAAGGGAGCGACCAGTATCCTTATCGTGGAGGATGTGGTAGCGGTGGTACTGATGGTGCTGCTCTCCAGCATAGCCATCCGTCATCAGTTCGAAGGTGCAGAACTGGCTGGCAAGGTTGTCCATCTGGCAATTACACTCGTTGCATGGTTTGTCTGCGGAATACTGATTATCCCGACGCTGATACGCATATTAAAAAAACATTTGAATGACGAGACACTTGTCATCCTCGCCCTGGGTCTGTGCTTGGGTATGGTGCTGACGGCGGAGGAGGCAGGGTTCAGTAGCGCACTCGGCGCTTTCGTCATGGGTTCTATCCTTGCCGAGACGGTGGAGTCGCATCGTATTGAGAAGCTGATGACGCCACTGAAGAATGTCTTCGCTGCCATCTTCTTCATCTCCGTGGGCATGCTCATCAATCCTTCCTCATTGGTAGAATACTGGGATAGTATCGCGTGGGTCTGTCTGGTGATTATCATCGGAATGATTGTCTTTGGCACCTTGGGCTGCTGGTGGGGTGGTCAGACGATGCGTGACTCCATGCTGACCAGCTTCTCGTTTGTACAGATAGGTGAGTTTTCGTTCATCATCGCCTCACTGGGTACCAGCTTGGACGTTCTCAATCCTATCATCTATCCAATCATCGTGGCATCCAGTGTGGTAACCACCTTCCTCACTCCTTATATTATGAAGGCAACCATTCCTTGCTATACATTCCTTTATAATCAAGTTTCAGCGAGTTTCCGCGCTAAGATAGATCAACGTGAGCAGCTGGTGGCAGAAGCATCGAATGCGGTCTCATCCGGTGACACGAACACATTCGCCGAAAAGGTGCGTCATGCCGTCAGGCATACCTTCATCACGAAGCATCTTGTCAACCTGTTTATCAAGAACATGAGTGCTCATGATGAAAACGACACGAGTAATTCAATTTAAAAATTAAATAACGATATGAGAAAGAAAACATTAAAAGTGACCTTGATGCTCGGTGCTATTGCCGGGTTAGTGTCGTGTAGTTTAGACATGCCCAAGGAGACCCAGTCATCGTTCGAGACGCTGACAGTGAAAAAGACAGACATTGAACTACCTAATAAGTTCAGTGCCAGAATGAAGGGTAGCAACGACGTGACAATTGCACCGCAGATCAGCGGACAGCTGATGAAGATATGCGTAACAGAAGGTCAGCGGGTCAGCAAGGGTACCACACTCTTTGTCATCGACTCACGTAACGCTCGCTTGGAGTTAGAAGCTGCTCAGGCCAATCTGCAGGCCGCCCTGGCTCAGGAGAACTCGGCCAAGCTGGAGTTCGAGTCAAACAAGAACCTGTTTGACAAGAAAATCGTCAGCAGCTATATGCTGAACAATTCTGAGAACGCCTATAAGCAGGCTCAGGCTGCTGTTGCTCAGGCTCGTGCAGCAGTCAACCGTTGCAAAGTGGACCTAGGTTTCTGCACCATCACGGCTCCTGTGTCGGGTGCTATCGGTAGTATCCCTGTTCGTGTCGGTGATCAGGTGTCTCCTGCCAGCGAGCTTACCATCCTTAGCGGAAATACGACGATGTTTGCCGAATTTTCTGTGAATGAGGCCATTGTTGAAGCGCTGGTTCAGAGCGGCATGAAGGCTGCCGATGTGAATAAGTACATCAACAATCTGCCCGAGGCCACCTTTGTGATGAAGAACGGTACAGAGTATCCTCATAAGGGCCGTATTGTCAGCCTGACGGGTGTGGTGAACGATGCTACGGGTTCACTTACTGCCAAGGTGTCTTTCCCCAATCCTGACGGTCATCTGTACTCTGGCATTCAGGGTACTGTTGTCTTGCCTTTCTCTGAAAAAGGGTTGATTGTCATTCCGCAGTACGCCGTGGTTCGCCTGCAAGACAGGTCACAGGTGTATAAGGTAAAGGCTGACAGTACGGCTACTGCCGTTGAGGTAAAGACCGAAGATACTGGCAACGGCAAGGACTTCATCATTACCAGCGGCTTGAACGAAGGCGACGTGATTGTTGCCACCGGTGCCAACAATGTGACGGAGGGACAGAAGGTGCTGTTTCCTGCGGAGGAAGTGAAAAGTGAATAGTGAATTGTGAATAATTTGCTTCCGCGTTATGAAGAATAATATATTTATTAATAAATACGTGATGGCTTGTGCCATCTCGATTGTGATAGCACTGGTTGGCTACATATCAATGAGTACGCTGCCAGTGGAACAGTACCCTGACATTGCGCCGCCTACGGTGTCAATCACCACCAGCTATACGGGTGCTGACGAGAACACGGTGATGAAGGCGGTCATTCAACCGCTGGAAGAGGCTGTGAACGGTGTGACCGACATGACTTACATCACCTCAAAGGCATCCTCGAATGGTGATGTGGAGATTAATGTGTATTTCAAGCAGGGAGTAGATGCAGACATGGCTGCCGTGAACGTTCAGAACCGTGTGAGCGGTGCACTGGCCCTGCTGCCAGCCGAAGTCACCAAGGTCGGTGTGAAGGTGGAGAAACGCCAGAACAACATCCTGCGTATCTTCGCCGTGAAGAGTGCTGACGGCAAGTACGACGAGGACTTCGTGTCTAACTATGTTGACATTAACATTAAGCCCCGTCTGATGCGTATCACCGGTGTGGGTAATGTGTTGAGCCTGGGTAATACGTATGCACTGCGCATCTGGTTGAAGCCCGATGTGATGTCGCAGTATGGGCTGACGCCTAACGACATCTTTGCCGCCATAGGTGGACAGAGCTTCGTGGCTGCTGTGGGTACGCTGGGTGAGAAGTCGGGTAACTCCTACCAGTACAACATGCAGTATAAGGGTACGCTGAAGACCGTGGAAGAGTTCAACGACATTGTGCTGCGCACCAGTGGCGGCGGCATGCTTCAGTTAAGTGATGTGGCAGAGGTACAGATTGGTGCCATGAGCTATAACTTCACGTCGAACATCCAGGACCGTCCGGGTGCCCTCTTCATGGTATTCGCCGCACCGGGTGCAAATGCCACTCAGGTGAATGCTGCCATCAATAAGATGTTTGAGGATGTCAAGCAGACAATGCCTGCTGGTCTGGAGTTCGTCACCATGATGACCAGCGATGACTTCCTCTTCGCCGCCATCCATAATGTGGTAGAAACGCTCGTCATTGCCATCATACTCGTGGTGCTCGTGGTGTTTATCTTCCTGCAGAACTTCAAGGCCACCATCATTCCCTCTATCTCGATTATCGTGTCACTACTGGGTACCTTCGCTGTCGTCTCGCTGGCAGGCTTCTCGCTCAACATCCTGACGCTGTTCGCACTCGTGCTGGCCATCGGTACGGTAGTCGACGATGCCATTGTGGTAGTGGAGGCCGTTATGGCGAAGATGGAGGGCGGCATCAGCGATGCCCGCGAAGCCACCCGCCAGGCCATGAACGAGGTGTCGGTGGCCGTCGTCTCGTGTACGTTGGTATTCATGGCTGTGTTCGTGCCTGTGATGTTCATGCCGGGCACATCGGGCACGTTCTTCACTCAGTTTGGTGTGACGATAGCCTCGTCCGTCGGCCTGTCTTGTATTTCGGCCCTGACGCTGTGTCCCGCCCTCTGTGCCATCATGATGCGCGTCACCGAAGGCAAGAAGGAAGGCAAGGGACTCACCTATTATACAAAGAAAGCCTACGAGGCCAGCTATAGTGCAATTTATAATAAGTATAGTAAGAGCGTGCAGAAATTCATCAAACGTCCCCTGCTTGCATGGAGCTTGCTGGCGCTGGCTGCCGTGCTGTTGGTGTTCTTCATGAAGAGTCTGCCTTCTGGTCTTGTTCCTCAGGAGGACCAGGGCGTTTTCCTGGCTGAGGTTCAGGCTCCTGAGGGTACCACCCTGAAGCAGACGCGCGAGATGGTGAAGAAGGTAGAGGAAAAGGTGAAGAAGATTCCCGAACTGGAGAGTTTCTCGATTACCTGTGGCTATGGTATGTTGTCAGGTGCAGGCTCTAACTACGCCACGATGGTAGTACGCCTGAAGAACTGGGATGAACGTCCAGGCATGAACCACCTCATCGACCTCGTTCTCGGCCGTTTCTATTATGACTGTATGGACATTAAGAATCTGAGGGTGATACCCTTCCAGATGCCTCAGATTCCCGGCTACGGTACGAGTAATGATATCAACCTAATTGTTGAGGACCCCACCGATGGTAACCTCTCGGAGTTTGCAAAGCATACCGAGCGTTTCTTGGCAAAACTGTCTGAACGACCGGAAATAGCTTCTGCCATGTCTACCTATTCAGAACGATTCCCGAAGTTTCAGGTGGATGTGGATGCTGCCCAGTGCGACCGTGCCGGCGTGACACCTCAAGACGTACTGAACACACTTGGTGCTTACTGTGGAGGTGCCTATATCGGCAACTTCAATCAGTTTGGTAAGGTGTATCGTATCATGGCTTCTGCCTCGCCCGAGTATCGTCTTGACCCGTCTTCGCTCAATAATATCTTCATGCAGGTGAAGGACGGCAAGATGGCTCCCATGTCTGAGTTCGTTTCGCTGAAGGAGATTGTCGGTCCGGCTAACATCGAGCACTTCAACCTGATGCAGAGCATTACTTGTTTTGTAACGCCCGGTAGCGGTTTCACCGAGGGTGACGTTCACAGGGTCATCGCTGAGGTGTTCAAGGAGGAGATGCCCGCCACCGCTACCTTCGAGTACAGTGGTATGTCACGCGAGCTGGAGGAGGCGGCCGGATCTAATGCCACCTCTCTTATTTATGTCATCTGTGCCATACTTATCTACCTCATCCTGGCTTCGCTCTACAACTCGTGGTTCACACCGTGGGCAGTACTGTTCAGTGTACCGTTCGGACTGATGGGTGCCTTCGTCTTTGCTTACCTTGGTAGCCTGCTGGGCTTCCCTGGTATGGACAACAATATCTACCTGCAGACGGGTGTCATCATGCTGATAGGTTTGTTGGCTAAGACGGCCATACTGATTACCGAGTTCGCCTCAGAGCGTCGTGCCCAGGGCATGAGTATAAGCGATGCAGCCTTTGAGGCTTGTAAGGAGCGTCTGCGCCCCATCCTGATGACGGTGGCCACGATGATTATCGGTATGATACCTCTCGTGATTGCAGGTGGTGCCGGTGCCAACGGTAACCGTGCCCTCGCACTCGGTGTCATCGGAGGTATGAGCATTGGCACCGTGGCACTGCTCTTCGTTGTGCCCGCCTTCTTCATTGTGTTCCAGAAACTGCATGAGCGCTTCCAGGGGGCTTCGAATGTGAATAGTGTTGAAGTAAAAACAGAGGAATAAAATATGAAAAGACTAAACTATATCTTCGTTGCTGCAGCCGTGAGCATGATGCTCACGGGCTGCGGCATATATAATAAGTACGAGCAGAAGACCCAGACACCCGCCGACATCTTCGGCAACAGTCAGGAAATGAAGAGCGCTACAGGCGAAACATCCATCGCCCAGATGTCGTGGCGTGAGTTCTTCACCGACCCGCTGCTCCAGCAACTCATCGAACAGGTACTGGCAAACAATACCGACTTAAATTCTGCCCGCATTGCCGTGGAGAAGTCACAAGCCTCGCTGACAGCCGCCAAACTTGCCTATCTTCCGGCACTCCAGTTAGCACCGCAGGGTACCTTGTCCAAGTTTGACAAGAATCCCTGGTCTAAGACCTATGACCTACCGCTGCAGCTGTCAATGGACATCGACGTGTTTGGTTCCATCACTAACAAGAAGCGTGCAGCCAAAGCCGTGCTCCTGCAGGCTCAGATGCAACAGGAGGCTGTACGTGCTAATCTGATTTCGATAACGGCACAGCAGTATTTCCTGCTGCAGGTGCTCGACCGACAGTTGGAAATCCTTACGCAAACCGACAGTCTGTGGAACAAGTCACTTGACACTGAGAAGGCACTGTGGGAGAACGGTAAGGCGTATAGCACTGCTGTCAACCAAATGGAAGCATCCTATTTGAACGTGAAGACACAAATAGTGGACACCCGTCGCTACATCCAGTCCATCGAGAATGCTATCTGCCAACTATTAGCCCTCACCCCCCAGCACATCAATCGCCAGAAGTGGGGTAATACGACCCTGCATCATGCTGATGCTCAAGGCGATGGCGCAGATCGGATGTTCGACACCAAGTACCTACACATTGGCATACCAGCCCAGATGCTTGAATACCGTCCTGACATCCGTATGGCAAACCACGCCATGGAGGAGGCTTTTTACAACACGCAGGCTGCACGCTCGGCATTCTATCCACAGATCACACTCAACGGCTCTGTCGGATGGACCAATAATGTCGGTGAGATTGTCAACCCAGGCAAACTGCTGCTCTCTGCCATCGGACAACTCACACAGCCCATCTTTGCCCGTGGCCGTCTGATAGCAGGAAAGAAGATTGCCCAACTCACCGAGGAAGACCTGCAGAAGAAGTATGTGCAGACCGTCATCAATGCCGGCAACCAGGTCAATGAGGCCATGGCGGACTGTATGGCTGCCCGTGAGAAGAACACCTACTACCAGCGTCAGGTACAGGTGCTCCGTGAGGCCTACACTGGCACCCATGAGCTCATGGACAACGGTAAGGCAAGCTACCTTGAAGTGCTCACGGCTCAGGAGTCACTGCTGAACGCCCAACTCGATCAGGCAATGAACATGTACGACGCTGCCGAAGCCGTCATTGCACTGTATATTGCCCTCGGAGGTGGCTCGGAATAGTTAATAGACATATAAATAATATTTTTATCAAAATGAGTATAAGACTTCTTATCACATTAGTGACCGTTGTCCTGACGGTTCAGGCCAAAGCAACGTCACACCTTGTCCCTTCTGAGTCAAAGAACATAGAAAATTATCGGGACATGGAACCCATTAAACTCGAGGTACCCGAATTGAAGTTCGAACTGGGGGAGCAATCTGCTCCTGCGCTCCCCACAAACTATGATGTGGCAGACAAATGGAAACCAGACTTCGACTTCTTCAAGTCGAAGACCAATCCTGGGGTCAAGCCCTACAAGTTCATGGACGATATGACCTTCGTAGGCATACCTCTGTTCGTCGCTGGTATAGCTCTGAAGGGTGACAAGGCCATGTTCCGCGTCAACCAAAAAGCAGAGAAGGGCGGCAAGAAGAACACGCAGTTGCTGACCGATTTCAAGACTGGTATCGACGACTATACTCAGTTCTTTGGCCCTGCCATGGTGGTGGGCCTGAAACTGGGCGGCTATGAAGGTCGCAGCGACTGGCCTCGCCTGTTGGCCAGCGCCGGTATGTCGTATGCCATCATGGCTGGTTTCGTCAATGTCATCAAGCACACCGCCAAGGAGATGCGCCCTGATGGAAGTAGTGCCAACTCGTGGCCATCGGGCCATACTGCCACGGCCTTTGTCGGTGCCACTCTGCTGCACAAGGAGTATGGTCTGACACGCTCGCCCTGGTGGTCGGTAGCTGGTTATGGCGTCGCAACAGCAACAGGTGTAATGCGTGTGCTCAACAACCGCCACTGGGTCAGTGATATCATGTCGGGTGCAGGCATTGGTATCCTGTCAACAGAGCTGGGCTATGCCCTCGGTGACCTGTTCTTCAAGGGGAAGGGCCTGCTACGTAACGACATGATACAGGATTACCAAAATCCCTCTTTCTTCAGCATCTCGATGGGTGTTGGCTTGGGCAATAAAGACCTCGAGTTTGAAAGCCAAGGCCAGAAGGTGGGTCTTAAGTTTCGTGCTGCCACGGTTGTCGACGCCGAAGGTGCCTACTTCTTTAATAAGTATGTAGGTGTAGGTGGCCGCCTCAGGGTGAGGGCTCAGTCGGCCAAGGACTTTGGCGACTTTGCCAATACAGTGAATGCCGAGGATATTTATGCATGGCAGAGTCTGCAGCCTCACTACCAGATGGCTTATCCTGGTGACTACACAGCATCTGCTGACGGCAACGATATTACTTTCCTGAACAAGGTGGGGTATCAGACAGAGTCAGAGAGTGCCTGGGCAGCCAACGCTCCTGTCGTCGACAGCTATGGCATCGTGAAGAGCGACCACATCACTGAGTTCACCGGCAGTGTGGGCGTCTACTTCAACTTGCCCCTTAGCGAGCATTTCTCTATTGGTACCAAGGCACTCATTGGCCGTTCTATTACGCAAGACCTTGACATTGACGGCCATGCCGAGGGTAACATAAAGGACATTAGCTATACGCTGACTCTTGACAACCGTCAGGGGAAGAAGGATGCCGAAGGCTACCCTGCAGTGATACTCGACAATTTACAGTATCCTAACAACACGGGTGACAAATGGACTGACGACTGGGAGTACCTCACCATCGGTTCCAAATCGTCAACCTCTTTTGGCACAGGAATCTCGCTTACCTATCGTTACAAGTCTAACTTCTCTTGGCGCATCTTCTGTGATTACGACTACACACGTAAGGACTTCACGGCTACTTACGACCCCTACCACTACGTACAAAAAGGGTTGACTTCTGGTGCTGCCTACCTGATGGACGCAGCATTGGCCACTTCGACAGGCGAATACTCGGACGGTATTGGTTTGGAGCCCAGAGAATACAAGACTCGCAAGAGCATGAACTACGTGACACTGGGTCTGTCTTTCTTGGTGAATCTATAGACTATTATAAATTATAAAACCGACGACACCCACCAGTTTGAAATGGCTGGTGGGTGTCGTCAGTTCTTTAGTAGGTCGCGGTTGGGCGACACTTGTTTAGCTGTTATACTCTTGCCATGACTTAATCTTGATGTCCTGTTCGGAAAGTGCAGTGAAGGCCTCAATGTAGGCCTTGGCCAGCCGGACATTGGTCATCAGCGGTGTGTTGTGGTCTATGGCACCACGGCGTATGCGGTAGCCGTTAGTGAGTTCGCGCTTCGTGTGGTTCTTAGGCACGTTGATGATGAGCGAGAACTGGTGGGCGGCTATCATGTCCATCACGTTGTTTTCGCCCTCTTCATCGGGCCAGTTGACGGGGGTGGCATCCACGCCGTTGTCATTGAAGAACTTCGCGGTGCCGCCAGTGGCATACACCTTGTAGCCCTTCTTTACCAGCTGCTTGGCAGGCTCCAAGAGACTTACCTTGCCTTTGGCAGCACCAGATGAGATGAGAATGCTGGAGCCTTGCTGTGGCAGCTTGTAGCCGGTGGCGATAAGGGCGTTAAGCAGGGCTTCGTTCAGGTCATCGCCCAAGCAGCCAACTTCGCCCGTTGATGACATGTCGACGCCCAGCACGGGGTCGGCATTCTGCAGACGTGCAAACGAGAACTGCGAGGCCTTGACTCCGATGCGGTCAATGTCGAATTCGAATTTCTCGGGACGCTGATAAGGGGCATCAAGCATTATTTTCGTGGCGGTCTCAATGAAGTTACGCTTCAGAATCTTAGACACGAAGGGGAACGAACGCGAGGCACGAAGGTTGCACTCGATAACCTTTACCTCGCGATTCTTGGCCAGGAACTGGATGTTGAAGGGACCAGAGATGTTGAGCTCCTTTGCTATCTTACGGGCTATCTTCTTTATCTGACGGATAGTAGAGAAGTAGATGTGCTGTGCAGGGAATACCATAGTCGCGTCGCCAGAGTGTACACCGGCATATTCGATGTGCTCGGAGATGGCATACTCGACAACCTCGCCCTTGTCGGCTACGGCATCGAACTCAATCTCCTTGGTTTCCTGCATGAACTGAGAGACGACAACAGGGAATTCCTTCGACACCTCGGTGGCCATGTTGAGGAAGCGGTGCAGTTCTTCGTCGTCGTAACATACGTTCATGGCAGCACCAGAGAGCACATAGGAAGGTCGTACGAGTACGGGATAACCCACTTCGTCGACAAACTGTTTTACGTCGTCAAACGATGTCAGGGCACGCCATGCTGGTTGGTCGATGCCTAACTTGTCGAGCATGGCTGAGAACTTGTCGCGGTTCTCTGCACGGTCGATGTCAACAGGACTGGTGCCTAAGACGGGTACTCCCTGGCGGTGAAGCTTCATGGCCAGGTTATTGGGTATCTGTCCACCCACACTGACGATGACACCGCGTGGTTGTTCCAAGTCGATGACGTCGAGAACACGCTCCAAGGATAGTTCGTCGAAGTACAGACGGTCGCACATGTCGTAGTCGGTTGATACGGTCTCGGGGTTATAGTTAATCATAATAGACTTATAGCCCAGCTTGCGTGCCGTATTAATGGCGTTCACCGAGCACCAGTCAAACTCTACTGAACTACCGATACGGTAGGCTCCCGAGCCAAGAACGATGACAGACTTTTCATTGTTATAATAGTTGATGTCGTGCTTGGGCTTGTACTTACTTGAAAGGTTCAGACTCATCCCTACTAGTTGTTTAGCCTTAGCCAGTGCTTCGGTGAAGTCATCGTGGAAGGCTGGGGTATGGGTATAGGTAAAGTACAGGTAATTGGTAAGTTCTGGATGCTCAGAGGCCACTGTGGGGATGCGCTTCACCGAGGGAGTGATGCCGCGCTCCTTGCGGTACTGGCGAACTTCGAGGTTCTCCTTCTCCATGTTGCCACTTTGGGGTTTCAGTACGAAGCGTGCTATCTGGAAGTCTGAGAATCCACACTGCTTAACCTCAAGAAGCAAAGCATCGGGCAGGTCTTCAAGACGGTCGTACTTCTGCAGCACATGTTTCAGGTCGACGATGTGTTTCAAACGCTCCAAGAACCAGACGTCGATTTTAGTTAGTTGTTCTATACGTTCAATGGTATAGCCCTCTTCCAGCGCTTGAGCAATGGCGAAGATGCGCAGGTCGGTGGGGTTCTCCAGTGCGTCGTCGAGGTTGTCGAACTTGGTATGGTCGTTGCCCACGAAACCATGCATGCCTTGGCCTATCATACGCAGGCCTTTCTGTATCATCTCCTCAAAGGAGCGACCGATGGACATAATTTCGCCCACCGACTTCATTGAAGAACCGATATGGCGTGAAACGCCAGCGAACTTGGTGAGGTCCCATCGGGGAATCTTGCATATCATGTAGTCGAGTGAAGGAGCTACATATGCACTTGATGTAGTACCCATTTCGCCAATCTGGTCGAGGGTATAGCCCAGAGCTATCTTAGCAGCTACGAAAGCAAGGGGATAGCCCGTTGCTTTTGAGGCCAGTGCCGAGCTACGGCTTAGTCGGGCATTGATTTCGATGATGCGGTAGTCGTTAGTCTGAGCATTGAAGGCAAACTGTATGTTACACTCGCCCACAATGTTCAAGTGACGTACGCAACGTATGGTAATATCCTGAAGCATCTTCACCTGCTGTTCTGTAAGCGAACAGGTTGGAGCTACGACGATGGACTCGCCGGTATGGATACCCAGGGGATCGAAGTTCTCCATTGAGGCGACGGTAAAGCAATGATCGTTGGCATCGCGGATGCACTCAAACTCAATCTCCTTCCAGCCCTTCAACGACTCTTCGACGAGAATTTGCGGTGCGAAGGTGAAAGCAGACTCTGCCAATTCGACGAATGCTTTCTCGTCGGGACAGATGCCCGAGCCCAGACCACCAAGGGCGTAGGCCGAACGAATCATAATTGGGAATCCTATTTCACGTGCAGCCTTTAGAGCGTCGTCCATGTTTTCTACAGCATGCGATACGGGCACCTTCAGATTAATCTCGTCCAGTTTCTTGACGAAGAGGTCACGGTCTTCTGTGTTCATGATGGCTTCGACGCTGGTGCCTAACACTTGAACGTCGTACTCCTTGAGTACCCCCGTCTGATATAGCTCTGTACCACAGTTCAAAGCCGTCTGACCTCCGAAGGCAAGCAGGATGCCGTCTGGACGCTCCTTCTTGATAATCTCCGTCACGAAGTGTGTGGTGACAGGCTGGAAGTAAACCTTGTCGGCAATGCCCTCTGAGGTCTGAATGGTAGCAATGTTGGGGTTTACTAACACCGAGGAGATACCTTCCTCGCGCAATGCCTTCAAGGCCTGTGAACCAGAGTAGTCGAACTCACCTGCTTGACCGATTTTAAGGGCACCCGAACCAAGTACGAGCACCTTTTTGAGTTTTTTTGTCATATTGTTGCGTGATTACTTAATGATTTCATTCTGACATGCAAAAGTACAAAGAAAAAGGAAAACGGCAAAGCATGTTGACGCTTTTTTGCAGTTTTTCTATCATTTTATTGCTTTTTCTGATTGGCTGGCTTTCTTTTGCGTTTTAGGTTTAATAGGTCGCGCCAGCTGCTGAAGTCTTTCTTCATAATAAGGCCTATGCCCTGAGTGTTAAGCGATGAACGAGTAAAGTAGCGGTCGTTGGTCTGGTTGTAGACCTTTAGAGCTAAGTTACCATTTGGAAACAGGAGGTAACGTATGTCAAAGTCACCAATGAAGGAGGGTGATGCGGTGGTAGCCTTATCTCGATAGCCGAACTGTCCGTTGATGAGCAGGCGATTGTTGAGCAAACGTCCATTGATGATGCCTTCGTACTCGGCATTGTTCCAGCCTTCGTCACCGGTAGAGATGTTGGCTCCGAAGTTCCAATTACTGTTGTTGATGACCTGTGAAAGCACGGAGTTGATTTGTCCGCTGAGTGTGCCTGAAAGCAAACTCTGCATAGCTAGAGAGGTGTTGCTGCGCTGCGATTCGTCTTCAACGGCATTGTTGGCTCCTTGTGGATAGAATCGTCCGACGGCTAATAGATATATGACCTGCTGGCGCATCTCTTCCTGACCATTAATCATAGAACGAAGCATCTGTTTCTCATTGCTGTTAACATTGGGAATGTCGAGGTCAAAGTCAATGAGTGGAGCACTGGGCTGTCCCGTGATGTTCATGAGGCAGTTGACGCGGACGGTATTAGAAAAAGATTGTCCGATGTTAAGGTCGGAAAGGCTAACTCCGTTAACAATGTATTGCGCCTGTAAATTAAGCAGTGCGTTGTAAGGGTCGCCAGAGAAAATGATGTTACCACCCTCGCGAAAGGTGAAGTCTTTGCGGATAATGTCTTGAATGGTAAGGTTGTAGGTGCCTTCACTCACCTCATAGGTACCAAACATATTGAACCCGCCCTTGTTATAGTAAGTAGCATGTATATCGCCAGTACCCCTCAAGGTAATGTAGTCGCCGGTGCGGGCGTCCATAAGCAGGCGGATGGCTGCATCGGGTGTAGCATTGACTTTGATATTCATGTTGAGGTCAGAGCGGAAATTGTCTGGTGCTGTGTGGTCATGGCGATTCTTTTTTGGCAGTAACGAATCGGTAGTTCCGGCAGTTCCCCACTGGATGAACTCCTGATCTGTAATGATGTCAGGCGTAGAGGCATTATATACAAAGACAGACTTGGAAAGCGGAGTGACGTCGGCCTGGATGGTTACCTCGCCGTCACGTCCATGAATAGCTGCATTGCCATCAACAAAAACGGTACCGTAGAAGTTTTGGTCGCCGAAGTCGGGGAAGTCGTATGCCATCAGTTGTTGGGAATTGACATAGATGTCGTACGTCATATTGGTCAAGTCTTGATGATGAATGCCGCCTGTAAGCATGCCCTCGTTGCCATGGATGTCGTAAATGGGACAATGTACAAACATTATTTCGTTAGGTACCATGCGCAGTGTGTCGTTGCGCATTTCGTAGGTGCAGCCCAGTGTCTTAACATGTGCAGTGCCGTTAAGCACCAGCTGGCCTGTCAGGTTGATGGCGTCAAGAGGACCTACTATTCGAAGTTCGCCATTGCCATGGCCGTCGATATGGCTGAGGAAACTCTCTGTAAACGAATGGGCAAAGTCGAGATAGGAACCGTCAGCCTGTATGCCCAAGTCTATAAAATTACGCTCTGGCGACACGTAGCCATTAATGTAAGTCTTGGCGTCAGGACCGTCGTCTGCTGTGGCATGGATGTCTATCTGTTGCTCTTCTTCGTTCCAGTCAACCTCTGCATATAGTGTTCCCATTCGGCCGTGCTGGAATTTGAAGTCACGGACTCCAAGACGGGCATCGGCCTGCAGGGTGCCGAAGATGCCTCTTAATTGGGCTGTTCCTGAAGCGTAACCGTTGAAGTCGACTGCATCGAAGTCTACGAGTTGGAGTATATAGCTTATGTCAATGTCAATAAGGTCAGCTGATAGGGTGTCGGCAGTGTTCTCTGACGCAGTTCCATTTATAATAAGGTGTTGCTGCTCATGGCGTACGGCAAAGTTGCTGATGTCCAGATAGTTCTTGGAGTAGGTAATGAATGCAGGGTCGATAATCCATTCCGTATCGTGCATGTTAATGATAGATGGCTGAATGTTGATTAGGGCCGTTTGCTTGCCGTCCAATGACGTAGTGAAGTTGGCAATGGCGTTCAACTGCCCTTTCAAGGTCTGTTCCTTCTGGTGGTTGTCCCATACCATTGAGGCATGAAGGTTGTTATCAGCAGCCTTGCCAAAGGCATGCACCTCAATAGATGGTGCATCATCGTACAACTTAGCTATGCGCAGGTCGAAGCGCAGCGAGTCTTGTGGTGAAGAAATGCTGATGTGCCCCTGCTTGTATCCGTTGTCGCCATAATAGAAATGGGGAATGTCACACTCTAAGACGATTTGGCGTGTTTGGTCATTGACAATACCCTGAAGCATGAGAGGAGCCTTGAGGTCGACGGGTACCTGAAGCAAGCTCTGCAACCAGTCGCTTTTGTTTATTTGTGCCTTAACAGCGAAGTCATTGTGGGTTTGCGGATTCACTTTTGGCAATCCCGGTAGAGTAGGGAGTGTGGCAGCCAGAAAGTTAGTAAAGCTCTGTGCCAAGGTCTCGTATTCGAAGTTACCCGTGATGTCTACCTGGCCAAAGTCACTTTGAAGGTTGACATAGTGAATGTCATTGTCATAGCCTGTCGCAATATGCAAGGAGTCGAGCCTATAACTGTGTTGAGGAGACGTCATGGAGAAGTGGGAAATGTCGATAGTACCTACTGCATCGTTAATATTGCTGGCAATGAAGTTTGCTGAAATATGGGCATCAAAAACGGCTACACCCCATTGGGCTGACAGATGGGTGGCCTGTGGTGAAAAGTGCGTCACATCAGCAGTCAGGTTGACAATGCTACGGTGTCCTCTGTCTACATTGCCTTCGAGACACAGACCGATGTTGGGGTCGTCGATGTTTAACTTGCCTATTATATTGGTACTGCTGGCAGAACCGTTTACATTGATGTTTTGGTAATGGTAGCCGTTGAAATCGAAATGCTGTACCATTCCTTTTGCATTAACAATAGGACTGCTGCCTTCAGGCAAACGCCCTTCTACATGGATGGTGGTGGCTAACTGGCCAAACTTGTCGTCAGCTAAGAGGCGGTTTAGACTGATGTTCTTTGTTTCAATATTTCCATGAAAGACGTGCTGCTTATCAATATCGAATTGAATCGCTACATCGCCGACATCGCTGTTCATCCTGCTGTTAAAATCTATCATGCCCATACCTTCACCTTTTATTATTCCGATAAAGTGGACATTTCCTAAACGGGCTAATACTGCCGGTACATCAGTAGCTTGCGCTTTCAGATTCTGAGAGATGAAATTAACAGTCTTGTCAGACAATTTCAAATTATTAATATTGGCTTGCCACGATGGTTCCCGCTGACTTAGATGGTCAATCCATCCGTCTATATTCAGGTCTATATCACCTGTGGTAGAGCCTATTACAAGATTAGGAAGCGTGAGTTTGTCATTTTTGCCTTCAATATTAGAAGAGATAAATAATGTACTTTTAAAGGTCTTTAGCGACGGAATAAAACAAGCTAAGTCAGAGAGTGTTATACTTGATGACATAATGCCTCCCTTGTAACGTATTGAAGGAATAACCAATGCATTGTTGTTTACCACATAGTGGGCTTCCATGTCATCAAGTTGTACGTTGGTATGGGGTAGCTGTAGGTTGAATCCTTTCAATAGACTGTGACTCCTGCCACCTGTATAGTGAAAAACCAGCTTGTCGATTTGAAGTCCGGATTGTTCTTTAAATGAAAGGCGTTTAACATTTATGTTGATTGTATCGTTGGTTAGGGCTTTCAATATGACGTGAGCGCTGAGGTCACTAACCTGAAGATGTTTTGTATTGAACACACCTGGTGTCTGAGGCAGGTCGTAACGATTATAGCTGAAACTGCTGTTACGCATGATGAACGAATTGATGCGAAGGTCGAGTGGGGGCGTATTTGTCGTATCTTTCGATGTCAGTGAGTCGAGTGCAAATTGGAAGTTGGGTTTGCTCAACGAATCGAGCTGATATAAGTTGGCATTGGCACCAAACAGCTGAATAGAGGCTATACTTATCTTGCCTTGGGCGAATGGCAACAATTCAACACGGGCAGAAAGCCTGCGGGCGTGGAGCATGTCGCAACCTTTTTGGTCACGTATGACAACGTTATAAAGGCGAACGTTATTGGGAATTCCAACGTCGATGCTACCGATTGTAACACTGGTGCCTAGTTTCTCACTAATCATGCTAGCTAATTGGCGACCGAAGAATTGCTGTACGGCAGGAATCTTGAAAGTCAAAATAAACACAAGGTATAGACCAAGAATGGTCCATACAAGAATGTTAGATATGTATCTTATCAGCTTCAAATCTGTCAGCTTGGGTTTGCAAAAGTGAGTATTAGACACTCATTCAGCTGCAAAATTACATTAAAAAGTTGTGATAAAGGCTTTTTTTGTGTTATTTTCTTCAGTATGTACCTATTTTTTATTAATTTTGCACACAATCAGGCAAAAATTATTCGTAAACATTTCAATAATGGCAAATGTAATCAAGTTAAGCAAAGGCTTGGACATTCATCTGCAAGGCAAGGCTGAGGAAAAGCTTATTCAACTGAAGTCGAACGGCAAGTACGCTTTGGTACCCGACGACTTTGAGGGCGTTACTCCAAAAGTCGTTGTTAAAGAAGGTGACAAGGTCAAAGCCGGGGATGCCTTGTTTGTGAACAAGTTGTATCCTGAAGTCAAGTTTGCCTCACCTGTTAGCGGTACAGTGAGTGCCGTGGTGCGTGGCGAACGAAGAAAAGTGCTCTCTGTACAGGTTGTTGCCGATGGTCAGCAGGAGTCAGTTGACTTTGGCCGACACGAAGTTAACAACATGAGTGGCGAGCAAGTTATAAACGTCTTGTTAGAAGCTGGTATCTTTGGGTATATTAATCAGTTACCTTATGCCATTTCTACCAATCCGTCAGTAATGCCAAAGGCGATTTTTGTTTCGGCTTTACGTGATAAACCGTTGGCTGGAAACTTTGAATTCGAGGTAAAGGGGCAGGAACAAGACTTCCAGACTGGTCTGTCCGCATTGTCTAAGGTCGCCAAAACGTATCTTAGCGTTGGAGTCAATTCGTCGTTCGAGAACTATCGTGATGTTGAGGTAACTGTATTTGATGGCAAGTGTCCTGCAGGCAATGTGGGCGTGCAGGTCAACCATCTGGACCCCGTGAACAAGGGCGAGGTGGTGTGGACCATCGGCGACCCGACGGTGGTGCTGTTCATCGGCCGACTGATGAATACGGGCAAGGTGGACCTTCGTCGCCGCGTAGCCCTCTGCGGTAGCGAGGTGAAGGCTCCGGCATATGTAGATATGCTGGTTGGCGAGGAGTTGTCAACGCTGCTAAGTAATAGTTACGACGAAAACAGACACGTACGTATCATTAATGGTAATGTGCTGACAGGGTGTCCCACAACGAAGGACGGTTTTCTTGGCGCCCACACGTCTGAGATCACCGTCATCCCCGAGGGTGATGATGCTGACGAGATGTTGGGCTGGATACTGCCTCGACTGAAGCAGTTCTCGGTCAACCGCTCTTACTTCTCCTGGCTCCTCGGCAAGAAGGAATATGCGCTAGATGCCCGTATCAAGGGCGGCGAGCGTCACATGATTATGAGTGGCGAGTACGACCGTGTTCTACCGATGGATATCTATGGGGAATACCTCATCAAGGCCATCATCGCGGGCGACATCGACCGTCAGGAGGCCTTGGGCATCTACGAGGTGGCTCCCGAGGACTTTGCCCTGGCCGAGTTTGTCGACTCGTCGAAGCTCGAGCTGCAGCGCATCGTGCGTGAAGGCCTGAACATATTACGTAAAGAAAACGCATAAGGATATGAAAGCAATAAGGAATTATTTAAACAAGATAAAGCCGAACTTCGAGGAGGGCGGTAAGCTGCATGCCTTCCGTTCCGTCTTCGATGGCTTCGAGACATTCCTCTATGTGCCTAACGACACGGCCAAGACGGGTGTCAACATCCACGATGCCATCGACTCCAAGCGTATCATGTCGATGGTGGTCATCGCCCTGATGCCCGCCATGCTATTCGGTATGTATAATGTGGGCTATCAGAACTATCTTGCCGCAGGTACGCTCGCGCAGGCCTCATTCCTCGAGGTGTTCTGCTACGGCTTCCTGGCCGTGCTGCCCAAGATTCTGGTGAGCTACATCGTTGGCTTAGGCATCGAGTTTGCCTGGGCACAGTGGAAAGGCGAGGAGATACAGGAGGGCTATCTGGTCTCGGGTATTATCATTCCGCTCATTATTCCCATTGGCTGTCCGCTGTGGATGCTGGCACTGGCCTGCGCCTTCAGCGTCATTTTCTGTAAGGAAATATTCGGCGGCACGGGCATGAACCTCTTCAATCCCGCCATCGCTGCCCGTATGTTCCTCTTCTTCGCCTATCCGTCGGTGATGACCGGCGACAAGGTGTGGGTTGCTCAGAGCTCGATTTTCGGGCTGGGCAACGACCTGCCTGACAGCTTTACCTGCGCCACGCCCTTAGGTCAGGTGGCACAAGGTGTCACTCCCGACCTCTCCGTGCTTGACATGGCCATCGGACTGATACCCGGCTCCATCGGCGAGACCAGCATTTTCGCTATCGCCATTGGTGCCTGCATCCTGCTCGTGACGGGTATTGCCTCCTGGCGCACCATGTGCTCCGTATTCGTGGGTGGCATCCTGATGGCCGTCATTTTCCGCCAGACGGGAAAGACCGACCTCTGCTGGTGCCAGCAGCTGGTGATGGGTGGCTTTGCCTTCGGTGCCGTCTTCATGGCTACCGACCCCGTGACCTCGTGCCGCACCGCTACGGGACAGTATATCTATGGCTTCATCATCGGAGCCATGGCCATCATCATCCGTGTGATGAATGCCGGCTATCCCGAGGGTATGATGCTCGCCATCTTCTTTGGCAATATGATCGCTCCCACCATCGACCATTTCGTAGTGGAGCATAACATTAACAAGCGTTTGAAGAGAGGAGGTACAAAATGAGTAAGTTGAATACAAATTCTAATACGTACATTATTATATATAGTACGATTATGGTGGTCATTGTGGCCTTCCTGCTTGCATTTGTCTATCAGGCTCTGAAGCCCATGCAGGATGCTAACGTGGCACTGGATGTCAAGAAGCAGATACTCTACTCGCTCAACATCCGCGGACTGGACGGCCAGGAGGCGGAGAACAAGTATGCTGAGGTTGTGAAAGCTGAAGCAGAGAAGGACGGCAGAATGTACTACATGTGCAACATTAATGGTGAAAACGTGCTTGTGGTACAGCTCAAGGGCATGGGTCTCTGGGGTGGCATCAGCGGTTATCTGTCACTACACAATCAGAAGAACCCTGTCGTCTATGGTGCTTACTTTAATCATGAGAGTGAGACAGCCGGTCTGGGTGCCGAAATCAAGGATTCACAGGCCTGGCAGGAGAAGTTTATCGGTAAGCAGGTCTATGGCAAGGACTACGAGGTGGTACTGTCGGTAGTAAAAAAGGTAGAAGACCTCAAGACTCAGGTAGATGTTGTAACAGGTGCCACGCTGACCTCTAATGGCGTTGATGCTATGATTAAGGAATGCTTGAAGGATGCCTGCGCCAATGCATTCTCGCTGTTTGAAGACATTATGAAGCAGAGCCAGTGTGTCAATGACGAGAATGTTGCAGCAGACTCAACTAGTTGTGTAAACCCTAAAGCGGAGGAGGATTAATTACTATGGCTTTATTCAGTAAACAAAATAAGGAGGTATTCACCAATCCATTGAACCTCGACCACCCGATACTTGGACAGGTGTTGGGTATCTGCTCGGCCCTGGCTGTCACCTCGCAGTTGAAGCCTGCTATCGTGATGGGACTGGCCGTGACAGTGATTACGGCATTCTCTAATGTCATCATCTCTATCATTCGCGACACCATTCCTAACCGCATACGCATCGTGGTGCAGCTTGTAGTTGTGGCTGCCCTCGTGACTATAGTGTCACAGATTCTGAAGGCTTTTGCATACGATGTAAGTGTTCAGCTCTCTGTATACGTAGGTCTTATTATAACCAATTGTATTCTGATGGGACGTCTGGAGGCTTTCGCTATGATGAATAAGCCTTGGCCTTCGTTCCTCGATGGTGTTGGAAATGGACTTGGCTACGCAATGATACTGGTTATCGTTGGCGCTATACGTGAATTATTCGGACGGGGCTCATTACTTGGTTTCCAGGTAATTCCTGATGCTTGCTACGACATGGGCTATGTCAACAATGGAATGATGACCATGCCTGCCATGGCACTCATCCTCGTTGGTTGTGTGATTTGGGTTCATCGTGCATATTTTTATAAGGAGAAATAAGATATGGAACACGCAATATCATTACTGTTTAGGTCCATTTTTGTGGACAATATGATTTTCGCTTTCTTCCTTGGTATGTGCTCATATTTGGCCGTGTCGAAGACAGTGAAGACCTCTTTGGGACTTGGATTAGCTGTAACCTTTGTCCTCACTGTAACCGTTCCTGTCAACTATCTGTTGCAGACCAAGGTTCTTGGGCCTGACTGCCTTGTAGAAGGCGTAGACCTCTCGTATCTTTCGTTCATTCTTTTTATTGCGGTCATTGCCGGCATGGTTCAGCTGGTTGAGATGACAGTGGAAAAATACAGTCCCTCGCTCTATGCTGCTCTGGGTATTTTCCTGCCACTGATTGCTGTTAACTGTGCTATCATGGGTGCCTCGTTGTTTATGCAGCAACGTATTCTCATGGATTCCACCAATTCACAGGCTATCACCAACGTATGGGATGCTATTGTATACGGCTTTGGGTCGGGACTTGGCTGGACACTGGCTATCGTCGCCCTTGGTGCAATCCGTGAAAAGATGCAGTATTCTGATGTCCCTCGTCCCCTTCAGGGCTTGGGCATAGTGTTTATCACCGTAGGTCTGATGGCTATGGCCATGATGTGTTTCTCAGGCTTAAATATTTGATTAGATATGGGACAGTTTATAGCATATAGTATAGGAGTATTTCTCCTGGTTATCATCCTGTTGGTGATTATCCTGTTGGTTGCAAAGAAGTATCTTTCTCCCTCAGGCAATGTGAATATTGAAATAAATGGCGACCGTACTATTTCTGTTGCTCAGGGCAATTCTCTGATGTCAACTCTCAATGAGAATGGTGTTTTCCTGCCTTCTGCTTGTGGTGGTAAAGCCTCGTGCGGACAATGTAAGGTACAAGTATTAGAGGGTGGTGGCGAGATACTCGACTCGGAGAAGCCACACTTCACCCGCAAGGAAATCAAGGCCGGTTGGCGTCTGGGGTGTCAGTGTAAGGTAAAGGGTGACCTGAAGATACATGTTGATGAGTCTATCCTTGGCGTTAAGGAGTATGAGTGTACTGTTATCAGTAATAAAAACGTTGCAACGTTCATCAAAGAATTCAAAGTGCAACTGCCTGCTGGGGCGCACATGGACTTTTTGCCGGGTTCGTATGCACAAATCAAGATTCCGGCTTTCGATTGTATCGACTACAACTCGTACGACCGTGACCTAATCACCGAGGAATATGTGCCGTCATGGGAGAAATTCAAAATGTTCGACCTGAAGTGTAAGAACCCTGAACCCACCATCCGTGCCTACTCGATGGCTAACTATCCTGCCGAGGGTGACGTGTTCATGCTGACCGTGCGTATTGCTACGCCTCCATTCAAACCCGATCGTTCAGGCTTCATGGATGTCAACCCTGGTATTGCTTCGTCGTATATCTTCTCGCTGAAGCCTGGTGACAAGGTCATCATGTCTGGTCCTTATGGCGATTTCCATCCCCACTTTGACTCAAAGAAGGAGATGATATGGGTTGGCGGTGGTGCCGGTATGGCTCCCCTGCGTGCCCAAATTATGCACATGACCAAGACGCTGCACACTACGGACCGAGAGATGCATTATTTCTATGGTGCCCGCGCACTAAACGAGGTGTTCTATCTCGACGACTTCCTTGGTCTGGAGAAGGAGTATCCTAACTTCCATTTCCATCTGGCACTCGACCGTCCAGATCCTGCTGCTGATGCTGCTGGCGTAAAGTACACACCGGGGTTTGTCCATCAGGTAATGCTCAACACTTATCTGAAGGATCACGAGGCGCCAGAGGACATCGAGTACTATATGTGCGGTCCTGGTCCTATGTCAAAGGCTGTTGTCGCCATGTTAGACTCGCTGGGTGTTGAGCCCGAGAGTATCATGTATGATAATTTCGGCGGATAAAAAGATATTTATTCAATCACTCCCGTTCTGTCAGTTCAGAACGGGAGTCTTTTTTGCAAAAAATTACTAAATGCTTGCAAGGATGAGATTTTTATTGTATCTTTGCACGAATAGAATACAAATCATTATTTTTTATCGTTATAAACAACTAATTTATGAGCCAAAAAAGAGTTTACCTCTTCGGTAATGGTAAGGCCGAAGGTAATGCAAAGATGCGTGAGGAACTGGGTGGCAAGGGTGCTAATCTTGCCGAGATGAACCTGATTGGGGTTCCTGTTCCTCCAGGTTTTACAATCACAACAGATTGCTGTAACGAGTACTATCAAGTTGGTCAGGAGAAGATTATGGAGCTTCTGAACGACGACGTGATGGCAGCCGTCAAGCATATTGAAGTACTGATGAACTCGAAGTTCGGCGACAAGGAGAATCCTCTGCTTGTCTCTGTACGTTCGGGTGCCCGTGCTTCCATGCCTGGCATGATGGACACCATCTTGAACTTGGGCCTTAACGACGAGGTGGCTGAGGGTATGGTGAAGAAGACCAACAATCCTCATTTTGTTTATGACTCTTATCGCCGTTTCGTTCAGATGTACGGTGACGTGGTGTTGGAGATGAAACCCGTCAACAAAACCGATATCGACCCGTTTGAGGAGATTATTGAGAAGGTAAAGGCTGAACGTGGCGTGAAGCTGGACAAGGACCTGAGCGTTGAGGAACTGAAGAAACTGGTTCAGCTGTTCAAGGCTGCTATTAAGGAGCGTACTGGCAAGGACTTCCCCAACGATCCTATTGAGCAGCTTTGGGGTGCCATTTGTGCTGTATTCCGTTCTTGGATGAACGAGCGTGCCATCCTCTATCGTAAGATGGAAGGAATTCCCGACGAGTGGGGTACTGCTGTCAGCGTGATGGCTATGGTATTTGGTAATATGGGCGATACTTCTGCAACGGGTGTTTGCTTCAGCCGTGATGCTGCCAATGGTGAGAACCTGTTTAACGGTGAGTATCTGGTGAATGCGCAGGGTGAGGACGTCGTTGCCGGCATCCGTACCCCGCAACAGATTACGAAGATTGGTTCTCAGCGCTGGGCTGAGCGTGCTGGTATCTCTGAGGAGGAGCGTGTAGCCAAGTATCCTTCTATGGAGGAGGCTATGCCGGAGATTTACCAGCAGCTGAACGGCATTCAGGAGAAGCTCGAAGAGCACTACCGTGACATGCAGGATATGGAGTTTACTGTACAGGAGGGTAAGCTGTGGTTCCTGCAGACCCGTAATGGTAAGCGTACCGGTGCTGCTATGGTGAAGATAGCCATCGACCTGCTCCACGAGGGTAAGATTGATGAGAAGACTGCTATCCTGCGTTGTGAACCCCAGAAACTTGACGAGCTTCTGCACCCCGTATTCGACAAGAAGGCCCTTTCTTCTGCTAAGGTTATCGCTCAGGGTCTGCCCGCCAGCCCCGGTGCTGCCTGTGGTCAGATTGTGTTCCACGCTGACGATGCCCAGGAGTGGCATAAGGACGGTCATAAGGTTGTGCTCGTTCGTATCGAGACTTCTCCTGAGGACCTCGCCGGTATGTCTGCTGCCGAGGGTATTCTGACTGCTCGTGGCGGTATGACCTCACACGCTGCCGTTGTGGCTCGTGGAATGGGTAAGTGCTGCGTATCGGGCGTTGGCTCGCTGAATGTCAGCTACAAGGATAAGACTGTCGAGATTGACGGTATAGTATATAAGGAGGGTGACTACATCTCGCTGAACGGCTCTACCGGTCAGGTATATGCCGGTGAGGTGACTACGAAGGCTGCTGAGCTTTCTGGTGACTTCAAGGAACTGATGGACCTCTGCGACAAGTACACTAAGCTGCAGGTTCGTACCAATGCTGACACTCCACGCGACGCTCAGCTGGCTCGCGACTTTGGTGCCAAGGGTATCGGTCTGACGCGTACTGAGCACATGTTCTTCGAGGACAAGAAGATTATTGCCATGCGCGAGATGATTCTGGCCAGCGACGCTGCCGGACGTGAGAAGGCACTGGCCAAGTTGCTGCCTTACCAGAAGGCTGACTTCAAGGGTATTCTGGAGGCTATGGACGGTCTGCCCGTGAACATCCGTCTGCTGGATCCCCCTCTCCACGAGTTCGTACCCCACGATTTGGCTGGTCAGGAGACGATGGCCAAGGAGATGGGTGTCTCGGTTGAGGACATCAAGCGCCGTGTTGACTCGCTGGCAGAGAACAACCCGATGCTCGGTCACCGTGGCTGCCGTCTGGGTATTACCTTCCCCGAGATTACTGCCATGCAGACCAAGGCCATTCTCGGTGCTGCCTGCGAGCTGAAGAAAGAGGGCAAGACGCCGATGCCCGAGATCATGGTTCCGCTGATTGGTACACTCTACGAGCTGAAGCAGCAGAAGGAGGTCATCCAGCAAGCTGCCAAGGAGACTTTCGCTGAGTATGGTATAGAGGTTGAGTTCGAGATTGGTACGATGATTGAGATTCCTCGTGCTGCCCTGACCGCCGACCGTATTGCTACGGAGGCTCAGTACTTCTCGTTCGGTACCAACGACCTGACTCAGATGACCTTCGGCTACAGCCGTGACGATATTGCCAGCTTCCTGCCTGTTTACCTCGACAAGAAGATTCTGAAGGTTGACCCGTTCCAGGTTCTGGACCAGAAGGGTGTCGGCAAGCTCATCAAGTATGCTGTCAAGGAGGGTCGTGCCGTTCGTCCCGACCTGCGTTGCGGTATCTGTGGTGAGCATGGTGGCGAGCCCAGCTCTGTGAAGTTCTGTGCTAAGATTGGCATGAACTACGCCAGCTGCTCTCCCTTCCGTGTGCCTATCGCCCGTCTGGCCGCCGCGCAGGCAGCCGTGGAAGAGTAAATTGACTCTCTAATATATATAAAGTAAGGGACTTGCTCTGGTAGTGGGCAAGTCCCTTACTTTTGCATTCAGCATCGTGACCACGGATTACACGGATTTCACGGATTAATTTCCCCTTGGGGACATGCTGCTAATACAACCACGGATTACACGGATTTCACGGATTAATTTCCCCTTGGGGACGTTCCAATAATACGACCAGTGGCCTATTCTGAATAGTAAGAATCCGTGTAATCCGTGTAATCCGTGGTCGGAAAAGAGCTCGGTGTCTCGGTGGTGAACCTTATCCGAGGGCTATGAGTTCGTACTCGCGGGAGACGTCGATGGTGTCGGTGGGTGCGACGGCGACGCCCTGTAGTGCGAGCACGAGTCCGCCGGCCTTGAGGGCCTTCTTGTCGGTGGACACGATGCGGGCGGGGTTGGCGTCCTGGTCGACGGCCAGTGCTGCCTTGCTGTCCTGGATGAGCCGCTCCCAGGTCCATCCGGCGACGACGGCGTACTGGTGGTTGCCTACGATGTCCGACTTCACCGTGACGCGCTTGTTGGCGCGGCGGCGCTCGTCGCTGAGCTGGCGGTAGTAGCGTATGGTCTCCTGTACCGACTTGATGAGCACCTCGTAGGTGTGGCTCATCGCGGCGCTCGCCGGGTCGACGCTGGTCGTGATGGCCTGTGCGTTCACCATCAGCACCATACTGCGGTAGGCCAGGTCGGTCGCCGCGCGCGCCGTCTTCAGCTCGGCGGTGGTCTTCTGCGACCGTTCGTCGTTGCGGTCGGCGGTCAGCTGCTGTATCTCGTCGTTCAGCGTCTTCAGCTGGTTGATGCTCTCGTGGATGCCCAGTGCCTGGGCGGCCTGCTGCAGGTTGTAGTTGGCCAGCTGCTCCTCGATCCACTGCTCGGTGGCCACGGTCTGGGCCTCGACGCCCCCGTCGGGGTCTATCTTGTAGCGCTGCATCACGGGCTGCATCCTGAGCGCGGCCTCCTGCCGGTCGGGGAAGATGGTCAGCGTGGCGAAGGTGTCCACCGTCTTCTTGATTTCCTTGTAGAGCACGTCGCGCTGGCGGTCCTTCTCCAGCCGCTGACGGGTCAGGTCGCTGCCCTGCACGATGACGTAGGCCTGGTCCTCCTTGCCCTGGGCCACGACGAAGGCGCCCATCAGCGCGTCGACGGCCTCGGGAAACACCTTCAGCGTGTGCGCCTCGTCGGCCCAGCGCAACTTCTGCAGACGCTTGGCGATGTCGCCGGTGAAACCGATGTGAAGGTCGTTCTGAAGGTTCTCTATCGGAGCGGCCGGGATTTGGGGGATGTTCATAATGTCACTCATAATTCTATAGTTTTAATTGTTTTTGGTGAATATTGTTGTCTAAATCTGCTTTTACTCCATCGCCGGAGCCTCAGGTGGCGAGTAAATCGCCTTTTACTCCGTTGCCGGAGCGTCGGATGGCGAGTAAATCGTCTTTTACTCCATTGCCGAGGCATCGGCGGTGCCCCGCCCGAGGGCGAGAGAGAAAGGAGAGCGCCCGTCTGAGAGCCGTGGCCGTCGGGGCCGCCCTCCTGTTTTGTAGGTTTCCTAACGGATCAGAGTCCCCTGATTCTTGGCGCAAGACGTCCGGTGTGCCCTCCTGTGCACCGCCTTGGGGGCTGGTGCACCTGAGAGCACACCGCCCGCCTTACGCCGCGAGCCCGTCATGGGGGCGAAGGGTATTAAATTCTACTCGACCTCGCGCACGAGGCGAACAGAGTACCCGGTGTCGCGCGAGCTGTAGGTATCGGGCGTCAAATTGCTCTCATCGAAGCTCACGTTGTAGGCAAACGAGCTGTACGGCGTAGACGACCAGTAGCGGCCGATCGTGCCGGCATAGCTGGCCGACAAATACCGGTAGCCCGCTGCGGGCAGGAACACTGCACCCGCAGTCTCCATCTTACCCCATGCTGTAGCATCGTAGCTGTTGACGGTGAATGCAGCGTCTGCTGTGTTGATGCTTGCAGGAGCAATTACGTCAGAGGGATGGGTGTAAGTGTCGGGGAACAATATTATACCAGTCTTACCTGCAACGGTTGCCTTAGCATAACGGGCATTGGCTGTGCCGTTGACCGTTGAAGCAGTGCGGTTGTTGAACACACGCTTCCACTCGGCAGAGGTCAGCGTGCGCCAGCCGGAACCCATCAGCGTGCCCCAGTCGGACTTCAGAGCCTCGCCGGCATTGTTGCCGTAGCCATCAGTATTATTCGTTGCAATAGAAGAGGTAATACCATACTGGGCAACACCCGTCCATGTGCTCGAAGCGCCCACCCAGCCGAACAGGTCGACAGTAGTTGAAGAGCCGCTGTAGTCTGATACGAACGGAGAAGTGGCAGACACCTTGGTATTTCCCTCATTAGCACCGATGTAGTCCCACTGGTTCGCTGCGAACGCCCAGGTCCAGTCAGTGCCGTCATAGGTTGCTTGCAGGTTTCCTTTCGAGAAGTACACCTGTTTACCACTGCCGTTAATGGTGAACTTGCCGCTGATGGCACCCGTGGGAGTGCTGGCTTGCTTCGTCATCTTCACCCCAATCTCGTAGTACTTGCCATTGGTAAACGATACGCTGGCCTTCTCGTAGGTGTAGGTGTCGCCGCCCACGGTGGCGGTCAGCGTGACGGTCTGGCCCGTGAAGCCGGGGATGGCTGCGTAGATAACGCTGGTGTCCGAGGCGGGAGTGATGGTGTAGTCGGTGGTGCCGTCGTTGATGACGAGCTGCGAGGCGCTCAGCGGTGTCGTGCCGTCGGCCTTGTCGATGAGCGTGAACTTCACGATGGCCTGCTGGTTGGCACCGAAGCTGGCGCTACCGGTAGTGGAAACCGTGCTGCCGCTCACCGTAAAGTTACCTGCGGTGATGGTAGCGGGCGCGCAGAAGTCATACGTCGAGGCAATGGTTGCCAGCGTGCCGTCCTGACCAGCGTAGTCGGTAGCACTGGGGTTAGTAGTAGCCGTATGGAAATAGAGCGTCAGGTCTTGGCCTGCGTCTGGAGCGCTGTCGAGCTCTCCGGTGAGCGTCGTCTCGCTGGTGGTGCTTGCGGCAGAGTGCAGCGTGCCAATCTGCGAGCCATTCTGATAGACTAACACCTCCTCGTTCGCATCCCACGTAGCGTTGAGCACGTTCTTTGTGTCATCGTCATTGCGACCGAGCGTGAGTGCACGGGTGGTGGCGTCGTCGCCCTTCGAGGCCTCGACGGACATGGTGTACGTCTGCTGTGCGGGGGCAGCGGGCTGCTCGCCGGTGATGTTGTCGTCGCTGGAGCAAGCGGTAAACACTGCGGCCGATGCCATCAGCAGGACGGCCATTGATAGGATATTCTTCTTCATAGTCGTGTCCTCCTTAATTCCAATCTTCTTCTTGCGCTTCACCATAGCCCGGGCGCGTGGACTGTACACTGCCTGCCAGCAGTTGCTGCTGTTGTTGCAACTTGACGACTTGCATCGTCGGTTTCTCATAAATTTTCTTTTTCATAAGCTGTTGATTTTATTAATTGTTAATACCATAATTATATATTGTCGGGGATAGACGCGCTCGGATAGTTCAAACCACGTGAAGTAGATGGTGTAGAAGAGGGCTGCGAGGTTGTTTTAGTTGTTGAATTTGATTTGTCTATGTCTGACTCTTGTTTTGGCAACCGCTCCACGAGGTCATAGACGGCGCGAGCCATCTGCTGCATGGCCAGGTTACGGCGGCTGATGGTCTGGTATAGCAACAGACCGAGGCCGGCCACGGTTGCCACAAGCAGGAGGATGATGGTGGTGATGAGTATTGCCATTTGCTTTCAGTTTTGCGACGGCAAAGATACGAAAAAGCGGGCTCCCGCCGTGGGGAGCCCGCTGGTTGTGGTTCAAAATGAGCCGAAAGCAGGTTCAAAATTGGCTAACTCGGCCTTATGCGCTGCCTTTTTGGTATTCGGAGGGCGTCATGCCGTAGGTGTCGCGGAAGAGGCGGATAAAGTTCGACTTCGACTGGAATCCGCTGTCCTCCATCACGGCCTGGATGGTGTAGTTGGGCTGCTCGCGTAGCAGTCGGGCGGCATGGCGGATGCGTTTCTGGTTCAGGTAGTCGTTCATGTTCTTGCAGCCGCTCTGCTCCCGTATGATGCGGCTGAAGGTGGTGCGGTCTACGCCCATCAGATCGGAGAGCATCTCGCGCGAGAGGTCGCTCTGGGTGTAGAGTTGGCCCTGCTCCACGGTACGGTCGAAGGTGGCAAAGCGGGAGGCGTCGGCGGGAATGTGGGTGGGGTCAGTATTTGTCAGATTTCTCACAACATTGACAATCGCCCGGTTCTTCCGCTCGCGCAACCGGCTTAGACGGACTACCAGCGTGACGACAGCCAGCACGGCGAGCACTGCCACAAGAACGATGACCCACAGACGCAGACGGCTAATCTGCTCCGTCTTCAACTGGTTCTGATACACCGCCTCCAACTCCTGTGCGTTCGCCACGGCCTGACGGGCCAGCAGCGTGTCGTTAATCTCGTACGACTCTTTCAGCAGCCGGAAAGCCTCGTCGCCATGCCCCAAGGCAGCCTCCGCCTCGGCCATCTGGTATTTCGCCGTGAGCTCAGAATCCGTCCACTTACCTTTCTTCTCGCGTACCCATTCCACATGTTGCCTTTGAATGTCGATGACCTCCTGGTATCGCCCGCGATGAGTCAGGTAAGGGCAGATGTCGCGCTCGTTTGAAACCGCCATGGGCAGGTGTTGCTGCCATACGCCATAGATGCTGTCGGCTTTCGCGGTGCTGTCCGTCATGCAATAGAGGTGGGCCATTGTACCCAGGGTACGGACCAGCATCGGCTCGCCCTTTTCGGGTTGCGGTGATTGCGCTAAGTACTTCTCCACCGCCTTTGCGTCGATGAGTGCCTGAGCGTAGTCTTCGTCAACAGTCCTGCGTTTCATCAGCACATAGTGGTAGTAGGCCAGCAGATAGGGCGCATCTTCTGCGGTACTCTTCTCCATCAGCCTGACCGCTTGCGTCATATAGTCATAGGCCGTCTGCTTGTCGCCCGTTTCGTAGATTTGCAAGCCTAATGTATTCATGGCCTCCGCCTCCATCTGAATGTCGCCGGCAGCATGAGCCTCCTCCAATTGGGTCTTCAGCAGCTCGCGTACCTTTGTCTGGTTGCCCAGCGCCTGATGGCAGTCGATGATGTCCTGCCGCAGCACCAGCCTGTCGTTCCCCTGTGCTTTCGCCAGCGCCTTTTCATATTTGCCGAGGGCCTCCCTGATATTGCTACCGTTGTAGAGTTCGTTTGCCTCCTCGCGCAAAGCCTGCCAGTCATCAGCCTTGCCACCCCCGCCGCAAGCGGTCAGGGTCAGCATAGCACATAATATATAAAGGTACAGGAATCTCCACCCGCCTCCACCACGGGCTGCGCGGCGGCGCGTCGCATCAGGGAGGTATGTCTGGGTAAATGGGGGCATGGGGTTTGGGGGGGAAGTCGGATTAGTATTCTATCAGGTCAAGCCCTTGGTTGCGGTAGTACCAGAAGCGGGTGTCGCTGGAAAGGAGCGTGATATGCTCGGTGATGGCATGGGCTATGATGACGTGGTCGCAGGTGTCAAGCAGCAGTCGCATAATATTATTCGCTGAATGCCAGTTGTGATTTCAACTCAGGGTCATTGATGACGAATGCCCCCTTATGTGCTCTGGCCCACCTCATGAATGCACTCCTTGCGGGTTTCTTCGAGTTGACGGCTCTGTTTTCGGCCATCTTAGCCTTTCTTTCTTCGTGTGACATAATCTTGATGTTTGAAACGTTTCGGCTGCAAATTTACAAAAAGTTTTGAAATTTCTCGTGGAAACTCCAACATTTTTCGCAAACTCATTGCGATTTGCCGGAAAAAGTGCAAAAAGGCCGGGCGAAGATACGCCATTCCGTCACCCCCTCGAATGCCGCCCGGCTGCTGCGGCTGGACAAATACACTGGACATGAAGCGCACACGAACGGGACAAGAGGGTTAAAAATAGCCAATAGTGTGGAGTTTCGGCTTATTTTTCGTACCTTTGCAGCCCTGAAAGGTAATACAAGTAGTCACAGAAGTGACAGTCTTATAATTAATAATGGATAATCTGCAAGAAATATTTCCTATTGTTGACGAGGACGGCCGTGTGACCGGTTCGGCAACACGTGGCGAATGTCACAGCGGCACGAAAATGCTTCATCCGGTGGTTCACCTGCATGTGTTCAACTCGCGTGGCGACATCTACCTGCAGCGCCGGCCTGAATGGAAGGACATTCAGCCCGGTAAGTGGGACACGGCAGTGGGCGGACATGTGGACTACGGCGAGACGGCGGACGAGGCGCTGCGCCGGGAGGTGTACGAGGAACTGGGCATCAGCGACTTCGACCCCGTGTTTGTGGACAGGTACGTCTTTGAAAGCCAGCGTGAGCGCGAGTTAGTGTATGTCAACCGGACGGTGTATGACGGCGAGATTCGACCTTCTGAAGACGAGCTTGCCGAAGGACGCTTTTGGACGATACATGAGATTAGTGAAGCCATGGGGCAGGGGGTGCTGACGCCTAACTTCGAGAACGAGTTCAGGCGTTGCTTTGGGAGTGAGCTGAAATCCGACGCCATACGCGACATGGAGCGCACCGCCCTCTTCTTCGACATTGACGGGACGCTGGTTAGCTTTAAGACCCACGAGATTCCGGCATCGACGATACAGGCCCTTACCCTGGCCAAGGCTAACGGGCACAGCGTGTTTATAGCTACGGGGCGTCCGCCGCTGATCATCACCAATATCGGGGCCATCGGGCACCTTGTCGACGGATACATCACCATTAACGGGGCCTTATTGTTTGTAGACAACAAGGTCGTCAGCTGTAAGGACATCCCTAAGCAGGACGTACAGACCGTTGTACAAGACGCACAGGAAAAGAACTACGGACTGATTGTGGTCGGCGAGAAAGACGTTGCCGTGCTTGACCCGCATGGCGAGGTAGACCGGATATTCCGCGGCGAGATAGCAGTAGACAATCTGTGCAAGGCCAAACCGCTGGACGTGGTGCTCACGCAGCGAATACTGCAGCTGACGCCCTTCATCACAGCGTCGTATGAGCGCGAACTGATGCAGCGTATTACCTGTTGCACGTCGGGCAGATGGCATCCGGCCTTTACGGACGTCACGGCAAAGGGGGCCGACAAGGGCGAGGGCATCCGTACGATGGCAGCACTTATGGGGTTTGACCTTCGGCATACGATGGCCTTTGGCGACGGTGGTAATGACGAGTCGATGCTGATGGTGGCAGGCCAGGGTGTCGCCATGGGCAACGCCTTGGCGAGTCTGAAGGATGTGGCCGATTACGTCACCACCTCGGTTGACGAGGACGGCGTGATGAACGCCTTGCGGCACTTCAGGCTGATATCAGAATAGCTCTTCGTGGTCGTAGCGCGGCATGCTGCGTATCAGCTTGTGGGCTGCGGCCTGGGCCATGGCTTCGTAGGCACGCTCGCTGGGGTGCAGGTGGTCGCCGCTGTCATATCCTTCGGCAAAGGCCTTGGGGTTGGTGACGCTGCGTACAGCCTGATCAAAGTCGATGCAGCCGTCGAAGATGGGCGATGTCCTGAGCCACTGGTTAAACGTCTGGCGCATCTGTTCGCGCTCTTCGTTGTAGGTGCGCCACCCGTAGATGGGCAGCAGCGTGCCGCTCCATACGTTAAGCCCTTGAGCCTTGGCAGGTTTAACATAGATATTCTCGACGCCTTCTTCCAGCTCTTCCACTGTAGGCAGGTCGCTCCACGGACGGAAGGGGTTGACGTCGGTGCCTACGGGGTGTATGATGTCGTTGATGCCGTGCTGTATGATGACGTCGGTAGCACCGGCCACCCTCATCTCGATGGGAAAACGCGTCGCGCCTTTGAGTCCGTAGGCCTGGTAGGTAATGCAGTCGTACTGCCTGAGTATGCGCGTACCACTGACGGCACGCCGTATGACGGACACATTGCTGCCAAAGGCCATCTGTGCCATGTAGTCGGGCCACGACTGTGCGGTAATAGAGTCGCCGTAGCACACCACGGCATGGTTCTGGGCCGAGGTCAGCACATCGATGGTGTTCAGAAAGTAGAACCAGTTGGTATGGCGACTAAGCGCCGGTGGCAATTCGTCGGACTCGGCATAGTCGCCATAGGCATAGTACCCCTTCGATAGCGGACCGGTGATGAGCGTGCCGCTATTCATCTGAGTGTAGTCATGCATGTAGAAAGACACCTCAATGGTGTCGCCACGGTGTACGGCATAACTTATGGCGTCGCTGTCGGTCTCGTGGCCTGGCTGCAGGACAACGCCCTGCTGGCCGCCGAAGGTAATAGGCGTACGGCCGACAAAGACTTTGTCAAGAGTAACCGGTTCGGTACCAGTCAGATTGGAGAACCTGAAGCGCAGCTGTGAGCCTTCAAAGCACATGCGTATGGGGTATCGCAGGGTGAGGTCCTTGGCGTATATGGCCTCGCGGCGGTTGCTGATGCTTGTAGCATTACCCCAGCACGCCACCCATTTCTTGCTGTCGTGAGTCATAAGTCTTTCTGTTTACGGGGTTTGGATTGCAAAGATAAGCATTTTCTATGAAAAAGAAGGGAAAACGAAGATATTTTCTTTTGCTTTTTTGTTTGGGAGTTAACAAAATAAATATTATTTTTGCAGGCGGAAAATTCAGCAGTTTATGTATTCGCATATTGTAGATTTGGCAGACGTCTTGCAAGATAAAGTAAGCAAGCGTCTTTATGAACTTCAGGCAACACCGGGTGCCGACGATGAGGAAGTACGGAAATTATTCCTGAACTTCCAAAAAGAATTACTCTCTGCTGAAGATACCGAAGAAGGTTTCATGGATTCTATTTTTACTTGTTTAGACTCAGAAGCCATACTTAGAATGGATGACATGTTAGCTGGTCCTATTGGGCGTTTTGTCCGATTCGTCCTGTCAGAGGATTATTTCGACCTATTTAAGCAGTTCTTGAAAATAGAAGAGTTATGTGCCTTTTCATTATCAAGTATGTATATTCCCTCAGGCGGCAAGCGTCCTCTTCTGCATATTCATGCTATATGTTATGCCATAAAGGATTTATTTGCCTTAGACGCCATGGGAGCGGATGATGAGGAATTATTGAATAGCTGTAGGATAGAAGAAAGTGTAGATGGTGACGTATGGTATTTGCCTAATACTTTTAATATTATTGGCGAATGGCTAACTGTCAAAATTGGAACAGGCGATAAGGCTGTTGTCGATTACATAGCCAATGAACTAAGTGGGAAAGATTATGATTATTCCAAGCTGTTGTGTGAACTATTTATTACGCCAGTGTTTAAAAGTGCGAATCATAGACTACTCGTATCTATAATCCGCCTCCTACGTCATCAAGAAGACTACTTTGACCCCTTTGAAGGCAATATTTTCTATCAACACATAGGCATTACTCCTGAAAGCATGCTATTCCTGTTAGATAGTATTGAGAAGAACAATCAGTCAGTAACAAACCTGGAATTCCTATTATATTTAATGCTCTTCCCGCAAGAAGATTTGGGATTAAGCGAAAATCAGTATGCCGAAACACTCAGTATAGCAGCCAAATGTCTACGCGATTCTGCCTTTAGACGGCAATTGTTATCCGACACTGACTATCACAAAGTATATATAGCTCTATGGGCTATAGGCTTCTATGATGCAGATGAGGCTTGGAATGTATCAAATGAACTCATAGAAGACGAGCGTCCTCAGAGCAAGAAGGTTGTACTGGCTTATTACCAGAACCATTGGGCAAAAAAGGGCTTAGAGGTAATAACCCAGCGGATTAATCAGCAAAGATAAATTTGATACAACTAATGGCAAGTTCTCATATTATAACTACAGCATCGTTAATAAAAGAATGACTATACAGGTAACATACAGGCGGACCAGCAGGATGTCGATGCGTATCGTAAAGAATGGCGATGTACATGTGTCGGCTCCTGTCGGCATGCCGAAACGGGAAGTGGAACGGTTTGTAGAAGAACACCGCGACTGGATAAGCAAGGCCCGGGAGAAAACTCTGCAGAACCAGCAGCGCAGGGCTGCGTTCTATGGTCAGTTACCCCTGCAGACACGGGCGCAGGCCGACGATGCCCTCCGGCGACTGACGACTCTGATAGAACCGATGGTGGAACGCCACTCGGAGGAGATGGGAGTACGGCCCTCCCTGGTCAGGTATAAGGCAATGATTTCCCGTTGGGGGGTATGTAATGTCAAAGACAGAAGCATCTGCTTCTCAGCCTACTTGCTACTGTTGCCAGAGTGGTGTGTGGAGCATGTGGTGGTTCACGAGTTATGTCATCTGCTGGAGCCCAGCCACAATGCCCGTTTCCATTCCTTGATGGACAAATATTTCCCCCGTTGGAAGGATGCCCGGCGTGAGACAAGACGTATATGCAAGATGGAGGAAAAACGATGAACCTTGTATTGTAGCGACTATTGAGGGATGAATCCTTCACTCACTTCTCCTGCTTCATCACCTGGAAGATGCGTAACTTAGGAATGTTGTCCTCGCTCGTGGCAAGGGCAACATCCTTGTGGTTACGCAAAAATTGTAATGCTCTTTCCATCATCGTGCTTACCATTTCAGCTCTTCCTGAAGAATCACACCGTCCGACATGGGGCTGTCAGCCTCGCCAAAGGCATTGGCCTTATACTGAATGCAGAGCATAGTCAGGTTCTTCGTGCCCGTGTTCTTCAGCGCACGCTTGCCTTCGGGAGCCACACGGACGATGCTGCCCTCGCTGACGGGGAAGATTTCGCCGTCCACCTGATACTGTCCCTCACCCTTCAGGATGATATAAAGTTCTTCGTGGGTCTTGTGCGTGTGCAGGAAACCGCTGTCCTGACCTGGCACGAGCGTCTGGAAACTCAGTTCACTGCCCGTAGCGCCCACAGCCTGACCGGCAAAAACCTTGCCCTGAATCGTCACGTTCGGCCCCATCGGCAGCACGTGCTCGATAATCTCGTCCATCTTGCCTACGCTTACTGCGCTGTAGTTCTTACCTGTCTTAATTGTCTCAATCTGTTTCATTTTCTTTAATCATTTAAAAGGTTTCTTGTTTGCGAGTGCAAAGGTACGGCAACTTTTTCACTCCCACAAGAAGGCACTAAAAGGTGACATAGTTACCAAAAAGTAGGAATTGTGGCGGATTCGGCATCCCCTGAAATCATCTTTAACTCAGATTAACATAGCAGTGGCTTCTATGCAGGCTTTATAGGTGCAAAAGTAAAAAAACTTAGCATACTGCTAAAGTTCAAGCCCCATTTTTGTCAATAGCTAAAAACGAGGGTAA
>DEJS01000001.1:0-9300 GCA_002353485.1 Prevotella sp. UBA2742
GAGCTCTTACGACGACCTATTGCATTGATGTATTCCATCTTAACTATAATCTTTAAACTTTATACTCTAAACTTACTTATACTGGTTGATGTCGATAGCCTTGGGCTTCTGGGCCTCGTGCTTGTGCTCGGTTCCCTCGTAGATGTAGAGGTTGTTCAGCAGTGCGCGGCCGAGGGGGCCTTTGGGCAGCATGCCCTTGACGGCGTGCTTCAGGATGCGCTCTACGCCAAAGGGCTTCTTGCGCAGCTCGGCAGGCGTGTTGAAACGCTGGCCGCCGGGATAGCCCGTGTAGTGGGTGTAAACCTTGTCAGTCTCTTTCTTACCAGTGAATACCACCTTGGCGGCGTTGATGATGATAACGTTGTCGCCACAGTCCTGGTTAGGAGTGAAGGTGGGCTTGTACTTTCCGCGGATGATCTTGGCAACCTTAGAAGCCAGACGGCCTACCACCTGGTCGGTAGCGTCGATGACCACCCATTCCTTCTGCTCGCGAGCAGCTTCCTTCGATACGGAAACGGTCTTGTAACTTAAAGTGTTCATTTCTCTTTGAATTTACTACTAAAAAACAGTTTTACTATAATATTAATGTACGCACATAAACTTACATCCGAGGTCTAACTCCCGGCTGTTAGTCTAACGTACGCTCCCTTCGAGACACCAGTGCGCCCCTGGGGGACTTTTTGAACCAGCGATTCACGAACCACCACGTCCGGCCAAAGACGCCGCTATTCACACTCTGATTCTGACGGGGATTCTAAGTCTCTCCCCAAAATCGGACTGCAAAGGTACGACTTTTATTTTGAAACACGCGCGTAAGGCAGTCTTGGACATGTAATATTTATGATTATTTAACCAAATTACCTGCTGTGTGGCACTGAGTCTGCGGGTAGCTTGTAGTCGTGGACGTAGTCTTTCAGTGGCTTCGCCGCCTCGGCGCGGTCGGGCAGGTAGCGCAGGATGATGGTGATGAGGCGCGTGGAGTCGTCGATGACCTTGGCATAGTATTCGAAGTCGCCCTCCTGGCCGGTGTGTATGCTGTAGTCGTCGCCTACCTCCAGCAGTTCGGCTCCCATGCCCATCAACTGCTGGCCGGGGGTGCGGAAGATGTCGTCGCCCTTGAACACCTGCTGCTCCATGAACGACAGCGACAGGTCGTCGTTGAGGAATACCTCCATCTGCTCGTCCTCCAGGTACTGGTGGCGCAGGTAGCTGGGGTACTCGATGTCGAGGCCCAGCGACGGGCTGTGGTATTTCAGCTGTGTCGACCTGGACAGCTCTATGTTCAGGCTGTCGTCGGCCGTGATGACGTTATGGAACGACTTCAGCTGCTGCCGTCCGCCGCAGGCGGCCAGCAGGAGTGCCGTCATGCATCCTATGGCTGCTGCCGCCGCCGCCGATGAGAAGCGGCTGCCTTCCTTTTCCTTCCTGTATCTACTTAACATTGGCATGTGAAAGAGTAATTATTTGATATTAAAAAAACAGTCGAAAAGCCGGAGCCGGGACTATGTTAGCCCCTTGGTCCGCCACTTGCCCGAACGCCAGCGGCGCATGAGGATGACGCCTCGGATGTTCTCGTCGAGTGCGAAGGCCACCCACATGCCGATGAGCCCGTAGCCGAGTGGTATGCCGACGACGTAGCTCAGTCCGACGGCAACGGTCCAGTTGAAGACGATGGCTATCAGGAGCGGATAGATGGCGTCGCCGGTAGCCCGCAGGGTGCTGGTGGCAAAGATGTTCGATGTGCGCCCTATCTCCAGGAACCAGTCGATGACGAAAACCCACACGCCCATGGCTATGATGTGCTCGTTGTCGGTAAAGGCGCTGAGGATGTCGTGTCCGAAGACGACAAGGACGGCAGAGCCGGTGAGGGTGATAACCATCGACCAGCGGAAGAAGTAGTTGCCCATCAGGTAGGCGGCCTGATGGCGGCGCTGTCCTACGAGTTGGCCCACAAGGATGTCGCCGCCCTGCGTGATGCTCAGGCAGAACAGGTAGACGAACATGATGATGTTGGCGCAGTAGGTACGGGTGGCCAGTGCCTCGTTGCTAATCTGGTTGATGAAGTAGGTGACGACCACCTGCGAGAGGTTGTAGCTGATGTTCTCGCTCATGGCCGGTATGCCGATAAGCATAAGGTTGCGCAGCTCCCGCCAGGGTATGGGGCGGAAGTAGCGCAGCGGAAAGCTTGGGATGTGCTTGCGGAAGTGTATGGCGCCCAACAGCACGGTGGCCACGGCGCGGCTGGCGGCAGTGGCGATGGCAGCCCCCTCTACGCCCATCTGCGGACATCCCAGGCGTCCGAAGATGAGGGCATAGTTGCCGATGATGTTCACCACGTTGACGACGCCCGTCACTACCATGGGGTATGTCACCTTCCCGGCGCTCCTCAGCGAGGCGGAAAACGTCAGCGACAGGGCCTGGAAGAACGACAGCGCCCCCGTCAGCCGCAGGTAGACAAGGGCGTCGCCCATCAGGTCCGGCCGTACACCCATCAGGTGGAGCACCTGTTCGGCAAAGACGAAGAGCAGGGCGCTCACCGTGAGCCCCAGCAGCAGGTTGACCACTAAGGCCATGCCCACCACCTGCGTCAGTCGCTTGCGATAGCCGGCGCCGATATACTGTGCGCAGATGATGGCGGCACCCATCGAGAAGAACTGGTATACCAGGAATACCAGCGACATGAGCTGGTTGTCGAGCCCGACGGCAGCCACGCTGTTGTCGCTGTAGCGGCTGAGCATCACCGTGTCGACGGCACCCAGCATCATAACGAGTGCCATCTCGATAAAGACGGGAACCGTGAGTGTCTTCAGCTGTCTTTTCAGTGAGTGTGCTGCCATTATCTTCCTGCTGCTCAAAAGAGAGTGGTAAATAAAGTCTGGGATAATACCTGTGCCCGGTTCATGTCCAGTATATGTCCAGTATTTGTTCAGTATATGTCCAGTGTTTCTTCAGTGAATGACTGAACAAATACTGAACAGACGATGGGCATGTAGTGGCCACGTAAGCATCCGGTAATGGGGATGCTTTTTCCTTGAGACGTAATTAATGATGGGTAGAGCATAATGTGCTGTTCTGTCGTCTTCGCTTTTTTTCGGGGTGCAAAGGTAGTGCTTTTTTTCGCAAAAACTACTGCAAGTTCAAAAAATTCTTCTTACCTTTGCAGAAAAATTTAATGTACGAGTGTGATGGACAGGAGAATTGAGTTCCATAGTTTTGTTTGGAAAATAATGTGTACCTTTGTGGCCAAAAACAAATAAGAGATGAAAACGAAACATGTTATGTATAGCCCCACGGGGGTGTGCTCGCGCGGCATCGACGTGACGGCCGACGAGAACGAGGTGATTCAGCAGGTGTTCTTCATTGGTGGTTGCCATGGCAACCTGCAAGGCATCAGCCAGTTGGTTAGAGGACAGAAAATCGACGATGTCATCAGTCGTCTGCAGGGCATCCGCTGCGGAGCGAAGAGCACGTCGTGCCCTGACCAGTTGTGCGAGGCATTGCGCGAACTGAAGCGGGCTCCGTTGCAATAAGCTGGAGAAAAGTATCGCGGGTGGTCAAGACTTGCTGAACGAGAAACGGACAGACGTCTATGATGAAGGATATTGCAAACTGGATGATACGGAAATGGTTAGACCTGAGTCTGGTGCTGAGGATACTCATCGGACTCTTTGTCGGCGCGGTGTTGGGACTGGCTGTCCCTGAATGGACGGGCGTCGGAATCATTGGCACGGTGTTTGTCAGTGCCTTGAAGGCTATCGCCCCTGTGCTGGTGGCCGTACTGGTGACGGCGAGCATCGCCCAGGCTGGCGAAGGGCTGGGCCCCAGGTTCCGTACCGTGATACTGCTCTATCTGTCAACGACATTACTGGCCGCTTTCTTGGCAGTGATGGCGAGCAACGCCTTTCCCGTGGTGCTCCGCCTGACAGGGGTCGGGGCAGAGGGCAATCCTGTAGGTTCGCTGTCTGAAGTGCTTGAAAACCTGCTGGTGAGCATGGTAGCCAACCCCGTTGGGGCCATAGCTGGGGGCAATTACATAGGCATACTTTTCTGGGCCATTGTCTTTGGCGTTGGACTGAGACTGGCGGGTAGTCAGGCGACGGTGCAGGTGTTTCAGGACTTGGCTCAGGTGGTGTCGTGGGCGGTGAGATGGATTATCCAGGCGGCACCGTTCGGCATACTGGGACTGGTGTTCAGTTCGGTATCGCAGAGCGGGCTGGAGATATTTTCGGTCTACGGCCAGCTGATAGTGCTGCTGGCAGGGTGCATGTTTGTCCATGTGTTGGTGACGTGTCCCTTGGTGGCTTTCCTGATGCTGCGAAAGAATCCTTATCCGTTGCTGTTCCGCTGCCTGAGGGTGAGTGGACTGCAGGCGTTCTTCACGCGTTCCTCTGCTGCCAACATCCCAGTCAATATGGGGTTATGCAGGCGCC
Organism: Prevotella sp. UBA2742; assembly: GCA_002353485.1. Lineage (GTDB taxonomy): Bacteria > Bacteroidota > Bacteroidia > Bacteroidales > Bacteroidaceae > Prevotella. The sequence continues at coordinate 4,431 of DEJS01000001.1, forward strand.
TGGGACTTGACGAAGACTTCTATTCCGTCAGCATCCCCCTTGGTGCGACCGTCAATATGAATGGTGCTGCCATCACTATCACCGTGATGACAATGGCTGTCGCCTATACGATGGGCGTTGAGGTGTCGTTGGGCTCGGCTTTGCTGCTCTGTGTGATGGCAGCATTGGGAGCCTGCGGAACGTCTGGCGTGGCAGGAGGCTCGCTGTTGCTCGTTCCGATGGCCTGTTCGCTCTTCGGTATCAGTAGCGACGTGGCCATGCAGGCTGTAGCCGTGGGCTTTATCATCGGCGTGGTGCAGGACAGCATGGAGACGGCACTGAATTCGAGCAGCGACGTGTTTTTCACGGCTACGGCTGAGTATTACGATTTAAAGAATCGGAGTGTACGGCGTTCTGAATAGGTAAAACAAAGAAAATAGGTGTGGGGATGTAAAAAGTCGGCAAAAAACTTGGCTGTTTGGTTAAATTGTTGTAACTTTGCACCCGCTTTTCGTGGCACCTGTGCCCGAAGTTATTGAAAATTAGAATGTAACAATTAAAAATTAAAAACAAAAGCAATGATTATTGTACCCGTAAAAGAAGGCGAGAACATCGAGAAGGCCCTCAAGAAGTTTAAGAGAAAGTTCGAAAAGACTGGTGTTATTAAGGAGCTCCGTGCCCGTCAGCAGTTCGATAAGCCCTCTGTACTGAAGCGCCTGAAGATGGAACACGCTATATACGTACAGAAGCTGCGCGCTAACGAGGAATAAAAAAGTGCTCTAAAATTTGGTAGTCTCAAAAAAAAATCGTAATTTCGTTGCCGAAAACAAGAAGCAACGTTATGATGATAGAGGATTTTTTGAGCTACTTGCGTTATGAGCGGAATCGTTCGGAGCTCACTGTACGCAATTACGAGAAGAGTCTTAGGGACTTTGAGGCGTACTTCAAAAATCGAGAAAGTCATCTCTCGTGGGAGTCGGTAGACTCGGACCTCATCCGTGACTGGATGGAGAGCATGATGGATAAAGGCGACATGGCATCAACGGTAAATAATTCGTTGAGTGCCGTGCGTTCTTTTTTTCGTTTTGCACTCGCCAGAGGACTTGTTGAAAAAGACCCTGCCTACGCAGTGAAGGGTCCTAAGAAACGGAAACCGTTGCCTCAGTATGTGCGAGAGTCGGAGATGGACCGGCTGATAGACTTGCCCGAGGTGTGGGGCGACAGTATGAAGGATGTTCGCGCGCGTACTATTATAATATTGTTCTATGAGACAGGAATCCGCCTGGCAGAACTCGTGGCTCTTGACGACCAGGATGTCGACTTCGGTATGCATCAGCTGAAAGTGACGGGCAAGCGGAATAAACAGCGTATCATTCCTTTCGGCGCTGAACTGGAGGAAACGCTGCGGCGCTATATGAAGCAGCGCGACGAACAAATCGTGAAACAAGAGCAGGCACTTTTGCTGAACGACAAGGGACAGCGTGTTACGCGTTATCAGGTGGCGAGTGTCGTCAAACGCTATCTGTCGTTGGTGACGACAATGAAGAAACGGTCGCCTCACGTGCTGCGGCATTCTTTTGCTACAGCCATGCTGAACAATGGTGCCGGACTGGAAAGCGTGCGAAAGCTTTTAGGGCATGAAAGTGTTGCCACTACTGAGATTTACACGCATACTACTTTTGAACAATTGAAACGAGTGTATGAGAATGCCCATCCAAGGGCTTAACCTTATTTATTTACCCTTAAACTAAAAACAGGAGGTAATTATGGAAATCAAGATTCAGTCGATTCACTTCGACGCTACCGAGAAGTTGCAGGCGTTCATCGACAAGAAGGTCGCCAAGTTGGAAAAAACATTTGAAGATATCCAAAAGGTAGAGGTACAGTGCAAGGTGGTGAAGCCTGCTACTGCACAAAACAAGGAAGTCAGCCTGACAGTAACTGTTCCTGGCTCTACGCTTTTCGTTGAGAAAGTGAGTGACACTTTCGAGGAAAGTACCGACCTTTGTGTGGACTCTATGCGCGTTCAACTCCAAAAATTCAAGGAAAAATTGCGCAATAGATAAAAAAAAGCCCGAAAAGTTTTGGTAATTCAAAAATAATGCCTACCTTTGCATCCGCTTTCCGATAGTAAGACTCCAAATCGGTTAGCGGATGCTTGAGTAGCAAGCCTCTTTAGCTCAGTTGGCCAGAGCACGTGATTTGTAATCTCGGGGTCGTTGGTTCGAATCCGACAAGAGGCTCGAGGCTAGAGTGAGGCAAAAACATTGAGGGTGGTTTCCAGAGCGGCCAAATGGGGCAGACTGTAAATCTGTTGTCTTTCGACTTCGGTGGTTCGAATCCATCACCACCCACTCCTTGAAGAGGAAGTTTCAATGTTGAATTGCGGAAATAGCTCAGTTGATAGAGCACTAGCCTTCCAAGCTGGGGGTCGCGGGTTTGAGCCCCGTTTTCCGCTCATCTCGCTGTTATAGCTCAGTGGTAGAGCACTTCCTTGGTAAGGAAGAGGTCCTGAGTTCAAATCTCAGTAACAGCTCAAAAACGAAAGAGAAAACGATTTAAATCGGATAATTCATTTTAAAACAATAAAAAACAACAGCTATGGCTAAAGAACAATTTGTGCGCACCAAACCGCACGTTAACATTGGTACGATTGGTCACGTTGACCATGGTAAGACTACTCTGACCGCCGCCATCACTACTGTGCTGGCTAAGCAGGGTCTTTCTGAGGTTAAGTCTTTCGACCAGATTGACAATGCTCCTGAGGAGAAGGAGCGTGGTATCACTATCAACACTGCACACGTTGAGTATGAGACTGCTAAGCGTCACTATGCTCACGTAGACTGCCCGGGACACGCCGACTATGTGAAGAACATGGTAACTGGTGCTGCTCAGATGGACGGTGCTATCCTCGTAGTTGCTGCAACTGACGGTCCTATGCCTCAGACACGTGAGCACGTTCTGCTCGCTCGTCAGGTAAACGTTCCCCGTCTGGTTGTGTTCCTGAACAAGTGCGATATGGTTGAGGATGAGGAGATGCTGGAGCTTGTTGAGATGGAGGTCCGCGAGATTCTGGAGCAGTATGAGTTCGAGGATGATACTCCTATCATTCGTGGTTCTGCCCTCGGTGCTCTGAACGGCGTTGAGAAGTGGGAGCAGAAGGTGATGGAGCTCATGGACACCTGCGACACTTGGATTCAGGAGCCTCCGCGCGCTACCGACAAACCCTTCCTGATGCCTGTTGAGGACGTGTTCTCTATCACTGGTCGTGGTACTGTTGCTACCGGCCGTATCGAGACTGGTGTCATCCACGTTGGTGACGAAGTTGAACTGCTCGGTCTGGGTGAGGACAAGAAGTCGGTTGTTACCGGTGTTGAGATGTTCCGTAAGATCCTTGACGAGGGTCAGGCTGGTGATAACGTAGGTCTGCTGCTCCGCGGTATCGACAAGAACGAGATCAAGCGTGGTATGGTGCTCTGCCATCCGGGTCAGATCAAGCCCTTCAAGAAGTTCAAGGCTTCTATCTATGTCCTGAAGAAGGAAGAGGGTGGTCGTCACACTCCGTTCGGCAACAAGTATCGTCCCCAGTTCTACCTCCGCACCATGGACTGCACAGGTGAGATTACTCTCCCCGCAGGTGTTGAGATGGTAATGCCTGGTGATAACGTAGAGATCACCGTTGAGCTCATCTATGCTGTTGCTCTGAACAAGGGTCTGCGTTTCGCTATCCGTGAAGGTGGCCGCACCGTTGGTTCTGGTCAGATCACTGAGGTGTTCGAAGACTAATTAGTCTGCTGGTATTAACTGGATAGACTGGTTACTAAAATAACCAAGCCCCCGCGCTAAGACGGGCGGGGGCTTCTCTACGGGAATAGCTCAGTTGGTAGAGCATCGGTCTCCAAAACCGAGGGTCGTGGGTTCGAGTCCTCCTTCCCGTGCTAAAAAGGAATATATTATGAAGATAATTAAGACATTCATCAATTATTGCAAGGCCTGTTACGAAGAGCTTGCTCATAAGGTGACATGGCCGTCTCGCAAGGAACTGACTCAAAGTGCTGTTGTAGTACTGTCGGCCTCGCTGATAATTGCAATTGTGGTATGGCTGATGGACGTGGTGTTCAAGGCTGTTATGAGTTCAATTTATCCTAATTAATAGACAATCATAGAGACGATGTCGGATTCAGGAATGAAGTGGTACGTATTGCGTGCCGTCAGTGGAAAAGAAGGTAAGGTAAAAGAGTATATCGATGCTGCCAAAAAGCATAATGATGTACTGGAAACTCATGTTGGTGAGGTTCTGTTGCCTACTGAAAGATATGCCACTCTTCAAAATGGAAAACGCGTCGTTAAAGAGAAACTCTTTCTTCCTGGTTACGTTTTAGTACAGGCAATTCTTCAAGGCGAGGTAGCACATATGCTACGTTTTATTCCTAATGTGTTAGGATTCCTTGGAGGCATGGACAACCCTCAGGTGGTACGCCAGTCGGAGATTAATCGTATCTTGGGAACTGCTGAAGAAACTACCATTGAAAGTGCTGAGATTAATATACCTTATCAGGTTGATGAAACCGTTAAGGTTATTGATGGTCCTTTCAGTGGCTTTAATGGTGTTATAGAAGAGGTGAACACTGAGAAGCGAAAGCTGAAGGTGATGGTAAAGATATTCGGAAGAAAGACTCCTTTGGAGTTGTCGTTTACACAAGTAGAAAAAGAATAGGGCATAATGTTACGGTATGTCCGTTCTATATACGGTCTGGAGAGGCTTCCACTCTTAGGACTTATATAAAACAATAATAACAATAAAACAGAAATGGCTAAAGAAGTTGCTGGATTAATCAAATTGCAGATTAAAGGTGGCGCTGCGAATCCCTCACCCCCCGTTGGACCTGCA
>DEJS01000001.1:9374-131910 GCA_002353485.1 Prevotella sp. UBA2742
GCAGACAAGTCATTCAGCTTCATCATCAAGACTCCTCCTGCAGCAGTACAGCTATTGGAGGCTGCCAAGGTTAAGGGCGGCTCAGCACAGCCAAACCGTAAGAAGGTGGCAAGCGTTACCTGGGATCAGGTTCGTGCTATCGCTGAGGACAAGATGAGCGACTTGAACTGCTTCACTGTTGAGTCGGCAATGAAACTGATTGCCGGTACAGCTCGTAGCATGGGTATCACTGTTAAAGGGGACTTCCCTGGTAAATAACAAATAACTTCAATTAGAAAAATGAGTAAACTGACAAAAAATCAAAAGTTGGTAGCTGATAAGGTTGAAGCAGGGAAAGCATACTCTTTACAGGAAGCCGCTGCACTGGTGAAGGAAATTACCACCACCAAGTTTGAGGCTTCTGTGGATATCGATGTACGCTTGGGTGTTGACCCGCGTAAGGCTAACCAGATGGTTCGTGGTGTCGTTTCGCTGCCGAATGGTACTGGTAAGGTGACACGCGTGCTCGCCCTCTGTACTCCCGATCAGGAAGAAGCTGCTAAAGAGGCAGGTGCTGACTATGTTGGTCTGGACGAGTATATCGACAAGATCAAGCAGGGTTGGACCGATGTTGATGTGATTATTACTATGCCATCTTGCATGGGTAAGCTGGGTCCCCTTGGACGTATCCTGGGCCCCCGCGGTTTGATGCCTAACCCCAAGAGTGGTACTGTAACTATGGACGTTGCTAAGGCAGTCAAGGAAGTAAAGCAGGGTAAGATTGACTTCAAGGTAGACAAGGCAGGTATTGTACATGCTTCTATCGGAAAGATTACTTTTACTCCCGAGCAGATATACGGAAATGCTAAGGAGTTCCTGCAGACCATTATCAAGCTGAAGCCGGCTGCTGCCAAGGGTACCTATATGAAGAGTGTCTTTATCTCCAGCACCATGAGCGCTGGTATCAAGGTAGATCCTAAATCAGTTGAATAACTCGTAAAAGTTTAGTAAAATGAAAAAGGAATTAAAAGATACTATCGTAGTAGAACTTGGTCAGAAGCTGAAAGAATATCCTCACTTTTATCTGGTAGACATTGCTGGATTGAATGCAGAACAGACAAGTGACCTTCGTCGTAAGTGCTTCAAGAGTGAGATTAAGATGGTTGTAGTGAAGAATACACTTCTTCACAAGGCTTTCGAAGCTTCAGATATTGATTTCTCCGAGCTCTATGGTAGCTTGAAGGGTAGCACGGCTGTGATGTTTGCACAGACAGCCAATGTACCTGCGAAGCTCCTCAAGGAATACAAGAAGGAAGGCATTCCTGCCCTGAAGGCTGCTTATGCAGAGGAGGGCTTCTTCGTGGGTGCTGACAAACTTGACGAGTTGGTTGCTATCAAGAGCAAGAACGAACTTATTGCCGACGTGGTGGCTCTGCTGCAGTCTCCTATCAAGACTGTTGTATCTGGCCTGAATGCCGGTGGCAAGATTCACGGACTGCTTGACGCTATCGCTGAGCGTAATAAATAAGCGAAGAGATAACAAACATTAACATTAAAAAACAATTAAAATTTTAAATAAAATGGCAGATATTAAAGCTATTGCTGAGGAGTTGGTTAACCTCACAGTTAAAGAAGTTCAAGAGTTGGCAACAGTCCTGAAGGACGAGTATGGAATTGAGCCCGCCGCTGCAGCTGTTGCTGTTGCTGCTGGTCCTGCTGCAGGTGGCGATGCCGCTGCTGCTGAGGAGAAGTCTTCTTTCGACGTTGTTCTGAAGGAAGTAGGCGCTGCTAAGCTGCAGGTCGTTAAAGCTGTTAAGGAGGCTTGTGGTCTCGGTCTGAAGGAAGCTAAGGACCTGGTTGACGGTGCTCCTTCTACCCTGAAGGAAGGCCTGTCTAAGGACGAGGCTGAGAACCTGAAGAAGGCTATCGAAGAGGCTGGTGCCGTCGTTGAGCTGAAGTAATTCAGAATACAACATTCACTATATGGTTGGGGGCTCTCTGGTAGAGGGTTCCCGACCATTTTCTGTCTATTCTAGTCGATGCTAGTGCAGCTAGTAAGACTAGTCAACCTAGTACAACTAGAAATAATTCAACATCATATATGGCAATTAAGAAAGTAGAAAGCAGAGTAAGCTTTGGTAGTGTTAAGAACCCGCTACCGTTTCCGGATTTCCTCGACGTGCAGTTAAAGTCTTTTAAGGACTTCCTGCAGTTAGACACTCCGCCTGAAGAACGCAAGAACGACGGTTTATATAAGGTGTTCTCAGAGAACTTCCCTATTACCGATACGCGTAACAATTTCGTTCTTGAGTTCTTGGATTACTATATTGACCCGCCACGATATACTATTGACGAGTGTCTGGAGCGTGGCCTGACTTATAGTGTACCCTTGAAGGCTAAGTTAAAGCTCTACTGTACGGATCCTGACCATGAGGATTTCGATATCTCTGTGCAGGACGTATTCCTTGGCCCTATTCCTTATATGACGGCCAATGGTACGTTTGTCATTAATGGTGCTGAACGTGTTGTTGTTTCTCAGTTGCATCGTTCGCCTGGTGTGTTCTTCGGCCAAAGTGTTCATGCTAATGGTACGCTGCTCTACAGTGCTCGTATCATTCCTTTTAAAGGAAGCTGGATAGAGTTCGCTACTGATATAAACAACGTGATGTATGCTTACATTGACCGTAAGAAGAAACTACCTGTTACTACGCTGCTTCGTGCCATTGGATTTGAGACCGATAAGGATATTCTTCAGATTTTCGACCTCGCTGAGGAGGTGAAGGTCAACAAGAAGGCTCTGAAGGAAGTCGTCGGCTCTAAGTTGGCTGCTCGTGTTCTTAAGAGCTGGAACGAGGACTTTGTTGATGAAGATACCGGTGAAGTGGTTTCCATCGAGCGTAATGAGGTGATTATGGAACGTGAGACAGAAATTACCGAGGAGAACATGCTTGATATTCTGGAGAGCGGTGCCTCAACGATTCTCGTCCATAAGAATGAGTCTATTGCTCAGGACTATTCCATTATCTTCAATACGCTGGCTAAGGACCCATCAAACTCGGAGAAAGAAGCAGTGCTATATATATATCGTCAGTTGCGTAATGCCGACCCTGCTGATGATGCCAGTGCCCGTGAGGTGATACAAAACCTCTTTTTCTCGGACAAGCGCTACGATTTGGGCGATGTAGGCCGTTATCGTATTAATAAGAAGCTGGGACTGAATACGGACATCGATGTGCGTGTGTTGACCAAGGAAGATATTATTGAGATTATCAAGTATCTTATACAGCTTATCAATTCGAAGGCCACAGTTGACGATATTGACCATCTGTCGAACCGTCGTGTTCGTACAGTAGGTGAGCAACTGTCTAACCAGTTTTCTATCGGTCTGGCTCGTATGAGCCGTACTATTCGTGAACGCATGAATGTACGCGATAATGAGGTGTTTACTCCGACAGACCTGATTAATGCAAAGACTATTTCAAGTGTTATTAACTCGTTCTTCGGTACCAATCCGTTGTCGCAGTTCATGGACCAGACCAACCCGTTGGCTGAGGTGACACATAAGCGTCGTCTTTCTGCCCTAGGTCCTGGTGGCTTGTCACGTGAACGTGCAGGTTTCGAGGTTCGTGACGTGCATTATACACACTATGGACGCCTTTGTCCTATTGAGAGCCCAGAAGGTCCGAACATCGGTCTTATCTCGTCGCTGTGTGTCTATGCTAAGATTAACGAGTTGGGCTTTATAGAAACTCCTTACCGTAAGGTTGAGAATGGCGTTGCCAACCTGAATAATGATGAAATAGTATATCTGACCGCAGAAGAAGAAGAGGATCACGTCATAGGTCAGGGTAATGCTCCGTTGAATGATGATGGAACTTTTATTCGTAAGGTTGTTAAGTGCCGTCAGGACGCGGATTTCCCTGTTGTGCCTCCTGCACAAGTAGACCTGATGGACGTCTCGCCTCAACAGATAGCCTCTATAGCAGCATCGCTCATTCCTTTCTTGGAACACGACGATGCTCACCGTGCGCTGATGGGATCAAACATGATGCGTCAAGCAGTGCCCCTGCTCCACAACGAGGCTCCTATCGTTGGTACTGGTATTGAACGTCAGGTGTGTGAAGACTCTCGTACTATGATTACTGCCGAGGGTGATGGTGTTATTGACTACGTAGACGCTACTACGATCCGTATCCTTTATGACCGTTCTGAAGATGAGGAATTCGTCAGCTTCGAGCCTGCACTGAAGGAATATCGTATACCAAAGTTCCGTCGTACCAACCAGAACATGACTATCGACCTGCGCCCCATCTGTGACAAAGGACAGCGTGTTAAGAAAGGCGATATTCTTACCGAAGGCTATGCTACAGAAAACGGTGAGCTGGCCTTGGGACGTAACCTGCTGGTGGCTTATATGCCTTGGAAGGGTTACAACTACGAGGATGCCATTGTGCTTAACGAGCGCATAGTACGCGAGGATGTCCTGACTTCGGTTCATGTTGACGAGTATTCTCTTGATGTTCGTGAGACCAAGCGTGGCGCCGAGGAGTTTACAGCAGATATTCCTAATGTTAGCGAGGAAGCTACCAAGGATCTCGATGACAATGGCGTTATTCGCGTTGGTGCCCGTGTGGAACCAGGTGACATTCTGATTGGTAAGATTTCGCCTAAGGGTGAGAGCGATCCCTCGCCTGAGGAGAAACTGCTGCGTGCTATCTTTGGCGATAAGGCCGGCGACGTGAAGGATTCTTCGTTGAAGGCTAATCCGTCACTGACTGGTGTTATCATAGATAAAAAACTCTTTACCCGCGCTGTCAAGACACGCCAGAACAAGGCTCAGGACAAGATAACCATTGCAAAGGTGGATGAGGAGCATGAGGCTAAGATTGCTGATCTGAAGGATATTCTCATTGAGAAACTTGCTACACTGACAAAGGGTAAGACCTCGATGGGTGTCAAGGACTATACTGGTGCAGAGATTATAGCAAAAGGCAGTAAGTTTACGATGACTGCTCTTCGTAACCTGGAGTTTGGAGACATCCAGATTAGCAACTGGACTAATGATGAGCATAAGAATGAGCTCATAGCAAAATTGATTATTAACTACCTGAAGAAGTACAAACTGCTTGATGCTGAGAATAAACGTAAAAAGTTTGCTATCACCATTGGTGATGAGCTGCCTTCGGGCATCCTTCAGATGGCAAAGGTCTATGTGGCAAAGAAACGTAAGATTGGTGTCGGTGATAAGTTGGCAGGCCGTCATGGAAACAAGGGTATTGTATCTAAGGTAGTACGTCAGGAGGACATGCCGTTCCTAGAGGATGGACGTCCAGTCGACTTGGTATTGAACCCGCTGGGTGTGCCTTCTCGTATGAACCTAGGTCAGATATTCGAGGCTATTCTTGGTGCTGCCGGTAAAAAGCTTGGTGTAAAGTTTGCTACGCCAATCTTTGATGGTGCCAAGCTGGAAGACCTTGCAGAATGGACTGACAAGGCAGGTTTGCCCCGTCTCTGCTCAACGCATTTGTATGATGGTGAAACGGGTGAACGTTTCGACCAGCCTGCTACAGTGGGTATTACCTACTTCTTGAAACTTGGACATATGGTCGAAGACAAGATGCACGCTCGTTCTATCGGCCCGTACTCTCTTATTACACAGCAGCCTTTGGGTGGTAAGGCCCAGTTTGGCGGTCAGCGTTTTGGCGAGATGGAGGTATGGGCTTTGGAGGCCTTTGGCGCCAGTCATGTACTGCAGGAGATTCTGACTATCAAGTCTGATGACGTGGTAGGCCGTTCCAAAGCATATGAGGCTATCGTCAAGGGAGAACCCATGCCGACTCCTGGAATTCCCGAGTCGCTCAATGTGCTGTTGCACGAGTTGAAAGGTCTTGGACTTAGCATCAAGATGGATTAATCGAGTTAAGAAATAAGAGTTAAGAATTATATATTGAAAATATGGCTTTCAAGAAAGATACAAAGATAAAGAGCAACTTCACCAAGATTACCATTGGACTGGCATCGCCTGAGGAAATTCTCGAGAGTTCGTTTGGTGAGGTTACGAAGCCTGAGACCATCAATTATCGTACCTACAAGCCCGAGCGCGATGGCTTATTCTGTGAGCGCATTTTTGGCCCTACCAAGGACTACGAGTGTGCCTGCGGCAAGTATAAGCGTATTCGCTATAAGGGTATTGTCTGTGATCGCTGTGGTGTAGAGGTTACAGAAAAGAAAGTGCGCCGCGAGCGTACAGGACACATTGAACTGGTGGTTCCTGTAGCACATATTTGGTATTTCCGTAGTCTTCCTAACAAGATTGGTTATTTGTTGGGACTACCTACCAAGAAACTCGATGCAATTATCTATTACGAGCGCTACGTCGTTATCCAGCCTGGTGCTATGGTTGGGAAGAAAGACGCTGAGGGCAACCCTGCTTTGGGCTCCCAGATGTATGACATGCTGTCGGAAGAAGAGTATAATGATATTCTAGATAACCAGCTCTCTCAGGACAATTATCTGTTGGACGACAGCGATCCTAATAAGTTTGTTGCCAAGATGGGTGCTGAGGCTATTTATGATCTCTTGATGCGTTTGGACCTCGACTCTTTAAGCTATGAGTTGCGTGACCGTGCTAATAGTGACTCCTCTGTACAGCGTAAAAATGAAGCATTAAAGCGTCTACAGGTGGTAGAAGCTTTCCGTTCGAGTGTTGAGAAAGGCATTAATCGTCCTGAATGGATGATAATGAAGATTATTCCTGTTACTCCTCCTGAGTTGCGCCCGTTAGTGCCTTTGGATGGTGGACGTTTTGCAACCTCCGATCTGAACGATCTCTATCGTCGTGTTATCATCCGTAATAATCGTCTGAAGCGTCTAATTGAGATTCATGCTCCTGAGGTTATTTTACGCAACGAGAAGCGTATGTTGCAGGAGGCAGTCGATTCGCTGTTCGATAACAGTCGTAAGTCAAGTGCAGTAAAGAGTGATTCAAACCGTCCTCTGAAGTCCTTGTCTGATTCGCTTAAAGGTAAGCAGGGACGCTTCCGTCAGAACCTGCTCGGAAAACGTGTAGACTATTCTGCCCGATCGGTTATCGTTGTGGGTCCTGAACTGAAAATGGGAGAGTGCGGATTGCCAAAGTTGATGGCTGCTGAGCTATACAAACCTTTTATCATCCGCAAACTTATTGAGCGTGGCATTGTGAAGACCGTCAAGTCGGCCAAGAAAATAGTCGACCGTCGCGAGCCCGTCATTTGGGATATTCTGGAGAACGTCATGAAAGGTCATCCTGTGCTTCTCAACCGTGCTCCTACGCTGCACCGTCTTGGTATCCAGGCCTTCCAGCCGAAGCTCATTGAAGGTAAGGCTATCCAGCTTCATCCTCTTGCATGTACAGCATTTAATGCTGATTTCGACGGCGACCAAATGGCTGTGCACCTTCCTTTATCTAATGAGGCTATTCTGGAAGCCCAGATTCTGATGCTCCAGAGCCATAATATTCTGAATCCTGCCAATGGTGCACCTATTACCGTTCCTTCACAGGATATGGTGCTTGGATTGTACTATATTTCCAAGATTCGTCCAGGTGCCAAGGGTGAGGGCCTTACCTTCTACGGTCCCGAGGAAGCCATCATCGCTCATAATGAGGGCAAGTGTGATTTGCATGCTCAGGTGAAGGTGGTTGTTGACGACATTGTCGATGGATTGCCTGTGAAACGCATGGTAGAAACTTCTGTTGGTCGTGTCATTGTGAATGGCATCATCCCCAAAGAGGTCGGTTATGTAAATAAGATTATTTCAAAGAAATCATTGCGCGATATCATTGCGGACGTCATCAAGAACGTAGGTTTCGCAGAAGCTTGTGAGTTCCTTGATGGTATTAAGAACCTTGGTTACCGCATGGCATACGAAGCAGGTCTGTCATTCAACCTCGACGATATCATCATTCCAGAGTCTAAGAAAGACCTTGTAGAAAAAGGTAATGCCGAGGTGCAGCAGATTACTGAGAATTATAACATGGGCTTCATCACGGATAATGAGCGTTATAACCAGGTCATTGATACATGGACGCATATTAACAATGACCTTGGTAATGTCTTGATGAAAGAGATGACAGAGGCAGACCAAGGCTTTAATGCTGTATTCATGATGCTTGACTCTGGTGCCCGTGGTTCGAAAGACCAGATTCGTCAGCTCTCTGGTATGCGTGGTCTGATGGCCAAGCCCCAGAAGGCAGGTGCAGAAGGGGCCCAGATTATTGAGAACCCCATTCTGTCAAACTTCAAGGAGGGTATGTCTGTGCTAGAGTATTTTATTTCTACACACGGTGCTCGTAAGGGTCTTGCTGACACCGCCATGAAGACGGCTGACGCTGGTTATCTGACGCGTCGTCTTGTTGACGTGTCACACGATGTAATTATTAATGAGGAAGATTGCGGTACGCTGCGTGGACTGGTATGTACCGCTCTGAAGAATGGCGATGAGGTTATATCTACGTTATATGAACGTATATTAGGCCGTGTCTCAGTACACGACATCATACATCCTTCTACTGGTGAACTCATTGTGGCTGCTGGTGAGGAAATTACTGAACCCATTGCTCAGGCTATCGAAGATTCGCCTATTGAGTCAGTTGAGATTCGTTCCGTACTGACTTGCGAGTCCAAACATGGTGTGTGCATGAAGTGTTACGGTCGAAACCTTGCCACTCGTCGTATGGTACAGAAGGGTGAGGCTGTGGGTGTGATTGCTGCTCAGGCCATTGGTGAGCCAGGTACTCAGCTGACGTTACGTACGTTCCATGCTGGTGGTGTCGCAGCCAATGCTGCAGCCAATGCCAGCATCATAGCCAAGAACGACTCTAAGATTGAGCTTGAGGAGGTACGTACAGTTCCCTTCGACGAAGACGGACGTGAGTGCGAGATGGTGGTAAGTCGTCTTGGCGAACTCCGTTTTGTTGATGTCAATACCAAGATAGTACTCTCTACAGTTAACGTGCCCTATGGATCATCTCTTTACTTCAAAAACGGTGATATCGTTAAGAAAGGTGATAAAATAGCACAGTGGGATCCCTTCAATGCAGTTATTGTTACTGAGTATGCCGGCACTCTGAAATTCCATGATGTTATCGAAGGAATCACCTTCCGCGCAGAGACCGATGAGACGACAGGTTTGACAGAGAAAATTGTCACAGAGTCCAAGGATAAGTCGAAGGTTCCTACATGTGATGTCATCGGTGCAAATGGCGAAGTTATCGGTACATATAATTTCCCCGTAGGTGGTCACGTCGTCGTTGAGGATGGTCAGACAGTTAAGACAGGTGAGACGTTGGTAAAGATACCGCGTGCTGCTGCCAAAGGTGGTGATATCACTGGTGGTCTGCCCCGAGTCACCGAACTTTTTGAGGCACGCAATCCTTCGAATCCTGCCGTTGTGTCTGAAATTGATGGTGAGGTAACCATGGGTAAGGTAAAGCGTGGTAATCGTGAGATTGTGGTAACTTCAAAGACAGGTGAACAGCGTAAGTACCTCGTGTCACTTTCCAAGCAGATTCTCGTGCAGGAGCATGACGCTGTACGTGCGGGTACACCTCTTTCTGATGGTGTCATTACGCCTGCTGACATCTTGGCGATCAAGGGTCCTACGGCAGTACAGGAATATATCGTCAATGAGGTTCAGGATGTGTATCGTTTGCAGGGTGTGAAGATTAATGATAAACACTTTGAGATTATCGTGCGCCAGATGATGCGTAAGGTGCAGATTAACGATCCTGGTGACACCTCGTTCCTTGAGCAGGAAATTGTCGATAAACTGGACTTTGCTGATGAGAATGACCGCATCTGGGGTAAGAAAGTTGTTATTGACGCTGGCGATTCAGAGAATCTACAGAAAGGCCAGATAGTGACTGCCCGTAAGCTGCGTGACGAGAACTCAAGTCTAAAACGTCGCGATCTCAAGATTGTTCAAGTGCGCGATGCTGTACCCGCTACGTCTACCCAGATTCTTCAGGGAATTACTCGTGCTGCTTTGCAGACAAAATCATTTATGTCGGCAGCATCATTCCAGGAGACTACAAAGGTGCTCAATGAAGCAGCTATCCGTGGAAAGGTTGATAACCTTGAAGGTATGAAGGAGAATGTTATTTCCGGACACTTGATACCTGCAGGTACTGGTCTGCGTGAATTCGATAAAATCATCGTAGGTTCTAAAGAAGACTATGAGCGTATGCAAGCTAACCGTAAGAATGTCCTCGATTTTGTCGAGGAACCAGTCATCGAGTAAGTGTTATGCATGGTATAAATAGAACGGGCGGGTTACCCCAAGAGGTAGCCCGCTCGTTCTTTCTATGATGGTTTAGAACTTAAAGTCCATACCAACACCGACTACATTATTTGTTCTTGAGAATACTTCTGTACCATAGTTGGTAGGCTTGGTGTAGTCACTATAGAGCGATATGAAATAGCCTGCGTTAAGGCGCAATCGTTCATTGATGTTCCATGCACCACCTAATCCAATGGAGTAACTGTCGCAGGCAAAAGAGGTGTCTTGCTGGTAACCGTTGGAGAGTCCGTAGTCGGTGCGTTGGGCTCCACAGCTAACGGTAAACTTCTCGTTAATGTCGTATTCAATGCCAGCCAGAATTTCGTGAGTACCATGCTTTAGCTCTTTCTGGCGGTCGCCGGCCATGCGGGCGTTCTTGTCATCAAAGAAGTGGTATTCCAGCGTGGCTCTCAGCTTGGGGGTGAATTCATATCCTGCTGCCACAGAGAGTAGTGCAGGCATGTCGTATCGTGTGCGGGCACCATCCTGATAGGGTGCGGTGTAGGCTGCCATCGTGGTTCCGATGGCCTCAAGGGCTGTTGGATTTATCTGCTGTAGAATGCTCGCCACACCCGTTCCCAGGCCTGCGTCAAGCACATTGGTGTCGTTCTTTGTACTGATCTTTGTGCGAAACTCATAGCGTGCCGTCAGTGTGATTGGACCTTGGTGGTAGTTAATGCTGATGATAGGGGTAAAGCCCCAACCTTTCTGATCAACGTCGAGTAGCAGGGTGGCCAGGTCCCCCAATTGAGGATGCTCAATGGCACGTACATGACCACGATAATAGCCGTCGTAATAGTTTGCACGGAAACCAGTTGCCACAGATAAACAATCTAGAATCTTGTAGCTGAAGTTCACTTGAGCGCCGTAAATATATTGCTTACCCTTCATTTCAGAATCCAGTTTGTATTGGTCTGGTGTTATATTATTTTGTTGCAACATGCCTTGCAGCAGCATGTTAAACATGGGTACACCCTGTTTATATTCGACAAAACCACCGCTACCTACGATGCCTAACATGGCAGAGACGGCCCAGCGGTCATGTTTGTAAGAGGTAAAAAGAGCTGGCACGATAGGTGCGGAGGCCTTGCCCTCGTAGGTGGTCTCTCCTACTTTGATGTCACGATATTGCCAGGGCTTCTGAAAGTTGATTGAGAGTTGCCAACCTTCACGCCCCCATACCATACCAGCTGGGTTAGAGTAAACAGCGTCAATGTCGAACGTAGCCCCTCGTGCCATCATACGGTCGAAGGCTATGTGATAGTTTGTGTTTGTCATCAATCCACCGGCATGGACGGTAGTGATGAGGGAGGCACTAAATGCCATTAAAAAGAATACTTTTCTCATTTGGATATTAATTGTTTGAAATGTCGGTTGCAAAGGTACGACTTTCTTTCGACATGGAAGAATAAAGGAGTAATTATTTTCTGAAAACGAACAAGAAGTCCTTGGGAATATGTGATAGGAAATGCCATGTTTTGAGCCTTTTAGGGCATTATTTTCCCATTGAAGGAAAAAATTTTGGGTAAACGTGTGGCAGTGTCCCTGCTTTTTTGTAATTTTGCAGTCCAAATTGGAAGAATTCTTAATATAACGTTATATTTTATGGCAGACAAAAAAAAGATTAAGTCAGCGCTTATCTCTGTGTTCCACAAGGATGGATTGGATGAATTACTCCAGAAACTGAATGCAGAGGGCGTAAAGTTCCTTTCAACCGGTGGAACCCAGGCATTTATTGAGTCACTGGGATACAAATGTGAGAAAGTAGAGGAAGTAACGTCATATCCTTCAATATTAGGCGGACGTGTTAAAACTTTGCATCCTAAAGTTTTCGGCGGTATCTTAGGTCGCAGGGAACTAGAAGGAGACCGTGAGCAGATGGATTTGTATGGTATTCCTGAGATAGACCTGGTAATAGTCGACTTGTATCCTTTTGAACAGACTGTAGCAAGCGGGGCTTCCGAGGAAGATATTATCGAGAAGATAGACATTGGTGGCATTTCGCTTATCCGTGCTGGAGCTAAGAATTTTAATGATGTAGTTATTGTTCCTTCAAAGGCAGAGTATAAGCTGTTACTTGATATCCTTAGCGAACAGGGTGCTGAGACTACAAAGGCTCAGCGTCGGATGTTTGCAACAAAGGCATTTGGCGTTTCCAGCCATTATGATACTGCTATCCACTCATGGTTTGAAGGAAAATAGTAATAGTAAATAGTCAAACTGTAGAATACAATGGGTTTTTTTAGTTTTGTACAAGAGATTGCAATGGATCTCGGTACGGCCAATACGATTATTATCAGTGATGACAAGATCGTAGTTGACGAGCCGTCAGTAGTAGCGCTGGATCGCCATACCGACAAGATGATTGCCGTGGGCGAAAGGGCTAAGATGATGTATGAGAAGACACACGATAACATCCGCACTGTGCGTCCTCTGAGAGATGGTGTTATAGCTGACTTCTCTGCTTGTGAACAGATGATGCGTGGCCTGATAAAGATGGTTCACACGGGACACCGCCTATTTTCGCCTTCGCTGCGTATGGTGATTGGTGTTCCCTCTGGTTCTACTGAAGTTGAGTTGCGCGCAGTGCGTGACTCGGCAGAACATGCAGACGGACGCGATGTATATCTGATTTTCGAACCTATGGCAGCTGCTATTGGTATAGGCATCGATGTAGAAGCTCCTGAGGGAAATATGATTGTCGATATAGGCGGTGGCTCGACAGAGATAGCTGTTATCTCTTTAGGTGGTATTGTCAGTAACAACAGCATCCGTACTGCTGGTGACGACCTGACTGCGGATATACAGGAGTATATGTCTCGCCAGCATAATGTCAAGGTCAGCGAGCGTATGGCTGAACGTATTAAGATAGCAGTTGGTTCGGCACTTACTGATTTGGGTGATGAGGCTCCTGACGATTATGTTGTTCACGGGCCAAACCGTATCACGGCACTGCCTATGGAAGTTCCCGTCTGTTATCAGGAGATAGCACACTGTTTGGACAAGACCGTTGCTAAAATCGAGAATGCAGTGCTTTCTGCACTAGAGAATACTCCTCCCGAACTCTATGCAGACATTGTCAAGAATGGCATCTGGCTGGCTGGAGGAGGTGCACTGCTTCGAGGCCTGGATCGCCGTTTGGAGACCAAGATTAATATCCCCTTCCATATAGCAGAAGACCCGTTGCATTCTGTTGCCAAAGGTGCAGGAATAGCCCTGAAGAATGTTGACCGTTTCACGTTCCTAATGCGTTAAAGCTTTAATGAAGAATCTGCTGGAGTTCCTGCAACGCCATTTCCACTGGATTCTATTCGTCGTGCTGGAGGTGCTGAGTATTATGCTTGTACTTCGACACAACAGCTATCAGAGCAGCGTTTGGTTCTCGTCTGCCAATGCATTGACGGGACGTATCTATGAATGGAGCTCGGCAGTGGAAACATTCTTCTCGTTGACTAAGATCAATGAGGAACTGGTACGTCGTAACTTCTATCAAGAACGTCAGCTGTCCCAGCTTCGGCGTCTTTACGGAGAGGCGACGGACAAGGCCACTCCCAGTGAACAGGAGGCTTTAGACCGCTTAGAACAGTACGATATCATCCCGGCTAAAGTGGTCACCAGCGAACTCCATTTGAATAACAATCTGCTCACAATAGACAAAGGTTCTGATGATGGTGTGGAGGCTGGAATGGGTGTAGCCTGTGGCCAAGGTGTGGTCGGTGTAGTGCACATGACGTCAAGTCATTATAGTATTGTTATTCCAGTGCTTAATGTCAAGTCGTCTCGCATCAGTTGTGCTATCCGTAACAGAGGATACTTCGGAGTTCTGCGGTGGGATGGTAAAGATGCCGGCGTGGCTTATGTGGAAGATATCCCTCGCCATGCACGCTTCAAGCGCGGCGAGTGGGTAGAAACGAATGGCTACTCCAGCATATTTCCTCCCGGGGTGTTAGTGGGACAGATAAGAGAAGTCTATAATTCTCGTGACGGCCTCTCTTACCGGCTGAAGGTACGCCTGTCCACCGACTTCGGCCGGTTACGCGACGTACTGGTTATCAGCGATAAGACTATTTCCGAACGCGTGCGACTGATGCAGGCAGCACGTGACTCACTAAAACTTAACGTACAGCAATGAGGGTTGATATTCTGAAACGGGCAGCTTGGTTCCTGGTCTATGTGTTCCTGCAGACCATCGTTTTTGGGCGTATCCATCTATACGGAGTGGCTACCCCCTTATTGTATGTCTATTTCATGCTGCAGTTCCCGCGTAACTATCCCAAATGGGCAAACTTGCTTTGGGGATTCTTCTTAGGCCTGGCTATCGATATCTTTGCCAATACTCCCGGATTGGCAGCCGCCTCACTCACACTATTGGCAGCCGTACAACCGTATTATTTGGAACTCTTCGTCCCTCGTGAGGCAGCAGAGAATCTGCAACCTTCTATGGCTGTTCTTGGTGTCACCCGCTACATCTATTATGCGCTACCTCTTGTATTGCTATTTGTGCTTATATTCTATTCGCTGGAATTCTTTAATTTCATCGACTGGCAGCACTGGCTCGCCTGTGTGGGCAGCAGTACACTGCTTACCTTGGCAATCATCCTTACTTTAGAGGTGGTGAAGTCACGTTAATCATTAAAGGAGCAACTCTCATGCTGGACTATGACCTTGGGAACAGACGTTATGTCATTGCAGGGATAGCCATTCTGATAGTGGTTGTCTACACGTTGCGCCTATTCCAACTTCAGATTACCAGTGATGACTACAAAAAGAGTGCCGACTCGAATGCCTTTCTCAAGAAGATAGAATACCCTGCCCGTGGAGCCATCTATGACCGTAATGGCAAGCTTATGGTCTATAATCAGCCGGCATACGACATTATGGTGGTGATGAACGAAGCCAAGGACCATCTGGACACCCTTGACTTCTGCAAGGCGCTGAACATTACCAAAGAAGAGTTCGACCACCGAATGGAGACAATCAAGGACCGGAATAAGAACCCCGGCTATTCGCGTTTCACGCAGCAGCTATTTATGAACCAGCTGTCCGAGGCAGACTTCTCTGTGTTTCAGGAAAAGATGTTCCGCTTTCCTGGATTCTACATACAGCGGCGTAGTATACGCCAGTATGAATATCCCCTTGCAGCTCACGTACTGGGCGACGTCGCAGAAGTATCGCCTGCCGACATAGAGGCCGACGACTACTACCAGCCAGGCGACTATATTGGTAAGCTTGGGCTGGAGCGTAGCTACGAGAAACAGCTTCGTGGCATTAAAGGCATGCAGATTCTCTTACGCGATGCTCACGGCCGGGTCCAGGGACGCTATCAGAATGGCAAGTTCGACCGTGCTGCCATAGCAGGTAAAAACCTGACGCTGGGCATCGATGTCGAGCTGCAGAAACTGGGCGAACGGCTCATGGAGGGCAAGATAGGAAGTATAGTTGCCATAGAACCCTCCACGGGCGAGGTGCTTTGTATGGTCAGTTCTCCTTCCTATGATCCCCGTATGATGGTGGGACGCCAGCGCTCCAAGTCTCATCACCAACTCAGTGAGAACGTATGGAAGCCCCTGCTCAACCGGAGCATCATGGGACAGTATCCTCCAGGTTCTACCTTCAAGACAACGCAAGGCCTTACCTTCGTGACCGAAGGCATATTGCATCCTACCCATACGGCCTATCCCTGCGGTCATGGCTTTAACTATCGTGGACTGCATGTCGGCTGTCACGGTCATGCCTCACCATTGCCTTTGGTGCCAGCACTATCTACTTCGTGCAACGGTTACTTTTGCTGGGGGCTCTACTATATGATTAACCAGCACATCACCAAATACGGCTCCGTACAGAACGCCATGAACAAATGGCGCGACTATATGGTATCCATGGGCTTTGGCTATAAGCTGGGTATCGACCTTCCCGGCGAGAAGCGTGGACTGATTCCCAATGCCGCCTTTTATGACAAGGCTTACAAGGGCTCGTGGAATGGTCTTACAGTCATCTCTATCGCCATCGGACAGGGTGAGGTCAACGCTACTCCGTTGCAGATTGCCAACCTTGGCGCTACCATAGCCAATCGTGGATGGTTTATCACTCCCCATGTGGTAAAGAAGGTTCAGGGCGATCAACTGGACACCCTCTATACCAAGCGTCGTCGTACGATGGCTAGTCGCGAGGCCTATGATTATGTAGTGCAGGGCATGAGGGCATCAGCAACAGGCGGAACGTGCCATGAATTGGCCAAGTACGACTTCATGGCCTGCGGAAAGACGGGGACGGCCCAGAATCGCGGCCATGACCATTCTGTCTTCATGGGCTTTGCCCCTATGGATAATCCAAAGATTGCCGTTGCCGTCTATGTGGAGAATGGCGGATGGGGTGCCACATACGGCGTCCCCTTGGGTGGGCTTATTATGGAACAATATATTAACGGACACCTCTCGGAAGCCTCCCAGAAACGCGCCGAGGAGTTCCAACACAGACACATATCTTATGGCGCGACAAGCAGGTAAACAGACTAACGTATGGCGTAGCCTTGACTGGTGGACCATCATCATCTATGTGGCTCTGCTCTCTTTTGGGTGGGTCAGCGTATGTGGTGCCAGCTATTCGTATGGTGAAACAGACATCTTCTCCCTGGCAACACGCTCAGGCATGCAGATAGTGTGGATAGCAACGAGCATCATGCTGGGCTTTGTCATCCTGATGCTCGACGACAGGTTCTACGACACCTTTGCCTATATCATCTACGCCCTGTTGCTCCTGCTGCTCTTTGCCACCATATTCAACCCTCATAGTATCAAGGGCTCGCGATCGTGGCTTGTCTTAGGCCCTCTCCGACTACAACCCGCAGAGTTTGCCAAGTTTGCCACCGCCTTGGCCTTGGCCAAGCTCATGTCCACCTATGGCTATAATATCCAGCAGTGGAAGCACTTTGCTGTCACGCTGCTGGTCATACTGCTTCCCATGCTCTGCATCGTGCTGCAGCGCGAGACAGGCTCTGCGCTGGTGTATCTGGCCTTCTTTCTTATGTTCTATCGTGAGGGCATGCCCGGCAGCATTCTCTTCACCGGCGTGGCCATGGTGGTCTATTTTGTAGTAGGCATCCGTTTTGCCGAGGTCTACTTCGATGGCTCTGTCACTTCCGTGGGCAAGTTCTCTGTCCAGGCTCTCATACAGGTGTTCTCTATCGGCATGGTGTGGGTTTATTGCCACCGCAAGACGGCCTGGCGGCTGTTCTTCGGCTGCATGGGCGTAACGTTGTTCTCCCTGCTGTTCTTGAAGCTGCCCTTCGACATTACCTATGTCCAGCTGGCCATAACCTTCGTCATGGTCATCTATCTCGTCATAGAAGGACTGGGCACCCGCTTGCGCAACTATTTCTTCATAGCCCTTTTTGCCATTGGCTCCTTGGGCTTCTTCTATGGAGCCGACTTTATTATGCAAAACGTCATGGAACCTCACCAGCGCTCACGCATCAACGTGTTGCTGGGACTTGACGAAGACCTCCGTGGAGCAGGCTATAACGTACATCAGTCAGAGATAGCCATCGGGTCTGGCGGTCTGGAGGGCAAGGGCTTCCTCAATGGCACGCAGACCAAGTTGAAGTTCGTTCCAGAGCAGGATACCGACTTCATCTTCTGTACCGTAGGAGAGGAGGAGGGCTTTCTGGGTTCAGCAGGTGTCCTCTTGCTTTTCCTGGCTCTCATTCTCAGGCTCATCCATCTGTCCGAGCGACAACCGTTCCGCTTCGGGCGTGTATATGGCTACTGTGTGCTAAGCATTTTCCTCTTTCATGTGTTTATTAACGTGGGCATGGTACTTGGTCTTACCCCTGTCATAGGCATCCCGTTGCCATTCTTCAGCTACGGTGGCTCCTCGTTGTGGGGCTTTACCTTGCTGCTTTTCATCTTCCTGCGACTGGATGCAAGCCGCAACCTGATACGTAGCTAAGTGCAGCCGTTCAGGGTTCTTTTCTGTCTATTCTTAGTCCAATATCCGTAATCCCTGGCAGTATTTCCCGCTTCATGTTATGCCACAGCGCAACGTGCAGGCGTTCGTTCTCCTGCAGCGTGATGGTGCTCAACGGGAACATATACTGGTAGTGGTCTACGCCGGGGCCTAAGGTATTGCCTTGTTCGTCGATGAGTCTGCATACCAGCGTGTCGCGCTGTACGTCCCCTTTAGGCAGTATGGTCTGTTCCACCACCAGCACGAGCTGTGTGAACGGGAAGTCATTGGTAATACGGATGCCAATGTCTTCCGCATACAGACCGCCTTGCATGAAGGGCGCCGTGTTGTAGGTCAGGCTGTCGTTCTTCTCCCATCCCAACCTCGGCGTTGTCTCGTAATGGTAGTAGACCGTCTCCCTTCCACATGCAGCCAGCAGCAGGAGTCCCACTAACAGGACTCCTGCCACGTGCCGTGTATTTAGTTCACGCTTTGGCATCCTTGTCGCTTTTTGCGCTTTGCGGTTGTCCCTGCTGGTGCGGCTTTTTCTTCTTCTTTTTCTTCTTTGCACGGTCGAAGCGGGCAATATTCTCCTGAGTAGCCAGATCGATAGGACCTTGAGGCTGTTGCTTCTTTCCGTCCTCCTCGAGCGACACGGGTTTCTCGCCTCTGCGGTTCATCTCAATAATCTGTTTGGCGCGTACGGCGCTGATGGTCTCCACGTTGGCCGCCATATTCTTGTCGGTAGAGTAGGAGATGAGTCCTGCCAGAATGTCGGCCTTGAAGTAGTAGTAGTCCCCGTCCTGCGTCTGCAGCACAATGTCCTTGGCGGGCAGCTTCCTGCTGGCCTCCACGTAGTTGTCGACCTCGTAGTTCAGACAGCACTTCAGCTTTGCGCACATGCCGGCCAGCTTCTGCGGGTTGGGCGAGATGTCCTGGAAGCGCGCTGCCGACGTACCCACGCTGACGAAGTTCTTCATCCATGTAGCACAGCACAGCTCACGTCCGCATGGACCCGTGCCGCCAATACGGCCGGCCTCCTGTCGGGCTCCTATCTGCTTCATCTCTATGCGCACATGGAAGGCAGCCGCCAGGTCTTTGATAAGCTGTCGGAAGTCCACGCGTCCGTCGGCAATATAATAGAAGATGGCTTTGTTGCCGTCACCCTGGTATTCCACGTCGCCTATCTTCATGTCCAGTCCCAAGTTTTTGGCTATCTGGCGGCTCTCTATCATCGTGGCGTGTTCGCGGGCCTTGGCTTCATGGTACTTCTCCATGTCCACCGGGCGGGCAATGCGGTAAATGCGCCGTATCTCGTCGTTACTCTTCAGGTTGGCCTTCTTCAGCTGCAGCTTCACCAGACGGCCCGTCAGCGTCACCACCCCGATGTCGTGTCCCGGGCTGGCCTCCACGGCCACGACGTCGCCCTTCTTCAGCTCCAGCTTGTTGACGTTGTGGTAGTACCCCTTGCGCGTATGCTTGAACTGCACCTCCACCAGGTCGGTGTCGTCAGTATTGCCGGGCACGTCGGCCAGCCAGTCGTAGGTGTTCAGCTGTCGGTCCTGCCGTCCTACGGCCTGATGGCACAGTCCGCGGTCGCAGCCTACTCTTATTTGATGCTCTTTTTCCATATATCTTATTTTATCTTGTCTCTTTTCACTTCAACAATGAACTACTTCTGTATCAGCAGCACTATCATCTGCAGGGCGAAGTCAAAGAATACTATCCTGCCGTTGGCGTTTTGTCCGATGTCGCGGATGGCCAGCGTGGCCAGGTCGCTGATGGGCAGCACGTTGGCCTCGTTGATGAATCGTGCGAAGTTGCGCGCGAAGTCTTCCTCGCGCTGTGTCATGTAGCACAGCTCTGGCTGTCCGAAGTTGTACATGAAGTTCTCGCGTACCAGTCTGAGGAAGTACTCCAGAAACCGCTTCTGCTGCTCGCGTCCCATCGTCCCCAGCCGTTCCGACCATGCCTTCAGGTCCTTCACCTTGCGCTGGTATGCCAGCCGCATCAGGCTCTGAAACAAGTCCAGGAACAGCTCGTTCTCCGAGTCCGTGCTCAGCATTTCCAGCGCCTTCAGCCAGCTTCCGTTGGCCATGCGCGTCAAGCGCTGCGCCACGTCGTCGCTCAGGCCGCGTTTCTCTATCAGGGCCTGTCGTATGTCGCTGTCGGCTATCTTGCGTATGTCAATGCGCTGCACCCTGCTGCGTATGGTCTCCAGCAGTCGGTCGGGTTCTTCCGACACCATGATGAATACGGTCTGCGAGGGCGGCTCCTCCAGCAGCTTCAGAATCTTGTTGGCGCACTCCGTATTCATGCGCTCAGGCAGCCATATCACCGACACCTTATAGCCGCCCTGACTCGACTTCAGCGACAGCTTGCGTATCAGGTCGTCGCTTTCGCCTGCGGTGATGATGGCCTGCTGGTTGTCGCCCCCCATCTGCTCCAGCCACTCGTTCATGGTGAAGTAGGGTCCGGCCGTCAGCATCTCGTGCCATTGCTGCACGAAATCGTCCGACACCGGCTTGTGGTCGGCACTCATCGACTGCAGCTTGATGGTCGGGTAGGTGAAGTGCAGGTCGGGATGCTCCAGTTTGTCCAGCATGGCCTCATCGTTAGGCGTTCTGCTTAGCAGCACCTGTGCCAGCCCTATGGCCAGCGCCATCTTGCCGCAGCCCGTCGGACCGCACAGCATCAGTGCGTGGGGCAACCGGTGTTCCTCCACCAGCTGCATCAGCCGCTGTTGTGCCTCGCGTTGCCCTATTACCTCACTGAACTTCATCTCTCGTCTCTCCAATCTCTCCACTCTCCACTCTCACAGCAGCCGTCTGGCCACTTCCACCACCGAGTCTACTGCCGATACGGTGTAGAAATGTATGTTCTTCACTCCGTGCTCGTACAGCTCGCGGCACTGCTGCGTGGTCCACTCTACGCCAAGGCGCATGGCCTGCTCGTCGGTCTTGCACTTCACAATCTCCCTGGCCAGCGCCTCGGGAATGTCGCAGTGGAATGTTTTTGGCACTACCGTCAGCTGGCTCAGCTTGGCAAAGGGCTTGATGCCGGGCACGATGGGTATGGTGATGCCCATCTGGCGTGCCTTCTCCACAAAGCTGAAGTACTTCTCGTTGTCGAAAAACAGCTGTGTCACGGCATACTGTGCTCCCAGGTCCTGCTTCTGCTTCAGGTACTCCATGTCGCGCTCCAGGTTGGGGGCCTCCTCGTGCTTCTCTGGATAGCAGGCCACTCCGAAGTCGAACTTGGGCCCGGGGTGCTTGATGGGTGTGCCGTCGGCAAAGTAGCCCTCGTTGAACCGTACCACCTGGCGTATCAGGTCGGTGGTGTGTGCATGTCCGCCCTTTGTCGGTGTAAAGCGGCTGTCCTCCTTGGCCTTGTCGCCGCGCAGCAGCATCAGGTTGCGAATGCCCAGGAACTGCAGGTCCAGCAGCTCGTACTCTGTCTGCTCTATGGTGGTGCCGCTACATATGATATGCGGCTCCACGGGTATGTCGTAGCGCTGCTGTATGGCCGCTGCGATGGCTATGGTGCCTGGGCGGCGCCGTATGCGCTGCCGCTCAAACTGTCCGTTCTCCAGCTCGCGGTACACGTACTCCGAGTGGTGCGTGGTAATATTGATGAATGCCGGGTTGAAGCCTGCCAGCTTGTCGATGGTGGCATAGAGTGCCTCGATGCCGTTGCCCTTCAGGGGCGGCAGCACTTCGAACGAGAAGCGGCGCTCGTCGCCGTCTTGCCTGTTGATGTAGTCAGCTACTGTCATCTTCGTGTCAATGCACATTAGGCTGCAAAGTTACTCAGAATAATCGAGACGGCAAAATAAAATCGTACTTATTTGCAGCCCGGCCACGACGGCCTCAGCCGGCGTCACCTTGTGGCTCAGCTCCGGTCGCCGGCCCGTCACCCGCAGCACGTCGTCGGCCAGCATGCGGGCCGCAATGGTCACTACGGCATGGTCGCCGGCGTCTTTGTGTCTTGGTGGTGAACGTCTTATTTATTCTTCTTTCATGCTTGAAAAATCTGCTGCAAAGATACAATTTATATTTCGCTTTTCAAAAGCATTTGCCCTGTTTTTACGTTTTTCTTCGTTCCACTCTGGCTCCATAAAATAGAGTGAGGGCAAAGTGAACCCAAAGTGAAGGCAAAGTGAAGGCAAAGTGAGGGAAAGTAAGGTCGAGGGGGAGCGTGGGGGGAAAGAAAATCCGCCGGAGCGCTGCGCAGCGCCTCGGCGGACGGGGTCGTGTATTATCCGGCGACCGTAATGTTGTATTTTCCGGGCCGTTGCTTATTTCTTGATGCGGTAGATGCGGAACGACATGGCGGGCAGCTGGTCGCTGACGGTGGCTTGCTTCTTGCCGGCTACTACCTGGGCGGTGCCCTTCTGCGGGGTGATGAGCTCGGGGCGCTGTATGCTGTTCTCGTCGTCCATGCCGTCGTGGCTGAGGGTCCATGTGGTGGCGGTGCCTGCGGTGGTGACGTCAGCCAGGTTCAGCACGACGGGCTGTGCCGTGCGCGAGGTGTTGGCTACCTTGACGATGACTTCCTGGGTCTTGGCGTCGTAGGCTGCCGATGCGAAGAGACCGTTCTGGCCTTCCAGGTTGGCTACGGGCTGAGACTTGGCCTTCTTGCCCTGGCCTTTCATGGTCAGCGGCAGCACGTTGGTGCCGGCGTTCAGGGCATAGAGCTGCTGGACGTAGTAGCTGACGGTCTTGAACATCTGGGTGTTGTCGTACCATATCTGGTCGGGGCGCCACTGCCAGCCGTCGACGTGGGCGAAGAGGGGGGCGGGGGTGGTCATGTGCACCACGTCGGCGTTGCGCTCGAAGCCTGTCATGAAGGCGGCCTCGAGGATGGCGGCCTCGTAGTGGTTCCACTTCTTGCCCTTGCCGTGGCAGGCGTACTCGCCGGCAAATACCTTCGGGCCCTTGCGGTCGTAGGTGTCGTAGCGCAGGCCGTGGCTCAGGAACCACTGCTCGTCGCGGTAGTAGTGTTCGTCCACCAGGTCGGCCTTCTGGGCCTTCATGGCCTTCCAGCCGTCCTCAAAGCGGTAGGTGTTGTCAGGTACGTCCTCGGGCACGGGACCGCTGGTGCCTACTATCTTGATGTCGGGATATTTGGCGCGGATGGCGGCCACGAAGTGCTTCAGGCGCTCGTAGTAGAACTCGCCCCACTGCTCGTTGCCTACGCCGATGTACTTCATGTTAAAGGGGGCGGGGTGGCCCATGTCGGCACGCACCTTACCCCACTTCGAGGTGGCGGGGCCGTTGGCGAACTCGATGAGGTCCAGGCAGTCGTCGATGTAGGGCTGCAGGTCGTCGATGGCCACGTGGGCTTTCTCGTTCTCCCAGTTCTGGTACTGGCAGGCCATGCCTACGTTGAGGATGGGCAGCGGCTCGGCACCGATGTCTTCGGAGAGCTGGAAGAACTCAAAGAAGCCCAAACCGTACGACTGGTAGTAGTCGGGGTAGTAGCGGTAGTCGAAGGTGTACTCCCAGCGGTTGTGGTTCAGCGGGCGGTTCTCGACGGGGCCTACTGAGTTCTTCCACTGGTAGCGCTCCTCGAGGTCGCCGCCCTCGACGATGCATCCGCCGGGGAAGCGGAAGATGCCGGGGTGCAGGTCGGCCAGGGCCTGTGTCAGGTCGCGCCGCATACCATTCTCGCGGTTCTTATACGTGTCGACGGGGAACAGCGACACGTGCTCCACGGCCACGGGGTCGGTGCCCTTCAGGAAGATGCGCAGCTTGGCGTGCTTGTCGTCGCGGGGGGAGGTCAGCGTCACCGTGTACTTCTTCCAATCCTTCGACGTGACGGTCAGCTCCTCTTCTACAAACTCCTGCTTCTCGTCCATCGAGTTCTCGTCGATGAGCTGTATGCGCAGCGCGCCCTTACCCTCGGGGGCCTTGGCCCAGACGGAGAAGCGGTACTTCTCGCCCTTCTTGACGCCTATGCCGAAGAAACCCTCGTTCACCAGACCCGTGCGGCGCTCCTTGTGCTCGGGGTCCTTCAGCACCACATAGTGCGGGTTGCGCTCGAAGGGACCGTCGTCCTCGACGTTGTACTTGCCAAAGGCCTGCCAACCCATGAGGTGGTCGGGAAATTCAAACGAGCGGTTCTTGACAAGCTCACCATACAAACCGCCGTCGGCAGCATAGTTGATGTCTTCAAAGAAGATGCCGTACATGGTAGACTGGATAGGGGCTCCTGTCTTCTTCGTGTTCACGTCGAGCACGTTCTGTGCTGTGGCCGACGTCAGTGCGGCAGTCAGAAGCAGCGCACTGGATAGTAGTTTCTTCATCATTAGAATTGTTTGTATTGATTGGCATTTAATATTTCTTCCGACAAAATTAGTTAAAAAGTGTGACATTCGCAAGAAAATTAAAAGAAAATCATTACTTTTGTAGTCTGTTAACGTGAACTAACCATTATTTGCATATGAAACGGATACTTGTTGCAGAAGACAACGACAGCAACTACATGCTGATGACGTACATACTGAAGAACCATTACGAGCTACTTCGTGCCCGCAACGGACAGGAGGCACTCGAAGTGGCCATGAGCGAAAAGCCCGACATGGTGCTGATGGACATCAAGATGCCCGTGATGGACGGTCTGGAGGCTACCCGGCTCATCAAGGCCAAGATGCCCGACATGGTGGTCATCGCCCTGACGGCCAACGCCTTCGACAGCGACCGCAAGATGGCCATGGAGGCAGGATGCAGCGACTTCCTGTCGAAGCCCGTCAATGCCGAGAAGTGTCTGAAGACGATACAGAACTATATTTGAACCATTTTTAAGTTTTAAGATAAGAGGGGGGCTTCTGTCGTGATGACAGGAGCCCCCTCGACGTTATGATGCCTGCCGGCAGAGGGCTACGACAGGTAGCCCAGCCAGCGGAGAATGTCGTTCAGGTTGGCCACCACCATGAGCAGGATGAGAATGCCAAAGCCCACGTACTCGGCACGTATCATAAACGTCTCCGAGGGCTTGCGGCGCGTAATCATCTCGTACAGCAGGAACAGCACGTGGCCGCCGTCGAGCGCAGGGATGGGAAGGATGTTCATGAAGGCAAGGATGATGCTGAGGAAGGCGGTCATCTTCCAGAACATGTACCAGTCCCACATGGGCGGGAACAGGCTGCCAATGGCTCCGAAGCCGCCCAGCGACTTGGCGCCCTCGGCCGTGAACACGTACTTCATATCGTCGACATACGAGGAGAGCACGTTCCATCCGTACTTCACGCCGGCAGGGATGCTCTCCAGAAAGCTGTACTCTACAGTCGTAGGCTGGTAGAGGGCTGCCAGCGAGGGGGCAAAGAAGCCCAGCTTCAGTTCGGGGGTAAGTACCACGGTGGCGGTGTCGGCCCGGTCGGCACTGCCGTAGACGATGACCACAGTACGCGCCTTCACGGAGTCAGCAGGGGTCTGTGCCGTCAGCAGCATGTCTTCGCGACGGCCCAGCAGGTCGACGAACTCGTTGTACGAGTCGACCGGAGCGCCATTCAGGGCCAAAATGTGGTCGCCGGCCTTGATGCCGGCCTTCTCGGCAGGCGAGCCTGCCATCACGCTGTCGACGCGTGCAGGCAGCAAGGGGCGCACGAACGATGGGTCGGCCTTGATCATGTTCAGCAGGTTCAGGTCGCCAGGCAGGGCAATGCTCATCGCCTTGCCGTCGCGTAGAATGTCGACACGCTTGGCCTCAGAGATGTCGCGGTAGAGGTCGGCCGAGAAGTCCTTAAATGCACGCGCGTCGGTTCCTATGAGTATGTCGCCGTCCTTGAAACCGTACGACTTGGCTTCCTCGTTGAACTTCATGCCCAGCGTCATGTCCTTCACGGGGATATAGGTGTCGCCCCACCAGAAGAGTATCTGGCCATAGATGAACAGGGCCAGCAGAAAGTTGACCAACACGCCGCCTATCATAATGAGCAGGCGTTGCCACGCGGGCTTGGCACGAAACTCCCAGGGCTGCACGGGCTGTTTCATCTGCTCCGTATCGAAGCTCTCGTCTATCATGCCCGATATCTTGCAGTAGCCGCCCAGCGGGAGCCATCCTATGCCATACTCAGTGTCACTGTTCTTAGGCTTGAACTTGAACAGCGAGAACTTCCAGTCGAAGAAAATGTAGAACTTCTCCACCCTTACTCCGAAGAGTTTTGAGAAGAAGAAATGGCCCCCTTCGTGCAACAGCACCAGCAACGAGATGGCCAGCATGAATTGTAGTACTCTGATTAAAAAAACTTCCATTGATGTTGTTTCGTTATTCTTTTGGTTTCTATTATTTCGAGGCTTCGAGGTTTCGAGGCTTCGAGGTTTCGATGTTCCGAGGCTTCGATGCTTCGAGGTTCCGATGCCTCGATGTCCCGATGCTTCGATGTCCCGATGCTTCGATGTTTCGAGGCTTCGTTTCCTCTTATCCTTTCAGCAGCTCGGTGGCGATGCGGCGTGCCTCGGCATCGGTGGCCACGTAGGTGTCGTAGTCAGGCTTGGCCGAGTAGGTGCAGCGCTGCATGGTGTCTGCTATGATGTCGCTCATCTGCAGGAACGAGCAGCGGTCTTCGAGGAAGGCACGATTGACTATCTCGTTGGCCGCATTGACAATGCAGGGCATGTTGCCGCCGCGCTGTATGGCCTCGAAGGCCAGGGCCAGGCAGCGGAACTTCTGGAGGTCGGGCTCGAAGAACTCCAGCTTCTGGGCGAAGAAGTCAAGGCGTGCGCTGCTCAGGTGCAGGCGCTTTGGGAACGAGAAAGCATACTGTATGGGCAGTCGCATGTCGGGCACGCCCAGCTGGGCCTTCACGGCACCGTCCTGGAACTGTACGGCCGAGTGGACGATGCTCTGTGGATGTACCAGCACCTGTATCTGGGAGGCGCTGACGCCGAAGAGCCATTTGGCCTCGATGACCTCAAAGCCTTTGTTCATCATGGTGGCCGAGTCGATGGTTATCTTGGCGCCCATATCCCAGGTGGGGTGGCGCAGCGCATCGGCCTTGGTGACGTGCTCAAGCTGCTCCATGGTGAAGTTGCGGAAGGGACCTCCTGAGGCCGTCAGCAGTATCTTCTCGATGGGGTTCTGGTCTTCGCCCACCAGACTCTGGAAAATGGCCGAGTGCTCGCTGTCGACGGGCAGAATGGCGGCATGATACTCGGATGCCAAGTCGCGAATCAGTTCGCCTGCCACCACCAGCGTCTCCTTGTTGGCAAGGCAGATGGTCTTACGGGCCTTGATGGCATGGATGGTGGGCGACAGTCCGGCAAAGCCGACCATGGCCGTCAGCACCATGTCGATGGGCTGGGCCTCTACTATCTCGTCAAGTGCCTGCTTGCCTGCATACACCTTTACGTCGGGCAGGTCGTCCATCAGGCGTTTCAGTTCGTCGTAGCGGGCCTCGTTGGCAATGACGATGGCCGCGGGCTTGAACTGATGTGCCTGCTGGGCCAGCAGTTCTATCTTGTTGTTCGCCGTCAGACAATATACTTCGTAGAGCTCGGAGTGCTCCTCGATGACCTGCAGCGCCTGGGTGCCTATGGACCCGGTGGAGCCGAGGATGGCTATTTGTCGTTTCTTCATATCTCTAATAATCCTTGGGGGATGTGCATGGTTATCTGTTGCTGTGGCCAGTCGATGCTTGTTATCAAGTCATCGTTGGCAGGGATGAGCGTGCCGTCTTCAAGCTCAAAGAGCAGGTTCAGGGTGCTGTCGTCGATGGCGGCAATACGCCCTACGACGGAGCCGTCTCGGGCTTCAACTATCTCGAAGCCCACGAGGGCGGCCAGTGAGGGACCTTGCTCAGCGTCTTCGGCCAGTGCCCGGGGGAAGTAGACGTCGCTTCCTGTCAGTTCTGAAGCCCGTTGCTGGCTGTCTATGGCGCAGAACTTCACCAGGCAGACGCTGTCGTTGCGGAAACGGTACTCTTCAAGGAAGAAGGGTACCAGGATGCCGTCAATCTCAAGTATGAGGTATTCAGCCTCCACGCGGTCGAAGACGTCATCCTCGAAGAGGAACGACAGCTCGCCCTTGACACCGTGTGGCTTGCCTATACGGCCTATCTTGTAGACTTCTTCGCGCTTGATCATTTCTCTCTCGTAATCTTTGCACCTAAGGCATTTAGACGGTTCTCTATGTCCTCGTAGCCGCGGTCTATCTGTTCGATGTTGCTGATGACGCTGGTGCCCTTGGCACTCATGGCTGCTATCAGCAGGGCGATGCCGGCACGTATGTCTGGACTCGACATTCGGCTGGCCCTTAGCTGCCGCTGGCGGTCGTGGCCTACGACGACGGCCCGGTGCGGGTCGCACAGGATAATCTGGGCTCCCATGTCTATCAGACGGTCAACGAAGAACAGACGGCTCTCGAACATCTTCTGGTGGAACAGCACGCTGCCGCGGGCCTGTGTGGCTACTACGATGAGCACGCTGAGCAGGTCGGGCGTCAGCCCCGGCCAGGGGGCATCGGCCAGCGTCATTATGGTGCCGTCAATGAAGGTGTCTACCACATAGTGCTTCTGGTGGGGAATGAAGAGGTCGTCGCCGTCGGCTTCTACCTTGACACCCAGACGGCGGAAAGCCTCGGGTATGATGCCCAGATTGCGCAGCGAGACGTCTTTGATTCTGATGCCGTTGCCGCACATGGCCGCCATTCCGATGAACGACCCCACCTCAATCATGTCGGGCAGCAGCGTGTGTCGGGTGCCGTGCAGGCTCTTTGCTCCCACGATGGTGAGCAGGTTCGAGCCTATGCCGCTGATATTTGCCCCCATGTGGTTCAGCATGTGGCACAGCTGTTGCACATAGGGCTCGCAGGCAGCATTGTAGATGGTGGTAGTGCCTTGCGCCAGTACAGAGGCCATGATGATGTTTGCCGTTCCCGTCACTGAGGCCTCGTCAAGCAGCATATAGGTGCCCTTCAGCTGATGGTGCGCTTCTATCTCGTAGACGTTGCGGTCGGCTATCTGATGGAATTTAGCTCCGAGGTTTTTAAAGCCCAGGAAATGGGTGTCCAGTCGTCGGCGCCCTATCTTGTCGCCGCCGGGTTTGGTGACGATGGCTTTGCCCATGCGTCCAAGCAACGGGCCGATCATCATGACGGAGCCGCGCAGTGCGGCACATTTAGCTACGAATTCGTCGCTCTCCAGGTACTGCATGTCCAGTGTCTCGGCTTGGAAGACATACGTGCCCGGTTTGCGTTGCTCTACGCGTACGCCGATATCCTTCAACAGCAAAATAAGGTTGTTGACGTCGCGGATGTCCGGTATGTTACTGATGACGACCTCTTCACTGGTCAGTAGGGTTGCACATATTACCTGTAGCGCCTCGTTCTTGGCCCCTTGGGGGGTGATGGTACCGCTCAGCAGGTGTCCTCCCTCTATCTTGAATGTTGCCATAGGAGCAGGGGTGTAGGGGTTATCTTTTACGCCTTCCTCTTTTCCCTTCACCTGCTGAGTTTCCGTCAGCACGGTCGAAGCGGAATGTCTGTAGGTCTATCTGTATCTTGCCATGGGTGAAGCGGGCCAGGTCGTCGGCCACCTTCTCGTCTTCTATCGAACCGTGTCCCCATGCCATCAGGTCGCGTTTCATCTGGTTGGCCGTCTGGCGTACCAGCTCGTCGCGTTCTTTTCCGGCAGGCATCGTCTCCAGCTTTTGGAATACCTGTGTCAGCAGACGGCCGTAATGGCGCAGCTGGCTCTGCTCGTCGTGCACGGGGTGCTGCATGGGGTGAGGTTTCGACAACAGTTTCTCGGCATTGCTGACGTCGTAGGGCCAGTCTATATCCAGCTGTTTGTGACTCATCAGGAACAGGTGGTCCCACAGCGTCTGCTCGTAGTTGGGCGTCGTGCGCAGCAGTGGGTTCTTGTTCTCCATCTGTTGAATGATGGTCTGTGCACAGCGGTTGCGCTCTTCCTTGGTAGGCAGCGACACGGCCACGTCCACCATCTTCTGAATCTCGCGTCCGTATTCAGGCATTACCAGCTTGTCGCGCTGCGTGTTGTAGTCTAATCCTTTTATTTCCATCGAGGTTATTGCAATTTACTATGTTAAAGCAGTTTCTTAGGCTTGATAGCCACAAAGTCTTTCAGATAGAAGGGCTCAAAGTAGGCCACGTCTTCCGTCTGGCTGTTGAGGAAGCGTTTCTCTGCCAGTGGCATCATCCACTTGGCCAGCGGCTCTACGCCGTCAATATAGTGAGCATTGGGATGGTTGATGGTCTCCATGCATTTCTTGGCACCGTTGCCAAAGAAATATACGGGGCGTTCCTCCAGCCACTCACGGTACGTTGTGCCGTCCACTATATCGGCATTGACCTCGCGTACCGTATGCAGGCCACGGTCGTAGAGGGCGGCATACACTTCCATTCTCCTGGCGTCCAGCATGGGGCACAGCAGGGGCTCTTTTTCACCCTGCTCCTCGCTGAGGGCTATCTGCTCGCGTAGCAGTACCGGCACACATAACAGTTCCAGCGTAGGCACGCTGATGAGCTTCAGCTCCCGGCCGTAACAGATGCCTTTGGCCATGGACACGCCAATGCGCAGTCCTGTGTATGACCCGGGTCCGCAGCTCACGGCTACGGCATCGAAGGGAATGGCGTGGTTGTCGGTGAACGACAACGCCTCGTCCACCATGCTGCCCAAATGCTCTGCGCCGGCACCGCGCTCACCGCTTGCCTGTTGCTCGAAAATGCATTGTCCGTTCTCTGATACGGCCACTGAACATACGTTCGTACTGGTCTCTATATGTAGTATACAAGCCATATTGTCTTTAATTTAAGGTGCAAAGGTACGAAAAAAAACTGCATTACGCGCATCTTTCACATATTTTTTGTACCTTTGCAGGCATAATTAAACACTTTAAGATAATTTATGATACAGTCAATGACAGGCTACGGCAAGTCGCTGGTGGTCTACAAGGGTAAGAAAGTCAACGTAGAAATAAAGTCACTTAACTCTAAGCAACTGGATCTGACCACTCGTATTGCCCCTCTATACAGGGAGAAGGAAATGGAGGTTCGTCAGCTTATAGCTGAGAAAGTGATTCGTGGCAAGGTGGAGCTGTCCATCTGGATAGAAAAGGATGCAGTGACGGAGGCTCCTCCCGTCAACACGGCTCTCATGCAGAGCTACTATAAGCAGCTGAAAGCCTTTGCTGACCAGCAGGGACTGACAGTAACAGACTGGATGCTCACGCTGATCCGCATGCCTGAAGTGCTGGTCAAGCCTGAGGTCGAGGTGCTTGACGAGGCCGAGTGGCAGGTGGTTCGCCAGGGTGTCGTAGAGGCACTGCAGCATCTGTTAGACTTCCGTACTCAGGAGGGAGCCGCACTTGAACGCAAGTTCAGTGAGAAGATAGACAATATCGAGAAGCTGTTGGCAAGCATTGAGCCTTACGAGAAGAGCCGTGTTGAGAAAATTCGCAGTCGTATTGTCGATAGTCTGAAGCAGATTCCTGAAGCAGAGTACGACAAGAACCGTCTGGAGCAGGAGCTTATCTATTACATAGAGAAGCTGGATATCAATGAGGAGAAGCAACGCCTGACCAATCACCTCAAGTACTTCCGCGAGACCATGAACGACCTTCCGGGACAGGGTAAAAAGTTAGGATTTATCGCACAGGAAATGGGCCGCGAAATCAACACTACGGGGTCAAAGTCCAATCAGGCCGAGATGCAGAACATCGTGGTCAAGATGAAGGACGAGCTGGAACAAATCAAGGAACAGGTGCTGAATGCACTTTAGGAAAAACAAAAGACGAGTTAATAGTAAGATGCGTGGTAAGCTAATCATTGTTTCTGCCCCCAGCGGCAGTGGGAAGTCAACAATCGTAAACTGGCTGATGCAGGAGCACCCGGAGTTGAAGCTTTATTTCAGTATATCGTGCACCTCGCGTGCCCCGAGGGGTACGGAGCGTGATGGGGTAGAGTATTTCTTCCTTAGCCCGGAGGAGTTCAAGGCCAAGATACAGCAGGGCGAGTTCCTGGAGTACGAGGAGGTGTACGAGAACCGTTTCTACGGCACCTTGAAGCAGCAGGTGGAGCGCCAGCGCGAGGCAGGCCAGAACGTCGTCTTCGACGTCGACGTCAAGGGTGGTGTCAATATCAAGAAGTATTACGGCGACCTGGCCCTGAGTCTCTTCATACAGCCCCCCTCCGTTGAGGAACTGCGCCGCCGTCTGGAAGGCCGTGCTACCGACACCCCTGATGCCATTGAGCAGCGTCTTGCAAAGGCGGAGTATGAACTCAGCTTTGCAGCCCAGTTCGACCGTGTCATCATCAACGACGACCTTGAGACTGCCAAGCAAGAGACACTGAAGACAGTCAGCGATTTCCTGAAATGATTAAGACGGGCATCTTCGGCGGGTCGTTCAACCCCATCCACAACGGCCATATCGCACTGGCACAGGCTGTCAGACGCCAGTGCGGGCTGGACGAGGTGTGGCTGATGGTGTCGCCCCAGAACCCCCTGAAGCAGGACCAGCAGCTACTGGCTGACGACAAGCGTCTGCTGCTTGCCAACAAGGCCCTCGAGGGCGTCGAGGGCGTCCGTGTCAGCGACTACGAGATGCACCTGCCCAGGCCCTCCTACACCTGGAACACGCTGCAGCACCTATCTGCCGACTATCCCGACCGTACCTTCGTCTTGCTTATCGGCGGCGACAACTGGGCGTACTTCCAGCGTTGGCGCCACTGGAAGGACATACTGCGCCACTACGATGTCATCGTATATCCTCGCGACCAGTATCCGGGCACCATCGACGTCCCTTTGCTTGACGTCTCAAGCACAGAGATACGCCGCCGTGTGAAGGCAGGCGAGGACATCAGCCGACTGGTGCCTGCCTCCATAGAGGCGTCGGTCCGTCAGCTTTTCCTGTAGTCGTCAATCAGGTCCATCAGCTTGTCGCTCTTGCCCGTAACAGTCTTGCGGCAGAACATCTTGTCGCTGCTGACAAGTGTCTGGAAGTCGTCCTCGGTAAACACCTTGATGCCATTGGTATAGTCGATGAAGGTGAGCGGGGTAATACTCTCCAGGTCCTTGAACGCCCCTTCCATCCGTATTGCCCTGTCGGCAAACTCCGAGTGCGCCGTCAGTGTAGGTATGAAGGTCTCGTCGGGCGCGAAACCGTCGTGGAAGTAGCGTACATACTGCGGGTGTCCGTCCCAGTAGTCAAGTGCCAGCCGGGCCAGTGCAGGCGTGATGGCCCACCACATGGAGCCCTTGTTCAGCACGTACTCGCTGCCGTCGGCACGGAAGCGCAGCTTCTTTCGAAATCCCATCCAGTAGACGATATGCCTCAGCGCCACGCGGAACTTGCTCTTCAGCGTGCCATAGCGCCACGACTTGTAGTTGAAGGGCCGGTGCTCCCGGTATAGCCTTGCCGCCTCGCCCTGATGCTCCATGGGCAGCGTGACGATGAACTCGCGCCCCGCGTGCTCGGCGAAGTAGTTCACAATGCGCTCGTTGCTCCATAAGGGATAGTCCAGCCCGCTTAGGGATATCATATAGTCGAAGGCCTCCGCTTCGTGCCTCTTCAGCGCCTCGCGCAGCATGGTCATCTGGGCCTCCACTACGCCTATGCTGCCCCACATCACGTCGGTACGCGGCTCGACAAAGTGTACCCGCCGGTCGCTCACCATGTCCGTAAACTGTGCCAGCGGCGTCTTGGCGTCGATGTGTACAAAGAACTCCGACTCCTCAGGCAGGCTCCCTATCATCCGCTTCAGGTGCACAGGGTCGTTGTGGGCAGAAATGATAAATGCAAACCTCATGGGCGTGGCGTCACCAGATAATCATTGTCAACAGGTAGCATACGACGGTGGACACGCTTATACACACCAGTCCGGGCATCATGAACGAGTGGTTCAGCAGATACTTTCCAATGACGGTAGTGCCTGTGCGGTCGAAGTTCACCGTGGCTATATCGCTTGGATAGTTGGGAATGAAGAAGTAACCGTAGACCGACGGCAGCACTCCCAGCAGCACCTCACCGGGTATGCCCAGGCTGTAGGCCATGGGAAGCATGGATACGACGACGGCTCCCTGCGAATTGATAAGCACCGAGACGAGGAAGAACACAAGGGCGATAGACCAGTTGTAGCGTGCCACGATGTCGGAAAGCATGAGCTTCATCTGGTCCATGTAGTTCGAGAAGTAGGTGTCAGCCAGCCACGCAATGCCGTAGATGGCCACCACGGCCACCATGCCGCTCTGCCATACGGCGCCCGAGACCGCCTTCTTTGGCTGTGCCTTACAGAATATAATCATCAGTGCGGCGGCTGAAATCATTACTATCTGGATGACGAGATTCATCTTGATGCCTACCATGTGCTGTTCAGTGAAGCCCTCTATCGCTATGCCCGTCTTGGCTATGTCCTTGGCCGTGACCACCTCTCCCGTGCCGAACACGATGTCCTGTGCGTCTTTGATGGCGCGTACGCTGCTGTACTCAGGCAGCAGGTCGGGGAAGGCCGCAAAGGCGACGATGACCGCCAGCGCCCCGAGGAAGATGTAGACGGCATGCTTGGCCGAGGCCGGAATCTCCTTGTCGAGCAGGGTGGCCGAGTCGCCATAGATATAGTGGTACTGCTCGGGGTCCTTCAGCTTCGCCTGGAACTCGGGGTCTTTGTCAAGGTCAAGGCCTCTGCGGTAGGAGCAGAAGGCAGCAGCTATCAGTCCGCACAGGCAGGCGGGAATGCTCACCATGAGCAGACCGGGGATGGTGATGTCGAAGCCATTGGCATTCGATATGGTGACGAAGGCCACCACGGCAGCAGCGATGGGCGAACAGGTGATGCCCACCTGCGAGGCCACGCTGGCCACCGCACAGGGGCGCTCAGGACGGATGCCCTTCTTGATGGCAATGTCGACAATGATAGGCATGAGCGTGTACACCACATGGCCCGTGCCCACCAGCACCGTGAGGAAGAACGTGCACAGTGGGGCCAGGAAGGTGATAGCGTTCGGGTGGCGTCGCAACAGCCGTTCGGCCAGCTGTATCAGCCAGTCCATGCCGCCCGAGGCCTGCAGGATGCCGGCACAGGTGACGGCGGCAATAATGATGTATATCACGTCGGTAGGGGGCGAGCCGGGCTTCAGTCCGAATCCGAACACCAGCACGGCCAGTCCGATGCCTGAGATGGCTCCCAGTGCCAGACTGCCGTAGCGAGAACCAACGTAGAGTGCCAACAGCACTACGCACAGCTGAAGAATCATCATTACAGTCATAGCTTTTCTGTTTTTA
Organism: Prevotella sp. UBA2742; assembly: GCA_002353485.1. Lineage (GTDB taxonomy): Bacteria > Bacteroidota > Bacteroidia > Bacteroidales > Bacteroidaceae > Prevotella. The sequence continues at coordinate 44,852 of DEJS01000001.1, forward strand.
AGTAGTAAATACAGGTGCAAAGATACAAAATTACTTTGAATTATCGCAAATGTTCAAGCCAAAATAATGTTCAGGTAACTTTTATGCCGCGATTCGTTTGTCATATCTTTATTTTTCGTTACCTTTGCAAGTAAATACAAGACAGACCCATGCAAGAGATAACCCCTGAACTGCAGCCTCGCTGGAACGGCATCATTCTTGACATACTGCGCAAGCTGATAGCCCTGTGCGAGGAGCACCACATCACCTATTACTGCTGCGGCGGGACGGCCATCGGCGCCGTGCGCCACCATGGCATGATACCGTGGGACGACGACATCGACGTCTTCATGCCACGGCCCGACTACGACCGCTTCCTGGAGGTGTGCCGACAGGCGGACCTGGACGGCTACGAGCTGCACACGCCTTACAATACGGACGACTACTTCATGTATTTCGCCAAGCTCTGCAAGAAGGGCACCACCATTCTGGAGCGTCGCGACACGCCCTGCGTCTTCGGTCTCTTCGTAGACATCTTCCCCCTTGACGCCACGGCCGACGACATGCAGGAAGCCCTGCGGCTGAAGCGCCGCTTTACGAAGCTGCAGAACCGGCTGGCCATCATCTCTTCGCGCAGCAGCTTCTGGCGGTGGCTCTCGCTGCTGGGCAGTGTGCAGGAGTGGGGGTGCTTCGTCTACAAGATGCGGGCGTTCCTGGGCCGCAAGAGCTATCGACGGCAGCTGCTGGCAAGGCTCGACGGCATAGCGAAGCGCTACCGCTACGGCACCACAGGCCATGTGGTGGTCTATGCAGGCATCTATGGCGACAAGGAGGTCTACCCCGCGGAGTGGGTGTCGGGTCCGGTCATGTTCCCCTTCGAGGGCATGCAGGTGGCCCTCTCAGGCGGCTACGATGCCTACCTGCGCCACTTCTTTGGCGACTACATGCAGCTGCCGCCCGTGGAGAAGCGCCAGTCGCACCATTGTAAAGAATATTTCAATCTCGATGCCGAGGAGCCTCTCGACGAGGTGATGCGCAAGGTCGGCCGGCGATAGTTTTACGAACAGTCTGCCTTCGTTCTGCCTTCGTAAAAAAGTAACGAGGATAGAACGAGGATAGAACGAGGATAAAACGAGGATAGAACGAGGCTAAGCGTGCGCCGTGGGTGCGGCGTGGGTGCGGCGTGGCCGGGGGCGGAGGGTGTCAGGTCGTCTTCCGGTGGAAGAGGAACTGTATGCATTCGTCAAATATTTTCGCTCCGGAGATTTTCATGACGAGAATGTAGAGTACGGCGGTGATCAGGATGCGCAGCGCTATGCTGAGCGCGGGCTGGCTGATGTCTGCCGTGCCGACGTAGGCCGCGGCGGTGCACCCTATGGCTGCGAGCATGAAGGGCAGTATGTCTTTCAGCACGTCGCGGAGGCGCAGCCCGGTCAGCCGGTGTGCCAGCAGCTGCCATACGGCGGTCCACGACACCATGAGCACGGTATAGGCTGTCACCATGAGTCCCAGTCCGCCGCGCGTGCTGAAGGCGACGATGACTGCGAGCTGGGCGGCTATCTGTGCTGCGGTGCACCACATGTAGGTGTCGGAGCGTCCGTGGCTGATGAAGAGGTTCTGGTAGAGTGTGTGTATGGGCATGAAGGCGCCGCTGACGCACAGTATGCGCAGCAGCATGACGCTGTCGGCCCAGTGGTCGCCGAGCAGCAGTACGATGAAGTCGGCAATGAGTCCGAGTCCGAAGAGTGCGGGCATGGAGAGCATGGCGGTGAAGCGCAGCATCTTGCGGAACACCTGGAGCTGGCGGTTCTCTTCGTCGTTGATGCTGGCCAGCACGGGCTGGGCCACCTGCTGTATGGTTCCGGTGATGAGCGAGTGGCCCATAAGGTTCCACTTGGCGGCCTGGGTGTAGCTGCCCACTGCACCGGCGGTGAACAGGCGCCCGAAGACGAAGGACAGCAGGTTGCTGTTGGCCTGGTTCATAATGTTGGTGAGCAGTATCTTGCTGCTGAAGCCGAACATGCGGCGTATGGGGCTGAGGTCGATGTGGAGCGAGGGGTGCCAGCGGACGTACAGGAGGCGCCCCAGGTTGACGATGGTGATGTAGGCAAACTGTTGCCAAGCCAGGCTCCAGTAGCTGTAGCCGCCCAGTGCCAGCGCGATGCCCACGATGCCGCTGCCCGCGAGGGCGGCGAAGCCTATGAGGGCCTTCTCGCGGTTCATCATGTTGCGGAACATGTAGGCGGCATGTGCGGTGCCCAGGCCTGCCATGAGCAGCGAGGCGAATACCAGCCGCGACAGGGGCACGAGCCCGGGCTGGCGGAAGTAGTCGGCTATGAGGGGTGCACTTAGGTAGAGCACGCCGTAGAGGGCGACGGACATGAGGGTGCTGAACCAGAAGACGGCGTTGTAGTCGCGGTGGGTGGCCTGCTTCATGTTGGTGAGTGCTGCCGTGAAGCCGCTCTCCTGCAGCGAGCCGGCTATGGCGGTGAAGATGGCCAGCATGCCCACCATGCCATACTCGGCAGGCGACAGCATGCGCCCCAGCACGATGCCTATGGCCACGCTGAGCAGCTGCGAGGTGACGTTGTTGACGGCTCCCCACAGCAGGCCCTTGGCCGTGCGCTCCTTCAGACTCTCACCCATTGGCCTCGCGAACCTTGGTTAATATCTCGTCCATGCGGTGGGCATACATCTGGTAGAGGCGGCGGCCGTTGCGCTGACTCTGTTCGCCCGTAAAGCCTTTGTTCCACAGGCGCATGCCTCCGGCCGACAGGGAGCGGAAGCGGGCGTCGTACCATCCCACCTCGAGACCGCAGAGCCAGGCGCGCAGACAGAGCTCGTCGTCGTCGTACTGGAAGGGGGCAAAGGCGGGGTCTATCTGGTGCAGGTGCTGGTCGAAGAGGTCGCGGCGTATCCACATGGGGGCGCGGTTGACCGAGGGTACGAAGCGGAAGGTGCCGCTCTGCAGCGTGTCGTCGCGCATGCCGTGACCCCACTGCCTGGCGTCGTCGAACTCGAGGCGCAGGCCCCAGTTGCCGCCGAGGATGGCCATGCGCGGGTGCTGGCTGAACAGCAGCAGGGCCTCGTCCATCCAGGAGACGTCGTCGAAGTCGTCGTCGTCCTGCAGCAGCACTATGTAGCGGCCGTGCGACATGCGTATGGCCCTGTCGTAGGTGCGGTTTTCGTACAGGTCGTTGGCGCGAAGCAGAAACTCGTTGGCTCCTGTCAGCGCCTTGGCCAGCCGCCGCGTATGCTCCGCCGACGAGCCGTCGTCGATGACGATAATCTCGGCGTCCTTCTTCTGGCGCAGCTTGGGCAGGATGTGGCACACCTGCAGGCTCTTGTCGTGCGACTGGATGACGATGCTCACCTCGGGCTGGTCGTTGTAGCCCTTGGCCGCCCAGGCCGCGTAGCTCTTCTGGGGCAGGGCCTTGGTACGTTTCAGGATGGTGAGGCGTATTTTCTCAAGGAGTAGTCTCATTGCAGTTTAAGATAACAGGGGAAGGTTATACAACGGTATTTCTCGGCATACTGGCTGTGCAGTGCGTCGTAGTCTGACAGCCGGCTGTAGGCCAGTTTCAGGTGGCGCCAGGGGCGCCGTATCTTGCGACGGACGAAGTCGCCGTAAAGCTCGAACTCAGAGAACCCCGACGTCTCCTTGCGGTCGTAGCTCTCTGTGATGGCCTCTGTCCAGGACTTGCCGGGGTTGGCCTTTCTGATGGCCGCACGCAGCAGTTCCAGCTGCTGCTTCGAAAACAGCATCTTATGGTCGACGTAGCTGAACAGGGAACGGTAGTGATAGCCCATCAGGCGGCGTATGTTGTGGTAATAGGGTGTGTTGCACTCGTCGCTCATGTAGAACACGGGTACTTCGTCGCTGGTCAGGAAGACGTGCGGCTGCAGCAGTATGTGGTCGGCGTCAATGGTGAGATAGTGGTCGCAGGTGCCTATGTTGCCCGACAGCTTTACCAGCTGTTGGAACAGCCATCCGCTGCGGTCCACCGTGCTGCCGTCAGGGCGCTGCACCTGCAGGTTGAGCTCGCCGGGGGCCATGCCCAGAATGGTCTGCTCGTCGGTGAACTCCAGATGCTCGCGCTGGCAGAAGGCCTCGATGTCGGCATCGCGCGGGGCCACGATGTAGATGGCCTTGACCTGCTGGCGCACGTTGCGGCGCACACCCTCAAGGCAGAGCGGTAGGATGTCGAGGTCTTTCCTGACGATGGGGATGACGACGTCGATGGGTGTCTCTGAGGGCAGGAGGTCGGGTTCGCCCAGCGTCTCCCATATCCTGCTTCCTACTTGGCGCAGCAGCTGTATCGTGGCATCGGTTTTCTTCATCTTGGAGTTATTTCAGCGCAAAGGTACAAAATTTCCGTAAACTCTGACCACTAAACTCTAAACTTTTTCGTACCTTTGCAGCAAAATATTGCAAGTCTATGGAAACAGCAGTCAAAAAGAAGCCCCGTTTAGAGTGGCTCGACGCCATGCGCGGATTTACCATGATACTCGTCGTAGCGAACCACGTCAGCCAGACGGGCTTTGCCCAGGATGTCAAGTTGTCGTCGTCGCTCTCGTTCCTTATCCTGTTCCGCATGCCCCTGTTCTTCTTCATCAGTGGCTTCCTGGCATACAAGGCCACGCAGGTATGGGACCTTCCCAACCTCTGCAGGCTGGTGGGGAAGAAACTGCGCATACAGATTATTCCTACCGTGGTGTTCTTCTTCTTTGGCATGGCGGTGCTGTACAAGGACTTCTTCCTGGCCGTTGAGGACAAGTTCCACTCGCCCCTGAAGGGAGGCTACTGGTTCACCATAGCCCTGCTCTATATGTTTATCATATACTATCTGTTTGCCTATCTGGAGAGCAAGCTGAAGTGGAAGTCGTGGATACCTGTTACGTTACTGTTCCTGGTGTCCTTGTGTGTCTACGAGACGTGCTACCTGCCCAACGACTTCTGGTGGGCCTTTGGCTACAGGAAGGTGAAACCCACGACATTTCTTGACGACTCGTGCCTGATTCAGGTCATGCTCTACATGCCCTTCTTCCTCTATGGCAACATCGTGCACCGCTACTGGGACAGGGCCCAGCGCGTCATGGACTCCAAGTGGTTCTATCCGTTGCTGATAGCGCTGGTCGTCTTCTCGGCACTTGACTTTCTGAAGTGGCACAACCTACGTATGACGTGGACCGTCATACCGCTGACGCTGGCGCGCTTTACGCTGCTCACCATCGTCTTCATGTATTTCCGCCATTATGCCAAGTACTTCACCCAGATGACGTGGGTGGGGCGTTCGCTGCAGTACATAGGGCGCCGCACGCTGGACATATACCTTATTCACTACATCTTCTTGCCCAACCTGCCCGGGGTGGGGACGTTCTTCTCCACCAACCAGCACAACTTCGCCATCGACCTTACGCTGGCCGTTGTCATTGCCCTGCTGGTCATTGGCTTCAGCTGTGTCACGTCGAACATACTGCGTGTCAGCCCCTTCCTCAAAAAGTACCTGTTCGGGCGGTCATAGACCACGAATTACGCTAATTATGCGAATTGCACAATTACGCGTAATTCGTAGTATTTTCTTATCCTACTTGGCTGCCGGGCTTTACGTCCTTTGTGGTGGTTACCACGCTGAGGCTCTCGTCGGCGTCGACGGCCGACAGTATCATGCCCTGGCTCTCGATGCCCATCATCTTGCGTGGGGCAAAGTTGGCCACGAAGAGGATGCGCTTGCCCACCAGTTCCTCGGGGTGCTCGTAGAAGGCTGCTATGCCCGAGCAGATGGTACGGTCCTGACCCGTGCCGTCGTTGATGAGGAACTGCAGCAGCTTCTTCGATTTCGGCACGCGCTGGCACTGCTTCACCAGACCGACACGGATGTCGAGCTTTTCGAAGGTCTCAAAGTCTACGTTCTCCTTCACGGGGGCTGCCTTCCACTGGGCGGCCTCGTTGGCACGCTTGGTGGCTTCCAGCTTGTCGAGCTGCTTCTGGATGACGTCGTCCTCTATCTTCTCGAACAGCAGCGAGGGCTCGCCAAGCTGGTGGCCGGCCTTGAGAAGGTCGGTAGAGCCCAGCTGGTCCCACTCGAAACTCTCCAGATTCAGCATCTCGCGCAGCTTCTTCGACGAGAAGGGCAGGAAGGGCTCGAAGGCTATGGCCAGGTTGGCCGTCAGCTGCAGACAGATGTTCAGAATGGTCTCGCAGCGCTTGGGGTCGGTCTTCCATACCTTCCATGGCTCGCACTCGGTAATGTAGCGGTTGCCGATGCGGGCCAGGTTCATGGCTTCAAACTGGGCATCGCGGAACTTGAACTGGTCGAGCAGGGCCTCTACCTTCTGCTTGACGTCCTTGAACTCGGCAAGGGCGGTGTTGTCTACATCCTGTAGTTCGCCACAGGCGGGCACCACGCCGTTCCAGTATTTCTTGGTCAGCTGCAGGGCGCGGTTCACGAAGTTGCCATAGACGGCCACCAGCTCGTTGTTGTTGCGGTCCTGGAAGTCCTTCCACGTAAAGTTGTTGTCCTTGGTCTCGGGGGCGTTGGCCGTCAGCACATAGCGTAGCACGTCCTGCTTGCCGGGCATGTCTTCCAGATATTCGTGCAGCCAGACGGCCCAGTTGCGCGAGGTGGATATCTTGTCGTTCTCCAGGTTCAGGAATTCGTTGGCCGGCACGTTGTCGGGCATGATGTATTTGCCGTGGGCCTTCATCATAACGGGGAAGATGATGCAGTGGAATACAATGTTGTCCTTGCCGATGAAGTGTACCAGGCGCGTGTCTTCGTCCTGCCACCACTTCTGCCACGAGCCCCAGCGCTCGGGGTCTTTCTCGCACAGTTCTACCGTGTTCGACACATAGCCTATAGGGGCGTCGAACCATACGTACAGCACCTTGCCGTCGGCCCCTTCCACAGGCACGGGGATGCCCCAGTCGAGGTCGCGCGTCATGGCGCGGGGCTGGAGGTCCATGTCAAGCCATGACTTGCACTGGCCGTACACGTTGGGGCGCCACTCCTTGTGCTCCTCCAGAATCCACTGCTTCAGCCAGTCCTGATACTCGTTAAGGGGCAGATACCAGTTCTTGGTCTTCTTTAACACCGGGGTAGAGCCTGAGATGGTAGACTTGGGGTTGATGAGTTCCGTAGGACTAAGGTCGCGGCCGCACTTCTCACACTGGTCGCCGTAGGCGCCCTGGGAGTGGCAGTGGGGGCACTCGCCCGTCACGTAGCGGTCGGCCAGGAACTGCTTGGCCTCTTCGTCGTACAGCTGTTCGGTAGTCTCCTCCACCAGCTTGCCCTCGTCGTAGAGCTTGCGGAACCACTCGGCCGCAAACTTGTGGTGCGTCGCTGACGTGGTTCTTGAGTAGATGTCGAACGAGATGCCGAACTCGCGGAACGAGTCTTTAATCATTTTGTGGTAGCGGTCTACCACGTCCTGTGGGGTGATGCCCTCCTTGCGGGCACGTACGGTGATGGGCACGCCGTGCTCGTCGCTACCGCCAATAAACAGCACCTCCTCCTTCTTCAGGCGCAGGTATCTCACATAAATATCGGCTGGCACATATACGCCAGCAAGATGACCAATGTGCACGCCGCCGTTGGCGTAGGGCAGGGCAGAGGTCACCGTAGTCCGCTTGAATTTCTTCTGTTCCATTATTATCTTTGTTTAATTTGACTGCAAAGGTAGTGCAATCTGAACGAAAAACCAAATATATTCGGGTTTTTCTGCCTTATTGGGCCTTCGCGACACTTTCTAACAAAAGGTGTCGGACTTCGTCGACACTTTCTAACAAAAGGTGTCGGACTTCGTCGACACTTTTTAACAAAAGGTGTCGGACTTCGTCGACACTTTCTAACAAAAGGTGTCGGACTCTCGCGAGCCCGACACTTTCACATGTAAAGTTCTAAAAATTACCCTTCGGGGTAATGGGTTATTTACCGAGCAAACCGTTGGCAAAGCCGGCATAGGTGTGCTTGCGGTAGTATTTGCTGTCCCAGAGTCCGGTGGGCTCACCCTTACGCCAGCCACTGTCGTTGGGCGAGTCGGTGATGCACCACTGGCAGATGCCCCACTGCTGTGCGGCAGGAATGATTTCGAGGTACTTGCTGACGACGAAGGTGTAGAGCTCGGCCATCTGCTTGTGCTGCTCCTCGGTCATGTTATCAGTCTTGACGCTGTTGCCAGCGGCATCGACGTAGCCCATGTCGAGCTCGGAGATGCGGATGAGCTTGCCTGACTGTGCCATCAGCCTGAACATATTCTCAATGGCGGCCTTCTTGCTTTCCTGGGTCTGTGCGTTGGCGTAGCACGAGATGTGCATCTGGCTGCCGATACCGTCAATCTTGGTGACGCCGTCGGCCTCCCACTTCTTAATCCAGTTGATGAGGCTCTTCAGCTTCTTGTTCTGGTCCCAGTCGCTCTCAAGGTTGTAGTCGTTGATGAAGAGCTTGACGTCTTCAGGACCATACTCGCGGGCCAGACGGACGGCGGTGCGAACGTAGTTGATGTCGCCCAGGTAGTCCTGCCAGTAGAAGTTCTCGGTGTCGCCTTCCTGACCGTGCTGCAGGGCGTAGTTGCCTTCACCGTCGTCGCCGCCGCCAGAGATGGCTTCGTTGACAACGTCCCAAGCCTTCACCTTGCCGTCGCAGGCTTCCATCATGCCCTTAATCCAGCGGTCCATTGCCCAGGTGAGGGTGTCCTTCTTCTCCTCAGGAGTCAAAGGAATACCGTCGCCTTCCTTCTCGATTTCAAGTACGACATTGTCGATATAGTAAGCACCAGGGGCAGTGTTTGGTGACATATTGAAAGCAATAGACTTCATACCCTTGTCATCCTCCTTAGCCATAGATGCATCTACAGTGAATGTCTTGTCATAGGTCTGCCACTCGCCAGTGAACGATATGGTACCGGCACAAGACCAGTGCTGATATTCACCAGGACCGAAGTGAGCCTGAGTATCTACGTTGGTGCCAGCGCAACCGCCATCAGCACGGTAGTCGAAGGCAACGTGAATCTTGTCACCGATGTGCAGCACCTCGTTGGATACAATCCAGAATTGGCTTTCCCATGCGTCGCTATAGCCACCTTTAGAGGTGATTTTGGCACCACGAGAACCGTCCTTACCAACACCATCGACGATTTCGTAGACGATAGAGCCTTGGTCTGACTTCGTAGCGAAGTTGTGGGCTTCTGTTTCTTCCATGTTGCCATTGTCAATCAAGCTGACAAAGAAGGTAGTAGGACCTGCAGCTTGACCTTCAATAGAAAAAGAAGGTCCGTTCCAGTTATTACCCCAACCGTCCATTGAATCTTCATCAAAAGAACCGTTTTTCACCATTTCAGCATCAGAGCCTTTCTCTTTGCAAGAAAGATCATCGATGTAAACCTTTCCACCAATTTTTCCAAAGACAAACTGAAGTTTGTCAATTGGGAATGGAGCTTCGAAAGTCCACTCTAAATCAGAGAATGAAGAAGTAATGGGATAAGATGCTTGATAAGATACGTCAGCAGAACCACCCCACTGATCTCTATTTGGACTTGCATCCCAAATAGGCCACAAACCAAAATCGCCACCGTTGTCAGCCTTAACTCTGGCTTTTACAACATAAGTTTTACCTTTCTCCATAGGAATTGGCAACTTATAGTGTGCCTGTTTATCCCAAGGATTTGCACCTGCATTGCCACAATCGTAAACGATACAAGCGTTTGCACCACCCTCAGGGATGGGAGCAGGTTTGTCGGCAAGCAGCGAATTCAGCCACTTGACGGGCTGCTGGGCGTGCCAGGCCAGCGTGTGACCATAGACCGACAGCCCGGCCTCGGTGGCCATGTTGACGTACTCGCTTACGGTGGCGTAGTTCAGGGCACCCGTGTTGTAGTCAACGCACGATGCCATCTTCATGGCGTTGCCCGGCTCGGTCTCGGTGAAGTTCGAGTTGACAAGGGCGTACACCATCTCCTGCTTCAGATAGTCGCTCACGGTGGTGCCGACACCCAGCTTGAAGTTTTCGTTGGTGACGTAGTTCTTCAGCGGCATGTACTCGTTCAGATAGAGGTAGGCCTCTGATTCTGCAGGACGGTCCACCTTGTAGTTCTTGGTGTTGAACTCGTCGGCACACGAAGCCATTAGCATGGCTCCGAGTGCTGATATGATGAATGTCTTTTTCATTGTTCCTGAGTTTTTGGTTATTACTTTTTGTAAACAGACTTAAACTCTTCGATAGTTACACCGCTGCGCTGCCAGACGAGCTTCTCGCTGACCGCTGCCTTCTGGGCGTTGCCTACCTCGTCGGTCTCGTTGAAGTCGATGTTGTAGGTGAGCTCCATCAGGTCGCGGTCCTTGTTGCCCCACGACTTGGTGGCTCCGTTGTCGGTCCAGCTTCCAGTACCGCTGGCGGTGATGCCGGCGGTGATGGGGGTGATGGTGCAATGGTCGCTGCCGTCGAAGGTGAGCAGCAGGTCGATGTTCCAGGTCTTGGACACCTTTTCGGTCTCACTGGTCTTGTTGCCATCCTTGTCGCGCTTGTACTGCACGTAGTCTTTGGTGGTGTAGCTGGCATGATAGACAGCGGAGGTCATCGAGCGTGTCTGGATGAAACGTGCGGGAGCCTTCTCGATGTCGTCAATCGAGGTGCTGCCGTTGGTGAGCCAGTAGCCATGATATTTGTTCTGATACTTCACGCAGTACAGCACGTAGTCCTTAGGCAGGATGTCCCACTGCGACTCGTCGGTGCGCACGGGGCTGCCGCCTTCTTTCAGCTCGCCGGTGAGAATCTTGCCGAAGCCCGTCTGAGAGCTGATGACCAGAGGAATGACATAGGTGTTCTTCACGGCGTCGGGGTCGTTGAAGAATGCGTCCGTCAGCTGTACTTCTGAGCCGCCGTTCATGGTGCCGTTGAAGGACCAGTTGGTGGTCTGAAGCTGGTAGTAGTTCTCAGGCATGGCCTTGACGGGAGTGCCGTCTTCAAATGTCAGGTTCTGGACCAGTGTGGGGTCGACAGATACCTGCACTGAGCCATTGGTGCCGTTGTAGGAACCGCCGAAGGTAGCAAGAATCTTGCACTTGTGCGCCTTGTCAAGCGTAGTGTCGTACTCGTCGTCACCCAGTACGATGGTACGCACGGGCTGCTGATAGGCGAAGTAGACGGTAGTGCCACCCTCGTAGTCAGGGAATTCTTGATTACCGTTCTTGCACGAGGTCAGGCTGGTGGCTGTGGCCATGAGAGCCAGACTGGCAAGCAGGAGTTTATTGATATTACGTTTCATAATTATTATCGAGTTTTAGAATTTTACATTGTGTTTTATTTGGCGGCCCAGCCGTCGTTCTGCTCCAGGTTGCTCCACTTCCGAATTTCAGAGTAGGGGATAGGACCGTAAATCTGATAGTCGTCATACTGACGGGCCTCGACATTGATGGGGGCATAGTTGGTGCTTCCACTACCAGAGGTGATGTTGACACCACGAGCGCCCTCGGTGAGGCTGGCCTTCCAGCGGCGAAGGTCCCAGAAACGGTGGTTCTCGAAGCAGAGCTCCAGACGGCGCTCGTTGCGGATGAGCTCGCGCATCTTGGCTTGGTCGCCCTTGATGCTCTCCAGATAGGGATCCTGCCAGCCGCTCTCATGGCAGCGGGCGCGCAGGGCCTTCACTACATCGTAGGCCGAGTAGTTGGCACCGCCGACCTGGGCCAAGGGACCCTGTGCCTCGTTGGCTGCCTCGGCATAGTCGAGCAGCAACTCGGTGGTGCGGATGCGTGCACCGAAGTGACGCTGGTCGGTAGTACTCGACGGGCTCAGGTTTACGTCATCACGCATCAGCTTGCGCAGGTAGTAACCTGTGGTTGTCGACTTTCCGTTCTCATGATTCAGACCATCGATATACTCCGGGTCTGTTGGCTTTGTGTCGGAAGCAGTAATGATGGTTTTGCCGCTGGCACCAATCTTGTCGCCGTTAATCAGAATATAGGCGTGCAGACGCGGGTCACGGTTCTCATAGGGATTGCTGGCATCATAGCCTGAGGCACCGTCCGTGATAGGATAGCCGTTGGCCATAGGGAAGGCATCCACCAGGTTCTGGGTGGGGTTGATGCGACCTTTACCATACTGAGTTGGAGGGAAGTTGTCGCTCTCCATAGAGTGGCTGTCGCCTACGGTACCACGCCAGACAATCTCGATAGGATCGGGATCGGTGAACTTATAGTTCTTGATGAAGTCCTTCTGGTCGTACCACTTCCATCCCGTGGGGTCGACAGCAGCCAGACCGCCGCGCAGCTTCAGATAGTCGGCAGCATACTTGGCAGCATCAGCATAGCTCATGGCACCGCCTGTAGCATAGGCAGGAGAAGCAGCGAACAGAGCCACCTGAGCCTTCAGGGCTGTGATGATGGTGGCATCAATCTTACCGCGCTGCAGGTTACCGAAGGCACGGTTGTACTCTGCGTCGTTACCACCCATTGCGGCGTACTTGGCGGGAACAGCGTCGGCACTTACGTCGCCAAACTTGGCGGGAAGGTACTTCATTGCCTCGTCGAAGTCGGCCATAATCTGGTCGATGCACTCCTTGAAGGTGTTACGTGGCAGGTTGTAGTCGGCATCAGAGCCCAGATAGGTGGTCAGAATGGGCACGCCCATCAGTTGACCGTTCACCATACCGCAGTGAGCGCGCAGCAGGTAGAACATGTGCAGGCCGCGAAGAGCCAGCGCCTGACCGCGATACAGGTCCATGTGCATCTGGTTCAGGGCCTCAGAGGTGTAGTCCCACTGCACCTTGTCTATGTTCTCAAGGAACAGGTTACAGTACTGGATAGAGTGATAACGGGTCTCCCACTGGTTGATGGGGTTCGTCTGCGATGTCCAGGTGCCGGTAGCCATCTGCTTGTAAGTGTTTGAGTTGTCGTTCGACACAGCGTCGTCGGTAGCTACGTCACTTACGGAAGAACCATCGTAGGGCAGCACCAGGAAGGCATTGTCTATCAGGCCACGGGCAAAGGTGGGGTCAGTGTACATTTCTGACAGCTCCAGATTGTTCTCCAAGGCCGGCGTGAACAGGTCGTCGCAGGAGGTAAGGCCGGCGGAGAAACCGCAAACCATACTGGCGACGAGTATCTTGTTTATTCTCTTAGTAATCATAATATCTAATTTCTAATTTCTTGTTTCCGATTTAGAATGCTACCTGTACACCCAGGTTGTAGAAACGGGCCTGGGGAGCTGAGCCTACGTTCATCTCAAGTATCTCACGCTCTTTGGCGATGGTCAGCAGACTGTTGCCGCTGGCATAGACAGAGAGACCCTTGACGAAGCTGCCTTCGAAAAGTGACTTCGGGAAGTCGTAGGTGAGCTGAACCTTAGCCAGGTCGAAACGAGAGGTAGAGTATGTCCAGAAGTCTGAAGTGGTGAAGTTGTTGGCACCACTGCCTGTGGTCAGACGAGGATAGGTGGCTGTAGAAGCCGTCTCTGGTGTCCAGCGACCGCGTACAACGGCTGAATACTTGTCGCTCTCGTCAATCCACCAGTAGCTGTTGTTCTTGACACCCTTGCCGCCGAAACCGCCTACTCCAAGTACGAAGAGCGTGAAGTTCTTATACTTCATGGTCAGGTTGATACCCAACGTCGTAGGAGCACCGTACGAGCCGGCCTTACCCAGGTTCACCTGATCCTTGTCGTCGATGATACCGTCGTTGTTCTGGTCCTTGTACTTCAAGTCACCAGGACGTACTTTTCCACCCAGCTTCTGTGCGGGCGATGCTGCGATGTCAGCCTCGTCCTGGAAGAAGCCCAGGCATTCGTAACCCCAGATGGCATCCAGGGGCTTGCCCTGACGGTACTGGTAACTGTCGGCATAGATGGTGTCGTCGCGCTTGGAGGCATTCGTGGTGTAGTGAGTCACGTTGGCGCCTACCTTGAAGCCAAAGTCACCAAAGTCCTTCTTGTAGTTCAGCGCAAGGTCGAAGCCTGTGCGGCTGTCCTCGTTGTAGTTGATCCAGGGCAGGAACGATGACTCAGGATAATATACACGGAAGTAGCTGGGCTTCTGGTTGGTGGCCTGAATGATGCCGCCCGTCATCTTGTTGGTGAAGAACGAGAAGTCGGCGGTCAGTGCGCGGTTCAGCAGTGCTGCATGCAGGCTGACAGAGAACTCCTTGCGGTGCAGGAACGTGAAGTCGTCGTTACCACCACGCTTCGACTGGACGTCGTTGTGGCCGGTCTCACCGTTCCAGTCCCACCAGCCACCCCACTGGTAGGTAGCCTGATACAAGTAGTACTGGTCGATGCCCATATCGGTCTTCAGGTCGCTGTAGCTGGCAGAGAGCTTCAGCTCGTCGAAGATGTTCTGGTTCTGCATGAACTGTTCCTTGGCAATGTTCCAACCCAGAGTGAACGAAGGTGATACACCGGCGCGGTGACCTTCAGGCAGACGGGCTGACCAGGGAGTAGCGATGGCTACGGTACCATAGTAGCGGTGGTCGTAGTTGTAGTCGACCTGGAAGCCGAGGTTGGCATTGCTCAGCTTGTGGTACACGCCAGAGACGCTTTGCTGGTAACCGTTGACAACGGCAATAGCACTTACGTTGTGAACGTCGCCAAACGTGCGGTTGTAGTCGAAGTGAGCATTGAAGGCGATGGTCTGGTTGTCTGTTGAACCACTGATGTTCTGCACGCCCGACTTCTTGTCCACTGTCTCGTTGTTGTTCAGTGCCACGATGACGTCTTGACCGTTGTAGGTGCTCCAAGTGGGCTGGAAGGTAGCATAGGTGTTGTTGAACGAGGTCGAATAGCTCGTAGCGTAGTCGACACCTACCAGAGCATGGAAGCTCAGACCCTTCAGCAGCGAGCCGAGGTCGACGTTTACGCCGGCATCGAACTGGAACTGACGGCTTGTCCATGTGTTATAACCGGCAGCATGAATGTCGGCAATTACGTTGGTCAGGTCGGTCTGCGAACCACCCAGGAAGCAACCATTGATGATATTCGTCGTGTTGGCCACCTTCGTGAGGGCAGTAGCGGCGTTCTCATCCAGATAGCTCAGGGGAATGAACGGGCTTATACGGTTGGGACGCATCGTGGCTGCCGTCGACCAGAAGTTGGCACCATTCGTACCGCGAGAGTTATAATACGTAGCGTTGGCGTTGACGTAGGCATTGATGAAGTTGTTAATCTTCATGTCTACGTTACCACGTACGTTGAAACGGTCTACGTAGTTGTCTTTCGACTCGCCGAAGTTCATGAAGTCGCCCTGGCGATAGTAGCTCACGTTGGCGTAGAACTTGGCACGATCGTTACCACCTTCAATCTCGGCCGTCACATCAGTACGGTTATAGGCCTTCTTGATGTAGTCCGAAGAGTAGAAGTTGATGTTCGGGTAGCGATAGGGATTCAAACCGCTGGCGTAGTTGAAGATATCCTGCGGTTGGAAGGCAATGCCATTGCCGTCGTTGAGCGATGCCTCATTGTAGAGGGTCATATACTCGGCAGAACCCAGATACTCGGGATATCTCTTGGCCACGTTCCAACCCGTGTTGGCGCGTACGTTGACTGACAGTCCGTCAGTAACATGACCACGCTTCGTGGTGATAAGCATCACACCCTTGGCGGCACGGCTGCCGTACAGTACGACGGCCTGAGCACCCTTCAGGAAACTGATGTCCTCAATCTCGTCGGGCTTGACGTTGTTGGCGGCACGGGGCACACCGTCTATTAGCACCAGCATACCGTTGGGAACGTTGTCGGCGTTGAAGTCAGACGAACCGTCCAAGCCCCACATACCACTGCCGTTGAAACCGGCAACATAGCCCTGCAGGTTGTCAAGGCTGTATGTATTGTAGTTCTTCTTCATCAGCTCTCGGTAGTTGACGGAGGAGACGCCACCCATCACATCGTCGGCAGCAACCTTGCGGAAGGCCACATTGACGAGCGAGTCCTGTCCTGTCTCAATCTGGGCAGCAGCAGGCGTAACTGTCGTGACTGCCAAGAGGGCTGACATATATAATATCTTATGTTTCATAACGTTTACTTTTTTACCTTTTTACTTCTTTACTTTTAAAGGTTTACCAGCCGGGGTTCTGAGGATACTCGGAGTACAGATAGGACTCTGCATCTTTCAGAGGAAGCAGGTAGTGTTTGGTGCCGAAGGAACGTTCTACGATGGTCGTCTCGCTCCAACCGGTTACCTCAGCATCTCTGGGGTCGTTCTTCGTATAGTCGTAGTTGCCGACACGATAGAACTCCTGACGGGTCTTGACGTTGTACGGATACTCGGTCAGCAGCAGCCAACGCTGCAGGTCGTTCCAGCGGAAGCCCTCGAAGGCCAGCTCACAGGCACGCTCACGGCGAACCTCATCCATAAACTTGTTCTTGTCGCTAAGATACTTCTCTGCTACATGGCCGGCACCTACACGGTCGCGCAGGATGTTGATGGCGTCAACAGCATTCAGGTTGCAGCGGCTGCTCTTCTGAGTAGCACCACCCACGGCGGCACAAGCCTCGGCATACATTAGGTAAAGATCGGCTACGCGCATGTAGGGCAGATAGGTCTGCAGTGCACCACCCCAGTTGTACATGCCGTCGTACTTGTTGCACTGGTGGGGCACGAGCTTCTGGCAGAAGTAACCTGTGCGGCTACCGTCGGCCGAGCGACGGGTATCACCTGTGGGAACCATGTTACCGCCGGTGTAGAGCTGCAGATACTGGTAGTCCTTGTCAGCAGCACCAGGTGTGGTGTTGAGGAACTTGAATCCGTCGAACATGATGTCGTGATAGAAGCGCGGGTCGCGGTTCTTAAACGGATGAGTGGGGTCAAACCCTGACTCAGGGTCTGTAATTGGCAGACCGTTCTCCATGCCGTAAGCATAGTTGATGTAGTTAGCCGTAGGCATGTGGATAATAGCGTCGTGCTCCACCAGGTTGTTCACCTTGGGGCCCCACAGCTTGGCGAAGTTCCAGTTAGAACCGTTGATGTCGGGCATCGGGCCACGCATGATAGCCTCTACGCCGCCAGGCATCTTCCAGCTCTGACCCGTAGTATAGAAAATGTCAGAGTAGCAGCTGTTGGCACTCTTGTCGGCTACGTGGTTGTAGATGTCGCTATACTTATACTCAGCCAGTGAGTAGGGAGACTGGGGCAGGGCAGCGATGGCCTCGCCGAGAGCGTCGGCAGCCTGCTGGGCCAGCTGAGTGTTGTACTTATAGGTATTGCCGTTCTTCGAAGCACCCGTCTGGGCACCCAGCTCGTTCAGCGGAGAGGCAGCCCACAGCAGAGCCTTACCCATGTAACCCAGGGCGCAGACCTTCGTGATGCGCAGGTCGTTCTTGCCCAGCGTACGCTTACCGATGGTAGTGTTGTCCCAGTTGTCGGGCAGCAGGTCGGCAGCGGCACGGAAGTCCTCTGCGGCCTTCTGGGCGCACTCCTGGAACGACAGACGTGGCAGGTTAAATGGACCGTCGGCGGGAATGACATAGTCAACGTAAGGCAGTCCGCCGAAGTAGATCATCTGCTCCAGGTGCCACCAAGCGCGCATGAACAGCAGCTGACCCTTGATGAAGTTCTTCTCCTCCTGGGTAGCATTGGTCAGCTTCTCAATGTTCTCCAGACCCAGGTTCATCTTACGGATGACATACCAGGCGTGTTCGAGCGAGTGTGCAAACTTGTCGTTCGAGGTCGGGTTCAGGCTGCCGCCTCCACGGTGCAGGTAGGTCTGGTCGTTGTTATACCAGTTACGGTAGTCGCCCAGGTCGATGTGAGCCGTCAGGTGAGTGTCGCCGCCGCCGGTGTTCATTATCTCATCCTCACCCCAGTTGAAGGTGCAGCACCAGAAGTTCGACTCCTTGTTGGGAATGCAGTTGTAAGCCTCCTCGACGAAACCCTGGAAGTTCTGGAAGTTCATGAACGCCATCTCTGGATTCACGTCAGAGTCGGCTGTCTTGTCCAGGTAGTCGGTGCAGGAAGCCATTCCGAACGAAAGGGCCAAGACTGCTGCGCCCGACAGAATGTATTGGTTTATTGTCTTTTTCATTGTTGTACTCATTTTACAGGTTGAACTTTACACCGAAGTTGATACGTTTCATCGTCGGGTAGGCACCGGTAGCACCGCCGTTTGACGAGAAGTTAGACTCGCGGTCGTCCGGCATGCGAGTCCAGAGCCACAGGTTGTTGGCACTGACGAAGACCTTCAGGTCGTGGATGCCAATCTTGCGAATCCAAGGCTGAGTGAAAGTATAGGCCACCTCGACGTTCTTCAGACGAATGTAGCTACCATCGCACAGATATTGCGTACCATAATAATAGGTAGGCTTTGTATTGAGACGTGGGGTCACCACCTTAGCTCCCAGATGGTTCTCGCTCCACCATGTGCCCTGGTCGTAGACGTTAGTCAGCATGGGGTCAGACAAGCTAATCATGGTCACGTCACGCGTTACGTTCGTAACACCATAGAACTGAGCAAAGCAAGAGAAGCCCTTGTACTCGAAGCCGATAGTTGCGTTGTAAGTGTTCTGGGGGCTTCCAGTGTAGCCGTAAGGCACGTTATCGTTGGTCTGGTCTACCACACCGTCACCGTTGAAGTCGACGATATAGTAGTCGCCGGGCAGTTTCTGGTCGTCGCTCGAGTCGTGCTTAGGCGAACCGTACAAGTCGTCGTAAGTCTGCATCATACCCTTGTCGATGAAGGAGTGCGTCTGACCGATGGCATAGCCTGCCTGCATACGATAGGTAGGATACAGGCTTGGGTCGTCGCGCTTCACCACCTCATTGATGGCGTGCGTCATGTTCATGTTGGCCCAGACGCGCATCTTGTTGGGGAATACCTTGTTCACGCGAACCTCCAACTCGTAACCGTGAGTCTTCACCTCACCCAGGTTCACCCATGCGGGGCTCTGGCCGAAGTAAGCAGGCACGAGCTGCGAGCCACCTACCAGAATGTCCGTACGGCGGTCGCTGAAGATATCGAACGAACCGGCAATCAAGCCGCCCAGGATTCCGTAGTCAATACCGAAGTTGAACTTCTTCACCTTCTCCCAGTGTACGTTCTCGTTACCTACGGTAGCCTCGCGGTAGAAGGTATAGGGAGAACCGCCTTCTGTCAACATTCCGCCGGTAATGGTATTATTACCGGGATTCACGTCCAGTGAGGTACGTCCGCCGTAAGCCCACTGTGTCATATACATCCAGCGCTGACCGACGTTGTCGTCACCGATGGCACCGTACGAGGCGCGCAGCTTCAGCATGTCGATGATGTGCTTCTCGCGCAGCTTCTCCATGAAGGGCTCCTCACTGATGGTCCAGCCCACAGCGCCTGATGCGAAGAAGGCGAAGCGGTTGTCCTTCGAGAACTTCTCAGAACCGTTGTAGGCACCGTTGAACTCTACCGAGTAGCGGTTAGCCCAGTTGTAGGTAGCACGGAACACCCAGTCCTCACGGTAGTGGGGAATCTCCGAACCCGTAGCATACTCCTGACGGCCGAAGTTACCCATCAAGGTCACGTCGTGCAGACCAAACTGGCGTGCCCAGTTCAGCTGCAGCTGGTAGTTCAGGTTGCGCTGCGTAGCCCAGTTGTTCACCGTACCGCCCTCTGTGCTCCACTTGTTACCCATCGTGTAGTCGAAGCGGTCGTAAGCCTCGTAGGGCTGCTTATACTGAGGAATACCTGTCTGCGGGTCTATCCACTTCAGCTGTGGGTCGTTATACAGGTCGGCAATACCGCGGCGGTCCTCACGGAACACGTTATCCCAAGAAATCATACCACGGAACGACAGACCCTTGGTAATGAAGTCCAGCTTCTGCTCCAGCACGAAGTCGGTATTGATGCGGGTGGTAGTCCAAGTCTGCACACCACCGAGGCTGGAGGTCTGAGCCGAGTTGCTCACGTTGGTAGAACCAGGCAAGAAACCCCAATAACCACCTTCGTACTGCGGCAGGAAGGCATCGGGAGAAATGTTATATACACCAGCCCACATCTGAGACATCTGCCAACCCATGTTGCCGCCGCCGTCCCACTCGTGGCCGCGCTCCCAGGGGTTGGTCTGCTTACCGTTAGAACCGGCAATGTTAACCTTGAAAACGGTGGTCGGAGTAATATTAAAGTCAAGGTTCGAGCGTACGTTCACGCGATTATAAGAAATCGAACGGTCGTATTTGCGCCCGGTGGGGAAGGTCTTCATCAGGTCACCCTCGCTGGCGAAGTCCACAGAAGCAAAGTACTTCACAAACTTCGTACCACCCGAGATATTCAGGTTCGCATTATACGACATCACCGACTTCTTGAACATCTCACGCTGCCAGTCCACGTTAGGATAGCGTTCCCGCTGTTCCACTGTCGTCTGGTTACGGTAGTTCTCAATGAAGCTCATGGGCAACATCTTCGAGAAGCTCTCAGGATACAGGTTCAACTCGTGCTCGATAGCCATGTTGCGGGCTGCCAGTGCGTCGTATGAGTCGAACTTGTCAGGCAGCATCGAAGGAATCTTCATCACCGCGTTGGCCGATACACTAATCTGGGCCTTACCCTCGGTACCGCGCTTCGTCGTAATCAGGATAACGCCGTTAGCACCCTTCACACCATACACTGCCGTTGCCGAAGCGTCCTTTAGTACAGAGATGGTAGCCACCGACTGGATGTCGACGCTCGACATCGGGCGCTCAATACCATCCACCAGCACCAGCGGAGACGAGTTGTTCCATGACGATTGGCCACGGATAATAATCTGCGGGTCTTCCTCTCCCGGGATACCAGAAGATGCCGTTGTCACGACACCAGGCAGGTTACCCGTCAGGGCCGAGCCGATGTCGGTAATACCTGCGGCACGCTCCAGCACTTCACCCGTGGTCTGCGTGATAGCACCCACCACCGAGGCTTTCTTCTGCTGGCCGAAACCCACCACAATCACTTCTTCCAGCTGGGTGTCGTCCTGTAGCGTCACGTTGAACGTGCGCTCCTTGCCGACCCTGATCTCGCGAGTGGTCATACCCACATACGAGATAACAAGAACAGTTGACTCCGACGGAACACTCAACTTAAAGTTACCGTCGAAATCAGTCACTGTACCCAGGGAAGTGTTTCCCTTCACTACTACCGAGGCGCCTATCAGAGGCTCCCCAGTTCCGTCTGAGACAGTACCCTTCACGGTAATGCCACCTTGGGCATGCAGCATCGTCGCACATCCAAGCAGCATCATCGCTGTTAGTACCGTCTGTCTGATCAATTGCTTTAGATTCTTCATTTTGACAGATTTTGATTCATAGTTGTACAATTATTTTGATTACGTTAAATTGATTCTCGTTAGTCAGCATCCGCGCAGAAGGCGCTAAGACGATGCAAAGATACGCCCTTTCGCGCGAAAGCCTTTTCTCGTTTGTAACACGGATTTTGTATTTTGTAACAAAGCTTAATTATTTCTTACGTAGCATAAAATAAGTTACTTTTTACCTACTCCAAAGTGACCTTCTTGATGTAGATAGGCTTTCCGCCCATAGTCCAGAATCCGGCAATGTAAATATGCTTCGGGTCCACGTCATGATCGTATTGCGTACAGGCGTCGTCCTTATATGCTTTCATCTGGTGCAGGTCTATGGTCACCTTCGTCTCGTCGCCGAAGCTTACCCGGAACGGACACGTCCAGTAGTTGTTCGTGTCAAACATCCGGAACGAGGCACCCACGTTCTGCTTCTGGCTCAGCTCCACGGTCAGCGTCTTGTATCCCGACAGGTCTATGCCGTTGGCATACTGCCAGCCACCGAAACCATACTTTCCCGTCACCAGCTCGCCCGTAGTCTCGTCAAAGGTGCCCTTCTCCCAGATGCTGGGGTTGAACCATTCATTCGTCAGCGCGAACAGAGGCTGCTTCTTTATTGTGGGCACGTGGTCAGGCTGGTTAATCAGGTCCTCGTACTCCTTCGTTGCGTAGTATTTGTACTGTCTGAACACCGGTCGCGGACAAGCCTCGGGGTCGGTCAGGAACGTGCTGCCGTCCGGCGCGTTGTCATTATACTGTGCCAGCAGCTCGCCGCCCGTGAACAGCAGCCAGCTCACGTTGCACGTCTCATCAGCAATGCGCATGAAGTTAGCGCCGAAGCCCTTGCCGCCAGCTACCCCCGTGGTAGCCTTGCCCCATGACGACTCGTACTTCTTCGGGGCCCAGTCCATCTCCGTCACCACCACCGGACCCTTTGTCGCTACGGGCAGTATGTTCTCGTTCCAGCCACGGCTGAAGTCCCTGTATTCCACTTCCACGTCGTCCTCCACGCCGCTGTTGTACCATCCCGGGTAGCAGTGCACGGCGTAGCCGATGTTCCGTCCCTGTATCGGGTACTTCACAAAGCTGTTATAGTTCGACTGCCAGCCCAGGCCGGGAATCAGCAGAATGTTGTTGCAGTAAGCACGCATCATGTCCACCAGCTCCTGCATAAACCTGGAAATCTCCGCGTCCGGGTCGGCGCCGGTGATGTGTACCGGCTCGTTAGCCAGCTCGAAGAGCACGGCCCCGTTGTCCTTCAGCTTCGGGTGCTGAGCCACGTGTGCCCACACCTTCTTCAGGTACTGGTGATACTCGCCGCCTACCGAAATCTGCTCAGGACATACTCCTGGCGGGCGCATCACCACGTAGAGCCCCTTTCCTATGGCATATTCGGCCATCGGAACAAAGACCTCGTCCAGATACTTTTTGAAACGCTCAAAGTCGAAGGCCGAGATGTCGCCCTCGCCCGTAGTCTGTTTCCCCGGGGTATTGCTCCAGTAGGGGTCCATGTGCTGGCGCACGAAGGTCATCTTCCATCCAGCATCTATGATGCCGTCTATGATGCCCTTGTTATAGCGCAGACAGCCCTCCACGTCATAGTCCCACCATCGCGTACCTCTTTCGTTAAACCACGGGCTGAACGTCTGGGCGAATCCGTGCAGGTTCACACGGCGTCCTTCGGCGTTCACCAGGAACGGGCCGTCCACGTGCAGCGCAGACAGCTGCGATGCCGGTGGTGTTACAGGGTCGGGTTTGGTGGGCTCAGTAGGTACTGTCGGCACCACAGCGGGCTTGGGCGCTTCCACGGGGTCGTCGCCTCCGCATGCCGACAGTGTCAGCATGGCCACCAGCGCGTACGCCGCTTTCTTAAAATGCTTGTTCATTACGGTTCTTTTATTTTTAGTTCAACTTTACATCATTCATAACTTCACATCCGTCACCCTTCCAACTCCTTTTTTCCCTTTTTTCAAAAAGTGGGGGAGCGACTCCCGTCGGCCCCCAACCTCTTTTTTACATACCAAAACTACTAACTCTTAGTAACTATTAAGCCTATTTAGACTAAGCGATTTGAAAAAGTATTGCGTGTTTTCGACTGCAAAGATATGCAATTAATATGTATCCGGCTTTCTTTCTCGTAACGCGGACTTTATTTGTTGTAACATTACGCAACAATAGTACGGCACGCAACGATAAATGTTACATTCCGTAAAATAGACCAATAAAAGAAAGTCAGCGTGTGTTTATCTCGGTAGTTCTATAACGAAGCGGCACCCCTCGTGGTAGTCGCGGTCCAGCCTCATCTCGCCTCCCAGGTTGTGTACGTGGCGCATGGTCAGCGGCAGGCCCAGTCCCAGACCCTCGCTCAGGTAGTTCACCTTCGTGAACGGCGTATACATCAGTGACTGGTAGTCCGTGGGTATGCCCCTTCCCGTGTCCTCCACGACGATGCGTATGCCGCTCTCCGTTCCCGACATCCTCACAGCCAGGTTCTTGCCGTCCGAGTACTTGGCGGCATTATACAACAGCTCGCGTACGCTGCGCATCAGGTACAGCCGGTTGGTGCTGATGGCGTAGTCCTCGTCCAGCGTCGTGTCGAAGCGGATGGGTATCTCGGGGAAGTGCTCGTTCGTAAAGTCGATGCATTCGCGTATCGTCTCGTTACAGCGCACCGGAGTCTCGTCCTTCTTCATCTTCTCCTCGTCGCTGATGCCCGTCACCGAGCTGTCATACAGCATCAGCACCATGCGGTTCAGGTGCTTGGCGTTGTGGTCCATCGTGCCCGTAATGCTCTTCATCTCCTCCTCCGATATCATCGACATGCCGTCGCGCAGCACCTGTGCAAAGCCCTGAATGATGTTCAGTGGTGTCCTCACCTGGTGCGTCATGTTCTGTATGAAGGCCGTCTTCTGGGCGTCCGACTCCTTGGCCAGCAGCGTGGCCTGTAGCAGCTCCTCGTTGCTCTGCCTCGTGTCCGCGTTCGCCTGCTCTATGGCAGTAAGGTGCTCATCCAGCGACTGCTGCATGCTGGCGAAGCTGTTCTGCAGCTTGCCCACGGCGTCGCGTCGCCGGCTGCGTTCTATTCGCTGGTCGTAGCGTCCTTTGGCTATCTGCTCCGACTGTCTCAGCAGCAGTTCCAGCGGTCGTATCGAGCTGTTCACGATTCTCCTGCACAGCAGTCCCATGGCCAGCAGTCCTATCAGTGCCAGCGCTATCGTCACCAGCATCAGCTTCTGGTAGCTGTGTATCACGTATTCCATGGGCCATACCAGCGCCAGGCTCCAGCGCGTGTTGGGCACCGGCTGATAGCACACCAGGCAACTCTTTCCGTCCACGTCAATAATCATGTTCCCTTCGTGCCCCTTCGTCATCTCCTCGCCCAGTGCCTTCAGTCCCTCCTGGGCCTTGTACAGTTCGTCTCCAAAGATGGTGTGCTGCAGCAGCAGCGTCGAGTCCGGGTGCACAAAGAAGTTCCCCTGCTTACCCACCAGCATGCAGTAGGCTCCGGGGTAGGGCGACTCCGTCTTCAGAGCCTCGTTCAGCGTGCTCAGGGCAATGTCCGTCGACATCACGCCCACCAGCGTGCTGTCCTCGCGGAACAGCGGCTTGCAGTACGAGGCGATGACGGCCTTTGTGTACAGCGTCCCCGCGTTATAGTCGTTGAAGGGCTCCACCCAGCAGGCGCGCCTCATCATCTTGGGCACCCTGTACCAGCTCTTCTCCTCGTAGTCGTATTCCTTCTCCCGCACCGTCTCTACCGAGTCGCCCGCTACAATGCTATAGGCCGAGTAATGCCCCTCGTATCCGGGGAACACGCCGGGCTCCATCGTAATCGAGCATCCGTTCACGTTGCGGTTCATCATCACCACCCTGCGCGAGTAGTCCAGCAGCGTCTCCGGCCGCAGGTCCTTCATCACCAGCCACTCGTTGGCGTTCGTCGCCGTCTCTATCGTCTGCAGGTATGTCCTCAGCCGCTGCATGGTGTTGTCCAGTTCGCTTGTGGCACGCTGCCGGGCCTCCTTGCCTATAAGGTGTCTCGACTGCAGGAAGAGCAGGCTCAGCGCTACGACGAAGATAGGTAGTGCCCTGAGCAGGAAGCCCAGGCTAAGCCTCGTCGACATCGACTTTCTGATATATCTTATCGGGTTCGTCATCTCTTCCTGCCTCCTTTTATTTGCTTTCCTCGGCCTCCTCGTCCTTCAGCATGTCCTTCAGCAGCTCGGTGATGGCCGTGCCCTGCTGCTGTATCTCCTCTGTTATGCTACGGGTCTCTTCCTCGCTCATCTCGCGCCAGTGTCCGCGCAGCCGGCTCACATCCTTCTCTATAATCCCCGACGGCTCCATCATCTGGTTCGTCATGTTATGCAGGAACGTCGTCTTCATGTGGTCCGCGGCCTGCGCCTTCTTATAGGCAGCCTTCAGCTCCTTACGCTGTCCGAGCAGCGAGGCGCGCAGCCGTTCCAGCTCGCCGATATGCCGGGCCAGCGACTGCTGCATCATCTGGAAGTGGTCCTGCAGCCGTCCCACCTCGTCCTCCTGCTGGCTGTCGGGCACCAGGTCATAGTAGTGTCCCTGGCTGATGTGCTCCGCCGTCCGTGTCAGCGTGCGCAGCGGCAGCAGCTGCCTGTGGGCAAACCTTTGACACACCACCACCAGCAGCAACAGCCCCACCAGGCCGATGCCCGCCATGTAGTAGGCCAGCTGCTTGCACTTTCCTAAGATGTCGTTCTCCGGGTATATGATGGCAGCGCTCCAGTTCGTCTCCTCCATGGCGCGCCCCGGCACCGCCTTCCGCTTGAAGGGCTTGTAGAACACGTAGTTGTCGGCACCGTTCTCCCTGAACATCTTGTGCCCCTTCTCGCCCGCCACCATGGCCTTGGCGGCCGCCATGATGTCCTCGTTCGGTGTCTCCTTATAGTGGGCAAACACCGTCTGGTGCAACAGCTTCGTACTGTCAGGGTGCACAATATACGAGCCGTCCTTGCCCAGCAGCGTCGCATAGCTGTTGGCCGACGGCTTGGCGTCCAGCACTATCCTTGTCAGCCGTTCCAGCAGCACGTCCAGCGCCATCACGCCCACCGGCTTGCCCTCCTTGCTGTAGATGGGCAGACAGAACGACAGCAGTGCATGCCCCTCGGTATCGTCGTTCTTCAGCGGTCCCACCCACGTGGTGCGGCCCGTCTCCATCGGCACCTTATACCATGCCTGTTCCGTGTACGGACGGTTGGCAAAGCGCTTGGCATGCACCAGCGGGGCCGTCGGGTCTTCCTTGTCACCCTTCATGGCCCGGTGCACGTAGCACATAAACAGCCTCTCACGTTCATTATAATAGTAGGGCATCATCGCTATGGTACACCCCGTGATATTGGGGTTGCACCTTACCATTTCCTCACAGTACCTGCTCAGCTCCTCCCTGTCGTGCAGCACGCCCAGCATGTTCCAGTACACATTGCCCGACGACTGCTCCACGCTCAGCAGTATGTTGTCCACCTGCTGCACCATGCCCTCCAGCGTGTTCTCCGCCTTCTCCATGGCTTCCTCCTTGATGATTTGCTGCGAGAAGTACAGTACCAATACCAGCGTGACGGCCAGCAGCACGGCCGACGACAGCGCCACTATCAGACTCAGTCGGACCGATAGCGTACGGGCAAGGTAATGGTACAAGCGTTTCATAGTTTTAAGTTTTATGGCTCCCTATTGCTTCATACGTCCGCAAAGTTAAACATTTATCTCCAAAACAAAGCATGTTTCCGTGCTTTTTTTCTCTTTCGTCATAATGTTTCCAACAGAACACCCCTTTAACCCCTTTCCCGCCGCACAGTTCATTGATACTTCTTCAAAACTCTCTGCTACATGCCGCAAAGTCCGTTTCCCGCTTTTTCCCTACCTTTGCAACCGGAAACAACGTTATTATCAACAACCAAACCAATACAGCAATGAAACGAATCTCATTCTCCATCCTTCTGCTGACCGTCCTGCTACAGGGCGCCCAGGCAGCAGTAGACGAAAACTTCTACATCTTCCTCTGTTTCGGACAGTCCAACATGGAAGGTGCCGCCCGTCCCGAGGCCGAGGACATCAAGAGTCCCGGCCCCCGCTTTCTCCTCATGCCCGCCGTCGACGACCCCCAGCGTGGGCGTAAGATGGGCCAGTGGTGCGAGGCGTCGGCACCCCTCTGCCGTCCCAATACCGGACTGACCCCCGCCGACTGGTTCGGCCGTTCCATGATAGAGACGCTGCCCCCTCACATCCGCGTCGGAGTCATCCATGTCGCCATCGGCGGCATCCGTATCGAGGGTTTCATGCCCGACCGCATTGCCGAGTACGTCAAGACGGCCCCGGGTTGGATGAAAGGCATGCTCGAGGCCTACGGCAACAACCCCTACGAGCGTCTCGTCACCCTGGCGCGCAAGGCCCAGCAGGACGGTGTCATCAAGGGCGTCCTGATGCACCAGGGCGAGTCGAACACCGGCGACCCGGAGTGGGCCGATAAGGTTCAGCAGGTCTACGACCGTCTGCTCGGCGACCTTCAGCTCAAGCCCGAGGAGGTGCCCCTGCTGGCCGGCGAGGTGGTACAGGCCGGCGGCGAAGGCCAGTGCATCGCCATGAACCGCCAGATCGACGAGCTGCCCAAGACCCTCCACACCGCCCAGGTCGTCTCCTCCACCGGCTGCACCAACCTGCCCGACAAGCTGCACTTCGATGCCGCCGGCTACCGCGAGCTCGGCCGCCGCTATGGCGAGAAGATGCTCAGCCTGCTGGGCTACCAGGTGCGCTCGCCCTTCACCGTGCCTGCCGATGCCCGCACGGCCGAGACCACCATTCCCGGCAACGACTTCCCTAAGGTCGACAGCGAGCGCCGTGCCTACTTCCGTGTCAACGCCCCTGACGCCCACCGCGTCCAGGTAGACATCTGCGGCAAGAAGTACGACATGCGCCGCGACGAGCACGGCGTCTGGTGCGCCGTCACCGACCCCCTCCAGGTGGGCTTCCACTACTACTTCCTCAACATCGGCGGCATGAACGCCGTCGACCCCGCCACCGAGACCTTCTTCGGATGCAACCGCCAGGCCGGCGGCATCGAGATAGCCGAGGGTCCCGAGGGCGACTACTACCGTCCCCATCCCGACGTGCCCCAGGGACAGGTGCGCTCGCTCTACTACTATGCCCAGTCCACCCGCGAGTGGCGTCATGCCATGGTCTATACCCCTGCCTGCTACGAGCAGGGCAAGCACCGCTACCCCGTGCTCTACCTTCAGCACGGCATGGGCGAAGACGAGACCGGCTGGTCGCGCCAGGGCCGTATGCAGCACATCATGGATAACCTCATAGCCCAGCGCAAGGCCGTGCCCATGATTGTCGTCATGGAGAGCGGCGACGTCAAGGCACCGCCCCGTCCCGGCGACCACCGCCAGGGCTTCAGCACCTACGGAGCATCCTTCTACCAGGTCATGCACCACGACCTCATACCGACCATAGACCGTAAGTTCCGCACCCTGAAAGACCGCGACCATCGCGCCATGGCCGGTCTTTCATGGGGCGGGCACCAGACCTTCGACATGGTCCTGCGCCACCCCGAGCTCTTCTCCTACATGGGAACGTTCAGCGGCGCCATCTTCGGACTCGACGTCAAGACCGCCTACGACGGCATCTTCACCCGTCCCGACGACTTCAACCGCCAGATACACTACCTCTTCATGTCGTGCGGCTCCGAGGAGCTGCCCCGCTTCCAGACCGACAAGACGGCCGAGACCCTGCGCCAGGCCGGCATCCGCGTCGACCTGCAAATCTCCGAGGGCACCGACCACGAGTGGCTTACCTGGCGCCGCGGCCTCAGCCAGTTCGTGCCCCACCTCTTCCGCAAGTAGCCCCTGCGGCTCCCGGCCGCTTCGTCCCGACATGTTACATAAGCAAAAGTCTGTGAAACATGGCGCAACGCCCGTTTCACAGACTTTTCGTACCTTTGCAGCCACGATATACTATCCTAACACGAAGAGACATAATGAAACACCAACTATTATCAACGTTCCTGGCGTGCTGTGCCGGCCTCAGTGTGTCGGCACAGCAACTGCCTTACCAGAACCCCTCCCTTTCGGCCCGCGAACGGGCCGAAGACCTGTGCAAACGACTCACCCTCGAGGAGAAGGCCCAGCTCATGCTCGACGAGAGCCCGGCCATCCCCCGCCTGGGCATCAAGAAGTTCTACTGGTGGAGCGAGGCCCTGCACGGTGCGGCCAACATGGGCAACGTCACCGTCTTCCCCGAGCCCGTGGCCATGGCCGCCTCGTGGAACCCCCAGCTGCTCTACAAAGTCTTCGACGCTACGTCCACCGAATTCCGCGCCCAGTACCACGAGCGCATGCAGCGAGGCAGCGGCGAGGATGAGAAGTTCCATTCCCTTTCCGTCTGGACCCCCAACGTCAACATCTTCCGTGACCCCCGCTGGGGGCGCGGCCAGGAGACGTACGGCGAAGACCCCTACCTGACCTCCGTCATGGGTCTGCAGGTGGTACGTGGCCTCCAGGGTCCAGAGAGCGCCAAGTACCGTAAGCTGTGGGCATGTGCCAAGCATTATGCTGTACACTCGGGCCCGGAGTACACCCGCCACACGGCGAATGTCACCGACGTCTCGCCCCGCGACCTGTGGGAGACCTATATGCCCGCCTTCAAGACCCTCGTCCAGGAAGGTCATGTGCGCGAAGTGATGTGCGCCTACCAGCGTCTGGACGACGACCCGTGCTGCGGCTCACAGCGTCTCCTGCAGACCATCCTGCGCGACGAGTGGGGCTTCCGCTACCTCGTGGTCAGCGACTGTGGCGCCGTCTCCGACTTCTATACCTCCCATAAGTCGTCCTCGTCGCCCGTCACAGCCTCCGCCAAGGCCGTGCTGGCCGGTACCGACGTCGAGTGCGGCTACGGCTACGCCTACAAGAGCATTCCCGAGGCCGTGCGCCGCGGACTGCTCACCGAGAAGGAGGTCGACAAGCACGTCGTCCGTCTGCTCGAAGGCCGCTTCGACCTGGGCGAGATGGACGACCCCTCGCTTGTGGAGTGGGCCCAGATACCCTACAGCGTGATGTCGTCCAAGGAGCATGCCCAGATAGCCCTCGACATGGCGCGCCAGACCCTCGTGCT
Organism: Prevotella sp. UBA2742; assembly: GCA_002353485.1. Taxonomy (GTDB): domain Bacteria; phylum Bacteroidota; class Bacteroidia; order Bacteroidales; family Bacteroidaceae; genus Prevotella. The sequence goes on from DEJS01000001.1 coordinate 75,181, forward strand.
GCTGCAGAACCGCGGCGGCGTGCTGCCCCTGAAGAAAGGCGGTCAGAAGATAGCCGTCATAGGTCCCAACGCCGACGACCGTCCGCTCATGTGGGGCAACTACAACGGCGTGCCCAACCATACCGTCACCATCCTGGACGGCATCAAGGCCAAGCAGCAGCGCCTCGTCTACCTGCCCGGCTGCGACCTCACCAACGACAAGGTCATGGACTGCCTCCTGGCCACACAGTGTGCGCAGGACGGCCACAAGGGCCTGAAGGGCACCTTCTGGAACAACGTCGAGGGCCAGGGCAAGGCCGTCACCACGCAGTACTACACCACGCCGGTGGCCGTCACCACGGCCGGCATGCACAACTTTGCGCCCGGCGTCAGCATCGACGACTTCTCGGCCCGCTACGAGACCACCTTTACCCCGCAGGAGTCGGGCGAGTACGTCGTCAACGTCGAGGGCTGCGGCCACTTCGAGGTCTACGTCAACGGCGAGCGCCAGCAGCGCGTCCACATCTGGCGCACCACGCCCACCCGCACCGCCATCCAGGCCGAGAAGGGCAAGAGCTATAAGATAGAAGTGCGCTTCCAGACCGTCAAGACGTGGGGTGCCAACCTCAAAATCAACGTGGCCCGCGAGCTGCCCATCGACTACCAGCAGACCATCCGCCAGCTGGACGGCATCCAGACCGTCGTCTTCTGCGGCGGCATCTCGGCCGCCCTCGAGGGCGAGGAGATGCCCGTCGACATCGAAGGCTTCCGCGGCGGCGACCGCACCAGCATCGAGCTGCCCCGCGTACAGCGCGACTTCCTGCGCGCCCTCAAGGCCGCCGGCAAGACCGTCGTCTTCCTCTGCTGCTCAGGCTCGGCCATCGCCCTGGAGCCCGAGGTACAGTCGTGCGACGCCATCCTGCAGGTGTGGTATCCCGGTCAGGAGGGAGGCACCGCCGTGGCCGACGTACTCTTCGGCGACGTCAACCCCTCCGGCAAGCTGCCCGTCACCTTCTACCGCCGCACCGACCAGCTGCCGCCCTACGACGACTACTCCATGAAGGGGCGCACCTACCGCTACTTCAACGACGCCCTCTTCCCCTTCGGCTTCGGACTCTCCTACACCACCTTCCAGGTGGGCACCGCCGTCCGCAGCTTCGAGGGTGACCAGATGCTCTTCACCATCCCCGTCACCAATACCGGTACGAAGGACGGCACGGAGACCCTCCAGGTCTACGTGCGCAAGGTGGGCGACCCCAATGCACCGCTGAAGACGCTGCGTGCCTTCCAGCGCGTCACCCTCAAGGCCGGCGAGACCCGTCAGGTCACACTGGCCCTCAGTCCCGAGTCGTTCACCTTCTACGACGACGAGACCAACACCATGCGCGTCACCCGCGGCCGCTACGAGGTGCTCTACGGCACCAGCTCGGCCGACCGCGACCTGCAGCGGTTCGAACTCACACTGTTAGAACCAGCCGAAAAATAATAGGTAACAACCAACCCGCTTTTAAATTATCTTTAAACAAAATTCCGTATGAAGACAACACTCAAGACCGCCCTTGCCCTTGCCCTCGCGCTGAGCGCCACGGGCACGTGGGCACAAGGACTGAAGGACGCCTACAAGGACTACTTCCTCATTGGCGTTGCCGTCAACCAGCGCAACGTCACCAACGCACAGCAGCAGGCCCTGGTGCGCCAGGAGTTCAACTCGATGACGGCCGAAAACGACATGAAGCCCGAACCCACCGAGCCCCGCGAGGGCCAGTTCCAGTGGGACGGCGCCGACCGCATTGCCAACTTCGCCCGCCAGTCGGGCATACGCATGCGCGGCCACTGTCTGATGTGGCACAACCAAGTGGGCCGCTGGATGCTCGAGGACAACCCCACCAAGGAGGTCTTCTATGCACGCATGAAGCGCCACATACAGGCCGTCGTCTCACGCTATAAGGACATCGTCTACTGCTGGGACGTCGTCAACGAGGCCATCACCGACGACCCCAATGCCAAGGACCCCTACCGCCAGAGCCCCATGTACAAACTTTGCGGCGATGAATTTATCGTCAAGGCCTTCCAGTACGCCCGGGAAGCCGACCCCAAGGCACTGCTTTTCTACAATGACTACAACGAGTGCGACCCGGTGAAGAGCCAGCGCATCTTCGACATGGTAAAGAAGCTCAAGGCCCAGGGAGCCCCCATCGACGGCATCGGCATGCAGGGCCACTACAACATCTACGGCCCCACCGAGCAGGACGTTGACAAAGCCCTCCAGCTCTACCGTCAGGTAGTCAAGCACATCCACGTCACCGAACTCGACATCCGCGTCAACGAAGAGATGGGCGGACAGCTGCAGTTCTCGCGCGACGGAGCCACCGTCACCGACAGCGTCAAGCAGCACCTTGCCGACCAGTACGCCCGCGTCTTCCGCGCCTTCCGCAAGCACAAGGACGTCATAGACTGCGTCACCTTCTGGAACCTCGGCGACCGCGACTCATGGGTAGGCGTCAACAACTACCCACTGCCCTTCGACGCCGACTACAAGCCCAAGATGGCCTACGACTACATACGCCAGATGAAGGCCCCCCTGTGGGACATGCCCAAGAAACCCGCCCCGAAGCCCCGCCAGCGCGGACCGCGCGGCGAGCAGCGCGCACCCTTCAAGCCCGAACTGGCCTTCCCCGAAACGGACGGCGTCAAGGAAGACTTCAAGCCCTCCACGAAGAACCAGCCCTTCCAGCAGTACCCCATGGTGAACAGCCAGGGCTACGTACGCTTCCGCATCGACCTGCCCGACGCCCGTGACATCACCGTCAGCCTCGGACTCGGCGGCCGCGGCGGCACCAAGCTCCACAAGACCTACGACGGCTCCTTCGTCGGCCAGACCGAAGGCCCCATGGACGAAGGATTCCACTACTACCATCTGACCGTAGACGGCGGCACCGTAAACGACCCCGGCGCGCAAAACTATTACGGCTCTACCCGCTGGGAAAGCGGCATAGAGATACCCGCGCACGACCAGGATTTTTATGCTCTTAAAAATGTGTCACATGGCAACGTGCAACAAGTACTCTTCTGGAGTGAGAGCACTCAGGAGGTACGTCGCGCCTTCGTCTACACGCCGCCCACCTACGGTCAGAACCCAACACAGCGCTACCCCGTGCTCTACCTGCAGCACGGCTGGGGCGAGGACGAGACGGCCTGGAGCCGCCAGGGCCACGCCAACCTCATCATGGACAACCTCATTGCCGAGGGAAAAGCGCTGCCCTTCATCATCGTGATGACCTACGGCATGACCAACGGCGTGCGCTTCGGCGGACTGCACGAGTTCACGGCCAAGGAGTTTGAGACCGTCCTCGTCGACGAACTCATTCCCTACATCGACCAGCACTTCCTCACCAAGAGCGACAAGTGGAACCGCGCCATGGCCGGACTCTCCATGGGAGGCTTCGAGACCAAGCTCATCACCCTGCGCCGACCCGACGTCTTCGGCTACTACGGACTGCTCTCCGGCGGACAGTACGAGCCCAACGACATCAAGTCGAAGGACCAGGTACGGCTCATCTTCCAGAGCTGCGGCTCCAAGGAGCGCCCCGACGCCATACGCCAGTCTACCGACGCCCTGAAGAAGGCCGGACTGAACGCCGTCGGCTACGTCTCGGAGGGCACCGCCCACGAGTTCCTCACCTGGCGCCGCTCGCTGCGCGAAATGGCGCCCCTGCTCTTCCGCTAAACCCCGACGCCCGCCAGGCCGTCTTCCTTTGACTCCCCGGCGGCACCCGCCGCCCGCCTGGCGTCGTTCTGTCCTCGTTCTGTCCTCGTTCTATCCTCGTTGTTTTTTACGAGTATAGGACGAGGACAGATCTTTTGTAAAAAAACGCCAGCCTTGCGCTGCTGTTTCGTACCTTTGCCGTGGTAAAACAAAAAAGAAAGGACAAGACTATGGCAAAGTGTGGTAAATGGCTTTACGGCTGTACGGGCAGGCTGGCGGGGATGAGCCTGCGCTTCGACGCTCACCGCGGGTATATCGCGCGTGAGATAGTGACTCCCCATGACCCGAAGACGCCGCGCCAGCTGGAGCAGCGCCGGCTGATGGCGACGGTGATGGTGGCCTACCGCAGTATGAAGGCTCTGGTGAGCGACTCGTTCGAGGGCGTGGCCGCGGGCTTTCCCTCGCTGCAGTGCTTCAAGCGTATGAACCTGAACCTGCTGCGGCAGCAGCTGGACACCGTCGTGGCCCAGGGCGGCCGGGCTGAGGATGCCGGTCCGCTGACGCCCATCGGTTCGGTGCAGCTGGTGGCGCGCCAGTATTTCGTGTCGCAGGGCACGCTGCCCGGCGTGCAGGTGCGCATGGTGGGAGCCGGCGCCGTGGGTGACTACGGCTACGGCGGGGCCTTTGCGCTGGACGACAATAGCTACCGTGCGGTGCTGGCGCGCTACGGGCTGCAGCGTGGCGACCGGCTGACGTTCGTGGCCATGCACGAGGTGCAGCCCGGTCGGCAGCTGGTGCGGCTGGTGCGTGTGGTGCTCGACCCGCACGGGGCCGACGGTCTGCGGACGTCGCTGGACGTGCCCTTAGTGGGTGCCGACGGTGCGGTGAACATGCCGTCGCCGGAGAACGAGGGGGCTTTCGGGGCTTTGTGCTACGTCGCCGGCGACACGGCCGGCGCACTGGGGCTTGGCGACGGCGCGGAGGGCGAGGTGAGGTTCTGCCTGGACGAGGGGCCGATGACGGCGGCGGGCATCGTGGTGAGCCGCCGTGTGGGGGCGGCATGGCTGCACTCTACGTGCCAGCTGACGCTGGGCGGTACGGCGGCCGTGTCTGGACCGCAGGAGGGGGGCTCTGGCGCGGGGTCAGGGCATGGCGATGGTGGCAGTGAGGGCTTGTACGCCGAGGACCTCGCTGCGGGACGAAGGGGCTGCGCTGGCCACGGTGAGGGTGTGGAGTCCGGGCAGGAGCCGGCTGCTGCCGTCGTCCGTGACGGTGGCGAGTCGGTCTGCGGGCACGTGGAAGGTGACGTCGCGCTGCTCGCCGGGTGCGAGGGTGACGCGCCGGAAGTCGACGAGCTGTCGCAGGGGTGCCGAGGTGCCGGCGCCGGGTGCGCTGGCGTAGAGCTGCGGGGTGTCGGTGACGGCGGTGTGGCCGTGGTTGGCGAGTGTCACGGTGACGCTGACGTCGCCGGCCGTGGCGGCACTGCCGTCGGCGGCCGGCGTGGTCGTGGCGGGCGTGCTGACGCGGAGGTCGGAGTAGCCGACGCGGCCGTAGCTGAGGCCGTAGCCGAAGGGGAAGAAGATGTTGTCGGTCATGTATTTATAGGTGCGTCCCTGCATGGAGTAGCTGTCGAAGGGCGGCAGCAGGTCGCCGTCGGCGGGGAAGGTGACGGGCAGGCGGCCCGTGAAGTCGGCGTCGCCGAAGAGCAGGTCGGCCAGTGCGTAACCGCCTTCCTGTCCTGGGTACCAGGCCATGACGACGGCGTCGGCCAGCCGTGTGACCTCGCGTACGTCGAGCGGGCTGCCGCCGGTCAGCACGACGACGACGCCTTGCTTCTTGCGGGCGCATATCTGTCGGAGGAGGTGCATCTGGCTCTCGGGTATGCGTATGTCGCGGCGGTCGCCGCTGGGGGAGTCAATGGCTTCGCCTTCCTCGCCTTCCAGGTTGCCGTTGAGTCCCATGACGACGATGGTGCGCTGTGCGCTGACGGCTTCGTCGACGGCCCAGTTTATCTGGTTCAGTGCGGGCGTGTTCTCGAGTGCTCCGGGGCGGTAGTTGACGGCGGTGCCGTCGCTGACCTTCGAGACGATGCCCTGGAGGTAGGTGCAGTAGCGGTCGGAGATGCCGAAGTAGTTGCCCATGAGCCAGAAGGCGTCGGCGGCGCCGGGGCCGGTGACGTAGAGCGTGTTGAGGTCCTTGGGCAGTGGCAGCACGCCGTTGTTCTTCAGCAGTACCATGCTCTCGCGTGCGGCCTGTCGGGCCAGGCTTATGTGTTCGTCGCAGCCCACCGTGTCGGCCGGCGTGTCGTTGTAGGGACAGTCGGGGTCGTGGCCCAGTATGCCGAGCTTGAGGCGTGTCATGACGAGCGGCCGCAGGGCGCGGTCTATGTCGTCGATGGTGAGGAGCCCCTGGTCGAGGGCCTGTCGGAGGGCTTTGAACGACGAGCCGCACTCTACGTTGAGTCCGGCTTTGACGGCTATGGCGCAGGCCTCGGCCTCGGTGTCGGCGAGGTGGTGGCCTTTCCAGATGTCGGTCACGGCGTCGCAGTCGGATACGATGTGTCCTCGGAAGCCCCACTGGCGTCGCAGCGTGCGCGCTGGTATTTGGCGCGGGCCTCGTCGGCTATGGCGCTGCCGATGGCTGCCATCATCGGTACATCGAAGGAGGCGGCCAGTGCGATGGGTTCGGGGAACACCGTAGCGCGACCGGCACGGCCCACGCCGTGCAGCCCCTCGTTCCACCAGTCGTAGGGTTCTATGCCGAGACGCGGTATGCCGGGGGTCTCGTTCATCAGCTGTGCGAATTTCTCTTCGAGCGTCATCTCGTGGATGAGTGCATCGGCTCTTTTCTCAAGTTTCTCCATATTTATAGTTGTTTGGGTGCAAAGGTAAGCATTTTCCGTCTTATATGCAAGCCTGTGGCCGGCGGTGATACAAGAGCGAAAGAACGTGATACACAGCGGAACGCCGCTTTCGGCGGTTTTGCGTAACTTTGCAGAAAGTATTAAACCGAACGATGATGAAACAGAAAACATTTCTTACCGCTGCCCTGGTGGTGCTGGCTATGACCAGCCGGGGGCAGGACGTTCCGCGCGTGTATGACGCGGAGCACACTACACAGTCAGACTCGCTGCTGCTGCAGGACGCCGTCAATGAGAAGGTGCGGGTGAACATGCCGCTCTTCCAGACAAAGTATACGGCTGACCCCTCGCCGCTGGTGGTGGGCGACACGCTGTTCCTCTATACGTCGCACGACGCCTCGCCGGAGGACATACCGGACCTGAACGAGCGCTCGTCGGCGGGGTTCTTCATGTACGACTGGCTGCTGTGGTCGACGACGGACATGGTGAACTGGACGGAGCACGGTGCCGTGGCCTCGCTGAAGGACTTTGCGTGGCGCTCGCGCGAGAACGGCGCCTGGGCCATTCAGACCGTTGAGCGCGACGGCAAGTACTACTTGTACGCCCCGCTGCACGGCCACGGCATAGGCGTGCTGGTGGCTGACACACCGTACGGGCCCTTCCGTGACCCGCTGGGCAAGCCCCTGGTGTGGCAGCAGGAGCACTGGGAGGACATCGACCCCACGGTATGGGTGGACGCCGACGGACAGGCCTACATGTACTGGGGCAACCCGCACACGTACTGGGTGAAGCTGGGGCGCGACATGACGTCGACGGTGGGCGAGATTCACCGGCTGCCGTACCACATTGAGCACTACCAGGAGGGACCGTGGCTCTACAAGCGCGACAAATACTATCTGGCGTATGCCACGACGTGCTGTCCCGAGGCGCTGGGCTACGCCATGAGCGACGGGCCTGAGGGACCGTGGGAGGCCAAGGGCTACATTATGCGCCCCACGCAGCGCGACCGCGGCAACCATCCGGGCATTTGCGACTTCAGGGGGCACAGCTACGTCTTCGGCCAGGACTACGACCTGATGCACCTTGACACCTTTGTGCACCATGAGCGGCGGTCGGTGTCGGCGTCGGAGATGACGTACAACGCCGACGGCACCATACGGGAGATACCCTACTGGCTGGACCAGGAGCCGCTGCGGCAGCTGCAGTGGTTCGACCCGTACCGCCGCGTGGAGGCCGAGACGATGAACTGGGGCTACGGTCTGAAGACGGCCAAGATGGGTATCCGGAATACGGGCGTGGTGGCCGACATGCCGGCCTCGACGGGTCGTCGCAATATGTACGTGTACGACATTGACGAGGGCGAGTATATCAAGCTGCGCGGCGTAGACTTCGGACAGCAGGGCGCCCGGCGCTTCGCGGTGACGGCGGCTGCTGCGGGCCGTTGCCGGCTGACGCTCAGGCTGGACAGCAAGAGCGGTCCCGTGGTGGGACAGGTCACCATTGCGCCTACGGGCAACGTAGAGACATACCGTGCCTTCGAGGGCGCGGTGACGGGAGCCATAGGCGTGCACGACCTGTTCCTGTGTTTCGATGAGGTGGAAGGAGAAATACGTTTAGACTGGTGGAGGTTCGAATGAGAAAGACGATGATAACGACCGTGCTGCTGGCCCTGTGGACGGCAGCCGTGAGCCAGGGGGCACCCCGGCTGGTAGTGAAGAAGGTGGCGCACAATGCCGTGCGCATACAGTACCGGGAGGACGGCGTACAGGACAGTCTGCCGGACTGGCTCTACGTGCGGCACGACGAGGTGGAGGACTGTGGTCTGAAGGTGGAGAAAGACGACCGGCGGGGCACGGTGACCGTCCGCGACCGGCGGGGCCGCGTGCTGTTCCGTGCCACGCGCCACGAGCTGGAGGGCGGCACGGCCACGATGGCCTTCGAGACGGGCGCCGACGAGTATCTGTACGGCCTGGGACAGTTTCAGGACGGCTACAGCAATGTGCGCGGCCTGAGCAGGCGGCTGACGCAGGTGAACACGCAGATAAGCCTGCCCATGCTGCTGTCGAGCAAGGGCTATGGTGTGCTGTGGAACAACTACGGACTGACGGAGTATAACCCCTGCGGGCACCATGTGGCGCTGCGGCGCCTGGACGGTGCCGAGGGCGAGGAGGTGGTCAGCGTGACGTCCACCGAGGGCACGCGCCAGGAGGTGCGGCGCCGCAACCGATTCGCGGGCACGCTGGAGGTCAGCGAGGCGGGCGACTACAGGCTGCTGCTGGACGTCGGCCAGAAAATGGCGCGCCGCCATAACCTGAGCATCGACGGCAGGACGGTCGTGGAGCTGCGCAACGTGTGGCTGCCGCCCACGGCGTCGGTCATGGTGCACCTGGAGGCCGGACGCCACCGGCTGGAGGCCGAGCTGTCGGAGGGCGACCAGCCGGTGCTGTACTATGACCGGGTGGGGCAGGAGACGGTGTTCCGCTCGCCCGTGGCACAGGGTGTGGACTACACGGTGTTCGCGGGGTCGGCCGACGAGGTGATAGCGACGTACCGCGAACTGACGGGCCGGGCACCGCTGATGCCCGCGTGGGCGCTGGGGTACATACACTGCCGCGAGCGCTTCCACTCGCAGGACGAGATACTGCGCACGGCGCAACGCTTCCGCCGGGAGGACCTGCCGCTGTCGATGATTGTGCAGGACTGGCAGTACTGGGGCAAGCACGGGTGGAACGCCATGCAGTTTGACGAGGACTACTATCCCGACCCGAAGGCCCTGACGGACTCGCTGCACCGAATGGGGGTGCGGCTGATGCTGAGCGTATGGTCGAAGATAGACAAGGAGAGCGCGGTGGGCCGTGACATGCTGCGCGACGGACACTACATCGCGGGCACGGACTGGATAGACTTCTTCAGCCCCGATGCCGCCCAGGCCTACTGGCGCCACTTCAGCGAGCGGCTGCTGCCGCTGGGCATTGACGCGTGGTGGCAGGACGCCACGGAACCCGAGAACGACGACCTCGCGGGGCGCCGCGTGAACCGTGGCCGCTGGTCGGGCGAGGCGGTGCGCAACGTGTATCCGCTGCTGGTGAACAAGACGGTGTACGAGGGTCTGAAGGCTGCGGGACGGGAGCCGATGATACTGACCAGGAGCGGTTTCCCCGGCATACAACGCTACGGCGCGGCACTGTGGAGCGGCGACGTAGGGAACGACTGGGAGACGCTGCGCCGGCAGATTACGGCCGGGCTGGGCGTGCAGGCCGCCGGCGTGCCGTGGTGGACGTACGATGCGGGCGGGTTCTTCCGTCCACAGGACCAGTACACTGACGAGGCGTATATAGAGCGCATGTTGAGGTGGATAGAAACCGCGGTCTACCTGCCCCTGATGCGTGTGCACGGGTATATGAGCAATACGGAGCCGTGGAACTACGGTGCGGAGGCGCAGCGGGTGATAGCGGCGTGCCTGAAGGAGCGCGAACGCCTGCGTCCGTACATAGAACGGTGTGCGCGGCGCGTGTCGGAGGAGGGATATACGCTGATGCGACCCCTGGTGTTCGACTTTGCCGACGACGAGGAGGCGCTGAGGCAGAAGTATGAGTATATGTTCGGTCCCGCGCTGCTCATTAGTCCGGTGACGGAGCCCGGCGTGAAGGAGTGGCGCACGTACCTGCCGAAGTCGGAGGGCGGCTGGCGCGACTACCGCACGGGGACGCACTACGACGGCGGACAGACGGTGACGACGCGCGTGGACCGGTCGTTCATTCCGGTCTTCGTGCGCGAGTCGAAGGCCGAGGAGCTGCCCTATGACGTCTACCGCACGCTGCGGACGGGGAAGATAGAGAACCCGATGCTGTGGGCCGACGTGCCGGACCCGGACGTGATACGCGTGGGCGACACGTTCTACATGGTGTCGACCACGATGCACCTGATGCCGGGGGCACCGGTGATGGCGTCGAAGGACCTGAAGAACTGGGAGACGGTGGGCTACGTCTTCGACCGGCTGACGGACTCGCCGAAGTACGACCTGCAAGGGGGTACGGCGTACGGCCGCGGACAGTGGGCTACGTCGCTGAAGTACCACAAGGGCCGCTTCTATGCCCTGCTGGCACCTAACGAGCGCGGCAGCATGGGCGACACGTATATCTTTACGGCCGAAAGGGCCGAGGGGCCGTGGACTCTCGTGTCGCGCATGAGGCACTTTCACGACTGTTCGCTGTTCTTCGACGACGACGACAGGGTGTATGTGGTGTACGGCACGGGCGAGATGATGGAGCTGAAGGAGGACCTGTCGGACGTGAAGGAGGGCACGCACCGGCGCATCTTCGAGCGTGAGGCTGACGAGCGGGGACTGCTGGAGGGCTCGCGCATGATAAAGCACAACGGCCGCTACTACCTGCTGATGATCAGTCATACCTACGCCCCGGGACGCCACCGACGCGAGGTGTGCTACAGGGCCGACAGCATACAGGGCCCGTACGAGAAGCAGGTGATACTGGAGTCGGACTTCGGCGGTTTCGGACACGAGGCGCAGGGCACGATAGTGGACAGCGAGGACGGTGACTGGTATGGCATTATATTCCAGGACCGTGGCGGCGTGGGACGCGTGCTGACGGTGATGCCGTGCCGATGGGTGAACGGCTGGCCCATGCTGGGCGACGAGGAGGGCAGGGTGCCCAAGACGGTGCGCGCAGTGGTGAGCGGCGAGGAGGAGAAGGGCATCGTAAGGGCTGACGACTTCAGCGGGGAACGGCTGGGAATGCACTGGCAGTGGAATCACAACCCCGTGGACGAGGCGTGGAGCCTGACGGAACGCCGCGGGTGGCTGCGACTGAAGACCAGCCGGGTGGTGAACACGCTCTTCCTGGCTCCGAACACGCTGACGCAGCGCATGGAGGGTCCGCAGTGCACGGGCAGCATAGTGCTGGACGTCAGCCACATGAAGGACGGCGACTGTGCGGGACTGGCTGCCTTTAACAGCGACACCGGTGCGCTGGTTGTCCGCAAGCAGGGCCGGAAGACGGTGCTGAGGATGGAGGAGATGAGCGTGCGGCTGTCGGAACGCGACAAGGAGGTGACCGACGTCGAGGAGAAGGCGGTAGAGAGCGTGGAGCTGACCGGGACACGGGTGTGGCTGAGGATAGACGCCGACTTCAGACCCGGTGAGGGTGGCGGGCGCGACGCTGCTAACTTCTACTATAGCGAGGACGGCATGACGTGGACACCGTTAGGTACGCGTGACTATCGGATGCGCTTCGACTGGCAGCGCTTCTTCATGGGGACGAAGTTCGGTATCTTCTGCTACGCGACGAAGAAGCGCGGCGGATGGGTGGACGTGGACGCCTTTGACTACAGGAAGTCAGTAGTTAAGTAGTTAAGTAGTTAAGCCAAATGACTGCGTGGTGGAAAGCGGCTGATAGAAGTAATGGCTTATCTACTGTCCGAAAGGACGAGCGAAGCGATAACTACTTAACTCCTTAACTACAAAGAAGTTGAGCGAATGCGAAATTGAATTAGTAACTTATAAACAGATTTATGGAAAAAGAGGAGAAGTACAGGTTGTTGCTGGCGCAGGTGACGTCGCTCGTGGAGGGCGAGGACGACGAGGTGTCGGTGATGGCGAACGTGAGTGCCGCCATCCATGAGACGATGGGGTTTTTCTGGACGGGCTTCTATGTGGTGAAGCCGGTGAAGCCGGACGGCGACGGGACGGAGGAGCTGCGGCTGGGCCCGTTTCAGGGGCCGGTGGCGTGTATGCATATAGGCTACGGCCGCGGGGTGTGCGGTACGGCATGGCAGCGGGCAGAGACGGTAGTAGTGCCCGACGTGGAGGCCTTTCCGGGACATATCGCATGCAGCAGCCTGTCGAGGTCGGAAATCGTGGTGCCCGTGTTCGACGCCCGTCACAGGGTGAAGGCCGTGCTCGACATTGACAGCAGGGAGATGGGCACCTTCGACGAGGTGGACGCCCGCTGGCTGGAGCAGATAGTGACGCTGTTGGCGTAAGGACGGCAGCGGACCGGAACGGGCCATGCAGGCGGCCGGGACTGGCCAGACAGACGGTCGGAACGGGTCGGGCTATAGGGCTATTTCGCCGGAACCGAAGCAGCGGTGGTGGTCGGCATCGTAGACGACGCAGAACTGTCCGGGGGCTACGCCGTGGATGGGCTGTTCGGAGTGGACCATGTATTCGCCGTCAGCGAGAGGCTCGATGGTGGCGCGGAAATAGTCGGACGTGTGGCGTATCTTGAAGGTGACGCCGGGTGTGGCCGACAGGGCGAGACACTGGCTGAGGGGCAGGGTGAGGGCGTGGAAGTCGCGCACCCGGAACTGCTGGCGGTAGGCCGAGGCGGGGTCGTAGCCGTGGGCGACGTAGAGGATGTTGCGCTCGATGTCTTTCTGAATGACGAACCACGGTCCGCCGCCGAAACCCAGGCCCTTGCGCTGACCGATGGTGTGGAACCACAGGCCGCGGTGCCGGCCGATGAGCTTGCCGGTGGCCAGCTCGACGACGTCGCCGGGCTGTTCGCCAAGGTAGCGGCGCAGATAGTCGTTGTAGTTGATCTTGCCTAAGAAGCAGATGCCCTGCGAGTCGCGGCGGTGGGCAGGGGCGAGGTGCTCACGCTCGGCAATCAGGCGAACCTCGTCCTTCAGCATGTGGCCGATGGGGAAGAGGGCCTTGCGGAGCTGCCAGTCGTATATCTGGGCCAGGAAGTCGGTCTGGTCTTTCACGGGGTCGGGACTGGTGCAGAGCCAGGTGAGGCTGTCGACCGACGGGTCGCCGACGGTAGCGGAAGACTGGACGGCGGCAGGAAGGGGCTGCCGCTCTATCTGGGCGTAGTGGCCGGTGGCGATAAGGTCGTAGTCGTGGCCCCGCTTCTGGTCGAAGGCACCGAACTTGATGAGGCGGTTGCACATGACATCGGGGTTGGGCGTGAATCCGGCCTTAACCTTTTCCATGGTATAGGTGGTGACTTGGTGCCAGTATTCCTGATGGCAGTCGATGACTTCCAGGCGGCAGCCGTACTTGTGGCTGACGGCGGTGGCCATCTCAAGGTCTTCCTCGGAGGAACAGTCCCACTCTTCCTCTTCTTCGGGTCCTATCTTGATGTAGAAGCAGTCGGGGTGCAGTCCCTGGCGTACCAGCTCGTAGAGTACCACGGAGCTGTCGACGCCTCCCGAGAGCAGAAGGGCTATGCGCTTGTCTTTTAGATTCATGGGTGCAAAGTTACAACATTTTTGGGCATGTGTCGCATGGTTGGCGGGTATTATTTTGTAAAAAGTTGTTAAATATGAGGTGGAGTCTATTGTCGTGAGAGGAAATGTTTATATTTTTGCAATATCAAAATGATATCATAATTCGCGAAGGCGGGACGGTAACGGATTATTTAGGCATTGAGCCCACACTGCGGTCGAGTGCCGACGAAATTAACGAGCAGCCGGTAGTGGATTATCAACGAGGCACTGCGCAAGGCGAAGCGGCTACCTAAGAAGAAGGAAGGAACCAACAATGGAGAAACAGATGTTTAAAGTGGGACGCACACCAGAGGGCAATGCTTTCGAACTGGCATTTGTCGTGTCGGCCATACTGGTATGTGTGTATGTCGTGCTTGTTTACCTTCAGGCACCAGAAACTGTTGCAACGCACTTCGGACCGTCGGGCATGCCGGATGCCTACGGACACAAGAGCAAGATGCTCATTCCTTGTGTAGTGACTTTTATTGTGGCGGTCTGTATGATGGTGGGAGCCTACTTCCCGCATCACATCAATTTGCCTGGCATCGTGACTCCCAATGTCCGGCAGGTATCATTATCGATACGTATGGTGCGCGTATTGGGCATCCTCATGCTGACACTGACGGCAGCTGTTGCTCACGACACACAGCGGGGCCATATCCTCATGGTGTTCGTCGTCCTCGCTGCGATGCTAATGGTCTGCGTGGTATTTATCTGTTTGATTTACAAGGCAAAGTGATTCGCGAGGGGGCTTCTTTATGATGATGCGAACAGACTGGTCTTTTTTTATGATGATGCGAACAGACTGATGGAGGGATATTCACATCGCATGGACAGGCGCAGCAACTGCCACCATTACAGTTGGCCGGGCGTGTATCACCTTACAATCAAAGTGAATGGCACCCTCTATCAGCCGTTGGGCCGTGTGGTCGGTGATAGCAACGAGGCTGACGGAAAGCCCAATGCACCAAGGGTGGAATTGTCGGAGACAGGCCGCATGGTGGAGTATGAGCTGACGACCAGCATCAGCAGGCACTATCCGATGGTAGAGGTGCAGGACCATGTGGTCATGCCGGAGCATTTGCATGCTATCGTGGTGGTGAAGAGGCGCATCGTGACTGCTAACGGGCGCGAGGCGCATTTGGGGCAGGTGATAGCCGGCTTTAAGAAAGGCTGTAACCGCCGCTTCTGGGAAATAGAGGAGCGGCGGGGTAAACCCGCCGCCACACGCACCGCCATGCCCGCCGGTGCTGCTTCTTCACGCGGTGCTGGCGTGTGCCCTGCGGTTTACCCGCAGGGGTATAAGGTCCCCTCGCAAGCAAGTACCGGGCGCCTGCCGCTCTTCGCCCACGGGTATGTAGATGTCATGCCCGTTGATGAGAAGCAGCTCGATACCCAGCGGCAGTACATCCGTAACAACCCACGGAGCCGACTGATGCGCACACAAAACCGTACGTGGCTGCAGCCACAGCGCAGAGCTATTCCTACGGCCCTCTCCCTGTCGGCACTGAAAGGCTATTTACTGAGGGAATGCCGCCCGTCGCAGACAGTCGCTCAGGCATGGAATGGTATACAGCCCCGACTGCTGGCTGAAGACGGGCTGGTGGTATGCGACAGCTACGGCAACCGGGAGTTGCTGGCTTGCCGCCTGCTGCCTGTCGTCTGCCATAGAAAAGACATTCCTCTTTTTGAACGACAGAGACAGTGTTGCCTCCGCGAAGCTGAATGTGGTGCAGTGCTGGTGTCGGCCCGTATTGCCAAAGGCGAGCAGGCTATCATGGATGAGGCCGTGTCTCTCCGTTACCCTGTTGTATTAGTGGTAGATAACGGCTTCCCGGAAGTTTATCATCCGTCGGAGCGGCGTGTGCAGCTGTGTGCTGACAACCGGCTGTTGCTCGTCTCACCGTGGCGATACAGGTACCAGCCGGTTGGCGCCAGCATCGGTGCCGTTGAATGTAAGACCATGAATGGTGTCGTGCAGTCTTTGTGCAGGATGAAGGACTCATGGTGGAAGGACTGCTTATAGGTGGATAACTGGTCTGCATAAGGTACTTAATTATTCTTAAATATGCAAATAACTGTTTGGCTATTTGGAGCGGAGGGCGTATCTTTGCGTGACTAATTGAGAAAGATGAAGACAGAAGGATACAGACAAAAGGAGTATGGGCGACCTGTGAAGAGGTATTGCCAGACGCTGGACCTAAAGGACGACGCGGCGCTGATAGCCCGCTACCGGGAGGCCCATGACAGGATGCACTTCTGGCCGGAAATCAAGGCCGGCATCAAGGAGGTGGGCATTCTGGAGATGGAGATATACATTGTGGGCAACAGGTTGTTTATGATTGTGGAGACGGACGTGGACTTCGACTGGGACACGGCGATGGCCCGTCTGGCTACACTGCCCAGACAGGAGGAGTGGGAGAGCTACGTGGCGCTGTTTCAGCAGTGCAGGGAGGGGGCTACGAGCGACGAGAAGTGGCAGCTGATGGAGCGGATGTTCTATCTGTATGAGGACTAACGGGCCTCAGGGCATGATATGCATGAGGGCTAATAGGCCTCGCGGTACTTGTTCTCGTCCTTGTCGTCGAGCATGGAGAGGTAGGACTGGTAGCGGCTCTGGGCAATGTAGTGCTCTTCTACGGCCTTGAGGACGGCACAGCCGGGCTCGTGGGTGTGGGTGCAGTTGCTGAAGCGGCACTGCTTGGAGTATTCGAAGATTTCGCGGAAGTAGCTGGTGAGTTCTTCGCGCTCCATGTCGAAGGTGCCGAAGCCCTTGATGCCCGGGGTGTCGATGAGCCAGGAGGTGACAGTTGAGAGTTCTTTGACCTGAAGGTCTAAGCGAGCGGAGCTCGTGGGAGAGTTGACAGTTGACAGTTGAGAGTTGACAGGTGACAGTTGAGGGGTGTCGAGGGGGATCATCTCTGAGAAGGTGGTGGTGTGCATGCCGGTCTGGTGGGCATCGCTGATGTCGGCGACTTTCTGGTTGGCATGGGGCACAAGACGATTGATGAGTGTGGACTTTCCGACGCCGGAGTTGCCGCTGAGCAGGGTGATTTTGCCCTGGAGCAGGGGCCGCAGGGCATCGACGCCGTCGCCGGTCTCTGCGGAGATGGCATGGCACTGGTAGCCGACGGTCTCGTAGAGCTGTATCATCAGCTGCTGATAGTGCAGCAGGCCAGGGTCGAGCAGGTCGGTCTTGTTGAATACGAGGACCACGGGCACGCGGTAGGCCTCTGCGGAGGCGAGGAAGCGGTCGATGAAGGTGGTGGAGGTCTCTGGCTTGCATACGGTGACGACGAGCAGGGCCTGATCGACGTTGGCGGCCAGAATATGACTCTGCTTGGACAGGTTGATGCTTTTACGGATGATGTAGTTGCGGCGGTCCTCGATGCCGGTTATCCAGCCGCTTTCGCCTATGGTGACACGGTCGCCTACGGCAACAGGATTGGTAGAGCGGATGCCGCGGAGCCGGAAGTTGCCTTTTATCTTATAATCGGCAGTCAGTCCATCGTCGGTGAGGACGGTGTACCAACTGCCGGTGTTCTTGATGACGAGTCCTTTCACAGGCCTATACCGTCATAATTTCCTTGTTCTTGGCCTCCATCAGCTCGTCAAGTTTCTTGATGTACTTGTCGTGCAGCTTCTGAAGCTCGAGCTCGGCGTCCTTCTCGTTGTCCTCGGAAAGACCGTCCTTGATGGCTTTCTTCAGCTTGTCCTTGACGTCGGCACGCACGTTGCGGACTTCGACCTTGGCTTTTTCGGCTATTTTGTTGCACTGTTTCACCAGGTCGCGACGGCGCTCCTCGGTGGGCTGGGGAATGCCCAGACGGATGATTTCGCCGTTGTTCTCGGGGGTGATGCCCACGTCGGAGTCCATGATGGCCTTCTCGATGTCGCGGATCATCTTCTTGTCCCAAGGCTTGATGGCTATGGTACGGGCATCGGGGGTTGACACGTTGGCTACTTGGTTCAGGGGAACCTTCTGGCCATAGGATTCTACTCTTACGCCGCTGAGAATGGCCACGTTGGCGCGTCCGGCACGTACGCGGCTCAGTTCTTCCTCAAGGAACATGGCTGCCATCTCCATGCGCTCTTCGGCAGAGGATAAAGTCTGTTTTACGTCAATCATAAATAGAATATGTTACGGTTTCTTGTTGCAAAGATACGAATAAGTGTGTAAAACGCAAAATAATTTCAGAAAAATTTGGAGAATGTTTTATTTTTGCCTATCTTTGTAGGCAGTAAGATATTAACTAAGCCTAATCTATGTTTCAAGATATTCTCTTAGCAAGCTTGCCTGCCAGTTGGACGGATGTGTTTGATGTAGACCACATCCTGACGTATGTGCTGGCCTTCCTGCTTATCAGCATCTTTGTCATGTTGTTTTACAACAGACTGTATGTCTTCCGCGAGCGGGACATGGAGTCGCTGGGAAAGAGCCAGAACGAGCGTCTGGCCCTGGTGCTGCAGACGGGTAACCTGCGCCTGTGGCTCTATGACGTGGTGAACCGCCATTACATTATCCTGTCGAAGAAGGGGGAGTACAACAAGGAGTATAACCCTGTGGAGTTTTCGCAGTTTTTTGACCGCGACGACTTTGAGGTGATGCGCTCGAAGATATTCGATATCTGCGAGGGACGCCTGATGTCGGCGAAGGTGTCGCTGAAGAGTTTCGCCCTGAGCAACGGCGAGTACCGGAGCTATGAGGTGAATATGTCGATAGCCGACGTGGACGAAGACGGTAAGATAAAGAGTCTGTTGGGTATTGAGCACGACATTACCGACGAGGTGGAGAAGCAGAAGAAGGTCAGTCAGTTGCTGATAAGATACCACAATGTATTCAATACGTCGCTCATAGACATGCTTTACTACGACAAGCACGGGGTGCTGCAGGACATCAACCTGAAGGCGTGCCAGACGTTTGGCGTGAAGGCGCGTGAAGATGTGCTGCAGGGGAACTTCCTTTTAGTGGATAACCCGTTCTTCAGTAATGTGAACGGTCTTGAGGGCATGAAGGACACGCGCTCTACCTCGATACTCGACTTTGAGGACTTTAAGGAGAAACGCTATCGTACGGAGGAGCTGGGACTGAAGGGTAGGATGTATTATGAGTCGACGGTGAATCCGATACGCGACGAGAAGGGGCGCCTGCAGGGCGTGTATATGGCCGGTCGTAACGTGACGGAGATGGTGGAGTCGTACCACCGGCAGCAGGAGGGCATGGCACAGTTGCAGCAGGTGACCAAGGATATAGAGAACTACATCAGGGATATTAACTATGCGCTGCGGGTGAGTGACGTGCGCATGGTGAACTATTACCCTGGTTCGTATACGATGGAGATTTCGAACAATGTGGACCAGGCACAGCTGCATTTGTCGCAGCTGCGCTGTATCCGTCTGGCCACGATACCGTTCCGCAGGAAGGTGTCGAGCGTGCTAAACCGGATGGACCACCGGACGCCGCACGCCCTGAAGGAAACGATAGAGACGGAGATTCGCGACAAGAAAGGCAGACAGATATGGCTGATGTTCCACATGGTGCCGATGCTGGACAGCGAGGGGCATATAGAGCGCTACTTCGGACTGTGCCGCAACATGACGGACATGATGGAGACGGAGAGGCGCCTGGCCGTGGAGACTGCCAAGGCGCAGGAGACGGAGCTGCTGAAGCAGTCGTTCCTGACGAATATGAGCTACGAGATTCGTACGCCGCTGAATACGGTGGTGGGCTTTGCCGAGCTGTTCGAGTCAGAGCACAACGAGGCCGACGAGCCTGTCTTCGTGGAGGAGATAAAGCGCAACTCTAACTCGCTGTTGCAGCTGGTCAACGACATCTTGTTCCTGTCGAGGCTGGATGCGAACATGATAGAGTATAATAAGGGCGACGTGGACTTGGCGCTTTTCTTTGACGGCTACTGCCAGTTAGGGTGGAGCGGTGTCGGCCCTGAGGTGAAGACGGTGGTGGAAAATCCTTATGAATGCCTGGTAGTGGACATCGACCAGGAGCACTTGGGCATGGTGATACAGAAGCTCTGTACGAATGCGGTGCGCTATACCCATCAGGGAACTATCCGTGCCAGATACGAATACCGACACAAAGAGCTGGCCATCAGCATTGAGGATACGGGCAGGGGTGTTGACGAGAAGGTGCTGGCGAAGGTCTTCGACCGCTTTGCGCGTAACGACGACGGCGAGCTATGTGGAACGGGGCTCGACCTGCCCATTGTAAAAGCCTTGGTAGAGCAGATGGGAGGAACGGTCGAGCTACAGTCGGAACTGGGCAAGGGCTCGACGTTCTGGGTCATTCTGCCCTGTACGGCAAAGACGCTTCAGAAGAAGCGCGAAATGATATTATAACAATAATCTGCAGCAGCTATGAAAATACTTATATTACTGGTGGTATTTGTCATATTCGTCATCGTACTGATATCGAATCGCGTGATATTGCGCAGGGTCAGGCAGCGTATGGACAAGTCGCAGAAGACGGCGGACATGATGCTGAAGGCGCTGGAGATCAGTGCCAACGAGGTGGTGCGCTACGACGTGTCCGAGCGCTATATCCATAAGCTCTACGGACACCTGACGCCCGACGAGGGACTGAGCTTGGAGGAATGGATGAAGCACGTGCACCCTGACGACCAGGAGGAGGCGTTGGACTGGTTCAGGCAGATTCTCTACAACCGACTGAAGCGTGCCGAGTTCCGCTACCGTTGGAACTTTGACTATACCGGCCGGTCGCCGCGCTGGGGGCACATCTATAACGTCAGCGTGCCCGAGTACGCGGCCGGTTCCGGACGGATAGGCAGCATCATCAGTACGATGAAGGACGAGACGGACCTGATACGGCAGGAGGAAGAGGAAAGCGAGCTGACCGACAGGTACAAGCTGATATACGAGAACTCGATTATCGGGCTGTCGTTCTATACGCCTGACGGGTGGCTGCTGGACTCGAACAAGCTGATGCGCGAGATATGCCACTTCGACAGCGAGGAGGGCGACCAGTTCTTCTCTAATACCAACATGTTCGAGCTGTCGCCGTTCCGCGAGTGCTGCGACCCGAACAACCTGCAGGAGCTGTGGATCTGCACGCAGAGCGTTGTTCCCGAGCGCAACATCTACGACTATCTGGAAATCCGACTGCGCCCCATCTATGACGACGCCGGTGTGCTGAACTATATTGCCATCGCGGCGCGCAACGTCACGGAGGAGCGCCAGATGTATCTGCAGGCCAAGCTGAACGACATCCAGATACAAAAGGCCAACGCAAAGATAAAGGCCTACGAGGAGGAGCTGCGCTACATGATGGAGGCTTGCGACATGTGTGCCTGGCGCCTGTCGTTTGCCGAGGGCACGGTAAAGTTCTACAAGGGACTGAGCACCATCGAACGCGAGATACCGTTTGCCGAGATGGCAGACTATTTTATTGACGCCAAGGAAAACGTCATGCGGCATTTTACCGTGGACCAGGATGATTTCTTCGGGAAACCGCTGAGCTATCTGGGCCGCATGCGCCCCATCATCCACGACACCGACGAGGTGCAGTGGAACCAGATGAACAGCATTCCCGTCTTCGACGGTGAGGGGCGGCTGACGGGCGCCTTCGGTCTGATACGTAACATCACCGGTCTGATGAAGAAACAGGAGATGCTGAAGCAGGAGACGGAGCGCGCCAACGACTCGGGCCGGCTGAAGTCGGTGTTCCTGGCCAATATGACCCACGAGATACGCACGCCGCTGAATGCTATCGTGGGCTTCTCGGACCTGTTGCAGGCCATTGACTCGCCAGACGACAAGAAGGAGATGATACGTGTCATACATAACAACTGTGACATGCTGTTGCGACTTGTCAACGACATTCTGGTGCTTTCGAGTGCAGACTCGAACGTGATGGAGATTATTCCCGAAGACATCGACGCGGCACGCGAGTTTGACGACCTGTGCCAGTCGCTGGCCCAGCGCGTGCAGGAGCCTGGCGTGGAGTTCATCAAGGACAATCCGTACACTACGCTGCTTACGCGTCTTGACGCTGCGCGTATTAACCAGGTGTTCATCAACTTTGTCACCAATGCCGTCAAGTACACCCATGAGGGACATATCCGCTTAGGCTACCGCGTGGAGGAACGTGGCGGCCGCCAGGGCTTCTACGCCTACTGCGAGGACACTGGCTCGGGCATTCCGGCGGACCAGCAGGGCCGTATCTTTGAGCGCTTCGTCAAGCTGAACGACTTTGTGCAGGGCACGGGTCTGGGCCTTTCCATCTGTAAGGCCATCATAGAAAAGTGCGGCGGCGAGATTGGCGTGGACAGTGAGGAAGGCAAGGGTTCTACCTTCTGGTTCTGGATACCGGCAACAATTAAGGAAGTGAAGTAAATGTTATGAGATATAAGCTGTTAGTATTTGTCTGTTGTCTGCTTTCTTATGCGAACAGCTCGCATGCCTATGAGATAGGCGGACAGCAGTTTACGGAGGAGCATCCCCTTGTCTATGAGGATGCGTGGGACCTTTGGCCATACGTGTTTCTGAATGAACATGGCGAGGCTGTAGGATATAACGTAGACTTGTTGAAACTGATATTCAACGAGCTGAAGATTCCTTACGTGATAAGACTGAAGCCTACGGTGAACGCGCTGGAGGACTTGAAGGCGGGACGCTCGGACCTGATGTTGGGCATGGATGCTTACTTTCATCATGAGTACGCGATGTACGGTAAGTCGGTGGTGCAGTTGTTCACTCACAGTGTTGTACACCGGAAAGATGAGCCGGCTAAGGTGCAGAATGTAGAAGACCTGGCTCAGCAGCGGGTTATTGTGCATGAGGGCAGTTTCAGCCACCACTTGATGAAGCAGCGAGGGTGGGGGGCGAACGCCATTCCTATTAACGACATGCAGGAGGCGGTGCATCTGGCCCATAACGAGGCTGGACACCAGATAATATGGAACACGATGTCGCTGAAGTGGCTGATACGCAAGTTCCACTACGATGACTTGGCACTAACGCCGGTACGTGTGGCTCATGGCGAGTATAAGTTCATGTCGAACAATACGGAGCTACTGAATAAGCTGGACAGTGTCTATACCGTGTTGAACGCTTCCGGCCAGCTGCAGCCTATTCAGACTAAGTGGTTCTATCCTGACCGGAAAGACTCGGGCATACCGTCGTGGATATGGGTGGTAATAGGTGTGGCTGTCGTGGTGACGCTGCTGTCGCTGGTAGTATTTCTGTTCTACCGGCGTCGGGAACGTAAGATGACGCGCAGTGTGCGCCGGAGCAACAACCGACTGTCGCTCATACTGAAGACGAGTAATGTGTATATATGGGTGTACCACGTGGCTACTAAGACTATTACCACCTATGATGCCGACGGGACGGTGGAGGCAGACAAGCTGACGCCCAATTTCTTCTTCTATTCGATGTTGAAGGAGGATGCCGAACAGATTGTCAGTGCGTTGGAGGATATCAGCAAGCGTATGGTGAGCAAACGGACGGTGCATGTACGCTCAAAGAGCGGCGGCGAGGGGGAACTCCGCAATCTGGTAATTATTCTCAGTGCGCTGAATCTGGACAAGAACGGGCGTCCTGCTGACATCATGGGAACGACGAGTGACGTCACTGAGGATTCTGTGCGCCAGCAGAAGGTGAAAGATGCCATGCTGCGCTACAAGACCATCTTCAACTCAGGTATGGTTGACATTGTTTCGTATGATGAGCATGGTGTGATAATAGACCTTAATGAGAGGGCTAAGCAGGCTTTTGTAGGGCGTCTGTCGCAGGTGCTTGATGCTAAGATTACGCTGGCTGATGTGTTAGGAGATGAAAACCTTATCCCGGAGAATTTTGAATACACATACCTGACGCAGTTGCTGTATGGCGATGCTGACGACCAGCGTGCCTTGAACAAGTATCTGAGGCCGTCGGAGATGTACTATGAGCTTCAGTTACAGCCTGTGCGTGATGACAAGGGAAAATTGCAGGCTGTCTATGGTACGGGCCGTAATGTGACGGAAACGGTTAAGTCGTATCGTCTTCTTCAGCAGAACATCAGGGAGGTGGAACGGGCTAACAAAGAGCTGGATGAGTATATCCGTAACATAGACTTCGTGCTTCAGAATGGTGGCGTCCGCCTGGTGCATTACCATCTTGAGACGCATACGCTGGAGGTGTATAGTGAAATAGGGCAGGTGCAGCTGACGCTGACTCAGATGAGAGCCCTTTCGTTTGTTACCAGCGACTCTCAGATAGCCGCTCTACGGGTGTTCAATAGCATGGATAACCATGTGCGGCAGACGCTTCAGGCCACCGTAAAGACCACGCTGCGCCATCGGGGGGGAATGGCTTATGAGTCGTGTCCCTTGTGTCTGTATTTTTCTCTGGTGCCGGTGTTTAGCGAGGACGGGAAACATGTCGTGGGCTATTTCGGCTTGTGCCGTGATGTCAGTGAGACGCAGGCCGTTGAGGAGAACCTGGCTCTGGAGGCGGCAAGGGCACAGGAAGTGGAGACGGTGAAGAATGCTTTCCTTAGGAATATGAGCTATCAGATTCGTACCCCACTGAATTCTGTGGTCGGTTTTGCTGAGCTGTTCGAGCTAGAGCATGCCCCGGAGGACGAGAGCCTCTTTATACAGCAGATAAATGATAACTCGTCGCTGTTGCTGAAGCTTATTAATGATATCCTTTTCCTTTCCCGGCTGGATGCTCAAATGATAGAGATTAAGAAGCAGCCTACGAATTTTGCCGAGTTTTTTGAGGTGCGGTGCCAGACGGCATGGTTCTCGCATCAGCAGGCGGGAGTGAAGTATGTGGCGGAGAACGGCTATGAAAAGCTGGTGCTTGACATTGATGAGCAGAATCTGGGTATAGTGATAGAGAAGATATTGGTTAACGCGGCTCAGCATACTGCGGCAGGTGAGGTACGGGCCAGCTATACCTACACAGGTGAAGACCTTGTCATGACCTTTCAGGACACGGGCTGTGGTATTCCTGCCGACCGGCTGCAGCATGTGTTTGACAGGTTCTCGTCGTCTGACGGACAAAGCAGCGGATTGGGCCTTAGCATCAGTCACGAGATGGTGCAACAGATGGGAGGTAAGATAAAGATTCAGTCTGAGCCTGGTAAGGGTACCATAGTTTGGGTTACTATTCCGTGTGCTTGCAGTGAGATGGTGAGAAAATAGTAAAAACAGCATATCGATAATTAGGCAAATGAAGAAATATATAGTGTTCTTTATCACGGCGTGTTGCCTCTTGCTGTGCAGCAGTGGTGTTTTCGCGTCGGAACGTTTTGGCTATAGTGAAGAGCGTCCCCTGGTCATTGTGAGTGACTGGGACTTCAGTCCTTTTGAATATATTAGCTCTGAGGGCCGTCCCACGGGTTACAACATAGAGGTTCTGGACCTGATTCTTACCCGTCTTGAAATTCCTCATAAGTTTGTTATGCAGGAGTGGCACGTTGCCACCAAGATGTTTGAGAACCGGGAGGCCGATCTTATTCATGCCTTGTCTATTCATTACGATAATAAGCGTTATTTTAAGACGAAGAAATACGTCAACTATTACACCCTTCGTGCTGTGCGCCGTATGGACACTCCTCCCTTGTTCAGACTGCGTGACCTGGGTAAGAACAGCACGATGCTGCTGAAGAAAGACGATTATGCATCGCTGCGCATCCAGGAGATGGAAGACGTGCCTTTTGAAATTGTTTACCGTTCGCCTAAGGATGCTTTGACTGATGTGCGTAACGGAAAGCGTGACTATTTTATATGGGGTGAGATACCGCTGCGTTTTAAGATTACGGAGTTGAGTCTTGACAGTCTGGTGCTTGACCCAATAGATATTCCGGCCGGTGAGTTGCGAATCATAGGATATAATAAGGTGCTCATTGACATGATTGACGACCAGTTTACCCGTCTGGAGCAGGCGGGAGAACTGCGGAACATATACGACAAGTGGTTCCATCCGGAGCGTAGTCACGATGATGCTTCGCCGATGACGCTTTTCTTGCTGGCCGGTCTGGTCGTTGTAGGTGTATTGGTGTTCTTCCTCAGTCGTCTGGCTTATCACCGTCTTGGTAAAGCTGTGCAGCGTAGTAACGACCTAAACAACATGATGGCGCAGGCCTTGGATATGGGTGATTACTATGTCATGGAGTATGACATCTCTTCGGGTCATGTGCGGAATGTTCATGGGAACCTCTTGCCAGAAGGAGGCATGGACATAGACGAGTTCTATAGTCGTATCCTATCAACGGAACGTGAAGGCTTCATGGCCGAGGTAGAGAAGATGAAACAGGGAGAGAGCACCCATTGGACGCTGAGGAAATGTTATAACGCCGGTACGGCATCGGCTCCTTCGTGGCGTTACCTTTACGGTCAGGCTATTCTGGAGTTGGAACATGGTCGTCCCCGCTATATTGTCAATACGGTCAAGGATATTACTCGTGAGGTGGAAGACGAACGCCATAACCAGGAACTGGCCAGTAGGTATATGAAGATTTTCGATACAGGTCTTATGGCCATGTCTTTTTATGACGATGAGGGGCATCTGTTGGATCTTAACCAGAAGATGAGAGAGCTGTGTCATTTTGACGTAGAGGGCGAGCGTTATTTCCGTGAGACGAACCTTTTTGACGATCCCCATCTTGAGGGTTTCTATCAGGCAGGCAGTCTTGAGCCTCTCCATGTGTGTCAGCACTTGAACTATCCTAAATTAGGCGTCAGCAGTTATATAGAGACACGTATTACCCCTGTCGCAGACGATAGCGGCAAGCTGGTGTATTATGTTATTACCAGTCGCGATGTGTCGGGTGAGCGTGAGATGTATATGCAGCAGCGTGCCCACGACCGTCAACTACAGGATACCAATGCCAATATCAGGCGTTACGAGCAACGCTTTCACTACTTGTTGCAGGAGTGTGACATGTATGTGTGGCAGTTAGATATAGCATCGAGGGCCATCAACTTCTCCCGAACGCTTGGCAAGGTGGAGTTTTCTGTGAGTTATGAACAGTATGTCGAAGGAATGAATGCCGAAGAGCGTGAGCAGGCAGACCGTAATCTGGAGGCTATGATTGAGAAAGAGGCACCCTTCCATACCGTTCATCATTTTAACGATATACCTTCCAACCCAGAGCCGTGCTGGTATCTGTTGCACGGACTTCCCGTCCGTGATGCTCAGGGTGTGATTACTGGATATTTTGGCTTGGCACGAGACATTACTCATCTGATGGAGGCTCAGGAGCGTTTGCGTCAGGAGACTGAGCGCGCGGAGAACTCGGGCCGACTGAAGAGTGCCTTCCTGGCTAATATGACCCATGAGATTCGTACCCCATTGAATGCCATTGTTGGCTTCAGTGGTTTGTTGCAGATGATAGATGTTCCTGAGGAGCGCAAGGAGTTTATTCGTATTATTCGCAACAACTGTGACATGCTGCTAAGGCTGATCAACGATATTCTGGAGGCTTCAAGCATGGGCCAGTCGATGGCTATCGAACCGGAGCCGCTTGACTTGGCTGTTGTCTTTGACGATATATGCCAGACGTTGGAACAGCGTGTTCAGGAGTCAGGGGTTCCCTTTATAAAGGACAATCCCTATGATACGTTCCCGGCGGTGCTGGATAAGGGCCGTCTTCAGCAGATTCTTACAAACTTTGTTACGAATGCGGTTAAATATACCCATGAGGGGCATATTCGCGTAGGCTATCGCAGTGAGACACGCAATGGTGAGGAGGGTCTGTACTTCTACTGCGAGGATACGGGTGCAGGTATTCCGAAGGAAAAACAGGATGCTGTCTTCGAGCGTTTCGTGAAACTTAATGACTATGTGCAGGGAACCGGTCTTGGACTTTCTATCTGTAAGTCTATTGTGGAGCGTTGTGATGGCGATATTGGAGTGTACTCGGAAGGCGAGGGGCACGGGTCGACGTTCTGGTTCTGGGTTCCTTTAAAGAGCTGATGTCGTCAGGTGGCTTGGTTGGGCTGCACGGGGGTTAGCCCCATGTGACTTGCCTTTTGGATGAGGAGCTGCATGAGGGGCTCGCGCTCGTTAGGGACGCGGGCGTCGAGGACGGCGTCTTTGAGGTATTGTTTCAGTACGCCGACTTCGCGGGAGGGCTGGAGGTGGAACAGTTGCATGATTTCGTTGCCGTCGATGACGGGCTGGAGCAGGCGCCGGTAGTCTTTCTGCTTCAGGTCGGCCAGTTTTTCGCGGACGGTACGGAAGTTCTCGAGGAAGAGCTTCTTCTTTACCTCGTTCTTTGAGGTGATGTCAGCTTCACAGAGCAGCATGAGGTCGTCGATGTCATCGCCGGCGTCGTTGAGCAGACGGCGTACGGCAGAGTCTGTGACTTCGTTGTCGGCAATGACTTGTGGGCGCATGTGCAGGTCGACGAGCTTCTGCACGTAGCGCATCTCTGCGCCCATGGGCAGTTTGAGCCGACGGAAGATGGCGGGCACCATGTTGGCGCCTATTGCGTTGTGGTTGTGGAAGGTCCAGCCCGTGCCGGGCTCCCATCGTTTAGATTTGGTCTTGCCAATGTCGTGCAGCAGGGCGGCCCAGCGGAGGTATAATGACCCTTCATTCTTTACTACGTTCTCGACGACTTCGAGGGTGTGGTAGAAGTTGTTCTTGTGTGCACGGCCGTCGCGTCGCTCTACGATGTCGAGTGCAGAGACTTCGGGCAGTATAATCTTTAACAGTCCGGTCTGGGCAAGGAGCTCGAGACCGATGCTGGGGTGGGGCGACAGCATTATCTTGTTGAGCTCGACGATGATGCGCTCGGCGCTTACTATGCGGATTCGGTCTGCCATGAGGCACAGGGCCTCGAGGGTGTCGGTCTCTATCTGGAAGTTGAGCTGTGTGGCAAAACGTATGCAGCGCATCATGCGCAGGGGGTCGTCGTTGAAGGTTACCTCGGGGTCGAGGGGGGTGGCTATGATGCCGTCCTCAAGGTCGGCTATGCCATTGAAGGGATCGATTAGGCGGCCGAAGTGCTCTTTGTTGAGGCAGATGGCCATGGCATTGATGGTGAAGTCACGACGGTTCTGGTCGTCTTCCAGGGTGCCGTCCTCTACAGCGGGCTTGCGGGAATTGTGGGAATAGCTCTCGCGACGGGCTCCAACGAATTCTACTTCCAGTGCCCCCCCGGGTGCGGCAATCTTTACTTGTGCAGTGCCGAAGCTCTTGAAGATGCTTAGGTGGGCGCGGGCCCCGAGCTGATGTTTTAGTCGCTTGGCAACCTCGATACCACTGCCCACTACTACTACGTCGATGTCGGAAGAAGGACGCTCCAGGAAAATGTCGCGTACATAGCCTCCCACCACATAGCACTCTACGCCAAGTTCTTCGGCAACCAGGCTGATACGGCGGAAGATGTCTTGGTCTAATATCTTTGCTAATGCTTTGTCAGAATAGAGCTTCATGGGCAGTATATGATGAAATTAGGCTGCAAAGGTACAAAAAATTAAGGACAATGTTAGGCTCATTAAGTTTTTTTTTCTAACTTTGCACCCAAAATATGTTTGAGTAAGGTATGGCAGGAACTAACGAGATAACAAATATGCAGTTTGAACAGGTGATGCGGGAGTGTCGCAGCCTGTTTGAGAAGAAACTCCACGACTATGGGGCTTCTTGGCGTATTCTGCGTCCGACATCGCTTACCGACCAGTTGTTTATCAAGGCCAAGCGTATCCGGTCGCTTGAAATCAAGAAAGAGTCGATGGTAGGCGAAGGAATCCGTCCTGAATTCATTGCTCTTATCAATTATGGTATCGTGGGGCTTATACAGCTGGCTAATGGCTTTAGTGATACGGTTGACATTAGTGTTGACGAGGCCATGACGCTTTATGACCAGTATGCCAACGAGGCTCTGGAGCTGATGAAGCGGAAGAACCATGACTACGACGAGGCTTGGCGTGGAATGCGTGTCAGTTCGTATACCGACTTTATCCTTACCAAGATAGAGCGTATTAAGGAGATAGAAAATATTGGCGGCGAGACTCTTGTAAGCGAAGGTGTTGATGCCAACTACATGGACATCATCAACTATGCCGTGTTTGGCGCTATCAAGTTGAGTGTAGAGAGTTGAGAGTTGGGAGTTGTGCAGATGAAGAAGATCGTAGTAAATATTGCCCGGTTTGTGTTGGCTGTAGTCCTGATACTCTCAGGATTTGTCAAGGCTGTCGACCCCTTAGGTACGCAATATAAGATTACGGACTATCTGGACGCTCTCCATTTGGGACAATATGTTCCTGATACACTTGCTCTCGGTGCAAGTATTCTGCTTTCTGCCCTGGAGTTTATACTGGGAACTCTGCTGATGCTGGCTATACGTCGCCGCACGGTGTCATTGCTTGTTTTGCTGCTGATGTCCGTGATGACCTTAATCACGTTGTGGCTGGCTGTTGCCAACCCTATTAGCGATTGTGGCTGCTTCGGCGATGCATTGGTACTGACCAACTGGCAGACTTTCTTTAAGAATGTGATATTGCTGATGCTTTCCTTAGCCGTATGGAAGTGGCCATTGTCTATGGTCCGTTTCCTGTCAAGGAGCAAACAGTGGATAGTCATAAACTACACGGCAGTCTTCATACTCGTCGTGTCTGGCTGGTCGCTGTATGACTTACCCTATTTCGACTTCCGGCCCTATCACATCGGGGCTAATATCCCAGAGGGAATGTCAATTCCGGATGATGCAGAACAGCCCCAGTTCGAGACAACGTTCATATTGGAGAGGAACGGTGAGCGCAGAGAGTTTACGACAGATAACTATCCTGACTCTACATGGACCTTCGTCGATTCCAAGACCGTTCAGACTTCTGCCGGCTATGT
Organism: Prevotella sp. UBA2742; assembly: GCA_002353485.1. Taxonomy (GTDB): domain Bacteria; phylum Bacteroidota; class Bacteroidia; order Bacteroidales; family Bacteroidaceae; genus Prevotella. The sequence continues at coordinate 105,777 of DEJS01000001.1, forward strand.
TCCCCCTATACATGATTTCTCGATGACGCTTGTAGATACAGGGGTGGATATTACGGACTCTCTGCTCAACCTGCAGAGCTATGTGTTCCTTTTGGTGGCTCCGACCCTGGAGATGGCTGACGACAGTCGGTTAGACCTGATAAATGAAGTTCATGCTTATGCTCAGGAATATGACTATCCTTTTTATTGCCTTACAGCCAGCGGCACAAAGGCTATTACTATATGGCGCGAGCAGACAGGTGCTGAGTATCCCTTCTGCCATACTGATGAGACGACGTTGAAGACTATCATCCGCAGCAATCCTGGGTTGTTGCTGATGAAGAATGGCACCATTATCCGTAAGTGGAGCCATAACCGTCTTCCTGATGAATATGCCCTTAATGCTCCGTTGGAGAAGTTGGAATTGGGACAGTTACCAGACGATTCTGTGCCAGGAAAGATACTCGTCGTTCTCATGTGGTATGTATTACCGCTGCTGTTATTGTCGCTGATAGACAGATATTGGGAAATAAAGTCCTTTTTTAGTTATACAACAAATAATAAGAAAAACAATGAGAAAGAAAATCGTAGCAGGCAACTGGAAAATGAACCTGAACCTGCAGGAGGGCATTGCCCTGGCCAAGGAGTTGAATGAAGCACTGAATGCAGATAAGCCCAACTGTGGCGTCATAATCTGTACACCGTTTATCCATTTGGCATCAGTGGCCACTGTTGTTAACCAGGATGTTATTGGCCTGGGTGCAGAGAACTGTGCCGACAAGGAGAAAGGTGCTTTTACAGGTGAAGTAAGTGCCGAGATGGTGAAGTCTACAGGTGCTCAGTACGTCATTCTGGGGCATTCTGAGCGTCGTGAGTACTACAAGGAGACTCCGGAAATTCTGAAGGAGAAAGTGCTGTTGGCATTGAAGAATGGCCTTAAGGTTATCTTCTGCATCGGCGAGACCCTTGCCGAGCGTGAGGCCAACAAGCAGAACGAAGTTGTGAAGGCAGAGCTGGAGGGTAGCGTCTTCAACCTCAGCGAGGCCGACTTCCGTAACATCATCATTGCCTATGAGCCTATCTGGGCTATTGGTACGGGCAAGACAGCCACGGCAGAGCAGGCAGAAGAGATTCATGCCTACATCCGTAGCATCATCGCCGAGAAGTATGGCCAGTCAGTAGCTGACGATACCAGCATCCTGTATGGTGGCTCATGCAAGGCCAGCAACGCTCCTGAGTTGTTCGCCAAGGCCGATATCGACGGTGGCCTTATTGGTGGCGCTTCTTTGAAATGTGCAGACTTCAAGGGCATCATTGACGCCTGGAAATAATGAAGAAAGTTATTATCATCCTCACTTTGTGTGCTGGCATTCACTTGAATGCCAGTGCACAGAGTTTTACTCAGCGTATACAGCAGAAGACACCAGGCATGGGCTCTGTAAGCGTGCATCAGAGTCAAGAGATTGACCAACTGGTGAATAGTGCCCAGCTGGCAGTTGCAAAGTACACTACAGCATCCTCTTCCACTAAGCCTGCTGCAAATACAGCCACCAAACCGGCTGACTCTTCATCTTCATCGTCGGCATCGTCACCATCATCGTCGGCATCTTCATCGTCAGCATCTACTCCCGATGCAGGTGCCGCTCCTGTTGACAACACCAAGAAGATGGCCCGTGGAGGCTATAAAGTCAACGGCTATAGGGTCCAGGCCTATGCCGGGGGCAATTCGCGTAAGGATCGTCTGCAGGCCGAGCAGGTAGGCAACCAGATAAAGGCCAGCTTTCCGGAAGAGCCTGTCTACGTGCATTTCTATTCACCCCGCTGGATATGCCGGGTGGGTAATTACCGTACTTACGAAGAAGCACACCAGATGTTGGTCAGCATGCGAAAGCTTGGCTTCACTGAGGCCACTATCGTAAAAGGTAAGATAACGGTCTTCGACTAAAGTAGTAAAGATTAAGAAAATACATGACTTCTGACAACGAAACATATCGCGAAGGACTTGACGAACTGTCCCAGCACTACTATAGGGTTCTTCAGCTATTGGGTGAAGACCCTACCCGCGAGGGGCTGCAAAAGACCCCAATGCGTGTGGCCAAGGCCATGCAAGTGCTTACCCAAGGCTATTCGATGGATGCCCATGAGGTATTGCGGGCAGCCCTTTTCAAAGAAGACTATTCTCAGATGGTCATAGTTAAAGACATCGACTTCTTCTCGCTATGCGAGCACCACATGCTACCCTTCTATGGTAAGGCACACGTGGCTTATATTCCTAACGGCTATATTACCGGGCTCAGCAAGATAGCCCGTGTCGTCGACATCTATGCCCATCGTTTACAAGTACAGGAGCGCATGACGCTCCAGATTAAGGAGTGTATCGAGCAGACGCTCCACCCTCTCGGTGTTATGGTGGTCATCGAGGCCCGTCACATGTGCATGCAGATGCGTGGCGTGGAAAAGCAGAACAGCATAACTACCACCAGCGAATTCAGCGGAGCCTTTAATCAGGCCAAGACCCGTCAAGAGTTTATGAACCTCTTGCATCACCAGTAATGGCAAATCATTTAAATCATCGATATATGGAACAGTTTAACAGTAACACTTACAAGAAACAAAGTCCCTGGCAGGAGTTTACCCATAGCTGTCTGGGCAAGGTTGTTATTCTGGCCGTGATAGTGTGCATACTTATTCTGCTTGCAGCTATTACGCGTCCCACTGAGAGCATGGTGCGTTGGCAGATGGAAGACAATATCCAACAATGTCTCCAAGGTAGTGACAGCATCCAGAGCGATATCATTGATGACTATGTGGCAAACATTGGCCGCATGTTTACCCATGCTGATACTACGGAGACCAATCCTGAGCAGTATGCCACCTATAAGAAGCTAAACCAGCTAAAGGTGTACACACACATGCTCTACCGCTCGGCTCACATAGTCAACAATATCCATCCTGAGGGAATCCGCGTAGGTGTTGGCATCTTTGGTATCGTCATACCAACCATTAAGTATAGCGACCTGCTGATGAATACAGGAGCCGTACGAGGTGAATATGGCGGTCGCCTCATCCGTGAAGAGATTGTTGTCCCTGAAGATTTGGGCGAGAATCCTAATATACAGCCTTTCCATTACAAAGGTAACCCTGACGATTAATACTGTTCGTTAGGAGTAGCACGAAAGGAAAAAGAAACACGATTGGCAGCTGTCATGCTCGGCCAATCGTGTTTCTTTCATATACATTCGGATGTAGGAGGAAGCTGTTTCCCTCCGTACCCAGTCAGCAAGGACGTTTCTTGGGAAGCTTGAATACGTCCTGAACCTCCTTCATCTGTTCCTCAGTCATGCCGTCAGGCTCAGACCCCATGGCCCGTGCGCACATATAGATGTTGGCAGCCTTGCAGAGCACGTCGGTCTGGTCGAAGGCATCCATGATGTCCTGCCCCACGGCCACCGTGCCATGCTTCTCCCACATCACCACGTCGTGCGTCTTAATTTGTTCCAGAGTAGCCTCAGCCAGTGCCACTGACGATGGCAGGGCGTAAGGCACGATGCCGATGCCCAGCGGGGCAAAGGCCAGCGTCTCGGGTATCATCGACCACAGCACGCGTGTCATCTCGTCGCCCTTCAGGAAACGCTGGATGTGGCTCATGGCCACCAGCTCAATGGGATGCGTGTGCAGTGTGGCCTTGTAGCACGAACCAGTCTCCAGCAGGTAGTTCTGCAGAGCCAGGTGGGTAGGCAACTCAGAGGTAGGCACTACAGGCTCGTCTGCAATCACCTCGTAGGATGCACAGTCGTCCATGATGCGGATGATGCTGCCGTTCTGCATCGGCCATCGGGCCAGGTCGCGCATACGCTTGCCCGTGCCCTTGCAATAGAAATACTTGCCACGCAGCTGGGGCAGCGTCATGCCGATGCCCACCACCTGCGAGATACCCTTCATGGCCTTGCACTCTTCGTCCATAAACTCGGTCACGTTGACGGTGATGTTACCGCCATTACGCTCCGCCCAGCCTTTCTGCCAGAGGTAACCCGTCACCTCGGCAATCTGATCAATCACCGCCTTCAGTCCAGGGCGGCCTTCTAAAATACTTTTCATATCTTTCGTTGTTATGTTATTCCGATGTTTCGAGGCTTCGAGGCCTCGATGCTTCGAGGTTTCGAAGTCTCGAGGTCTCGAGCTTTCGAAGTCTCGATGCTTCGATGTTAATAGTTCTCGCCGTAGCGCTCCTTTGTGATGTCCTCCAGCGAGCGGCCGCGGGTGTTCGGGGCACCGATGACGCCCACCACCAGCGAGATGAGCAGCAGCGCTATCATGCAGTAGGCGGCCAGGGTGAATCCCTCGCCGTTGTCGCCATAGATGTAGGTGAACAGCAGTCCCCACAGGGCCGACAGGCCACGGACGATGAAGAACATCAGTCCCTGGGCACCGGCACGGAACTTGGCCGGGAACAGCTCAGACCCCCACAGCGCGTAGAATATCTGTGGCGAGGCGCCGCCCTGCACGCCCCACAAAATGGCAAAGGCCCACAGTCCGGCGGGGCCGTTGACACCGATGGTGACGATGACCAGCCATGCTGCCAGGGCAGCCACCAGCCCGAAGACGTAGATGCCCTTGTGCGACGTGCGGTCGATGAGCTTCGACGTGATGAATGTCACGCCCACGATGATGGCCCACTGGATGAAGTTCATCCAGTTGGCCTGCTCGTTGCTGACTCCACCTGCCGTCTCGTAGATGTGCGGCTGGAAGAATCCCATGACAGAGGCCACGAGGTTCCACGTCAGATAGATGGTGGCCAGGAAGCAGACGGTCTTCACGGCGATGCTGTTGGAGAAGAGCACCCGTATATTGTCCACGAGGCCGGGCTTCTTCTCTCCCGTCTCCTGTCCCTTGGTGAACTCGGCGCTCTCCTGTAGCTGGCGCTGCAGGTTCCATGCAATGAAGGCCACTACGAACAGCGAGAGGAATACCAGGCGCGACGAGAACGCGTTGACGGCAGGCTCTGCCATGTCGGCTCCTCCTACGGCATGTGCTATCGACTCCACCCATCCGAACAGGTAGCCTCCGGGTGCGAAGAACATTCCTAACAGCAGGATGACCATGGGCCCTATGCCCCACGACATCTGCGAGATACAGATGTTGCGCCCGCGGTTGTTGTTCTCCGACGACTCAGAGATGTATGTCCACGAGGCCGGCACGCCGACGCCCACCGAGATGCCCGTCACCAGGAAGCCGCATAGCAGCATGGGGAAGTTGGTGCTGAGCATGATGAGCAGCACGCCGGTCATGTATACCAGCAGGTTGTACGTGAAGATGAACTTTCGCCCGTACTTGTCGGCCAGGAACCCGCCGATGATGGCGCCCACGGCCGCCCCTAAGCAGTTGGCCGAGATGAAGTTGAGCCACCCCAGGTGCACCTCCGACAGTCCAAGATACTTCTGCCACAAGGTCAGTCCCGATGCCCCGGCCACAATGGCGCCGGCATCCAGATAATTGGTAAGAGACACGGCTATGGTGCTCTTCAGACTTCCATAATTCTTTCCCATAGCCTTTATCTGCAAACTACGTCACACTCAATGTTCAGAATCTTAGCCACCTTCAGTATGGTGTCTATGTGGTGTCCTACGGCGGCAGCCATGTGGTGGGTAGGACCGGCCTCGCTCCACTTGTTGACGAATTCGCGGCACGGCAGAGAGAACTTGGTGCGCATATTCGTGTCGCCAAACATGAAGATAGGTCCTTCCTCGTTGACACCCTCGGCCACGACAAACTTGAATACGCCGTTGGCGTCCTGCGTGATGGCCAGGTAAGTAACGGGCCCCACGGGCGGATAGAACTGCGTCAGATAGCCGCCGCCTGTCTTTCCGTGGAACACGGGTACAATCTTCATCGTCGGCTTGTGGGCCTGCGAGATGTCGTAGTCGCCCGAGCCCGAGTGGCCTATGATGCAGATGTCCTTGGGGAAGTCTATGCTGTACATCTCGGCCAGCGTGCCCGTGCCGCTGATGGTCTTCAGTATCGACATGGCCATGGCCACCTTCATGTCGCCCTCTACGGCGCATGCCGTGTGCTGCTTGATGAGCATCGAGAAGGCGGGTATGAGCATCGAGTCCAGCTTTCCGGCCACGCCCTGTGCGAACCCGGCGTAGTGCGAGGCTATCATGCCCAGCTTCTCTTCCTTGACCCACTGTTCGAAGGCCACGACATAGCGTGCCATGTCCCACACCTTCTCCACGGTGCCGCCGCCCTCGATGTCGAACGTGTCGAGGATGTCCTGCGCCTTCTGGCGTATGGCCTCTTCGTCGGTGACGTTGTCGGCAATGGCCCACATCTGCTCCCAGTCGAACTGCTTGGTATATACGAACATACGGTGGTAGAGGTTCGTCTCGTCGATGTATAGGTCCATCATGCCGGGGTAGGGTCGTCCTATCTGCGCAATGTTGGTGTCGCGGAAGCGGCGTCGCACCTGTGCTGCGCGGCACCAGTCCTCAATCTCTCGCTGCACCTCGGGGTCGCCTCCCTCCACGACGCCGGTAATGACGGCCGAGCGCTTGCCTGCGCGGTTCAAGTCAGCCACCATCTCGCCGATGGCTCCGCAGGCATAGAGCTCGCCGAGCCATGTGGGTATGTCGGTCTTGTCGTAGTCGGGTGCCAACTTTTTCTGCACGTTGACGATGACCACCGGCACGTCCAGGTCGCGCACGGCGGGCAGCATGTTATACGAGGTACAGTAGGTGAGCATCTGCAGTACGACCAGGTCAACGTCGGCTGCGCGGAACTTGTCGCCGGCCTGCATCGACTGCTCCTTGGTGGTCACCATGCCGCCGTCTATAATCTCGACGGTCGTGGGCAGCGTCTTCTTGAAAGCTTCATACTGTGACTCGAACTCAGGTACAAGTTGTGGGAACTGAGGCAGGTACGCCTGCAGGGCGATGCTGAACACACCCACCCTCGCTTTTGTTTCTACTAATGGTTTTGCCATAATCCTTTATGTTATTGTTTTGTTATTTCCAAGTAGCGCGTGTAGGCCTTGTCCCAGGCGGCTTCGTCGCCCTGGGGCTGGTAGGCTACCGTCTCTACAGAGTCTGCTATGATGCGGCGCATCTGCCATACATCGTCCACCATGCCGGCGGCCTTGGCCTGCAGCATGATGTTGCCTATGGCGGTACACTCCTGCGGTCCGGCCGTCACCTTTACGCCGAGGGCATCGGCCGTAAACTGGTTCAGGTACTTGTTCAGCGATCCGCCTCCTATGATGTGCAGCACGTTAAGGTCGACCGAGGCAAACTCCTTCAGCCAGCCGAAGACCTGCCGGTAGCGCAGTGCCAGCGAGTCGAAGATGCACCGGCACAGCTCAGACGGAGTCTCAGGTACGGGCTGGCGTGTCTGTCGGCAGTACTGCTGTATTGCCTCAATCATCGAGGGCGGGTTTGCAAACAGCACGTCGTCGGGGTTGATGATGCTCCGGAAAGCCTCCACGCCCATGGCAGACCCTTGCAGCTCGGGGTGGCTGAGCTTGCGCACGTCCTCGGGCCACTCCTTGCGGCAACGTTCGTAGAGCCACATGCCGCAGATGTTCTTCAGGAAACGCGTCGTGCCCTCTATGCCCCCCTCGTTGGTGAAGTTCAGCTCGTAGGAGCGGTCGTTGATGACGGGCTGGCGGGACTCGATGCCCATGAGGCTCCATGTCCCGCTGGAGAGGTATGCAAAGTTCTCGTCCCTTGCCGGCACGGCAGCCACGGCGCTGGCCGTGTCGTGTCCTGGCACGGCAATCACGGGTACGGGTCCCAGGCCGGTCATCTTCTGTACCTCCTTGGTCAGCACGCCAATCTTGGTGCCCGGCTGCACCATGCGCCCGAAGTGCCGGCGCGTCAGCCCCACGCTCTCGATGAGGCGCTCGGACAAGTCGCCAGTGCGCGGGTCGAGCATCTGCGACGTCGAGGCAATGGTGTATTCGCATACGGCCTCGCCCGTCAGCATCCAGCTGAGCGCGTCAGGCAGGAAAAGCACCTTCTGGCAGTGCTTCAGTGCGGCATTGTCGTCCTGCCGCATGGCATAGAGCTGGAACAGCGAGTTGAAGTTCATAAACTGTATGCCTGTTATGTCGTACACCTGTCGGCGCCCGACCACGTGCTCAAAGTATTCCTCCATGCGCCCGAAGGTGTGCGGGTCGCGGTAGGCCATGGGGTTGCGCAGCAGTGCCCCGTCTTCGCCTATGAATACGAAGTCGACTCCCCAGGTGTCGATACCTATGCTGCTGATGCTGATGCCCCGCTGGCCTACTATCTGCAGGCCCCGTATCATCTCGTTGTAGAGCGCGTAGATATCCCAGTAGAAGTGTCCTCCTGTCTCTATCAGATTGTTCGGGAAACGTGTCAGTTCCTCCTGCTCCAGTCGTCCGTCTTCTATGATGCCCAGAATGGTGCGTCCGCTGGTGGCTCCCAGGTCGACGGCAAAGAAATATTGCTTCATGTCAGTCGTAGTGTTTACATTATTTATAATATGACGAACGTATCACTCAAAAGTCATCACTTCGCCGTCCGTCCTGAAGCCGCTAAGCACGTATTTGTCGCTGGTCACCACGTCAGTCCGCTGTATGCCGCATTCCACGGTGTTGTTGCTCATCTCTACGTCGTGACACCGGCTCAGGGGCATGTCCTTGCGGTCGCCCTTGTTGTAGAACTGAGTCCACGGGTGAACGTAGAGGAACCGCTCGCACCACCCCGTGATGCCTTCCACCCGTATGTACTCGTAATGCTGTGGCGTATCGGGCCGTAGCTTCAGCCACAGTATGCGGTCGGCCTTCTCGGAATGGCAGTTGCGGAGTATGATGTTACGGTCGTGCACCGACTCTGAGCCGAGCACCAGACACCCGAAGACGCGTCCGTAGCGGCAGTTCTGAATCAGTATCCTTTCGTTCGCGCCGTTGTCGGGGTCCTGGTCGGCCCAGGTCCCCTTGCCCCCCTTCAGCACCACGGCGTCGTCGCATACGTGCATGTAGCATCCGTCTATCAGCACGTCGGTGCATACGTCCAGGTCGATGGCGTCCGACGACGGTGCCCCCACCTCGGGCTGTGGCGGGAAGATGCCCTCCGTAGGTGCGTAGATGAAACAGTCGAGGAAGCGCACGTGGTGGCTCCGGTACACATGGTTGGTCCAGAAGGGCGAGTTGATAAGGTGAACATCCTGAATGGTGACATTCCTCGAGTTCGATATATATGTCAGCCGTGGCCGCTGGGCGTCTTTGTTGGTGCACTGCGGGTTCCACAGCCGGCGTATGCGGAACTCCTGCCAGTATTGCAGCCCGTTGCCGTCGATGGTGCCCCGTCCGCAGATGGTGAAGCCGTCCACCCCGTCCGCGTTGATGAGTGCCGGGAAGTAGCGGCACGTCTCTCCCTCGATGCGCGTCGTCACGACAGGGAAGTCAATGATGCGGTCGCTCCCCTTCAGGGTGGCACCCTCGCAGAGCATCAGATGTACGCCTTGCGGAAAGAACAGCGCCCCGGACAGAAACGTCCCCGTAGGCACCGTGACCACCCCTCCGCCCTCCTCGGCACAGCGGTCTATCACCGCCTGTATCAGACTGGTCTGCACCAGCGGGCTGCCCGCCGTCACGCCATAGTCAGTCAGCACATACTGGCGCCCAAGGCTGGAGGGGTCTGTCTTCCGCGAATCCATGAACCATGCGTCCATCACGGTGCCGTCGGGCCACGTCTCCTGACCGCCCGGCTGGTGCTGCCCGGCCGTAGCCCACAGGGCCGTCAGCAGCATCAGGAAAAGGATAGTCTCTCTCATATCGAATGTCAGTAGTTTGTTTAACAATGCCGCAAAGTTACTTTTTTTCTCCGAAATAACGAAGTCAATTCTGAAAAATCTGCCTTCCGGCTCCCTTTCTTCTCCGCTTCATGTCCAGTATTTGTCCAGTATATGTCCAGTATTTGTTCAGTGAATGACTGAACATATATTGGACCAGTGCCGGACCAATACCGAGCATTTTTGCTGTAAGAAAGTGGGCCGACTTTTTGGTCAGGTCGTTTTTTCTTCGTATCTTCGCAGCCTGAAATCTAAAACAAACTCTTGGAATGAATCAATATCTGGCTAACGAACAGCGCTACGACAGCGGCATGCAGTATGTCCGCTGCGGACAGAGCGGCGTGCTGCTGCCCCGGGTCAGCCTGGGCATGTGGCACAACTTTGGCGGCGTGGACCCCTTTGAGCGTTCGCGCGACATACTGCGCTATGCCTTCGACCATGGCGTGACGCACATTGACCTGGCCAACAACTACGGCCCCCCGTACGGCTCGGCCGAGGAGACCTTCGGGCGACTGATGGACAGCGACTTCCGTCCCTACCGCGACGAGCTTTTCATCTCTACCAAGGCCGGCTACGACATGTGGCCCGGTCCCTACGGCAACTGGGGCTCCAGGAAATACCTGATGGCGTCGCTCGACCAGAGCCTGCGACGCATGCGCCTGGAGTATGTCGACCTGTTCTACTCGCACCGCTACGACCCTGAGACGCCGCTCGACGAGACGCTGCAGGCCCTCGTCGACGTGGTGCGACAGGGCAAGGCCCTCTACGTCGGCATCTCCAACTGGCCTCTGGAACCGCTGCGCTACGGCATCCCCTATCTGAAGCAGCACGACGTGCCGCTGCTCATCTATCAGGGCAAGCTGAACATGCTGTACCGCAAACCCGTCGAGCAGGGCATCCTCAGCCTGTGCCACGAGGAGGGTGTGGGCTTCATAGCCTTCTCGCCGCTGGCACAGGGCTTGCTGACCGACCGCTACCTGCAGGGCATCCCCCGTGACTCGCGCATGGCTAAGGAAAAATTCTTACGTCCGGACATGCTGACTCCCGAGCTCCTGACCCAGCTCCGGGCATGGGACGCCGAGGCCCGCGCCGAGGGCCGCACCCTGGCCGCCAACGCCCTGCGCTGGATACTCCGCCAGGAGGGCGTCACCTCCGTCCTGGTGGGCGCCAGCAGCACGTCCCAGCTGGAAACAAACCTAAAGGCAATATAATAATAACTTATAACAAACTACCCATGTCAACTTTATCAATCTTTATTGTCATCCTCTTCTGCATAGGCTACTTCTGCATAGCCATCGAGAGCGTGACGAAAATCAACAAGGCAGCCATCGCGCTGCTCATGTTCGTAGGCTGCTGGACCCTCTTCATGATCGATCCCGGCAGCTATGTAGCCAACGCCATCGGCGACATGAAGGCCGCGGCCGTCAGCGAGGTCATCGAGCACCATCTGGGCTCCACCTCCACCACGCTGTTCTTCCTGATGGGCGCCATGACCATTGTCGAGCTGGTAGACCAGAACGGCGGCTTCAACTTCGTTCGCGACACGCTGCAGACCCGGTCGAAGCGCGGCCTGCTGTGGCGTATCGCCTTTATGACCTTCATCCTGTCGGCCATACTGGACAACCTTACCACGAGCATTGTCATGATTATGATTCTGCGCAAGCTGGTCAGCGACAAGCAGGACCGTATTGTCTATGCCGCCCTGGTCGTCATCGCAGCCAACTCGGGAGGCGCCTTCTCGCCCATCGGCGACGTCACCACCATCATGCTGTGGAACAAGGGCGTCATCACCGCCGCCGGCGTCATCATGGAGATTCTGATTCCCTCGCTGGTGTCGATGGTCATACCGGCCTACATCCTCTCGCTGTCGCTGAAGGGCGAACTGGCGTTCACGGCCCAGCAGCAGCAGACCGTAGGTGCCAGCGACCTGACCACCAGCCAGCGTAAGGCGATATTCTTCCTGGGCGTAGGCGGACTCATCTTCGTGCCCATCTTCAAGACCATCACCCACCTGCCCCCGTTCGTGGGCATCCTGCTGGTGCTCGGCGTGCTGTGGACGGTCACTGAGGTGTTCTACGCACAGCTGAAGGCCCCCGAGGAGAAGGGCGCCATGCAGAAGCGCGTCACCACCATGCTCACCCGCATCGACATGTCTACCATACTCTTCTTCCTGGGCATACTGATGGCCGTGGCCTGCCTGGAGACCATCGGCGTGCTGACGCTGCTGGGCCGCTCGCTCGACGTCGTCTTCGAGGGCAACCACTACATGGTGACCGGCATCATCGGCGTGCTGTCGTCCATCGTCGACAACGTGCCCCTCGTGGCCGGATGCATGGGCATGTATCCCGTACAGGCTGCGGGCGACATGGCCGTCGACGGCATCTTCTGGCAGTTGCTGGCCTACTGTGCCGGTGTGGGCGGCTCCATGCTCATCATAGGCTCGGCCGCAGGCGTCGTCGTCATGGGACTCGAGAAGATTACCTTCGGCTGGTACATGAAGAAGATTACGTGGATAGCCTTCGTGGGCTACCTGGCCGGTATTCTTTGCTACTGGCTGGAGAAGACGTTCCTGTTCTGACCCCGTCGGCAGCAAGTAGCATTAAACCCGTTTCAGCCTCGGGCCAAGCGTGACTTGGCCCGAGGCTGAAAGGTTTTTTGGCATAGTCAGAGCGTATGCGTAATTATTGTTAAATGTTGTACACCTTATATATAGAGAGTCGGTTTTTTTTAGTACCTTTGCCGGCTGAAACTGACAAGGACGAACTTAGATGTGTTTGATTTTCAGGTTAGAAATAAAGAATAATAATTTAAAAAAGGTAAGAATATGAAGAAAGTTATGATGCTGGCAGCCATAGCTGCAACGCTGGTTGCATGCAGTGGCGGTGGTGGCCGTCCTACTTTTGGTGACAACGAGTTTCCTGTGGTGACGGTGGGTACTACAAGTGCTGACATGCAGTCTACTTATCCTGCTGCCATCAAGGGCGTTCAGGATGTGGAAATCCGCCCCAAAGCCCAGGGCTTCCTGATTCAGATTAATGTCAAGGAGGGTCAGACGGTCAGTGCCGGCCAGACCCTGTTCGTAATAGACAATGCCACGTACCAGGCCCAGGTTCGCCAGGCTCAGGCGGCGGTGAACACGGCCCAGCAGCAGGTGAATACGGCCCAGCTGACGTACGACAACGCCAAGCAGCTGCACGCCAACAAGATTATCGGCGACTACGAGCTGCAGACGTCACAGAACACCTTCGAGAGTGCCAAGGCCCAGCTGGCCCAGGCCCAGGCTGCCCTGGCTTCGGCCAAGGAGGCGCTGAGCTTCTGCTACGTCAAGAGCCCGGCCAGCGGTGTCGTGGGCACGCTGCCCTATAAGAAGGGCGCGCTGGTCAGCGGTTCCAACTCGCTGACCACGGTGGCCAACATCTCGTCGATGGACGTCTACTTCTCGGTTACCGAGAAGGAGGCCATGGTTATCTCGCAGAAAGGCCTGTCGTCGTTCCCCGCTGTGAAGCTGCAGCTGGCCGACGGAAGTATATATGCCCACGAAGGCAAGGTGAGCCGTATGAGTGGCGTGGTGGACGCTGCCACGGGTTCGGTGCAGCTCATTGCCACCTTCCCCAACCCCGAAAAGCAGCTGAAGAGCGGTCAGACGGGCAACATCGTCATTCCGCGTCAGAACAGCAACGCCATCGTCATTCCCCAGTTGTGTGTATCGGAGGTGCAGAACAAGAAGTTCGTCTATACCCTCGGCAAGGACAACAAGGTGAAGTACACCGAGATTAAGGTAGACCCGCAGGACGACGGCAACAACTATATCGTGACCGAGGGTCTGAAGGCCGGCGACAAGTATGTCACCAATGGCATCACCAAGCTGAACGACGGCATGGAGATTGTGCCCATCACCCCCGAGCGCTATCAGCAGAAGATAAGCGAGCAGGCCAAGGCCATGTCGGCCGGCGAGATAGTGGGTGCCCTGAAGAAGTAAAACGTATTCGTAAATTGTCAAATAGTAAGTAACATGACTTTTACAACCTTTATCAAACGCCCGGTGCTCTCGACGGTGATTTCTATCGCCCTCGTGCTGCTGGGCTTCATAGGACTGGTGACGCTGCCCATAGAGCAGTACCCTAATATAGCTCCGCCTACCGTAGCGGTGTGGACCAGCTATCCGGGTGCCGACGCCGAGACGGTGAAGAACTCTGTCATTACGCCGCTGGAGGAAAGCATCAACGGTGTGGAGGGTATGGACTACATCACCTCTACTGCTTCCACCGGTTCGGCACAGCTGAGCATTCTGTTCCGTCAGGGCATGAACGCCGATATGTGTGCCGTCAACGTGCAGAACCGCGTCTCGCAGGCACAGGCTTTGCTGCCTGCCGAGGTGACGCGCATCGGTGTGACGGTGACGAAGCGTCAGACCTCTCAGGTGCTGATGTATTCGCTGACGTCGGACGGACGCTACGACGACGAGTTCCTGACTAACTATGCCAACATCAACATCATACCCGCCCTGAAGCGTATTCAGGGTGTGGGCGACGTGCAGAGCCCCGGTCTGAAGACCTACGCCATGCGCATTTGGCTGAAGCCCGACGTGATGAAGCAGTACAACCTGATGCCTTCAGACATCAGCGGCGTGCTGGCCGAGCAGAACATCGAGGCTGCGCCGGGTAGCTTCGGACAGGAGAGCGACGTCACCTACGAGTATGCCATGCGCTATACAGGTCGTCTGAAGACCGCCGAGGAGTTCGGCAACATCATCATCCAGAGTGATGCCAACGGTCAGACGCTGAAGCTGAAGGACGTGGCGAAGATAGAGCTGGGCGGCCAGCAGTACTCGGTGTCGATGAAGAACAACAACATCCCGTCAGTGATGGGTATGGTGCAGCAGATTGCAGGCTCGAATGCCAACGAAATTGCCAAGCAGGTAAAGGCCGAGTTGGAAGAGCAGGCCAAGTTGTTCCCGCCGGGCATGAAATACAAGATTAACTACGACGTGACGGAGTTCCTGTATGCCTCTATCGAGGAGGTGGTGTTCACGCTGGTGTTCACACTGATACTGGTGTTCCTGGTTATCTACATCTTCCTGCAGGACTGGCGCTCTACGCTCATCCCGCTGATTGCCGTGCCTGTGTCGCTCGTCGGTACGTTCTTCTTCCTCAGTGTGTTTGGCTTCTCCATCAACCTGCTGACACTGTCGGCCTTGCTGTTGGCCATCGCCATTGTGGTGGACGACGCCATCGTGGTGGTCGAGGCCGTGCATGCCAAGCTGGACCAGGGCTACAAGTCGGCACTGACGGCGTCCATCGACGCCATGAACGAGATTTCGGGAGCTATCATATCCATTACCCTGGTGATGGCGTCGGTGTTTATCCCCGTGTCGTTCATCGGAGGTACCTCGGGTACGTTCTATCGTGAGTTCGGTGTCACGATGGCCGTCAGCATCTTCATCTCGGCGCTGAACGCCCTGACGCTGTCGCCGGCCCTCTGTGCCATCTTCCTGAAACCTCACGACAAGGAGGGTCACGAGAAGAAAATGTCGGCCATTGACCGTTTCCATACGTCGTTCAATGTGGCCTACGACAAGGTGCTGGGCAAGTATAAGGGCATTATCGAGAAGCTGGTGCGCAGGCCCATCGCCATTATCTTGGCGGTTGTCGTCGGTATTGTGGTGCTGGTGACTACCATGGCTACTACGAAGACGGGTCTGGTGCCCGACGAGGATACCGGAACCATCTTCTGTACCGTCTCCATGCCGCCCGCCACTTCGGTGGAGCGTACCAAGCAGGTCATCAGTCAGGTTGACTCTATTCTGGCTGCCGACCCCGCCATTCTGAACCGTGAGCAGATTCAGGGTTATAACTTCATTGCCGGTGCCGGTTCTGACCAGGCCACGTTCATCATCAAGCTGAAGCCTTTTGAGGAGCGCCAGAAAGGTTTCTGGTGGAAGCTCAGCGGACTGTGGCAGGGCGACGGCATCTACCGTTTCTTTATGAATCCGTACGATTCGCAGGGTGTTCTGGTGCAGATATACCTGAAGACGGCGCATATCAAGGACGCACAGATACTGGCCTTCGGACCGCCTATGATTCCTGGCTTCTCGGCCAACTCGGGTATTTCGCTCGTCATGCAGGACCGTACCGGTGGTTCGCTGGACCGTTTCTTCCAGGTAACGAAGGACTTCCTGGCCGAGCTCAACAAGCGGCCTGAGTTCCAGACAGCTCAGACCTCCTACAACCCCAACTACCCGCAGTACATGCTGTACGTCGATGTGGCCAAGTGTAAGCAGGCCGGCATCTCGCCCAATACGGTGCTGACGACGCTGCAGGGCTACTATGGCGGACTGTATGCCTCGAACTTCAACGCCTACGGTAAACTGTACCGTGTAATGATTCAGGGCTCACCCGAGACACGTATGACGCCTGAGTCGCTGAACAGCATCTACGTACGTACGCCTGGCGGCATGTCGCCCGTGCAGGAGTTCTGCCGCATGGAGCGCGTCTACGGACCGTCCAATATTAACCGCTTCAACCTGTTTACCTCTATCAACGTCACCGGTACCGTGGCCTCTGGCTACTCTACGGGTGAGGCCCTGAAGGCCATTGCCGAGGTAGGCGAACAGGTGCTGCCACAAGGCTACACCTACGACTTCTCAGGTCTGACGCGTGAGGAGGCCAAGTCGTCGAACACGACGGCCGTTATCTTCCTGCTGTGTTTCATCTTTATCTACCTCATCCTGTCGGCACAGTACGAGTCGTACATCCTGCCCCTGGCTGTGGTGCTCTCGGTGCCCTTCGGACTGGCAGGCTGCTTCCTCTTCACGATGCTCTTCGGACACTCTAACGACATCTACATGCAGATATCGCTCATCATGCTGATAGGTCTGTTGGCCAAGAACGCCATCCTTATCGTGCAGTTCGCCCTGGAGCGCCGTCAGACGGGTATGGCCATTACATGGTCGGCTACGCTGGGTGCTGCGGCACGTCTGCGTCCTATCCTGATGACGTCGTTGGCTATGGTCATCGGTCTGTTGCCTATGATGTTTGCATCGGGTGTAGGTAAAAACGGTAACCAGACACTGGGTGCTGCTGCCGTGGGCGGTATGTTGATTGGTACGCTGTGTCAGGTGCTTGTAGTGCCTACGCTGTTCGTCATCTTCCAGTCCTTGCAGGAGCGTATCTCGCCCATGAAGTTTGAGGACGAGGAAATCAACAACGACGTGGCCAGCGAGATATCTCAGTATGCCCTCCGTCCTGTGGACTATAAATTAGAGGAGTAAAGAGCTATGAAGAAGTATATGATATTAGCTGTCGCAGGCTTGCTGATGAGCAGCTGCGGCGTATATAACAAGTACGAGCGTCCTGAGGTGGACACAAAGGGACTGATACGCGATGCCGTAAGCGACGCGGACACCTTGTTCGTGGCGCCCGAGGACACGGCATCGTTCGGCAACCTGCCCTGGCGCGCGGTATTCACTGACCCTCAGCTACAGGCACTCATTGAGCAGGGACTGGAGAAGAATGCCAACCTGCAGAATGCTGTCCTGACGGTACAGATGTATGAGACCATGCTGAAGGCTGCCAAGCTGGCTTTCCTGCCTGCCATCACCTTTGGTGGCGCCCAGGCCCAGATGGGAAGCATCAACACGGTATATACCGACCCGTCGGTGACAACCAAGTCGTACCAGTTCCCGCTGACTGCATCGTGGACGCTAGACCTCTTTGGCAACATCCTCTCGCAGAAGCGTTCCACGCAGATGAAGCTGCTGGGCTTCAAGGACTATCAGATGGCCGTCCGCGCACAGGTCATTGCGGGCATTGCCAACAGCTACTATACGCTGCTGATGCTGGACGAGCAGCTGCGCATCGTCACCGAGATGAGCAAGATGGCCAAAGAGACGTGGGACATTATGAAGATGCAGCACCAGCTGGGACGCATGCGCTCTACCAGCGTGCAGAGTGCTGAGGCTGCCTACTTGTCTACCCAGACGCAGGCCAACGACTTCCGTCGCCAGATACGTGCTACGGAGAATGCACTCTCATTGCTGATTGGTCAGGCTGGTCAGCAGATACCCCGTTCGACACTGGCCGAGCAGTCGCTGCCCACCGAGTTTGCTACGGGGGTTGGCGTCCAGCTGCTTCAGAACCGCCCCGATGTGCACAACGCAGAGATGCAGCTCGCAGCCTGCTTCCATGACGTGCAGACGGCCCGCTCGCAGTTCTATCCCAGCATCACCATTGGTGCTACGGGCGCCTTTAGCAACATGTCGGGGTCTATGAATCCTGGCAAGTGGCTGCTGAACCTCTTCGGATCGCTGACGCAGCCCATCTTCGCCCGCGGTGCGCTGATTGCCAACCTGAAGGTGAGCAAGCTGCAGTACGAGCAGGCCTTCAACAACTGGCAGAACGCTATTCTTTCGGCAGGTAATGAGGTCAGCAATGCGCTCGTCAACTATAATGGCTACGATGCTAACTCGCAGCTGGAAAGTCAGCGTGTCAAGGTGCTCTCTAAGAATGTGGAAGACACCCGTGCCCTTTACATCAGTTCGGGCAGCAGCTATCTGGAGGTTATCACGGCACAGACACAGCTGCTTTCTGCTCAGCTGAACAAGGTATCGGCCGACTTTAATAAGATGCAGACCGTGGTAAGTCTCTATACGGCTCTCGGAGGCGGCGGCAAGTAGCGGCCTTGTTATTATGTCTAAATTAAAGGACATGTTATTATGTTATTATGTCTAAAAAGGATAGGTTAATATGTCAGAAATAAGTCCAAGAGCAGAGGTATCGCCAAAGGCGAAAATCGGCGCCAACTGTAAGATATTCCCCTTCGTCTATATTGAGGACGACGTGGTGATAGGTGACAACTGTATCATCTTCCCCTTTGTCAGCATTTGTAATGGTACCCGGATGGGTAATAACAACAAGGTGCATCAGGGAACAGTCATCTCGGCATTGCCGCAGGACTTTGAGTTCCATGGCGAGAAGACGGAGTGTATCATTGGCGACAACAATATCTTCCGCGAGAATGTGGTGGTGAACCGTGCCACCCACACTGGTGGACAGACGGTGTTAGGTAACGACAACGTGCTGATGGAGGGTGCCCACATCTCGCACGATACGAAGGTGGGCAACCGTTGTGTCTTCGGCTATGGTACGAAGATAGCCGGTGACTGTATGATTGAGGAAGGCGTCATCTTCTCGTCAAGCGTCATCGAGAATGCCAAGACGCGTGTGGGTAAGGGTTCGATGATTCAGGCCGGTACCAGTTTCTCGAAGGATGTTCCTCCTTACATCATCTGTACCCGCAAGCAGGAGTATGGTGGCGTGAACATGCAGGTGGCCCGTCAGCACGGCATCGACGAGAAGGTGCTTAAGCATATCGCCAACGCCTACCGTCTGGTGTTCCACGGCAAGACATCGCTTTTCGATGCAGTGAACCAGATAGAGGAGCAGGTGCCCGACGGCCCCTTCATCCGTCACATCATTGAGTTCCTGCGCGCTACGGAGGTGGGAATCATCAACAAGTAATGTTTTACAACTGTCGTTCCCGTTGTTGCGGGGACGACAGTCGTCAATAGCTGGCCGTACAGGGAATTCCTAAGGCAAGTACACGGTCGCGGATGGCATCGAGCTGTTCGCGACTTGCTTTTTCCAGACCAGGGGTAGGTGTCTCGCGGTCGATGGTGTAGACCATGACCTGCTGGGGGGCTATCTCCTTGACGGCTTCCAGCCAGGGGTCGACATACGCGGGCCCGGTGTTGTCGACCGACTCGCCATGGCACTCGCCCTGCATGAAGATGGTTTGTATGATGACGTGTCCTTGGAACGACTTCATGCCCTCGATGATCTGGCGCACGTCGTAGCTGCCGTTGGGCTGGTCTACTTTGTTGATATAAACGGGGTCTACCGTGTCGAGCTTCAGGATGTTGTTGTCTACGCGCATGAGGGCGTCGTGGACGGTCTGACGGTGAATCATGGTAGAGTTGGAGAGTACGCTGACCTTCGCCTGCGGACAGTAGCGGTTGCGCAGGCGGATGGTGTCGTCGATGATGTCGGCAAACTGAGGATGACTGGTAGGCTCGCCATTGCCGGCAAAGGTGAGCACGTCGGGCAGCTCGGCGTCGGCCACCATTTTCTGGAGTTGCTCTTCTAACTTTTCGGCTACCTGCTGGCGTGTCGGCATGTGCAGGGTAGGGCGGTGGTCTTCGTTCAGACCGCATTCGCAGTAGATACAGTTGAAGCTGCATGCTTTTCCGTCAGCAGGCAGCAGATTAATGCCTAACGAGATGCCCAAACGGCGGCTGTGAACCGGGCCGAAAATGGGCGAAGGATAGATGATTGTACTCATAACGGGTGCAAAATTACATATTTTATGTGAAAATAGCATGGGGGAAGCTATTTTTTTCGCTTTTCGTTTCGTGCTTTTCCCTTTTTTTAGTACCTTTGCGCCAAATTGGCTAATTGTAGACTATGAGTAAGAAGCAAAAAGGAAGCCGCAGCCGACGTGGTATGCAGGCCGTAACGTTATGCATAAGTACTACCATGGTGCTTATTCTGTTGGGCTTGGTGGTGTTCTTTGTGTTGTCGGCACATAACTTGTCGGCACACATGAAGGAGAATCTTGTGGTGACGGTGATGCTGAACGACTCGGTGACGGTAAACGAGGCAAAGATGCTGTGTCGTGACCTGTATCATAGGCCTTACAGTCATAACATTGACTACATCAGCAAGGAGCATGCTTTACGGGAACAGGTGAAGGAGATGGGCAGCGACCCGTCGGAGTTTCTGGGCTTTAATCCTTTTCCAAGTACTCTTGAGGTGCAGCTGAAGGCCGACTATGCCAATCGTGATTCGTTGCGGTGGATAGCAAAAGAAATAAAGAAAGACGCCAGAGTGACCGATTTGTCGTATATGGAGGACCTGATGGACCGGGTGAACGTGAACTTGAGTAGAATAAGCATTGTGCTCCTGGTATTGGCTGCCTTGCTTACCTTTGTGTCGTTCTCACTCATCAGTAATACCGTCAGGCTGAGTGTCTATGCCCGCCGTTTTGTTATTCACACCATGAAGCTGGTGGGAGCGTCATGGGGATTCATCAGACGTCCTTTCCTGAAACAGGCTGTCAGCATTGGTGTCGTAGCCGCTATCTTTGCCATTATGGTATTGGGGGCTGGTGCATACGGACTTTATCTTACACAGCCTGGTATCGAAGATGTAGTGACATGGCAGGTGATGGCTATTACCGCCATTAGTGTACTGATATTCGGTATAGTCATTACGGCACTTTGTGCATGGCTGGCTGTTAACAAGTTCCTGCGCATGAGAGCGGGAGAGTTGTATAAGATTTGAGGAGTTAAGAAGTTAAGGAGTTAAGAAGTTAAGGAGTTAAGAAGTTAGAGGAGTTAAGATAGAATGGATAAAAGAGATTTCGCTTTTGATAAGGTCAACTTTATTCTGCTGGCCATTGGTATGGCAGTAGTGATAATAGGCTTCCTGCTGATGAGCGGTAGCGGCTCTACGGAGACGGCCTACAATCCGGATATATTCAGTGCCCGCCGTATCAAGGTGGCACCAGTAATATGCTTGCTGGGTTTCGTATCTATGGTTTATGCTGTTGTCAGAAAGCCAAAGGATAAGGAGGATATCAGATGACTTGGATAGAGACCATCATCATTTCTATCGTTGAGGGCCTGACTGAGTTCCTGCCTGTGTCGTCGACAGGACACATGATTATTGCGCAGAACCTGTTGGGGGTTCCTCAAGGCGACCCTTTTGTGCATGCCTTTACATTCATCATCCAGTTTGGCGCTATCCTTTCGGTGGTATGTCTTTACTGGAAGCATTTCTTTTCTGTTGATAGCTCTCCTGCTCCTGCAGGGAGCAATGTCTTTCAGAGGTTGAAGCATCGCTTTAGTTTCTACTGGTTGCTTTTTGTGGGTGTACTGCCTGCAGTGGTAATAGGTTTGCTGGCCAAAAAGTCGGGCTTGCTTGACTGGTTGCTCGACAGTGTCGAGGTGGTAGCTGCCATGCTGGTGCTGGGAGGTATATTCATGCTGTATTGCGACAAGCTGTTCAACAAGGGTAGCGAGTCAAACAGGGTTAATGAAAAGCGAGCCTTCCGTATTGGTCTTTTCCAGTGTATATCTGTTATTCCTGGTGTCTCTCGCTCCATGGCAACCATCGTCGGTGGTATGGCACAAGGGCTGACCCGAAAGAAGGCTGCTGAATTCTCGTTTTTCCTGGCTGTACCGACCATGGCAGGAGCTACGTTGCTTGATTTGCTTGACTTGATGAAGGAAGAGACCTCTTGGGCAACGACGCATAACATTACGATGCTGGTGTTGGGCTGTGTCGTCTCGTTCATCGTGGCTTTGTTGGCCATGAAGTGGTTTGTCGGTTTCCTTACAAAGTATGGCTTCAAGGCTTTTGGCTACTATCGTATCATTGTGGGCGGCATTATCATTGTGCTGCTACTGACAGGACATTCACTTGCAATGGTTGACTGATGAACTTCACAGAGGGCGAATACATCTACATTAACAAGCCTTACCGTATGACTTCGTTCGGCGCTTTGGCTTATGTACGCACACGCGTCTCAAGAGCTGTGGGCGTCAGAAGAGTCAAGATAGGACATGCAGGTACGTTGGACCCTCTGGCCACAGGAGTACTTATACTTTGTACGGGTAAGAAGACCAAGGAGATAGAGCGCTTGCAGCTGGACACCAAGGAGTATACGGCAACGTTGCAGTTGGGTGCTACCACTCCAAGCTACGATATGGAGCATGAGGTGAACCAGTCGTATCCTACTTTGCATATAACCCGTGAGCTTATAGAGAAAACGCTGGTGGACTTTGTCGGAGAGATACAGCAGGTTCCGCCTTCATATTCGGCATGTAAGATAGGAGGCGACAGGGCCTACAAATTGAAACGGCAGGGCGAGACGGTAGAGTTGAAACCTAAAACCATTCGTATTGATGCTATCGAGCTGATGGACTTCGATGCCGAGAAGATGCAGATGAGCATTCATGTGCGTTGTGGAAAAGGTACCTACATCAGAGCCTTGGCACGCGACATCGGTCGGGCTCTACAGAGCGGAGCCTACCTTACGGCACTATGCCGTACCAGGGTGGGGAATATCAGCATAGACGATTGTCTCACACTGGATGACTTCCCCCAATGGTTGGCTCAACAGGAGATAGAGAAATAAATAGTAATTCGTTAAAATAGTTATTATACTGATGAAACTGTCACAATTCCGATTCAGACTCACAGAGGACCGGCTGGCCCTTGAGCCTCCTCACAAGACGTTCGAGAATGAGGATGGTAGCGTAGAAAAGGTTTACCGTCGTGATGAATGCCGTCTGATGGTAGTCCATCGTAAGAGCCAGACTATCGACATGCATGTGAAGGATGCCAAAGGGAACGATACTGACGAGTTCTTGATGTTCCGCGACATTATCAACTACTTCGATGAGGGTGATGTCATGGTGCTCAACGACACTAAGGTGTTTCCTGCTCGCCTTTATGGTACAAAGGAGAAAACGGATGCAAAGATAGAGGTGTTCTTGCTGCGCGAGCTGAACGAGGAGCTTCGTCTGTGGGATGTGTTGGTGGAACCGGCGCGCAAGATTCGTATTGGCAATAAGCTCTTCTTCGAAGAAGACGGACCTATGGTGGCTGAGGTCATAGACAACACAACCAGCCGTGGACGTACGCTGCGTTTTCTCTATGACTGTCCGCATGACGAGTTCAAAAAGGAATTGTTCGCACTGGGTTCTGCTCCTCTTCCGCGCTATATTGTCAACAAGAGAGACGTGACGCCTGATGACATGGAGAATTTTCAGACTATCTATGCAAAGAACGAGGGCGCTGTCACTGCGCCTGCTTCAGGGTTGCACTTCAGCCGTGAACTCCTAAAGCGTCTTGAGATTCGTGGCATCGAGTTCGCGAATATTACCGTACATTGTGGTCTGGGAGCATTCGATACTATTGAGGTAGAAGACTTGACCAAGCACAAGATGAGCTCTGAACAGGTGATTATAGGAAATGACGCCTGTGATGCAGTCAATCAGGGCAAGGCCGACGGACACCATATCTGTGCCATTGGCGTCAGCACGTTGCGTGCCACAGAGTCGGCTGTGGGTACTGACGGCTTGCTTAAGGAGTTCGATGGATGGACTAACCGTTTCATCTTCCCGCCATACGACTTTGGACTGGCAGACAGTCTGGTGGCTAATTTCTATCAGCCTGAGTCTACTATGCTGATGGCTACAGCGGCTTTTGGCGGCTATGACCTTATTATGGAGGCATATCAGAAGGCTCTTGACAATGGCTATATGTTTGGGTGCTATGGCGACGCAATGCTGATACTTGATGACTAAGCATCGGGTATATCTTGGCCTGGGCTCAAACCTTGGCGACAGGGAACGGAACCTGTTAGAGGCAATACGATTAATAGTAGAGCAGGTTGGCGAGGTGACACGACAGTCGTCATTTATTGAGACAGAACCATGGGGATTCCAGTCGGATAACAGTTTCTTGAATGCGGTTGTTTTGTGTGAGACCGACAAGACACCACGCGAGGTGCTACAACTTACCCAGCGGATAGAACGTTCCATGGGACGCCGAAGCAAGACTACGTCTGGCTATTCCGACCGCCCGATAGACATTGATATATTGCTCTACGATGACCTTACGGTCAGTGAGCCCGACCTAAAGATTCCTCATCCGCTGATGTGTGAGCGTGATTTTGTAATGATACCTTTGAGTGAGATAAAAGAAGACTAACCCTTAAACAAACAATAATGATAATGAAAAAGCTAGTCTGCCTTCTGCTGTTAGGCGTCGCTCTGACTGCCTCGGCCCAAAAGCACCACGCTTGTGACAAAGACAAGCCCTGTGCTAACTGTGAGAATCCGTACAAGCGCTTCACCAAGGATCTGCCATTCCAGATGCCAGAGGTTGCTGCGCCTCAGTTCCCCGACCGACAGGTTAACCTGCGTGACTATGGTGCAGTGGGTGATGGCATCGTTCTCAATACAGATGCTTTTGCTCGTGCGATCGATGCCTTGTCTCAGCAGGGCGGTGGCAAACTTGTAGTGCCTGCTGGCGTGTGGTTTACTGGCCCCATCCAGCTTAAGTCTAATATTAACCTGCATCTGCAGGTAGGTGCTGTAATCCTCTTTTCGCCTGACGAGACACTCTATCCAATCATCGAGACATCGTTTGAGGGCCTTGACACACGTCGTTGTCTGTCGCCCCTCTCTGCCAATGGATGCGAGAACATCGCTATTACCGGTCGTGGTGTCATTGACGGCAATGGTCAGTACTGGCGTCCTGTGAAGCGAGGTAAGGTGACAGACGCTCAGTGGAAGGAAGTCACGGCCCGTCCAGGTGGCGTCGTCTCGAAGAAGGACTACTGGGTACCCTCTCAGGGGTATGCCGATGCCGAGAAAAGCGCCGACATGAATGTTGTCAAGGCTACGTCAGAGACAGAGTGGAATCACTTTAAGCGTTTCCTGCGTCCTGTGATGATTAGTCTCGTCAACTGTAAGAACGTGTTGCTTCAGGGCGTTATCTTCCAGAATTCGCCAGCCTGGAACATCCATCCTCTGATGTGCGAGAATATTATTCTTGACAATGTGCTGGCCCGTAATCCCTCTTATGCCCAGAACGGCGATGCGCTCGACCTTGAGTCGTGTAAGAACGCACTTATCGTCAACTCGAAGTTCGATGCAGGTGATGACGGTATCTGCATTAAGAGTGGTAAGGATAAGGACGGTCGCCGTCGTGGTCGTCCCTGCGAGAATGTGGTAGTAGACGGATGTACTGTATTCGCTGGTCATGGTGGCTTCGTGGTAGGCTCTGAGATGAGTGGCGGTGTGCGCAACATCCTCGTCAAGAGCTGCCTGTTCCTGGGTACCGATGTGGGTCTGCGCTTCAAGTCGACCCGTGGCCGTGGTGGCATCGTGGAGAATATTTTCATAAAGAAGGTGTCGATGACCGACATCAAGACCGATGCCATCACCTTCAATATGTACTACGGCGGCAAGAGCGTAGCCGAGATGTTGGCTGATGGCGACAACCCCGACAACACCACCAAGGCTCCCGTCAATGAGGGTACGCCCATCTTCCGCAACATTGACATTCAGAATATTGTCTGTAATGGTGCTGGCCGTGCCATGGAGTTCAACGGATTGCCTGAGATGCCTATCCAGGGCATCAACCTGAAGAATATCGTCATTACGGCAAAGAAAGACGCAGTCTTTACCAACTGTGAGAATATTACGAAGGAGAAAGTAAATATTACGTTGCAGTAATCATAAGCGTTGATAAAGAAGAAAGCCTCGCAA
>DEJS01000005.1 GCA_002353485.1 Prevotella sp. UBA2742
AGCATTCTTTTTGGGGTGCTTTATGCGCTCTGCGGCTTCAGCGACATAGCCGACGGGTGGCTGGCTAGGAAACTGAAGTGCGTTACCAGGACTGGAGCATTGCTAGATAGCGTGGCAGACATCAGCTTCGTAGCATGTTGTGCCTGGAAGCTCCTGCCGATACTCGAACTGCCACAATGGCTATGGTTGTGGGCAGGAGTAATCGTCGCGATTAAAGTCGTGAATCAGCTTTCAGCACTTGTGATGTATGGGCGCTGTTGCTTCCCTCACACCCTCGCGAACAAGTGGGCGGGATTCCTGCTATTCATTGCAGTACCCATAACATTTTGGTCTATCGTCCCCATCACCATTGTAGCTTCCGTCGCCACGTTTGCAGCGGTTCAAGAAGGGCATTTCATAAGGACAAGAAATAATATGAGAAAGATAGTAACTATAGTTTGTGCATTGGTTGCTACATCGTGTTTGGGCCAAGACCTAATATGCGACAGTACCAGCTATGGTGCGTGCATCATGCGTGATGGCTCTTTTGTTGGCATTAATGAAAACGAGCATTTTGCCATGCACAGTGTGATGAAGTTCCCGCAAGCATTATGTGTTGCCGATTACCTGAATCGGAAAGGGCTGGATCTCGATGACACTATCGTTGTCGATAAGGCAGACCTGATGCAAGACACATAGTCGCCAATGCTAAAACGGTTTGAATGCAAAACGACCTTTTCGTTTGCGGAACTACTGGAATTGTCTCTCGGACAGAGCGACAATAATGCCGGCGAACTCCTTTTCAAGTTTTGCAGCAAGCCCAAAGCGGTAGAGAAGTACATGAGAAAACTTGGATTCCACGATATCCATATCCGTATTGAAAGAGGAACAGATACACAAGAATCCGGCAAAGGCTATCGAAAATAGTTCCACCCCCGCCGAAATGGTTCGTTTGTTCGAGTGGTTTTATCATCATGTCGCGCTCCATATCAAATAGCCTATATGTGTGGCAAAGATACGCATTATTTCCGAAACGGCAAAAGAAAAAGCCGGATTTTTGTTCGTTTAGTAAATCCGTATCTTCAGCTGATGACGCCTCTTCTTGTCGATAGCGTATTTCTTCAGGACTCCCGGGCCGCAGGAGCTGTTGCCCAGGCCCATGACGGCACAGTCAATGCTGAGGTAGGTCTTGCCCTGGTCCTCCAGCTCGTAGTCGTGCGTCTTGCTTGCCAGATATTGTGCCGAGTAGGGCAGTGCAGAGAACGAGAAGGTGCCTTCTACGGCCTCGATGCGCAGGCGCTTCCCTGACTCTTGGCCAGAGCGTGGCGTTGCAGTGTCGTCTTTGGTCTTTAGCTCTACCACGGTGCAGTCCTCGTGGTTGCCGGAGTCTTGCGGACGGGGATAGTGCACGTACTGCTGGCTGACGGTAGACTGCCACCACCCTATGGGGCACGAAGTCTTGCGGTCGGGGTAGTTGTCCCACGGGCCTCTTCCGTGCCATGTCAGCAGTTCGTATTCGCGCGGCAGTTCGATGACGATACCCAGTCGCGGCAGTGGCGGCAGGGTGTCTGGAATCTCGAAGGAAAAGGTCCACTCGTCGCCGTTCTGTTCGGTGGTCATGGGGATGCGCAGGGTGTCAAGCCCACAGCGCTTCCAGTCCTTAGCCAGCCAGTTGCCGAAGCTCTTGTCGTTGTCCGTTGGGGCGCGGAAGCACTGGGGGCGGATGGTGAGTGCCTGACGGCTGGTGCCAGACTTGCGGGCTTTCAGTGGCTTGGCCTGTGCGGGATACGTGACGGGAACAAACGACTCGCCGGCCAGCCGTGCCGCATCGCCATACACCTTCTGCACCTCGTAGTACTTGGGTGTCAGCGTGCGGTCGCTCATCACGATGCCGTTCAGACAGAATGCCGTGTGGTTGGGCTTGTCGCCGAAGTCACCGCCATAGAGCACTTTGCCATCACGGATGATGCCCTGGTCTACCCAGTCCCAAATGAAGCCACCCAGCAGGCGTGGCGTGGCGTTTATCTCGTCCCAGTATTCTGAGAAATTGCCCATCGCATTGCCCATGGAATGGGCATATTCGCTTGTCATCACCGGCCGCGGTCCGCCGTCGGAGCCTTCCCACGAGCAGTGGTCGCCCTCGCGGTTGGCTATCTCGACCAGCCGTTCCCAGCGGGCGTTCTCGGCCCGTTCCTGGTCGGCCCCGTCAGGGATGCCGGGGTTCAGGTAGTCCTGCATGACGCGGGGGTAGAAGCGCGATATGACGTCTACGGTCTGGGCATCGTGAGGTGTGCGCGACAGGTCCGACTGCACCGACAGCGTGCCCTGTGCACCCTCATAGTGCACCGGTCGCGTGGGGTCGAACTCGTGCAGCCACGCCGACATGGCGGCCTGGTTGGCACCGTAGCCCGACTCGTTGCCCAGGCTCCAGAAGATGACTGAAGGGTGGTTCTTGTCGCGCTCAGCCATACGTACCGCACGGTCCATGAACGCCGCGTGCCAGTCGGGGGTGGAGGCCAGCGTGCCGCGCAGACCGTGTGTCTCGGCGTCGGCCTCGTCCATGACGTACATCCCAATGGAGTCGCACAGCTCGTACCACCGCGGACAGTTAGGGTAGTGGGCCAGACGGACGGCATTGATGTTGGCCTGCTTCATCAGCAGCAGGTCCCTCTTCATCAGCTCGTCGGTCATGACGCGCGCCCTCAGCGGGTCGTGCTCATGGCGGTTCACCCCGCGCAGCTTCACCGCACGGCCGTTGATGAGCAGCTGCCCGTTGCGGATATTGATGACGCGGAAGCCCACCTGTTGCTCCGTGCGCTCCACGACACGGCCCTGGGCGTCCTTCAGCTCCAGCAGCAGGGTGTACAGGTTGGGGTGCTCGGCGCTCCACAGGCGCGGGTTCTCGACGCGGATGGTCATACGGTCGGTCTCGCGGTAGCCGCGCTGCGGGAACCACTTGTTCATGCGCGAGGCCTTGTGCTGAAGGTCCAGTACCTCGTCGGCAGCCACGGTGTCGCTGCCGATGGCGTGGCCACGGTCCATGAGCGTGGCCACCAGCTGGCAGCCCTCGCCCGTCTGGCCGTTATATACGGAGAAGTGAGGGTCTATCGTCAGTGTCCACTGGCATTCGCTGAGCGTCGCCTCGTCCCTCGACGTCGTCGCGGGCAGCGTTCTTACCGCCACGTCGCGCAGCCGCACGTCGGGGGTGTGATACACCAGCACGTCCCTATGAATACCCCCGAAGCGCCAGAAGTCCTGGTCCTCCAGGTACGAGCCGTCGCTGTATTTGTAGACCTCGACGGCCAACAAATTCTCTGACCCCTGGTCAGCGTGTGGCGTTGCAATATCTCCTTTCTTTATATACGGCGTGATGTTAAACTCGGACGGCTCCATCGACCCCTGCGAGTAGCCCGCCAGCTGGCCGTTTACCCATACGTAGAAGGCCGACATCACCCCCTCGAAGCGCAGGAAGGTCTGCCCCTCCTGCCACTCAGCCGGCACACGGAACGTCCTGCGGTACTGTCCTGTAGGGTTGCGCTCCGTGTACGCGGTCCATGCTTGCTTGGGTTCGCGGGTGACGAAGGGCGGGTCTATCTTGAACGGATAGCCTGCCGAGACGTAGACGGGCGTGCCGTACTGCCTGCCGCTGGTGTTCACTTCCCAGTTGGCAGGCACGGGGAACGTCGTCCACCGGCTGTCGTCGAAGTCCGTGCGCCAGAAGTCCTTGACGCGCTCGTCGGGCGTCTTTGTCCACCGGAACCGCCACTCGCCGTTCAGGCTCAGCGTGCGGTCGCCCTTCTGCTGGCCATACGGAATAAAGTACGCCCGCGCCGCCTCACGGTTGCGCTGCAGCACATGATGGTTCTCCCAGTCGTGCTGTCCGCAGCCATCGGTCACCGCCACGTCAGCGGCCCGAAGTGCCCCCAAAACAGACAGCACCATAGCCAGGCTCAGCACCCGACGGCCCACAATCGTCCTGTCAGCCGTCAGCAGGTCCAAAAGCGTATTCTCCTTTTCCATTCTGTAATCTCCGTCCTTTTAGTTCTCCATATCCCAACGGACCCGTCAAGTACGTTGTCGTCATTACCTACGGCCTCGTCAGGACCATTTCTGAAATAATGACGTTCCACTTTCTGTTTTGTCCCCCTTTTCCCCTTTTTTCCTCCCCGCACAGCTCTCACTGCTGTTCACTACATGACCACTATGTGTTCAGTATTTGTTCAGTCATTCACTGAACAAATACTGGACATATACTGGACATATACTGGACATGAAGCGGAGTTGAACCGGGTGGGGTTCACTGCACCTCGAGTTCCTTAAACGTTACCTGGTCGGTGGCTATCACGAGACGGTAGGTGCCGGCGTTGATCTGGGTGCCCGTGGTGGTGGAGAGCATCTTGAACTTGTCGGGTGTCGGCGGGAAGGTGACGTCGCGGTCGACAAGCACGATGTTCTTGGCGTCGGTGATGGTCATACGTGCCGTTACGGGCTGCCCGGTGGTGTTCTTGTAGCGGAAGCGCAGGGCGTACTCCTGACCGAGGCCGGGGGTGATGACGAAGGTGGTGGTGCCGGTTTTAGTTGAGAGTTTGGCGGGCTGATAGACGGTGGCGGGACGTGCCTCAGTGTCTTGGGGCAGTTCCTGCTTCGGTAGCTTGGCAATGGTGTCGGTGTCCAGGGCGTGCCAGAAGCCCTGTCCGATATGTTGCCGTGCCACCATGGCAGGCTTCACAAAGGGTGGGGTGGCCAAGGCGGGGGTGTTGTCTTTCTTTGCCACGGCAATGGCGCAGATGACGGCCTGTCCGGCCTTTACCTCGGGGAAGTGGATGCGCAGCCGGCCGTCCGTGGCGCGGGCGTAGACCACGCGGCGCAGGGCGCCGCAGTAGCCTGCCTCGGCCCAGGGGTCGAGGTCGTCGACGACGGTCTTGCCGCCAACGGCGACGTCGAAGATGCGTAGCCCTTCATAGTCGGCCGTCTCGGAGGCCTCGCGTCCGTGCCAGGGCTCCGTGAAGTAGAGCTCTATGCGGTAGGTGGTGGTGTCGGCGTCGGATGTGGGCATGGGCAGGTCGTACCACAGTCGGTGTCGACCGTAGCGGAAGTATCGGAACAGCTCGTCGCTCCAGGTGCCGCGTATGTCGGCCGTGATGTGTCGCTGTGAGGCCTGCAGGGCACTGACGCCGGGGAAGTCCTGTCCCCAGGAGTGGCTGTGCAGGGTGTCGTCGGCCAGCCACTGCTGTCCGAACTCGTCTTGGATGGCATCGCCGCCACAGTTGATGCGGTAGAGGTAATGGTAGCCGGGGGCTGCCTTTACGAGTTCGCAATTCCTTGACAGGATGTCAAAGTGTGGCGTTGCATTAAGGTCGGCTGCTGTGGGGTCGCCGTTGCTGGCAGCGGTGCCGTCAGCTGCGGCGGCGGGGTCGCTGACGTAACGGTGACGGTACATGTAGTAGGCCTGGGTGGGCTCCTCCCATGCGGTGACGAGGCCTTTATAGTTGATGGGGCCTATCTTGTCCACGCGGCGCAGGGCTCCGTCGGGCTGTACGCGGCCGGGGTTGTCGTGCGAGTTGAATATCCACTGGAAGTGGCCGCAGACGCCCATGCTGTCGTGGTATGCCTTCTCGGCCAGACGGGCTTTCTTCTCTAAGAGGGCGGTGAAGCTTTCTTCGCTGTACTTGGCGTCGCCGTGCAGGTCGAGGGTGCGCCACGCACCGTATTCGCCGTTCAGCAGCTGTTCGGGCTGTGAGAGTTCGCGGTCGTAGTTGTCGGCAGTGCCGCCGTAGGTGCCGCTCCAGTTCTGTATGACGTTCCAGTCGGTGCCCTCGCCGCCGTTGCAGGTGGTGATGGCGCGCTGGTCATGGCAGGTGGGGTCCAGGCTGCGTATGATGTCGGAACACTCCTGGGCGAAGGCCTTGGGCAGCACGCTCTCGTTCTGCAGTCCCCATAGGACGACGGAGGGTGAGTTGCGGCGTTCCTTTATCCAGCGCACCAGCAGGCGCTTGAAGGTGTCGCGGAACTGTGGGGTGTCGTACCAGATGTGGGCTGAGTACTGGCTCCAGAAGAGCACGCCCTGCTCGTCGCACAGCTGCTGGTAGAGCAGGTTGTGGGGCTGGTGGGCCTCGCGCAGGGCGTTGAAGCCGGCGTTGGTGATTTGCTTCATGCGCGAGCGTATCTGTTCGGGCGAGAAGGCATGGCTCTGGCCCAGCAGGTGTTCGTATTCGCAGGTGCCGTTGATGAATACGGGCTGCCCGTTGAGGTAGAAGCGGTGGTCGGCGGGTTGACTGTCGGCCGCGGCCCGCTGTCGCAGTACGGGCCACGAGATGCTGCGTATGCCGAAGGGCGTGCGCACCTCGTCGGTGGTCTTGTCGTCGCGCTTAATCATGGTGGCCAGGGTGTAGAGGTAGGGGTCGCCGATGGTCCAGCGGTGCACGTCGCTGACGGCCTTGGCATGGCGGAGGGTGCGCGTGGCACCGGCCTCGATGGTGACGGTCTCGGCATGGCGGAACACCTGCTTGCCCGAGGCCAGCGTGAACTTGTTGACCAGCTGGACGGTCTGGGTCTCGTGGGTATAGTTCTTTACCTCGGTCTCGATGAAGACGCTGTCGCAGGCTGCGTTGTTCCAGATGTGCACGCCGAAGGGCTCAATGCGCACCTCGTCGGTCTCGATGAGTGTGACGGGTCGGAAGATGCCGAAGGGCTGTGAGCCCTCGGAGAAGCCCCACTCCGAGGAGCATCCGCCACAGACCCAGGGCGAGGCGGTCTGCATGGCGGGGTGGTTGACGACGACCTTCAGGTGGTTCCGGCCGTCCTGCAGGTGGTCGGTGACGTCGAGTGTCCACACGGTGCGGCCCACCAGTTCTTCGGGGTATTGGTGGCCGTTGAGCGTCACGGTGGCATAGGTGCCTACGCCCTCAAACTGCAGGAAGTAGCGGCGGCCGGGGCGCCTGGTGGTCTGGAAGGTCTTCTCGTAGAGTGCCTTGCCGTGCAGGTTGCCATGGCGTAGTTGGCGGTAGCCGTAGTAGTCGTCGAAGTTATGCGGAAGGTTGACGGTAGTTGCTATGGAGTCGCGGCCTGCAAGACAATGGGCGGTCCAGCCGTCGTTGAGCGATGTTACGGTGCGGCGCCCTTTACGCTCGGGGGCGGGGAATCGTACGTCGGAGCGTCCCATGGGCACGCTGGTGGCTACGGCTATGCCGCGCTGCTGGTCGTTGTTGACGGCACAGTAGAAGTGGTAGACCACGCCGTCGTGCTTGACAACGTAGCTCTTGTGGGCGAACATCTCGTCGTAGGGTTTGGAGGGTATGATGAGGTCGGGTCCTGTCCAGTCCTGCCAGTGTACGAGGTCGCGCGAGACGGCGAAGGTGTTGTAGGCGTTATACTTGCGGTCGGGGTTATAGGCCGAGAAGTAGAACATGACGTACAGGGGGGACTCGGTAGCAGTATCGCCAGTCACGTTGCCGGGCATGCGCACTATCTGGGCGTCGCCGGTGATGATGCCAGGGGCTTCGTGGGTGTAGACGGGGTTGGCGTCGTAGCGCTTCCACTTTTTCAGGTCGTTGCTGAGGGCAATGCCAATGCGTTCGGCCTTGAGGTTGTTCTGGGGGTTGACGCCTCCGGCATTATAGAACATGAGAAAGCGGTAGTTGCGCAACTCGGGAGGCAGTAGGCCTGTGTCTTCTTTGTTGTCGAGCTGGTAGATGGTGCTCTTGTATTGTGTCAGCTTCTCCCACCACTGGGCATCCTCGTCGTCGATGCTGAGCAGGGGTTTCCCCTGTGTGTTCCACTCGTGGGCCTGTGTGGCGTCGCCCTTGGTCCACGCCATGCCGATGTGCAGGGGCTCGCGTACGGCCTCGTAGCCTGTGCCGTGGCCGCCGATGTAAGTCATCCAGTGCTTGCCTTTATATTGGCCCAGACTGTAGCTGCCGTCCCACGTCCAGTCGATGAGTGCCGGGAAGCCGCCTCGCTGGTTGGCATCCCAGCGGGTGCTGTCGGTGGGATAGCTCAGCAGGCGTCCTTGTGTCTTCCAGTGCAGCAGGTCGTCGGACGATGCCAGCCACGTCTCGTAGCCGCGCCCGTCGAGGCCTTCCTTGCCGTTGTAGACGACGTAGGTCATCAGCCACTGGCCGCCCATGCGGAAGACGGTGGGGCAGTCTATCTTGTGGTAGTTGTCCTGGGGGGCTACTACCATGCCGTACTTATAGGGAGTGCGCACCTCCTGATAGATGCGCTGCATTTGCTGTTGGCTGACAGGCTGTGCCGTGACGGCGAGGCTGACGAGTACAAATAGCGCGGTCAGTTTTATCTTCATCGTTCGTAGTTTATCGTTTGTCGGTTACTTTTTTTATTCCTGGAACAGCCAGTCTACCTCGCCCGAGGGACCGTTGAGGCCGCAGTCGCGGGCCTTGATGTCGCTCTGGGTGAAACCGGCCACCATGAGGATGCCCTTAGGCAGGCGCAGCGTGTGGCGGCCGGCGGGCAGGGAGTACTGGTGAATGTTGACCTTGGGCATCTGTACGATGCTGATGGCATTGGTGAGCAGGGGCTCGGCCTGGCCGTATTCGTTGCCTGTGGC
This sequence comes from Prevotella sp. UBA2742, assembly GCA_002353485.1. Taxonomy (GTDB): domain Bacteria; phylum Bacteroidota; class Bacteroidia; order Bacteroidales; family Bacteroidaceae; genus Prevotella. The sequence continues at coordinate 8,546 of DEJS01000005.1, forward strand.
GTCGATTTCGAGCTTCGGGGCCTTGGCGAACTTGCGGTCGTCGTCCTTGAAAAGGCCTACCAGCAGCTTGACGGGCTCGGGGCTTTCGAAGCTGATGGCAGTACCCACGATGCGGGTGGTGTCGCGGTTGAGCACGAGGGCCTGCAGGCCGATGAGCTCGGGGGCGATGGAGTCGACGGGCGTGTCGGGACGGTTCTCGAAGAGGACGGCACCCTTCTGGAGGGGCACGGTGGACTTGCCGTCGAGTATGCGGACGCTGGCGGGCAGCGCAGCCGGTATCTTGACAGCGTTCTGTGCGGCAGGGCGCTTCAGCTTCTCGATGTTGGCTTTCAGGTTGTCCAGCTCGGCCTGATAGACCTGGGCCAGCTCGCCCCATGTCTTCATCTTGCCCCCGTCGCCACCCACAGGGATGCGGCGCTGTGCGGTCTGCATCGAGTTGGCATAGAGGTAGTTCTTGTCGGCGGTCTCCGCCAGCTGGAGCCACAGCTTCTGGCTCTGTTCAAGCAGGGGCACGGCGTCGTCGAGGTAGCTTATATCCTTTGTCCACTTGTAGTTCAGCACCTGCTGGGCCGCCAGCACCTTGTAGCGGAAGGAACGGGCAAACAGGTAGTAGCTGAAGATGTCGGCCTCCAGTCGCTCGTACTCGTCGGCATGGCGCGTCGGCTTGATGCCGGCGAGGGTGAGAGCGTCGAGAGCTGCCTGACCGTGCAGCACGCACTGGTCTACAATGTCTATGGGCAGCTCGCCCTTGTGCGGCTGGCCGTTCCACTCCTTCTCTACATACTCGATGAGCTTCTCGCCCTCCGGACCGCAGCTCTCGTAGAAGCCGGGATAGATGGTGTATTTATAGGGATTCACCAGCTGGCCCATGGTCATGCCGAGGAGCAGCGTCTGGCGGTTGCCCTCGGTGATGCCGAAGCGGCGCAGCAACTTGGGGGCTATCTCGCCCGCCTCGTCGTAGGCGTTGAGCACATGGCCTGCAGCGATGGTGTCAATGCCGAAATAGTCGGCCAGCTGCCGTCGCCAGTAGCTGCGGTCGTCGCCGCGCTGCTCGTTCCAGGCATAGCGGCCCCAGGCCTGATACCACATCCAGTCGCGGTCCAGCTGCTTGAGGCGCTTGCCGTCGGGCAGACGGTCGGCGGTATAGGGCCAGTCCCAGTAGGAGGCCTGTGGATAGAGGTGCAGACCCTTGGAGTGGTGGGCGCGGTGCATGGCCTGCACCGTCTTCTGGATGAATGCCGGGCTGGACCACCGCCATGGTTCGAGGTTAGCCAGGATATGCACGTTGTCGATGTGTACGGGGGCGGCTGCTGCCAGCTGCTGGTGCGTCTCACCCCATGGTCCGCCGGGGGTATAGGTGGTCAGCGACTCGCCAGTGTACTTCGACATGGTGTAGATGTTAGGATAGAGTGGCAACGATTCGCGGAGCACCAGTGGGCCGTCGGTGTCGTGAGAGCGCAGCACGACAGGAGGTATGTCCTTGCGACCTGAGGCCTGCAGACCATCCTTGATGCCGGGAATGATGGTTTCCTTCATCCATGTGACGTCGTCGTCGATGGTGGCCATCGCCTCGCCTAAGCAGACAAGGAGGCCTACGTTGGGATAGTTCTGTATGAAGGCAGAAATGGACTTGCGGGTGTAGTCGGAGATGAGCGGTGTGATGGGCCGGTGGCGGTCCTGGGTCTTCAGTCCGTAGTGGTCGGCAAAGGGTTTGGAGAGAATGATGTTATAGAACATCTGTATGACCCAGATGCCGCGACGGTCGGCCTCCTTGGTCAGGAAGGAGAAGATGTCAACATTCTTCTTGAAGGTGGCGTCGTCTACTTCGAGGGCGAAGGGATAGTCCTTCAGCTTGACCAGCGAGGCAAAGGGATGACCGTTCCAGAGGTAGAGCGAGTTGTACTTGTTCTCTACCATCATGTCGAGGTACTTCACCCACTCTTCCTTGTCGTAGAACCAGGGGAAGTTCTCGGGGGTGTAGGGGTATTCATAGACGCCGTGACCGGGCAGGTAGACGGTTTTCTGCAGTCCGATGCATGTGCCGCGCATCACCATCTGTGGTGAGTCGCTGACAGGCTTTACGGCTTCCAGGGCGCCCTCGAGCTTGGCACGCTCGGCCAGTTCCACGCAGCCGTAGATGACGCCAGTGGCATCATTGCCTGTGACGGTAATGCCTTTCTTGCTTTTGGTGATGGTGTAGCCTTCGGCTGCTCCGCCGTTAGCATTGTTCAGTGTGACGGTCAGTCCCTTGTTGGGGGTTACCTCATAGCCCAGGGCAGAGAGTTTCTTCTGCAGGTATTCCTTGGCATACTGCTCTCGGCTGGAGGCTTTCTTGTTGATGACGATGTTTACTTGCTGTGCCATTGCCGAGAGGGCCACGGCCATTATCAGACTGAGGGCAAAGATTCTGTTCATGTTTTTCCTTCTTGTGGTTTATTATATGACGTAGCCTGGTGGAAATTGTCATCGGTAGCATAATTAATAAGGTACGCGAGTGCGTCGTGTCGTGGAGAGGAGGAGCAAAGAAAACTCCCAGTAGGCAGGCGACCTGCTTACCGGGAGTTTGGGTTATGTATGTACTGACGCTTAGAAGTCCATCTTGTCGAGCTCGTCGGTGAAGTCCTTAGGCTCGTTAGTGGGCTCGTGGTAGTCTTCGTTACGCTCGCGGCGCTCTCCACGCTCAGGACGTGGACGACGCTCGCCGCGCTCAGGACGGGGACGGCGCTCGCCACGGTCAGGGCGTTCGCCACGCTCACGGCGTGCGGGACGCTCCTGATAGCCCTCGGGCTTGTCGATGAGTACGCGGTGTGAGAGCTTGAACTTACCTGTCTTGGGGTCTATCTCGAGCAGCTTGACAGTAATCTTGTCGCCCTCCTTGATGCCGGCCTCCTCGACGGTCTCGAGGCGCTTCCAGTCAATCTCAGAGATGTGCAGCAGACCGTCCTTGCCCGGCATGAACTCCACGAAGCAGCCGTAGGGCATGATGCTGCGCACGGTGCCCTCATAGACTTCGCCTACCTCGGGGATGGCCACGATGGCGCGAATCTTGGCGATGGCAGCGTCGATGCTGGCCTTGTCGGGAGCGCTGACCTGTACCTTGCCCACGCCGTCAATCTCGTCGATGGTGATGGTGGCACCGGTGTCCTCCTGCATCTGCTGGATAATCTTTCCGCCCGGGCCAATGACGGCACCGATGAACTCCTTGGGAATGTCGAAGGCCTCGATACGGGGAACCTGGGGCTTCAGCTCGGCACGCGGCTCGCTGATGGTGTCGGTGATGCACTTCAGGATGTGCTCACGACCGGCCTTGGCCTGCATCAGTGCCTTCTCAAGAATGTCGAACGACAGACCGTCGCACTTGATATCCATCTGGGTAGCGGTCAGACCGTCCTTCGTACCGGTGGTCTTGAAGTCCATGTCGCCCAGGTGGTCTTCGTCGCCGAGGATGTCGCTGAGCACTGCGTACTTGTCTTCACCGGGGTTTTTGATGAGACCCATGGCGATACCCGAGACGGGCTTCTTCATGGGAACACCGGCGTCCATCAGTGCCAAAGTGCCGGCGCAGACGGTAGCCATAGAGCTGGAACCGTTAGACTCCAGAATCTGGCTCACCAGACGTACGGTATAGGGGAAGTCCTCAGGAATCTGACCCTTCAGAGCGCGCCATGCCAGGTGTCCGTGACCAATCTCACGACGGCCTACACCGCGCTGTGCCTTGGCTTCGCCCGTGCAGAACGGGGGGAAGTTATAGTGCAGCAGGAAGCGCATGTAGCTCTTGTCGAGCACGTCGTCTACCAGCTTCTCGTCGAGCTTGGTACCGAGTGTGCAGGTGGTCAGCGACTGGGTCTCGCCACGGGTGAAGATGCTGCTTCCGTGAGGCATGGGCAGGGGTGACACCTCGCACCAGATGGGACGGATTTCGTCGGTCTTACGACCGTCGAGACGGATGCCCTCGTCAAGGATGCAACGGCGCATGGCGTCGCGCTCTACATCGTGGTAGTAACGGTCCATCATGGCGTTCTTCTCCTCCAGCTCGTCCTCGCTCAGCTCGCTGTGCTCAGCAGCGTATTTCTCCTTGAAGTCCTCGAGAATCTTCTCAAAGGCCTCGGCGCGCTGGTGCTTCTCCAGAGCCTGCTTGGTGACGTCGTAGGCGGGCTGATAGAGCTCTTTGTTCATGCGCTCGCGCAGCTCCTCGTCGTTGACCTCGTGGTCGTACTCGCGCTTCACGTCCTTGCCGAGTTCCTTGGAGAGCTCGGTCTGCAGCTCACACATGGGCTTGATGGCGTCCATGGCAGCCTTCAGGGCACCCAGAAGGTCTTGCTCGGAGACTTCCTTCATCTCGCCTTCCACCATCATGATGTTCTCGGCCGAGGCACCTACCATGATGTCCATGTCGGCTTCCTTCATCTGCTCGAAGGTAGGGTTGATGACATACTCGCCGTTGACACGAGCCACGCGCACCTCAGAGATGGGGCACTCGAAGGGTATATCGGAACATGCCAATGCGGCCGATGCGGCAAAACCAGCCAAGGCATCGGGCTGGTCAACGCCATCGGCTGAGAACAGCATCACATTGACAAATACTTCTGCGTGATAGTTGCTTGGGAAGAGGGGACGGAGCACGCGGTCTACCAGTCGGCTGGTGAGAATCTCGTTGTCCGAGGCTTTGCCCTCGCGCTTGGTGAAACCGCCGGGGAAACGTCCTGCGGCGGCATACTGCTCTCTGTAGTCCACCTGCAGAGGCATGAAATCTGTTCCGGGAACTGCATCTTTTGCGGCACAAACAGTAGCCAGCAGTACGGTGTTGTTCATGCGTAGCATAACGCTGCCGTCGGCCTGCTTTGCCACTTTCCCGGTTTCAATTGTGATGGTTCTTCCATCAGGCAACTGAATACTTTTCGTAATTACGTTCATCTTGTTTTAAAACATCTAAAAAATAATACTTCTTGTGCGTCTTGCGCAAAACGGTTGCAAAGGTACACATTATTATATGAAGGAGCAAGGAATTGGAGTATAAATTATTGTTTTTTAGGAATTAAGGGGGTTGAGGGCGGGCTACAGGCTGTGTGCAGATGTTTTCGAAGTGTAGAAAGGTCGTGCGCGACAAATCGTTAATCATTGCTAAAGTTTCAAGCGAATTGATTGCGATATAAAAGAGAATTACTATCTTTGCATCGTGAACGACATAATGTAGTAAGTTACATATAAAGAATCAATTTAATAGAAAGAAACGTTATGGATAAGATTTATGATTTCAAGGCTCTGACGAGCAGAGGTAAGGAAGTGGATTTTGCCCAGTTTGAGGGCAAGGTACTGATGGTGGTCAATACTGCCAGTAAGTGTGGGTTTACGCCACAGTTTGAGGGTTTAGAGGCGCTGAACCAGAAATACAAGGATCAGGGACTGGTTATCATTGGTTTTCCCTGCAACCAGTTTAAGGAGCAGGATCCAGGCAACGATGCCCAGATAGAGGAATTCTGCCAGCTGAACTACGGCGTGACGTTCCAGATAATGAAGAAGTGCGACGTCAATGGTCCTGCTGCTGAGCCTATCTTTGAGTATCTGAAGTCGCAGGCTCCCACCGAAGAGCATAAGGGATTGAAGGCCAAGGCTACGGCTGCTATGCTGAAGAAGCTGAGCAAGAGTATGGAGAAGGACAGCGACATTCTGTGGAATTTCACCAAGTTCCTGATTTCGAAAGATGGTACGCAGGTAAGGCGCTATAGTCCTATGACAGAACCAAAGGACATGGAGAAGGACATTGAGGAGCTTATAGCTAAGCGTTAAGATAGGAGATGTTTTTCCAGAGGACTCATACATTAAAAGACTAGACGAGATGAAGAAGATGTTGATGGTCTGCCTGATGGCAGCAATGGGGGCCCTCAGTTCGACAAGATAGATGTCAATGGCGAGCATGCTGCTCCTCTTTATGTGTGGCTGAAGAGTCAGAAGGGTTTCTGTGGCTTCAATACAGAAGACAAGATAGGCAAGTTCCTTGATGAGCGTTTCAAGAAGCAGGACCCGGACTATGCCAAGAATCCTGACATCAAGTGGAACTTTACCAAGTTCTTGGTGTCGAAGGACGGCAGCGTACTGCAGCGTTTCGAGCCCACCGCTACTGCTGTAGACATGGAGCCAGCCATTAAGGCAGCGCTCAATGGGAAGGACTAAATAAGCGGAGAAGTAGCTTCACGCAACCACTGTCGCTCTGCTTCGTTGAGGTGGGGCGACAGTTTTTGATAGACCGTATTGTGATAATCGTCGAGCCACAGCACTTCTGCTGGGGTGAGCAGTTCGGGCATGATGGGTGCCTTGTCGATGGGACAGAGGGTGAGGGTCTCAAAGCGCAGGAATCGCCCAAAGGCTGTCTCTGTGTATGGCTGGATGAGAAGCGTGTTTTCGATTCGCACACCAAATTTTCCTTCGAGATAGATGCCGGGCTCGTCAGTAATGGTCATACCGGCATGGAGGGGGGCAGGACGATACTCCATGCGAATCTGGTGAGGGCCTTCATGGACATTCAGGTAGGACCCTACGCCATGGCCTGTTCCATGCAGGAAGTTAAGTCCTTCGCTCCATAGGTCGCGCCGGGCAATGGCATCAAGCTGTGTACCGCTGGCTCCGTCAGGGAAACAGAGTAGCTGCAGCTGTATGTGACCTTTCAGCACCAGTGTGTAGATGCGGCGCTGCTCTTCGGTGACAGGGCCGAGGGCAATGGTACGTGTGATGTCGGTAGTTCCGTCCTGGTATTGCGCTCCGCTGTCGATGAGCAGGAGTCCTTGTGGCTTCAGTGTGGAAGCTGTCTCAGTAGTGGCTTCATAGTGTACGATGGCGCCGTGTTCCTCATAGGCAGCTATGGTGTCGAAGGACAGTCCCTGGAACAAAGGCTGTTCAGCGCGCAGTGCAGTGAGATGCTCGTCGATGGTCATTTCTGTCTGTCCTCCGGCCTCGACAGCAGGTTTCAGCCAGCAGAGGAATTTAGCGAGTGCGACGCCGTCGCGCAGCATGGCATTGCGAAAGCCTTGCTGTTCAGTTTTGTTCTTGATGGCCTTGAGCGTGGGCACAGGTGACTCACTCTTGACAATCTGCTGTGCATGGATGGCTTGCATCAGGGTGTAGTTCACCTCGTCAGGGTCAGCCAGGATGTTGTACTCAGGATATTGCTTCAGGGCTTCTTTGATGGTAGCGTATGGGGCCGTGTCGATGTTGCTGTCTCTAAGACATGCACTGGCTTCGGCAGTGAGCTTGCCTTCGTGTACAAAGAGTGTGGCTCGCTGGGTGGTGATGAGCAGGTAGGCTATGAAGACAGGATTGCAGTGCACGTCATTGCCACGTAGGTTGAGGGTCCATGCGATGTCGTCGAGTGCAGCCATCAGCATGCCATCGGCATGTTTTTCGCGCAAGGCTTTTCGAATGCGTTTCAGTTTTGAGACAGTATCCTCGCCAGCATATTCGAGGGGTTGTGGTATGATGGGTGCCATAGGTATTGGCGGTCTGTTGGTCCAGATGCGTGTAAGAGGGTCGAAGTTGGTGCGCAAGGTCAGTCCACCCTGTTGGCGCAGGCTGCTGATGAGTTCTTCGACGTAATTGGCTGTCGATGTCATGCCATCGATGCCTACCTCCTTGTCGTCGTTGTCTGCCAGTTCCTTGCCCAGCCATTCGGCGATGGTGGGCGTGCCTTCTGTCTTTAGCCGCATGAGCTGATATCCTGTGCCTTCCAGCTGTTGTCTGGCAGCAATGAAGTAGCGTGAGTCGGTCCACAGGGCTGCACTATGGAGTGTGACCACTGCTGTGCCAGCAGAGCCGTTGAAGCCACTGATCCATTCGCGTCCTTTCCAGTGGTTGGCAGTGTATTCAGAATTATGGGGGTCGGTGGTAGGGAAGATGTAGGCAGCCAGATGCTCTCGTCTCATCTCTTCGCGCAGGGCGGCAAGTCGTTCTTTTATCATAATGGTACTATTTTGGTTGCGAAGTTACAAAAAAATGCAATAATCTGCAAGGCTTTGCGTTATTTTATACGTGTTCGAACGCAAATTAGTATTATTAGGTGTGATGCTTGTGGCCATGATGGAGGCTTCAGCGCAGCAGGACGCCTCCTTTGCCCACTATTGGGCCATGGAGCCGTCGTTCAATCCTGCTGCTGCTGGCAAGGAGTCGGTGATTAATGTGACGGGTGCATACGCCATGAGCATGACAGGCTTTGAGCATAACCCTAAGACGATGTATCTGGCAGGCGACATGCCTTTCTTCCTGCTGAACGCCTATCATGGTGTGGGTCTTCAGCTGATGAACGACGACATTGGCTTGTTTACCCATCAGCGTCTGGCTGTACAGTATGCCTACAAGCTGAAACTGCTTGGTGGAACGCTCAGCATAGGTCTGCAGGTGGGTATGCTGAGCGAGAAGTTCAAGGGCTCAGGGCTTGACTTGGAAGTGCCTGACGACCCGGCCTTCACCCAGACAGACGCCACAGGTACAGCCCTCGACCTGGCTGCAGGTCTCTACTATAAACATCGTCAGTGGTATGCGGGTGTGTCTGTGATGCATGCCACTGCTCCCTCCATAGAATTGGGCGACAGAACGATACTTGACGTCAGCAGAACGTATTATTTGACAGGTGGATACAATATTCGGCTCAGAAATCCGTTGTTTACAATACACCCCTCTGTCTTGGCACGCTACGATGGTGTTGGCTACAGGGTGGATGTGACAGGTCGTGTGAAGTACGAACACGAGAAGAAGATGTTTTATGCTGGTGTGGCCTATAGTCCTACCAACTCGGTAACGGCCATGATAGGTGGCAATTTCCATGGCATTAGCCTGGGCTACAGCTACGAGGCCTTTACCAACTCGGCTATTGGACTGGGCAAGGGCAGCCACGAGCTGTTTGTGGGCTACCAGACGACGCTGAACTTTGGAAAGAAGGGACGTAACCGTCATCAGAGTGTGAGAATATTATAAATAAGGATAAATGAAGAAAAGTATCATAGCGCTAAGCGCTTTTGCAGTGCTCTTGCTGACCAGCTGTCTGGGCAGTAAGCATGCATCTGCATCAGGTGGCGAAGTGACAGGTGTTAGTGGTCGTGCCTTTACTGAGCCTACGCCCCATGGCATGACGCTCGTCAAGCGTGGTCACCTGAAGATGGGTATTGAGAAGCAGGACTCTCTCTGGGGTAAGCAGACACCAGTGAGGGACATCTCTGTGGAGGGCTTTTGGATGGACGAGTACGAGGTGACCAACTCGATGTATCGTCAGTTTGTGTACTATGTTCGTGACTCTATCCTTCGCGAGCGTCTGGCTGACCCTGCATACGGTGGCGACGAGAGCTACAAGATAGAAGAAGACAAGAACGGCGACCCGGTGACACCCCACCTGAACTGGAGGAAGGCCCTGCCTCGGAAGCCCAACGAGGACGAGCAGCGAGCCATAGAGAGTCTCTATGTGACTAATCCGGTGACAGGTGAGAAGATGCTTGACTGGCGTCAGATGAACTATCGTTACGAGATATATGACTACACAGAGGCAGCCAAACGTAAGTATCGTATCCGTCCTGAGGAGCGTATTCTGAACACAGACATACGCCCCAACCCCAACGAGCAGATATGGATATCGAAGGACACGGCCTACATCAACGACGAAGGGCAGATAGTGCGTGAGACCATCAATCGCCAGTACACAGGCGAGTGGGACTTCCTGAATACGTATATTGTTAATATCTACCCAGACACCACTTGTTGGGTGAACGACTTCCCCAACGCAGAGAACGAGACCTACATGCGCTATTACTTCACCAATGCCGCCTACAATGATTATCCCGTGGTGGGAGTCTCCTGGGAGCAGGCTAATGCCTTCTGTGCCTGGCGCACAGAGTTCCTGTTGCGAGGTCTGGGTCCTACAGCACGCTTTGTGCAGCGCTATCGTCTGCCAACAGAGGCAGAGTGGGAGTATGCAGCGCGTGGCAAGGACCAGAACGAGTTCCCATGGGACAATGAGGACGTGATGAGTGGCAACGGCTGTTTCTATGCCAACTTCAAGCCCGACAACGGCAACTACACTAAGGATGGCAACCTGATTACCAGCAAGGTGGGCATCTACTCGTCGAACAGCAACGGGCTGTACGACATGGCGGGCAACGTGGCCGAGTGGTGTTCGACCATCTATACTGAAGCTGGCGTTGATGCGATGAACGACATCAATCCCCAGTTGAAGTACAATGCGGCCAAGGAAGACCCCTACCGGCTGAAAAAGAAGAGTGTAAGAGGGGGATCGTGGAAAGACCCTGAGTCATACATACGTTCGGCATGGCGGTCGTATGAGTACCAGAACCAGCCTCGCTCCTACATCGGTTTCCGTTGTGTGCGTTCGCTGGCCAATACCACTAGTGATAAGATTAAAGTCAAGAAAGGAAAGAGAAAATGACTAAATACAGTAAACTGAACTTCATCTACCGCTTGCAGAAGTGGATGGACAGCGTACCAGGACAGACGTTCTTGAACTACGCCTACAGTTGGGGCGCCTCCATCGTTATTCTGGGTACTCTCTTCAAGCTGACCCACCTGCCAGGAGCTAACTTCTTCCTGTTTTTGGGAATGGGTACAGAGGTGTTTGTGTTCTTCCTGGCAGCCTTCGACCGTCCCTTCGACAAGACGACAGATGGTATGGACCTCGATATCCACATGGTAGATGGCGAAGAGCCCCATGCCATTGCCAATGGTGGCGTTGCAGGAGGCGTCATAGGAGGAGGTACTGTTATCATCAATGGCGGTGGTGGCGAAAATGGTCGGAGCGAGCAGGTCTCTCGCCCGGAGCAAGAGAGTCTCCCGCTCGGAGCGACACAGCCTGTTGCTACGGGTACTATAGTTGGTGGCACTGCAATAGGTGGTGTGGTGGCAGCCAGCCAGCCAGAACCGCTGCCTATGGCTGAGGAGCTGAAGGACGCCACGTCGAACTACGTCGACGAGCTGAATCGTTTGACAGAGATGCTGCAGAAAGTGTCTGAGCAGAGCCAGCGGCTGACACGCGACTCAGAGGAGATGGAGAACCTGAACCGTACGCTGACAGGCATCAGCCGTGTCTATGAGATGCAGTTGAAGAGTGCCTCGGCTCAGATTAGTACCATCGATGAAATCAATGAGCAGACACGCCACATGGCAGAGCAGATAGTAGAGCTTAACAAGATTTACGCTCGCATGATAGAAGCCATGCAGGTGAGGGCTAATATTTAACATCGAAACATCAAAACATCGAAACATCGAAATATCGAAATATCGAAACTTCGAAACTTCAGAACTTCGAAACATCGAATAAAAGAATCAATAAATGGCAATCAAGAAAAGACCAGTTTCTCCACGCCAGAAGATGATTAACCTGATGTACGTCGTACTGATGGCCATGCTGGCATTGAACGTCTCTACTGAGGTGCTCAACGGTTTCTCCATAGTGGAGGAGAGCCTGAAGCGCACCACACTGAGTGCGACTCGTGAGAACCTGGCTATATACGACGACTTTGCCGTGCAGATGAAGAAGAACCCCCAGAAGGTGAAGCAGTGGTACGACAAGTCGCAGAAGGTAAAACAGATGAGCGATATGCTCTATGACCTTGCTGACGAATTGAAGCGGGCTATTGTGCAGGAAGCAGACGGCAAGGAAGGCGACGTACAGAACATTCGCAACAAGGAAGACCTGGAGGCTGCCAATCAGGTGATGCTGGCACCAAGCCGTGGTCGGGGCAAGGAACTTTACGATGCCATCAACAGCTACCGTAACGAGATGCTGAAGATGGTAACCAACTATCGTCAGAAAAAGATGATAGCAGAAAACCTGACGACGGAGATTCCCAAGGATGCACAGGCCATGGGCAAGAACTGGCAGGAATACATGTTCGAGTCGATGCCGGCAGCAGCAGCAGTCACGCTGCTCTCGAAGTTGCAGAACGACGTGCGCCATGCAGAGGGCGAGGTGTTGCATACGCTGGTGCAGAACATTGACGTGAAGGACATCCGTGTGAACGCCCTTAATGCTTTCGTCATTCCCAACTCGCAGACCATTGTACGAGGCGACAAGTTCTCTGCACGCATCGTCATGGCTGCTGTCGACACTACTCAGGTGCCACAGATATTCATTGGAGGCAAGGAAGTGAATCTGCCGGGCGGACTCTATGAGACAGTGGCAGGTCGCACAGGCGACTTTACGCTGGCTGGTTACATACAAGTAGAAAATGGCAATGGCGAGTTGCTGAAGCGCGACTTTGAACAGAAGTACACCGTTGTCGACCCCTCAGCCACCGTCTCTGCTGACCTGATGAATGTGCTCTATGCCGGCTATAACAACCCCCTGAGCGTGTCGGTGCCTGGCGTACCCCTCAACAAAATACAGGCCACGATGACAGGCGGAACCTTGCAGCCAGTGGGACCAGGACGCTATATAGCCCGTCCTACAGCAGTGGGGCAGAACGTCACCATCACCGTCACGTCAACCAATACAGGACGTGCTCAGCAGATGGGACAGTACACTTTCCGTGTACGTCGTCTGCCTGACCCTACGCCTTATATCGCCATGAAGGATGATAGTGGAAGCCCTGTTCGCTACAAGGGTGGCGGACTGTCGAAGTCCCAGCTGATGGCAGCCGATGGCATTGGGGCAGCCATTGACGACGGTATTCTCGACATCGCTTTCCGTGTGCAGTCGTTCGAGACCGTTTTCTTTGACAACATGGGTAATGCTGTGCCTATGGTATCAGAAGGTGCCAGTTTCTCAGCTCGTCAGAAGGATACCTTCCGCAAGCTGCAACGCAATCGTCGCTTCTACATCTCGCGTGTAAACGCCATTGGTCCTGATGGCATACAGCGTAAGCTTAACGCCTCGATGGAGGTCATTGTGAAATAGTAATTAAGGAAAAATGATATGAAAAGAGTATTGTTTTTATTGATGATAGCACTGGTAACTGGTGTTGCCGTGGCCCAGCCAAAGGTACGTCGCCAGCAGGCTCAGCAGCGTCAGCAGTCGCAGACCCAGAATCAGGGCATGAGCATGCGGGCACGACTGATGTTTCCAACAGCCCTTGATATGCCTGAGAATGTGGTGTGGCGTCGTGACATCTATCGCGAGCTCGATCTTAACAAGGATGCCAATGCAGGTCTCTACTATCCGGTAGAGCCTATCGACAAACAGTTGAACCTATTTACCTATGTCTTCAAGTTAGCGCTGAATGGTTATATCCCAGTCTACGAATATCGTCTTGATGGCAATGAGGTATTTACTGACTCTGCCAAGGTGGAGATGAAGACTGTGCTCGACAATTACCATATTTTCTACGAGGAGAAGGATGGGAAGATACGCGTGGACAACAGTGACATACCTTCTGCTGAGGTCAAGATGTACTATTTGAAGGAGAGTGCCTATTTCGACGATGCCAATTCTACCTTCCATCGCAAGGTACAGAGCATCTGCCCTGTCATGATGCGTGAGGACGACTTTGGTGGCGAAGCATCTAAGTACCCTCTGTTCTGGGTAAAGTACTCAGACCTGGAGCCCTTCCTTAGTCGTCAGACAGTGATGACCAGCAATTTGAACAATGCTGCCACTATGTCGATGGAAGACTACTTCACCCTGAATCGTTACGAGGGAAAGATATATAAGACCAACAACATGCTGGGCAAGACGTTGGCACAGTACTGTCCTACAGACTCTGCCCTGGCCAAGGAACAAAAGAAGATAGAGGCAGAGTTGAAGGCCTTCGAGGAGAACATTTTTGGCGACAAGGCCAAGAAAGACTCTTTGGACTCTATTGCCAAGCTTGACCCCAAGCAGCTCAAGGCTTCCAAAAAGAAGAGTGGTCGCAGGGGAAGTACATCCAGTGTCAAGAGTGGCAAGTCAAAGCGCAGCAGTGGTGGTTCATCGTCAAGTGGTGCCAGAGTCACTGTGCGTCGCCAGCGTCACTAAAAAAGGAAACATCTATGAAGAGACATATAGCTATTATCGTTGCCGTTGTAGTTTTGGCCTTGCCATTGCAGGCACAAGTTAAGTTTGGACTGAAGGGTGGTCTTAACCTGACAGAGATGTCGCTCAACAACAGTGAGATTGAAAAAGCCATTTCCAACAAGTCAGGGTTCTTTATCGGTCCTACGGTCAAGATTACCCTCCCTATTGTGGGCCTTGGCATTGACGCAGCAGCCCTCTACGATAAGCGCGAAGGCAGGCTGAAGGTGGGTGACGTGGTAGATGAGAAGCTGAAGCAGGAGTCAATACAGGTGCCCATTAACCTGCGCTGGGGCTTTGGACTGGGTGACGTCGCCAGTGTCTTTATCTTTGCAGGTCCACAGTTTGGTTTCAGCGTGGGAGGTGATAACAGCAAGGCCAGCTGGTCGCTGAAGAAAGCCTGCATTTCTGCCAATGCAGGTCTAGGTTTAATGTTGGTCAATCATCTGCAGCTCAGCGCCAACTATAACTTTGCCATCAGCAAGAGCGCTAACTACGGGATATATAACGTTGATGGCAATGGCAATATTAATACTGACGACGTAAAGGTGAAGAACAATGCTTGGCAGATAGCACTTGCTTACTACTTCTGAAGTATGAAATGATAAAATGACAAGGCTGAACCATCTTTTTGGATTCAGCCTTACTTTTTTTTATGTAAATGATGACATTAGTAATGCTAAATCGTCTTAAATGATGTAAAACTATATAGTTTAGCAGCTACTAATGAGTAAATCAAAGTTAAAAAAATGCCTTTTTATAGGCTTCCTCACAGTGCTGTCCGCATTGCCTATTGACCTATGCGCCCAGCAGTATCGTGTGGCTGCCTGCGACTGGATGATGCTGAAACGCCAGAAGTTAGGCGAGTTCCAGTTGGCAAAGGACATCAGCGCTGATGGCGTTGAGATGGACATGGGCCCGCTGGGAAAGCGAGTCCTGTTCGATAACAAGTTGCGCGAATCGGAGTTCCAGCAGAAGTTCCGCCGCACAGCCGACTCACTGGGCATCCAGGTGCCATCTATGGCTATGTCTGGCTTCTTTGCCCAGAGTTTCTTGAAGCGCGAGAACTACAAAGACCTGATTCAGGACTGTCTTCAGTCTATGCAGGTGATGGGAGCGCGGGTGGCGTTCCTGCCTTTGGGTGGAAGCGGTCACGAGTGGAAAGAGCCTGGCGAGGCTCGTCAGGAGATGGTGCGCCGCCTGCATGAGGTAGGCGAGATGGCGCTCAAGGAAGGCAAGGTTATTGCCATCCGTACTCAGTTGGATGCACGCGCGAACCTTTCTTTATTAAAGGAGGTGGAGAGCAAAGGTATCAAGATTTACTACAATCTGCAGGATGCAGTAGACCAAGGGCTATGCCCATGTAAGGAACTGAAGAAGCTGGGCAGGGAGAACATTGCCCAGATTCATGCTTCGTTGACCGACAGTGTCACGTTGGACAAAGACCCCCGCATCGACCTGCACAAGGTGAAGAAGACGCTGGACAGGATGAAGTGGAGCGGGTGGCTCGTAGTAGAGCGTTCGCGCAATGCCAAGGACGTGCGTAACGTAAGAGGAAACTTTGGCACTAACGTGGCCTATCTGAAAGAGATTTTCCAAGAGAACAGATAATTAATTATAAGTTAAACTAAATGAAGGATTTTATGAAGAAGAATCATTTCTTTACGTACAGTAAGATGTGCGTGCTTGCCCTGACTGGAGCAAGTGCCCTCTTCCTTGCTTCGTGCGCCAAGGATGGTTATGACGACGAATCGTTCGACTCGGGCGTAAGTAATACGCAGGTATCGGCTCTCTCTATTGACGATATCACGATTACACCCAGTGCCGACGGTAAGACGCAGACTATCTCGTGGCCTGTGGTGATGGGAGCAGGCGGTTATCGCGTCAACCTGGTTGACATCAGCAATCTTGATGCGCCGCTTATCAACGACTCTATTGTGGACGGTTGTTCGGTGACGGCCAAGCGCGAGGAGGATGTGAACTACAAGATGACAATCCTGACGCTGGGTAACAAGAAGAAAAACAACATTGATGCAGACGATGCTACAGTGAAGGAGTTCACTACGTTTACCCCGACGTACAAGACAATTCCCGCCGGCAGCGACCTGAAAGCATGGTTTGATGCCAATCCATTGCCTACCGACAAGGTAGGTGAGAATCTGAACTTCGACCTGGAAGGTGGTGCTGAATATACTATGTCCGGACTGCTGGACTTTGGTGCCAATTCAGTAACCATTCGCTCTAACAGCAAGTCAGACTGGGCTACCATTACCTTCTCTGACGCAGCTTCTGAGTTCACTACTTCTGCAGGATTTACCCTTAAGTACCTGAACATCGATTGTAGTGCCTCATCAGCAGCTTTCGTGTCGCTGAGCCGTACTCCTGCCATCACCCCCATCGTTGTTAACGCATGGAGTACAGACTATAATTTCTACCGTGTGAAGGACAACATCTCTTTCCTGAATTGTAACATTACCGGTGTGAACTCTTACTTCCTATGGGACAATCAGGTGTCTTGCTGGTTTGCAGACAATGTGCTGGTGGACAACTGCCTGGTGCACTTGACGACACCGAAGGACTCGAAGGCTATCAGCGGCGGTTACTTCTGGACCAACAAGGGTGCAGGATTCTTCCGCAACCTGACCGTTAACAACTCAACGTTCTATAATACGGGCGAGGGTGATGTGAAGTACTTCGTTCAGTATGGTGGCTTTGGCAATGACCAGGTGAAAGATCCTGATACCCAGCTGGGATGGACTGACAACACCATCACTTATACCAATTGTACGTTCTATAACGTTTGCTCAAGTGGGCAGTGGGGTAACTACAATGGCGTAGCTGGTAAGAAGACTTCTTACTGGAATATGAAGAATTGTATCTTCTACAATTGCTCTTCCTCTGGTGTGGCTCGACGTTTTCTGGCTGGTAAGCAGAATCAGGCTACTGCAGTGTTTGAGAACAACACCTATATGAAGGCGGATGGCACGTTCGACAATCCTTCTCCATATGACAACAGTGGTACCGACATCAAGGAAGATCCACTGTTTGCCGATCCTGCTAATGGCGACTTCACCATCAGCGGTGCTACGCAGATTGCCCGTAAAACAGGTGACCCCCGTTGGCTTCCCTAACACTAATAAGGTAAAACAGTAAAAGGAAAAGACTATGAAAAGATATATAAAAACCTTATGCCTCGGACTGATGCTGATGTTCTCTGCATCAGCTGTGGCTCAGAACCAGACCGTGACAGGTACTGTGCTTGATGAGCTGGGTGAACCTGTTATCGGTGCTACGGTGACCGTTGACGGCACAAAGAACGCTACGGTGACTGACCTCGATGGTAACTATAAGATTCAGGCTCCGAAGGGTGCCAAGGTTACTATTACCTATATCGGCTATATGCCTATGACGGTGGCTCCTGGCGGCACTGTTACGCTGCAGGAAGACAAGCAGACCTTGGAAGAGGTGGTGGTCGTAGGTTACGGCACGCAGAAGAAGGCCCACCTGACGGGTTCGGTGGCTACTGTCGATGTGGATGAAATTCAGGACTTGTCGAACGGCGGTCTGGCCAGTTCGCTTTCCGGACTGGTCAACGGTATGTCCGTCAGCGGTGGTGATGCTCGCCCCGGTGAGAATGCACGTATCGCCATTCGTGATGTCAACTCGTTAGGCGAGATTGGTTCTACCGCTCAGCAGCCTCTGTTTGTCATCGACGGCTATATTTATCCCAACGATGCGACGGTGGGCAGAGGGGGAGGGGGCACGAACCTCGGTGCTGAGGCCTTCAACAACCTCGACCCCTCTGAGGTGGAGAGCATCTCGGTGCTGAAGGATGCCTCGGCTGCCGTCTATGGTGCCCGCGCTGCTAACGGTGTCATTCTGGTGACCACCAAGAAAGGTAAGATGGGTGCGCCCAGCATCAGCTACAGCGGTACGTTCGGTTTCACCGACGAGGTGGCCCGTCCGAAGATGCTTGACTCCTATCAGTATGGCAGACTCTACAATGCGATTGCGGCTGCCGATCCCACCAATACCAGTCTGAACAAGACCACTGCCCTCTATCAGGCAGACGAATTGGAGGCGATGAAGGCTTTGAACTATGACCTGTTGGACAAGTACTGGAAGACGGGCTTCACCATGCGTCATGCTGTGAATGTCAGTGGTGCTACTGAGAAGGTGAACTACTTTGCCGGTGTCAGCTACTTCAAGCAGGACGGTAACTTAGGTAAGCTCGACTACGACCGCTGGAACTATCGTGCCGGTGTGGATGTGAAGATTAACGACTACCTGTCGGCCAACCTGACCGTCAGCGGTGACTATGGAAAGAAGAACAAGCCGTTAGTGAAGGTGGGTGGAGGTGATGCTTTGAAGGACTATAACCTGTTGCTGACCCGTCCCCGCTACATTCCAGAAATGGTAGACGGCCGCTACATCCCCTCTTATGGTATTACCAATGGTGAAAAGGGACAGAACCAGCGTTACTCTTTCGACCTGCTGCAACATAATGGTGATTTCTCGAAGAACATGACTTCGAACACCAGCATCAATGCCAGCCTGAATCTGGACTTGGGCTTTGTGAAACCCCTGAAGGGCTTGAAGGCAAAGTTCTCTTACTCGAAGAGTATCAATTCGGACAAGACCAATGAATACGGTTCTGCATTCACCATCTATCAGATGACTCGCCGTTATGGTAGCGGTATGCACATGTACACTCCTACCAGTGGTGACGATCCCGACTATAATTATCTGTCGGAGACCAATTTCAATGGTCTGACTTATGCCAACGGTGACTATCTGAGCCGTAATATCATCCGTACGGACAACTATCAGATCAACTTCACCCTTAACTATGCGCGCGACTTCGGACGTCACCATGTGGGTGCCCTCTTCTCTATTGAGAAGTCTGAGGCTGAGAGTGAGTATGTATTAGGTCAGGTAAACAATCCGCTGCCCTACACCAATCATCAGTCGAACTCAGGACAGGGCGATAAGACCACCGAGTTCAATCGTGCAGAGAGCGGTACACTGTCGTATATCGGACGTGTCAACTACGCCTTTATGGACCGTTACCTCTTCGAGTTCCTGCTCCGTTCGGATGCTTCTACCAAGTTCGCTCCCGAGAACTACTGGGGAACCTTCCCCGCTCTCTCTGCCGGTTGGGTGATGAGCGAGGAACCTTGGTTCCAGAACACGAAGTGGCTGAAGTTTGTCGACTTCCTGAAGATTCGTGCCAGCTGGGGTCTCACAGGCCGTGACAACTTGGCTGCATGGCAGTGGCTGCAGGTCTATACGCTCGATGCTAAGGGTAACCCCATCTTCGGGGAGGGTGCTAATATCGACCCATCGAAGAGCAAGTTGAACGGTATCAACAAGAACACCTCGGCCGTTAACCGTGATGCACACTGGGATAAGTCGTACAAGACGAATATCGGTCTTGACTTCCAGGTGCTGAACAAGCGTCTGGCCGTCAACTTCGACTATTACTTTGAGAAGAACAAAGAGATGCTGATGAACATTGCACAGGATGTGCCTTCGACGGTTGGTACACAGTCGGCTTCGGTCAACCTTGGCGAGATGAAGAACTGGGGTTGGGAGCTCGGCATCACCTGGCGCGACAAGATTGGCAAGGACTTCAAGTATCGCGTAGGCATCAACACTGGCTACTCTGACAATGAGGTTGTGAATATGGACTTCGCTACCGACTATATCTATCGTCAGATTCAGCGCGGCGGACGCACCGACATTGGAACCTGGGGTATGCAGTGCATCGGAATGTTCCGTTCGTTCCAGGACATCGAGGAGTACTTCGCCAAGTATAACATTACCTCGTACATGGGTATGACCAAGGACAAGGTTCGTCCCGGTATGCTGATCTATAAGGATGTGCGTGGTGCTTACAATGCAGAGACTGGTCAGTACGACGGTCCTGATGGTATTGTTGATCAGAACAACGACCAGGTGCAGTTGGGTACACGTGGTAATATCTATGGCTTTACCACCAATCTCAGTGCCGAGTGGAAGGGTATCTCCCTGACTGCTCAGTTCAATGCCAACTGGGGGGGCTATACCACCGTTCCGGCACAGGCCATCGGTGTGGCTTCTGGCTCGAACATCGAATTCTACAACCTGCCTTCGTTCTGGAATCCCGACAACATGTATGCTTATCAGGATGTCTACGACGGCAGCGGCAACCTCGTTGTGAAGCAGAACCGCGATGCCCAGTATCCTAACCTGGCTTACCAGAGCGTCAACAGCGTGGCATCGAGCTTCTGGCGTATCAGTGCTGCCCGCGTTACGCTCAACCGTCTGACCTTGGCCTATACACTGCCCAAGCAGTGGTTCAAGAGTGTGGGTATCAAGAATGTCCGCGTCAACATCACGGGTCAGAACCTCATCAACTTCTACAATCCCTATCCCGACAAGTTTACCAGCCCGATGGCCGGAAGTTATGGAGCATATCCTAACTTGCGCAAATGGACCCTGGGTGTCAACTTGAGTTTCTAATGTACAATCAATTAAGGTAAGAAAATATGAAAGCAATAAAATATTTCAGTTTTGGCCTTGCATCCATCGTCGCGTTTTCTGCGTGCAGCGACCAGTTCCTGCAGGATAAGAAAAACTATGGTCAGGTGGGTGAAGAGATCCTCGACTACTATGAAGGTGCTCAGGGCCGTCTAAATGATATCTATTCGCTGTGCTTACCCAATGTGTCGGGCCTCTCTTGGCGCTATCCTTCTATGGGTACCAACGACGATGCTGCCAAGTCGACAGAGGAGTACACAGGATTCAGCGTGTTTGTCAATCCTGAAGACGAGTTGAGTTCTATGAGCGGTGGTGTCAGTGTTCCTGACCTGTTCCTGGGTACACAGAATAATATTCGTGAGAATACTTGGGGACACATCCGCGATATTAACGACTTGATTCGTGGTATGGAAAAGAGCACCCTGTCAGAAGAGCAAAAGAATGAGGTGCTGGGTCAGGCCTACTTCTTCCGTGCCTGGCGTTACTACAACATGTTCAAGTTCTATGGTGGCTTACCCATCGTAACTCAGGTGCTGAATCCGACAGCCGATGCCTTTACTCCACGCTCTACATCGAAGGAAACCTATGAGTTTATCCTGAGCGACTTGGAGAAATCGGCTGAGCTGCTGAAGGCAAAGACTGCCAATGGAGGCTGGGGAACCAACGACTGGGGACGTGTTACCTCCGGAACGGCCTTGGCACTGAAGGGTCGTCTGATGTTGCTCTGGGCCAGTCCGTTGTTTAACCGCACGAATGACCAGAGTCGTTGGCAAGCTGCCTATACGGCTATGAAGCAGGACCTGACCACCATCAATGCCTGCGGCTATGGGCTCTACCAGACCAGCAACAATGTGAATGGCAGTGACTTTGCCAACCAGTTTGTACAGACCACCAAGAACCCCGAGGCTGTGTTTGTGGTCAACTACAACACCACCGCTATCCTGACTGGTATCGACGATGCTGCCAAGAATAATTCATGGGAGCGCTTTATCCGTCCTGACAACCAAGGCGGTAACGGCTATGCTGCAGGTCTTATGATGGTGCAGCTGTTCCCTATGGCTGATGGTAAGCTGCCTGCAGGTCTGAACACTTATACAAAGTTGGAGACCTCCAATTATGCCTACGAGAGCAACTATCCCTTCATGAACCGCGACCCGCGTTTCTATCGCACCTTTGCCTTCCCTGGATTCCGTTGGGCTTATTCCGGCAATGCTGCCGAGCATGATGCTCACAACCCCAGCAATAGTGCTAACTACACGCTGTGGAATTATGTTTGGTACACCGACCTGAACGATCAGGGTAACCCTGAGAGTGGTAACTCTTATGCTCCTGACAATCTGCTGGGCTCGAAGCAAAGCATCTATGTCCGTAAGAGAAGCGACGATCTGGACTGCAATTCTGCTACGGCTTATGTCTATAATGCCAGTGGTTGGAAGACAGGTGCTGGTCCTTTCTACTCAGCTGCACAGCTGATGGAGATTCGCTATGCCGAGGTGTTGCTGAACCTTGCTGAGGCTGCTTGTGGTGCCGGACAGATGGCAGAAGCTGTGGGCTATCTGCAGCAGATTCGTGCACGTGCCGGCTATACCGCTGCCAACAACTATGGTCTGCAGGCCAACCTTGCAAGCGATCAGGCTACCTGCATGAGTGCAATCCTTTATGAGCGCCAGATAGAGCTTGCCTACGAGGGTAAGCGCTTCGATGACATGCGTCGCTGGATGCTCTTCGACGGTGGTGCTACACAGCCCCAAGGTGCTCCTTCCACCTGGACATTGACAGGCTGGGGCGGTAATACTTGCACTTGGCTGGGCTTCAAGGCCTTTAACGGTCAGCGTCGTGAGGCCATCGAGTTCCGTTTGGCCGACAAGTATGGTGTGGGTACCACATTATGGAATGGTGACCCCCTCATCAATACCAAGCTGGCTGGACATGCAGATTCTCCCCTCGACAGTGTGGCTAAGGAGTATATTGCTGCCCATACTGACGTGCCCCTGGCCGATGCCAAGAACCTGCCTGAAGTAGTCTATGCTGCCGAGAATGCCATGCGCCCCGCAGGTGTAAACTTCAGCAAGGGTGACATGAACGCACAGCTGGAGACACTGAAGCAGTGGTATAAGGACAACTTGGTGATTAAGGAGCGCAAGGGTGACGGCCGCGACTCACAGCACAACGACTTGTATATGAACTTCCGCCCGAAGTACTACTTCCTGGGTCTGTCTTCTGGAACACAGAATGCCAACAAGGGCCTGCCCCAGACGATTGGCTGGCAGGATTACAACAATGGCGGTGCCAATGGTACCTTCGACCCGTTGGCAGAGTAATACCAGAACATGATTAACTTAGAAGGTAGGCTTTCCATGCAACGGGAAGCCTACCATATTTTTTGTGAGATGGTTCACGCTTAGCTCTCTTCTTCTTGTTTCAGGTATTCGCGCGGGGAGAGACCGTAGCGCTTGCGGAAGCACTTGCCAAAGTAGCTGGCATCAGCAAATCCGGAACGGAAGGCTATTTCCGTGATGCTGAGATTGGTGGTCTGCAGCAGTTCGAGTGCATGGCTCAGTCGGAACTCCTTGATGAGGTCGATGGGGGCAAAGCCCGTCTGTCCTTTTACCTTCTTATAAAAGGCTGAACGCGATAGCCCCATCTCTGCTGCAATGGCATCGACGTTAAATTCGGTGTTGGGAATGTTCTTGCGGATGATGCGATGTAGCTTGTCTATGAATTCGTCACCCTCGTCAGGCTTAGAAGTCAGCTTTGCCAGCCGCTGACTGATATACACCTCGTTGCGCATGCGGTTCATCTTCAGTATGGTTCGTATTATGAGCCATGCTATCAGGGCAGCAAGGATGAAGTATATGACGTATGCCCACCATGTGGCCCACCAGGGTGGCAGGATGCGTATGCTCAGCTGTGCTGTTGAGTGCAGCTGCGGGTTGGCGTCGTCAATGGTCTCTACGATGAAGGTATAGGTGCCTGGCGGGACCTCATTGTACGACCCTACGCGATGAATGCCGCTATATCGCCAGTCGCGGTCGAAGCCATCCAGACGGTAGCGGTAGTTCACGTTGCCGTGGTTCTGGTAGTTCAAGGCAGCAAACTCAATGGTAAAGGCGTTTTTGTCGTGGGTCAGTTCTATCAGGTCGGTATAAGCCAGGGCTTTTTCGCCAATGTATGGTTGGCTGTCGCTAACCAGTTGCATGATGAAAGTGCGGTAGTCCGTTGTACTGGTCTGTAGCTGTTGCGGGTTAAAGACGAGAATGCCTTGCTTGCTACCCATCCATACCATACCGTTGTCGCAACAGAGGGCCGAGGCCTCTTCCATCTGCACATGGGGCAGTCCGTCATAGTGGTCGAAATTGCGCACACGACCAGTCTGCTGGTTGTATCGAGAAAGTCCTGCCTCTGTGGCCAGCCATAGCAGTCCTTGCCGGTCTTCTGTGATGGAGTAGACGACGTCGTTACGCAGTCCTTCACGTGGTCCTAACACCCCACCTCCCAGTTTTTGCAGCCCACCACCAAAGGCTCCTATCCATATTTGGTCATTATGGTCACGGTAGAGGGTATAAATATCGTTGTTGGCAAAGGTGGCTTCAGGCTGGTCGTGATATGTTTTAAACGCTATCTCTTCAGGACGTCTAAAGTGTGTGTCGAGGCTCATCAGACCATCGATGGTACCTATCCATAGGTGCCCGTCTTTGTCCTCTACGATGTTTCGAACCTCTGTATAGAGTCCGTAGGCAGGATAGTGTTTCAGACCGTAATGATGGTTGTAGAAGCTCAGTCGTCCTTTCTCTTCACGAACTAAGTTCAAACCGCCATCCAGCGTTCCCACCCATACGTGCTGTCTTGAGTCGATATATGTCATATAGACATTGTTGCCACTGATGCTTTGGGGGTTGGCAGTGTCGTGGCGATAGTGTTCCAGTCGGTATCCCGATGGCTCAGTGTTGTCTGGCGTTGCTACCACCAGTCCGTCGCCCTTGGTCGAGAGCCACAGACGCCCCTGGCGATCTTCGGTAGTGTGATAGACGGCACCGATGCCATATTTGCTGTAAGGCAGCGTCTTGCTTAGTGTTCCGTCAGCATTGTAGATGTAGACATTACGGCTGCGTGCTCCAACGATGATGTTTCCGTTGCGGAGCTGGTAGAGGCAGCGAACGCCTGTGTTGTCATTGTCGGGCAGTGACATCAGCTGGAACTGTTGTTGTGGCGTATTCAGACAGTAGATGCCTTGTGAGGTGGTGGTGACCCATAGCAGTCTGTCCTTGTCCAGATAGAGTTGTGAATATTTGTCTATGCCAGCCTCCTTTGCTGTCTGCTCCAGCTGTCTTTGGTGCTCCAGACTGTCAGCTAATTCCTTGGCCATGGCATCAGCCAACGGCAGCGTTGACGTGGCAGGCTGTATGAAGAGACGATAGTCACGACCGATGTATATCTGGTATCCTTGGTGCTGAGTTGTGATGTCCTGCTTCAGTTGTAGTGTCTGTGGGTCAATCATCCCACGCGAATCAAAGAGCTTAGTAATATTGATGTTCTCATGGCTGCCCTTTGCCAACAGTAGTGTCTTGTCTTTTGTCAGCAGTAGCATGTTCCCTTCGGCAGTACGTTGTATCTTGATGACCTGTAGGTTACGCGTGTGTTTCTTCAGTTCGTCGTTGACGGCGTGGAAACGTTCTGTCTGACGGTCAAAGGTATAGAGTTTCCAGTCTACCGTCTTCAACCACAGTCGCCCTTGCGCGTCTTCGGCAATGCTTTCTATCTTGCGTGGAGGGATGGCAGAGCCTGTCCTCATGGGTTTGTTGAAGGTGACAAAAGTCTCTCCGTCAAAGCGGCATAGTCCATACCAAGTGCCGAACCACATAAAGCCGTCGCGGTCTTTCAGGGTACACATGACGTAGTTGGATGGCAGTCCCTCGCCGGTAGTGTAGTGCTGCGATATGACAGCAGGCCGTACCTGAGCTCGTGCTCCAGCTATTGACGCTGCCCAACATAGCAGCAGGAAAACAAGTCTTCGTACTTTTGTCATGGTGGCAAAAGTACGAAGATTTTTTGAAAGGGCAAAAAGATTTACTTATTTTTGCAGTCCGAAGTCGGCCTGTTGCGCTTCCACCTCCTGCAGCATCTTGGCTTTTTCTGCTTCTGAGAGAGTGGGAGTATTGTGGGTGTTGTGAGTGGAGTGGGTGTTGTGGGTGGAGTGGGTTTCTTTGATGTCGAAGCACATGGGTATGTTGTAGGGTACGCTTTCTATCTCCAGCTCAGCAGGGGTGGGCGCATGTGTGCCAGGGTACTGCACCTCGGCTTTAATCTTTATTCTCCCGGCCTTACGTGTAGAGCGGATGAGCACGGGTGCTGAGCCCCACTCCACAGCTCTTGGGTTGGCATGGATAGAGGCCTCGCCGATAATCTCACCTTCGCCTTCTATGCTGAAGCAGATATTCTCCTTGGCCAGACGGCGAACATGTCCTAAGTCGTCAGTCACCTCGCAGATGACTACAATAAAGTCGGAGCCGTCGGCCACTAGCTGCTTGCCCATCTCGTCGACGCGTAGCTGTAGCTTGGTGCTGCGACGCGACGGCATCTTCTCCTCACGGCATACCACCTTGCCACCGATGATGCCTTCGGCCACCATCTTCACTTGTTGCCAGTTACGACGCGTATAACTCCAGTCGCGAGCCTCAAAGAAGTTCCAGGCATCCTTGAAGACACTCTTGCCATTTGTGACGGGCTCCGTCCAGCAGTGTTCGCCATCATACATGGTCAGGCGTACACTGTCGCAGTTGGAGAAGATAGTGATGTCTGCCTCCGAGAACTGCGTCATCTCATGTGCTATGGCGATGACAGGTTCTTCGCTGGCAGGAACCAGCCGGCCCCTGAACATATCCAATGCTGTCTTTGGCTGACGGAAGGCATCGTAGATACCGCCCCAGTAGGGGTCGGGATGATAGCCACGCTGGTGGTCGAAGGGGTGCCACTGGCAGCCTCCGATGAACTGGCCTGTTGTCTTGTAGAGCTCGTTGGTGCTGTTCAGCAGGGAGAGAGCCTGTGTCAGCATGGGACGTTCGCCCCACGACCGTGAGGCACGGTTCAGGTTGTTATGGGCGTACCAGTCGTCTACGAGCTCGCCAAACTCACGGGTGAAGACGGGCTGCTTTGGGCGATAGCCATTGGGCATCTGCAAAGTGCCTTCTGCTATCTTATAGTCGTCGCCTGGCCACCCGTAGAGCACGTCATAGTTCTCTGCTACGCCAGCAGAGTGCATGTCGGCAGCGGCGACAGGGCGATAAGGGTAGGGGTATTCGTCCTTGGTGATTTGCAGTGCCTCGAGGGCGAACTGCTCTGGATAGCGTGTCTCGTTGAGGATGGGTTCCCACATCAGCACTGAGGGGTGGTTACGGTCACGACGGATGATGGCGCGCGTGTTCTCGTGTACCTTCTTGTCCCAGCCGGGTTCTTTGTTCCAGTACTGCCAGCCTGGTGTGGCAACGATGATGAAGAGGCCCAGCTCGTCGCAGGCGTCCATGAACGAGGGGTCTTGCGGATAGTGGGCGGTACGGATGATGGTGAAGCCTGCATTCCTTAGTCGCTTGGCATCGCGCCATTGCTGCGAGTTGGGTAGCGCATTGCCCACATAGGCGAAGTCCTGGTGACGGTTGGCGCCCACCAGCTGGTGGTAGCGCTTGCCGTTGAGATAGAAGCCGGGCTGGCGGCCTTTGGCATCGTCGGTACGCACGAATTCGAAGGAGCGGATGCCAATGTGGGTGATACCTCCGTCGACCGACCTCTTGCCTTCAAGAATGCGCGTGGCAAGGGTATATAGATAAGGTGACTCCGGACTCCAGAGGTGTGGTTTCTTGATCAGGAGGCGCTGGGTGACGGTGCGCGTCTCGCCTGGCTTCAGGGTGACCTTGGTAGTCCGATACAATGTTGCATCGGGCAGGGCATTTTCTATAGTGACGGTATGAGGGCGGCTGTCGCTGTTGCGTACCTCTGTATTGACAAGGACCTCAGCGCTCTTCTCGCTGATGTTGGCATAGTGAACAAAGAGTCCGCCACCAGCAACCTTGGCTTCCTCTACAGCATCGGTGACGGCCACCTTGTTTTTGGCAATGAGCCATACGTCACGATAGATGCCTCCGTGGTAGGCAAAGTCGAGTGTCATCTGCTTCTTGCCTGGAGGATAGGTCTTGTCGTCGCTGTTGTCGGCCTTGATGGCGACGATGACATCGTCGCCTGCTGAGCAACCAAGGGCGGTGAGGTTCAGTGTGACAGGTAGGTAGCCGCCTTCATGGTCTTTTACCTTTTTGCCATTGACGTAGAGGGTCTGCTTGCCCATGATGGCCTCGAAGTGCAGGGTGACGTTGCGTCCCTCACATTCCACAGGCAGACGGAAGTGCTTGCGGTACCAGGCTATGCCTTGGTAGTTGCGGCAGCCGCTGGCCTCGGCAGGCATCAGCTGTACGGTATGCGGTGTGCTGACCACCTCCCACGACCGGTCGTCAAAGTCCTTCGCTTCAGCCCCGGCGATGTCGCTCAGGTGGAAGCGCCAGGCGGCATTGAAGTTCCACACCAGGCGTCCGCTGTTCTCCAATGGGAAGAAGCCGGCGACGGAAGATGCCTCCCCCAACCCCCTCCCGTAGAGGGGGCTATTGGAGAGGATAATGAAGATAAGAGTCAGCGTAACAAATAAAACTCTCTTTTTCATAAAAACCTATTTTTCATTCTATTGTTTGATTATGTTTCCTCCATAAGCCCCCTCTACAGAAGGGGGTTAGGGGAGGCTTTCTCTCTTTGGGAGGGGGTTGGGAGGGGGCCTATTTTATTGTGGGTTATTATAGTCTTTTCCGGTCTGAGTGTTGACGGGTTGTGGGTCCCAGTTGTCTGTGCGGAACGAGCTGACGGGCAGGCCATCGTGCATCAGGTCGCCCTCTACCCAGTCGTGCCAGGCATAGCGCACGGCGGCAGGTTGCTTGACCTTGTCGCTTTTGACATAGACACGATTGCGAGAGACCCATACTTTCGAGGCAGGGTGGAACACTTTGTCTTTGCCTGCTATCTCGAAGTTCTTTGACGTGGTGCCGTGCTCGAAGTACACCCACTCCTTCGAGCGGTCGAAGCTGATGACGCAGGTGTCTCCCTGAATGGTCATCTCCTTGTAGGTGGCGAAGTCGGGCAGCCCCTTTGTGCCATAGGTGTTGCTGAGTGCCAGAAGTGCCAGTCGCTCGCCAGCCTGACGCTTCTTTCTGGGGTGGATGCCATACTCCAGTCCTGCATCCATCAGTACTGCCATGCGGGCATTGGGAATCAGACCCTCTGCCTTCAGCTGCTGTTCGCGCAACAGCTGTGAGTTGCTCCATCCTATGAGCGAGTAGTCGTAGGGTGCTATCTGACAATAGTAGAACGGGAAGTCGCCTTGCTTCCAGTCTTCGCGCCAGCCCTGCACCATGCGTGCCATCAGCGGTGCGTAGTAGTCGTAGCGTGGAATATTGTCTTCGCCCTGGTACCAGATGGCGCCCTTCATCGTATAGCCTATCAGGGGTTTCAGCTGTCCGTTATAGAGGGCAGTAGGACAGCGTTGCTTCAGCTTGTTGACATCGTCTTGGGTGACATGCTGGTTGACCTTGGGGAATGCCTTCAGCCAGTCCGCCTGCATCCAGGCCTCGCAGGCCGAGCCGCCCCATGAGGTACAGATGAGTCCGACGGGTACACCTAAGGTAGAGCGCAGGGCTCTACCAAAGTAATAAGCCGTTGCCGAGAAGTCGCGCACGCTGGCGCTGTTGGCCTCGTCCCAATGGCCCGTCACACTGTCAACGGGTGTCAGCGAGGCATGGCGTTTTATGGTAAACAGACGCAGCTGCGAGTCGCGGCAGCGCAGCAGCTCCTCTGTCGTTCCCTCCACCGGCTGCTGCTTGAAGCCTTTCATCTGCATCTCCATATTCGACTGGCCCGAGCATATCCATACCTCGCCAATCATCACGTTGTGTAAGGTGACAGCCCCCTCCAAACCTTCCCCCGAAGGGGAGGCTTTTTGAATGACGGTTCCTCTTTTGGCACTGGTGTCAAACATGATGTCGTAGGGACCGCCAGCCTCAGGGGTCTTTACCTTCACTTCAAAGCGTCCGTCCTTATTGGCTGTCACCATATAGGCTTTCTTGTCCCATGAGGTGCTGATGGAGACCTTTTTGCCAGGTTCGGCCCATCCCCAGAGGTTACACTCCGACTGCTGTTGCAGTACCATGTTGTCTGCAAAGAAGGCAGGCAGCTTGACTCGCGCCTCTAAAGGGCTGAACAGTAAACAAAGAATATATAATAAAGCAGTTCGTCTCATATTCATAATTCGTATAATTCGTTTAATTCGTAGTCGTTATAATCTTTGGTGTGTAGAGCAGTCCTGCTGGCAGCAGGTCTTCACCTTCAGTGCGATAGCGGGCGTTGGTCCAGATGCCGTCGTAGGGAGCCTTGCCCTTGTCCCAGCCGCGCAGGGCGTTATGCCACGTGTTGACCACCTCTATCTCTATCTGGTTCTTGCCCTTCTTGAGGGCACCCGTTATCTCTACTTCGTAGGGTGCCGTCCATGCAATGCCACAGTCACGGCCGTTTACCCATATATGGGCAATGTCCTTCACATTGGGCAGTGCGAGCCACGTGCGCCCTGTTGGCACCTCGTCCTTCTTCAGCTTCAGCGTCGTCGTATAAAGGGCATGACCGCTGAAGTACCTGATGCGCTCATCGTCAGCCTGGCTCCAGTCGAACAGTTCCTTTTGGCTAAGCACTATGCCGCTTTCTTTGAAGTGTACGTCCCAACGTAGTTTATGCATTGTTTCCTCCAAGGGAACAGTTTGTTCCCTCTGTGGGAACAGCTTGTCCCCTCCAAGGGAACTTCCCTTCCCGCCCATCAGCACAAAGACGGAGCCATAGGCAGGCAGCGTGATAGCCTTCTCGTAGGCGTAGCTTTGGTTGGTCAGAGGGTCGTAGAGCACTGCTTCCTCACCTTGAGTACGGAAGGTCGGGGTGAAGGTCAGCTCCTTGTCGGTTTGGTTGGCAAGGAAGTAGATGTCCTGCTCTGTCCTCTGTCGGTGGGTGTAGGCAATGCCCTCAGGTAGCACGATGTCAGGGGCCAACGCTGGTAGTGTAGGCTGTTGATAGGGCTGGTCGATAACGAGTACGCCCTGTTGGCGCAGCTCGTTGATGCGGCTTTGCGCTTCAGGAGAAAGCCGAAGCCACTGGGGTACTACGAGCACCTTATAGTGGAAAGGCTGATGGAGCAGGGCGTCTTTGTTCATCGAATCGTACTGATAGCCATGCAGGGGGTTCACCCAGTCCTTCAGGTCTACGATGCCTGCCGAGTGCCACACGCCCACGGGTGACTCCACCATAGGCTGACCCACATTCGCCAAACGCTTGCGCTCTGAAGCTATGCGCTCAGCACCAAACAGTCCTGGCAGCATGGGCACGATGCGGTCTGGAGTGAAGGCACGACGGGGCATCTCCTCGCCCGTATAGACGGCAATGTCCACTACGGCCTTGCCTTGCTGCAACAGCCGCTGACAGCGCGTGACATAGTCGACGAAGGCCTTGGCCTCTGGGAACCACGTCTGGTCGCGCTGGAAGAAGAGTCCTATGCCGTCGAGCGTCATGCCCGGCTTGCGGTCGAGCCACGGGTTATGCGTGTTGACATGGAAGAAGAGACGGTTCATGCCCAAGGCGAAGTTACGGTCCAGTAGGGGCTTGATGCTCGCCGGCGTCTCGTCCCATACACCGCGCACCTCCGTAAAGCCCTCTGCCTGAACGATTTGCTTTCCATAGACATGCGCTCCGCTGATGGCATCGAGCATGTCGTTGGGCTTGTCGTGCGTAGGCGAGTTGAGCCAGTATTCACCCATGGGGATGTCTACATACCGATAATGGTCCATACCATCGGAGACCATCGTGGGGGCCACGCTCTCTGACGACAGGCCCACGCCATAGTCGCAGGCCTTTTGGGCTACGGTGGCAAAGAACTTCTCGTTGATGAGCTCGTTGATGGTCAGGCGTACATCACGTAATACCTCGTCGCTCTTGGCAGCTGATTCGATGGGGATGCCCACCATGACGGGCAACCAAGGGAGCAGGTCGTAGCCACGGCGCTTTTGAAACTCCTGTGCAAACTGGTAGCCCCAGTTCTGCGAGCCACACTCCCACGAATCGACATGCAGGTATTTGATGACATCAGCATGAGGGCGCCGCTTGAACTGTCCGAACCATGCGTCCACCTGCTTCCGCACGGCTTCGGGCGAGAACTTGTCGCACTCCAGACCCTTGGCACCGCCGGCGGTAGCATTGGTGTGTCCCGTCGAAGTATGCCCGATACGGATGATGCGATAAACCTGATAGTCGAGGTCTATGTCCTGTAGGCTGAAGCCCGTCACACGGTCTCCGTCTAAGGTCAGACGGGCTATCT
Organism: Prevotella sp. UBA2742; assembly: GCA_002353485.1. Taxonomy (GTDB): domain Bacteria; phylum Bacteroidota; class Bacteroidia; order Bacteroidales; family Bacteroidaceae; genus Prevotella. The sequence goes on from DEJS01000005.1 coordinate 40,483, forward strand.
CGTGCTGTTGCCAACAGATGCTGTCTGGCAGTTCCTTGGCTGAGACCTTGGGGGCGATGCGCCACACGTAGCCTGCCTTGCCCTCCCAGTTGTCAATGCGCGGCTGGGTATAGAAAGTGGCATTCTTCAGTCCTAAGCGGGGTCGCCATTTGGCGGCATCCAGGTCTTCGCTGCCCGGCTCCGTGTGCTTGGGAGTCCATGACAGTCGCCAGTAGCGTCCCTCGGTGGGGGGAATGGCGAAGGTGGTGTTGTGGTCGTAGTTCTGCCAACCCTGACGGGGAGGCACCAACTGCTTGACCAGTCGATAGCCAATGCCATCGTCACTCACCTCCACAGCCATGCGTTGCCCTTGTATGTTGGTGCCGTTGGCAGCTATCTCGATGTTGGTAAACAGACGTTTGGCCCCCATGTCGATAGCTATCCAGGCATCCTCCGATGCAGCGAAGATGCCCTTGGCATTGCGCGTCATCGTGGGCGACATCGTAATAGGCACTTTTTCCAAGTCGCGCTGCAGGTTGAAGTTGTAGGGGAAGGGATTGAACGACGCGCGAGTCAGGGGGATGGCATAGGTGGCAATGTCCTCGTAGTAGCCCTCATAGCCCTGCGGGCGAGGCAATGTCAGGCCGCCCTTTTGGTGGATTATCTCTTCTAAGCTGCCTACCCTGATGGTGTCGCAGTAGACAATCTTCTGCATCGACTCCTCTGGGCGTATCCAGGGACCGCCTGCTAAAGCAAAGCCGTCGCAGATGTGAATGCCCATGTCCAGACCTAACGAGTCGGCCTGCTGTAGCGACAGGTCTATCATGTGCCAGAAGTTATCGCTCAGCGCATCGGCCTTTCCTTCGTATTCAGGCTTCTCCACAGCCCCACGGATGGGCATCAGATAGCAGCCGCCTAAGCCTACATCCTTCATGGCCTTCAGGTCGGCACGGATGCCTTCTTCACTAACGGCTCCATACATCCAGTACCAGAAGGTCCAGGGGCGCGTGGTGTCTTGCCCTTGGGCAGATAGCGCCAGGAACAGCACAGACAGTATAGTAGTGATTCTTTTCATTCGAAGCGAAGGATGGCGCTAAAGTTGATTTTGCCCTTGGCCCAATGTGGCTGTGCCGAAGGGCCGTTCAGGTCGGTAGTGTTCACCTTGTTGCGCACGGCGGGTATGACGCTGAGCAGCGAGAGTCCCGTCTGCGGCAGGTCGTAGAGCAGATGGTCGCGGCCGTCGCGTGGGGTGAAGACGCCGACGTAGAGGGGCCGCTGGAGTGCGTGCGAGGGTGAGATGCCGATGGCGCCCTCGCTGGTCTGCAGCTGCATCCACTCCACCCCGGCAAAGTAGCCCTTGAACTCCGGGTATTGCCACGACTCGCCGGGGATGGGGTCGTTATAGTCGGTCTCGTAGTAGCCATACTGCGGGCCCTCCATGCGGTTCTGCCACACGCGGTAAGGGCCGCGGCCCACCCACCGCTTGTGGCTGACCTTGTCCTCGGGGTAATCGAAGCAGATGCCCATCAGGTCTACAACGCCGTTGAAGTGCACATCGGCCGAGAGCCACACGCTGCCGTCGCTGAAGAAGTGCCAGCAGACGGTCTGCAGACTGCCGTGGCGGTAGCGCACTGTGAGTTGGCCGCCGTCTGCCAGCTCGAAACCGCTAAAGGCCCCTTGGTCCAGGTATTCGGTGTATTGCGTCTTCTTCTGGAAAGCCTCCTTGTCGTCGTGGTTGTAGAACCCGTCCTGCGAGCGGTCGGCGCGCTTGGCGGCCACGAATCGCGGGCCGTTGCCCAGGCTGTAGCTGTGGTTGGCCGTCTTGACGCCGATGAGCCGTCCGTCTTTCTTTGAGAAAGCGTAGGAAGTGGTGCCCACGGTCACCGTGAGCGCCTGGTCGGTCTCCGTCTTGGCCATCGCCGTTCCGCCCAGAATGAAGTCCGAAGGGAATTGGTTTTTCCGCAGGTGTCGCCACGTCATCACCTGCTGGCCGTGCGGGTCGGTGGCGGTCAGTTCGAGCAGTGCACCATTGCCTTTGGGCATCGGCAGGGTGGTGCTCTGGCCCGGCTCTGTCGATGGCAATGCGATGGTCCCTTCGGCCACGGGCTTCTCTTCCGTTCCGCCGTAGTGGGGCATGTCTATCCATCGGTAGCCCAGCTTGCAGTCCTTCAGGTTGGTGAAGTCGTAGCGGTTGTCGAGGCAGATGCCGCTGTCGGTCAGCGTCAGTTGGATGGGGCTCCACACCTCGCGGATGGTGTAGTACGAGCCTTCCTTTTCCATGTGGGGCCCTACGATGCCGTCTGAGCCGAAATTGCCCACAGGGTCGAGTATGCCGCCCTGGTCGGTCCGCAGCACGGCCTGGTCCGTCAGGTCCCACAGGAAACCACCGGCACAGCGGGGGTTCGACATCATCAGCTTCCAGTAGTCCTTCAGTCCGGCACCATGGCCACCGTCGTACAGACCATGCAGGAACTCGGTGGGCATGAAGATTTCCTTCTGCCGCATATACTCCGACGTCTCGCCCCACGAGCGATAGTGCTTCGTCTCGAAGCCATTGCGGTTGGCCCAGGGGTAGAGCACCACGCGCTGCTGCGGGTCGAACTTGCTGAAGACGGGTTCCAGCTCGTAGTTGAAGCCACCCTCGTTGCCGTTGCTCCAGAAGATGATGCTGGGGTGGTTGACATCGCGCGTCACCATCTCCTCCACCGTCTGGCTTCCGATGATGGTGTTGTGCGCCCAGTGCCAGCCAGGCTGTTCGCACTCCACGTAGAGACCCAACGAGTCGCAGGCATCCAGAAACTCTGGGTCGGCAGGGTAGTGGCTCAGTCGCACGGCATTCATGTTCATCGACTTTATCAGCAGCACGTCCTCGATGTTCTTCTGCTTCGACAGGGTGCGACCCGTCTCAGGACGGAACGAGTGGCGGTTGGCACCCTTCACGATGACCTTTTGCCCGTTGATGAACAGACCGTCCTCCTGACAGCCGTAGACGTGGTTGCCCGTCTCCTTTCTGCTGGCTGCTGATGCAGGATAGCTATGGCGATACTCGATAGTGCGGAAACCAAACTTCTGGCGCTCCACATGGAGGGTACGCCCCTCAGCATTCTTCAATGTAAAGACGGCGGTATAAAGGTTGGGTTGTTCTGCATTCCAGGCCTTGATGCCCTTCGCGTTAAAGTCTATTTTCGCACCATCGCTGCTGATGGTATAGGCAGGGCTTTGTGCCACCTTCGTCCCGTTTGCATCCATGATATGAACGCTTACAGAACTGCCGGGTAGGGCGCGGTTCAGAAATACATCTGCCATGAACCTCCCGTCGTGTCTGGCGTCGATGGCCACACGGCTGATGTTCTGGGCAGGCTTGCTGATGACAAACACCGGGCGCCAGATGCCACCGAAGTTCCAATAGTCAGCGCGACGCTCAGCCAGGTTCACCTGCGGCACTGTGCTTTCCTTGAGGCACTCCACCTCTAAGCGGTTCTTCTTCTTGCCAAAGAATACACGGTCTGAGACATCCATCGTATGACGCGTAAAGCCGCCCTGATAGGTGCCGTTGCCTGCCTTGCGGCCATTAATCTGCACACGTATCTCCGTAAAGGCTGCCTCGAAGACCAACAGAATCTGTCTGCCCTGCCATTCTTGGGGCAGCGTAAACTCATGCTTATACAGACCTTTCTCGTCGGCAATGCCCTCGGGAGTAGCCTTGCCGTAGAAGCGCATGCCGTACTGGTAGGTGCCAAAGCCCTGCAACTCCCAGCACGAGGGCACCCCAATCTTGGTCCATTTGCCACTGTTTCGCCCGTCACTGCATTGAAAATCCCACTGCACCATGTCATCACAGCCGTGACCACTCAGATACTGCCGCTGCGTCTCCACAGCCGTCTGTGCCTGCACTGCCAGAGCCATCAGCCCCAGCACTGCCAAAAGAAAAGTCCGTCTCATATATAGCTATACATTATTCTATATAATAAGACGGAGATATAAAAAAAATGTCGCCATTACTGCCAAACCCTGCTGCCATAAAATAATTATCATTTTTTGATTATCATTTTTTGATAATTCCAAAATTATGCCTATCTTTCCAGCTGTCAAGGGATTGTTGGAAAAGGATTTCGTCACTCAGGAAGACGGCGAATACTTCGTCTATGACCATTTCTTCCAACTTTGGCTTGAGAAGGAAAGCACACTGCGAGGCCTGTTCTGGGAATGATTAGGGTGACGGGGCGAAGACCAAAAACGGCGAGCGTTTATTAAGGGTCGTTAGCGGATTTTTAGGCTCGTTAGCTTTTCTAAGCCTCGCGCAAATGCCCAGCAGAATAGCCTTACACGGGAAAAAGTGAATAGTGAATCCTCAGGCGTTTTTGGAGCCGTTGTCGCCCGGCAATTCACCATTCACTTTATTCACTTTTTGCTTTCCCAGCACCGGCGTAAGGCAAAAAACGGCAGTCTTGAGAGCCTGCACAGGTCCACCCTTGCTCCACTCTTGCTCCACCCTTGCTCTACTTTTTATCTAGTTATTTATGCCAAACTTAGAAATGGTTTAAGATTATGGCAAAATCAGGTTTTTGACTCCGTGGTGAGCAGGGAAAGCGGGGGCTAATACTCTACATTATAAACACCACTGGCTATTTTTTGATTGTTGTAATAGAACTCAAAATTGTATTTGCCAGGTGAGTAATATCGTAAAGAGGTGTACCCTTCTTCGAAACGGGCCCTATTTGATGTATAAGTATACTCTTCTCCCTCAGTCATATAAGTATAGATGTTGCCTAGAGGAAAGGTATTGCCTTCTGCTGAAATAACCTTAACACTGATAGTATAGCTTCCACTTACAAAACATTCACAGGTGATACGAGCCCCCACATCTTTCGTACTAAATCTATTGAAATATGGGTTCTTGCTGTAGTCACCAATTATGTTTCCATTATTGTCAAAAGCAGCAAATTCCACATTTGTAATCAAGAATGGAGATGAAGTGCCCGCCGCCTGTTTGATATTGACTGTCTGTAAACCTGCCTTTGAAGAAAAGGTCACAGTACCGCTACGGCTATAAGATGTTTTGTTGCTTCCTATATTAATATCTATGTCGGCACTGCCAGGAGCCCAGTATTCAGATAATGTTATCCATTCTGAATCTGTCCAGGCTACCCACTCGGAATTGGATGTGACCTTTACTTTTTTTCGTGCTCCTAAGGCCTTAATATCCATTGAATATTCAGTCAGGGTTAGATAATATCCTTCCTGTTTTACCTTGAACTGGGTAGATTTCCCTTCATAGAGGAAAGTGACATAAGCATTTCGCTCCACTCCTTCATTTACTGTGGCTGTAATAGTCATCGTTTCGTTTCTATTGCCAGCAGAAGGAGTTATTTGCAGCCAATCGTCAGTGATATAAGCTACCCAGTCTGTATTGCTGGCAATACTGATTGTCTTTGATCCTCCACTGATGTCAAAATCAAGTTCGGAAGGAGAGAATGTAACATAGGGCTCTTCAGGACTTTGAGCAACGTTGACGTCAACCTTGTTCTTGCCAATGATGAACGAGATTATACCATTTCGGGCGGAGGTGTTATTATTTGCCTCTCCTGTAACTGTCAGGGTGCTATTACCATTACCTGAAGTAGAAGAAAGACTAATCCAGTCAGCATCTTTTTCCACTTGCCAAGATGTATTACATCTGATGAATAACTGGATACTGCCCCCAGAAGTCGAGAAGTTAAGCAACGACCCGTCTATTTCACCTTTTCCGCTACATGTCCTACACTTTCCGTCGCTATTTATACAACTGGCGCAATGGCCGTCTCCTCCGCATGTTTTGCAACTAGGATCACCTTTGCAAACCCCACATCTACCATTAGGGTCTTTACAGTCTTGGCAAACCATTTTCCCATTACATGTATAGCATTTTTCTGCGAATTGATATTTCCCGTCACAATAAAAGCAGAACTTGTAACCTCCACAAGCACCACAAGGCCACTCCGGCTTTATAACCCAACCTACTCCGTTACAGCCACCGCAATACCCTGGGTATTTATGATTACTACAATGGCTACAATCCACCTTTCCTATGCCATCACAACGAAAACATTTGCCTGTTCCATCGCATGTATCACATTCACCTGTTGAATTGCAAGATTTACAATACTTCCCGCTGCCGTTACATGTTTTACAGCCCTTGCCAGTTCCGTGACATGTTGTGCAATCCGTACTGCCATCACATGTGGTACATGTTTGGGTAATTTGCCAAGTGTTGTTACTTCCAGAATTGTCGCTTCCATTGTCATTAGGCCCATCCGGAATGATTTTAGGAGGAGTAATATCATCATCATGACTCCCTCCACAGGCGGTAAATGCTGCGGGTATTGTTATGGCTAGCATAACAAAGCATAAGTGATTTAATAGTTTCTTCATAGTTATATAGTTTTAGATTCCAAAAGTACGTGATGATCCATTTTTGTTTGTTAGTTCTTACCTGTATCCTGTGCCTCCGCAATGACTACATTTTCCACTGCCACCGCACCAACCACACTTACCATCACCACCGCTGTGGAGACCGCCTGGTCTATTACAATAGGTACATCCATGACTTCCATCCCAGCCGCTTCCAAAGCATTTCCGGCAAACTCCATCGCCCCAGCAGGCATTTACCCCAGAGGTTGCTTCTCTACATTGCCCAGAACCTAAGCAGAATTTGCAATCTTTCTTGCTTCCACTACTACCACCATCATTGCCTCCTCCGCCGGAGCCTCCTGAATCATCATCTCCGCCCCAGTCGTCGTCACCCCAGTTATTGTCGTTGGGATTGTTTGACGAGTAACCTGTTCCTCCACAATTCGAACACTGACACGTTCCTCCACAATCCATACAAATGCCGGTTCCAGAACAAATAAAACATTTTCCTGTTATTATTGTATACCATTGCTGTCTTTCCTCATCCCATTCGAGATAACTGTCTCGATTATCTCCATGACACGCTTGACAGACACCTGAGCCACTGCATGACTTACACTGTCCACTTCCGTTACATACTATACAAATCGGAATACTATTGCCCCCTCCGTTTTCATCATCGTCACTTCCGCCACAGGCAGTAAACGTAAGGGTCATAGCACAGGCTGTCAGTACAGCGGCTAAGAATAACAAATGCTTTTTCTTCATAGTCGTAAAGTTTTAGTTAGTAATCTCCATTGCAAAGATAGTGAAATAATTTTATCGGATAAAACGGCTTTTGGGTACGAATTGGGCTGAGAGGGTAAAGACGTGGACATGAGGGCGAAAATAATAGATAAGAGACGGAAAATAATTAATCATAAAGCCAAACAGATTTTGTAGTTTGGGATTATTATTGTATATTTGCAGACATGAAAGAAAAACTCAGGTACGTTGGTGTGCTCTTGCTGCCTGTTGCCATCCTGATGACGGTGGCATGTGGCGGTGGTGCGGGGAGTGCTGAACGTGGCATGCGGGCAGAGATGCAGCGTGTCCGAGACTCTATCAGCCTGAACCGTTTCGATGCTGCCCATCGGCTGATAGACCACCAGCTGGCTGAGGCCAAAGACAGCGACACCTACTATTCGTGGCTGGTTAGCAAGAACAGCACCTGGTATGCCCAGATGCAGGACGACTCGTTCGTGGTGACCACCCGTCGCATCCACCAGTACCTGCTGCGCCATCAGCAGGAGCCTAACGAGGCCCGCCGCTGGCTGTGGGCGGAATGGCTGATGGCCCGTGGCGTCTACTATGCTGTGCTGCGCGGACAGCTCGACTCTGCCATCGTCTGCACCCAGGAGGCCCTTCGCCACATGGAAGGGATGGAGCGCGACTGGGGCATGCGCATCATGGGACTGACTAATCTGGCAGACTACTATCGACAGAGTGGCCAGCTCGACAAGAGCACGGACGTCTATCTGCGTGCCCTCAGTCTGGCGGACTCGCTGCATGCCACCACCGACGAGCGCATAGCCATCCTGATAGGCATCAGCACGGCCTATACGTTTATGAACGACTATGCCAGCAGCGGCCAGTGGTGGGAGCGCACCCGTGAGCTGCTTCCCCAGATGCGACAGGCTGACCAGTTTATCTACTATAACAACCGTGGCAACGACTATTGCTTCCAGGAGCGCTATGACGAGGCCTACCAGAATTTTGCGAAGGCAGCCCAGCTCGTCAGGGGCAACCCTGACAAGAAGTGGGACTACCACACCAGCTGCGTCAACCTCGGACAGGTGTATCTGGCCAAGGGGCAGGCTGACTCCGCCCGCCTCTATATCCAGCAGGCTGATAGCTTCTTCAGGAAGATAGGCTATCCGCCCTTCGTCTATTATATCACCACGGAGAGGATAGAGCTGGCCCTGCTCGAAGGGCGGACGGCTGATGCCTTGCAGATGGTGAGGGCTGGCGCCGGCGAACAGGCTGTTCACGACATGAAGGTGCCTCGCCTGAAGGCTGCAGAGCGCGTGTACGAGCAAACAGGCGACTGGCAACGGGCGTACCAGATGCGTCGACAGTGGCAACAGCTGAGCGACTCTGTGCAGAATGCCAAGGTGAAGATGCAGCTCAGTGCCCGACTGATGGAGTATGAGCACGACAAGCGCCTGGCTGACCAACAGCGTACCATCGAAAGCCAGCAGGCCACCACACGGCTGGTATGGGCGCTGCTGACCATCGCCATATTGGCAGTGGCCGTGCTGGTGGTTGTCATGCAACTGCTGCGGAGGCGACAGCGACTGAGCGAAATGACTACCCGCCAGCAGATAGTACGTCTGCGTATGGAGAACAACCGCAACCGCATCTCCCCACACTTCATCTTCAACGCCCTCAGCCACGAGATGCTGGCACAGATGGAGGGACGCAAGGTTGACCTCAATGCTCTGATCATGTTGCTGCGTCGTGGAGTAGAACAGGCTGACGTGCTGCAGACCACCCTGAAAGAAGAGCTCACCTTCACCGAATACTATATCGAGATAGAGGGTCGCCAGATTGGCGAGGGCTTCCATTATATAAGAGAGGTGTCGCCAGAGATAGACTTAGAGGCTGTCCACCTGCCTGCCATGACGCTGCAGATCTTTGCAGAGAATGCCATCAAGCACGGGCTGCGCCGCCAGCGTGGCACTATCACCATCCGTGCTACCAGACAAACGGATGCCACCCTGCTCGAAGTGATTGACGACGGACAGGGACTGAGCCCCTCTTATCAGGAACATACCGGCATGAGGGTGGTGCGCCAGACCATTCAGCTACTCAACGAGCACATTGCAGCGCCACACTCTCGAAGGGAGAATCGCCAGCACATCACCTTCGGAATAGAAAGTCAGGGGAAGGGTTGCCGCTCGTGGATACTGCTGCCTGATAACTATGATTATGAACTTCAAACGATATGATCAAGCAAAAACTGACTAACGCGTTCATCATTGATGACAATCAAGAGGCCATAGAGCTGCTGCAACGTATGCTGGAGAACAACTACTCTGTGCAGGTTGTAGGTACGGCGCACGATGCCGAGACGGCAGCCAATGCCATCATCAAGACTGATCCCGACCTGCTTTTCCTCGATGTGGAACTGCCCACCATGTCAGGATTAGACTTCTGCTGTCTGATACGCAACGAACTGAAACCCGAGACCAAGATTGTGTTCTACACCGCCTACGACAAATACATGCTCGATGCCATTCGTCGCCAGGCCTTTGACTATCTGCTGAAGCCGCCCACCGAGCAGGACCTCAGTCAGATTATGCGGCGATACTATGAAAACAAGCTGGCAGGCATTCCTCCTGCCAATATACAGTCCGGCCATCTGCCCATCATCCTGGTGGTGAATGCCATGAATGAGCACAAGACGCTGCGCCTTGCCGATATTGCCTTCTTCCGATACAACCAAGAGCGCAAGATGTGGGAGGTGGTATGTACCGACATGAGCATCTATACCCTGCGTCATCGCACGACGGCAGATGTCATCCTAAACTATTCCGCTGACCTGGTGCAGATACACAAGCGCTATATCGTCAACATCAACCAGATCAAGATGATTCAGGAGTCGCTGTGCGTACTGAACGAACCCTTGGAACAAATCCAAGAACTTCGTATCAGCAAAAACTATCGTGCCAGCCTAATGGCAGCCTTCTATTCCTTGTAGGTAATGATGAGGCCGCCTAAGGGTTGCATCGTCACCTTGGCCTTGCCGTCCCTGCCTACCTTCAGCGTCTTCAGAGCAGGCACGGTAGTGCCTTTTTTCTGGGGTTCGTCGATATAATACTGCACCGTCTGTCCGGCAAACATAGGCAGCTGGAGGGTCAGCGTCATGGGCTTTGTGGTGCCGTTGAGACCTGCCACGTACCAGCGGTTGCCCGTCCTGCGCGCCAGCACGACATACCGGGTGGGGTAGCCGTCAAGGAACTGTACCTCGTCCCACGTGGTGGGCAGCTGGCGCAGGAAGTCGAGCTCAAACTGTGGCAGGCCCCCTTCAGTCCCCCCGGTAGGGGGAAGAAGGTTGTTGGGATATATGGCCACGCAGTTGACGCTGGTCTGCAGCACGATGCCCGTGGCCAGTTCGAAGATGTCAGTAGTGGCCCGCTGGTGGCGACTCTTGTTGTCGCGGCTGATATGGTGGTTCATAATGATGCCGCCCCAGTCGATAGACCCCACGGCATTGCGGGCAAAGGGATGCATGCAGAGCTCGAAGCCCTCGTTCTGGGTGTGGTGCTCGGTGAACATGATGTTCTCTGAAGCCAGCACGGCCTCGGACGACACGTAGTTGGGATACATACGCTCCCAGCCGCGGGGGACGGTGCATCCGTGGAACACCACTTGCAGACCATAGCGGTTGGCATCGGCCAGGATGTCTTCGTAGAGCTTCATCGTCTCCTGTTTGTCACTGCCCAGGAAGTCGACCTTGATGCCGGCTATGCCCTGTTGCTGCAGCCACGCCATCTCGCGGTTGCGGGCCAGCGCGGTGTTCATGCAGTTGCGCGGGGTCTGCGGGGCATCGTTGGCATAGCCGTTGGAGTTGTACCATAGCAGCAGCTTGACGCCTTTCTCACGGGCATAGCTGACCAGCTGAGGGATGCGGTCGCGACCGATGCGGGTGTCCCACCAGTTGTCCACCAGCACATACTCGAAGCCCATGGCAGAAGAGAGGTCTATCATCTTGACCTGGTCTTCGTAGTTGATAGACTCGTCTTGCCACAGCAGCCACGACCACGTGTAGCGGCCGGGCTGGTACTGCTGGCTGGCCTCGTAGAGCGGCTCCACCACGTCGTACATGATGGTGGTCTCGACGATGGGTTTCAGCGTGTTGCCCACGGTGATGGTGCGCCAGGGCGTCACGGCAGGCAGCGACAGTCCTGCCCACGCGGACCCCATGCCTTGCATCTCGCCCTTGTTGGGGAAGGCGATGGTAAAGCCTCGCCCCGACTGATAGTCGCTCAGATGGGAGCCTACGTAGCCCGAGCCTACACCCGTCTCGCTAACCAGCACCCAGAGGTTGTTGGTGGGCATTCTCTGACCGTTGGTCAGAGTGTGGCGTTGCATTCTCTGACCGTTCTCTCTTAGAGAGTGTGGCGTTGCAATGGTCAGAGTGTGGCGTTGCATTGTGGGTATCCTGAACAGGCAGGGGAAGGTGTATCCCTCGCCGAAGGCAGAACGCTCGGTGACCGGGGCATCGGCCTTGTACTCTTCCTCGTACGACGGCTTGGTGCGCTGCCACCCTACCATGGGCAGACTCTGTGGGGTCAGGAACGTGGTGGTCTGGACGGGCAGGTTGAAGGCCGTGGCCTCGTCGTAGACGATGGCCGACAGTCGGCTGCCGTCCTCCTTGGGTTGCAGCCCGTAGCGGAAGGCGATGTCGTTGTTCGACACGCTGAAGGTGATGGTCAGCGGCAGGCCCTCAGCATTGCTGTAGGTGATGTCAGCCTGTCGCGCCACATAGTGCGAGGAAGATGCTTTGGTGCGTGACATACTGTACCTGCGGTCCGTCATGTGCTCCTTCGCCTCCTTGAACGTCAGGCCTTGCGTGAAGTCGCCAATATCGGTATGCAGTCCCAGGGCTGACGGCATCAGCACCTGCTCGCCGTTGTAGCTCACCTGGTAGTACACCTTGCCCGACTCGTCACTGACGGTCACCGTCAGCCTTCCGTCAGGCGATGTCACCATAGTCTCCTTTGCTTGTGCCGTCAGGACCATCATTCCTGCCAGCATTGCTAATAAACAATGTTTCTCTGACCGATGGTCAGAGTGTGGCGTTGCAATCATTCGTATGTGTATAGTTTGATGTGTAGTATCTTCCAGTCGCCGCAGGCTATCTGGGCATGGCGCCCCTGGTGGTTCTCGTCTCCGTTGTTGCGCCGTAGGTAGTGCATCGTGCCTTCTTCGTCGATGCTCACCTCGTCTATAGAGCCAATGCCCACCTGAACCGTCTCTGACCGATGGTCAGAGTGTTTATTAACAATCTCTGACCTTTGGTTAGAGTGTGGCGTTGCAATCTCTGACCCAAACCTCACCACTACGCCAGTGCCAGCCAGCAGGTACTCGCTCTTGCTGAGCTTTACCAGCATGGCACCGCCTTCGGGCCATGCCGACCCCTCAGGGGTCTGTGGGGCCCAGGGCAGCGTATGATAGTGGCGACAGGTAATGCGCATGTCCTCGTCTTGGATGATGCGTTCCTTGTCCTGCCGGTCGAACAGCAGGCCCCACGACAAAGTACTATCCGGCAATTTACTATTTACGATTTGTTTGAGCAGGTCATAGGCCCGGGCGAGGTTTTCTGTTGCCTTGGGCGAGGCTTGGTCGATGGCGAAGGGCGAGAACCCCAGTGCATGATGCTCGCCAAAGACATACATGGCGCGGGCGCCGCAGTCCTCAGTGCAATGGCACTCAGGGACGAAGAGCGGATTGCCGGGCAGGGCATACCGGTCGGCCCAGTCCTTGAAGCCTGCATCGTAGATGTCAGGGGCCAGGCACAGCAGCCCGGGGGCTCCCGCCTTCCAGAAGTCTATAAGATGAGCCAGCGGACCGGCAGAGGGGTATTGGCCGGGCTGGCGGTTGCGGCTGTTCATTGCGGCATTGACATACAGCGGCATCTGGGTGTAGCGTCGGGCCGTCTCACACAGCCGACCCACGTACCTGGCATAGTGGTAGGCCATGAACTTCTCCTCACCGTAGGGGTCGCTGCCGTATAGCTGTCGCCAGGTGGTGGGCTTGCTGATGCCCAGCGTCTTATACAATTTGCGGGGTATGGGCTCATCGTAAGCCCTCTCTGCCAGCGGCGAGTGGTCGCGGGCCGACTCCAGCATGCCTATCTCGTTCTCCACCTGCACCATCGACACCACGTCGCCGGCAGTCTGGCTCAGGTGTCGCATCAAGGCTCCAAAGGCACGGTTGTCGGCCTGGAACACTTCCTCCGAGAAGCACGAGGCTATCTCCAGCCGCTTGCCCTCCTTGGTCTGGGCGCGAGGGAATCGCTTGGTGTCTTTCTTAAACCACAAGGGAGCGTAGCACGACATAGAGTTCTTCCAGGCGCCGAACCACAGGAACACCAGCTTCAGCCCGTTCTCTCTGGCCCGAAGCACGGTGCGGTCAATGAGGGTGTAGTCGAAACGGCCCTCCTCTGGTTCCAGAAACTCCCAGTAGGCAGGCGTCAGCACGGTGTTCAGCCCTAAGGCCTTCATGCGGGGCATCACCCGGTCGATATCCTCTACCGAGGTCACTGCCGAGTTGCTCAGCTCGCCGCCCAGAATAAAAAGCCTCTCCTGGGCCTGTAGCCCAAAGGCAGTCATCGTCAGTAGTAGTACAAGCAGACGTATACGCATAGCAGAATATTTATAGTTCTTAATCGTTATCAGCACTGCAAAAATACAAACTTTTGCGCAACTGGCCAAATTAATTTCTTCCAAAATATACAAATTCCTCTTCGGACCGTCGGGCTAAACCTTCTCTGACCGTTCTCTCTTAGAGAGTGTGGCGTTGCAATGGTCAGAGTGTGGCGTTGCATTCCATATTGACAAAGCAAAGTCCGATTGCATGGAAGAAAAGCCACAACGGCCTTGGTACAATGCGTTTGTACAGCAGGTACAAACCTATTGTACTTGCAGTACAAACGCATTGTATCAGGAGTACACGCCGTCTGTACCAGGGCAGCGTAGGCAGATCAGGAGACAAAAGGATTAGAGAACCGTTCCCAGCTTTCACAATTCAATATCGCAGTGAACGGTATCAGCAGGATGTATATGGGGTGATTCCGAGAACCGACCCCGTGATTTTCCAGGCCGCCCGTCGTGGCGGTCTTTTTGGGGAGACTATACACAGAAATTCAAACTAAAAGGATGCTATATAGAAAAAGTTTTGTAACTTTGCACCCAAAAGCATATGAAGTATGAGAACGGAGCATTTGGATTTCGTTACTTTCTGCGTAGGCAGCCTGTCGGATGCGCTTCATAAGAGTGCGTCGCAGGTGTATGGTGCCCTGCGGTCGTCGGGAGTACTGAACGACTATATTGTGCCCTGCTATGACGTGTTGCACACGTTCAGCAAGGACTATCTTGTGGAGGAACTGACTGAAGTTTTAAAGGAAAGGGGAGCGCTGGCATGAGACTCTATCACGCATCGACCTCGATAATTGAAAAGCCCGACGTGCTGCATTCACGCGACAAGTTGGACTTCGGAAAGGGATTCTATCTGACAGCCATTCGAGAACAGGCCGTCCGCTATGCCGAGCGATTCACTCGTAGAGGCAAGGAGGCATTCATCAATGAGTATGAACTGGACGAAGAAACACCAGACTTCACCATCAAATCCTTTCCAAGTTACGATGAAGCATGGCTCGACTATGTGGCCATTTGCAGGAAGGGAGAGAAGCCACAGCAGACGTATGATGCTGTGGCTGGCGGCATAGCAAACGACAAGGTGTTTAATACCGTTGACCTCTATTTCGCGGGAGTCATTTCCAAGGACGAAGCGTTAGGCAGATTGAAATACGAGAAACCGAACCACCAGTTATGCATTCTGAACGGACTGATGCTTGACCGTCATCTTCATTTCATTAAAGCTGAAAGGATATAACTATGGAAGCCAACAAGACGATACTTCAGATGAAATATGCAAGGATAGTGGCTATCTTTGCAAAGGAATCAGGCTTGTCGCTTGAGGATGCCTTGGCTTTCTTCTATGATTCTGACACGTATAAACTCATCAGTGAGGGCGTGGCCGACATGCATTGCCGCAGTGATGAGTATCTGGCTGACGAGTTGATGTTGGAATACAAGGAGTAGACCAGTTTAGTCTCTGTTTCGACAGCTTTCATGGACCGCGGGATTATTTTCCGTCAAGCTGGTCATTTCACTATATACTTTTTGCCGTTCTGGATGACGATGCCCTTCGAGGGCAATACTGGTACTTGCTGCCCTTTGAGGTTGAAACTCTTCAAACCATTATGTTGTTTCCCGTGATGCAAGGTGGTACTAATGTCTGTAGGAACAGAACCGTTTTCTAACAAGACATTACCATGGGCTGTACATTTGAGCACCTTATAGACCCCTCCTATTGCCGCCTGGTTGTATGTTCCCATAAAGAATCATGGGGTCGGTTCTCTCTTCGAGAGTGTGGCGTTGCAATCTGGTGATCATTTTTCAGTTTCTGAATAACTCCAAACGAAACGCCTGTCAGCCGGGACAACTGCCTGACTCCTGCCCCAAAGGAGAGAGCGTATCTTATACGTGGCAGAGGCCTGTACCGCTTGTCTTCCGTATCGGTCTGGCCATATATTCCACAAGAAAATTGCTTAACGATGGCAAATTTACAAACATATTCTGATAAAACCAAATTAATTACAAAAATGATCACAAGAACCGACCACGTGATTTTTACACCTTAGAACTACCCACGTGATCTCACTGTAAAATTACATGTGACGGAATAATGAATGTCTAAATTCTTTATTAATAATTCCCAATTATTCAAAGGATATTTTTCGCCTTTAGGCTGAGATTCACAGTTGATTTTTAACTCGTACTCATCCGCAATAAAAATGTGTAAATCATAAATAAGTGGGGCTAATTCAATTTTTTCTATCCTTTTCTTTTCCAACTGCATAGCTGCAACTGCAATTTTACCAACATTTGCGGTAGTGTCATCGTCTGCTGTCGCCAGAATCTTACCAGAATGCAAAATTTCCCAATAGCACCATATCCAGATAGAGTTGTTCTTTTCTGTTTCAATTAGCAAGATACTCCCAGCAGCACCTCCTGCTCTTGAATATTTGATATTGTCACCTTTTAGCATTTGCAAGCTTTCTCCTAATGATAATGTATTCATTTGGCAAATATTTCTTTAATTAGTTCCTCTATTTCTTGATAACCATAACCTTCACCGTGGATGATTCTATGTAGTTCCTGTCTCTGATCTTGTGACAAACGATATTTACGGCATAGTTGGTCAATCTGTTTTTGTTGAACGTTTCTATTGCCAGACATATTTTTTATAGCACGTCCCATTTTCTCTACTAATTTCCCACCCTTTATACCAACAGATGGTGGCATTCCTATGATTGGAGCAGGTCCTATAACTCTACCTTCTGTATTACAAATCCAATTAATCCGACCATCAAAATAATTTAAAGGATTTAATGTATAAGCCATCTTTAATAGCGGATTCGTAATTGCCTCATATACGAAAGCGCCAGGATAGCCTATTCCTGAGTAAGAAACAGGAGTTAAATATGCATCAAAACTTTTACCGACCACAGTCAATTCTCCATCAACTATAGTTGTGTAACTTGTATAAAATTTGTGGTTTTCATCATTGTAAGTTAAATTTCCAATGATTTCCGCATCTGTAGCATGACTCCATCCCGAGAAATCAAAATTTGTTTGTCCACGTCCCCGAGCATTCAAAAAAGCATATATTTGGTTTATATCATTTGTATACCAGTAGTCATTTCCATTAGGATCAACAGCATTCACCGGGCTATTTGCACAATACGCATACGGACTGACGGGATAATAATCTTCGCACAGTGGGTCGATGCCGTTCCACGTCAGCAGGATGGGGTCGTACATACGTGCTCCATAGTCGTACCACTTCAGTCCGTGCATCAGGTCGAGTTCCTTGCCGTTGTACTTGTAGCGCTGTAGCGTGGCATTGGTGTTTGCGCCTGCCGTGGTGCGCTCGCAGAAGGGGGCACCGAATGGATAGTAGTTCGTGACCTGCTCCAGCGTGCCGCTCTCGCTGACCACCTCGCGGTTGTTGCCCAGATGGTCGCGGTTGTAGTAGTGCCAGCCTATGCCGCCGCTTGCGTTGACGTCGTTAAGCGAGCAGTATCCGCCCGCGAACAGGTATTGCGCAGGTACGCCGTTCTCCATGACGAGGCTGCCCAGATAGTCGATGGAGTCTTTCGACAGAATCTCACTTGCCGTCAACTGGTGCGTCTCGCCGCTCCCCACGGTGATGCCTGGAACGGCGGTGTAGTAGACGGTACGCAGCTTACGGCCCGTGGCTGTATAGACATACTCCGTCACATTTCCGTCAGCGAACTGGATGCGGCGGGGCATGCCGTTGTCATCATATTCAATAAACATGATGCCCTTGCCCGTATCGGTAATCAGCGAGCCGTTGGCATTGTATTGGAATGCACTACTGTTCGATGCGTCGCCGTTGAAGTCGAAGGCTCCGTCGTACTGCAGCTTATCGGCATCGTCGCTGACATAGTGCAGGCGGTTGCCCTTCACGGTGATGTGCAGGTTGTCTATCTTCCCGCTATACCCGTCGTTCTTCCTGCCGCGACGCTGCAGACGCTTCACGGCCCCACTCTTGTAATACTCCAGAATCTGCTCGTTGTAGTAGTTCTTGTGGTTGTCGAGTGCGTCGCGTTCCCCGTAGATGCCTTCCGTAAGTCGGTTCAGGGCATCGTATGTGAACTTGTAGCCACGCTTCTGGGCGTAGTTGCCGTTGGTCCATTTCTGTACGCTGATGTTGCCGTTGTAACAGGGAGTGCCCGAACATCCACCGTCGGAAGCATAATAGAGCTCTTCTTTGAAGCTGGGGGTGTTGATGCTGGTGACCCAGCCGTGCATGTCGTATCCGTAGGATACCGTTCCCGCACTGCCGGGGCGGGCGACGGAAGTCATCTGTCCGAGGTCATTGTATGTTATGGTCTGTACGGTGCGCGACGACGTGGGCTGGCTGCTGTTGACACCCACCTGCAGGGTGGTGGTATGTAGCCTGTCGTTGGCTGGATAGTAGGAATTTGAAGTGAGGGCGATGAATGCCGTCCCTTGTCCTGTACGGCTGAGGCGGTATTCTTCAGACAGGGGATTGCCCGTAAAGGAATATGCCGTCGTGTGCCGCTCCGTCTGTGCCGCATTAGGCAAGGTGCTGCGCGTCTCCACCATCCTTCCTTTCTCATCATAGAGGTTCAGGGAGTAGACAAAGCCTCCGCTGGAGACTGCCGTGACACTGCCCGTATGCAGTCCCTTCACACAGACACCGCTTTGGGCAGCTATCGGTGAGAACATACTGGACTGGCTGCCTGAAAGGAAAGCATAGCTGTCGTAATAGTTGACAATCTCCAATGTGGGTGCTGTGATGCTGACACCGTTGCTGACTACATAGCCGGTGGAGAGGAATCCGCCGGAGTTTGGTGTGAACGTGGCAGAAGGTATCACGGAGGATACTGCCGAAAGCCCGCCTCCGCTGCACGTTCCCTGAATGGCAAGCCGTCCGAAGACATCGTAGAGCATGAAACGGTAGCGGCCTTTCTGCCGGAGCATGCCGTCCTGCATGAATGCCACCCGGTCGGCATCGTCATACCAGTACTGGATGTAGTCGGCACCAGGGAAGCGTTTCCTGGTGATGCGCCCCCGTGCATCATATTCATAAGCGTAGGACGTATAGTTTGGATCGGCAGGGTTGTGGCCGGGCATCAGTACGCTGGTCAGCTGTCCGAGGTCGTTATATGTGTACCGGGTGTTGTGTACTGTACCCCTGCTCTCCAGCACCTTCTGCCCCTGCAGGTTGTAGAAGGTGGTAAGCGTATGGCCGTCCTCGTCGGTAACTGTTTCCCCAGTCTGGGAGCCTGCGGGATGGTATGTATTGTCGCTGGCTCCGTTGACAATGAAGGTTGTTGTCACCGTTTTTTGTCCCGCATGCCAAGGTATTCCGGGCTTGACGGATTCTGTCTGCCGTCCGAGGGCATCGTAGCTGAAGTAGCTGTACCCGCAGTTGTCGCCGTATTGCGATGATGACATCGAGGAAATAGTGCTTTCGGTCAGCATCTGTATGGAGGGTGATCCCGCAACAGGAAGCCACTGGCGGCGGACATTCCCTAGTGCATCGTAAGCCTGGAGGGTATATGCATAGTTGCCTGAAATACCAAGCCCGTCCGTAGCGGAAAGGTAAGCCCGTCCCCGTCCGTCGTAGAACTGATAGGTGGTGATGCCGCTGCTCTGGAGGCTGTCGAGCATCCGGACGGTCTTCACGTAGTTGCCATTGGGCTGGCCAAGGGAAGGCGTCAGACCGGTAAAGAGACTAAACAGCAAAAGTATTGCATGTCCTTGCTTATTCATTTCCTGATATATTCTCATGACACACTTGATTATTTAACGCTGAACTTTTCCGAATATTGTTTACCGCCGGCCTCAATATAAAGCACATAGGAGCCATTGTGGAGACCGGCATAACAGAGTGACAGTTGTCCACGCTCGCCCTGCCGGATGCTGCCGGATGCTTGTCGGTATAGGATTCCCTGCTGATTGCAGAGTAGCAATCGCAAGGGAACGGAGCCTTCTGTGCTCCCGCTAATATTATAATTTACGTTTATAGTCTTTCCTGTGGTGTTGATGTCCAATGAGTAGGAGAATGATTTCTCGGTATTGTCCGCTGTGGATTCCGCATTTTGCCGGCTAATTGCCTTAGCAGGGTTAGAGCGGCTGGCGGAAGCGAGACTTTCCTGAGAATAGGGCGAGCTGTAGAACGCCACGGTCTGGACACCGGATTCTCCTCCCTCCACGATACTGGTTTCGCAGGTTTCCAAAACAGGATAACGACAGCCTGGGGCATAATATCGCAGGGTCACAGTTCGGACAACTCTGCCATCTGTGGCTATAAGCTTTGTTATACTGTCGGTTCCGAGGAGTGGAATGTTGTCTATTGTCCCGTATGTGGTTAGCATGTTGTCAAGCGGCTGCGCGAGTGTGGCAGTGACACGCTCAGTCTGTAGTCTCAGCACGTTATAAATCGTGTCGGAATTAGCCATTAACAAGGATCCCAATGCCTCCGCCTTGGTGGTATATCTTCCGACCTTGCGAAGGAACAGCCGTTCGCAATATTGGCCTTTCCCTTCGAAGAGTCCCCTGATACTGTCACCGAGGTTCATGGGGAAACGCAGCCACACTTCGGGTTGTGCATAGTCGATATGCATTAGTCTGTTTTCCGTACCTACCAGCAAGAGGGAGTCGCCTTTCAGCCAGTATCTGTTCATACCAGTATCGTCTATGGCGATGAGTGAGTCTGCTCCCCATTCCATGTGCTCAACGTTATTGCTACCGATAGCTTCTATACTTTCGAGATTAGCCAAGACATCGGAGCATTCGCTGATGCTTGAGGGATTTATCTGCTGACGCTCCAACAAATCGTTGACTTGATACATATTCAGCCCATGGGTGACTTGGGCTTTGCAAAAGCAGACACTCAGTGCCATCCATACAAATAATACAATGCCTTTGTGATTTATAGATTTTGTCATTTTGTTCTTTCTTCCAATATGAACGTGTTTCTTTAATTATTGACATCAATGCCCGTAGTGATAGGTGTAATTCTCAATGAGATTGAAATTGTCATCATACTGCGCAGACAGTCTTCCAAATCCGTCATAGGAGAAGACAGCACCTACGCCAGAATAATCGAACTCTGAGGTAAGCCCATAATAAGGGGCATAGGTATAAGTTCTAATAAGAACTCCTTCAGGGAGAATATTTCTGATATTCATATTCAGACTTTTCAGTGCAGCACATGTTGTCTGGTTTCCTATTTTCCTATAATTCTCCAATTGGTAAAGCAAACTGCGTAATTGGACGTTGGCATTCAGTTCATCTTCAGAATAATTTTCGATGACAGCAACAGGATACCGTCCGCCATAGCCCCATACATAGACCTTTAATGGTGATGTACGTGAACTTACTAGGACTGGGTTAGAGTTTGCATCGTAGGCCAATGCCTCTTCCTCCAGATAGAATCCACTGTTTTTTACAATTGTTCCATCAGATACATAGGGAGCACCGACATAGGAGTGGCTCAAGGATAGGCCATAGTTTGCTTTTGGCACCACAATGCCGCCAAGGATTTCCGTGAATTTTGTATAATGTCCCTCAACAGCAATGCCATTGTGAGATTTAATCGTTTGTATGGGTGTTCCTATGATATTCTTCTGCTGGAGTGATGCTACGGCTTGTGCTTCATCAGATAGGCCCATTGTCGTACTCAAATTGAGGAAGTCAGGATAGTAGTTGTTCACTTTGATGGTTTCCGAAAGTCTGTTGGTGCGGATTTCATGAATTCTGCCCAAATAGTATTCATATAAAGTTTTAGTAACAACTGAGTCACGAAGCCCGTTCCGGTAACTATATGTTGTTTCGGATATGCCGCTCAAATGGCTTCTTGATGAATGATGACTTGACCTGCTGATGTTGTATGTTGACATATAAGATTGACCGTGTTCATCTGTAAAGTCATTTTTAATAAACACATATCCGTATCTGACATTATGAAGACTACAAGAATATGCGTACTCTTTTTTAGCCAGCAGGGTTCCGTTACCATCAATTATGATTTCCTTGCTTGGACGTCCTCCGTCCTGTGAGTACAGGTGAAACTCGCCAAGGGGGTAGGATATGTATGCGAAATTCTGGTTTCTGTAGTCGCTTATACTTGAATCATATCCATTTTTTTTCCCATAAATGATGTTGGGTATGGGTGTAAAATGATCTTGCCCCAAATTATTATGAAATCTTATATAAATATAATTCATTGGAGTTGCTATTAGATTGTCAAGCATATAATGAATGATACGCTTCTGTACACCACCGGAATTGTTCTTGATGACTTCCTCTACTTCTTTATAATATACGGGCTGTCCCTGATAGGCATTTAATGGTCTGTCACTGCTTATACGATTAGCGACATATCCCATGTCACCAATTGGTATCCTTCCCCATGTATAGAGAGTGGCATTGTGGAATGCCGGAGTGGTAAGTACACCGCTGCTTTCTCCTGTCAAGGAAAGGTTGGAGTCGTGCATCTCATATTTGTATTCCGTAATGGAAACTGGTTGACCATTTCCGCTTAAGTTTACGCTTTCTTTTTTCTTCAGCCGTCTTCCTAAGGTTTTCAGATTTCCAGTTGGAGATTGTATGTCATTCCCTGCTATTTGTGAGAAATTATGAGGTTCATACTCAAAAGTATCGAGTGCTCCTGTCGGATATTTGATACTGCTAAGACAAAAATAGTCATCTACAGTTTCATCATAATAGTCGCTAACGAAACTGAATCCATCCAGTCTTTCATAAGGGGTGTGGGGATATGCCAATAAACATGCAGGTAATCCTGATGTGTACAGATCAACAAGCGCTTGAAAATTGGGAGTTTCCGTCCAAGACCCTTTCTTGCTATTTCCATACCCACTTAAATATCGATTATAGCAGGATTTAGCTCGATAAAAACGATAAGAGTATGTAAAAACATAAGGAGGTAGTCTGTTTCCTGACGCATCGTATTGTACAATACTATCAAGTCGCATTCTGTAGTTGGCCCATCCCATATTGCTACGCGTATCCTGATTCTCATTGGTAAAGTAACTGTCATTATACAGTTCATACCCTTTAACTAAGGCTCCTGTCTCGTCTTTCAGTTCTATTTTATTGATTCTCCCAGAAGATGTGTATAATAACTGTCCATGTATATCATACTTGCTTTGGTCAGCACGTAATAAGTCGGATGTAAAGACTATTGATCCGAACTCTGAGGAAACGGAAACAATGCGCTTGGTCTGATGATATCCATACCGATTATATTCAATTTCATCATGCAAGTCTATCGTAGTTTCGTCGGCGTAGTTGAAGTGGAAAGTACCACCCTTGACCGTTTCAATCCTTGTCAGAAACCACGCGGTAGATAAAACAGGCATATTATTACTATAGCTTTGCTTTTCTTCTTTGTCTTCAAAGATGTACTTAGTACCATCATCGGCAATTATTATATAGCCACTGTTTGTCTTGTTCAGTTTATAGGACTCGTCAGGATACAATTTCTGATAATACTGATTCTGGCTATTGAGAACCATCTCCAGGGTTCCATAATGTCCTGGAATTGAATAATTGAATTCATCCGGCATTAAATCAGAATACATACCCTCGACAAAGACATCTCTTTCAGTAGGAATTTGAAACATGGAACTAAGATAATTTTCCTGGAACTGCCAAGGGGCATCGCTGCTTGTTATAATATAAGAGTCTGCTCTACCCTTAATGATTGTTGTAATGCAGCCACCAACCATCAATGACCATCCAAGTCCGATAGATGAGGCTTCTGTCTCACAGTTTACATCTGCGCCATAGAATACTATGGATACGGGGAGATTATATCCTTTTCCTTGAAGTTCAAACAAAGGGATAGTAATTGAAGGCTGTCCCTTGCTGAGAGCAGTTTCTACGGAGGCTCCAATGTTGAACTGCTCTGCATTCACACTAGGATAGTTAACTTCATAATTGAAGCTGGATTGTGAAAATCCTTTTCCTGTAATGAAGAGCAGGAAAAGGAAAAGAATAAGTTTTTTTGATTTCGCGGTGCAAACCAAAGAGCGATACAAAGTGTATTTCATATACTGCACTTTATAGTCCAACACAACCTATGAACTTCCAGTAGCCCATAATAAGCTCGATTTCATAGTCGCCAGAGAGTGTAGACGGCAGTACGACTTGCGTCTGCGTAGAATTGACCACCGTCGTGTAAACCACAATACCATTCTCATCTTTCAAAACCAGAACATACGCAGGATGATAGTTCTCAAACGTCAGCGTGTAGTCCTCAATGTAGACCGTCGGAGGATCTGTGGGGGACTTGGGTTGGCCATTGCCTACTGGGCTGTTGTCATCAATACTTACGGTGAAAGTAATAAGCTCCCGTGCATAAAGACTTGTGCTCATTGCGAAAGCACACATAATCATAAACAATAGTTTTTTCATAATTTTGCGTTTTAAATTTAGTCGATACAAAATTATGAAGAGTTAATCAGACACCAACAAAATAATGCAAATAAGACTTTAGCAAAATATTAGTTTTTGCTGTAAGTCTCTAAAAGCAAATGGATTATAAAAAGTTTAGAAAGACCTTTTCAATACAGGTCGTGAAGGATTTCTATTAATTCTGGCATGCCTCCATGGTCTTTCTTAAAGATATCACGAAGAAGTTTTGAGCAGATTTGGGACACCCTGCTTTGGGTTATATCCAGCATGTTGCTAATCTCCTTTGACCTAAAACCAAAACGAAACAACATACAAACATCGAAGTCTCTTACACTGATTTTATATTGTTTGGATAAAAGTAGGTTATTGAACTCAGGCAAAGCCTCAAGAACTAACTTTCGGCAATCGCGAAGTTCCTGGACAGTTAACTTCTGCCCAAACTGCTTTTTCTGTAAAACTTGATAGATGTCTGACGCTTTGATGTGTTTGTCTGAAGCAGCATGGTCTTGCAGGGATTTCTTTCTTTGCTCTTGGAGTTTCGCATTTTGCTCTTCCAAAAGTTCTTCTTTTTTCGCAATCAGTTCCTCATATTCTTCAGCATGTGCTCTGAGTTGAAGGACTTCTGTCTGTGTTTGTTCCAATTCCTCGAGGTTTCTGATGTATTGCGCCTGCTTTCTTTTCTTCTCTGCATACATCTTATATATTATATAAGAGGCTACGGCTACAACCAAAAGCAGCATCCCAATGCTGAACTGACGTTTCGCC
The DNA here is from genome assembly GCA_002353485.1 of Prevotella sp. UBA2742. Taxonomy (GTDB): domain Bacteria; phylum Bacteroidota; class Bacteroidia; order Bacteroidales; family Bacteroidaceae; genus Prevotella. The sequence goes on from DEJS01000005.1 coordinate 65,448, forward strand.
TTTTCGTTTGCAGCGTTTTCTTTTTCTTGTATTGCTATTTTCTGATGACGGGTATAGTCGTACATTGCCTGCATACGTTCCACAGTGTTTGTTGTTTTTTGCGCATACATGGAATCATTCATAGTATAGGCGTATATTGAATATTTTGAGGCAGAATCTGTTTGAAGTTGCTTCTGAAAGAGTATTGCCAATCCCATTGCACCAGCATTCTGGTTGTTAAAGTCCTTCCCGTCACGAAGCTCTTTACGGAAATAGTATTCGGCAGAGTCTAAAACATTATTATATAGGTAATAGAGCCCTTTGGCTTTATAATAGATTTCCCGCCTTGGTGCGATGTTGCCTTTCGCATCAAAAAGCCCTGACTTGGACTCATATTTATCCATATATGCTTTTGCTTTCGGATAATCGCCCTTGTCTACAAGTGTTCTGACTATGGCACCTAAGGCAATCGCAGAGTATTGACAATAGCCGTATTGTTCGTACTTTGAGGCAACATCTTCAATTATAAATACAGCTGAGTCTGTAAGCCCCAACCGCTGATAGGCTAAATATTTTTGTTCATAACTCATCAGGGCAGCAAGAGTGTCCTGTCCTTTCCAAGCATACTTCTCAGAATACTTTTCATAGGTTATCATTTGTCTATACAGACCTTGTTGATAGAAAATAAAAGCCATTTGCCCATAGGCCCTACTCATCTGTGCGAAGTCGCAATCTGCGCTGAGTGTGTCAGCACACTCAACGGCATCGTGATAGCATTCCAAGGCCATGGGCGCCTCGCCCTGTTCGTGGTAGGCACGCCCCAGGAGGTAGTGGGCCAACAGACGGTCGTTAGGGCTGCCGTGGCGGTCGAAGAAACGGACGTAGGGCTCTACGTCCTTGGCCGTGAAGGGCTGGTCTGAGCGGTTCAGCTGGTTGATGCTGTCAAGGGCAGCACGCATCTGTGTGCGTTCTGCCTCCGTGGTGCAGCCCATCAGTACGACTGTCAGGACGAAAAGAGAAACGATGCCCTGTTTCATATTGATAAAGATACCCCGTAGTAAAGCGTCACTACGGGGAAAGTAGGGTTTTACTACGGGGAAAGTGACGCTTTGCTACGGGGAAAGTAGGGCTTTACTTCTGCTGGGTGATGGCCAGACGGAAGCGCTTGTCCTGGCTGGCGAAGATTATTTCGCCCTTGCGGCCTGTGTTATACTCAGGACTCTTCTTGTCGATGCCCTGGAAGACAAGCTTTACATTGGTGGTCTTGATGTCGGCAGCCTCGGCTTCTGTGGCCGAACCGGTGACGGCCTTCTTCAGTGCAGAGCCCAGCTCGCCAAAGAGTCCTTTACGCTTGTTGACCTCGACGCTGTACTCCACCCAGTCGGGCTTCGACTCGATGTACCAGCACTGGTCGTAGTTGGAGGTGATGGTAGAGTCGGAGTTGGTGTACACCTCGATGCTCTTCTTGCCACCCTTCAGTCCGATTTCCAGCTGGTTGTAGTTGGTGCTCAGACGTACGCTCTTGCCTTCCTGCTTGACTTTGACGACCTCGGTCTTGCCGTCGTAGACGACATTGATGACCTGTTCGCGCTCAATGGTCTTGTTGTTGGCCTGGACGGCAATGTCGATGCTCTTTGCATCGTTGCTGCGTGTCACGCGGAGGAAGTTCTCAGTACCGTCCACACCAGAGGGCACTGAGAAGCTCCACTCGGTGTTGGGTGCCTCGACCTGGATGTTGAGCGAGCCTGACGTGTCGCCGTCGAAGAGGACGTCGTTCTGGCTCAGTGCAAAGCGCGTGCTGGCGGCGGTAGTGGTGGTGGTAGCGGCTTTGCCGGTGGTACGGACTCTCCGACCAGACAGGCTGTTGATGTTCTTATAGCAGATGGCTATCTGGTTGTCGCACATCTTCTTTTTGTCGGCAGTAGTGTAGGCCACCTTGGCGGCCTTGAACTTGTTGATGGCGGCACGCTGCGCGGCGGCAGTCATGGTCTGCTGCAGCTGCTGGCCCTCCATAAACAGCTTGTCGCCACTCTGTGCCATGGCTACTGCCGAGATGCACAGCATGACGGCCATGGCTACTTTCCTGATAATATTCATTCTGTTCATATTGTTTCGTTAATGTGATTATTTCTTTTCTGCTTCTTTTTTATCGCTACCGCTGTTTAGCGTGGCCAGGAAGGCCTCTACGGCCTGGGCGCGCTTGGCAAAGGACTCGGCACTGGCGGTCTCGCCCAGCTCCTTCATGCCCTCAGCCTGGCCTTCCAGTCGGGTCTTGGCCTCCTGAAGGGCGCTGATGGCTTTGTTCATGGGGGTGGCGACGTCGACCTTCACCTTCAGCTGCTGGTTTTTCTTTACCAGTGCTTCTGCCTCCTGGAAGGCTTTGACGGCTGTTATGAGCGACTGTTCGTAGTCCTGACTCTCGCTGTCCATACCCAGCTCTACGGCGTGGTTGGCCTCGTCGAGCTTGGAGTTGATGACCGACATGGCCTGGGCCTTCTGTTTCTCGACCAGTGCCTTCTGGGCCTGCTCCTTAGCCTCGTCCTGCTTGTTCTTGGCTACGAAGCCGGCTATGGCGAGCACCACGACGAGCACGGCAGCGGCAGCAGCCAACATCATCTTCTTCTGCTTGGACAGTCCGCCCTGCATGGTACGGGGGTCTTCCAGGGCAGCACGCATCTGGGCTGAGGTCTGGAAGCGCAGCTCCTGTTTCTTCTCGCAGGCCTTGGCAATGATGGCACGATACTCCTTGTTCTTGATGACTTCAAGGGGCAGCTTGGCCTTCAGCTGCTTGTCCAGAATCTCGTGACGTGCACCCTCGAACGGTGTGTGGCCCACGATGCACTGATAGAGCAGTATGCCGATGGCGTAGATGTCGGTGGTCTGGTTCTGGTGCTGTATGTCGCCCAAGGCCAGCTCGGGTGCGGCATATTCGGGCTTGCCCATGAACTTGCCTGCCACGGTGAGCGACTTGTCGCTGGTGGTCAGCGTGTTCATCTGCTTGGCAATACCGAAGTCGATGAGCTTGATGTGTCCGTCGCTGGTGACCATGATGTTCGAGGGGTCAATGTCACGATGGATATAGCCTGCATCGTGCAGCGCCATCAGACCGGAGAGTACGTTGACCACGATGATCTTGGCAAAGTGCTCGGGGTCGTTCTTGTAGTCCTGTGCCAGCTTGACGGCGTATGGCACGTCCTCGCCGTTGCGGTCGGTGGTCTTGCCCTCGAAGATGTCGTATAGCGACACGCCGTTCAGCAGCTCGCTCACCACGTGGTAGTGCTTGACGACGCCCGAAGGGGTCTGCTCGTTAATCTCGATGAATCCTAACATCTCCACCAGGTTGTCGTTGCGCAGCTGTATCGAAGCCTCGCGCTTGGCACGCTCGATGGCCTGTGCGGGCAGGTCGTCGAACATGAACTTGATGGCCACAGGACGTGTGGCACCCGTACGCTCGTTGACGCAGATGCCCTTATACACCTGACCCATACCTCCTACGCCAATGGGCTCGTCGGAGGAGTCTACCTGATAGTAAATACCATTTCTTTTCTCAATTTCTCCTTGTAATGTGACTATAGCCATAATACACTATCTATTTTATAATTTCTTCTTGATGTCCTTTATCTTGCCAATCAGCTGGTCTATCTTCTGCGAAGCCGGCAGTGTGGTGACATAGATGCGCTTTTGGTTCTGCATCACCTTCATGGCCAGGCTGTTGGGGTCCTTCAGCTCACGTGCCACTCCGTCAAGGGTAGGCTTGAACTTATGGTTGGTCGTATTGTCCAAGTCGGCTACTAATGACAGAATCTGGTTGCGCAGGTTTCTCTTCTCGCCCATCGTCTTGCCAAAGTCCTTGCCGCTGACCTCCTTCAGACTGGTCATACGGTTCATAATCTTCTGTGCCGTCTCAGACGCTGTGCCAGTGTTGGCTGTACCCTTGCCGTTGTCCATGACACCTGTGGGTTTCGACATGGCGTTGACCTTTGTCTCCAGACGGTCCACCTGGTCCATCAGACTGTCGATATATTCCAGCAGCGAGGCTTTCTCGTACTCCAACACTTCCACACGGGTGATGAGCTCCTTGCTGCCTTTCTCCTTGATGTCGCTATACAGCTGCAGCGAACTCTCCAGTTGGGTTATCTGGCGGCTCTTCTCGCCCAGCTGTGTCCGCAACTCCTCAAGCTCGGCACCGCTACTGCCACCACGCGAAAGTATGAAGTTGAACACCAGGCTTACCAGCAACAGCACCCCCATGATGCTCATGATGATTTTCGTCAGTTTGTCCATCTTGTCTTTAAGTATTGAGTTCATATTCACCTCCACCACGGCCATGGTGTGGTTGTCGTGGTGGCCGCCAGTGGCAAAACCACGTTGGTCTACCTCTGCCGAGAGGTTGGCTGCCAGCGACTGTACGTCCTGCTGCGATGTCAGGCGCGCTGCCAGCTCCTCGTGTGGCATGATGCCCCATACACCATCAGAGCAAAGCACGAAGCGGTCGCCCTTGCGGAACGCCACCTCTTCTATCTCGGGGGCGTGGTTGCTGGTATTGCCCAGTCCGCGCATGATGACGTTCGACTGTGGCGATACGCGGGCCTGCTCCTCCGTCATGGCTTTGTTCTGCACCATCTGGCCCACCAGCGAGTGGTCCTTGGTGCGGAAGACGATGCGCCGGCCCCTGATTTGGTAGCAGCGGCTGTCTCCCAGATGAGTCACCAGCGCCGACTGTTCGCTGATGAGCACTGCCACCAGCGTCGAGCCCATGCCTTTCAGCGAGGGTACTTCGTCCATCTTCTGGTACAGCGCGTCGTTGGCCTTGCTCACGGCCCGTTTCAGGGCCTCCACGCGAGAGGCCTGCGGGCTGGCGTTCACCATCTCCGTCAAGAAGACGTTCTTGGCGATGTACGATGCCGTCTTGCCACCCGGACCGCCACCCATGCCGTCACATACCACCGCAAGGAAACCCAGCGGGGTGTCAACCCAGCCTACGTCATCCTGATTCTCTGGGCGTCCGCCCTGCTTCGAAATGGCAATGCCTCGCAGCTGATAGCGTTGTGACTGAATAGGGGTCATCGGCTCTTTCCTTACTGAACGATAAACGGTATGGCACGTTTCTTCTTGGCGTCGTACAGGGCGTAGATGCCCTTGCCGTACAGCTCATACTCGGCCTTTGTGGTCTTGTTCACGCTGGTCTCAATGCTCTTGGCACGTGTCACGGCATTTACCAGGTCCTTATAGCTGAAGCTGTAAACCATCTGGCGCTTCATCTTGCTCTCGGTCACCTTCACCAGCTGGAAGGCTTCCATGCCCACGCTGCTGTCAATACGGTATTCCACGGTGACATTTGTCTTGCCTGTGCCGTCAGACTTCAGCACCGTCCTGCCGATGCTGTCCAGCATCAGGATGTCGTCCTCTTCATGTACCTTAACAAACTTGGCTGTCTTGCGGTTCACCATCACGTCGCCCTCGTTCAGCATCAGGTCGAACTTAGGGGCGTACTTGGTGTTGACCTCCTTGCGAAGCTCGGCAATGTCAGACACCTTAACGGTCTGTATGGCTCCCGTCGACGTCTGTATCAGGAACAGGTTCTCAGAGTCTTTCTTACTGGCGTAGTTCTGCTCCAGAATGATGCCGCGTACAATGGCGCCACTGTTCGTCTTCACCACATCCAGCAGCGGACTCTGTTCAAAGATGTCCTGGTCGGGGTTGATGGGACGGAACGTGTACTTCACCACGTCGCTGCTCTTAAACGACTGAACGATGCCGTTGTCCATGAACAGGCTCAGCGAGTTGTCCGTCTCACCGGCATACTGGCCCTCGAAAATCCTGCCGTCAGCCAGCTGATAGATGCGGTTGATGCCCGAGAGAGCGGTCTTCTTTCTCGGCTCGGCCTTGATGGCACGGATGTCGTCCCACGATACTCTGTACGTGTTGGGCGTCAGCTCCAGATACTTCACCGTCACACCGCGCTCCAGCACCTTTACGTTGGTAGCGGTGCGCAGGTTGTTGATGAGGTAGTGTCGGAAGTTCAGCTTTCCTGTGGCTACGGTGTCTCTTATGCTGCTCTTGAACGACACCTCGTTCAGCATCAGCGTCCGTCCGTCACCACTGCCAATGAAGGCATCGTGCTTCTCGCCCCAGTCCTTCCAGGCATTGTCCAGCACCGTGTATTTCACCTGACGGTCAAAGACGTCAGCATTGTTGCTGCTCACCACGATGACTGCTTTGTCTGTATGTACTAACATCAGGCTTGAGCCGTCCTGTACCTGGATGTATCCCTCCAGCACCGAACCGTTCTTCAGTTCTACCTTCTGCACTATCACGGCATTGGCCACGCCACACGTAGCCAACACCAACAATATCATTGAAAATATCCGTTTCATATCTTAACTTAAATATACTATTGCACATGCGGAGACTCAAGTAGCTCCTTGATATACTTTGCTTTCACACCATAATTATATCCTTGTGTTTCAATTCTGCTCAGTCCCTGGTGGTGAACACCAATCAGCATACCCTGATCGTTGAATATGGGCGAGCCGCTGGCACCACCTGTAGTAGGAGCATTGTGGCCGAAGTCAAATTCTGAATTCTGCTGGATAATAGTGCCTCCCTGACCAATAACCTGAATACCAGTCTTCTCGTTTTCCTTCTGGAGTACAGAAGAGTAGTTGGTACCGGTGGGGAATCCTAACGTGTAAACGTGTGTTCCGACGGTCAATGCCTCATCAGAAATGTCCATGCTGTCAGTAACATTTACAAAGGTACAGTCTGTGGGCAAGCGTTTGCCTATTGTACGAATCAGGGCTACATCCTTGTTGACATCCTCGCCGGCAGACACCACTTTACACTTGGTAATATTATCCGGGTCGTAAATTTCGCCCTGAGGAATAAGAGCGACATAGTCCAGCACGCCTTCTACTTTAACTTTTGATAGATAAGCTGTAAGAGTGCTGGGATTAAGTGTAGCTCCGACGACACCACTTACTGCCAGCTTATAGTTCTGCATAAACTCTACATATAAGGCAAGTCTCTTCGATAAGATATTCTGCAGTTGTTCAATGGAGCCGTCAAACAGCCAGGGCTTTACCACGTGCAGATTAGTAATCAGCTGTCCATCCTTAGAAATGAAGAATCCGGTGCCGGTGTAGTTACCTTTCTTATCCTTCATATCAATAAGATCTTTAGATGACAGGCCGCTTGCTAAGTTCAGATTACCGCTTTCGTCAAAGACTAACTGCGGGGAGATATGTGTTATTTTTCCTGTCATCCGATAGATAGCATCAGCATTTGCATTGTATTGCTCAAGGTCCAGGTCGCCTACTGTAACCTCGTAGTGGTAAATACCCATCAGCATTACAACAGAATGGTTGTAACGTGCATAAAGCTCAGTATCTGTCATCACCTTGTCGGCTTTGCCTTCCAGGGCTTTCCAGATGCCGAGGCCGACGCCTACCAGTACCAGCAGACAGGCGGCTGCCAGTGCTACAGTCTTCCACGTCTCGCTGGGCCACTTCACGATGGGGTCTCTCAGATTCACGGGCACACCGCCACATACTACGGAACTGCTCTTCTTGATACGTACGGGGTTATTGCTCGGAATCTTATTGCCGTCAACGGTAGTGCCGTTCTTACTATGGTCGATGATATATACCTTGTTGTCCTTGCCTATCTTGATGGTGGCATGGTAACGGCTCACCGTACCACCTGATATCTGGATGTCGTTGTTGAAGTGTGAACCGATGCCATAGATGGCCTTATAGGCAGAGTTGTCCTCAGGCATGGGTACCTGGCTCCACTGCAACTCCACATCGGCAAAGCGGATGGCATCGCCACGGCGTACGTTGACGGGTTTGCCGGGCTTGATGGCCTGGTTCATGATGAAGGTACCATTGCGGCTGCCCTTGTCCTCGAGCATGATGTCGCCGCTGTTCATCAGCGTCAGCTCGGCATGCAGCGAACTCACTTTGTCACTATGCAATACGATGTCACAGCTGGCATCGCGTCCAATCTTTAATAGTCTCATAGTCCTTATAATTTAAGTTAGTAATTGGCTTAATGGAAACGCTTTTGCTTCGGCTCCTCCTTCTTCGGAGCTTCCTTCTTCTTCGCGTCGGCCTTCTTGGCGTTTGTCTTTGCCTTCACCTTGCCAGCCTTGGCTGCACGAGCCTTGTTCAGCGAGTCTTGCACATGCTTCTTGATAGAGTCCATACGAGCCTGCTCGTCTTTCTTCATCTTCTCTTCCTTCTGCTTCAGCGCAGCACTGTCTACCACCACCGGCGCGGGTTGTTCAGCAGGCTTAGGCTCTGACGTGCCCATGAACGAGGTGTATCCCCATACGGCAGCACCAATAAGCAACAGGCCCAGCAGACCCAGCAGCACGTAGCGCAGTATCATGCCCTGTGTGTTGGGTATCTGGTTCCAGTCCAGCTGTGCCACATGGGCAAACGACACCGTGTCTTTACGTGTCACGGGCACAGGGACGTTCTGATTAATTCTGATACCGTTTACATACGTACCATTATGACTGAGGTCCACAATAGTCATCTTGCCCGACGACTCAACGTTCAGTGTGGCATGGCGGCGACTGATGACATCGGTGTTGTCGTTAATAATGATGTCGCAGCCAAGGTCTCTTCCGATAGAATAAACTTTCATATTGCTTTGTAGTTATTTATTGTTTCGTCAATTTGTTAATCTCCTCCATCTTCTTGTTCATCTTCGCTATGCTGTCCTGAAGACTCTTGATGGCAGTCCTCTGTACAGAGTCGCGATAAGTGTACTGCACCAGACTGTCGCGGTTCACCTTGAACTCTCTCATGGTCTCGCTCATGGTGCTGTAGCGCGAATGCTGGATGAAATTAATGGCTACGCTGATTAGGCAGATGGCCACCAGCATCAGCAACAGTAGTTTTGTTTGTTTCGACATAGCAGGTTTAAGTATTGAGTCTGTTCTCGTTTCTATCATTGCCAGCGTCAGGTTGTCGTAACCCTGACCGCTCAGGCGCCCCAGATGGTCCACGTATGTGGCTACATCGTCGGTCACCACGCCTATGGGTTTCTTCTGTGTCAGCATCTTCAGCAGGTCCTTCTCAGGCATGGTGCCGTGTATACCGTCGGAACACAATATGAAGCGGTCGCCTTTCTCGTATGGCAGCTCATGCACGTCGACCTCCACATCGGGCTTAATACCCAAGGCCCTGGTAATAATGTTCGACTGTGCCGATAGCCGAGCCTGTTCCTCGGTAATGACATGCTGCTTCACCAGGTCGAACACCATCGAGTGGTCGAAGGTGCGGAACACCTTCTTGCGCCCTCTAAGCTGGTAGATACGGCTGTCACCTACGAATGCGGCATAGGCGGCATGCTCAGCCAGCAGCAGCACCGTGGCTGTCGACCCCATACCTTTCAGCGCCGGCTCTTCGTTGGCGGCCTCGATGATGGCCATGTTGGCCCTGCGGATGGCCTTGATAAGGACGTTCGTAGGCTCCTCGTCACTACTGGCACCCGTCACGCCCTCTATGATTTCCCGTACGGCAATGGTTGACGCCGTCTTACCACCCGGACCGCCGCCCATGCCGTCGCACACCGTCACAAGGAAGCCCCTTTCCGTCTGTGCATATCCGTAGCTGTCCTGATTCTCAGAACGCCCGCCGGTACGGCTTTCGGCAAAAGCAGTAAAAAGCTGCTCGTTTCCCTGATGAAGCTGTTGTAATTCCATATCCCTATAATAATAGTATCACAATGACAAACACCAGTACGGCCAGCACCATTACACCACCTACCAGCATCATGATGTTGTCCTGTATCCAGTCTTTCACTTTCTCGCCCGTCGACGGCTCTGGCATCAGGGCCGCCTGGATGGCGTGCTTGAAGTCAAGCGCTGTCTGGTATCGTTTCGACTGTTCCTTCTCAGTGGCTTTCCAAATCACTTGCATCAGTCTCTTCGGAATGCGCTCACTGGCAGGCAGCGTCTCTTTCATCTGGCGCGTCAGCGTCTCCACTTCAGTATTGCTCGACATGGGATTGCTGCCGTTCAGCAGTTCGTAGAAGGTAATGCCCAGCTCGTAGATGTCCGTGGTGGCATTTATTTGCACGCTGGCACCGTTCTGTTCCCTCAGCATCTGCTCTGGGGCCGAATACTCCGGTGTGCCTATGAAACCGTACGACGAGAACTTGTTGCCGGCATTCATACGCGCTATGCCCAGGTCCATCAGTCGAACGTTAGAGTCGTTCTCTATCATGATGTTCGAGGGTTTGATGTCGCGGTGTATCACACCCCTTGAGTGTACATAGTCCAGGGCATCCAGCACGGCACAGATGGCATTGCATATCTTCTCCACGCGGTGAGGCGAGTTCTCAAACCCCTTCACGTATTTGTCGATGTCCTTACCCTGCACAAAGTTGCTCAGTATGAAGATGGGCCCCGTCTCTGGCGCATACTCGCAGTAGCCTATCATCTCTACCAGATTGGGATGCCTGAAGGCCAGCGAGGCCTCCTGCTTTGCACGTTCGCGAATCATCTTGTTGTTCGCGTAGGCATCCTTCACGCGTTTTACGGCTATCACATAACCGTCGCGACAGCGATAGCCCTTGTACACGTCACCCATGGCACCACTGCCCAGCGGGGGGTCCGCTGGGTTGTAGCAGTACCACTCTCCCATCACATAGAGGTAGAGGTACGGATCGTTAGGTCGTTGGACAACAGTCTGTGCCATCACATGCCTATCGTTCCGCCCTTGTCAATGTTGTTAGAGCCATCGAAGCCTACCGTGCCGCCGCCTCCAGTGAAACCGCCACCGAAGGGAGGAGGACCAAACTGCGACTCCGGGCGAGTATAGCCGGCAGGAATGTCGGGTATCTGAGGACCGGCGGCCTCCATGGGCTCTTCCTCCTCGACAGCGATGAAGTCCTTCGATACCGACAGCCCCAGCGTGGCAGGGTCAACCAGTATCAGGAACAGTTCATAGTTCTCGCCTATCGTAATGATGTCGCCGTTCTTACATTCCTCGGCCGTGAAGCCCAGGCTTACGCCATTCAGCATGGTGCCGTTCGTAGAACGGGCGTCGCTGATGGAGGCTATCACCTTCTCGGGGTTCTTCATCTTGCGCACCACCAGTACTGCATGCTCCTGCGACACAGTACCCTCGGGCAACACGATATCACAGTTTCCGCTCTGACCTATTGTGTTCTGGCCAATCTGCAACGGCCAGAACTCACCGGCGGCCGTACGCGACACAGAATAGAGGAAGCCGGCAATGGGCTTGCCAGTCTGAATCGATGTGCGGCGAGGCTGCGGGGCCTGCTGCATAAGAGGTTCCTGCACCACCGTCCGGTTCGGATTACGGGGAGCAGCTTGTACGGGCTGACCTTCTGACATACCGGGGACGTACGTTCCACGCTGCTGCGGACGGGGACCGGCACTGCGTGAATAGAAACCTGAATTAGCACCACCGCCACCGTTGTTGTAGTTGGGGCTGTCAGCAGGTTCCAGACCTTGGATGACTGTTTTGTTCTGTGACATAATTCCTAAATTTTACGCTAATATTTATAATTCTATGGTCTCAAAAATACATAATTATTAAGACAAACACGCCGCAAAGATAAGAAAAAAAAATATATCTCCCAAACAAAAGCATAGAAATTCTTAAAATTATTAAACCCAAAGTCTTCGTAATTCTGATTTTATTCGTACCTTTGCAGCCGTATTCAATAAGAGCAGTATGGATTCAAAACTGGTAATATACAACACGCTGACGCGCCAGAAGGAGCGTTTCGAGCCGTTGCATGCCCCCCATGTGGGCATGTATGTCTGTGGTCCCACCGTCTATGGCGACCCCCATCTGGGCCATGCCCGCCCCGCCATCACCTTCGACCTCGTGTTCCGCTACCTCCGTCATCTGGGCTATAAGGTACGCTACGTCCGCAACATCACCGATGTAGGCCACCTTGAGCACGATGCCGACGAGGGCGAGGACAAGATTGCCAAGAAGGCCCGCCTGGAGCAGCTCGAACCTATGGAGATAGCTCAGTACTATACCAACCGCTACCACCAGGCCATGGATGCCCTGGGGTGTCTGCGCCCCTCCATAGAGCCCCATGCCACAGGACATATCATCGAGCAGCAGCAGTTGGTGCAACAGATTCTTGACAATGGCTTCGCCTACGAGTCTAACGGCAGCATCTACTTCGACATCGAGGCTTATAATAAGCAATACCACTACGGCATCCTTAGCGGACGCTCGCTCGAGAATATCAAGGACGAGAGCCGCGAGCTGGCCGGTGTCGGCGAGAAGAAGAGCCAGGCCGACTTCGCCCTGTGGAAGAAGGCCCAGCCCGAGCACATCATGCGTTGGCCGTCGCCCTGGAGCGACGGTTTCCCCGGCTGGCACTGCGAGTGTACGGCCATGGGACGTAAGTACCTTGGCGAACAGTTCGACATCCACGGCGGCGGCATGGACCTTGTCTTCCCCCACCACGAGTGCGAGATAGCCCAGGCCACAGCCGCTATGGGTCACCAGGCCGTCAAGTACTGGATGCATAACAATATGATTACCATCAACGGCCAGAAGATGGGCAAGTCGCTGGGCAACTTCATCACCCTCGAACAGTTCTTTACCGGTCAGCACGAAAAGCTCGAGAAGGCCTATTCGCCCATGACCATCCGCTTCTTCATCCTGTCAGCCCACTACCGTGGCACCGTCGACTTCTCCAACGAAGCCCTCCTTGCCGCCGAGAAAGGCCTGGAGAAGCTCACCAATGCCCTCTCTGACCTTGACCGCATAGTGCCTGCCGCCCAGTGCGATGCAGAGACGGAGAAGGTAGTGAAGGGCCTGCGCCAGCGGTGCTACGATGCCATGAACGACGACTTCGCCACCCCTCAGGTCATCAGCCATCTCTTCGAGGCCTGCACCGTCGTCAACAAGCTTGTCGACCACAAGGCCACCATCTGCGCCGACTGCCTGAAGGAACTGAGGGAAGTGATGCACCTCTTCGCCGAGGACATCCTGGGACTGTCAACTGTCAACTCCCAACTCTCCACTTCGGGCAATGCCGCACGTGAAGAGGCTTTCGGCAAGGTCATGGACATGGTGCTCGAGCTACGCGCCAAGGCCAAGGCCGACAAGGACTGGGCCACCAGCGACCGCATCCGCGACGAGCTTGCCGCTGCCGGCTTTGAAGTCAAGGACACCAAGGACGGTGTCACCTGGCGCCTGAACAAATGAATGCGTCTTTAGTCATATAGAGTGCTATCATGTCTTCCCACATCTTTCTGGCCGACATATATACCAGTCCGCCGTATGGTCCTTTCTCACCCCACGAGTTCTTCATCACGTAGTAGGGCCGTCGGTTCTCGTCGCGGGCCAGTCCCACGATGCACATGGCATGTCCACGGCTCTCCCAGCATACGGGGTGCCGTTGCCGCAGGGCCCGGTCTACGTGTCGACGTAGCGTGTCCAGCGGCACGTTCAGCAGCCGGTTCTGCTCCCAGTTGTCGGGCACAGGCACCACGATGCGCCTGTAGTAGGGCGAGTCGGGCCAGCATGTCAGCGACTCGTACTCGTCGGGACTGCACACCGAGTGGGCAAACTCCTTGGGCGTATAGCGTGCCCCGAGCATGAAGACCCACCGGGGCGTGGGCATGTCCTTCGTGGCGTCGTCGGGCAGCACGTCGTAGGGTACGATGCCATGCCGCTGAATCATGTTGAGCAGCGTCTGGCCCATGGCACGCTGGCTGTCGCGCTTCAGCATCCTGCCTACATAGACTGCCGACAGGTTCACGCTGTCGCCACGCAGCAGGTGTTCGGTCTCAATGGTGGCCAGCATGGCGTAAGCCCAACAGAGCTCTGACTTACCCTGGTTCTTGACGGGCGTCATGGGCAGCAGCACCTCGTGGGTAAAGGTATGGTGCTCACGTCGCCGACCGCAGGCCGTCAACAGCAAGAAAAGACACAAATAAACAAACAAATGGGACTTCACGCCTGCAAAGATACAAAGAAATTAAGAATTACGTATGAAGAAATAAGAACTTTTTTGTACCTTTGCACCCGTAAGACAGTATATATGATGAAGAAACCAACATTTTTGCTGCTGTTGCTATTGCTGACAGCCACCATTAGCCATGCAGCTCCCGCACTGCGCGGGTTGTTTACCGTGACACAGTCTGACGGAAGCCTGCTGACCATCGAGCAGTATGGCGATGAACACCATCACTGGACAGCCACCACCGACGGCACGCTGGTAGTGAACAGCGGTCAGGGCTACTACGTGGCGCGCATCAGCGAGACAGGACAGCTGGAGGCTACCGACCAGCTGGCCCATAACCCCGACCGTCGGGGCAGCAAGGAAGAGACGCTGTCAAGACTCCAGTCCATGCGCCGCTCATTGTTCTTTGAACAGGGCGGGCAGGCCGGCCGCCGAGCCTTGAGCATCAACGACAATTCCTCGTACGGTTACCTGCCCCACCAGGGCGACGTACGTGTGCTGTGCATCCTGGCCGAGTTTCAGGACGTCAAGTTCACCGTGTCGCAGCCCGCGCAGGCCTTCGACCAGCTGCTGAATGCCGACACACAGCAGGACTTGGGCAACCACAACAACATGAACGTGGCCAGCGTGTGCAAATACTTCGAGACGTCGAGCCACGACAACTTCTCGCCACAGTTCGACGTGGTAGGTCCCGTCACCCTGCCCAAGAACATGGCCTACTACGGCAAAGGCGACGAAAGGTTCGGCGCCTTTTGCAGGGACGCCATTGCCAAGGTAAACGAGGACGGCCTGGTGACCGACTGGAGCCGCTACGACAACCGCGGCGACAAGAAGATAGAGCTGGTATGCATCATCTATGCCGGCTATGGCGAAAACCAGGGTGGCGACGACAACACCATCTGGGCCAAGGCAAGCTACATAAACTACAAGGCGAACGACGAATACCGTGTGTCCTTCTTCAACTGCAGCTGCGAGCTCTTCCATACCGACGCTCGTTTCGCGGGGTGGATCAACGGCACGGGCGTCTTTATCCACGAAATGTCACACTGCATGGGACTGCCCGATCTCTACATGACCACCTCGTCGGGCTACGTCAATAACCAGGGCATGGAGGCGTACGACATCATGGACTACGGCTGCTATAACAACATCGGCGGCTATGCCCCCTGCCTCTATACCGCCTGGGAACAGGAAGCCATGGGGTGGACCACCATCGAGCCCGTCACCGAGGCGCGCCAGCTCACCAACCTGCAGCCACTGGAATATGGCGGCAAGGCCTATAAGGTGGTGAACCCTGACGACGAGAACGACTTCATCGTCATGGAGAACATCCAGAAAAAGGGACTGAACGGCGACGCGCGCGGCCATGGTCTGTTAGTGTACCACGTGGCCTACCCTTACAGCACTGTCAACATGGGGAACTCGCCAAACAACACCTCAGGACGTCCCGCCGTAGCCGTAGTGCCTGCCGGTGGAACGCTTATCAACGCCTATCTTCGAGGCACGGGAAAGGAGTACACCACGAAGCAGTGGACCGAGAGCATGGCTGCCGCCCCCTTCCCGGGCACACAGCATGTCACCACGCTCAACGACGACATGGGCTTGCCCAACTATTGTTTCTATGGCTCCTCGTCCGCGTCGCCCTCCCAGAGGGCCGGCGCCACCAAGCCTGTGGGTTTCACCCTGACGGGCATTACGGAAGACGAAGACGCCGGCACCGTGTCCGTACAGATGGAGACCACGGCCATCGCTGCGCCCGAAGTCACCCGCGACCCCAAGTCCTCGCCCGTCTACAACCTGCGGGGTCAGCGTGTCACGAGTCCCGCCAAGGGTCTCTACATCACTGGCGGCAAGACGGTTCTCATTAAGTGATGAACAACAACAGCCCAGAACAAATTCACTGTGGTGATATATCTACACATTAAAGAATCGGAGTCTCCCCGCAGGGTTGGCTCCGATTCCGCTTTTAGTAGATTGTTTAGTAGTTGTATGCGTTGTCCTTCTTATTCCGCGGGCACCAGCTTGATGACCATGACCAGGCTCTCGGCCGAGCCCTTCGTAATGACGTACTCCGTACCGGCAGTAACGGCAATGGGTTGCAGCTCGTAGTAGGCTCCCTCCGCATTCGTCGTGCCGCTGACCGTGGTCTTTGTGCCGTTCAGCTTCACGTCCGTTGCCGTCTTTGCCGTTGCCAGGACGATGGTCATGTTGTAGTTCTTCTGTGGAGTGAAGGTAATGCTGCCCTTGCTGTTCAGCTTAACGCCCCTCTTATAGTAAGTTCCTTCGTATGTGCTCTTACCGTCGCCATAGTCACTGCTGCCTACTTGGAACATTGCGTTCGAAGGAGCGTCGTCAAACGAACCGATAATCGTACCCTCGGGGGCAGGAGTCTGACCGCCGCCCTGGCCGCTGTCGCCGCCTGTGCCGCCACCCTGACCGCTGTCGCCGCCTGTGCCGCCGCCCTGACCGCTGTCGCCGCCGCCGGTATTGTCGTCGCCGCCCTCGGCGTCACCGTAGACGCTGACGAGCGACGTCTGATAGCTGTCCAGCATGCCGCCCAGCGTGGCGTCGTAGGCCGAGTCGGTATTGTCGTTGCCCACATTGTCGGCAAAGCTGTACCGGAAGTCGCCGTGGTTCATGCGGCCCGCACCGTAGTAGCCCGTCACCAGTGCCGGAACATCCTCGGCAGCTACGGCGCTGTATGTGTACATCAGCCCCGAGTTAGTGTCGAAGTTATTATACGCCGAGCCACCCTGTCGGGCCTTCTCCGTAGCGGGCACCTGGGCATCGCGCGACGACGTCTCGTAGGCGTCGTAGCCCGTAGCCGCGGGCTTGGCCTGCGTATAGTAGCTGAAGTTGCTGACGGCCTTGTCCACATAGTTGCCGTAGGCCTTTATCATGCCGCCGTCCTCGCCCGAGAACGTGCCGCTGCCCTTGGCGTCGGTGCCCTGCATCGAGGTCAGCATGGGCTTCTTGGTCTTCAGGAAGTAGTTGTTCTCCACAAACACGCTGGCTCCCGTAGTAGCTCCTACGCCATACTTGGCCACGTTGTCGAAGAAGTTGTTCCACACGTGTACCGACATGGTGCGCACGCGGGGATGGCGCGAGTCGGAGTGGTCGAACCAGTTATGGTCGTACGAGATGTAGTTAGGCCCTGATTCCGACTTCATGCCGAACATGTTGGTCTTGCCCGTGTCCCAGTAGCGGTTGTAGCTCACGGTGACGTACTTCGAGTTTGTCTTCACGTCGCACGCGCCGTCGCCCTTGGCGTGGTCGCCGCCGCCGTTGGGGCCGTAGAAGAAGTCGACATGGTGTACCCAGATGTTCGAGTTGTTAGTATCCATCGAGATACCGTCGTCCATGCAACGCATGATACCGATGTTACGGAACTCCACGCCCTTGGCGTTGCGCACCAGGAAACCGAAGCCGCGCACCGTGGCGTCGTCGCCAATGCCTTCGATGGTGATGGGCATCTCGGCGTCGGCGTTCTTACCCTTTATCTGTATGCCCTCCTCCGAGCTGCTGATGCCGTCCAGATCGTCCTTCTCCACCAGTCCGACAAAGCGGAAGGCGATGGGTGTCGTGTCCTTACCCTTCTGGTAGGAATCTAAGATGGCCTGTATGCCCTCCACGCTGCCGGCTCCGTTCACCGTCGTAGAAATGCTCTTGGCCGACTTCTTGGTGACGTAGAGCACCTTGGCGCCGCTCTTCAGCGTGCCGTCGGCGTTATAGGCACCGGGCTGGTAGCCCATGAAGGCAAATCCCTCACGGCTGTAGCTCTTCACCAGCAAGCCCGTAGCCTCGTTGTAGCCCGTCGTCTCGTTGCCCTCGGCAGTCACGGGAACCACCTTGATGGCATAGTCCTCGGCGGCCTTCAGACCCACCACGTCGGCACGCACGTAGCTGCCGTAGTCGCGCACCAGCTGGGCGTCAATCTTCTGGTACTCCGTCGTGCCGCCACCCTTGTAGTACACGTTATAGCCGGCAGCCCCCGCAAACTTCTGGAATTTCACGTAGGCAGACTCCAGCCAGCCCCTGGCCTCCGTAATCTGCACCTTGCCGTCCACGTTCACCACCTGGCCCTGCTCTTCGCCGCCCTTGTCGGCCTTCCTGAAGGCAATGCCCGTCACCTGACCGTTGAAGGTGTACGTGCCGACCTGCTGGTTCACCGTCACCGTCTTGCCGTCGTCAGCAACGTCAATGCTGCTCACGTCGGCCGTATTGTAGTACCTCAGAGCGCCGTCCTTCAGCGTCAGCACGGCCTGGTTGGCCTGCGTATTCACAGAGGCAGAGTAGTCGTTCACGATGCACGACACGCCGCCCTCCGTGTCGCCGCCCCCTTCGCTGTCGTCGCCGGGGTCCTCCGTCTTAATCAGATACACGTACATGGCGCCGTTCATCGTCAGCGTCACGTCGCCGTCGGTCGTCACCGTACCCACGTTGGTCGACTGCGCCGTGCCCGGCTTCGTCGTATTGAAGTCGCCGGCCGTGGCAGTAATGTTCTCCGCATTAATACCGCGCGCCTCCGTCTTGCTCGACGACATGCAGTACACCGTCACCTTCATGCCGGCCTTCAGACCGGGAATGGTAATCACCGAGCCGCCATCCAGCCACATACGCTTGTTCGACGCGTCGTTGCCGGCGCGCAGGTTACCCTCGCCGCTCGTCACACCGCTGACGGTCAGCAGCAGACCCTTGGTATAGGCAACCTCCTGGCCGCCAGCCTTCACGGCCTCCTTCGTCAGAGCCTTGGTATAGCTATAGCGGTTCTTCTTCGTCTCGGTACTGTGATACCAGTTGGCGTCGCCGTCCATCAGCTCAGCGTCGTTGGCATCCAGCGTGGCAAAGTCCCACGTCTTCTGAGCCTCCACGTTCACGGCCATGCCCAGCATCAAGAGCACGGCACACATTACAGCAGACAGTTTCTTCATAGCGTCCTCTCCTCCTTTCCGTTACTTAATAATAACCTTCTTGCCGCCAATCACATAGACCCCCCTGCCCAGCTCGGCAGTGCTGTGGCCCACCAGCTGTCCCTGCAGGTTGTACACAGGCTTGCCCTCCACGCCGGCCTCCACGGCCAGTGCCAGGCGTGCCTCCACACTCGTGGCCGACGACAAGTCAATCGTCACCTCGGCCATGTCGTCCAGCGTCTGCGACGTGCCGTTGTTGTACTCAACAATCACCTTGTCGCCGCTGAACGTAATCTTCTTCACCGTCGTACCGTCTATCGTCACCCCGTCGGCCATGGCCGCGAGCGACAGACAGAACAGTCCCGTCAAAAGTAAAAACTTCCTCATGCGTCTTATAGTCTTTTATTAGTAAGCGACCGCAAAATTACGAAGAATAATTCTAAAAACCTTCCTTCCCCACCACTTAATTTACCGCAAACGTTTACAACCATTTTACGAAAACACTCATTTCACTCTCCCTCCATAAAATAGAATGGAGATAGAATGGAGGTAGAATGGAGATAGAATGGAGATAGAATGGAGCTAAGTGAGAGAAAGAGGCTATTTTTTTTTGTTTGTTCCACTTTACTTCGTACCTTTGCAGCCGGAATGGAAAAGATTACAGACTATGAGATTATGGCCCCTGTGGGCAGCCGCGACTCGCTGGCGGCGGCGCTGAAGGCGGGGGCGGGCAGCGTCTACTTCGGGGTAGAACAGCTGAACATGCGGTCGCACTCGGCCAACCACTTTACGCTGGACGACCTGCGTGACATTGCAGCACAGTGCCGCGCGGCGGGCGTGAAGTCGTACCTGACGGTGAACACCATCATCTACGGCGAGGACATCCCGTTGATGCACCAGATAGTGGATGCTGCGCGCGATGCCGGCATCACGGCCGTCATTGCCTCTGACGTGGCCGTGATGACCTACTGCCGACAGCAGGGCGTTGAGGTGCATCTGTCGACACAGCTGAACATCTCGAACATCGAGGCGCTGCGCTTCTATGCGCAGTTTGCCGACGTCGTCGTGCTGGCACGCGAGCTGAGGATGGAGCAGGTGGCCGACATCTACCGGCAGATTCAGGAACAGCACATCACGGGTCCGTCGGGCGAGCTGGTCAGGATAGAGATGTTCTGCCACGGCGCGCTGTGCATGGCCATTAGCGGCAAGTGCTACATGAGTTTGGACAACACGGGGCGCTCGGCCAACCGTGGGGCCTGCATGCAGATATGCCGCCGGAGCTACATCGTGACCGACCGCGAGACGGGTACTGAGCTGGAAATAGACAATAAGTACATTATGTCGCCCAAGGACCTGAAGACCATCCGTTTCCTGGACCGCATGATGCAGTCGGGCGTCAGGGTGTTCAAGATAGAGGGCCGCGCCCGTGGACCGGAGTACGTGCTGACCGTGGTCAGGTGCTACAAGGAGGCCATCAGGAGCGTGCTCGAAGGCACCTTCACCGAAGAGAAGAAGGACGAGTGGGACCGACGGCTGGCCACTGTCTTCAACCGTGGCTTCTGGGACGG
Source organism: Prevotella sp. UBA2742 (assembly GCA_002353485.1). Taxonomy (GTDB): domain Bacteria; phylum Bacteroidota; class Bacteroidia; order Bacteroidales; family Bacteroidaceae; genus Prevotella. The sequence goes on from DEJS01000005.1 coordinate 85,885, forward strand.
CTACTATCAGGGTCAGCTGCTGGGCGAGTGGAACAGCAACTACGGCTCGAACGCCACCGAGCGTAAGGTGTATATAGGCAAGGGCGTGAAGTATTTCTCGCGGCTGGGCGTGGCTGAGTTCACTGTTGAGGCCGACACCTTCCAGGTGGGCGACAAGATGCTCATCACCGGTCCTACCACGGGGGCACTGTATGTTACCGTCGACGAGATACACGACGACGTGCAGGCCGTGCAGACAGCTCAGCAGGGCACCCGCGTCAGCATTAAGGTGCCTGAGAAGGTGCGCCCCAGCGACAAGCTGTTTAAGATAGTTAAGACGGAATGATGGAATATCGTTGCGCCTTAAAGACAAGAGAAAAGGGCCAGTCACAAGCGACTCGCCCTTTTTTCTTGTTGGCCTTATAACGTTACTTCTGCTCCTCTTTGCACTCGTGGGGCTTGGGCCTTGCGGCCTGTATGCCGGCCTGCTGAAGAGCAGCCAGCAGCTGGTCCTCGCTGATGTCCTGATGATGATACTTCAGGGCGATGGCGCGGCGCATAGAGTTGACGTTGGCGTCTTCGACCCCCTTGATGCTACGGGCCTTTGCTACGGTCTCAACAGTGGCCTGGTCGGCAGGGATGAGGAAGTAGGCATAGGCACCCTTGCCACACTTGCAGGCACTGACGGGCGTATAGCCTATCTTGGTGATGAAGGCACGGATGCTGTCGGCTGCCGTCTGGTCGCCATCGAAACGCACGGTGATGTTGTGGTGGCGGATGTCGGGCTCCATGCTGTCAATGCCGGGCTGGCGGAGCAGTCGGCTCTGGATGCGCTGGAAGCACTTCTGGCAGTGCATGTCGTCGATATGGAACATGGCCTGCTTAGGTGTTCCTGAGAGCATGGTGACCTCGATGCGGCGCTGGCTGTCGAGCAGGCGACGGGCCATCTGCTGTACCTGTTGCGGCGTCATCTGTGCTACCATCTTGCAGTAGTCCTTGTCGAAGTCGGCACTGTCTTCCAGTTCGTGCCAGATGACGTAGTCCCAATAGCCGTCGTCGATGGCCAGCTGGGCGTACTGCTTGGTCAGATACTGTCGTACCTTGTCCATGCTGGTGGACGCGGGTCCGTGTTCGGCAATGTTCTTCAGCTGCTGGTAGATGATGGGGTTCAGCTCTTTATAGCGGCTGGGGTCGGCGTTGTACGAGATGCGCAGTGTGGCGTTGGGCTGCTCGTCGCGGTCCAGGTCGAAGTCGATGCCGACACCGTAGGTGCCGCCCTTCTCTTCGCGTACGGAGTCGGTATAGGCTATGGAGAGACAGCGCTTGAGGAAGTCGAGCTCAAGGTCGCTCTGGGGCGAGAAGGGAACGTCAGCCGTATAGTATATGCTGACATTAGCCAGTGGGGTGGCCTGCTGTTTGCGGAAGACGTGGGTAGACTCGCCGCCTGCGATGCGTGGCACACGACTCCAGTCGGTCTGCTCATGCTTGTAGGTAGAGGGCAGCGTGGCCAGATACTGACAGAGCAACGGGCGCAGCTCGTTGAGCGTCACGTGTCCGATGATGACAGTGCGGAAGTTGGCTGCGTCGCTGAAACGCTCCTTGTATATCTGGAAGATGCGGTCGTAGTCGGCCTGGTCGATGACCTGCTGGGTGACGGGTGTCATGCGCGGGTGGTGACCGTAGAGAATGGCGCGTATGGAGTCGTTATAGTCTACGCGCGGCGAGGCGTTGCGGTTGCTGAGGAACGAACGCGTGCGGTTGATCAGGCTGCGGAAGGCAGTAGTGTCGCGCCGTGGCTGGGTGAAGTAGAGGTGGGCCAGCTCGAAGAGCGTCTTGAGTTCCTTGACCGAGCCGCTTCCGCTGATGCTCTGTCCGCGCGTGCCCACAGAGGGACTGACGCGGACGGCCTTGCCGGTCAGCATCTTGCGCAGGGTGGACTCGTCAAACTGGCCCACGCCGGCCTCTGTGATGCTGCTCGTGATGAGCGAGAAGTTGGGAATGTCGCTATCAGGATAGACGGACGTGCCGCCGTCGGCGTTCATCATAAACTGCACCTGGTCGGCGGTGAAGTCGGTGCCTCGCACATAGACCTTCATGCCATTCGACAGGGTGACCTCGGTGAAGCCGTGCTTGTAGGGCTTCTCGCTGACGATGCTGCCCGGTTTGGGAAGCTGGCTGATGAGTTGCTGGGCCAGTTGTTCTTCACGGTAGGGGTCATACTGCTGCTGTTGGGCCGACAGGATGGTCTGCTCGAGCTGGGCTTCGGTGGGCAGCGTGACGCCTTCCTTCTCGGGGGCGTAGAGCACACAGACCTGATTGCGGTCGCTGATGAGTTCACGTGCTGCACGGTTCACCTCGTCGAGGGTTACCTCACGGTCCAGACGCTGTGCCAGCTGTAGGTCGAACTCCTCAGAGGTCAGCGGCTCGGCGGTCAGGAAGTGGCGCACGCACTGGTTGACGAAGTAGCCGTTGCGGCGCTCGTTGCGCTCCTTATAGCGGCGCTCGGCGGCAGTGATGAAGATGCGCTTGGCGCGGTCCAGCTCTGACTGTGTGAAGCCGTGCTGACGGGCTCGTTCAGCCTCGGCCACGACAGCCTGAAGACCGCCCAGGATGCTGTCTTGCTTGCAGCTGACGGACATGGAGAAGGCCTCCTTGGTACGGCTGACGAAGAAGGCACCGGCACGGCCTGTGGCGCTGAGGAAGGGTGGGTTGGCCTGCTGGCGCACCTCGCCAAGACGGCTGTTGAGCATGGTGCCTATGAGGTCGTCTACGTAGTCGGCGCGAACATACTGCTCGTTGTTCTTCTCGCTGTCGGGCGTGGCATCGTGCTTCATATAGAGATGGGCCATGACGATGGGCTGCTCCTTGTCCTTCTGGATGTTGACTATCATGCGCTCGTTGTCGGGCACGGGGTAGTAGATGCGCTCGGCAGGGTTGACGGGCTTGGGAATCTGCGAGAAGAGTGTCTTGATTTTCTGTTCTACCTGGTCGACGTTGATGTCGCCCACGACGATGATGGCCTGCAGGTCGGGGCGATACCACTTGTGGTAGTAGTCGCGCAGGTCCTGGTAGGCGAAGTGGTCGACGACATCCATAGAACCGATGGGCAGGCAGTCTTCGTACTTTGAGCCACGGTAGATGACGGGCATGGCGTCTTCCTGCAGACGGGCCATGGCCATGCCGGCACGGCGTGTGCGCCACTCCTCGTGGATGACGCCGCGCTCCTTGTCAATCTCCTTGTCCTCCAGGAGTATGTAGTGGCTCCAGTCGTTGAGCACCAGCAGGCAGGAGTCGAGAATCCCTTCGCGCTTCAGGGGTGCCGAGCCGATATGGTAGACGGTCTGGTCGACGGAGGTATAGGCGTTGAGGTTGGCGCCGAACTTGACGCCAATGGTCTCGCACCAGGGTACGATGCCCAGCTGGCCGTCCTTGCCGGGGAAGTGCTTTGTGCCGTTGAAGGCCATGTGCTCCAGGAAGTGGGCCAGACCGCGCTGCCGGGGCTCCTCAAGAATGGAACCTACGCGCTGTGCGATGTAGAAGTCGGCAAGGCCCTGCTCCTTGGCGTTGTGGCGCAGATAGTAGGTCAGGCCGTTGTCGAGGTGCCCGATACGGTAGGTCGGGTCTGTAGGTAAGGCTTGTGCTGCCACCCCCAAGGGTAGCAGCACAGAGCCGATAAGTGCTAATAGATGACGCTTCATACGCGATGTCTTTTACTTTAAGAGCGAGGGTACAGCCTCGGGGGTAAAGTCGTTGGTAGAATTGTTGGTGTCGATATACTTGCCGTTGGCGTCCTGCTTGCGGATGACGGCTTTGTTGTAGCGCGTCTGGTCGCGGTCTATCTTGCCACAGTAGGTCCAGCCGGCATCGAGTGAGGCGGCTGTGACAATCCACTGGAACACAGACTCAACAGACAGGTTGACGGCATCGAGTATCCAGCTGTTGGGGACCTTGTAGGTGTCTTTCGACATGGGGAAGGAGTACTCGCCAAAGGTGAAGGTGTACTCGGCAGTGTAGGCATAGTCCTTGAGGAAGGTCTCCTTGTCGGTGTCCATCTTGGCAATGGCAAAGCTATGGAAACCGCGGTTGTGGAAGTTGTAGACCGTAGCAGTGTAGCAGTACCACTTGTCCAGGTTGGCCGGTTTGCCGTCGGGGTCGGTGATGTTGGGGTTCGACGACTCGTCGTAGAACTCGAAGTCAGCACCGCTCAGGTCGAAGGAGTTGGCGTTGGCCTCCTTGTGGTTAACGCCATTGATGGCCAGGAGCAGGCTCTTGCCAGGCTCCACGGGGACGCTGGTGCCGTTGCCCGGAATCTGATAGATGGCTTGTGCTGAGAAGGCTTCACTCATCAGGTCGGGGGTGTAGTCCTGCTGGTCGGTGGTCATGAACTCTGATTCGAGCACGGCAATGCCGTCGGCATAGAGCGTCACGTCAGAGTTGTTGGTGATGACCATGTACTGGTCGTCGAGATAGGGATTGTCCTCTGGCGTGGTAGTGCCGGTGAAGAAGATTTCGCTGATGACGAAGCCGCCGTCGGCCTGGAAGGAGTTGACCGCCAGCTTCAGCGTACTGCTCTTCTCGGTCACGGAGACGCTGTTGGAGGCTACCTCGAAGTCGGTGTTTCCGGCTATCTCGCCCTTCTGGAACGAGATGTTACCCTTGGCGGCAATGTTGTAGGTGCCTTCCTCCAGTTCGGGGATGGTGATGACGTAGTTGTCGCCAACCTTGGTAGGATTGGCCAGCGTCGTGACCTTGCCGCTCTGCACATTGGTAGCGGTACCGGTGAAGTTGTTGAGCACAACATCGGTGACGTTGATGGGCATCTCGAGGGTTACGGTGCCGTTCTTCACAATGACAGGACCGTCGTCCTTACTACAGGATACGAAAGATACGCTCAGTGCCAGGAGCACCAGCATGCTTAGGAAAATGTTCTTTTTCATTTTGCTTTTTGTTTGTTTGATTTATTATAAATTAGAATGTAATACCCAGTGAGAGCCGTGCTGCCGTCTGGTTAGCCGATGCCGAGCAGCCTGTCCAACCGCCAGCCAACGCAGCAAAGAGTCCGTAGCCCCGCAACCGATAGTCGGCGCGTACCATTGCAGCGAGTTCGGTGTAGTTGGCTTTGGCAAAGGTGTAGGTATGGCTGAGCATCTGTGCAAAAGATGGCTGCAGGTCGACAAAGGGTACGGAGAACTTGTCGCTGACACGACCTTTATAGGAGGCTTCCAGGCGAGCAGTAAGCGTAAAGCGCTCTGAGGGCTTAAGAAATGTCTCGCCTACTAACCGGGCATAGATATGGGCTACCTCAAGGAGACGCTGTGGATAGGCGTACTCCTGATTATTGCTTTGGTAGCCTATGCTGGCTGATACATGCCAGCCAGGCATGCCATAGAGAGCCGTGAGACGGCTGTCAAAGAGCCGGTTCTTATACATGGTGAGCACGCCAAGGTCAGGAAAGGAGGTCGTGGCCGAGGTGCCTATGATATGCTCGTCGCCGCTGCGCTTCTGGTACTCCACGTCGGCAAAGACAGCCAGCCGGGAGACGCTCATCCGTCGCCATCCTATGCTGGCACGGACGGACTGTGTGTAGAGGTCGGTAAGGGGCAGGGTATAGTTCTCTGTCAACAGGCGGTGATAGCGGTGCTGGGATAGTGCGATATGTGCATAGAGTCCGCGTGAATGTAGCGGAGTGGCATCAAAGAGCAGTCGGGTGCCGCCGCCTTCGTATTGTAAGGAGCGCTTGTCGCCTGAGAAGCGTGAATACTCGGTGCCGAGACCGGTCATCTGGTATTCGGGTATGACGCCTAACTCGCGATAGAAGTCGACGCTGTTGCGCTGTTTGTAGATATTGCCCTCGAAGGCTGCTGCCCAGCGATAGTTCCAAGCGTCATAACCGGCGCCGAAACGCAAGGTCAGTTCGTTGACGACTCCACGCATGCGAGGGTCAACGTCACGGTATTCATGGTCGGCGCGGAAGAGCATCTCGGCACCAAGGAGCCAGTGCCCCAGCCGGGTGGCATAGCCTCCTTCGAAACGATAACGCTCCCGGCGGGTGTCGCCACCAAGGGTGTCGGCCAGCACATAAGGCTGAAGCAGGCGGTAGTCGGTGGTAGAGTTCCACGTTATGTCATACTGCTTGCCGTTCATATAAGAAGCGTGTCCCCAGACAGCGGTACGGTTGGACAGTCGCAAGTAGGAGTCAACGCTGGCAGAGGGCAACAGGTGGCCGGTGCCTTCCTGTAGCAGGAACGACTCGCTCTGGTGCTGCCAGTCAGCCTCGACGCAGAGCTGTGAGAACGAAGAAGAAAAGAGCGTGCCATGCAGGGCGGGATTCTGTCGCTGTGGGGCGTCGACCATCTGCCACAGCTGGGTATGCTCCTGCAAGGCAGACACGGAGTCTGCCGGTGCTGCTGAAAGTTGCGCATGGAGCAGCAGGAGGAGGAATAGTATGCTATAGAGTCGTCTGTTCATTATTTAAGGAAGATGATGTCTAACACTGCTTCGTTGTTGCCTTTAGAGACGAAGGACTGGTAGTCGCTATGTGCTCGCATGTCTCTGATGCTGACCTCTCCGTGACGGTTGCGGCAACGGGCAAGACCCTCCACGTCGATGCTGTAGCTACTGCGTAGTAATTGCACCCGAAGGACGGCACCGTCGAAATCGGAAGTGGTGGTTGTCTGTTTGCTGTTCAGATTGGTTATCCGGGCCGTTCCCTGTATCTGTTCGACGGTCAGCGTGTCGCCAGCCGACAGGGTGACGGTGGCCATGGTCAGGATGTCGTTTTCTTCCTGATGGCAGGATGCTAACAGCAGTACACTTATTATATATAGGAATTGTTTCATCATATCACAGTTTGACGTTCATCTCTAATCCAAAATAAGCGGATACATAGCGACGGATGGTCACTCCGTTGCTTTCGTAGTCGGGGGTATAGTCCCATATCTTGTTGCAGAACATGGCTATATTGAGCCGGTCGTTCAGCAGTTTCTTCGTCACCTTGAAGTTGAGATTCATGGACATGGGTACGCGCTGCTTCTCAAACAGCTCATCGGAGTTCTTGCGGACCAGCCATCGCAGATAGGTATCGTTCTCGTCGCCTTCCTGCCAGTCGTGGATGGTACCATCGGGAGACATATATTGGTCGGGATAGTTGCTAATAGCATTGCGCTGGGAAGTGGTGAACCACAGGAACTGTGCCGACAGTGAAAAGCCGAGCTTCAGCTTGGGGACATCGGTATCGAGGGTGAAATTGGTGTTCATGCGCTCGTAGACGTTGCCTCCGTTGTCCTTATAAAGGCCAACATACTGTATCTGCTCACCGTCTAAGACCTGTGAGGGGCGGTAAGTCTCAGTGAGCGAGTTGCGATAAGTAGTGCGGAAGTAGGCACCATTGATGGTAAGACGCGTTAGGATGATGGGAAAACGCTTGGTCTCAAGAGTATATTCAACGCCTTGCTTTAGGGTCTGACTACCATTCGTATAGATGCCATAGCCTAAGAGCTCCTGCCGTTCCTGGTAGGGCAGCAGTTCCACATCTGGCTGGCCAGTCAGCGTGGAGGCATCGATGCCGGAAGCATCGTAGCGCTTGTAGCTGTAGGGACTATAGCTTGACTGGGAACGAAATCCGGAGGTCATATTCTCACGGAAATAGGTGACGGAAAGGCGGTGGCCGCCTATGTTGACATCGGCAGAGAGTTCCCACTTCTTGTTGCGTGCAGGTTTTAACTCCGGATTGTGAGTGTCGCGGATATAGGTCATCAGACGAATGCGGCGGTAGTCAGGGTTGTCGTGATAGTAATTCAGCTCTACCAGGTCCATATACACCTTGTCCGGGAAGAGCTGCTCCATGGTAGGATTCTTGGTATGCATACCCCAGCCGGTGGAGAGACGTATGAAGGCAGGTAGTCCGCAGATGCTGAACTTGGGGAAGGTGAAACCGGCATTGATGCGGGGGTCGGCATAGAACCGTCCGTGCATGGCATAGTCGGAGGGCAGGCCCATCATGCGTGCCGCACGTACACCGGCCACCATCTCTAACGAGCCTCCTGCCAAAGGTATCTTTATGTCCTCTTCGGCATAAAAGGCCAGCGTTCGGTTGGCTGGAATGTCTGACAACTTGCGCTGTCGAGCCGACATGCCGGGATAGAGGGGTAGCAGGGGGTTGAACACCTGACCGTCACCATAGTTCTTGTCAATATTCCAGTCGGCACCCAGCAGCAGACTGTTGGATAACACACGGCTGGGCACCTGCAGATGTACGTTGGCCTTTAGGAAGAGGTTCAACGGCTTGCCATCGGCACTATGGCTGGCGGTATACGTATATGGAAGTATGACGGCATCGCTCTCGCCTTCCTCGCGTGTCGTAGCTGCTATCTGCATGCGTTGCAGCTGTACCAGACGGGTGCGTTCTACCAAATCGTGTTCATAGGCTGCAGACAGCATTACACTGGCTGACTTCAGCCATAGCTGCCGCTTCATCTTCAGCTGTAGGGAGGTCATGAAAGCAAAGCGGTTGTACTGCGACTTGTAGCTGTCCTCTGCATGGTTGTTAAGGTCGGGGTCTTCCTTGTCGTTGTCAAAAGAACCCGTATAGTCGGCATTAGTAGATAGTCCGATTGTATATATGGCGCGTTCCCATGTCTTGTTCAGGCGTGCCGAGAGGGTGACCCGTTTGTAGTTCTCCAGACGGTTACGGGGGTCGGCCTTGGCGTCAAGGTAGTCGGCACTGAGATTCAAGCTAAGACGACGGTCCTGCCACTCCAGGCCCTTGGCGGCATAGAATAGTTTGGAGCCCATATCGGCCTTCAGTCGGAAGTTAAGGTCGTGGCCTCCCTTCTTGCGTTCTATCTTAATAAGTCCGCTGGTCAGGTCGCCATACTCTACAGAGGGGATGCCCCGCACCACCTCCACACTCTGTATCTCGTCGGTAGAGATGCTGCGCATGTCGACGCCGCTGTTGGTAAAGTCGCGCGTGGTAGACTGTGTGTCCCAGGCTCCGCTCAGGTACTGCATGTTGGCATTGGTAGAGATGGGCGCTCCGTCCATGACGAAACTGGTGCCCAGCGACGATGTCGCATACTGACCGCCACCCTGTGTCGCCTCACGCAGGCTGATGGTGTTCGGAGCCGAGAGCGAAGGGTTCTGGGCCCTCCCACCAGGCAGCAATTCCAGGATATCCGTAAAACTGGAAGGTTGCAGATGCTCCATGGCGTGTTTCTCTATCTTTGAGGCTGTAGCCAGCCCTTTGCTTTCCTGTGCTGTCACCACCACCTCGCCTATGCGGCTGATTTCAGCCTGTAGCAGGTAGCGGCCGTCTTTGGACGGAACAGTGATGAGTGTCTTATAGCCTATGTAGCTGATTTTCAACTTCGCATAATTATTTTTAGGTAGTCTGAAGCGGCCGTCGGCAGCAGTAACGGCAAGGGGCTTACCCTTGCTACCGTCAGAAACCGTTGCGCCAACAATGGGCTCTTGGGTCTCTTTGTCGAGTACTATACCATTCAGAACATCCTGAGAAGCAGCGATTTGGGCTATCAGCAATGCTAATAGGAACGTAATGATTCGTTGTCGATGCATTGAGCAATGTAATTTGTGTGCAAAGGTAGTACATGTTCTGAAGTTGTGCAATACCTATTAATTGGTAAAAAGTACTAATATATTTTGTGCTTTGTGTGTTATTTAGTACTTTTGCAGCCTGAAAAAAGAACAAGACAATGGCAACGATAAACGAGATACAGGACGAGATTATTGAGGAGTTCGCTGGTCTTGACGACTGGATGGACAAGTACCAACTGCTGATAGACATGGGTAGCGAGCAGGAACCTTTAGATGAGCGTTACAAGACGGAGTCGAACCTCATTGACGGCTGTCAGAGCCGTGTGTGGCTGCAGGCCGACTATGAGGACGGCATCATCAGCTTCCAGGCCGAGAGTGATGCGCTGATAGTAAAGGGCATTGTGACGCTGCTCATCAGGGTGCTCTCCGGTCATACACCACAGGAGATACTGGACGCCGACCTGTACTTTATTAACGAGATAGGGCTTCGCGAACACCTGTCGCCTACACGTTCTAATGGTCTGTTGGCCATGGTGAAGCAGATGAGGATGTACGCCCTGGCATTTGCGAAGAAGTAATTACTGCTTCTCGTAGGCGTCAAGTTTCTTAAGATAGTATTGTCTGAAGTCGCTCCAACGGTAGTATGGGGCCATGTCGTCAGGCAGGGGCAGACGTGTCTCGCGCTCGTTGAGCAGTACCTTTACGAGCACGTCCTTGTCGTGCGGATTCCGGCGGTAGAACACCAGTTGTATGTTCGACGCCATGGGGAACACCAGGCACGCCCACCATCCACTGTCTTCCAGATGCTCAAGGTCGGCTATCTGGGTGTCGTAGCCGTTGATGCCCAACAGGCATGTCAGCGGCAGCAGCACAGTCTCGTGACCAAAGCGCAGTTGGACACCGGGGCGCTTATGGCGCAGACAGCTGTCGGCATCGCTGATGATTTTTCGCAGCAGGAAACGCTGGCCGTAGGGCTGTACGCCGCCGCTGTGGGGCGCCGGTCCGCAGGAGATGTACCACCAGACGTTCTCGCACTGCCAGAACTGATGTATCTCTTCGTAAGAGAAGAGGTTGATGAGCTGGCTTCGCTCGCCCATCTTGGTGTTCTGCTGCACCATGGCTGTCTTGATGAGGTAATAGTTAAGCCATACCTGGTCTACGTGCTGGTTGACGTATGCCGTGTCGTTGAACAGGACCCCCATCAGTCGCGGGTTCCGCTTGCGTGGCTTGCAGAACTCGTCGTAGGCCCTCTTGCATGAAGGACTGTCTACGAGACTGCGCAGCATCTGGTCTTGATAGTTCATGTACCACATGTTTCTGTGCGAGGCCTGTAGTGTCACCTGCAGCTGCGGGTTCATCGCCACCATCTGCTGTGTGGCGGCTCCCATCGAGAGGATGCAACGGGGCACCGTGGTGCTTCGGGCGTCGATGTGTACCGGCCCCTCGAATACCTCAGGATAGTGACGTATCATGCGGCGGGCTATGTCGCGCTGTTGCTTCTTGCCCAGTCCGGTGAGGTCGCCCCAGCGGCCTTCTGAGTCGGCAAGAATGAGGCGCAGCTCTTGGAGCACCTCCTGTCCCGTGGCTGTCAGCTTGCCCAGGCTGTCGGCACGGCTCAGCACGGCCACGGGGATGTCGTAGCCCTTGCGGTTGCTTAGATAGCGTGAGCCGTGGCGCCCGTAGTGCGAGATGTAGAAGGGCTTCTTGCCCCCAGGCACTGGCGTCTCGGCAGGTTCTACGCTGTCGGGGTATATGCAGTAGTTGGAGGCAGAGAAGTGACGGCTGTTGCTGATGGCCGTAAAGGCTGCCTGAGCCCTTACGGCCAGCGTGGCCGACAGACTGCATGCCAGGCCAAGCAGGATGACGATGGTGCGGACGTTATCTCTCCTCATAGGCTTGTAGTTTTTTCAGGTAGTATTCGCGGAAGTCGCTCCAGCGGTAGTAGCATTCTTCGATGCTTCTCAGCGGCAGTCGGGCTTCGCACTCGTTGAGCAGTACCTTCACCAGTACGTCCCGGTCGTCAATACTCTCACGGTAGAACACCAGCTGCAGGTTGCCGGCCATGGGGAATATCTTGTAGTTGGCCCATCCGTGACGGTCCAGCGACTCAAGGTTGTCGGTAGCCAGTCCGTAGCCGTTGACGTCGAGCAGACATACCAGCGGCAGCAACACCGTATCGTGGCCATAGCGTAGCTGTACGCCGGGGCGTTCGAGTTGCAGACAGCTGTCGGCCTGCTCTATGATGCGGCGCAGCAGGTTACGCTGTGTGTAAGGCTGCAGGCCTCCGCTGATGGTGCAGCCGCCAAAGTTAATGTACCACCAGGCGTTCTCCTTTTTCCAGTTCTGGTATATCTCTTCGTCGCTGAAAAGGTCGTACAGCGTAATATGCTTGCTGACGGGAGAGCTTTGTATGTTGCTGGCCAACTTGAAGAGGAAGTAGTTCAGCTTGCCGGCATCCAGGGTGTGACTGTAAACCGTGTCGTTGAACAGCTCCTGCATCAAATGGTTGTTGTGCTCATACTGCTGGGAAAAGTGGTTATATGCGGCCTGCGTGGCAGAGTCCATCTTCTGGGCGAAGAGACGACGGTCCTGCTGGTTCAGGTAGTACATGTCGCGCTGGGTGGCATTATGGTGGATGACAGCCTTGGGGTTCATCTTCAGCAGCTGCAGCATGGCACTCTCCATCGAGAGTATGCAGCGGGGCACCATGGTGCTGCGTGCGTCGACCTCCACGCTGTCGGCAAAGACTTCGGGGAAGCGCTCTACCATGCGTTTCATGATTTGCCGGTGCTGCTGTACACCCAGTTCGGTCAGCTCGCCCCAGCGGTCCCGGGCGTCCTGGCGTATCAGGCTCAGGCGGTGCAACACGTCACGCCCCAGGGCAGTGAGCTTGCCCAGCGTGTCGGCCTTGGCCAGCATGTGGTAGGGTATGTCATAGGTCTGAGCCTTGTTGTGGTAGCGCGAACCGTGGCGGCCATAGTGACTGATGTAGAAGGGCTTTTTCCCGCCGGGGGCAGCAGTCAGCTTGAGCTGCGAAGGGTAGGGGTAAGCCATATAGTTACTAGCCGAACAACGAAGGTTCCCGTGTATTTCGTCACGTATCGTTTGGGCCCGGAGACTGACGACTACGACTACCAAAGTCGCTATAATCAGTGTCTTCCGCATAACTTTCTTTGCAATTTGAGTGCAAATATAAAAAATATTCCTTATATTTGCAAGCGAATTGGAAAAAAATTACACCGATGGCTAAGAAACAAAGCACGTCATATCCCTTTCAGAAGGCTTTGGGGCAATGGCAGGATGACTATTGGCTGCTGCTGATGCAACAGTATCTGAGCAAGCCCGTTGGTATCAAACCCGTCTATTGTCGCAGCATGGTAGAGCTGAGTCTGGAGCTGCATATCACGCCCGAAGAGCTGCACCGTCGCCTGGGCGACATCGCACAGCTGCGCACTCCGCGCATTGAGCGCATCTGGCGCGAATACAGCAGTAAGCCCCGGCTGTTGAGCCGTGCCGTCAGCCTGCTCAGGAGCATGAAAGGGTTCAACAGCGGAGGCGACTTCTTTGAAGGGGTAGAGATACAGGAGACCTTCGAGCGTGCCTTCCGTCCTCTTGACGAGGACCCCAGGCTGACCCCCGTCATGCTGATACTCGTGCTCGACCTCTACTTCCGGCTTACTCCCGTCACGATGGTCAGCGAAACGCCCGAGATACAGCAACTGGCCCGGCTGATGCACATTCCTATTGAACTGGTGGTCGATGTCTTGAACATCTACCAGCACTGCGACCCCTACCTGAAACGCCGCGACGTGGTCATACACCCCCTTATCGGTCCCTGTCAGCAGGTATGGCATCAGTATGGCAACGACGACCCCCGCCGGCTGGCCGACTATGCAGAACAGCTGAAGGCCTACTTCCGGTAGCATCATGCCTCACCTGCCTTCCACACTACCCGCCTATACCCACCTGGCCCACAAAAAACCCAAAATATGAAGAAACTATTCACTACCGGAGCCCTGCTCCTCTTAACAGCAGCAACAATGACAGCACAAGTGAAACTACGTGTCGACAACATCGACGAAGTAATGAAGGCAATGACCCTCGAGGAGAAAGCCCAACTGCTCATAGGCGGTGGCAACGACGCCTTCGTGGGCTCGGGTGCCATGCTGGGACACCAGAAGAAACTGGTGGATGGAGCAGCTGGCACGACGGTAGCCATACCCCGACTGGGCATCCCCGCCACGGTGGTGGCTGACGGTCCTGCCGGCGTACATATCGACGCCCATCGAGACAATACCGACCAGACGTTCTTTGCCACGGGATTCCCCATCGGCACCTGTCTCGCCTCAACATGGAACACCGACTTGGTTGAAAAGGTCGGACGCGCCATCGGCAACGAGACACTGGAATATGGCATCGACGTCATACTCGGTCCGGGCATGAACCTGCACCGCAACCCGCTGTGCGGCCGTAACTTTGAATACTACTCGGAAGACCCCATCGTGACAGGACTCATCGGAGCCGCCGTCATCAAGGGCATACAGAGCCAAGGGGTTGGCGTCTCAGCCAAGCACTTTGCCGTCAACTCCCAGGAGACGGCTCGCACGAAGGTGGACGAGCGCGTAAGCCAGCGTGCCATCCGCGAGCTTTACCTGAAAGGCTTCGAGACGGCTGTGCGCCAGTCGGAGCCGTGGACCCTCATGTCGTCGTATAACATCATCAACGGTGTCTACGCCCAGGGCAACAAGGACCTGCTGACCACCATCCTGCGCGACGAGTGGGGCTACAAGGGTATCGTGATGACCGACTGGATTGGCAAGCGCGACAAGTTGCCCACCGAGCAGGAGGTTACAGCCGGCAACGACCTGATGATGCCGGGCTATCCTGCCCAGGCTGAGGACATCGTGCAGGCAGTAAAGGCTGGTCGTCTGGACATCAAGGATGTTGACCGCAACGTGCGCAACATGCTGGCATACATCGTCAAGACGCCACGCTTCAAGGGCTACCAGTTCTCCAACAAGCCTGACCTGAAGGCGCATGCTGCCGTCACCCGCCAGTCGTCAACAGAAGGTATGGTGTTGTTGAAGAACACCGGCGTGCTGCCCATCCGCAACCTCAAGACAGTGGCACTGTTCGGTGTCAACTCGTATGACTTCCTGTCTGGCGGACTGGGATCAGGCTGTGTCAACGTACCCTACGTTGTCGACATGGTGACCGGTCTGAAGAACATCGGTGTCACCACCACTCCCCTGCTGACGGAGATATACCAGAACTACGTGAAGTATGCCAAGGTCAAGCTGAAGGCAGACAAGAATCCCATCATGTGGTTCCTCGACCAAGGACAGCCCAAACTGGACGAGATAGAGATTTCAGACCGTTGCGTACAACATGAGGTGCAGGAGGCCGATGCCGCCGTCATCACCATCGGACGACAGGCTGGCGAGGGCATGGACCGCAAGATTGACGGAGAGTTCAACCTCACCCGCGAGGAACAGGACATGATATTCCGCGTCAGTGACCAGTTCCACGCCCAGGGCAAGCCCGTCATCGTCATCATCAACTCGGGGTCGGTCATGGAAACCGTTTCGTGGCGCGACCGCGCAGATGCCATCCTGTGTGCTTGGCAACCCGGCGAGGAGGGTGGCAACAGCGTAGCCGACGTACTGACGGGCAAGGCTAATCCCTCCGGTAAGCTGACCATGACGTGGCCCATTGCCGCCACCGACCATCCCTCTACGCGCAACTTCCCACAAGACCTCGACATGTACACCTACCGCGAGATGCAGGGCTGGGACTCCGGCATCCCCAACGAGAGCTTCACCAACCACGAGGAAGACATCTACGTGGGCTATCGCTACTTCGACACTTTCGACAAGCAGGTAGCCTACCCCTTCGGTTTCGGTCTGTCGTACACCACCTTCGAGTTCTCCCAGCCTAAGGTGAAGGTGGGCAGCGACAAGGTGACGGTCACTGTCAACGTCAAGAACACAGGCAGCGTGAGCGGCAAGGAAGTGGCGCAGGTCTATGTGACCGCTCCGAAAGGCACCCTCGAGAAACCCATCCATGAGCTGAAGG
Source organism: Prevotella sp. UBA2742 (assembly GCA_002353485.1). Taxonomy (GTDB): domain Bacteria; phylum Bacteroidota; class Bacteroidia; order Bacteroidales; family Bacteroidaceae; genus Prevotella. Next base: position 101,491 of record DEJS01000005.1, read on the forward strand.
CTTTTGCCAAGACGCGCGAGTTGCAGCCCGGCGAGAGCCAGACACTACAGATGCAGCTCGCCGTGCGCGATCTGGCATCGTTCGACGAGGCCGGCTCACAGTGGCTCGCCGAGGAAGGACAGTACACCTTCCGCATCGGCTCCTCCAGTCGCGACCTGCCGCTCAGCGTCACCGCAGCCGTCAGCAGGTACACCGAGAAGGTCAGCAACGCCCTGGCTCCCCGGCAGCCCCTCAACGTGCTGAAACAGTAAACCCCTATAATAAACTTATTATCATACATTATGAGAAGACTACTATTATCACTATTCCTTGTTTCTCTTTCCCTGTCCTCATGGGCCGAAGACGGCCACCAGCTATGGCTGCGCTACCAACCCCTGAACCGGTGTAACGTGACGGCGACCACTACTACGCCCACCATCGATATTGCCCGCCATGAGCTGGAGACCTATTCCGACCGTCCACGCCTCACGCTGTTGCTCGACGACACGATGGCCGACGACGACGGCTTCTGCATACAGGGCGACACTATCCGTGCCCGTCGCGATGTCGGACTGCTCTATGCCGCCTACCACGAGCTGCGCCAGCAGCACACCAATGCCGTACATCGCGCCCTGCCCGTAGAGCAGCATCCTGCCTTCGCATTGCGACTGCTGAACCACTGGGACAACCTCGACGGCAGCATCGAGCGAGGCTATGCCGGCCAGAGCATCTTCTGGTCAGCAACCACGGCGGAAGCCAACAGTCCCACGAGCTCCGCTCGCTTAGACCTTCAGGTCAAAGAACTGTCCCACGAGCTCCGCTCGCTTAGACCTTCAGGTCAAAGAACTGTCAACTGTCAACTCATCACGGAGTACGCTCGCGCCAACGCCTCCTTGGGCATCAACGGTACGGTACTCAACAACGTCAACGCCTCGCCCAACATGCTTACCACGTCCTATCTGCGCCAGGTCAAGAAGATAGCCGACATCCTGCGCCCCTACGGCATCAAGGCATACCTTAGCATCAACTTCGCTACCCCCATGGCGCTGGGTGATACCAAGACCGCCGACCCCCTCGATGCTTCCGTCGCACGCTGGTGGAAGCGCAAGGCCAAGGAGATATACCGCCTCATACCCGACTTCGGAGGTTTCCTCGTCAAGGCCAACAGCGAGGGACAGCCCGGCCCCGGCGACTACCACCGCTCGCATGCCGACGGTGCCAACATGCTGGCCGACGCACTCGCACCCTACGGCGGCATCGTCATGTGGCGATGCTTCGTATATGGGGCCAACCATAAGGGCGAAGACCGCGTCAAGCAGGCTGTCTCCGAGTTTAAGCCACTCGACGGACAGTTCCGCCCCAACGTCATCCTCCAGACCAAGAACGGACCCCTCGACTTCCAGCCGCGCGAGCCATACAGCCCCGTCTTCGACCAAATCAAGCAGACACCCAACATGGTCGAGCTGCAGATTACCCAGGAGTACCTCGGCCAGTCGCGTCACCTCGTCTACCTCGCTCCCATGTGGGAAGAGTTCTTCCAGCACGTCCCTGCCCGTCAGCTGAAAGGCATTGCAGGCGTAGCCAACATCGGACTCGACCGCAACTGGTGCGGCCACCACTTCTCGCAGGCTAACTGGTATGCCTTCGGGCGTATGGCCTGGCAGCCCTCACTGTCCTCCGAACAGATAGCCCGCGAGTGGCTCACACAGACCTTCACACCCGACGACTTCTTCGTACGAACCATGTCCCGTCTCATGCTCCTTAGCCGCGAGGCCTGCGTCAACTATATGATGCCCCTGGGCCTGCACCATATCTTCAGCTTCGACCACCACTACGGTCCCGAGCCCGACGGCTTCAAGGCCGACTATCCGCTGGAGTGGTGCCCCGTCTACTACCATCAGGCCACGCGCGACAGCATCGGCTTCGACCGCTCCACCCGCGGCACCGACGCCGTCAGCCAGTACCGTCCCGACATGGCCCGGCTCTACGATAACGTCGAAACCTGCCCCGAGAACCTCCTGCTGTGGTTCCACCGCGTGCCATGGACCCACCGCATGCACGACGGCTCCACGCTCTGGCAGTCACTACAATACCACTACCATCTGGGCGTCAGTTGTGTCGAGATAATGCAGACGGAATGGCGCTACCGGCTGCGCAACCATGTCGACCAGCAGCGCTGGCAGGAGGTCGACGACCGTCTCTCCGACCAGCTCGACAACGCCCGCCAGTGGCGCGACACCTGTCTCGACTACTTCGCCCGCTTCGCCGAGCACCCCTGAATGCTTTGCTACGGAGTGTCCTTTGCGGTGTAATTTCTTCAGTTCTTCAAGAGGGCAGCACGAGACCCGGAAACGGCGAACTTTTTTTAATCGTCGTTATTGGTTTTTGAGGGTCGTTAGCACCTCTAAACCCCTCGCAAACGCCCTGTAGAAAGGCCTTACGGAGAAAAAGGTGAATAAAGTGAATGGTGAATCCTCGGGCGTTTGGTGGGGGTTTATTAATATTAATTGGGGGGAGGAGTATATATATATTATAACATTCTTTATTCTTGATAATAACATTATTATAATGGAAATTTTGCTCTGTCTGAAACGCCCGGCAATTCACCATTCACTTTATTCACTTTTTGGTTTTTGCCGGTGCCGGCGTTAGGCAAAACAGCGGTTTCGGTTTGTAAACCTTAATTACTTAAACTAACTAAATTTATTTGGCCGCCTGAAAAACTATGCCTACCTTTGCACCAGAGTTCAGGGCGACGGCGGTCTACCGAGTGCACAGGTCCAGTCTTGCTCCACCCTTGCTCCAGTTTTTATCTAGTTCTTTATGTCAAACTTGAAAATGGTTTAAAATTATGGCAAAATCAGTTTTGGGCTCTGTGGTGGCCAGGGCAAGCTGACAGGAGCCTACAATATAGACAAATACGCTTATGAAAGTACTTTTGATTAACGGTAGCCCCCGCAAAAAGGGCAACACATTCCTTGCCTTAAGCGAGGTGGCCAAGACATTAGAGGCTCAGGGCATTGAGTCGGAGATAGTACAGATAGGCAACAAGGCCGTGCGCAGCTGCATTGCCTGTGGCCAGTGCCAGATGAAGCAACTGAACCGTTGTGTGTTTGATGACGACATCTGCAACCGCATCAGCGAGAAACTCGACACGGTCGATGCCCTCGTCGTGGGTTCCCCCGTCTATTACGGTCAGCCCAACGGTGCCGTCCTGTCGCTCATCCAGCGCATGTTCTTCTCTGCTGGAGCCAAGGTGCAGAACAAGCCCGCCGCCGCCGTCTGCGTATGCCGTCGTGGAGGTGCTACGGCAGCCTTCGAGACGATGAACCTGCCGTTCCAGATGATGAACATGCCGGTAGTCACCTCGCAGTACTGGAACATCGTCTATGGTCGTGAGGAAGGTCAGGCGGCTCTCGACACCGAGGGTATGCAGACCATGCGTACGCTGGCCAACAATATGGCCTGGCTGCTGAAGAAAATCCATGCCGACGGACAGCCCGCCTATCCGGAGCGCGAACCTTGGGCACCCATGCACTTCATCAGATAATAGACACACCGACCAGCCTTGGAAGGTGACTGGCCTTTGGCTTGGCTTACTATGTTCTACCTTGTTCGTGGTAGCTATAATAGGCCCCGTCGGTGATGATGATATGGTCGAGGAAATGGATGCGCATCAGGTTGCAGGCCTGTTGGATGCTGGTAGTGATGGCGTCGTCGTGACGGCTGGGATGCAGGCTGCCTGAGGGGTGGTTGTGGCATACGGCCAGAATGGTGGCGTTGGCCAGAAGGGCCTCTTTGATGATGATGCGTACGTCGACGCTGACTTCAGTGATGCCGCCGTGTGAGATACGAAGCTTCTTGATGAGGCGGTAGTTCTGATTCATCAGCAGAAGCCAGAACTCCTCCGTATCAAGGTCTTGCATCACGGGGTGCATGTGGTTGTAGATACGGGTGGCGGTGCCCAGGTCGGGACGTTCTTCGGGCAACTCCATCTGGCGGCGCTTGCCCAGTTCGCAGGCTGCCAGGATGGTGATGGCCTTCGCCTCGCCGATGCCGTTATACAGGCAGAGGTCGTGGATGGTGCGCTTGCCCAGGGTGTTCAGGTTGTTGTTGCAGTCGGCCAGGACGCGCTTCATCAGCGATACGGCATCCTCCTTGGGCGACCCCGAGCCCACCAGGATAGCCAACAGTTCAGCATCAGTCAGTGCCGCAGCACCCAGCCGCATGAGTTTCTCACGCGGACGGTCTTCCTCTGCCCACTGGTTGATGTTGAGCTTATCCATGTTTTTTCTTCGTCAGCAACGACTCCAGGAATCCTACACCATAGCCAATGAGCTGAATGAAGACGGCAGGGATGGAGATGAGGCCCACCTTGACGCTCTTGTTGCGGATGCTGGAATCGATGAATATCAGGGCACTATATAATATAAGAGGTATAGGAGCCAGTTCGCACAAGGCAAAACCGATGGCGCTGCTCATGTGGTCAGTAGAGAACAGATACAAGGCGAGACCTGCCAGGAATAGCAGCAATAGGCCGGCAACGCCTAAGGTGAATACCGACGGCAGGGCGTGTACGGGTTTCAAAGCCTCAGGATACTTGCGCCAGAGGTTGATGCGGGCATAGCCGCTGTTGTAGACCTGGCGCCAGAATCGGCGGAAGTCCGTGCGGCGCTTGTGCCACAGCCAGGCTTCGGGGAAGAGGCGGCAGCTGTAGCCCCCCTTGTAGATGCGGAGGCTGAAGTCGATATCCTCGCCATAGAGCGCCATCTTCGAGAAACGCTCCGTCGAGAAACCACCTAACTGCAGGTACACCTCGCGGCGCACGCCGAGGTTGAACGAGCGGGGATAGAACTTCTTGTCGAGCTGCTTCTTGCCGCCACGGATGCCACCCGTCGTAAAGAACGAGGTCATGGCATACGAGATGGCCTTCTGGATGTCAGTAAACGAGTCGTGGGCAGCATCCGGTCCGCCCCAGGCATCGCTGGGCTGACGCCTGAGCTCGTCGTCGATGGCCTGCATGAAGCCCGGAGGCGTGACGGCGTCAGAGTCGAGAATGATGACATACTCGCCCTTGGCACGCTCAACACCGTAGTTGCGGCTCTGGCCCGGACCGCTGTTCTCCTTGAAGTAATAATGCAAGTCAAGGATGTTTGCGTACTTGTCGCAAACATCCTTGCAGGGGATTTGTGAACCGTCCTCAACGATAACGACGTCAAAGTCCTTCAGTGTCTGGGAGCAAAGGCTCTCAAGCAGTTCGTCAACCTCGTCAGGTCGATTGAAGACAGGAACAACTATACTATAGTTCATCGTTCTTACTCCTTGGCGCGAGCCAGATAAGAACCGTCGCGGGTGTCGACCTGAATGAGGTCGCCCTCGTTGATGAACAGGGGCACACGAACCTCGACACCTGTCTCCAGCGTAGCGGGCTTCAGGGTGTTGGTAGCCGTGTCGCCCTTGATGCCGGGCTCGGAGTGGGTAACCTTCAGGACGGTCTTCACGGGCATCTCGGCATAGAGAATGGTACCGTCGGTGGTGTCGCTGACAACAGATACCACGTCGCCCTCCTTCATGTATTCGTGGCCGATGACGAGGTCGTTGGCAATGGGAATCTGCTCGAAGGTCTCCTGGTTCATAAAGATGCGGCCTTCCTGGTCTTCGTACAGGTACTGGTAGTCGCGGTGCTCAATGACAACGTCCTCGAGCTTCTCGCCGATGTTGTAGCGACGCTCCAGCACACGGCCGTCGGTGACGTTCTTCATCTTGATGTTCATGATGGTGTTACCCTTGCCGGGCTTGCGGTGCTGAAAGTCGATGCAAACCCAGATAGCGCCGTCCATGCGAATGGCGGTGCCCTTCTTGATGTCTTGTGAATTGATCATAAATAGTACTATTATAATAATGTAATTCTCGCTCTTTGCGGGTGCAAAGGTACAAAAAAAAGTGAAAAGTGAAAAGTGAAAAGTGAAAAATTTAAGCAGAAACTTGCGTATTTGGAAAATAATGCGTAATTTTGCAGCCCAAAATGACAATAATAACATAAAAAAGTAGATAACAGCAATGAAGAGAACATTTCAGCCGCACAACCGTCGCCGCGTGAACAAGCATGGCTTCCGCGAGCGCATGGCAACGAAGAATGGTCGTCGCGTATTGGCTTCGCGCCGCGCCAAGGGACGTAAGAAGCTCACCGTTTCTGACGAGCACCACGGAAAGTAAACTGACACCCCTCAGGGAGGGTGTAAGAATAAGAATTGGGTATGTTTCGCAAGAAATATACCCGATTTTTTTGCTGTCTCAGGATTTCTTTGTACTTTTGCCTTGACAAAGCAGGTATGACAAGTAAACGTGTAATAACGACGATACGATGACACTGAAGGAAATAATACGAAAGCCCTGGTGCTACGTGCTGCTGCACTTTGTAGGTATGGCGCTTTTCGCCGTGCTGGCGCTTGGCGGAGCCATCTTCGCACTGGACCGCTATACGCACCATGGCGAGGGCATCGTGGTGCCTCAGCTAAAGGGCATGACCTACTCGAAGGCGCATATGGCGCTTGACGAGCTGGGGCTTGTGATACTGGTTAGCGACTCGGGTTATCAGAAGACCATGGCCCCTGACTGTGTGCTGGCCCAGACACCGGGTGCGGGCATGAAGGTAAAGCAGGGACACATTATATACGTAACGGTGAACTCGCCCTCATCGCCAACCTTCGCCATCCCTGACATTGTGGACAACTGCAGCGTGCGTGAGGCCGAAGCCAAGCTGATGGCCATAGGTTTCCGTCTGATGCCCGTACAGCAGGTTCACGGCGAAAAGGACTGGGTGTATGGTATCCTATGCCGCGGGCGTCGTGTGTCGAACGGCGACCGTATCCCCATTGACTACCCGTTGACACTGCTCGTGGGCAGCGGTACACTGAGTGATCTGGAGGATATAGAATATGTGGACGGCCCCATGGACGGCAGCATAGACCCCATGGAACCCGTGACGGACGATTTTCAGGAGGTGCCGGAGCCTCCCGTGACAGAGCCATGAGAGACGACTACGAAGTGGACATACTGGAACAAGACGGCGCAGAGGACGAGCCTGACCTGCTAGAGCAGGGCGGTGACGACGCTGGCGACGGACTGTGGGAACACCTCAGGATGGAGGTGGACCACGGTCAGGAACCTGTGCGTATAGACCGCTACATGGCCGAACACGTGCCGCACCAGTCGCGCAACCGCATACAGAAGGCAGCCGAGGCGGGCTTTATACAGGTCAACGGGCGTACGGTGAAGAGCAATTACAAGGTACGTCCCGGTGACGTGGTGACGCTGATGCTGGACCGTCCGCATTACGACACGACGATAGTGCCCGAGGAGATGCCGCTGAACGTGGTGTACGAGGACGCCGACGTGCTGGTGGTGGACAAGCCAGCAGGGCTGGTGGTACACCCGGGTGTGGGCAACCACCACGCTACGCTAGTGAATGCCATAGCATGGCATCTCAGAGAGCTGTCCTCGTACGACCCCAACGACCCTTCGGTGGGACTGGTGCACCGCATCGACAAGGACACCAGCGGACTGCTGGTGGTGGCCAAGACACCTGAAGCTAAGAGCGACCTGGGAGTACAGTTCTTCCGTCACGACACGCGGCGTACGTACCAGGCGCTGGTGTGGGGCAATATGAAGGACGACGAGGGACGCATAGAAGGCAACATAGGACGCGACGTGCGCGACCGTCAGCGTATGGCGGTGTACCCTGCCGGCGGCGACGTGGGCAAGGAGGCCGTTACACACTGGCGCGTGCTGGAACGCTACGGCTATACTACGCTGGTGGAGTGCAGGCTGGAAACAGGACGTACCCACCAGATCAGGGCTCACATGAAGCACCTGGGACACCCCCTCTTCGGCGACGAGCGCTACGGAGGCTGCGAGATGCTCAGGGGCGAGCGTACGGCCAGCTACAAGGCCTTCATCAGCAACTGCCTGAAGATATGTCCCCGACAGGCGCTGCATGCCCGTACGCTGGGCTTCCGCCACCCTGTGACACGACAGCCGATGGACTTCACGGCACCCATGCCCGACGACATGCTGCTGCTGCTTGAGAAATGGAGAAAGACATACGGAAACAATATAACAACAAAACAATAAGCTTGGAACATGAAACAAGTAATGCGTAACATCGCCATCGTGTGTGGCGGAGACTCTTCTGAGCACGACGTGTCGCTGAGGTCGGCACAGGGGCTCTACTCGTTCTTCGACAAGGAACGCTATAATGTGTACATCGTTGACATCAAGGGCCAGGACTGGCATGTGGAGCTGCACGACGGCACCACGGCAAAGATAGACCGCAATGACTTCTCGTTTGTGGAAGACGGCAAGGCAATGCTCTTCGACTATGCCTACATCACCATTCATGGTACGCCGGGCGAGAACGGCATCCTGCAGGGATACTTCGACCTGGTGGGAATACCCTACTCGACAAGCGGCGTGCTGGTAGAGGCCATGACGTTCGACAAGTTCGTGCTGAACCAGTACCTCAGGGGCTATGGCGTCAGCGTGGCCGACTCGCTGCTGATACGTCGCGGCTACGAGCATCTGGTAAACGATGAGGAGGTAGAGCAGCGCATCGGTATGCCCTGCTTCGTCAAACCCGCTGCCGACGGCTCCAGCTTCGGCGTGTCGAAGGTGAAGAATGCTGACCAGCTGGCACCGGCCATCAGAAAGGCCATGATGGAGAGCGACACCATCATGGTAGAGCAGTATCTGGAAGGTACCGAAATCTCAATCGGTGTGTACAAGACGCAGGAGAAGAGCGTGGTGCTGCCTGCTACCGAGGTGGTGACACAGAACGAGTTCTTCGACTACGACGCCAAGTATAACGGACAGGTGCAGGAAATCACCCCGGCACGTCTGTCCGACGACATCACACGCCGCGTACGCGAGATAACCAGTCATATCTACGATATCCTGCACTGCAACGGCATCATCCGTATCGACTACATCATCTCTAAGGACGGCCGTATCTCTATGCTCGAGGTAAACACCACCCCGGGCATGACGCCCACCAGCTTCATTCCCCAGCAGGTGCGTGCCGCCGGACTGGAGATGAAGGACGTGCTGACAGACATCGTGGAAAACCAGTTCTAAGAGAAACGTACTAAGAGTGAAGCGTGAAGAATCAGCATGTGCTATGGAGGCTTTTGATATAAAGGAGTTCGACGAGATACGGCCCTATGAGGCAGGAGAGATGAAGGGAGCGTTTGAGACACTGCTGCAGGACAGACAGTTCTCGAAGCTGCTGCAGGGCTTTGTGCCATGGATACCCAAAGGAGTCAGGAACGGCCTGCTCAGGCTGGCTTTCATGGGGGTGAAGACGCCACTGGACTTCCAGCTGCGCTTCATGAAGCCTGTGGTATGGTACGCGGTACGCAAATGTACCGACGGGCTGACGTTTGACGACTCCAGGCTTTCCCAATCCTCAACGCTCACGGCAGCGCCACACGCCCAGGGGGAGAACCCTCAGACAAGATACACCTTCGTCTCGAACCACCGCGACATCGTGCTCGATTCGGCATTCCTCGACGTGCTGCTTAACAAGAACCATTACCCCACGACGGTAGAGATAGGCATTGGCGACAACCTGCTTATCTACCCATGGATAAAGACACTGGTAAGGATGAACAAAGCCTTCACCGTGCGTCGCGGACTGACCGCTCACGAAATGATGCGCTCGTCACAGTTGATGAGCCGCTACATACACTATGCTGTTACCCAGAAGCACGAAAACATCTGGATAGCCCAGCGCGAGGGTCGTGCCAAGGACTCCAGCGACCATACCCAGGAGTCGGTCCTTAAGATGCTTGCCATGGGAGGTGACCTTCACGAACTGAATATCGTCCCGCTGACCATAAGCTATGAGTATGACCCTTGCGACTATCTGAAGGCCCAGGAGATGCAGCAGAAGCGTGACAACCCCGCCTTCAAGAAGAGCAAGCAAGACGATCTGGACAACATGCGCACAGGCATCATGGGCTATAAGGGACGCGTGCACTACCATTGCGCCCCGTCCATCAACGCCTGGCTTGACGAGTTGAAAGACTTGCCTAAGAAAGAGTACTTTGAACAGCTGGCACACCGCATGGACCGTGAGATACATGCCAATTACCGGCTCTTTCCCGGCAATTGGATTGCGTTCGACATGCTGGTGCAGAAGGGCGTATGGCATCTGGAGGACGACGAGCGCAGAAAGGCTGACGGCCGGAATACGCTCGTTAAGAACGCTGCCTATACACCCGACGACGTCAAGCGCTTCGAGAACTACCTGGCAGGGCAACTGGCTAAGATACGCATCCCTGACAAGGACGAAGACTTCCTCCGCCAGCAGATGCTGACCATGTACGCCAATCCCGTACGCAACCTTCTTGCCACCCTTACGCTATGAGACGACTACTCCTGGGACTGCTGCTGACCACCGTTGTAGGCTGCGAGATAGACAGCTACGAGAAGGGCGAAGGACGTTACTCGCTGACACAGGCTGACCTTTGCGAACTGCACGTCGACGCCCGTCAGCAGGGTGTCAGCATAGTGACCGACGAGGGTGCGAGCTACCAGCTTACGTCGCCCGTCACGGCACAGTGGATAGCCACGCCCGACACGACATACCGGGTCTTGATGTACTACAATAAAGTTGACGAGACGCACGCCAAGACCGTCTCCCTGGGTACCGTCGTCACCCTGCAGCCCGTGGCGCACTGGCGCTTCAAGGAACAGCCCCAGGACCCGCTCGGACTGGAGAGTGCCTGGCTGGCCACAACCCGCCGCTATCTGAATATGGGTCTGCTGGTGAAGACGGGACGCATCAACGACGAGGAGCTGCCTCATAACATCGGCCTGGCGCAGGACACCGTCTATCGGCATGAAGACGGTCGCAGCGCGGCATACTATCGCCTGCTGCACAGTCAGAACGGTATTCCCGAATACTATACCAACCGCCGCTACGTAAGCATTCTGCTGCCTACCCCACTTCCCGACACCGTCGTTCTGACCATGGAGACTTATGAGGGCAGGCTGCAGCGGAGGTTTATTCCCTAAGAAGAAAAAGACCTTATTCCCTGACTTTTGTTTCCACGCGATGTTCGTCCTCGATGTGGCGGCCCATGCTGCGAGCATCGAGGGGCACCGGTGCGGCCGTAAAGTCGGGTGTGTTATACGAATACAACAGGTCGCGGTAGTACGTCTTGGGGTGTCGTTGTGGCAGCAGGAAAGGCTTGGTGGCCCGGCCCGTGGCGTCGAAGGACGACAGGTAAATCCGCGTATAGAGACCGTCGCCGCGACGACTGGTGAAGAGGAACCATCGGCTGCCGGGTGTGAAGTTGTGGAAGCTCTCAGACCGGGGGCTGTTCACTTCTTTCATAGCACGGGTCTTGAGACTCTTCAGGTCCAGCAGCCACAGGTCGGCCTCGGGATGCCACACCGAGAAGTAGCCGTAGTCCAGCTGGGTGTACATGAGGTATCTCCCGTCGTACGAGGGACGGGGCCACGTGACGCTCTTTCCCGTAAGACGTGTGTTGACGAGTGTGTCAACCTGCTGCCCCAGCCGTCCTGTCGTGGCGTCGAAGGCCACGCGGCACAGCGAGTATCGCACCTCGTCATAGTGGGCAGGGTAGTCGCGGCGCCGGGCCGTGGTATAGTAGAGCCAGCGGCCGTCGGGCGAGAAGGCGGGGGTATTCTCGCTCCATCCTTCGCGCATGGTCAGCGTGTCGCTCAGCAGCAGGTGCGTCTGGGTGTCGTAGACGAAGACGTCACTCTTGCTGTCGAACACCTCGATGCGCTTCTTCTGTGTGGTATGGAACAGCTGCGCCGTCGAGTTGGTCGAGAAGGCCAGGTAGCGTCCTCCCGGGTGCCAGTACGGATACACCATCGACCCTCCCAGGCTGTCGTTGCGCGCCTTCAGAAGCTCGTCGGCCCCCTGGCGGTGGATGACGGTGGCGCCATGGGCACCGCGCACGTGGAACACATACTGCTCGGGGTTGGTCCGGTTAGGGGTATGGCAGTTCAGGCACATGCCCGGTGACTGCGTATTGAGCAGCAGGGCCTTCTCGTCGAACGTAGACAGCTCGCGCTCGTAAAGCCCCATGCCGCTGTACAGCTCGTAGCTGGGGGGTATCAGTCGGTAGGTGATGCCCCAGGCGTCCAGCGGCTCGCGGCTGACGTAGACGGTAAAGGGTCGATAGCGTGTCCATGCCCCGTTGCGTCGGGCACATACGGTGACCATGAGCGACGCACCTGCGTTGCGGCTCACCACGTCGTGCCACTCCTCAATGTCGAAGTCGGCATCAGCACCCTGCACGTGCAGGCTGCCGCCGTTCTTTCCCGTTACCACCACGTCGACGACATCCACTTCGTCGTCGGTCATGGCAAAGTTAAGAGGCGCTATGCCCACGGGGATGGTGACCCCGGCATAGTCGGGGAATATGTCGGGCTCCGTGCCTGTATCGGTCACGTTGGTGGGCGTGTGTCGGCAGGCGCCGAGCAGTACGGTCACGAGGAGTAGTAGGACGAGGGGTTTAGAAGAAGGTGTCATGGCTCTCTTTATAAGCATTTTGTAGTGGTCCGTAGTAGGGGTGTTCCTTTATTAGCGCTGGGTGCCGGGCCAGGGGCAGCAGGCGCAGTGCAAAGGCGCGGTATGCCATCGTCTGGCGCAGCAGGCCGATGTACTTCAGTGCCACCTGTGGGTAGCCCGTGACGAGGTTCGTCTCCACCAGCCGGCGCAGGGCCCTGCCGCTCTTGTTGTGGTTAGGGATGGCCTCCATGGCCTCGAAGGCGGCACGCTGCGACATCTGGGCCATGCCAATCTGCATGCACACCTCGCTCATAAGGAAGGCGCCGGCCTGGCTGTGCATAGCACCCTTCGAGAGGCTGATGCTACGATTCAGTTCCTGTTCACTGATGTGGTGCAGATGGAACCGTGCCACCTGTACAGCATTCTGTATGGCCGCAGCGGGCGAGTCGGCGTAGTCGGCCACGATGTCGGCCCAGCGCCCCTGGCGTATCTGCCAGTCACAGCGCATCTCGTCGGCACTGCCCATGTGGTGCATCTCCCAGTAGTAGTCAACGCCCCTTGCCAGCTGTCGCAGCGGGTAGGGAGCCACGTAGCTGCTGGTATAGATGCTGCAGGCCAGCAGCACGGCAGCGGCGGGCACGGCCTTGAGGCGGCAGCGCAGCAGCACCATGGCCACGGCAGGCCCCGTCAGCCAGTACCCCGCGGTCATCGTCAGCAGCACGGCGCCCCACATCGTCATGCCCTGCCTGGGCATTGCGAGCATCATTGCCGCTGCCATCAGCAGGGCTACGGTAAGGGTCAGCGGAACATATACCTGTATGGCCAGCACAGCTACGACAACGGCGGCCAGGGGCGACCACAGCCTGTGCTGCCATCCCAGCAGGCGGAACGTTACCCACTGTGCCGTCAGGCACAGCACGGCATATACCGCAGCGCCCCACAGTGGATGGTAGAAGCATTGCACCAGACACTCGCCCACATATTGAGCCAGCCCACCGGGCACGAGGAGGCGCTGCACCAGATAGTCCGTGTTCCACAGAAACAGCTGCGACGCCTCGCGGGCCGCCATCAGCCACGGATAGCGTGCCATAAGAAATCCCCCCACAGCCAGTGCTACAGCAAGGTGTAGGGGGAAGAGTCTTGAGAAGTATTCTTTCACTTCAAAGTCGGGTTTAAACCAGGTTCATCGTGTCGGTAGCTATCATCAGCTCCTCGTCGGTGGGGATGACAACGACCTTCACCTTCGAGTCGTCGGCCGAGATGATGGCCTCCTCGCCGCGGATGTTGTTCTTCTGCTCGTCGAACTTCACACCCAGGAACTCCAGACCCTTGCACACCTCAGAGCGCATAGAAATCTGGTTCTCACCTACGCCGGCAGTGAAGACGATGACGTCGACGCCACCCATGGCGGCAGCGTATGCACCGATATACTTCTTGATACGGTAGAAGTACATGTCCTGTGCCAGCTTGGCACGCTCGTCGCCGGCCTTGGCGGCGTTCTCCACGTCGCGCATGTCGCTCGAGCCACCGGTGATACCGGCCACGCCGCTCTTCTTGTTCAGCAGGTTCGACATGCCGTCGGCATCCAGACCCAGCTTCTTCTCGATAAAGGTCACGGCACCGCCGTCGATGTCGCCCGAGCGGGTACCCATGACGAGGCCCTCCAGAGGTGTCAGACCCATCGACGTGTCTACGCACTTGCCGTCAACGACAGCAGCGATAGAACCGCCGTTGCCCACGTGGCACGTAATGACCTTCGTGCCCTCAGCCTTCATGCCCAGGAACTCCAGCGCGCGGGCGCTGACGTAACGGTGGCTTGTGCCGTGGAAACCGTAGCGGCGCACACCGTACTTCTCGTACAGCTCGTAGGGAATGGCATACATATAAGCCTTGGCGGGCATGGTCTGGTGGAAGGCCGTGTCGAAGACGCCCACCTGGGGCAGACCGGGCATCAGCTCCTTCACGGCGTTCACACCCTTCAGGTTGGCAGGGTTATGCAGCGGTGCCAGATCGCTCACGGCCTCAAAGGCCTCCAGCACCTCATCGGTCAGCAGTACCGACTTGTTGAACTTCTCGCCGCCGTGCACCATGCGGTGACCCACGGCGTCAATCTCCTTCAGGTCCTTGATGACTCCTATCTCGGGGTCGGTCAGCAGCGAGAAGATGAACTTCACACCCTCCGTGTGCTCGGGGATGTCGTGCATAATCTGCTTCTTCTCACCATTAGCCAGCTTCACCTTCACGAAGGCGCCGTCCAAGCCCACACGCTCGGCACCGCCACTGGTCATCACACTCTTGTCGTCCATATTGTACAGTGCGTACTTGATTGACGACGAACCACAGTTTAATACTAATATCTTCATAATCTTTTTTACTTCTTAGCATCCATAGCCTGACAAGCCGTGATGGCAACCATATAGTAAATATCGTCTACCGAGCAGCCGCGCGACAGGTCGTTCACCGGGCGGGCGATACCCTGCAGGATGGGGCCGATGGCGATGGCGTCGCCCAGTCGCTGCACGAGCTTATAGCCGATGTTGCCCACCTCGAGGTTGGGGAATACCAGCACGTTGGCCTTGCCGGCAATGTCGCTGCCGGGAGCCTTCTTGGCGCCTACGCTGGGCACGAGGGCGGCGTCGGCCTGCAGCTCGCCGTCTATCTTCAGCGTCGGGTCCATCTCCTTGGCCAGGCGGGTGGCCTCTATCACCTTGTCGCACACCTCGTGCTTGGCGCTGCCCTTCGTCGAGAAGCTCAGCATGGCCACGCGGGGCTCTTCGAAACCGGCCACCGACTTGGCGGTCTGTGCCGTACATACAGCAAACTGTGCCAGCTGGTTGGCATCGGGCATGGGGGTCACGGCAACGTCGGCCACTACCAGTACGCCATTCTCGCCGAACTGCTTCTCCTTGGAGATGAGCAGCAGACCGCCGCTGACGCAGTTGATGCCCGGCGAGCACTTGATAATCTGGAGTGCGGGACGCAGCGTGTCGCCCGTCGTAGACAGTGCACCGCTAATCTGGCCGTCGGCACCTTCCGTCTTGATGATCATGCAGCCCAGGTACAGGGGGTTCTTCACCAGCTCGCGGGCCTGCTCGATGGTCATGCCCTTCGACTTGCGAATCTCGGCCAGCTTCTCGGCCAGCTCTTCGCTCTTCTCGTAGTTCTCGGGGTCGATGAGTGTAGCCTTGCCGATGTTCTTAAGGCCCTTCTCCTTGGCCAGGGCAGCTACTTTCTCGGGGTTACCGATGAGGATGATGTCTGCAATGTCCTCTGCCAACACACGGTCGGCGGCACACAATGTGCGCTCCTCCTCTGCTTCGGGGAGCACGATGCGCTGCTTGTTACTCTTGGCGCGCGCAACGATCTGACTTAATAAATCCATAGTTTGTTTTAATATTTAAAGTAAGTATCTCTCACGTCGGACTGCAAAGGTACGAAATAAAGTGAAGAGTAAGGAGTGAAGCGTGAAGAATTTGCTCCCGCCTTAATTTTTTTTCACTTTTCTTTCTCGCCGTTTATGTCTTTGCCCTTCGGTTTTCCTTCTTCGGCCTTGCTGCCTTACTCCAGCTCCTGGGTGAGGATGCTCTCCAGCTTCTCGGCCGACAGTCGCAGTTGGAACTCGCTGCGTATGGCTACGCTGATGCCGCCCGTCTCTTCAGACACTACGATGGCTATGCAGTCGCTCTCGTGTGTGATGCCCAGTGCGGCGCGGTGGCGCAGGCCCAGCTCCTTGGGTATGTTCAGGTCGTGCGACACGGGCAGTATGCAGCCAGCGGCCTTTATCTGATGGTTGGCAATGACCATGGCTCCGTCGTGCAGCGGTGAGTTCTTGAAGAAGAGGTTCTCTATGAGTCGCTGGCTCACGGTGGCATCGATGCGCTCGCCCGTGGCCACGATGTCGTCGAGTGGTGTGGCGCGCTGTATGACGATGAGTGCGCCCACCTTCTTCTTGCTCATCGACATGCACGACATGACGATGGGCATGATGACCTGTTTCAGCCGGGCGCGGTCCTGCTTCTTGTCGCCCGTGGCAAACAGTCGGCGTATGACCTGAATGCGCTGGTGGGCGCCCAGGTTGTAGAGAAACTTGCGTATGTCGTCCTGGAAGAGGATGATCAGTGCTATCACTCCTACACTGACCAGCTTGTCCATGATGGACCCCAGCAGGCGCATTTCGAGCACCTGCGACACGACGAGCCACAGCACGACGAACACCATGATGCCCATGAAGACGTTCAGCGAGCGCGACTCCTTCATCAGCCTGTAGATGTAGAACAGCATCAGTGCCACGAGCACGATGTCGATGATATCTTTTATTCCAAATTCGAAAAACACCTTGTTTACTATTTATTTTGATTCGTTGTTGTTTCCTTTCCTGTCGGGGTCCGGCTGTGCGGGGTTCGCCATGGCCTGCACCAGCCTGACGGTCTCGACGGCTTCCCTGACGTCGTGCACCCGCAGTATGGAGGCGCCTTTCAGCAGTGCTATGGCGTGGAGTGCCGTGGTGCCGTTGAGTGCTCCTTGTGGGTCGGTGTCCAGCAGGCGGTATATCATTGACTTGCGCGACAGGCCTACCAGCAGCGGCAGTCCGACCATGGCCATGCGCTCCATCTGGGCCAGCACCTGGTAGTTCTGCTGCAGCGTCTTGCCGAAGCCGAAGCCGGGGTCGAGCACGATGTCTTTCTGTCCCATGGTGCGCAGTGTGTCTACGGTCTGTGCGAAGTCCAGCAGTATGTCGCGGACGGTGGCCTTGCGCGACATGTATATGTAGGGCACGCCGAGGCGTACCACCATGCGCAGCATGTCGTCGGGCCGCTCGGTAGGGTCGCCCGTCAGCGGACCGCCTACGTCGTTGATGATGTCGGCGCCGTACTCCTCGACGGCTCTGCGTGCCACCTGGGGGCGGTAGGTGTCGATGCTCACCACGCTCTCGGGTGCTATGCGCCGCACGATGGCCAGTGCCGTGCTCAGGCGCTTCCATTCCTCGTCCTCGCTGACGGGCTGTCCGCCGGGACGGGTGGAGCATGCCCCTACGTCGACGATGGCAGCGCCCTCGGCGAGCACCTGTTCCACGCGGCGGGCCACGGCGTCGTCGGTCTGCTGCCGGCTGTCGGCAAAGAACGAGTCGGGGGTCACGTTCACAATGCCCATCACGCGCGGCTCGCTGAGGCTCAGCAGCCGTCCGTTGCAGTTCAGCGTATAGTCCATGATGCAAAGATACGCTAAAAGTTTGAGACGCGCAAATAATTTGTCCAAAAACTACACCCCGCGGGTGCGGGTGGGGTTTTCGGTCCCGTCGCCCTCCCGTTCATGTTCAGTATTTGTTCAGTATTTCTTCAGTATTTCTTCAGTCATTCACTGGACAAATACTGGACATATACTGGACAAATACTGGACATGAAGCGGACTTGGGCGGGTGCTATAGGCGGGGTGAGCGGACGGGGGAGTGGGGCGGAAATGGGGGTGGCGGTTCAGTACTCGACGTAGGGTTCGAGGCGGCGGATGGCTTCGGGCGGGAAGTCGCGCGAGAAGCTGAGCTGCTGTAGGCTTTTCAGTGGTCCGTGGCGTCGGCGGTAGTCTACAATGGCTTTGGCCTGGAAGTAGTTGATGTATGGATGGCGCTTCAGTTGCGAGATGCTGAGGCTGTTGACGGGCAGCTTTCGGGGCGTGGGGTGGTCGACGACGAAGTATTGCTTGGCCTCGGCGGGGAAGTTTTCTATCTCGTCGAGCTGGTCGACGCTGACGTAGCCTCCCAGCCAGCGTCCGTAGCGCAGTATCTGGGCGGCGTAGTAGTGTCCGATGCCCGGCACGCGCCGCAGGTCGTCGGCGTCGGCGGTGTTGAGTTCGATGTGCTGGCCGGGCTTCAGTTTCACGGGGTATTCCAGACTATCGCGCGCCGTGCCGTTGGCGGTGCGTGTGTCGGTGCTGTCGCTGGCGGCGGCGTCACGGTAGGCGGTGTGGTCGGCGGTGGCGGTGTGACGTCTGCCGATGAGTGTGGCGGCGGGCAGGTAGTCGGCAGAGATGCGTATGTAGGGGGCCAGCTCGCGGTACTGCTTGCGGGTGAGTCCGTAGAGTCGGGCAAAGTCCTCGCGGGTGCGGTAGATGCCGCCGCGGGCTCGGTAGCGGTGGATGTTGCGCACCTGCCAGGGCTGCAGTCCCAGGCGCAGCAGCTGTGTGGAGTCGGCGGTGTTGGGGTCGAAGCTGAAGCGTTCGGCCCTGTGGGTCGGGGCTACGGCGTAGTAGGTGGTGCGGGCATGTGCGTCGCGTGGTGTCCGGCGTGTGGTGTGGCGGGTGGTGTGTGGTGTCCGGCGTGGCGAGGGTCGGCTGTCGGCCTGAGGATGGTATGTCGTAAAGAGGAAGTACAGGAGTGCCGCCACGGCCAGCATGGCGACTGCCACTGTGACCCAGAAGATGCGCCGGTCGTTGCGGTTCATATCACGCCGAGCTGGTGTAGGAAGATGAGGACGATGGCTATGGGGCAGACGTAGCGTACGGCAAAGCGGTAGACGGGCAGTAGGCGGGCAGAGAGTGTGCCCTGGTTGGTGAACTCGTCGGCTACGACCTGTCGGGGGATGTACCAGCCTACGAAGAGGCAGGTGAGCAGTGCGCCCAGGGGCAGCATGATGTTGGCGGTGAGCATGTCGCAGGCGTCCATGAGCGACAGGCCCATGACGCTGATGTCCGGGCAGGCACCGACGGAGAGGGCGCAGAACGTGCAGAGCACGGAGGCCACGGCGGTGAGTATCCAGGCGGCGCGCTGGCGCGGCAGGTGCAGCTCCTCGGTAAAGAAGGCGGTGCCTATCTCGTGCATCGAGATGGTGCTGGTGAGGGCGGCAAAAACCAGCAGGGCGTAGAACATGATGCTGACGACGTAGCCCACTGCGGGCATGGCGCCAAAGGCCTGCTGGAAGACGTTGGGCAGGGTGATGAAGATGAGCGACGGTCCTGAGTCGGGGTTGACGCCCACGCTGTAGGCGGCGGGGAATATCATCAGTCCGGCGAGGATGGCAATGAGCGTGTCGAGCAGCGCTATCTGTGCGGCCGAGTGCAGCAGGTTGGTGCGCCGCGAGAAGTAGCTGGCGTAGGTGCACAGGCACGCGGTGCCCAGCGAGAGCGAGAAGAAGGCCTGTCCGAGGGCTTCGAGCAGGACGCTGCCGGAGACCTTCGAGAAGTCGGGCTTGAAGAGGAACTCGATGCCGGCCGAGGCACCTGGCAGCAGGCACGAGGCCACTACGATGACGATGAGCAGCAGCAGCAGTATGGGCATGAGCAGCTTGGAGGCCCGCTCGATGCCGCTGCGCACGCCGCGCACCACGACCAGGTGGGTGATGAGCACGAAGGCCACGCCCCACACGACAGGCTTCAGCGGGTGGCTGGAAAAGCTGACGAAGTAGTTGCGTACATAGTCGGCATTGCCACTGACATGACCGGACACGGATGCCCACAGGTACTGAAGGCACCACCCGGCGACGACGGCATAGAAGCCCAGTATGATGGTTGAGGTGAGGATGCCCAGATAGCCCACCAGCCGCCATGGACGGCCGCCGGACAGCGCGTCGTAGGCGCGGGCGGCGTTGGTCTGCGCGTGGCGGCCGACGATGAACTCGCTGAGCATGCCCGGTATGCCGAGCAGCAGGATGCACCCCACGTAAATCAGTATGAAGGCGGCGCCGCCGTTCTGGCCCGTCATATAGGGGAAGCGCCATACGTTGCCCAGTCCTACTGCCGACCCGGCCGTGGCCAGCACGATGCCGAGCTTGGAGCCGAAATTGCCGCGGTTTTTCATTCCAGTAGTCCTAATTGATGGAGGAAGATAAAGAGAATGGCCAGCGGACAGATGTACTTGACCAGGAACAGGTAGAAGTGGAAGTAGCTGCCGCGCAGCGTGCCCCAGTTGGTAAACTCGTCGCGCACTATCTTGTGCGAGGCGAACCACCCGATGTAGATGCACGTCAGGAAGCCTACAATGGGCAGGAATATCTGGCCGGTAATGAAGTCGAACAAGTCGAAGAGTGTCCTGCCCAGAAACGACATGCCGCCCACGGCGCCCAGCGACAGCGAGCACAAGGCACCGATGGCCGACGTGGAGAGGGTGACGATGAGGGCCGCCTTCTTACGCGTGATGACCAGCTCCTCCTGGAAGAAAGCCGTAGACACTTCGTGCAGCGACATGAGCGACGTCAGGGCCGCCAGCGACAGCAGCACGAAGAAGAGCAGGCAGATGGCATAGCCCAGCACGGGCATCGAGGCAAAGGCCTGGGTGAACACGTTGGGCAGGGTGATGAAGATGAGCGACGGGCCCGAGTCGGGGTTCACACCGACGCTGAAGGCGGCCGGGAATATCATGAGTCCGGCCAGGATGGCTACCACGGAGTCGATGACACCTATCTCGACGGCCGACTTGGTAAGGTTGGTGTTCTTCGAGAAATAGCTGGCATAGGTGCACAAACAGCCCATGGCAATGCTCATGGAGTAGAACGACTGTCCGAGGGCGGCCAGAAAGACGTCGCCGGTAATCTTGCTGAAGTCGGGCTTAAAGAGAAACTCGATGCCTTTGTCGGCATTAGGCAGCATGCAGGCGGCACCCACGATGACCAGCAGCAGCAGGAACAGCGTAGGCATCATGACCTTCGAGGCCCGCTCGATGCCGTCGCGCACGCCGTGCTCGATGATGAGGTAGGTGATGAACGAAATGATGACGGTCCACAGCACAGGCTTCACGGGGTCGGTGGACAGTTCGGCAAAGTACGTCTGGAAGTACTCGGGCGAACCCTGCATGTGGCCGATGAGCGACGCCCAGATGTACTGCAGGCACCAGCCCGCGACGACGGCGTAGTAGCCGGTGATGAGGAACCCGGTGAGCACGCCGAGGTAGCCGATGACGGACCACGGGCCGCCGCCCGACATCTTGCGGTAGGCCCGCGCCGTGTTGGCCCGGCCGTGACGGCCGATGATGAATTCGCTGATCATGCAGGGAATGCCCAGCATGACGACACACAGCACGTAGATGATGATGAAGACGGCGCCGCCGTTCTGCCCCGTCATGTAGGGAAAGCGCCATACATTGCCCAAGCCGACCGCCGACCCTGCCGTAGCCAGGATGACGCCCAGACGGCTCCCGAAATTAGCCCTTTCAAGTTTAGCCATCTTATTATTTCTCATATTCGCTTGCAAAAGTATAAAATATTTCTTATTTTTGCACCAAAAGAACTGGGAAATATGCTTAAAAGCACTCTTTTTGTAAGGAAATACCCCTTTTCGCTGCTCTGTGTGGCGCTGGTTTGGGTGTTGTCGCTGACTCCTTTCTTTCCGGAGACACCACTGGACGAGGTGGCTTTCATAGACAAGTGGACCCACCTGGTGATGTATGGCGGGACGTGCAGCGTGATATGGTGGGAGTATCTGCGCAGCCATCGCAGACTGGACTACGAGAAGCTGTTCTTCTGGGCATGGCTGATGCCGGTGCTGATGAGCGGCGTGCTGGAGCTGCTGCAGGAGTACTGTACCGGCGGGCACCGCAACGGCGACTGGGTGGACTTCGCTGCCAACACCTTGGGGGTGACGCTGGCCGTGGGTGTGGGACTGCTGATGTGGTGCGCCTACTTCCGGAGGCGGTAGAGTGGCAGGCCTATTTCCAGAGACAGTAGGGATTGCGGCGCAGATGGGAGTTGTAGTAGCGCCGGTCGCCGGTGACTTCCTGTCCGATGAAGGCGGGTTTCTGGAAGGCTTCGTCTTCGGAGCCCAGTTCTACCTCGGCTATCACCAGGCCGTCGTTGTCGCCGTGGAACTCGTCCACCTCGAAGGTGTGACGGCCACTCGTGACGAGCCACCGTGTCTTGTCGATGATGCCGGGTTCGCAGAGCAGCATGAGGTCTTCGGCATCGGCGAGGGGAATTTCCTGTTCGAATTCGTAGCGCGAGAGTCCTCCGTTGAGCGAGGGACCTTTAATGGTAATGTACGCGCGCGTGTCGCGGATACGTATGCGCACGGTGCGGCCGTGCCCGCTGCAGATGTAGCCTTGGCGGATGTGGCTGGAGGAAAAAGCCTCGTGCTTGAACGATGTGTCAAGCACGAGGAATTTGCGTTCAATCTCTAATGCCATTTACGCAATGCCATTTATGCAATGATAGCAAAGGTCCAGACGAGGTAGATGACAGCCAGGATGACGAGTCCTGCAAATATCCACGTGATTACTTTCTTGCCCTGCTCTTCCTGCTTCTTGGCGTAGGCTTCGCGCTTTGCGTTGTTCTTGTTCTTGCTCATAATATTTATATGTTTAAATGATTAACTGTCTTCTTCGGTGGAGGCAAACTCCATGAGGTAGGCTTTGATGAAGTCGTCAATCTTTCCGTCCATGACACCGTCGACGTCGGAGGTCTGGTAGTTGGTACGGTGGTCCTTGACGCGGCGGTCGTCGAAGACGTAAGAGCGTATCTGCGAGCCCCATTCTATCTTCTTCTTGCCGGCCTCTATCTTGGCCTGGGCCTCAAGGCGCTTCTGCATGGCACGGTCGTAGAGCTGCGAGCGCAGCAGGGCCATGGCGCGTTCTTTGTTCTTGGGCTGGTCGCGCGTCTCGGTGTTCTCGATGAGTATCTCTTCTTCCTCGCCAGTGTCGGGGTCGGTGTACCAGTAGCGCAGACGGACGCCGGACTCCACCTTGTTGACGTTCTGGCCACCGGCACCGCTGGAGCGGAAGGTGTCCCAGGAGAGCTTGGCGGGGTCGACGTACACTTCGATGGTGTCGTCGACGAGGGGCGAGACGAAGACGGAGGCAAAGCTGGTCATGCGCTTGCCTTGGGCGTTGTACGGCGAGACGCGCACCAGGCGGTGGACTCCGTTCTCTGATTTCAGGTAGCCGTAGGCATACTCGCCGCCCTCTATCTGCATGGTGACGCTCTTGATGCCGGCCTCGTCACCGTCCTGAAGGTTGGCGATGCTCACCTTATAGCCATGGGCCTCGGCCCAGCGCTGGTACATGCGCATGAGCATCTGGGCCCAGTCCTGGGCCTCGGTGCCGCCGGCGCCGGAGTTGATTTTGAGTACGGCGTCCATGGGGTCTTCCTTCTGTCGAAGCATGTTCTTGAGCTCAAGGGCCTCGATGGCGTCAATGGCAAGGCGGTAGGCCTCGTCGACCTCCTGCTCGGTGACCATCTCTTCCTTGTAGAAGTCGAAGGCCAGCTGCAGCTCGTCGGCAGCGGTACGTACGTCCTGATAGCCGTCGAGCCATTTCTTGATGGACTTGACCTTCTTCATCTGCTCCTCGGCACGCTTCTGGTCTTCCCAGAAATCGGGAGCCTGGGTGCGGAGGTCTTCTTCTTCAAATTCTATCTTTTTCTCGTCAATCTTCAGATAGTGCTTCAGCTTGTCGGCACGGTCGAGGACGTCTTTCAGTTGGTCGCTTGTTATCATTCTTCGTACATCTTTTCTATTTCTGCCTTGTAGTTCTCGTTGAGTACGCGACGGCGTATCTTCAGCGTGTTCGTAAGTTCACCTTTCTCCATGGAGAGGTGATGGGGCAGGAGGGTGAAGCGCTTGACTTGTTCGTAGTGGGCCAGCTGCTGTTGGAGGGTGTCGATGCGTTCCTTCATCATCTGGATGATTTGCGGGTCGGCACATAGTTGCTCGCGGTCGGCGAAGTCGATGTGGTGTTCGCGGGCGTACTCCTCAAGGAGCGAATAGACGGGGATGATGAGTGCCGAGACGAACTTGCGCTGGTCGGCGATGACGGCTATCTGGTCGATGTACTTGTCGACGAGGAGCTTGGACTCTATCATCTGGGGGGCTATGTATTTGCCGTTTGAGGTCTTGAAGAGGTCCTTGATGCGCTCGGTGAGGAACAGCTCGCCGTCTTTGAGGTAGCCGGCATCGCCGGTACGGAAGTAGCCGTCCTCGGTGAAGGCCTGCTTGGTAAGGTCCTCGCGGTTGTAGTAGCCGATGGTGATGGTGGGGCCTTTGAGCAGTATCTCGCCCTCCTCGCTAATCTTGATGTCGATGCTGTCGATGGGCTGGCCGACGCTGCCTACGGTATAGGGTTCGCCCAGATGGTCGCAGCTGACGGTGGCCAGCGACTCGGTGAGACCGTAGCCCACAATCATGTTGATGCCGATGGAGTGGACGAACTCTTCGACATGGGCCGATACGGCGGCTCCGGCGGTGGGGAAGAAGTGGGCGTTCTCAAGGCCCAGCTCCTTGCGTACCAGCGAGAACACGGTGCGGTTCAGCATCTCGTATTCCAGGTGGAGCGCCATGGGGGGCTTCTTGCCTGCGCTGAGATACTCGATGTTGTGTTTGCGGCCCACGGCGAGGGCGTGCTTGAAGAGCTTGCGCTCGACGGCGTTGGAGTGGTCTATCTTGTCCATCACGCCCATGTACACCTTCTCCCAGAAGCGGGGTACGGCCGACATGCAGGTGGGGTGAGTCTCGCGCATAGACTGCTGTACGTCCTGCGGGTGGGTGTTGACTATCATGGTGGCACCGACGGTGATGCAGAGGATGGCCCAGCCGCGCTCAAAGATGTGCGTGTAGGGAAGGAAGTTCATGATGCGGTCTTTCTCGGTTACTGGTACGCACTTGCCGTTGGCCTCGAAGGCGGCATGGAACTGTCCGTGAGTCAGGATGACGCCCTTCGAGTCGCCCGTGGTACCACTGGTGTAGAGTATGTTGGCTATGTCGTCGTAGCTGGCTTCCTGCTGCAGTTTCTCGACTTCCGTCTGGCGGGGAAGGTTCTCGCCCAGCTTCAGAAATTCAGAGAAGTAGATGGCATTGGGGTCGTGGGTGGAGATGTGCACCGTCTCGTCGTAGACGATGATGCGCTCCAGGGTAGAACATAGCGAGAACGAGCGACGGGCCTTGTCATACTGGTCCTGTTCGCCTACAAAGAGGAAGCGCATCTTGGCATCGTTGACCATGAACTGAATCTGCTGCTCGGAACTGGTGGCATAGAAGGGAATGGTGACGGCGCGGATGCCCCACGCTCCGAAGTCGCACTCCATGTACTGTACGGAGTTCTGAGAAAAGATTCCGACGTTCTCCTGTGGTTTCACGCCCAGGTTCAGCAGGGCGTTGGACACCTGCTTCACGGTAGCTGACACTTGGTTCCATGACAGAGACTTCCACTCTTTTCCGCCGAAATCCTGATATATCAGCATCTCACGGTCGCCGTACTTCTTGGCTTGTTCGTGCACCAGCACTGACATGTGACAATTGGTCTGCATATTCCAATTTTTATGTTAATTAGGTGCAAAGGTATAAATAATACGCGAAATAAACAAATTGTAGCGGGAAAAATCAAATATTCTACAAGAAAAAGCGTAGCTTGGCACCGGTTATGGTGAAGGGAAGGATTCTCCGCACAAGGTACCCCTGTCCTGCCGCCTTTCCATCACTTTTTACGCACATAGCGCTCGCTATTCCCAAACTTTTTTGTATCTTTGCGGCTGATATGGATATACGTCAATACACCAACGAGGCCGTTGAGCTGCTGAAACGGCTTATCAGTACTCCTTCGGTCAGCCGCGACGAGGGGCGTGCTGCCGATGTCTTTGAACAGCAGGCAAGAGACTGGGGTCTTCCCGTCCGCAGGATAGGTAACAACATTCTGATTCAGGGGGAGCTTGATGCGCAGAAACCCACACTGCTGCTTAACGCTCATATAGACACCGTGAAGCCTGTGACTACGTGGACGCGCGACCCTTTTACACCTACGGTTGAAGGTGACCGGCTGTATGGGTTAGGAGCCAACGACTGTGGTGGCGGACTGGTGAGCCTGTTGCAGGTTTACAGGATGCTGCAAGGCTCGTGCAGTAGTTACAATCTTGTGTATCTGGCTTCCTGTGAGGAGGAGGTAAGTGGTGCCGGTGGTTTTACGTTGGCATTGCCTGTGCTGCCGAAGATTGACGTAGCCATTGTCGGTGAGCCTACCGGCATGCAACCTGCCATAGCAGAAAAGGGACTTATGGTGATAGACGGCATTGCACACGGCAAGAGCGGGCATGCGGCCCGTAACGAGGGTGTCAACGCCATCTATGAGGCGCTGGACGACTTGGTGTGGCTGCGAGACTACCGTTTTAGGAAGGAGAGCCAACTGTTAGGTCCTACTAAGATGACGGTAACGGTACTGAACAGCGGTACACAGCATAACGTGATTCCTGATGAGTGTCGCTTCGTAATTGATGTACGCACGAATGAGTATTATACGAACGAGTATCTTTTCTCTTTTCTGCAGAAGCATGTAAAGAGTGAGCTAAAGGCGCGATCCTTCCGGCTGTCGTCGTCGCATATTCCTATGGAGCATCCGCTGATACAGCGGTGCATCGAGAGGGGCATGACACCCTTTGGCTCGCCTACGCTGAGTGACCAGGCGCTGATGCCGTTCCTCTCGTTTAAGCTTGGACCCGGTGACTCTGCGCGGTCGCACAGTGCTGATGAGTACATCTGCATTAGCGAGATAGAACAGGCCATAGAGACTTATATAGCTCTTCTATCTGCCTAACCATCTCTCTGGGTTCAGCTTGGCGGTTTCCTTTCGTAGCTGGAATTGGAGAATGTTGTCGTGTCCGATGCGCCCGAGAGTCTGACGGGTTGTCACCTTCTGGCCTTTGCGCACATTGACACTGGCCAGATTGCAGTAGACGGAGATGTAACTTCCGTGGCGTACCATGACGACGACGGTGCCTCCGAAGCTGAACACGGCACTTACCTCGCCGTCGAAGATGCTGCGCGCCTGTGCTCCGGCCTCGCCGCGTATGTTGATGCCCTTGTTGTCGAGCGTCACATTGTGTAGGCCTTCTACGTTATACTGACCAAAGTGGCTTACGATACGGTAGGCTCCAGTAATAGGCATGGGCAGACGTCCGCGGTTACTTTCGAAGCTACCGCTGATGCGCATGTCTTCCGTAGGAGCCAAGAGCGCATCGTCAGCTTCTTTGCGGGCAGACGCTACCTCGCGGGCACGCTCTCTGTTTTCTGCATCGGCGCGACGCTCCTCGGCCAGTCGCTCACGC
Source organism: Prevotella sp. UBA2742 (assembly GCA_002353485.1). Taxonomy (GTDB): domain Bacteria; phylum Bacteroidota; class Bacteroidia; order Bacteroidales; family Bacteroidaceae; genus Prevotella. The sequence continues at coordinate 129,019 of DEJS01000005.1, forward strand.
TCGGCTTCACGGGCGCGCTGCTCAGCAGCCTCGCGGGCTTTCTTGTCTCTGGCGGCTTTGGCTTCGGCCTTGGCTTTTTCCTCGCGGGCTTTGGCTTCTGCCACACGCCGTGCGTTTTCACGGGCGATGCGTTCGGCTTCTGCCTTCTTGCGGGCCAGCTCAGCTGCGCGTTTCTTCGCCGCCTCTGCTTCAGCGCGGCGTTTGGCTTCGGCGGCAGCACGGGCTTTCTGGCGGGCAATCTCCTCGGCTATAAGACGGTCTATCTGGGCGTTCAGTGCGGCGTCTTTCTTCTTCTGTTGGGAAATGATGTTCTGTATGGTCTTCTGCTCCTTTTGTAGCGTGTTGACCACGTTCTGCTGTTCCGTCTGCTTGCCTACCAGTGCGCGGCGCTCGGCTTCGCCTTTGTTCAGCAGTTGGCGCTTCTTTTCCTGAGCATTGTTGAGCGTCTGGAACTTCATGTTCACCTCTTCCTGCTTCTGCTTTACAGTCTCACCCTGGGTTCGCTGGTAGGAGGCATATTCGCGCATGAAGCGCAGGCGGCGGTACATCTGTGTCAGGTTGTCGGCGCTGAAGATGAACATCAGCTGGTTGTGAGTGGTGCGGTTGCGGTGCATGTAGCGCATGGACTTGACGTAGTTCTTCTTGTACGCTTCCAGCTCGTCTTGCAGCTGGTCGAGCTGTATGCCCAGCTGTTCTATCTCTACGTCGAGATTGGAGATGTCGTGCCTGATGGTGTCTATGGTGCGGCGCTTGCCTTCTATCTCTGTGTTGATCATCATCAGGTTCTGAAGTCGCTGTTTGACGTTCTGTTCGTTTCGGCGAAGACGTTGTTCCTGTGCCTTAATCTGCTTCTGCAGCTGCTGTCGCTGGTTCTGCAGGGCTTTTACTGACGGTGCTGGCTTGCCGGTGGCTCTGGTCTTACTGGTTTTCCGGGTGGTACCAGTATTTTTCCGGGTCACAACGGTCTTCTTTGCCCTTGTACTCTTCGCGGTACGCTTATGTTGCGCACAGGGAGTAAGGGCAAATGCCAGCAGTAGCAGCAGTATTGTTCCTAATCGCTTCATCCCATAGGGTTAGAGTGACATAAAGCGCTGTAGTATCTCTTCGACGGTTACCTGACGATACTTGCTTGATACCTCGGTGCGTGGCTCCCAGTTCTCTTCGCTGCCCATGTAATTGAGCGTCATGCCCATCTTTACTTCTTTCTCGGGGGACGAGAAGGAAATCTTGTGCACCCTGGGGAAGAACTTGCGGCTGAAGCCCTGGAAGTCTTCGTAGTCCCAGTTCAGCTGGTAGTTTCCGCGATACTTGTCGTTGAACATGATGTTGGCCATTTTCACGCGGGCAGTACCGTTCTCTGCCAGCCAACGGTAGGAAAGCTTGCCGTCTTCCATGAAGATGACGGTGTCGTCGGTGCCTTCTTCGGTGGTGTATGACTTCAGGGCCTCGTCGGTCACCTTCATCTTGCCTGGCTGGAACAGCTCGTTCCAGAAGAGAGCCTGCAGCACATAGAAGTCGATGCTGCTGTTACGCAGGAAGTCCAGATGCGAGTAGGGGACCTTCAGGTAAAGCTTGTTGATGCGGTCCATGACCAGTACGTATTCCTTGGTGAATTCCAGACGTCCTGCCTCTACGAAGCCGAAGGCCATCAGCTGCAGTCGAATGACGTCGTCGCGTTTCATCTTCAGGTTACCTGTCAGCGTCATCTGCCGTGAACCTACCTCGACGCTGAACTTTACTTTCGAGGTGATGAAGCGTGCATGTTGAGCATTGTCGGTCACTTTCTGCAGGAAAGCCTGCTTTTTCAGCGTGTCGACAACAACGGTCTCTGTCGGCGTCTCCTTGACGGCCTTGCGCTTTGAGCTGCAGGCTGCCACTACCGTCACCATCAGGACTATGACGGCAATCTTAGAAATACTTAATGCTTTCATTCTTTCAGATATTTTTTAAGTTTTATTTTCCTTGTCAATACTTGTCGGCGGTCGTCTTCAGCCTCGGGGGTCTCTGAAGCTCGGTCCAGAGCCTGCTGCCAAAGGGTGACGGCTTTCTCTTTCTCGCCGACGTGGTAGTAGATGTCGCCGGCATGTTCCAGCAATACGGCTGACGTGTCGGAGTCGCATTGCAGTGTCTGGTCGATGTAGATACGTGCCTCGTTATAGCGTTTCTGCATGAATAGTATCCATGCGTATGTGTCCAGATAGGTGGCATTCTTAGGCTCTGCCTTGATGGTACGGTAGGACATCTGCTCAGCCTTGTCCAGCTGCTGGCCCAGTTCGCTCAGATAGTAGGCGTAGTTGTTCAGACAGCCTATGTTGTCGTCTTTCCACTGCAGGCACGAGTCGTAGGCGGCAAAGGCTTCCTGTTCGCGGCCTTTCTGGTGCAAGATGTCTCCCATTACGGCGTAGAAGTCGCTGACGATATCGGCATCGCTTTGCTCGTTGATGACACTGATGCCATTCTGGAAGGCGTTTAGGGCGTCGTCAAGTTGTTTTTTCTGATAGTAGGCAATGCCCTGGTAGTAGTAGAAAGCCATCTCGTCAGGGTTATACTGTCTGGCTTCTTGACAGAGGGCTATTACCCTGTCTTTATCTTCATCCTGCCAGGCGTAGCTTACGAGCTGTAGACGTGCCGAGGCATTGTCGGGGGCTATCTCCAATGCCCGTTCCAGCACGGGGCGGATACTGTCATGGGGCATCTTCTTCAGATTCATATAGGTGGCGCAGAACAATGCCATCTCTGTCTCCGTCCCGGGCTGTGCTATCATCTTGTGGAATAGTTGCAGTACACGAGTGGAGTCGCCGCCCTGCTGCTCGCTGTCGCTGATGACCTGTCGCATCAGGGCCACGCGGTCTTGCAGGGTCATCTTCTTGTTCAACAGTATCTGCTCGGTCATGGTCTGTTGGCGCAACGTGTCGTTCAGTTCGTGGTAGTAGGTCAGCATGCCCAACTGGGCCAGACGGTTGTCAGGCTCGGCTTTCAGAATCTCTTCGTATAGCTCTACGGCTTTCTTCTTCTGACCGTTCTGGTAGAGCGTGTTGGCATACATACAACGATAAGAGAAGTCGTTTGGATACTGGTCGGCCAGCATTTTCATCTCGCTGATTGCGGCTTTCTTGTTGCCCTTCTGGGTGTAGAGCTGACTTTTGGCATACGACAGCCGCTCGCTTTTACCTTCTATCACCTCCAGGCGAGTGAGGGCGTCGATGGCTTTGTCGTAGTCTTCTTGTTGCTCGTACAACTGTACCAGCATGCCCAGCACGTCATCACGGTCGCGACGCTTGTCGTACAGCCGTTCCAGCATCTGGGCTCCTTCTTTGTAGTTGCGCTGGGCGATATAGGCTTCTGCGAGCGACTCCAGATAGACGGTGTTGTCGGGGTCCAGCCTTACGGCACGTTCAGCATAGCGTAGTGCACGCTCTTTGTCTTTCAGTGCACCATAGTATTGCGACAGGTAGAACCATGCCTCCGAACGTGTGGAGTCTATTTCTACGCAGTGACTCAGCAGGTCGAAGGCTGCATCGCTGTTTCCCTTCTCACGCTGACAGATGGCATCAAGGAACATGGCGTCATAGCGCTGTGCCTTGTTCTGCGAGAGACAAGGTGCACACGCCAGTACGGCGGTCAACAGCAATATGTATCTCAGTCCTTTCACTTTACTCCAGTGTGTCCGTAGCCCCCTTCGCCTCGTTCCGTAGTGTCTAACTCTTCTACGAGTTCAAAATCGCCCTGTTCATGGCGTGCAATGACCATCTGGGCAATGCGCTCGCCATCGTTTACCACAAAGTCCTCGTTAGATAGGTTTATTAATACCACACCTATCTCTCCACGATAGTCGGCATCAATAGTTCCCGGTGTGTTCAACACTGTCAGTCCATGCTTCAGTGCCAATCCGCTGCGTGGTCTTACCTGAGCCTCGTATCCCTCAGGAAGCGCAATGTGCAGGCCTGTAGGAATCAGCTTGCGCTCCAGTGGGTGCAACGTGACGGGGCAGTCCAAATTTGCACGCAGATCCATACCGGCACTCTGGGGCGTGGCATAGGCAGGCAGCTGTTGATGTCCGCGGTTCACTACCTTGATTTTTATCATCTTTCGAAACGTTTCGTTATTTATAATGTGCAAAGGTAGCGATTTCTTCTGAAACCGCCATCTTTTTTGTACTAAAAAGTCTTATTTCTTCGAAATTCTCTCAGAAACAGCACCTTTTCCTTGCTACTTACGGAACTTTACCGTGGTAAATGGACGAAGAATCTTGCCAAGGCTGTAAGTGTAATGCTTCAAAAAGGTAGGATTTCCTCCATATACTGTAAAAACGTTAAGTTCGCCTGAAGGGTCGGTACAATAATGGTAATCGTTCGAAATATCAGTAGCAGCGGAATTATTATAAAGAGAGTAGGCGGGGCCCCACATTGTGTTTACTGCCTCTTCAGAAGTTGGCAGCCTCCATCCCGTGATACCATCTTCATCAAAATCTGGTAGGAGCAGGTTGATTTTTGATAATACCTGTTCTTTGGTCTGACTGCCTGCTGACAACTCAATCGCATCTTTGTGCATAAGTGTAACTAAAACGTATTCCCCGGTGGGGTCGTCTTCACTTTGACAGACGAAGAAGCCTTTGTACGAACCATTAACAGCAGGTGCGCTTCCTTCCTGGATATTATCGTTGCCTGAAGGGTTATTGCCACCAGTGTTGTCGCCGCTGTTGTTGGGGTCGTCGCCAGTATCATCGGCAGCAGTGGCACCGCTCTCGTTGAAGTTGAACTTGATGACTGTCGTCCCGTTCCAGGTGTCACCCGAGATGGCTCCTGTCAACTGCAGTTCTTCAGACTCCGTATAGTTGCCCTCTATCAGAATATGTTTGTTTGCCTCGATGGCATACGGCGACGAGTAGGTATGACTGATATAAGCATCACCCTTTCGGAACTTTACGTTTATGGTGGGGTTGCCATTAGCGGGCAACAGGAAGAGGGGCTCAGCCAGTTGCCAGGTGCTTTCACCCTGCTTTGTAAGGGGGATGGCTTTCTCGCTCGTTTCCTCTCCATAACTACCGTTGAGCAGTAGCTTGTCATACATGGGGTTAAGCACCAGCGATACCTCGTCGACGGAAGGAGGGATGTTCTTGATAGTCACTTCCTTTAGCTCAAATACTTTTCTTGACAAAGAAAGATTCAGCGTGTTTGTCTCGTTAGTGCCAACAGTAATTTCGCTTGCATAGCTCATAAGGTCGCCGTGCAAGGCGTCTTCTGCCAGTGTTATTTCTGATGTCGCCGTGGCATTTTCCATACCGGGCAATTCGTAATCGCCCTCCGTGGCACCACCTATGGCGTAGATGTGGTAGGTCATGGGTTCAAGCATGAACGCCAGTTCGTCGTTTTCAGAAAGGAGCGTCTTTTTCCTGACACAAACACCATCAGGATTCATGGCGTATACCGTAAGCGGATAGCTCACCTTCTCATCGTTTTCAACGGCACGCGTATGCACTAACAGCGTGCTGCTGCCTTCTTCTTGTCCCTGTACGTCGAGGGTTTTCTCACATGAGGAAAGAGTTAGTAATAATGTTACAAAACAAAGTAATGGCTTTTTCATTTTCTCTTACTTAATTTAGGTTTTTTGTTAGTGATACTATAAGAATATGATGGCTGTGGCGGCGCAGACGGCTCCTACCCAGAAACCAACAACGACTTGTGCAAGGCTATGCTGGCGCAGAATCATACGAGAGCTGCCCAGCAGTCCTGCCACGAGGAACACGATGCAAATCCACCATACCGGGTTAAAGCCTAAGTAGTAGGCGAAGGCAAAGAGGGCTCCTCCTACGCCTCCAATAGCAGCAGTGTGTGTAGAAATTTTCCACCATACGTTGATGAGTGCGCAGACTATTTGTACCAATAAGGCAGCCACCACAATACTGCTCATGAAATGGGGCAAGTGGAGTCGTTCCATGACGTAGATGCATGTGAAGTAGCACACGATGCTGATGATGTAAGCCACCATACGTCGTTCGCGATGTCCTAATTCGACAAGCGTCCATCCCTGATAGCGTCTGTAGAGGTGGATGAGCAGTGTCGGCAAAAGGATGGTGAACAGATATACCAGAAGCAGTACCTGAAGTTTGTAGACCCATGGGAACATGTTGAGGTAGCTGAAGGTGAACAGCACTATCAGTCCTATCATGGGCAGGTAGAAAGGTGTGAACAGCATGCTGATGACCCTGGCAGTCAATATGAGTTCCTTCTGATGTTTCATTTCGAGATTCCTTATCTTGTCTTCCTCAGCCTGGCGACGGGTATTCCCATCAGTACCCGATACTTCGTCACCGTGCGCCGTGCTATGGGGAAGCCTTTCTCGTCGAGAAGTTTCTGTAGGGCCTCGTCGCTGAGAGGCGTGCGCTTGTCCTCTCCGTCGATGAGGTCACGCAGGGCGACCTTTATCTGTCTGGTGGAGAGCTCCTCGCCATCGGCTGTGGTGTATCCGTCGCTGAAAAAGAATCGCAAGGGGAAGGTGCCCCAGCGCGTCTGAGCGTATTTAGAGTTAGACACCCTGGAAATGGTGCTCAGGTCTAAGCCTGTCTTTTCAGCGATGTCCTTTAGTATCATTGGGCGTAGCGAGGCCTCCTCTCCGTCTTCGAAGAAACGGTGCTGCCATGCAATGATGGCGCGCATGGTGATGGTCAGAACGTGGCGTCGCTGGCGTATGGCGTCGATAAAACTCTGGGCGGCATCAACCTTCTTTCTGGTATAGAGCAGTGCCTCTTTCATCTGTTTGCTAAGGTGTCCCTTGTCAGCCTGATATTGCTTCAGGGTGTCAGTGAAAGATGGTGACACACGTAGCTCAGGTACTTCGCTGTTGTTAAGAACGAAGCTGATGCTGCCGTCATCGTGGGTGTCGATAATGAAGTCGGGTGTGATTTGCTGTAGTGAGCGCCCTATTGTCTCGCTCATGGCGACACCAGGTTTAGGGTTAAGCTTTCGCAGTTCGGCAATGAGCGTCTCAGTTTGTAGATTGCTTAGTTTTAAGACCTGTTGCAGGCGGTCCCAATGCTTTTTAGTAAACAGTTCGAAATGGTGGGTAAGCGTCAGAACCATGAGCTCCTTGAGCTTTGTGGGCTCCCTGCGTTCTACCTGTAGCAGGAGACACTCCTGCAGGGTACGCGCTCCGATACCCGCGGGGTCAAACTCCTGAAGGATGGAGAGCACCTGTTCCACTTCGGTAGGTGTAGTATCGAGATTGTGGTAGATGGCCATTTCGTCGCAGATGCTGTCAAGTGATTTTCTGAGCAGTCCGTCGTCGTCCAGAGAGCCTATGAGGTACTCCATGATGTCGCGTTGCTGAGCTGTCAGCTCCGTCATATTCATTTGTTCGTTCAGCTGGTCGATGAAAGATTCCGTCTGCCCGTATACAACCTCTTCGTGGGTTTCACCAGACTGTGCCCCGTGGTAATATACTGGCAGTTCTTCATCGTCGCGTCCTATCTGTTCCAAGGCTTGGTCCATGGCCATCTGGCGTTCCTCTTGCTCGTAGTCTGCTGGGTTCTCTGCACCTTCAGCCGGTTCATGGGGACCTGAAGATTCTTCATAGTCCGGATAGTCGTCAGACGATTGTTCAAGAGCAGGGTTGTCGTTCATCTCAATATCAATGCGTTCCAGCAGTTGAGTAATAGGCATTTCCGTCAATTGCGCCTGCAACAATTGTTGCTGCGTAATGCTTTGGGTCAGTTTCTGTTGCTGTGCCAGCCTTTGCTCTTGTATCTGCTCCTGCGTCATAACTGAATGCAAAGATACAAATAAGGAAGAATAAAAGTGCAGGATATCAGTTAAACGATGTTAAAAGCCGTCAATGATGCAAGAAGAGATTGGTCAGTTGTTTTATTTTTCGTACCTTTGCAGGAGTTTTTTTTGTTGCCCTGATAGTTAAATGGATATAACAAGGCTCTCCTAAAGCTTAGTTCCGAGTTCGATTCTCGGTCGGGGTACCTCACTTGGAAAGCATGGAATGGCAAAGACTTATATCTAACAAACGTCTGGGACAGGAGCATCGCCATGTAGAACGTCACGACGACAGAACGGAGTTTAAACGCGATTACGACCGCCTTATTTTCTCAGCTCCATTTCGTAGGTTGCAGAACAAGACACAGGTGTTTCCTTTGCCTGGTAGTGTGTTTGTGCACAACCGTTTGACCCACTCTCTGGAGGTGGCCAGTGTTGGCATGTCGCTGGGGAACGATGTGGCTTCGCGTATCGTCAGGGAGAAACGTCCAGCACTTCGTGGGACCTTATTTGAAGAGATTGGGCAGATAGTAGCTACGGCCTGTCTGGCTCATGATTTGGGTAATCCTCCTTTTGGCCATTCTGGAGAGAAAGCAATACAAACCTTCTTTACTGAAGGTAACGGTCGTCCGTTGAAGGAGATGGTGAGTCCTGAGTTTTGGGCTGACATCACACATTTTGAGGGCAATGCCAATGGCTTCCGTCTGTTGACGCATCAGTTCAAGGGTCGCAGGCCAGGTGGATTTGTGATGACCTACTCTACTATTGCCAGCATTGTGAAGTATCCTTTTTCTTCGATGGCTCCCAGCAAGAAAGGTAAGTTTGGCTTCTTTGTCAGTGAGCAGCCGACATTTAAACGGCTGGCTGACGAAATGGGGCTTATCCGTCTTTCCGATATTGGCATGCCGTTGCGCTATGCACGTCACCCACTGGTGTATTTGGTAGAGGCTGCTGATGATATTTGCTATGAGATTATGGATTTGGAGGATGCTCACAAACTGAAGATTCTTTCGTTTGATGTAGTATCGCAGCTGTTCCTGAGTTTTTTTGACGAGTCAACCCGGCAGCATATCCTGCAGCGCATAGAGGACGAGCAGCTGAGGGACGAGAACGAACAGATAGTGTATCTCAGAGCATGTGTCATAGGCAAGCTTGAGAATGAGTGTGTGAATGTGTTTGTGGCTCATGAGGATGAGATTCTTTCAGGCACTTTTGAGGGTAGTCTCATCGACCACATTAGCACACCTCAGCGCGAAGCTTATGAAAGTTGTGCTAAGCTGTCGGTGGAACGGGTATATAAGAGTCGTCCCGTGTTGGACGTGGAATTGTCTGGCTACCAGATTATGGCTACACTGATGGACAAGATGACAGAGGCCGTAATGAACCCCAAACGCTATTATTCGCAACAGCTGATAGGACGCGTGTCGTCTCAATACGACATTGAGGCTGACAACTTGGAAGATCGTCTGATGGCTGTTATCGACTACATTTCTGGCATGACAGACGTCTATGCCCTTGATGTCTATCAGAAGATTAACGGCATCTCTCTGCCCATTGTTTAAATGGGTATGCTTTATTCTTTGCTTTTATAGATAATATTGTTGGCTCCAGAGGTGATTTTGATGTCGTCGCGATGTTGGCTGATGAAAGAGTCGATGTGGCGTTTGCGTTTGCTCTCAAAGATTTCATCGATAGCAATGAGGATACCTGTCTCCTCGACATCGCCAAAGCCATAGTTGATGGCTGTTCCAAATAGCTTCATGGTAGGCGAGAGGCTCATGTAGGCATTGACCAAAGGAGGTATGTTATAGCCCATCTTTCGTATCTCGCTGTTTAATACAAGGTAGTCTTCCCTGAAGCTGTTACCACTGAAGAGGGATTCCAACTCATGAAGGTCGGTATCCAATTTCAATGGTTTCATCGGGATAATGAGATTCTCCTTGTCGTCAAAATATTTTTTGAGGAAGTACAGTATCATGTCGCGTCCCTTACGAATGTAAGAGGGGTACATGGTCATCTTTCCGAAATAGTACTTGATGTTGGGTCGTATGACGGGTATGGCTCCCAGACCGTCCCATAGGTTGTCGAGCGCAAAGAGGCTCTTGGCTCCCATGCGTGACGACTGGTATGGCAGTGAAACGAAGGAACGTCCCAATTCGACGGTGTAGGGCGCGTATTCGTGTATGAATTTCTCAGAGAAATGGAACATGTGGCTGGTGGCCAGTATTGGCTGTCCGTTGGCATCGTACTGCCAGTCGGTACCAAGCAGATAGCGGTAGCCGCCAATAATCTCCTCTTCGTCAGGGTTCCAGACGATGAGCTGCTTATAGCAGTTCTGGCAGGTGTCGAATTCGTCGATGTCTGCTTCCTTGCCTGTGCCTCCACCAGCTTCGCGGAAGGCTATCTCACGCAGCCTGCCTATCTCCTTCATAACATTGGGTGCGTTGTGGGCTGTAATGACGTAGATTTCGTTGTGGCTCTTGTTGGTCATGCGCAACTGCTTGTCTGGCGTCAGTTCACTCTTTAATAAGTCTTTGCTGATGGGAGAGATGATAGGTTGTTCCATTATCTTTAGTTATAGTTTGTACACTTGGTTCTGACGAAAGAGGTTATAGCTCATACACCTTGTCCTGCACATATTTAGCCCATTCTATTGGAGTTTTGCTCTTGTCGAAGGTCTGCCAGGGAATAGGCTGTCCGATTTTGACCTCGAAAGTTTTTCCTACGTTCTTGTACATCTCATCTACAAGGAAGAGCATGGCCAGGTTGAATGGCAGGTAACGGTCTGAGAAGTTGGCCAGCCGGTAGAAGAATGTGGAGTTGTGCCCACTGAAGTGGATAGGCACTATGTCGCGCTGGTATTCCACGCTTTTCTGTATGAAGGTCTTCGACCAGGGTATGTCGCGTATGACGCCGTTATGCTTTCTGGAGCATATACCAGCAGGAAACATCAGCATGTGGTTCTGGCTCTCGAAGCCGGCTTTCACCATAGCAGGAAAGTTGCGACTTTGGTGGCCCGTCTTGTTGATGGGTATGCAGAGTGGTGCCAATCCGGGCAGATTCATTAGCAGGTCGTTGACCAGATATCGGAAGCGTGAGTCGTACTGGCGTCCGATGATGGCTCCCAGGGCTACGCCGTCCTGGCCTCCCAGCGGGTGGTTCGACACGAAGGTATACAATCGACCGTCATTGGGGTCAGGCAGATTCTCGCGTCCTTTCACCACTAGCGTCATCTGCAGGTATCGCACGCATTCCTCTAACCATTCTGTTCCCACCTTGTCGCGCGACTCCCAAAGAAATGCATTCACCTGGTCCTGATGAGCTATGCGCTTCAGCCACGATACAAGTATTCCAGGCACCCAGCGAGACTTGGTGCCCAGTTTTTCTTTCAGAATCTTCTCAATGTCAATTGTCTTCTTTGTAATCTGTTCCATGTAATCGCCACATACTAACGGCATGCAAAGGTAATTATTTAATTTTGAAAATCTGCACTTTTCCTTGAAAAATGTGTGCTGACAAGACTTTTTTATGTCTTTTGGGGATATAGAAGTGGTCGCTGATGGTCGGAGCGAGAGACCTTGTGGCTCCAGGCAAGAGGTCCTTTTGCCCGGAGCAATGAGACTCCTTGTCCAAAGCACAGAAGAAGTAGGGCTTACCCCACCATTCTTGACAGGTGCTAAACAACGCTAAATAAGATAGTTATGTGGCTCTGTGCCTTTTTTTAAGTTTTATTTGCTAAAAAAGTGGGGAAAAGTGGGGCAAATTTGAAGGAAATGTTGTACCTTTGCAGCCAAAGATATAAATATAAGGAGTACACATGCGCTTTTTAGGTAGTATAGAGGCTAAATTGGATGCCAAGGGACGTGCTTTCCTTCCAGCCACCTTTCGCAAGCTGCTACAGGCTGGTGGTGAGGAGCACTTGGTGTTGCGCAAGGATGTCTTCCAGCCTTGTCTGGTGCTCTATCCTGAAAGTGTGTGGAACGAACAGATGGACTTGCTGCGCCAGCGTCTCAGCCGTTGGAACAAACAGCAACAGCAGGTGTTTCGCAAGTTTGTGTCAGAGGTGGAAGTGCTGACGCTCGACGGCAATGGGCGCTTCCTCATTCCTAAACGATATCAGCGGATGGCCGATATCGATATTGACATTAAGTTTACTGGTATGGGCGACACCATCGAAATATGGGGTCAGCAGAATGCCGACGAACAGCAGATGAACGCTGACGACTTCGGGCAAGCCCTGGAACAACTGATGGGAGACGACGCACAATGATAACGGCAGAGACATATCATGTTCCTGTACTCCTCAAGGAGAGTGTCGACGGGCTGGATATCCAGCCCGATGGCATTTACGTAGATGTTACTTTTGGGGGTGGGGGGCACACCAGAGAAATTCTTTCTCGGTTGGGCAAGAGAGGTCACCTGTATAGTTTTGATCAGGACGCCGATGCAGAAAAGAATATCGTTGACGACGAGCGCTTCACCTTCGTTAGGAGCAACTTCAGATATCTGGCTAACTGGATGCGCTATTATGGTGTTGATTGTATTGACGGTCTGCTGGGCGACTTAGGTGTGTCAAGCCACCACTTCGATGACGAGACACGAGGCTTCTCGTTTCGTTTCGATGCCCCGTTAGACATGCGCATGAACAAAAGGGCAGGTCAGACTGCGGCTGACGTGCTGAATAACTATACAGAGCAGCAATTGGCTGACGTCTTCTACCTTTATGGAGAGCTGAAACAGGCACGTCGTATAGCTAAGGCTGTGGCTGACTATCGCAAAACGAAACCTATTGCCACTACAGCAGACCTTTGTGAGTTGGTGGAGCCGCTGATGCGTTCAGAACGCGAGAAGAAAGACCTTGCTCGTGTCTACCAGGCTCTACGCATAGAGGTGAATCATGAGATGGAGGCTCTGCGCGACATGCTGAAAAGCGCTACAGAATTGTTGGCTACAGGAGGCCGTCTGAGTGTCATAACCTACCACTCGCTGGAAGATCGCATTGTGAAAAACGTGATGAAGGCAGGCAATGCAGAAGGATACATTGAACAGGACTTCTATGGCCGTATCACCTCACCCTTCCGGATGGTGAACAAGATTATCACCCCTACTAGTGAAGAGCAGCTTGAGAACCCACGTAGTCGCAGTGCCAAACTGAGAATAGCAGAAAAGATGTAACGAAACCCTATGGAAGAAGATAAGGAAAAGCAGGAAAAGCAGCAATCGCAGGAACAACAGGCTGAGGATACACTGAAGGAGACCATTCAGAAGATTAAGGCCACAGCCAAAGAGGAAGACGCCAAGCCTTCTTCGCAGGTCAGTCTTCGCACCATACTTGGTGGCGACTTGCTGACTACGGAGGTGGTACGTGCGCAGATATGGCTTTTTGTGCTTGTTGTGTTCTTCGCCACCATTTATGTTGCCTTCCGATACCAGTGTCAGCAAGATATGATTACCATCGATCGTCTTGAGGGTGAGCTGAAGGATGCAAAATTCAAGGCGATGTCGTCGTCGAGCACGCTGACAGAGAAATGTCGTGAGAGCCACGTATTGGACATATTGAGACAAAATAAGGACTCGCTGCTGCATCAGGCCGATCAGCCGCCCTACATCATAGAAGTACCAGAGGAGTAGAAAAAGAATGAGCAAGTTTGAAACAGGAAAGGTAATGCCCCGTTTCATGGCGATAGCACTCGTCATGACACTTCTTGGTGTGGCCATCATAGGCAAGGCCCTCTACATAATGACGGTAAAGAAACAGTACTGGATGGAAGTGGCAGACCGCCTGAAACGTGATTCTGTCAGCGTAAAGCCCAACCGCGGGAACATCCTTAGCTGCGATGGGCAGCTGATGGCAACCACCATACCTGAGTACAAGATTTTTATGGATTTCCAGGCCTCGGCCTTTGAGAATGACTCACTGTGGCAGGATAAGGTGGATAGTGTCTGCGAAGGACTGACCCGGATATTCCCACAGCGCACCGCTGCCGAGTTTAAGAAACTATTGGAGGAAGGACGCCACAAGGTGAACAGAAACGGCAGCGTGGGAGCTCGCCATTGGGCTATATGGCCACGTCGCATCAACTACAATACCTACATGGAGGTACGACAGCTGCCTTTCCTGAACATGCCCAAATATAAAAGTGGATTCCACGAAGAGGAGTACATCTCGCGTAATCGTCCCTTCGGTACGCTTGCACAGCGTACCATTGGCGGGCTCTTTGGTGCCAAGGATTCTGCCTACTTCGGACTGGAGCTGTCGTACGACTCGCTGCTCAGGGGCACACCGGGTATTACGGGACGTCGTAAGGTGCTGAATAAGTATATGAATATACCCGTTACGCAGCCCATTGACGGTTGCGACATCGTAACCACTATCGATGTCAACATGCAAGACCTGGCTGAGCGTGCCCTGTTAGATGAGCTGAAGCTCATAGGCGGTGAGATGGGCGTAGCTATCCTTATGGAGGTAGAGACAGGCGACATTAAGGCCATCGTCAACCTGATGAGAAACGAGAATGGCAACTATATTGAGGGTGTCAACTCGGCCATCAGCTATCGTTGCGAGCCCGGCTCTGTGTTCAAGGTGGCATCGTTCCTGGTAGCCCTCGACGACGAGGTCATTCCCAACGATACCAGCTTCATCATCCATACGGGAAGCGGGGTGATGGATATGCACGGACGTCCGATGAAAGACCACAACTGGCGTCGTGGCGGCTATGGTGACATTAATGTAGCTCGTGCGCTGGAGGTCAGCTCTAACATTGGTGTCAGCTACGTTATTGACAAGTTCTATGGCAGTAATCCTACCAAATATGTGGAGGGACTCTATCGTGTAGGCATACACGAAGACCTGAAACTTCCGCTGGTAGGCTACCACCCACCTTACATCCGCATGCCAGACACCAAGACCCGGGACCGCTCGAAATATTGGAGTAAGACAACACTGCCTTGGATGTCGATAGGGTATGAGACGCAGATAGCTCCTATCAACACCGTCTCGTTCTACAACGCCATCGCCAACAACGGTAAGATGATGCAGCCTCGTTTTATTAAGCAGGTCCTGAAGAATGGTGAGGTGGTCAGGGAATACGAACCTGTAGTGCTGAAACGCCAGATAGCCAAGCCCAAGGCCATTAAAACCATGCAAACCATCTTGGAGCATGTGGTCAGCCAGGGGCTGGGGCGTAAAGCAGGGTCACCCCTGTTCAAAGTAGCAGGTAAGACAGGTACTGCCCAGGTGGCAGACCAGTATGGTGGCTATCACTCGGGCATCACCCGTTACTGGCTCTCCTTTGCAGGCTATTTCCCTGCCGACAATCCACGCTATTCGTGTATTGTCTGTATCAAGAAGTCGGGTCTTCCAGCCTCTGGCGGTGGCATGAGTGGTGTCGTGTTCCACCACATTGCAGAAGGTGTGATGGCCCGTCATCTGAAATTAAGCATCGACGATGCCCATGACGAACAATCAGTTATCGTTCCTGACGTCAAGAACGGCAATACGGAAGATGCCAACATGATACTGAAGAAGCTGGGCATTGATAAGCGTGTACAGCGTGACGAAGCCAAATACAGCGAGCATATTACTCCCGACGTGACGGGCATGGGTGCCAAAGATGCCGTCTACCTGTTGGAGAGCCGGGGCCTGAAGGTGAAGGTCCATGGTCGTGGTAAGGTGAAGCGTCAGAGTTATCCTGCCGGCAGGCAGATAGTAAAGGGCAGCGAGTGTATACTGACAATGGACTAAGTGAAGAAATAACAATAATATAATAAGGTATATGAAACTGAGCGAACTGCTAAGAAATGTAACCACCATCAGCCTCATTGGCAATAGCGAGGCCGACATTACAGGTGTAGACATCGATTCACGCAAGGTGGAAAAGGGACACCTCTTTGTTGCCATAAAGGGCACACAGACTGACGGACACCGCTTTATTCCCAAAGCGATAGCGTCAGGGGCTACTGCGGTGTTGTGTGAGGACCTGCCTGAAGAACGCCAGGAGGGTGTGACCTATGTGAAGGTGGCGTCGACAGAAGAGGCTGTAGGACCTGTCGCCACCATGTTCTATGGCGAGCCTTCAAAACACCTGAAGCTGGTAGGCGTGACAGGAACCAACGGAAAAACCACCATTGCTACCTTACTATATAATATGTTTCGTAAGTTCGGCTATAAGTGTGGTTTGCTCTCTACGGTGTGCAACTATATCGAGGACGAAGCTATTCCCGCCGACCATACCACTCCTGATCCTATCGAGCTGAACTATCTTCTAAGTAAAATGGTACAGGCAGGCTGCGACTATGCCTTCATGGAGTGTTCCAGCCACGCTATTGCCCAGAAGCGCATCGGCGGACTGAAGTTTGCAGGGGGACTGTTTACCAATCTGACGCGAGACCATCTTGACTACCACAAGACGTTTGAGAACTATCGTGACGCCAAGAAGGCCTTCTTCGACGGGCTCGACAAGGATGCCTTTGCCATCACCAATGCGGATGACAAGAACGGCGCCATCATGGTGCAGAACACCAAAGCGCAGGTAAAGACATACTCCACCCGTAGCATGGCAGACTTCCGTGCACGCATCATAGAATGTCACTTCGAAGGTATGTACCTGGAGATTAATGGTCGTGAGGTGGGTGTACAGTTCATTGGCAAGTTCAACGTTTCTAACCTGTTGGCTGTTTATGGTGCTGCAGTGATGTTGGGCAAGGCACCTGAGGACATCCTCGTCGTGCTGAGTACCCTGAAGAGTGTCGCCGGCCGTCTGGAGCCCATCCGGTCTGCCGAGGGCGTGACAGCCATCGTGGACTATGCTCACACGCCTGATGCCCTTGAGAACGTGCTTAATGCTATCCATGAGGTGCTTGATGGCAAGGGAGGACAGGTCATCACAGTATGTGGAGCCGGTGGCAACCGTGACAAGGGCAAACGCCCGCTGATGGCCCAGGAGGCCGTCAAGCAGAGCAGCCGTGTCATAATCACCTCTGACAATCCTCGCTTCGAGGAGCCTCAGGACATCATTAATGACATGCTGGCAGGGCTCGACCAGAAACAAATGAAAAAGGTTATCGCTATCGTCGACCGTAAGGAGGCCATTAAAACGGCCGCCATGCTGGCGCAGAAAGGCGATGTCATCCTCATTGCGGGTAAAGGACATGAGGACTATCAGGAAATTAAGGGAGTGAAACACCACTTCGATGACCGCGAGGTGGTAAGGGAAATTTTCCAGTCGTAGACTGCAAACAGATAAATAACAAAATAATGAAGCTATGCTATACTATATCTTCCGTTTCTTAGAACAGTACGACATCCCAGGCGCACACATCTGGTCCTACATCTCGTTTCGTGCGCTATTGGCACTCATCATGTCGCTGCTCATATCAGCATGGTTCGGTGAGTATTTCATCAAATGGATGAAGCGCCGTAATATCTCTGAGACAGCACGCGACCCCAGCATCGACCCCTTTGGCGTCGAAAAGAAAGGGGTACCCACCATGGGGGGCATCATCATCATTGTCAGCATTCTGATACCTGTCATATTGTTGGGACGTATGCGTAACATCTACCTCATCTTGATGGTAGTCACCACGGTGTGGCTCGGTTTCCTTGGTTTCATGGACGACTACATCAAGATATTTCGCAAGAATAAAGAAGGACTGAGGGGTATCTACAAGATAATAGGGCAGGTCTCCATCGGCTTTATCGTCGGACTGACGCTGTGGCTCAGTCCTGATGCCGTGGTACGTGAGAATATCTCTGAGACAAAACAGAACCATGAGGTAGTCATCAAACACAAGCCAGAGGCCGTCAAGTCGCTTCAGACCACTATCCCCTTCATTAAGAACAACAACCTGAACTACTCCAATGTGATGTCGTTCCTTGGCGAGTACAAGGTGGCTGCGGGGTGGATATTGTTCGTCGTCATGACCATCATCGTTGTCACAGCGGTCTCTAACGGTGCCAACCTCAACGACGGCATGGACGGCATGTGTGCCGGCAACTCGGCCATCATAGGCGTGGCCTTGCTCATCTTCGCATACATATCGTCACACATCGTCTATGCGGCTTATTTTGACATCATGTACATCCCGGGTTCACAAGAGCTTGTGGTCTTCCTTAGCGCCTTCATAGGGGCTATGATTGGTTTCCTGTGGTATAATGCCTTCCCTGCACAGGTCTTCATGGGCGACACTGGCTCGCTGACTATCGGAGGCATCATCGGCGTGTGTGCCATCATCATCCACAAGGAGCTGATGCTTCCCATCTTATGTGGTATTTTCTTTATAGAGAGCCTTAGCGTCATCATACAGACACAGTGGTTCAAGATACAGAAGCGCAAGGGAAAGCGAATCCGGGTGTTCCGTGCTACTCCTATTCACGACACCTTCCGCAGGCTCGACTCACAGCTCGACCCTACAAGTACGTATATTCTAAGAGGATGGCCCCACCGACCGTTCCATGAGTCGAAGATTACCATCCGCTTCTGGATTACAACCATCATATTGGCAGCATTAACGATTATTACACTTAAAGTAAGATAGCAATGAGCAGAATAGTTATACTGGGAGCTGGCGAAAGCGGTGCTGGAGCTGCTGTGCTGGCTAAGAAGCAAGGGTTCGACGTGTTCGTAAGCGATATGTCGAAGATTCACAACAAGTATAAGGAATTGTTGGACAGTCACCATATCAGTTGGGAGGAAGGTCATCACACAGAAGAACTGATTCTGAATGCAGATGAGGTCATCAAGAGTCCTGGCATCCCTGACACGGCGCCCATTATCGTGAAGATAAAGCAGAAGGGCATCCATATTATCAGCGAGATAGAGTTTGCAGGACGTTATACTCGTTCAAAGATGATTTGCATCACAGGCTCTAATGGAAAGACTACCACCACCAGTCTTATTTACCACATCTTTAAAACGGCAGGATATGATGTAGGACTTGCAGGCAATATAGGTCACTCGTTGGCCCTTCAGGTGGCTGAGGACCCGCACGAATACTACGTCATAGAGCTCAGTTCTTTCCAGCTCGACAACATGTATAACTTTCGTGCCAACATCGCCGTATTGCTTAACATCACGCCAGACCACCTGGACCGCTACGACTTTAAGATGCAGAATTACGTCGATGCCAAGATGCGCATCATCCAGAACCAGACTCCACAGGATGCCTTCATATACTGGAATGATGACCCAGTCATCAAGGCAGAATTGGAGAAATACGATATTCATGCCATTCAGTATCCATTCTCCGAGCTGAAAGAGAAAGGAAGTATCGGCTATATAGAGGAAGGGCAGTACAAGATAGAACAGCCAGAGCCTTTCAACATGGAGCAGGAGTCGCTGAGCCTTACAGGTAAGCATAATATATACAACTCGCTGGCAGCAGGAATCGCATCCGACATTGCAGGTATCAAAAAAGAAGTTATCCGCAAGTCACTCAGCGACTTCCCTGGTGTAGAACACAGACTCGAGAAGGTTTGTATGGTGCGTGGCGTGCAGTACGTCAACGACTCCAAGGCCACTAACGTTGATGCCTGTTGGTACGCCCTGGAGTCAATGAAGACTAAGACTATTCTCATCATTGGTGGCAAGGATAAGGGCAATGACTACAGCCCCATCATACCTCTGGTTAAGGAGAAGTGTGCAGGCCTTGTCTACCTGGGCGCTGACAATCAGAAACTGCACGATAACTTTGACCATCTTGGCATACCCGTTCGCGACACGCACTCCATGAAGGAATGTGTGGCAGCCTGCTATGAGATGGCCGAGCCAGGTATGACAGTCCTCCTTAGTCCCTGTTGTGCCTCGTTCGACCTGTTCAAAAACATGGAAGACCGTGGCGAACAGTTCAAGGAACTGGTAAGAAATCTCTGACGCCAGGCAAGGGTACAATGCAAATACAAAAACAAAAAGAAAAGTGAACAAAAAAATAGGAAATATCTTCAAGGGCGACAAGGGCATCTGGATGGTGTTCTTCTTCCTTTGTATGATAAGTATCGTTGAAGTGTTCTCTGCTTCCAGCGGACTGACATACAAGAGCCAAAACTACATAGGCCCTATCGTCTACCATATAGCCACCATCGGTTTTGGTGTCGTGGTAGCCTTGATAATGCTGAACATTCCCTGCCGCTACTTCAAACTGATGACGCCTTTTCTTTTGCTCTTCTCTGCTATTACCTTGATATGGGTGTTGCTGGCAGGGACAAAGGTTGGTGATGCTGGTCGGTGGATTAATTTCCTGGGGTTCACCTTCCAGCCCTCTGAGATTGCCAAGGGCGCGATAGTACTGACCGTAGCACAGATTCTCAGTGCCATGCAGCGCGAGAACGGAGCGGACAAAAAAGCCTTTAAGTGGATTATGTGGATTACCTTCATCGCATGTTTCCTTATCGGGTTGGAGAATCTCTCCACGGCGGCCATGCTGTTCGCTGTCGTTTACCTTATGATGTTCTATGGCCAGGTATCCCTCAGACAGTTGGGCAAGTTGGCTGGTATTATTCTTTTCGTTTGTATCTTTGTCGTTGGCATGGTCCTGCTTATAGGTCACGACACTTCTGATGTCGACCCTCAACTGAGCAAGACAGAAAAGATAGAACAGATAAAGCAACCCAAAGAGGAGCGAAGCTTTTTAGAAAAGACGTTCCATCGTGCTGACACATGGAAGAGCCGCATTATGAAGTTCAATAGGGAACAAGTGTCTCCACGCGACTACGACCTCGACAAAGACGCCCAGGTGGCACATGCCAACATCGCCATTGTCTCCAGTGGTATCGTGGGAAAAGGGCCGGGTAAGTCGGTCGAGCGCGATTTCCTGGCACAGGCCTTCTCAGACTTTATTTTTGCCATCATCATTGAAGAATTAGGCATCCTGGGCGCAGCGTTCGTGGTATTCCTTTATATTATCTTGCTCTATCGCTGTGCACGTATAGCCGGCCGCTGTGAAAACAACTTCCCTGCTTTCCTGGTAATGGGACTGGGACTGCTGCTGGTCATTCAGGCTATCTTCAACATGATGGTGGCCGTGGGCTTGGCTCCTGTAACGGGCCAGCCTCTGCCGCTTATCTCAAAAGGTGGTACGTCAACCATCATCAATTCTGCTTATATTGGAGCCATTCTCAGCGTGAGCCGATCAGCGAAAGTTAAGAAATAAAAAGAATTCGTCCCTAAACATGGTTTTAATTCACTAGAAATTAGTAATTTTGCAGTTCAATAATCAAGTAGGAATATGAATAACGAATTAAGAGTCATCATCAGTGGCGGTGGTACAGGAGGCCATATCTTCCCTGCCGTATCGATAGCCAATGCTGTCAAGACACTTCGTCCTGACGCCCATATCTTGTTTGTGGGTGCATTGGGACGTATGGAGATGCAGCGCGTTCCTGCTGCAGGCTACGAGATTAAAGGTCTGCCAATCCAGGGCTTTGACCGTAAAAACCTGCTGAAAAACATAAAGGTACTCTACAAGATATGGAAAAGCCAGCGCATGGCTCGTCAGATTATCAAGGAATTTCGTCCTAATGTGGCAGTCGGTGTTGGTGGCTATGCCAGCGGTCCTACATTGAATATGGCAGCATCCAAGGGCATCCCATGTCTGCTGCAGGAGCAGAACTCATACGCCGGGGTCACCAATAAACTGCTGGCCAAGAAAGCCGCCAGGATATGTGTGGCTTATGAAGGCATGGAACGTTTCTTCCCTGCTGACAAAATCATGCTCACTGGCAATCCTGTCCGCCAGCAGCTGCTGGAGACTACGCTGAGTCACGACGAAGCAGTACAATCCTTCGGATTAGACCCGAAGAAAAAGACCGTCCTTCTTGTCGGAGGCAGTCTGGGGGCCCGTACCATCAACGAAAGTGTCATCAGCCATCTTGACCTGGTGCGAAAAAGCGATGTACAGTTCATCTGGCAAACAGGAAAGTATTATAGTACTCATATTCAAGAGCAGCTACAGCAGGCAGGAAAACCTGACAACCTTATCGTCACTGACTTCATCAGCGACATGGGAGCAGCCTATAAAGCTGCCGACCTCGTCATAAGCCGAGCCGGCGCAGGCTCTATCAGCGAGTTCTGTCTGTTGGGCAAAGCTGTTATCCTGGTGCCTAGTCCCAATGTGGCTGAAGACCATCAGACAAAGAACGCCATGGCACTGGTCAAAAAGGATGCTGCACTCTACGTCAAGGATGCAGAGGCTCCCGACCTGCTGTTGGCTACCGCCGTCGATACAGTACACGATGATGCACGTCTGCAAAGCCTAAGCCAGAACATCCTGAAGATGGCGTTGCCTGACTCTGCTGAGATTATTGCAAAAGAAGTCATCCAATTAGCTGAAAATGGAAAGTAAAGATATTAAAGCCGTCTATTTTGTAGGAGCCGGTGGTATTGGTATGAGTGCCATCGCCCGCTATTTCCTGAAGAAGGGACTCGTCGTTGCCGGATACGACAAGACACCCAGTGAGCTGACCCGCCATTTGGAGCAGGAAGGTATGCTCATCCACTACAAAGAGTCCGTCGACCTGATACCGGCGCCATGCAAGGACCCTCAGTCCTGCCTTGTCATATATACGCCGGCCATCCCTGACGAACATGCCGAACTTGTGTTCTTCCGTCAGCAAGGTTTCGATATACAGAAGCGTGCACAGGTGCTTGGCACACTGACGCGCCAGCACCGCGGACTGTGTGTGGCTGGCACTCATGGAAAGACTACAACCTCCACCATGTGTGCCCATATTATGCATCAGAGTCATCTCGACTGCAACGCATTCCTGGGTGGCATCTCCAAGAATTATGGCACCAACTATATCCTCTCCGATTCTGATTATGTGGTTATCGAGGCTGACGAATTCGACCGCTCCTTCCACTGGCTGTCACCCTATATGACGGTAATTACAGCTACCGACCCTGACCATCTCGATATCTATGGAACCAAAGAGGCTTATCTTGAGAGCTTCCGTCATTATACAGAGCTTATCCAGCCTGGTGGCGCCCTCATCATACACCGTGACCTGGAAATGCAGGAGAACCTGCCTAACGGGGTACGCCGCTATGACTATGCGCTCTCCGAGGGCGACTTCCATGCTGAGAACATCCGTATCGAAAACGGCGAAATCACCTTTGACTTCGTCTCACCCACAGGACGTATCAGCGATGTGTGCCTCGGCCAGCCTGTACCTATCAATATCGAGAATGGCATTGCTGCCATGGCTATGGCTCAGCTGGCAGGCTGTACTGACGACGAGCTGCGTCAGGGAATGAAAACTTACGGAGGAGTAGAGCGCCGGTTCGACTTCAAGATAAAGACACCACAGCTGGTAGTCCTTAGTGACTATGCCCACCACCCTAAGGAGATTCTTCAGAGTGCACGCAGCATTCGCCAGCTGTATCAGAACCGTAAGATTACAGCCTTCTTCCAGCCGCATCTCTATACGCGTACTCGCGACTTCTACCATGAGTTTGCCGATGCGCTGAGTCTGCTCGACGAGGTCATCCTCACCGAGATATACCCTGCTCGCGAGCAACCCATTCCTGGGGTCACCTCGCAGCTTATCTATGACAACTTGCGTCAGGGCATCGAGAAACAGATTGTCCGTAAGGACCAGATTCTCGACCTTGTCCGGAGCCGTACCTTCGACGTTCTCATCGTATTGGGTGCCGGGGACCTTGACAACATGGTACCCGAAATGGTCAGCATCTTAAAAGAGAAACAGTAAATTATTAAAAACAAATATCTCCGTGAGCATAAACTGGAAGAAAACAGCCGTCGTTGTTACCGACCTCGTCATTGCAGCATATCTCGTACTGGCCATTACCGTCTTCAACAGGCCAGATGCCATCTACGACATGTGCCGAGAGGTCAGTATTGACATCGAGGAAGGTTCTGTCAAGGGCTTTCTCAATGTCGACGATGTCAAGTCACAGCTGGTGCGCTCGCGCCTCTACCCTTTGGGAACTGCCATGAATCGGATTGACGCCCGGATGATAGAGGATGCATTGCTCAAGAACCCTCTCGTCGAGTCGGTGCAGTGCTACAAGACCCAGGGTGGCCGCGTCGTTATCTCATTGTCACAGCGCCTGCCCGTCATCAGGGTGAAAGCCGACAATGGCGACGACTATTACGTTGACACCCAGGGTAATATCATGCCCAACACCCAGTATGTCAGCAACTTGGTCGTAGCTACAGGACACATCACTAAGCCCTATGCCCAGAAGGTGTTGCGCCGCGTGGGTAATTTCCTTATCAACAACGACCTCTGGCTTTTACAAGCCGAACAGCTCAACGTGCTGGCCGATGGCACTATCGAGATGATTCCCTTGGTCGGCGAGCACATCGTCTATCTGGGACAGCCCACAGGCTTGAGCGGTAAGTTCCAGCGCCTGGAGAAATTCTACAAATACGGGCTTACCAAGGCAGGATGGAATAAATACTCGTACATCAGTGTCGAGTTCGACAACCAGATAATATGCAAGAAACGTAAGGTATAAGTAAACAGGAACAAGTAAAAAACTATCAGATATGGCGTCAAAGGAATTTATCGTAGCAATTGAACTTGGGTCATCTAAGATGACCGGTATCGCAGGCAAGAAGAACCTTGATGGCAGCATTCAGGTGCTGGCATGTGTCAAGGAAGACTCTTCACAGTGTATCCGCAAGGGTGTGGTTTACAACATCGACAAGACTGCCCAGTGCCTCACCAGCATCATTAGCCGCTTGGAAAAACAACTCAAGACAACCATTACCCAAGTGTATGTCGGTGTCGGTGGTCAGTCTATCCGCTCCGTACGCAATCTCATCTCTAAGGACCTTCCCAACGAAACGCTTGTCACACAGGAAATGGTCATCGAACTCATGGACGACAACCGCAACATGAAGTATCCCGACCAGGAGATTCTCGATGCTGCCGTTCAAGAATACAAGGTTGACTCCCAGTACCAGTTAGACCCTGTGGGCATACAGTGTAACCGTATCGAGGGTAATTTCCTGAACATCCTTCAGCGCCGTGCTTTCAACAAGAACCTGAATAAGTGTTTCGAGACGGCAAACATCAACATTGCTGAGCTCTATCTGGCTCCGCTGGCCCTGGCCGACAGCGTGCTCACCGAGGCAGAGAAGCGCTCAGGCTGTGCCTTGGTAGACATGGGAGCCGATACCACTACCGTCAGCGTCTATTCTAAGAACGTATTGCGCCATCTGGCCGTCATCCCTCTGGGTGCTAACAACATCACCAAAGACATAGCCTCGCTACAGATGGAAGAGAGCGATGCCGAGAAGATGAAGCTCAAATACGCTTGTGCCTATACCGAGAACAGCGATATCGACAACAACATGAAATACTCTATAGACTCCGACCGCCAGGTGGAAGTCCGTAAGTTCATTGAGATTGTCGAAGGACGGCTTGAGGAAATCATTGCCAACGTTTGGTGCCAGGTCCCCGAAGAATACTGCGACAAGCTTCTTGGAGGCATCATACTCACCGGTGGCGGCGCCAATATGCCCGGCATAGAGAAAGCCTTCCAGAACTATACCCATATTGACAAGATACGCGTGGCCAAGTTCGTCATCCAGACCATTACGTCGAACATAGCCGACATCACTGCACATAACGGAATGATGAACACCGTACTGGGACTCTTGGCCAAGGGCGACATCAACTGCGCGGGCAATGAGATTAACTACAATGCCGACCTCTTCAACCAGCAGCCTCGCGTTACCGCGGCCGAGACGCTCGAACAGCGCCGTGCGCGCCAGGCCTCCGAGACACCTGCCGGCGTAGTACGTACGGCAGAGGAAATCCGACGTGCCGAAGAAGAAGCCCAGCGCAAGAAGGAGGAAGAGGAACGCAAGAAGGAAGAAGAAGAGCGCCTCAAGCGTGAACAGGAAGAGGCAGAAGCCCGCGAACGAGAGCGTATCCGGCAAGAGAACAGCCCGCTGCGCAAGATGGGCCGCTGGCTGAAGGACTTCGGCAAGAAAATGGTCGAGGAAGAAGAGTAAACAATATAACGATATAATTTAAACACAGAAAAGACATGGACAACAACATACTACTTGACTTCGGCGAGCCCGAAAAGGAAAACAGCATCATCAAAGTGATTGGTGTAGGAGGTGGTGGTGGCAATGCAGTCAACCACATGTATCGCGAAGGCATCCACGACGTCACTTTCGTCTTGTGTAATACTGACAATCAGGCCCTCAACGACTCTCCCGTACCTGTTCATCTGCAGCTGGGCAAGGAGGGCCTTGGCGCAGGCAACAAGCCCGAGAAGGCGCGTGCCGCTGCCGAGGAGAGTCTCGACGACATCAAGCAGATGCTCAACGACGGCACCCGCATGGCCTTTATCACCGCCGGCATGGGCGGCGGCACCGGTACCGGAGCAGCACCCGTCATTGCCAAGGTGTCCAAGGAGATGGGCATCCTCACGGTAGGTATCGTCACCATCCCCTTCCGCTTTGAGGGCGACCGTAAGATAGACCAGGCGCTGGACGGCGTAGAAGAGATGTCTAAGCATGTCGATGCCCTCCTGGTCATCAACAACGAGCGCTTGCGCGAGATATACCCCGAGCTCACCGTGCTCGATGCATTCGGCAAGGCCGACGATACGCTTTCCGTGGCTGCTAAGTCCATAGCCGAGATTATCACCGTCCACGGACTCATCAACCTCGACTTCAACGACGTTAAGACCGTACTCAAGGATGGTGGCGTCGCCATCATGTCTACCGGCTATGGCGAGGGCGAGGGACGCGTCAAGAAAGCCATCGACGATGCCCTCAACTCACCGCTGCTCAACGAGAACGACGTCTTCAACTCTAAGAAGATTCTGCTTAGCATCTCCTTTGCCGGCAGCAAGGACGGCAAAGACTCGCTGATGATGGAAGAAATGAACGACGTCAACGACTTCATGGCAAAGTTCGGCGACTTCGAGATTAAGTGGGGCCTGGCTGTCGATCCCGAACTGGGCAAGAAGGTCAAGGTCACCATCCTGGCAACGGGCTTCGGCATCGACAACGTCGACGGTATGTCCCAGCATCGCCAGCGTCACAACACGCAGGAGGAGGCCACACGTATTGCTGCCGAGCAGGAGGCTGAAGCCAAGCGTATGGACCGCCGTAACCGCTACTATGGCGGCGACGGACAGACGCGCCGCTACAAGCGTCGCCCACACATCTATCTCTTCCGTGCTGAAGACCTCGACAACGACGATGTCATCTCTGCCGTCGAACAGACTCCGACCTATAAGCGCACCCGCGAGATACTGGACAGCATCTATGCCCAGGCCAGCGGCGACACCCCTCAGCAGCATACTGACGCAGCCCCTGCCGAACCTATTCAGGGCGTCATCAAGTTCGGATGACCATCCGCTATACGCACCGTGAGGAGCTTTGGAACTCCTGGAGCCACGCCGCAGGCATTCTCCTGGGCGTGGCCTTCGGCGTTGTATTCCTCGTCATGGCCTTCAAGGGCGACAATCCCTGGGCACGTCTGGGCGTCAGCCTCTACCTCTTCGGCATGCTCGCTTCCTATGTCGCCTCTACCGTCTACCACGCCTTGCCGCTCTACGAGCGCCACACCGGGCAGAAGGGCCTGCTGGCTCCACGCTCCAAATGGAAGGAGCGGCTGCGGCACTGGGACCATGCCGCCATCTACTGGCACATAGCAGGCTCCTACTCGCCGCTCACCCTCGTCGCCCTGCGCACACAGGGCTATTGGGGCTGGGGCCTTTTCGCGTTTGTATGGCTCTGTGCCATAGCGGGCACCATCGTCAGCTTCCGGCAGCTCAAGGAGCATTCCAACCTCGAGACCTTCTGCTTCGTCGGCATGGGACTGAGCGTGCTCGTAGCCTTCAAGCCTCTCATCAACGCCGTCTCCACGGCAGCCGTCGTATGGATTGTCGCCGAGGGGGTGTGCTACATCACCGGTGCTGTCTTTTACTCGCTCAACAAGCGCCGCTACATGCACTCCGTATTCCACTTCTTTGTCCTCGCAGGCAGCATCTGTCACATCGTGGCCGTATGGGACGTGCTCATCGAATACCTGTAGTGAGACAAAGGGGCAAAAAAGTGAAAAAAACATAAGACAGAAGCAAATTCTTCATTCTTCATTCTTCATTCTTCATTTATTGATGTACCTTTGCACGCGAATTTGCAAATTCTAGTATTAATATGGCTTATACACGTATGACTGCTGCAGAGGCTGCAGCATTGATTAAGAATGGCGACAACATCGCCATGAGTGGCTTCACACCGGCCGGTGTGGCCAAGGCAACAACCAAAGAGCTGGCTCTTATCGCCGAGGCAGAACATGCCGCAGGCCGAGAGTTCAAGGTAGGCATCTTTACCGGTGCTTCTACCGGTCAGTCTACCGATGGCGTACTGGCTAATGCACAGGCCATCAAGTACCGTGCTCCCTACACCACCAATCCCGACTTCCGCAAGCACGTCAACCTGGGGGAGATACCTTACAACGACCTGCACCTGAGCCACATGGCACAGGAGCTGCGCTACGGCTTCTATGGCGAAGTAGACTGGGCTATCCTTGAGGTGTGCGACATCGAAGAGGCCGGCAGCGACTATCACGTCTATCTCACTGCCGCCGGCGGCATCTCGCCCACGGCAGCCCGTCTGGCCAAGAAGGTCATCCTCGAGCTCAACGCCTTCCACAACCCTAATGCCAAGTACATCCACGACGTCTATGAGCCGCTGGACCCTCCCTATCGCAAGGCCATTCCCATCGAGCATGTCGGCGACCGCATCGGCATGCCCTATGTCTCCATACCAAAGGACAAGGTGGTGGGTGTCGTCGAGTGCAACATTCCCGATGAGGCACGCGCCTTCAAGGACTCCGACCCCGTGACCGACAAGATCGGCTTCCTAACGGCCGAGTTCCTGGTTGACGAGATGCACAAGGGCCGTCTGCCCAAGGAGTTCCTGCCCCTGCAGAGTGGCGTAGGCTCAACAGCCAATGCCATCCTCGGCGCACTGGGCGAAGACAAGCACGTGCCCGACTTCAATATCTATACCGAGGTCATTCAGAACTCCGTCATCGAAATGATGCTCAGCGGCCGTGTCAAGGACGCCTCTGCGTGTTCGCTCACCGTGTCTAACGAATGCCTCATGCAGGTGTACGACAACATGGACTACTTCCGCAACCACCTCACACTGCGTCAGAGCGAGATTTCCAACTCGCCCGAAATCATACGCCGCTTAGGTGTCATTGCCATCAATACGGCCATCGAGGCCGACCTCTATGGCAACGTCAACTCCACCCATATCAGCGGTACTAAGATGATGAACGGCATCGGTGGCTCGGGCGACTTCATCCGCAACGCCTACCTCTCCATCTTCACCTGTCCCTCGGTGGCCAAGGGCGGCGTAATCTCAAGCATCGTGCCCTTTGTCAGCCATCAGGACTCGTCGGAACACGATGTCAACATCATCGTCACCGAGCAGGGCATTGCCGACCTGCGTGGCAAGTCGCCCGCACAGCGTGCCGAGCTCATCATCGAGAACTGTGCCCACCCCGACTACAAGCAGCTGCTGTGGGATTACCTGAAGATAGCCAAGATGGGCCAGACGCGCCATAACCTGCCCGCTGCCTTCGCCATGCACGACACGCTGGCTCGCAAGGGCGACATGAAGCTTACCGACTTCGCAGAATACGTCAAATAGGACATTATAAAACATCTCTGAAGAGGGAGTGTCTTAAAACGAGTTAACTCATTTTAACACACTCCCTCTTTTTTCTTTACAAAAGCACCCGTTTCGCGGGCATCCGGCTCCGTCCTGTCCTCATTCTATCCTCGTTCTATCCTCGTTCTATCCTCGTTACTTTTTATGTAGACAGAGTGAAACGAGATTGAGCGTAAAAAGAGTTAAAATCTGATAAATCCTTACTTTACTACCACCTTTTTGCCTTGGTGGAGGTAGATGCCGGGACGCAGGGGCGGCGTCGCGCGACGGCCGTGGAGGTCGAAGAAGGGGCTGTCGGTACTCTTCTCGGCAGACACGGTGCTGATGGCGGTGCTGCTCTCGTCATGGGTGCCGAGCAGGGTAAGGGTGACGGTGCTGCCGCTGACAGTGGCCAGATACCAGTCGGAGCTGCCGCCCATGGTACGCATGCGGGTAGGGACGTCGGCCGCGGCACTGCGGGCGTAGGGGGCGATGTAGTACTGGCCGCCGTCCTGGAAGAGGTCGGCACTGAGCGTAATGTTTGTCTTTATATTGCCCTTCCAGCCCAGACTCATGGTATAGTCGTTGGTCTGTTTTTTGTTGATAGTGGCGGGATATTCCCTCAGGCAGTTCCACTGGGTGTCAAAGACGGCCACGCCGATGCTGCCGCTCCAGGTGTTCTGTCCATAGCTGCTGGTGGTGGCTACGGGGGCACACTGACAGCGGGGCGTGTCGGTCCAGGTGGACAGGGTGCTGCCTAAGGTGGTGCTGGCGGCGCTGATGCTGAACGAGTTGGCATAGAAATGCTCCTGGGGGGTGCCTATGGTTGAGGTGCTGATGCCTACTGTCATGTCCTGGTCGGCGACGTAATAGCGGCTGGAGGTGAGGGTAGAGAGGCGGAAGCTTCCGTTGCCGTCGCCGTTGAAGCCCCAGTTGACGTGGTAGGTGCCGTCGGGGTTGCAGCCGTCGACGATGAAGGCATGACCGCTGTTTTTGTTGGGGTTCTGACCGCCGTAAAGCACGGGCCGGCCGGCCAGCAGCTCCTCCTGTAGCAGCTGGTCCCACTCGTCGGGCGTATAGTAGTTGCGCTGCAGGTACTGCATGTATGGGTTCATTCCGAAGTAGTGTACCAGGGCGTAGGGCACATTGTTGTCGATAGCCGACGAGCCGGAACTTCTGTAGTCCGTGTGTACGGCCAGTCCGCAGGCATACATGAGGCGTCCCACGGCCTCGCGCTGCTGCTGTGTGGTGGCAGGGCCGTCCCAGCGGTCGCGGTAGATGTCGCACATGAGCGACCAGTAGAAGGGGTAGTCGGCAAGGCTCTCGCTGAGGCTTATCTTATTCGTCTGGGTGGTATAGCCTACGGTTCCTGAAGCGCTGTCAGGGGCACGGTGGGTATAGAGTATCTGTGCCATGGCGGTGGCCACGCAGCCGGTGACGCTGGCCTTATGGGTGCTGGGGTCGGTAGGACAGTAGCGGTTGAAGACTTCTTCGCCCACGGTGCGGGGGTCGTTGTTGCCCTGGTCCCACTGTGCACTGACCAGGGGCGCCACGCTGGGGAAGGCACGGCGCAGGGCTGCCCGTGGCGCGTCGGTCACGGCAGCATCGTCAGCCTGTTGCAGATGGCGGTACTCGGCCTCGTACTGGGCCAGCAGCATCTGGAGCCCGCAGGGTATGCGCTGTGCGTCGAACACCCCCTGGTCGGAGGCTCCGAGCACGGCATGCTGCCGGTCGTCGCCCGAGACGATGACGAAACGCCGGCTGGTCAGGTCGTTGACGATGTAATAGGGTGCATCGGCACCGTCGCCCTCTTCGGCACTTGCGCTGAGGCCTTCTGTCATGGGAACCAGCTGCAACGCCTCGGCGCCCTGGCTGCGGTTGGCGGCACTATGGCCGGAGAAATACTGTCGGGCCACGTCGAGTGCCTGTTGTGGACTGCGGCGCTGGGCATGGACTGACATGGCGGTGGCGAGAATGACGAGGACGGCGAGTGGCGTCAGTAAGCGGTTGGAAAAATGCTTCATTAAGGAAGTAGTTTTGGTTTGCAAAGTTACAAAATAGTTTTGGTTTTCAAAAGAAAATGGATGATTATTTCTGTAAGTCAGAACTTTTCTGCTGATTTCTTATTGCGTGGGTGGTGTTCCAGTATTTGCTGGCGCAGCGTTGACACGTCGATGTGGGTGTATATCTCGGTAGTCCCGATAGACTCGTGTCCTAACATGGCCTGAATGGCCCTAAGGTCGGCCCCGCCTTCCAGGAGTACGGTGGCAAAGCTGTGGCGGAGGGTGTGAGGCGAGATGGTCTTCTGAATGCCCGCCAGGGCTGCCTGCTGCTTTATCATGATAAGTATCATGGTGCGTGTAAGATGCGCACCGCGGCGGTTCAGGAATACGTAGTCTTCTTCGCCCGGCTTGATGTTCATCGTGTCGCGGTCCTGGAACCAGTAGTGCAGTTCATTGATGGCTTTTGGCGAGATGGGGACAAGCCGTTCCTTGGAACCTTTGCCGAACACCCGGATGTATTGTTCGTCCAGGTAGAGGTCGGACATCTTCAGGCTTACCAGCTCGCTGACGCGCAGTCCGCACGAGAAGAGTACTTCTATGATGGCGCGGTTGCGGTGCCCCTCCCACTTCGAGAGGTCGATGCTGCTCTCCAGGGCGTCCACCTCCTCGGCTGACAGGATCTCAGGCAGATGTTCGCCCAGGACGGGCGATTCCAGCAGCTCGGAAGGGTCGTCGTCGCGATAGCCGTCCATCTGTAGGAAACGGAAGAAGGAACGTACGCCACTAAGGATGCGGCATTGTGAGCGTGGGTGAATGCCGATATCGTGGAGCCCTGCAGCAAAGTGCTGCAAGTCGGATAGTTGTACGTCGTAGACACTGATGCCCTCCTGACCCTCGATGTAGTCCAGCAGCTTCTTGAGGTCACGGCGGTAGGCATCCAGCGTGTTCGGAGAATATCCACGTTGCAGTTTCAGGTATCTTTCGTAGGCTCTTGCGATATTTGTCTCTGTTTTCTTGTCTGTTTCCATTTTATTTCGTACTTTTGCCTGCAAAATTAATAAAAATATTCGGAATATGAAAATCCTGATTGTTAATGGGCCCAATCTGAATCTCCTGGGTACACGCGAGCCGGGCATCTACGGTTCTTCCTCGTTCGAGCAGTATCTGCCCAAGCTGCAGGCGCTGTATCCTGATGTCGAGATAAGTTATTACCAGAGTAATGTAGAGGGCGAGCTGATTAATAAGATGCAGGAAGTGGGCTTCAGCTATGACGGTATCGTGCTCAATGCCGGCGCCTACACTCACACGTCGATAGCCTTGCACGACTGCATACGTTCGCTGAAGAGTCCTGTCATTGAGGTGCATATCTCAAATGTCCACCAGCGCGAGGAGTTCCGCCATCATTCCTATATCTCGGCGGCGTGTAAGGGGGTTATTTGTGGTTTTGGCCTCGACTCCTACCGTCTGGCTATCGAAGCACTGAAATGACGCTGGAAGACTACATCGCCAGCCACATTGACCCAGAGCCTGACTATCTGTATCAGCTTTGGCGGGCTACCAACATCCACATGCTTCATGGACGTATGGCGTCAGGCCATCTTCAGGGGCGTCTGCTGAAGATGCTGGTCACCATGATACGGCCTAAGAACATACTGGAGGTGGGCACGTTCAGCGGCTACTCGGCGCTTTGCATGGCTGAAGGGCTGGAGGATGGCGGTATGGTATATACTTTTGAAATCAATGACGAGCAAGAGGATTTCACCCGTCCGTGGATAGAAGGCTCGCCGGTTGCTGACAGGGTGCGGTTTATTATCGGCGATGCCATCACCGAAGCGCCTAAGTTAGGCATTACCTTCGACATGGCCTTTATCGACGGCGACAAGCGGACCTATGTGGCTACCTACGAGATGGCACTCTCCGTCTTACGCAAGGGGGGCTTTATGCTGGCTGACAACACTTTGTGGGACGGGCATGTGGTAGATGCGGCCTACGACCATGACGCACAGACCCGGGGAATTGAGACTTTCAACGATTATGTCTCCCAGGATTCCAGAGTAGAGCGTGTAATATTGCCATTGCGTGACGGTTTGACGCTAATTCGTAAGCAGAAATAAATTTTTTTGGCCGAAAAGTTGCGTATTTCAATTAAAATGCGTACTTTTGCTTACAATTTGTTAATAGTCAGTTAAAGCGAATGGATAAAATTGACAATCTTGATAAGAAGATACTCAGTATCTTGTCGAAGAATGCGCGCATTCCTTTCAAGGATGTGGCAGCAGAGTGTGGCGTGTCGCGTGCTGCCATTCATCAGCGCGTGCAGCATCTGATAGATGCAGGTATCATCATGGGAAGTGGTTTCGACGTCAACCCAAAGAGTCTGGGATATTCCACTTGTACTTACGTCGGTATCACGCTCGAGCGAGGCTCTATGTACAGGGATGTGGTGGCTTGTCTTGCTAACATTCCTGAGGTGGTGGAGTGCCATTTCACGACAGGGCCCTATACCATGATGGTGAAGTTGTATGCCCGTGACAACGAACAGCTGATGCAGCTGCTGAACGATAAGCTTCAGGGTATTCACGGCGTGATGGCTACCGAGACATTGATATCTTTGGAACAGAGTATAAAGCGCGAGATACCGGTCAATGCAGAGGAGTAATGCTATGAGTCATCGTTTCTGTTGGCAGTCGAAGTTGGCCGAGGCCTACCGGCAGTATCCTGAGGCTCCCTTCAGGCCTGTTATTGGTATAACGGGCAATTATGACGAGAAGTGCTTGAAACTCAACGAGGGCTATTACAAGGCTGTCTGGCAGGCAGGAGGTGTTCCTGTCGTCATTCCTCCTCTCGGCGATACCGATGCCATTGTTAATACTCTTGAACGTATCGATGGACTGCTGCTCAGCGGGGGAGCTGACATCAACCCTCTTTATGCTGGAGAAGAGCCTTCGACGCGGCTGGGAGGTATCAATGCTGAGCGCGACTTGCCCGAATTGCTGATTACACAGCTGGCTTACAACCGGCAGATTCCCATACTCGGAATCTGTCGTGGCATTCAGACGCTGGCCATGACGTTAGGGGGTAAGGTGAAACAAGACATCTCCGATGTGGCTACCGTCCGCCATTCGCAGGATGCCGACCGCTCGGAGCCCACCCATAGTGTCGTTGTAGAAAAGGACTCCGTTTTATACACCATCTATAAGGATGCATGGCAAACGCCAGATGCCGACGAGCCCCTGACGCTTTTTGTTAACTCGTTGCACCATCAGGCCGTTTGTGACCCGGGGGAGCGCTTCCGGGTCATAGCGCGTTCGACTGACGGCATCATCGAGGCTATACAGAGCCGCGAATACAAGAGCATACTTGGTGTACAGTGGCACCCGGAATGCCTGTCGCCCGAAGACGGCCAGCCCATATTCTCGTGGCTCATTAACGAGGCTACAGACTATCACAATGCATGTAGCCTGCATCGTCGTGTCCTTTCTCTCGACACTCATTGTGACACGCCGATGCTTTTCCCGGAGGGCGTAGACTTTGGCAGTCGCGACCCCAGAATACTGGTCGACCTCCACAAGATGTTCGAGGGGCGTCAGGATGCGACCATAATGGTGGCATACGTACCTCAGCCTAAACCCGAAGAGACCTTCCGTTCCAAGGTGGCCTTCGACGTGGCAGGACCTAAGGAGTATGCTGACCTGCTTTTCGACAAGATAGAGGACATGGCTCGTCGCAACAGTCAGTACCTGGCTTTGGCACGTACCCCCGATGAGCTTTATGCCAACAAAAGCCAGGGACGTAAGAGCATCATGCTGGGCATAGAAAACGGACTGGCACTTGAAGGCAGTCTGCAGAATTTGCAGCATTTTGCCCGGAGAGGCATTGTATATATGACTCTCTGTCATAATGGCGACAACGACATCTGCGACTCTGCCCGTACCACCAATACCCATCATGGCGTGAGCGACTTCGGCCGTCAGGTCATCAGCGAGATGAACCGTCTCGGCATTATGGTCGACCTCAGCCATGCCCATGAGAAGAGCTTTTACGATGCACTGGAGCTCAGCAGCCAGCCCATTGTATGTAGCCACAGTAGCTGTCGTGCTCTCTGTGACCATCCGCGTAACCTGACAGACGACCAGATGCGCGCCCTGGCAGCAAAGGGTGGGGTGATGCAGGTGACGTTCTATCACGGATTCCTGGTCAAGGATGGCGAAGCCACCGTCGTCGACGCCCTCAACCACCTCGACCATGCCATACAGGTCATGGGAATCGACCATGTAGGCATAGGAACCGACTTCGACGGTGATGGTGGCGTGCGTGGCATGGCTGATGCCTCTGAGGTGGTCAACTTCACACGTCAGCTCCTTGCCCGGCGTTACTCTGAACAGGACATCGAGAAAATATGGGGAGGCAACTTCCTGCGTGTCATGCGCCAGGTTCAAAGTGTAAGATAATTATGAGAAAGCATCTTCTTTTATTTTTCTTCAGTTTCATAGTGACAAGTATCTTCGTTGCTTGCAGTACCACGAAGAAAGGGCAGCAGAACAGCCAGCCCGTCGTCGGCATCGAGTTTAATGCCGATTCGGCTTATGCCTTTTGTGCTGCCCAGTGCAGCTTCGGCCCACGTATAATGAATAGTCAGGCGCACGAACAGTGTGCTCAGTGGATACAGAGCCGCTTCCGCCAGTATGGCTGTCAGGTGTCGCTGCAGCAGGCTGACTTGCGGGGCTACGATGGTACCATACTTCATAGCACCAACATCATTGCGATCTCTCCGGCGGCTGCAGGAGACTCTGTCCGGCAGCCGGCGCTCCGTATCCTTCTCTGTGCTCATTGGGACAGCCGGCCATGGGCCGACAACGACCCCGACTCGGTCAACTGGCATACCCCGGTGATGGCTGCTAACGACGGCGCTTCGGGCGTCGCCGTGATGCTCGAACTGGCACGTCTGTTACAGCAGCACGACTCGGCACGCGTCGCAGTCGACTTCGTATGTTTCGATGCAGAAGATTGGGGTGTACCACAGTGGAGCGACCAGATCGACGCCGACTCGTGGGCGTTGGGCGCACAGCACTGGGCATCGTCGTACAAGACGAAGGACGCTTCAGCCGACTATCATTATGCCATCCTTCTCGATATGGTGGGTGGCCAGGGGGCACGTTTCTATCAGGAGGGCTATTCGCTGCAGCATGCAAAGAGTGTCGTCGACAAGATATGGCAGGCCGCTGCCGCCGCCGGGTATGGCAGCTTCTTCCCTAATAAGGAAGGAGGCTATGTTACGGATGACCATGTGCCGGTCAACGAGAAGGCTGGCATCCCCTGTGCCGACATCATCAATCACTATCCGGACTGTCCTCAGAGCTCGTTCGGTCCTACGTGGCATACCGTCAATGACGACATGCAGCACATAGACAAGAACACGCTGAAGGCCGTCGGGCAGACGCTCGTGCAACTCATTTACTCGGAATAAGCCATGGATGTATCTCTTCTCCTGTGTACTGCCCTCCTGGAGTCTATTGTGGCGCTGACGCAGCCGTCATCATGTGCTGCTCCTGATACGCTCGACATAGACAGCCCGACCTTTGTTCCTACTGTCAAGGTTGGCAAGGTCTTCGAGCATGGTGACAGCATTCAGTACATGGAGATGAATAATGTCTACGTCTTTCCTCCTGTGGCCTTTGAGAGTAAGAAGCAGGCAAATGCCTACATGCGACTGGTCAAGAATGTCAAGAAGGTGTTGCCCATAGCCAAGGAGGCCAACATGATTATGATGGAGACGGCAGAGTACCTCGAGACGCTACCTGACAAGAAATCCAAGGACGAGCACATGAAGAGGGTGGAGAAGAGTATTATGAAGGAGTACAAGCCACGGATGAAGAAACTCACCTACTCGCAGGGCAAGCTGCTCATCAAGCTGATATACCGTGAGAGCCATTCCTCCAGCTACGAGCTTATCCAAGCCTTCCTTGGACCTGTGCGCGCTGGCTTCTATCAGGCTTTTGCATGGGCCTTCGGTGCTTCGCTGAAGAAACAGTATGATGCAGAGGGTGTCGACCGTCTCACTGAAAGGGTGGTACTGATGGTTGAAGCAGGACAGCTATGAGACTACTACCCCTCGTCGTCTTCCTTCTCCTCTTACCTAACGTAACTTTCTCACAGCAACCCTCCTGGGAGCAACTCCTCCGCTCCTGGGCTGCTCTTGACGATGCTGACCTCACGGAGGAATCCTACGAGCTTCTGACCGACCTGGCAGAGAACAAACTCAACATCAACCAGGCTACCCGCGAGGACCTGGAGCGGTTGCCCTTCCTCTCTAACCAGCAGATAGAAGACCTCTGTGAGTATCTTGACTACTATAAACCCGTTCGTTCTCTTAACGAGTTGCTGCTTATCACCAGCCTCGACTACGACACACGACAGCTCTTCAGGTGTTTCATCACCGTGGGCGATACCCTTCGTAGCGAAAAGCTGCTCCCTTCGCTCTCGACCATTGCAGCCGACGGACGTCATACCGTCCTGGCTACGCTGAAGGTGCCCACATACGAGCGTAAGGGCGACCGTTACGACTACTTGGGCTATCGCTACCGTCACGACATCCGTTATCAGTTCACTTACAGAGACAAGCTCAAGTTCGGCCTTACAGGAGCCCAGGATGCCGGCGAGCCTTTCCTGGCTAACAAAAACAAGTGGGGCTACGACTTCTATTCTTATTATTTCCAGCTTCGCCACATGAACCGCCTCGAAGAACTCAATTTGGGTATGTATCGTGTGCAGATGGGCATGGGACTGGTTATGAACACTGGCTTCCATCTGGGAAAGCTGGCAGCCCTGCAGTCGTTGGGGCGCAGCAGTTATGTGCTGACAGCTCATTCGTCACGTTCTTCGGCCTCCTACCTCCGCGGTGCTGCTGCTACGCTTCGGATGGCCGACTATTGGCACCTGACAGCATTTGCTTCCTATAGGCCCATTGATGCCACCCTCAACGACAACGGTACCGTGCGTACCATCACAGAAGGGACTTATCATCGTACTAAGACCGAGATGAGCAGGAAAGACAATACCCATCTTACTGACCTCGGTGCACGAATAACCTACAAGCCGACACTCAGGAATGCCGTTGCCTCTGTCAGTGCCAACGTCCTCTATTCCCGCTTCAGCCGTTCTCTTATGCCTTATAATGTGAACGCCTCCAAGAAGTCCGACACGCTGCGCTACCGTCGCTATGCTCTTTCTGGCAACGACTTCCTCAATGCAAGCATCGATTATAACTATACCAACTACCGGCTTTCCTTCTCTGGCGAGACGGCCGTCAGTCGTGACGGAGCCCTGGCGACCATCCATTCGCTTACCTATCGCCTCTCTGAAGAGTGGACGTTCATGCTGCTGCATCGCTATTACGACAAGCGCTACACTGCCTATCATGCCTACAGCTTCAGTGAAGGCGGCAGCACACAAAACGAGCATGGCGCATACCTTGGAGCCACATGGAAGCCGCGACGCTCCTTGTTTTTTCAGGCGTATGTCGATTATGCCCGTTTCCCATGGGCACGCTATCGGGTCAGTAATGGCAGCGAGGCTTTTGATGCTATGATGCTCGCGCGTTCCTTATTATATGATAATACTACTCTTGAAGGTCGCTACCGCTTTCGCATCCGGCAACGCGACGATACTGGGGCGCGTTCCATACTGAACACTTACGAGCATCGCGCCCGACTGCGTCTTACTCACCCCCTGCTGCAGACTCAGGTTGATGCTGTCCTCGTTAAGGGTCCTGACGTTTCTTCTTCAGGCATCATGGTCAGTCAGCAGGCTCAGTGGCAGAACAGCTGGCTACAGCTGAGTGCCAACATAGGATGGTTTCATACTGACGACTACGACAGCCGCATCTATCAATATGAACGGTCCGTGCTCTACGACTTCTCCTTCCCTATGTACTATGGCCACGGCTTGCGCTATATGCTCATGGCACGGGCCCAATGGCAGCGCTTCACACTCTCTGCCAAAGTGGCCACCACCAACTACTTCGACCGTGCTGTCATATCAAGCGGCCCACAGCAGATTAACCATTCCGCTATGACCGACATTCTTCTACAGCTTCGCGTTCAGTTATAAAAACCTAAAAATCCAATCTTTTATTTGCTTCCCTCGAATATTCTTCGTAACTTAGCCCTCTGTAAACAATACCTATTCTATATTATGGAACTCAACAAGCAAAACTATTGTATCATCCTTGCTGGTGGCAAAGGCCGTCGCCTGTGGCCGTGCAGTCGCGAAAGCATGCCCAAGCAGTTCATTGACTTCTTCGGAGTAGGACGAACCCAGCTCCAGCAGACTTTCGACCGCTTTGCACGCATACTGCCCAAGGATAACATCATCATCTGTACCAATCGTGAGTACGCCCCCATCGTGCGCCAACAGCTTAAAGACCTGCACGAGGAGAACATCATGATAGAACCTGTCAACCGTGGTACGGCACCTACTGTGGCATGGGCCAACATGCGTGTATGTCGTCGTGACATCAATGGCATGGTGGTTGTCACACCCTCCGATCAGTTTGTACTCAACGACGACGCCTTCTTCCAGAACATGGCCGAGGCATTCGATTTCGTCGCCCATCACGACCAGCTGCTCGCCATGGGAGTCGAACCCACACGCCCGGAACCAGGCTATGGCTACATACAGAAGGGCGAACCCACCAGCGACCCTGATATCTATCCTGTCAAGTCGTTCACCGAAAAGCCGGAGCGCGACTTTGCCAAGATGTTTATGGAGTCGGGCGAGTTCCTGTGGAATACAGGACTCATCTTCGCCAACGCACGCTATCTTAACAACTGCTTCCGTCGACTCTTCCCGGAAGTGGTCAATCCACTTGATGAGCACCTCGCCAACTTTACCATTGAACGCGAGATGGCCTTCGTCAACGAGCACTACCCCTCCTATCCCAACCTCAGTATCGACCAGGGCGTACTCGAACGATGCGAGGATGTCTGTGTCATGCGTTGCGACTTCGGCTGGGCTGACCTCGGCACCTGGCACGCCATCTACGAGTGCAAGAGCAAGGGCGAAGACGACAATGTCGTCATCGACTCCGAGGTGATGATGGAAGACTCCCACAACAATGTCATCAAGTTGCCCAAGGGCCGCATTGGTGTCATCAACGGACTCGAAGGCTACATTGTGGCTGAAGAGGGCAACGTACTGCTCATCTGCAAGAAAGGGGATTCCTCTGCTCTCGTTCGCAAGTACGTCAACGAGGTACAAATGAAATATGGCGACGACTTTATCTAATAATAAAATAATCGGAAATTTATTTTGCCGTTTCTATTTTTATTCGTACCTTTGCACCCGCTAAAGCCCAGATGGCGGAATCGGTAGACGCGCTGGTCTCAAACACCAGTGGGGAAACCCATCCCGGTTCGAGCCCGGGTCTGGGTACTAGGCACAAGAGAGGGTGCCGTCACTGTTAACAGCCGACGGCACCTCTTATTTATTAATAATGTATAATGCAGATATGGAAAAAGGCACTTAAGACTTGAAACTATTAAAAAAGCAAAAAATTTGAAGCAGAATATCCTTTGTATGGGCACAAATGCCCTAAAAAGGCAGTTTTTTTGGCATTTTTTCAAAAAAATGTGCAAAAATCCTTGCAAGTTATCAAATTAATGCCTATATTTGCACCCAAAAACGTGGCTCTGATGCAGGAGACGCGGGTAAGAGATGTGAAAAAACAAGAGAATTGAAGAAATAGAGAATATAAACTTCTTTTTTATTAATTAATTTAAA
>DEJS01000018.1:0-118574 GCA_002353485.1 Prevotella sp. UBA2742
AAATTATAATTGAATATACAATGGATTATCTTTGTAAAAAAACATAATTTATTTTGCAATTCTATGCGTTTGCACTAACTTTGCAGCCAATTATGAAAGAAAAGAATCAGGGACTGACCGCAAGAGAGGTTGAGCAAAGCAGGGTAAAGCACGGAGAGAACGTGTTGACACCACCCCGCAGACAATCGATGTGGCGGCTATATCTGGAAAAATACAACGACCCGATGGTGCGCATCCTGTTGGTGGCAGCCCTTGTGTCGCTTGCTTTGGCTTTTGTCAAGGATGACTATATCGAGACTCTAGGTATTATTGCTGCCGTTTTGTTGGCTACGACGGTAGGTTTTTACTTCGAGCGTGACGCTGCCCGCAAGTTTGACGTGCTGACGCAGATGGGTGAGGAACAGCCGGTAAAGGTAATTAGAAGGAGGGAGAGAAGTGCTCAGGGCGAAGTCCTCGAGATTCCGCGACGTGATGTGGTGGTAGGTGATGTGGTACTTGTGGAGACTGGTGACGAGATTCCTGCTGACGGTCGGCTCTTTGATGCTACTGATTTGCAAGTGGATGAATCGAGTCTGACCGGTGAGTTGCTAACGAATAAAGAAGTTAGTGGTGAGAAGCTGGGGATTAGAGGTCAGAAGCAAGAGGTTCGTGGTCAGAGGCCAGAGGTCAGTGATGAAGAAGCTTATCCAAAGGATCTGGTGCTCAGGAGCTCGATGGTGATGAACGGTACCGGACGCATGGTGGTGACTGCTGTTGGTGACATGACGGAGATAGGTCATGTGGCTCGTCAGGCAACAGAGCTCACAGGTGTGAAGACCCCTCTGAATGTTCAGCTGGACCGCTTGGCGAAACTTATTAGTAAAGTGGGTAGTGCGATAGCTATCGCTTCATTCGTACTCTTCCTTGGACACGACATACTGACTAATCCACTGTGGACTTCCGATGACTATCTCGGTATGCTGGAGGTGGTGCTGAAATACTTTATGATGGCTGTGACGCTCATCGTGATGGCCGTACCGGAGGGTTTGCCGATGGCCGTCACGTTGGCCCTTGCCCTGAACATGCGGAGAATGCTGAAGTCGAACAATCTGGTGCGTAAGCTTCAGGCATCAGAGACGATGGGTGCTGTGACCGTGATATGTACCGACAAGACGGGTACGCTGACTCAAAACCGGATGACGGTGGCAGAAATGAGGAATGAAAGGAATGGAAAGAAGGAAGGAAAAGAAGGAAATGATAATGAAGAAATCAGTATTGTCGATGACGACCTTGCTAAGGCCATCGCACTGAATACTACAGCGACACATGATGTGGGCAACCCTACTGAGCAGGCCCTGCTGCGGTGGCTTGTGGATCAGGGTGTGGACTATCAGCAATTACGTGATGACAATACCATCAGCAGTCGTGAGCCTTTTTCAACCGAGCGTAAATACATGACCACTGCCGTTGGTAACACCTTGTATATAAAAGGTGCCCCCGAGGTAGTGATGGCAATGTGTCAACTTAGTGCCGATGAGCGTCAAGAGGCCGACCGTCAACTGAAAGACTGGCAGCATCATGCCATGCGAACGCTGGCCATCGCCCAGGACAAGACTCTGCTGGCCATTGTTGCCATCAGTGACCCTCTGCGCGAAGAGGTTCCTGCTGCCATTCGCCAATGCGAACAGGCCGGCATCGACGTCAAGATAGTCACCGGCGACACCGCCGAAACGGCCAGGGAGATAGGCCGCCAGATAGGTCTCATCCCCGACTCCTCTCCAGCGGTGGGAGAGGGGAACGTTCTGTCCATCACTGGTGCCGCCTTCGCTGCTCTTAGCGACGATGAGGCCCAGAAGATAGTGACAGGCCTGAAGGTGATGTCGCGTGCCCGTCCTACCGACAAGCAGCGCCTGGTCAGCCTGCTGCAGCGTCAGGGCCAGGTCGTTGCCGTCACCGGCGACGGCACCAACGACGCCCCCGCGCTGAACCACGCCCATGTCGGCCTGTCGCTTGGCAGCGGCACCAGCGTGGCCAAGCAGGCCAGCGACATCACCCTGCTCGACGACTCCTTCCGCTCCATTGTCCATGCCGTCATGTGGGGCCGGTCACTCTATAAGAACATCCAGCGCTTCATCTTCTTCCAGCTTGTGGTCAACGTCACGGCGCTCCTGCTGGTGCTCTTCGGCGCCTTCGTAGGCACCGAGCTGCCCCTTACCATCACGCAGATACTCTGGATAAACCTCATTATGGACACCTTCGCAGCCATGGCCCTGGCCTCGCTGCCTCCCAGCCGCGAGGTGATGCACGAGCATCCGCGCTCGCGAGACGCCTTCATCATTACGCGTCCCATGATGCACGGCATCCTCGTCGTCGGCGGGCTCTTCTTCCTTGGCATGTTCGCCCTGCTATGGTACTTCGAGCGCATTGCCGGCGTCAACCCCACCGAGCTCACCGTCTTCTTCACCATCTTTGTCATG
Source organism: Prevotella sp. UBA2742 (assembly GCA_002353485.1). Taxonomy (GTDB): domain Bacteria; phylum Bacteroidota; class Bacteroidia; order Bacteroidales; family Bacteroidaceae; genus Prevotella. Next base: position 2,457 of record DEJS01000018.1, read on the forward strand.
CTGCAGTGGTGGAACCTCTTCAACGCCCGTTCGCTGGGCTCCCACCACTCCGCCCTGCGCCGTCTGTGGGCCTGCCGCGGCTTTCTGCTGGTGCTGGTGCTGGTGCTGGTCGGACAGTGGCTCATCGTCACCTTCGGCGGCAAGATGTTCCGCACCGTACCCCTTGCGCCGCTGACGTGGCTGTACATCATCGTAGGCACGAGTCCGGTGCTGTGGATAGGCGAGCTGTACAGGAAGTTCTTTGACCTGAAGGGCAAAGCGAGCGGAGCTCGTGGGAGAGTTGATAGTTGATAGTTAACAGTTGACTGATATTCAGGTCAGATGTCTGGTTACGTTGCCACGATAGGAATGTTCGACGGTGTCCATGCCGGTCACCGTTTCGTGCTGGGGCAGGTAGTGTCCGAGTCGCGTCGCCGTGGTCTCCGGTCGCTGTGCATCACCTTCGACCACTCCCCCCGCCACGAGCAGGTGCTCACCCCGCTTGCCGAGAAGCGCCAGCTCATCCTCGCCACCGGCATCGACCGTGTCGAGGTGCTGCCCTTCACCCCTGCTCTCAAGTCCATGACCGCCCGCCAGTTCATGTGCGACGTGCTTCGCCGGCGCCTCGGTGTCGAGGTGCTGCTGACGGGCTACGACAACCGCTTCGGCCACAACCGTGCCGAGGGCTTTGCCGACTACCGTCGCTACGGTCTCGAGCTGGGCATCGACGTCGTCGCCCTGCCTGCCGAGGGCAGCGTCAGCTCGTCGCGCGTGCGCCAGCTGCTTCAGGACGGTCAGGTGGACGAGGCCGCCCGCTGTCTGGGGCGTCCCTACAGCATCAGCGGCACGGTGGTCCACGGCGAGCATCTGGGCACCCGCCTGGGCTTCCCTACGGCCAACATCGTGCCGCACTGTCCCCAGCAGCTCGTCCCTGCCCCCGGCGTCTATGCCGTCACCTGCGGCACGCTGAAGGGCATGATGAACATCGGCACGCGCCCCACCTTCGGGCCCCATGGCCAGACCCTCGAGGTCCATCTCTTCGACTACCACGGCGACCTTTACGGCCGCCAGCTCACCATCGGCTTCGTGCGCCGTCTGCGCGCCGAGCGCCCCTTCCAGAGCGCTGCCGAACTGATAGAACAACTTAAAAAAGACGCCCTTCAGGCGCAACAGCAACTATGAAAAAAGCCCTTAGCTACCTTCTCGTCTTCATCGGCCTCCAGTTGTTAGGAGGCGCCGTCATCCCCCCTGTCTGGGCGGCCGTCACCCACTCGCCCGACATGACCCCGGCCAAGCTCATCGTGACTACCACCATAGTCAGCCTTGCCACCATCCTGGTGTTCCTGCTGGCGCGGTGGGCCGAGCTGTCGCCCCGCTGGCTGCGCACGCGTCCCTGGAGCGTACTGCTGTGGACCGTCGTGGCCGCCCTCGGCCTCATCATCCCCTCCATGTGGCTGCAGGAGCACATGCCCGAGCTGCCCAACCTGGTGGAGAGCGAGTTCGACATGATACTGCGCAACCGCTGGGGCTACCTGGCCATCGGTCTGCTGGCCCCCCTCAGCGAGGAGATTGTCTTCCGTGGTGCCATCCTCAAGCGTCTGCTTCAGTCACCGCGCTTGTCGACCTGGGCAGCCATCGCCCTCTCGGCCCTGTTCTTCGCCCTCATCCACATGAACCCCGCCCAGATGCCCCACGCCTTCGCCATCGGCCTCCTGCTGGGCTGGATGTACTGGCGCACGGGCTCCATCCTGCCCGGCATGGCCTTCCACTGGGCCAACAACTCGGTGGCCTACGTCATGTACAACCTCTATCCCGACCCCGACATCAGGCTCGTCGACCTCTTCAAGGGTTCCCAGTCGCACGTGCTCATGGCCCTCGGCTTCTCGCTGCTCATCCTGCTGCCCGCGCTCTTCCAGCTGCACCTGCTGATGCGCCGTGCCGACGCGGGCGACCGTCGCAGCTGACCCCATCCCATACGGACCCCGACACAAAGCGAGCGGACTGCCTCTGACACTTTCAGCAGGCAGTCCGCTCTTCGTTAGTATGTTATGAAAAAATTTGAGAGAAAGTAAAGCTTCACAGCTTCACAAGTGTGTTTTAACTAAACATGATGTATATAGAGAAAGCATAGAAAAAATTCTCAGTCCTTCGCCTCGACCGGCATCGTCACCTTCAAGCTGTCGCCCTGCGTGTCGGCCGCGTTCACGGCCTGTACCGGTCTCACCGCTGTCACGGTGTCCACGTCGTGCTCCAGCACCGCGTAGTCCTCCACCGTATTCCAGCTGCTGTCCCACGGAGCCTGCAGCGCGCCGCCGACGGTCAGAATGATAGCCACCACCGAGGCAGCCTTGAACAGCGGCATCAGCCTGTCCCTCAGACTCACCACCTTGGCCTTCACCATCGGGGCCTCGTCGCTGATGAGCCCCATCAGGCGCTCGTCGAAGTCCTCGCCCAGCGTCTCCTCCCCGGCCTGTGCCTCGAAGAAAGGCTTCCACTGGCTCAGCTCCTCGGCCACGTCGCCCCCGCGGAAGTACTCACGCAGCGTGCGTTCCTCCTCCAGCGAGGTCTCAGCCTCCCAGTAGCGCTCCAACAGCAACTCTATCTTTTTCGTATCCATACGTTATGTCGTTTCTAATAGTAAGACGAATCACACGGCAGAAAGTTACAGAAAAGACCCAAAAATTTGCTTTTTTCCTTGTTTCTTCGTACCTTTGCCCCCAGGAAAAGACATTCTGACAAGCAATGAAAGAGAAACTAACCCTTGTAAAAGTAGGCGGTGCCGTCGTCGAGGACGAAGCCCAGCTCACCCAGCTGCTGCGCGACTTTGCCGCCATTCCCGGCCGTAAGGTGCTCGTGCACGGCGGTGGTCGCCGCGCCACCAAGACCGCCGAGCGCCTGGGTCTGGAGACCCGCATGGTAGGCGGCCGCCGCATTACCGACGCCGACATGCTCGAAGTCGTCACCATGGTCTACGGAGGCCTGGTCAACAAGCAGGTCGTTGCACGCCTGCAGTCCGTCGGCGTCAACGCTCTCGGGCTCACCGGAGCCGACGCCAACGTCATCGTGAGCCACCGCCGACCGCCGAAGGACGGCATAGACTACGGCTTCGTGGGCGACGTAGACCACGTCAGCTGCGACACCCTCTCAGCCCTCATCGAGGCCGGACTGGTGCCCGTCGTAGCCCCCCTGACCCACGACGGCCACGGCAACATCCTCAACACCAACGCCGACACCATGGCCTCCGAGACCGCCAAGGCCCTGGCTACACGCTACGACGTCACCCTCGTCTTCTCCTTTGAGAAGCCCGGCGTGCTCCTCCGCCCTGACGACGACGCCAGCGTCATACCCGTCATCCGCCGCGCCGACTACGACCGCTACCGTGCCGACGGCACCATCAGCGGCGGCATGCTGCCCAAGATAGAAAACGCCCTCAGCGCCGTCGACGCCGGCGTCAGCCGCGTCGTCATCACCCTGGCCACCGCCATCGACGGCCAACACGGCACCGTCATACAACGGTAGCCCCCCGTCACCAGCGTTATCATACAGCAACAGCCCCCCGCCGGCAACCCTCTCAAGCAACGACAGTGAAAGAACTGAGTTTCCAGCACGACATCCTGCCCCTCAAGGACGAACTCTACCGTCTGGCCCTCCGCATCACACAGAACCCTGCGGAGGCCGAGGACGTCGTGCAGGAAACCCTCATCAAGGTATGGCGCCGACGCGACACGTGGCCCGACATCCAGAACATCGAGGCCTTCTGCCTCACCACCTGCCGCAACCTCGCACTCGACAAGCAGCGCCACCTGGACAACCACGCCCTGGCCCTCGACGACGCCCACGACCCCATAGACCCCACCGCCTCGTCAAACCCCGAGCAGCACGCCATACAGCGCAACCGCGTAGAGCTGGTACGACGCATCATAGGCGCACTGCCCGAAAAGCAGCGCACCTGCATACAGCTACGTGACATAGAAGGGAAAAGCTACCGCGACATAGCCGACATACTCGGCATCACCGAACAGCAGGTCAAGGTCAACATCTTCCGCGCCCGACAGGCCGTGCGCGACCGCTTCCTGCAGCTCGACTGACCGCCAGCGCCACGCGCCTCTCTCCCCCCTGGGTTCACTTTGCGTTCACTTTGGGTTCACTTTGCGCTCACTCTATTTTATGCAGACAGAGTGTAGGCAGCGTTTACGTAAAATGACGGCAGAGGGGCGCTGCTCCTGCTTTACTCCAGGTACGTATATCCGTAGAGGCCCGAGCGGTAGTTCGAGAGGAACTCCTTGCCCTCCTCCAGCGTTATCTTGCCCTGCTTGACGCTCTTGGCCACCCATATCTCCAGCTGGCGGACCAGCTTCTTCGGGTCGTACTGTACGTAGTCGAGCACCTCGGCCACGGTCTCGCCGTCAATGACTTGGTCAATGTGGTAGTGCCCGTCCTTCACCGAGATGTGCACTGCCGTGGTGTCGCCGAAGAGGTTGTGCATGTCGCCCAGTATCTCCTGGTATGCGCCGACGAGGAAGACGCCGAGGTAGTACTTGTCGTTCTTGCGCAGCGGGTGTACGGGCAGGGCGTGCGAGTTGTGGCGGTTGGTGACAAACTGTGCTATCTTGCCGTCCGAGTCGCAGGTGATGTCCTGCAGCGTGGCGTTGCGCGTGGGGCGTTCGCCGAGCCGCTGTATGGGCATGATGGGGAACAGCTGGTCGATGGCCCACGAGTCGGGCAGGCTCTGGAACAGAGAGAAGTTGCAGAAGTACTTGTCGGCCAGCAGCTTGTCGATGTTCATCAGCTCCTCGGGAATGTGCTTCAGGTTCTTCGCGAGGGCGTGTATCTCGTGACATACGCTCCAGTACATGGCCTCCACCTCGGCACGGGTCTTGAGGTCTACGATGCCGTGGGTGAAGAGGTCCAGCACCTCTTCGCGTATCTGCTCCGCGTCGTGCCAGTCCTCGAGCACGTTGCGCGGGCTGAGGTTGTCCCATATCTCGTACAGGTCCTTTACCAGCTGGTGCGAGTCGGGGTCGGGCTCGAACTCCTCGGGCATCTCGGGCAGCGAGGCCGTCTCCAGCACGTCGATGACCAGCACCGAGTGGTGGGCGGCCAGCGAACGGCCGCTCTCGGTGATGAGGTTCGGGTGCGGAATGCCGTTCTTGTCGGCAGCGTCCACGAAGGTGTATATGCAGTCGTTGACGTACTCCTGTATGCTGTAGTTGACCGAGCTCTCCGAGCTTGGCGACCGTGTGCCGTCGTAGTCGACGCCCAGTCCGCCGCCACAGTCCACGAAGTCCACGTTGTACCCCATCTTGTGCAGCTGCACGTAGAACTGCGAGGCCTCGCGGAGTGCTGTCTGTATGCGGCGTATCTTGGTGATCTGCGAGCCTATGTGGAAGTGGATGAGTCTGAGACAGTCGCGCATGTCCTTCTTGTCCAGCAGTTCCAGTGCTTCGAGCAGCTCTGCGCTGGTGAGCCCGAACTTCGAGGCGTCGCCGCCGCTCTCCTCCCACTTGCCGCTGCCGCTGGAGGCCAGCTTGATGCGTATGCCGATGTTGGGCCGGACGCCCAGCTTCTTGGCCTCGCGGGCTATGAGGTCCAGCTCGTTGGGTTTCTCTACGACGATGAAGATCTGCTTGCCCATCTTCTGTGCGAGGAGGGCCAGTTCGATGTACGACTGGTCTTTGTATCCGTTACAGATGATGATCGAGTCGCTCTGGCACTGCACCGCTATCACGGCGTGCAGCTCGGGCTTGGAGCCTGCCTCCACGCCCAGGTTGAACTTGCGGCCGTGTGAGATGATTTCCTCTACCACGGGCTGCATCTGGTTCACCTTGATGGGGTACACCACGTAGTTCTCCGCTTTGTAGTCGTACTCCTCAGCGGCTTTCTTGAAGCAGCTCCACGTCTTTTCTATCCTGTTGTCCAGGATGTCGGGGAAGCGTAGCAGCACGGGCGACTGCACGTCGCGCAGCGCCAGTTCGTCCATCACCTCGCGCAGGTCCACCTGCGTACCGTCCTTGCAGGGCGTCACGTAGACGTTGCCTTCGTCGTTGATGCCAAAGTAGCTGGTGCCCCAGCCGTTGATGTTGTACAGCTCACGGGCGTCGTCAATGGTCCATTTCTTCATTTGTCAGTATGGCGTTTAGGGTTTAGTGTTGAGTGGTTTACAGGCTGAGCATTTGGCGCAGCTGGGCCACGCTGTCCTTTATCTTGTCGTAGTTGTCGAGCACGTCCACGTTGAGCACGTGGTGGGCCTTCTGGTAGTAGGGCTCGCGCTCCGCCAGGTGGGTGGTGATGTAGTCGATGAGCTCGTCCTGCGTCTTGTCCTTCAGCAGGGGGCGCTCCACCTTGGCCATCAGCAGGTGCTTGTACAGCGTGTCGGGCGAGGCCTTCAGGTACACCACGTCGCCTTGCTGGCTCAGGTAGTCCATGTTGTCGAAGAAGCAGGGGGTGCCGCCGCCACAGCTGATGATGACGTCCTCGAACTCGGCCACCTCGTGCAGCATGTTGTACTCCATCTTGCGGAAGGCCTCTTCGCCCCGTTCGGCGAATATCTGCGACACCGTCTTGTGCATGCGGCTCTCTATATACCAGTCGAGGTCATAGAACATCATGCCCGTCTCCTTGGACAGGGCCTTGCCTATGGTGGTCTTGCCCGACCCCATGTAGCCTACGAGGATGATGCGTCTCATTTCTTCTGCTTTTCTATGATGGCCATGCACTCGTCGAAGGTCAGCTTGGCGGCCTGGTCGTGCTGGGCCTTGGGAATACGGTAGTTCTTGCCGTCGAAGGCGATGTAGGGGCCGTAGCGGCCGTTCATAATCTGCAGTTTGCCGTCGGCGTCGAACATCTTCAGGTGCTTCTGCGACTCGGCCTGGCGCTTGTTCTGGATGAGGGCTACGGCCTCGTCGAGGGTGATGGTCATGGGGTCCTGGCCCTTGGGCATCGAGGTGTACTTCTTCTGGTGCAGCACGTAGGGACCGAAGCGTCCGGCGCCGATGACGACGGGCGACCCTTCGAAGTCGCCCAGCGTGCGGGGCAGCTGGAACAGCTCCAGCGCCTCGTCCAGCGTGATGCTCTCCATGCTCTTGTCGCTGGGCATCTGGGCAAAGCGGGGCTTCTCGCTGTCGTCGGCAGAGCCAATCTGCACCACGGGGCCGAAGCGTCCTATCTTGACGTAGACGGGCTTGCCCGTCTTGGGCTCGACGCCCAGCTGGCGCTCGCCGGCCTTATGCTCCTGGCGCGTCTTCATGGTCTTCTCTACCGTGGGCTCGAAGCGCTTGTAGAAGTTCTTCATCATGTCTATCCACTTCTCCTCGCCCTCGGCTATCTTGTCGAAGTCCTGTTCCACCTTCGCCGTGAAGTTGTAGTCCATGATGCTGGGGAAATACTTCATCAGGAAGTCGTTCACCACGATGCCGATGTCGGTGGGCAGCAGCTTGCCTTTCTCCGAGCCGGCCAGCTCCTTGCGCGTCTTCTGGCTGACGAGCTTACCCTTCAGCGTGTCGATGGTGTACGAGCGCTCCTCGCCCTTGCGGTCGCCCTTCTGCACGTATTCGCGCTGCTGGATGGTCGAGATGGTGGGTGCGTAGGTCGACGGGCGCCCTATGCCCAGCTCCTCCAGCTTGTGCACCAGCGAGGCTTCGGTGTAGCGCTGCGGACCCTGGCTGAAGCGTTCGGTGGCCGTAATCTCGCGGCGCGTCAGCTCCATACCCTCCTGCATCGGAGGCAGGATGTGGCCTTCTTCCTCCTGCTGCTCGTCGTCGTCGACCGATTCGCGGTACACCTTCAGGAATCCGTCGAAGGTGACCACCTCGCCCTGTGCCACGAACTGCTCGTCCATGCCGCTGATGCTTATGTTGACGGTGGTCTTCTCCATCTCGGCATCGGCCATCTGGCTGGCAGCAGTGCGCTTCCAGATGAGCTCGTAGAGACGGCGCTCCTGCGTCGTACCCTCAATGGTCGACTGGCTCATATACGTGGGGCGGATGGCTTCGTGGGCCTCCTGGGCGCCCTTCGAGCTGGTGTGGTACTGGCGCACCTTGCTGTACTCCTCGCCGTAGAGCTTCGTAATCTCCTCCTTAGAGGCATTGATGCACAGCCCCGACAGGTTCACCGAGTCGGTACGCATGTAGGTTATCTGTCCGTGTTCGTACAGGTGCTGGGCCACCATCATGGTCTGCGACACCGAGAAGCCCAGCTTGCGCGCGGCCTCCTGCTGCAGCGTAGAGGTGGTGAAGGGGGGCGCGGGGGTGCGCTTCATGGGCTTCTTCGTCACGGCGTCCACGGTGAAGGTGGCGTCCTTGCACTGTTCCAGAAAGCGTGTCACCTCCTCGTGCGTCTTCATGCGCTGGGCCAGGGTGGCCTTCACCTCGGTCTGCGAGCCGTCGGCATTGGTCAGCGCAAAGATGCCGCTCACGCTGTAGTAGGGCTCGCTCTGGAAGTTCTGTATCTCGCGCTCGCGTTCTACTATAAGACGTACGGCTACGCTCTGCACGCGTCCGGCCGAGAGTGCCGGCTTCACCTTGCGCCACAGCACGGGCGAAAGCTTAAAGCCTACCAGACGGTCCAGCACGCGACGGGCCTGCTGGGCGTTCACCAGGTTCATGTCCAGGTGGCGCGGGTGCTCTATGGCCTGCAGGATGGCAGGCTTGGTGATTTCGTGGAACACGATGCGGCTGGTCTTCTCTTCGTCCAGGCCCAGCACCTCGCAAAGGTGCCACGAGATGGCTTCTCCCTCGCGGTCTTCATCGGACGCCAACCAGACCTTCTCGGCCTTCTCTGCGTTCTGCTTCAGTTCCTTGACCAGCTTTACCTTCTCTTCGGGTATTTCGTATTCAGGTTCGAGCGTCGTCGTGTCAATGCTCATCTCCTTCTTCTTCAGGTCACGGATGTGGCCGTAGCTCGACATTACTTTAAAGTCCTTGCCGAGAAACTTCTCGATGGTCTTGGCCTTGGCAGGCGACTCCACTATCACGAGATTCTTCTGCATATCTTTTTTCCTTGTTTTTGTTGATTCGGGCTGCAAAAGTAGAGAAAAGTTTTGGTTAGACCTTATTTATATATAGAGTTTTTTGTTTTCTTAACACTTCGGGACCATGGCGGCACAGCGATTGTTCCAAAAAGTTGTTTATTTGTTGCAAAAATGGTAAACGTGTATGTTTATTGGGAAATTATCACTATCTTTGCAGTCAAATTGTATCAATAACAACCAACAAAGACAATGAAACAAGGTATGACGATGGCTGCCTTACTACTGGCAGCGACCATGGGCCTGCAGGCCCAGAAGCCGATGAAAGCCCCCAAGGGTGGCAAGGCTATCAGTGACGAACTGATTGGTATTTTCTTCGAGGACATCAGCAGCTCGGCCGACGGCGGCTTATATGCTGAGTTGGTGGAGAACGGCTCGTTCGAGTATAGTCCTGTAGAGCGCGACGGCTGGGGTGCCGGCACGGCATGGAAGCAGGCACGCCCGGGACACTCGCTGGGCATGCTGGAGGTGCGCAAGGACCAGGGCATACACCCTAATAACCCCACCTACATGCGCCTGCACGTAGAGCGCGTAAAGGAGTTCTACGACTACAAGGGCTGGAAGGGCTACGGACTGGAGAACGCCGGTTTCAAGGGCATCTCGGTGAAGGGCGGCAAGAAGTATGACTTCTCCGTCTTCCTGCGCAACGGCGAGAGCCAGGGCAAGCAGGTGCGCGTGGTGCTGGGTGTGCCCCAGGGCTGGGGCAAGGACCCCAAGGTGCTGGCCGAGGCTACGCTGAGCGTCGACAGCAAGGACTGGAAGAAGTACGAGGCCGTGCTGACGCCTGCCGAGGACTGCACCAATGCCGTCCTGCAGGTGCTGGTGCTGAACACGGGCGTGATGGACGTCGACATGGTGTCGCTGATGCCTCAGGACACCTATAAGGGCCACGGCCTGCGCAAGGACATGGCCGAGGCGCTGGCCGACCTGCATCCTAAGTTCCTGCGCTTCCCCGGCGGGTGCGTGGTGCATGGCGGTGGCGACGGCTTCTGGAACACCTATCGCTGGAAGACCACCGTGGGTCCGAAGGAGACGCGCCGACAGCTGAAGAATACGTGGGGCTACCACCAGTCGATGGGACTGGGCTACTATGAGTATTTCCAGTTCTGCGAGGACCTGAACATGGAGCCGCTGCCCATCCTGCCCTGTGGTGTGAGCTGTCAGGGTACGAACGGCGGTTGGGCCATGTGGCCGCACCAGGCTCAGGAGGTATGTCCTATGTCGGAGATGGACGAGTGGGTGCAGGACGCCCTGGACCTGATAGAGTGGGCCAATGGCGATGCCACCACCAAGTGGGGCGCTGTGCGTGCTGCCGCCGGTCACCCCGAGCCCTTCGGACTGAAGTATCTGGGCATCGGTAACGAGGAGAAGATTTCGCCGGAGTTTGCCGAGCGCTTCAAGTATATGTACGACAAGGTCAGGAAGGCCCATCCGGAGATTATCATCGTGGGCACGGCAGGGCCGGGCTCGCATCCCGAGAATCCCGACTACGAGGCCGGCTGGAAGCTGGCCGAGGAGCTGGGCATGCCCATCATCGACGAGCACTACTACGAGAAGAACGACTACTTCCTGAAGAGCCGCCAGTACGACAAGTATCCCCGTACGCGCAAGACGAAGGTGTACCTGGGCGAATATGCCGCCAAGGACAAGAAGCTCATCGACGCCCTGGCCGAGGGACTGTACCTGCTGCACGTGGAGCGTAATGCCGACATTGTGTGCATGACGTCGTACGCCCCCCTGTTTGCCAAGAAGGACGCCACTAACTGGAACCCCGACCTCATCTACTTCGACAATGAGCGTACCTACCTGACGTGCAGCTACTACGTGCAGCAGCTGTTCGGCCTGTCCAGCGGACAGTACTACTATGGCGACTGCGTGCGCTTCGAGGGCGATGCCGCCGGCATTCAGCAGCCACAGGAGGACGTGCACTACGGACAGAGCGTCGTGCTGAACGTCAAGACGCGCAAGCTGTATGTCAAGCTGGTCAACGCCACCGGTGAGGAGAAGGAGGCCGACATCAACCTGAGCCGCTTCCCCATCAAGAAGCAGTGCGTGAAGACGGTGCTGGCAGGTGACGCCGAACAGGAGAACAACTACGAGGCACAGCCCATCAAGCCTAAGAAGACTACCATCAAGGCGGAGAAGAAGTTCGACATCGACCTGGAGCCGTACTCCATGGTGATGCTCGAGTACCAGCTCTAAGGACTTACATCCAAGGAAAGTGTGACTTTCATCCTAAGAAAGTGCGACTTTCCCGGGAGGAAACTAAAGGCTGATGACATTTTTGCGTGTCGTCAGTCTTTTTTATATATTACTAACGTTAGGATTATGAAGAAGTTACTGATGATACTTAGCCTGGCGCTGCTGACCATGTCGGCACAGGCAGGAAAGCCGTGGGACAACGGCAAGCTACGCGTGTCGGATAACCAGCGTTATCTGCAGTTCGAGAATGGTGAGCCCTTCTTCTGGCTGGGCGAGACGGGATGGCTGCTGCCTGAGCGGCTGGACCGTGCCGAGGCCGACTGGTATCTGCAGAGCGTGGCCAAGGCAGGATATAACGTGGTGCAGGTGCAGACCATCGACGGTGTGCCGGCCTATAACATCTACGGACAGATGTCGAACACGGACGGGTGGAACTTCCGCGACGTCGACCGCAAGGGCATCTATGGCTACTGGGACCACATGGACTATATCATAGACCGGGCCGCCGAGCATGGCATCTACATCGGCATGGTGTGCATCTGGGGCGGACTGGTGAAGGACGGCAAGCTCTCGGTGGCGGATGCCAAGAAGTACGGCACCTTCCTGGCCCAGCGCTACAAGGACAAGCCTAACATCATCTGGTTTATGGGCGGCGACATACAGGGCGACATCAAGCCCGAGGTATGGGAGGCGCTGGCCACCAGCATCAAGCAGATAGACAAGAACCACCTGATGACGTACCATCCGCGGGGCCGCTATACCTCGGCACGCTGGTGGTCGAAGGCTGCATGGATGGACTTCCACACCTTCCAGAGCGGCCACCGGCGCTACGGACAGCGCATGGGCAATGCCGACTACCCCATCCCCGACAACACGGAGGAGGACAACTGGATGTACGTGGACTCGACGTGGAAGTACAACCCCATCAAGCCTGTGCTGGACGCTGAGCCGTCGTACGAGGACATTCCCGTGGGACTGCACGACCCCAACGAGGCCCGATGGCAGGACTACGACGTGCGCCGCTATGCCTACTGGAGCGTGTTTGCCGGCAGCTGCGGTCATACCTACGGCCATAATGCCATCATGCAGATGCTGAAGCCGGGCTACCCGACGAGCTACGGCGACGCGGGCGACGTGAAGACGTGGTACCAGGCGCTGCACGACCCGGGCTTCCTGCAGATGCAGTACCTGAAGCGCCTCATCCTCAGCTTCCCCTACTTCGAGCGCGTGGCCGACCAGAGCATCATCAAGGAGAACGGCGAGAAGTACAACCGCCTCATTGCCACCCGTGGCACGGACTACCTGCTGGTGTATAACTACAACGGCAACCAGATGAAGCTGGACCTGACGAAAATCAGTGGCGCGAAGAAAAATGTATGGTGGATGACGGCAGCCACCGGCAAGCTGAAGTACCTGGGCGAGTTCGACTCGAAGGTGCTTACCTTCCGCTACCACCCGCAGTCGGCCCGTGTGGAGGACGGCGTGCTCATTGCCATAGACGGCGCCAAAGACTACCTGAAGAAAGACCAGACAGAACTATCCCCCGACGGCTACAAGGCTAAAGAACGCGACCTCAATGAATAGACTGCTTATCATACTGCTGGCCCTGTTTCCCGTGATGGGTATGGCCAAGAAAAAAGAGGTAAAGCCAGACGTAAGCCTGTCGTGGCTACGTGTGGAGAACCTGGAAAAGCCGCAGGCTATTGATACGGCAGAGCCCCGTTTCTCGTGGATTATCCTGTCTGACAAGCGGGACGTGCGCCAGACGGCCTACCAGATTATTGTATCTACCGACCAGGGGGAGGTATGGAACTCTGGCAGGGTGGAGAGTGACCAGCAGCTGTGGGTGCGCTACAAAGGGAAGCCCCTGAAGAGTGCCATGCAGTGTACTTGGAAGGTCAAGGTATGGACTACGGCTGGCGAGAGTGAGTGGAGCGCGGAAGAATGCTTTGGCATCGGACTGCTGAAGGAGAGCCATTGGACAGGGCGCTGGATTGGTCTGGACAGGCTGATGCCTGGCGAGGAGCGTGGCCTGCACTCGCGCCTGGCAGCCCGCTATGTGAGGAAGGAGTTTGAACTGGAGAAGCCTGTAAGGCGTGCCATTGCCTATGTGGCGGGCATAGGGTTGCACGAGCTGCACGTCAACGGAGTGGTGTTCAATCGTGAGGTGCTGATGCCCATGCCCACCGATTACCGCAGGACGGTGCTCTATAACACCTATGATGTGACCAGTGCCTTGAAGGAGAAGAATGCCATTGGCCTGATATTAGGCAACGGCCGTTTGTTTCCCATGCGGCAGAACAAGCACTACAAGGCCGTGACCTTCGGGTACCCCAAGTGTCGCATCAACCTCCTCATTGAGTTTACCGATGGTACTACCAGGCGGATATCTACCGACGAGAAATGGAAGATTACTGCTGACGGACCTATCCGCAGCAATAACGAATACGACGGTGAGGTGTATGACGCCCGCAAGCAGCTGACGGGATGGGACGTGGCAGGCTACGATGACAAAGCGTGGCTGAATGCCGAACGCTCGGAGATTCCTCTCGGTACGCTGCGCGCCCAGATGGCACCGGGTATGGTGATGGCACCACTGACGCCAGAGCCTGATGTGGTCAATACTAAGTCGGCTGCCGTGAAGGGTACTGTCTATGATTTCCATCAGAACATAGCAGGCTGGATAGCCTTCGTCCCGACAGGACGTGAGGGCGACACCATCCGTGTGAAATATGCCGAGAAGCTGAACCCCGACGGCACGCTTTATCTCGACAATCTGCGCGATGCCCGTTCGGAGGATATCTATATCTGCGGCCCAACCGTCAACCGTCACCTGTCAACTCTCAACTCTGAAGAGTGGCATGCCATCTTCAGCTATCACGGTTTCCGCTACGCACAGATTACAGGACCCGCGAAAGGAGTCCATGCCTATACCGTCAGCGACGACATGCAGCAGTTGGGGCATTTTGAATGTTCTGATGCTATGCTGAACAAGGTCATGCACAATGCCTGGTGGGGCATCTATGCCAACTATAAGGGGATGCCCGTCGACTGTCCGCAACGCAACGAGCGGCAGCCTTGGCTGGGCGATCGGACCATGGGAAGCCTGGGTGAGAGCTATATGTTCAACAACGAGCGTCTCTACACCAAGTGGATGCGTGACATCTGTGAGTCACAGCGCGAGGATGGTGTCTTCAGCGATGTGGCTCCGGCTTTCTGGAACTACTACAACGACGATGTGACGTGGCCTGCCGCGCTGCCCTTTGGTTGCGACATGCTCTATAGCCAATACGGCAACCGCGAGGCCATCGACAAGAGCTATCCCAGCATCAAGCGGTGGCTCCTGCACCTGATGGAAGAATATATGGAGGACGGCATCATCACTAAAGACACTTATGGCGACTGGTGCGTACCGCCCGAGAGTCTGGAGATAATTCACTCGCAGGACCCGGCCCGCAAGACGGACGGCAGTCTGATTTCTACCGCTTACTTCATCCGTGTGCTGCAGCTGCTGTGCTCATGGGGATGCGAGACTGACTACTGGAAGCCTGTCTACGAACAGATGGTAAAGGACTTCAACCGCCATTTCCTCACTGTGAAGAAGGGTACCTCGCCACGGCCAGGTCATGTGCTGTATCCCGACAGCGTGTTCTACGGCAATAACACTGCCACGGCCAACCTTCTGGCACTCGCTTTCGGCATCGTGCCCGACGACTGCCGCGAGGAGGTGGCGAAGAATGTGGTGGAGAACATCATCGTCAAGAACAACGCCCATGTGCCCTGCGGCGTCATCGGCATCTCATGGCTGCTGCGCGGCCTCAGCGACAACGGCTTCAGCGACGTCGCCTACATGATAGCCACGCAGAAGAGCTATCCCTCGTGGGGCTATATGGCTGAGAACGGGGCTACCACCATCTGGGAACTGTGGAACGGCGACAAGGCCAGCCCTCGCATGAACAGCGGCAACCACGTCATGCTGCTGGGCGACCTCGTCACCTGGTGCTACCAATACCTTGGCGGCATACGCACTGAGAAGGATGACATCAGTCATTCCAGAGGATATAAACACTTCGTCTTGAAGCCTGACTTTTGTATACCTGACTGTTTCTGGGCCAACGCCAGCTACGTCTCGCCTTACGGCACTATTGAAAGTAAGTGGAAAAAGACATTACAGCATGTAGAGTGGGACGTACGTATTCCCTGTAATACTACGGCAGAAGTATGCCTGCCCAACGGAAAGGTGGAAACACTGGGGTCTGGCAGCTACCACTTCAGCGTGGATATTCCCACTACCCATGCCGCCATCGTGAAGGATGAGTTCCTCTACGAGCAAGCCTCCTTCCCCCAGTGCCACTCGGCCAGCATCGTGGAGACCCGAAAGGGCGACCTCGTGGCCACCTACTTCGGCGGTAAGCACGAGCGCAACCCCGACGTATGCATCTGGGTGAGCATCAAGAAGAAAGGGAGCAACGAGTGGAGTGCCCCCATCCTGGCTGCCGACGGCGTCTTTGAGCTTGGTACAGCCCATGCTGACATTGCAGGCATCACCGCCGAGAGTACCCCTGCCACAGACGGTCCTGTATGCCGAGGCTCAGCCTCGGCCAAACAACGCCGCAAGGCCTGTTGGAACCCGGTTGTCACGGAAATGCCCGACGGCGAGCTGTGGCTGTTCTTCAAGATAGGCCTGAAGGTCAGTGACTGGACAGGATGGCTCTGCAAATCGAAGGACGGTGGCAAGACGTGGAGCGACAAGGAACCGCTGCCACAGGGCTTCCTCGGTCCCATTAAGAACAAGCCCGAGCTCATCAACGGCCGCCTGCTGTGTCCCTCATCGACTGAAGACAACGGCTGGAAGTTCCACATGGAGATATACGACCTGCAGACCAAGCAATGGCGCTACGTAGGCCCTGTTGACGCCGAGCTGGCCATGCGCACCGAAGACATGGTCAAGGCACCCGGCGCCTCTCCGTCGGGTAGCAAGGAGGACATGGAGGCTCCCGATGCCGGCGGACAAGCAGCCGCCAACGGTATGCACCCCATAGACTGCATACAGCCCAGCATTCTGAAGCTGAAGGACGGCCGCCTGCAGGTGCTGATGCGCACTCGCAACGGACGGATAGGCACCTCGTTCTCGTCAGACAACGGCGACAGCTGGACGAAGGTCACCCTGCTCGACGTGCCCAACAACCAGAGTGGCACCGATGCCGTGACGCTGAAGGACGGTCGCCACGTGCTTATCTACAACGACTTCGAGACGCTGCCCGGCACGAAGAAAGGCGTGCGCACGCCGCTTTCCATTGCCATCAGCGACGACGGCACCCACTGGCGTCACGCCCTGACGCTCGAAGACTCGCCCATCAGCCAGTATTCGTACCCCAGCATCATACAGGGCCGCGACGGCATGCTGCATGCTGTCTATACGTGGCGCCGGCTGCGTGTGGCCTACAAGCAGATAGACCCGGCAAGGCTCTCTGCCTCTGAGCCTTTGTGGTGAGAAAGGCATATAGGATATTTTGATTAGTTACTTATCACAATAGTAATCTACACGACAATGGTAAACAGATTTATTCTCAACGAAGTATCGTACTTCGGTCCTGGGGCTCGCAAAGAGCTGCCCGGAGTGGTGAAGCGTTTCGGATTCAAGAAGGCGCTGGTAGTGACTGACAAGGGACTGATGCAGTTTGGTGTGGCTAAGATGGTGCTTGACGTGATGGACGAGGCCGGCATCAAGTATGACATCTTTGACGACGTGAAGCCTAACCCCACGGTGTCGAACGTCAAGAACGGTATCGAGGCCTGTAAGAAGGCTGAGGCCGACTTCATCGTGGCCATCGGTGGCGGCTCGAGCATGGACACTGCCAAGGGCATTGGCATCGTGGTGAACAATCCCGAGTTCTCTGACATTGTATCGCTGGAGGGCGTGGCCGACACGAAGAAGAAGTCGCTGCCCATCATAGCACTGCCTACGACGGCAGGTACGGCCGCCGAGACCACCATTAACTACGTCATCATTGACGAGACGCGTCAGGCCAAGATGGTATGTGTGGACCCCAACGACATTCCCTGTGTGGCCATTATTGACGCCGAGCTGATGTACTCGCTGCCCAAGGGACTGACTGCTGCCACGGGTATGGACGCCATGACGCATGCCATTGAGGGACTGATTACGAAGGCTGCCTGGGAGCTGTCTGACATGTTCGAGGTGAAGGCCATCGAGATGATACACAAGTATCTGCCTATCGCTGTCAGCGAGCCTACTAACCCCGTGGGCCGTGACGGTATGGCTGTGGCCCAGTATGTGGCAGGCATGGCTTTCTCGAACGTGGGATTAGGTGTTGACCATGGCATGGCTCACCCGCTGAGTGCACTGTTCGATGTGCCCCACGGTGTGGCCTGCGCCATGCTGTTGCCTACCGTCATGCGCTTCAACATGCCTGTGGCAAAGGAAAAGTATGTAGATATTGCCAAGGCCTGTGGTGTCTACGAGGCTGGCATGACCACCGACCAGGCTGCCGAGGCTGCATGCAAGGCCATTGAAGACCTGAGTGCACTGGTAGGCACCAACAAGCGTCTGACCGACCTGGGTATCAAGGAGTCGGACATTGAGGCACTGGCTGAGCAGGCTTTCAACGATGTCTGCACACCGGGCAATCCGCGCCCTGTGACGAAGCAGGACATCATTGAGCTGTATCATCAGATATTGTAGTCGTCGTTGTATTCCTGTCAGGATGTACGCGACGGATATTTAGCCAATTCATTCTATTGCGTCGTCTCTATCCTCTATGGATGGGGGCGACGCTTTGGGTGTGAAATGTATAAAAAATGTTGAAGAATGTTGGAGGTTTCAAAAAAAATGTTTATCTTTGCAGCATATTTCGAAATATAGTAACCTAATTGAGCTCAAAATGATGAAGAAGAAGTATTTGATGAACGGCATGGCCTTGCTGGCCCTTGGCCTCACTATGGGCAGCTGTTCGAAGGAAACAGGCTTTACGGAAAAGGACGCCGTGAGCCATGCAGAAAAAGAGTTGGGCGTCACCATCAACTCTAACACCGATTGGAAAATGACAACGGAAGGTACCGCTAAAGTGACGGTAAACAAGGACTATGGCGAGACCTACACTGTGAAGATTTACGCTAACAACCCATGGATTGACGGCATAGGCTATACGCTGGCTAAGGGTGATATTCTGAGTGGTCAGACTTTTACAGCCAGCTTTGACTATCCTTCCGCAATGCAGAGTCTTTTTGTTGGTGTTACAGACAAGAATGGCTTTACCTCTTATGCGCAGGCTGCCATGGTGGATGGTCAGCTGAACATAACCTTTGGTGAAGAGACCACGACTCGTGCTGCCCGTCGTAGTCAGACCAGTCCAGAATGCCCTGATATCAATGCTCCCTATGATAAAGCCTGGGTGGCCAACTATCTGACGACAGCATCTGAGCCCACGGCAGACAATACAACGGACAACTACGACAACACAACATACGCAATCAACTATGGTGAAGGTGGTCCTAACTCTATTGACTGGAATGATCCCGCTCAAGTGGCTGAACGTAATGCCTTCTTTGCGATGAGCTGGGATAATCAGGTAGCATGGGCTTTGGCCAATCGTCCCAATTGGCTTACCTACAATGCTGACGCAACCTATGTTACCAACTTCAAGATTACTGGTACTTATTCTGGACAGATAGGAGTGGCAGCTTCTGAGGGTTCTTCTTCTCCTGGTTCTGAGCGCACCATTGTCGTGACTGGTACTTGGTACATTACAGAGGATCAGAAAATAGGAAGTCTTGGAAGGATTATTGTTGCTAATGGTGGTACAGTGAATGTCGCGTCGGGTAAGAAGCTGAACATGGTGAACCAGGCTCAGCTGGTGGTATTGTCAGGAGGTACGCTGACAGGTCAAGGCAGCATTGAAATCAATAATGGTACTGCTGATGGCAAGGAGGCTTATAACGGTGGTACTATTGATATAGCTACGTTCAACAATAACTTCGGTAAGTTCTATAACTATGGCCAGTTTCGTGTCAACGAGTATGAGGCCGGTGCTACAGAGAGCAACTTCTATAATCATGGCATAGTGGCTATCGACCATACTGGTACTACTCCCAATGCTCGTGTGTTCAATGCCTGCCAGTTCTATGTTGAGAAAGATGCACGCCTGCGTAACTACGAGGGTGTGAGTGGCTCAGCGCTGATTGTCGATGGACAGTTTATGCCTTTTGGCAGTGCGGATGGTACGAGCGTTCCCAGCCATGTAGCTCTTGCAGCAGGAGCATTGGTAGAGTGTGGCTCCTTGTATAATGGCTCCAGCTGGTCAGGTCCTACGTCCGGTGGTTATGCTGTGCTGAATATAGTCAACCAGATTGACTACTTGAACTGGGTACAGGATTCTCCCCAAACAGCAGGCTATTTTGAGAACAACATCTATGTGGCTTGCGGTAATTGGCAGAACGATCCAGCTGGTCAGGGAAAACATCTGGATGTTGATGATGGCACGGTAGAGGGACATAAAAATTATATTGAGTCTCGTGCAGAGTATAAGTTCTGGTCATGCGCAGCCAACTGTCGCGGTAACAAGGGCGTTACGAAGATTGTGCCTAATGCAAGTGGTAATAACATCATCTATGCAAGCAGCGGTTTCGTGAAGGGTGAGAGTGGCTGTACGCCTGGCTTCAAGGGAGATGGCGACCCGCAGGAGGAGACGACACAGATTTACAGCTATGCCTTCGAGGACTCGTATAATGCCGACTACGACATGAACGACGTGGTGGTGAAGGTGCAGGAGGATCCTGAAGATGCCACTAAGTTGGTCTTCTACCTGATGTGTACGGGTGCTTCGTACGACTTGTATGTAAACCTGACCGTTGATGGTGTGACCTATAATTTGTTCAACGGTGCTGAGGTACATGCCGCCATGGGTGGCACTGCCCACATGTTCATCAATACGGGTACGCCTGACGGCAAGAAGTTCGACCAGAGCCAGCCAGCAGCCTACTTCTCGATACCCAAGCCTGCAGGCATTGGCAACAACCTGGCTACGCTGGACGTCTGGATTCAGTCGCCTCAGGGTGACATCCATGTCGCCACGCCAGGACAGGATCCTCATGGAGTAGTGATACCCTCTAACTGGATGTGGCCGAAGGAGTATCAGTCAATCAAGTTGGCTTATCCTGACTTCGTGGGATTTGCTGATGACAGCACGCATAGCAGCAATCTGGATTGGTACAAGTATCCCGATACGAGGTTGATATATCAGTAAACTAAGTACATTCAAATACTTCTATAAAACCGAGAGGGATGTCTGCGCGATGCAGACATCCCTCTCACGTCATACGGAAGTTGAATTAGTTAAATTCGTGTAATTAGTGGTTTTAAAAAGTATCACTAGTACAACAGCTGAGGACGGGTGGGGGTGAGGTACCAGTCGCGACTGATGAGGTGGTTGCCCATCCAGGTGGCGAAGCCGTCGTAGGGTCCGAAGGCCGAGCCTGTCAGCGTGCTGAAGGTGCTCAGCGGCATGTTCTCGATAGGGTAGCGGAAGTCGCCCTTGGGAATTACCACTGCCCAGCTGATGTGGTTGTCGTAAGCCTTCAGGTTGGTGTCGAGGTTCGAGATGCACAGGTCGAACTTATGGGCGTAGGTATGTACCTCGAAGTGCCCGATGTTGTACTGATGAATGATAAACGGGTCGATGCGGTCGAAGGTAAGGCTGTGAGCCTTGTCTGCGTCTTTGAAATAGATACGATAAGTAACGGTAAGAGGGTCGACGGTAGCGCTGTAGTTCTCTCTGTCTGTACGTGCAGTGTTATAGCGTATAATAGCTATGTCGCCAGCATAGTCCTGCTTCTTGCTGATGGCAAACTGGGCACATTCGAACAGACGTATCAGCACGTTATGCGTCTTGCCTTCCTGCCATACGTCTTTGTTTTTGATGAAGGTGGCCGGGTCGATGGGGTAGCCGTCGTCCATGGCTTTACCGCCTACTATCTCTACCTTTTCGATGTCCTCCATGCGTATGCCGTCCAGCTGAATGGCTCCTGCATACAGCTCGCCGGCACCTACGGCCTCGAGGGTTACCGTAAGGTCGACAACCAGCGAGTTGCCCAGCTCGGGGTTACGCTTGCTGATACGCAGCACACAGTCGTTGAAGTCGAAGTCGTCAGGCATGGGGAAGGTGGATTCGTAGAGGTAGGTGAATGTCTGGTAGTCGGGTTTATAGAATGTATCCAACTTCTTCAGGATGGGTAATGAAAGCTCCAGCGAGATGTCTTCGAACAGGAATTCTGTATATCCCAGAGGATTGCCGTATGCGTCGTAGGCTACGGCATAGGCGCTGTTCTTGGTGATGGGCAGCGTATAGGCTAACTCTTGTGCTGAGCCGAAGACCACTGACTCGGCAATGATTTCTGCGTCTGTTGAGGTATAGGGGTTCTCTGTCAATAGCTGGACGCTGCGTATCTTCTCGGTGTCAGTCTTGATGTAGATGGAACTGCTATGCGTCAGGTTCCAGTCGTGCTGCTTGTCGACGTTGTCTATCATGAACTGTATGTCCACTTCGTCGTTGTAGATTTCCTTGTCGAACTGGTCTTTGTTACATGATGTGGTGACCATCAGCATTGCTGCTGTAGCAAAAAGTAAGGGGATGTGTCTCTGTTTCATTTGTTCAAGTCCGTTTATTCGGGCGTAAAGGTACTAATTTTTATCTACCAACGTATTGATTGGCGTTAACGTTTGCGCCATGTTTAGCATTATTTAACATTAAATAGTATAAAGGTCTTCTATAAATTATGTATCTTTGCAACCAAATAAGAGTTGAGACATTAATTGAATTATAAACTTTAAAGACAAGAAACGTATGAAAAAGTATTTGATGATTGCTGTTGCAGGCCTTGCCATTGCAAGCTGTAACAAGATGGACAGCACGATGTCGCAGTCCGAGCTTGATCAGTCGAAGTACAATCAAGCATTCCTGAAGTATCTGGGTGCTCCTATCGCTCCGAACCAGACATGGGGCTTCAGCTCTGATGCTTACACCCGTGCAGCCTTTACACGCAGTCAGGCTGCTCCCGCTGTCGCTGAAGCTACACAACCCTACGACGAGACTTGGGTAGCTAACTACCTGACAACGGCTAAGGAGCCGAATAGTGACAATGTAGGTCATAATGCTGATAATGGCGGTTGGGAGCGCACAGGAGAGGATAATAATATTAACTGGCAAGATCCTGATCAAGTGGCAATGAGAGATAAATTCTATGCCTTGAGTTGGCCATATACTGAGGCAGACTTACAGTGGATTAATGCAAACTGTCCCACATGGATTCGTTGGAAGGCAGACGAAAACTATGTCACCAATTTCAAGATAACAGACACATGGAATGGTGGTATTAGCGTTGCTGGTTCTGAAGGTTCGTCATATGCTGGCGCTGAGCGTACTATCGTTGTGACTGGTACTTGGAACCTCAATGAAGATCAGCGCATTGGTAGCCTTGGTAAGGTCATTGTTGCTAAAGATGGTAAGATTGTAGTTGCCGAAGGTAAGACTTTGGAAAGCGTTAACGAAGCTCAGATTGTTGTGCTTCCTGGTGGTGAGATTTCCGGTGCTGGTACAGTGGCATTCCACAATGGTACTGACAATAGCTTGCTGAGCGGTAACTGGGGTACTATCGACGTTGGTACGTTCAACAACAATGGTGGTAACTTCTATAACTACGGCACTCTGAAGGCAAAAAAGATGGATGGTGGCGCAGGTAACAGCCGCTATTACAACCACAGCGTAATCAGCCTTGATGCGACTGGCAGTTCTGCTAACATCCGTATCTACAACGGTTGCCAGTTCTATGTAAAGAACGATGCCCGTATCCGCAACTACGAGGGAATCAATGGTTCAGCTCTTGTTGTTGATGGTCAGCTGATGTTCAGCAGCAGTGATGATGGTACTAACGATCCTACCTATGTTGGTCTGGCTGGCGGTGCACTGATTAAGTGCGCAACGCTGTACAACAATGGTACCAGCTGGAGCGGACCTACCGGTACTGAATATGCTGCTCTGGAGATTACTAATAAGATTGTCTACCTGAATTGGGAACAGGATGCTCCTCAGACGGGTGGTTACTTCGAAAACAACATCTATGTGAAGGCAGCTACTTGGAGCAATGTGCCTGATGGTAATGGCTATCAGGCTGGTGAGACTTCTACTGCTGACTACAAGTTCTTCCATATTGTTGCTAACTGTACCAGTGGTGGCACGGGCAACGTGACGAAGGTGACTGAGGGTTCCACTGAGTTTATTCCAAAGGACAATGACTTCGTAAAGGGTGAGAGCGGATGTACTCCTGGCTTCACTGCTGACGTTCCTTCCATTATTCCCGATCCTGACTACGACATCCGTATCATTGCTGAGGACCTGAGTGCTGAGGGTGCTTCTGACTTCGACTTCAACGACGTTGTTCTGGATGTGAAGTTTGGTTCTCCGGCTCAGATTCGTCTGACCCACGCTGGTGGTACGCTGCCTCTCTGCATTGGTGTGAAAGACCTGGCCCACGAGGTACACCAGCTGTTTGGCGTATGGAAGGGCAACTTCCCCACACAGGACAATGCTACTGTCGAGAAGCAGGTAATGGTAAATACCGGTGCCGGTCCTGATAAGACTGCTGTTAACGTTCCATTAGATGTAGACATTGCTAATGCTGAAGAAGCTAACACCAAACTGCCTCTGTATGTGTACAAGAATGGCACATGGCAGGAGATGACGGCTCCTAAGAGAGAGCCTGCTTGTAAGCTGGCTGTAGGCACGGACTACCTGGTGTTGGGAGAGCGTACCAGCATCAAGGGCGAATATCCGTTGTTCGTAAAATGGGCTACCAAGGAAGGCTTCAAGTCGAAGTGGTGGACGGAGTAATCAAGACATCAAATACTTGATATTTAGATATGATAGGAGAGGGCGGTTGCGCGATGCAACCGCCCTTTTTTGGTATGGTGGGTAATAATTCGGGAATTTTATTCCCTATTTGCTTTTTTATTCGTACCTTTGCATGATAATTAGCTTTTATTTATGGTACTGAACTATATTTGGGTGGCTTTTTTCCTGGTTGCTTTCGTCATAGCGGCTGTGAAGCTGGTATTCATGGGCGACTATGAGGTGTTTCCGGCCATGATGGACTCTACGTTCTCGTCGTCGAAGACGGCATTCGAGATTTCTCTGGGTCTTACGGGCGTCTTGTCGCTGTGGTTAGGTGTGATGAAGGTAGGCGAGAAGGGTGGTGTGGTCAACGTGCTGGCACGTCTGCTGTCGCCAGTGTTTGCCAAGCTGTTTCCTGACATTCCCAAGGGGCACCCTGTGACGGGCTCTATCTTTATGAACATTGCTGCCAACATGCTGGGACTGGACAATGCTGCCACACCCCTGGGACTGAAGGCCATGGAGCAGATGCAGGAGCTGAACACGAAGAAGGACACGGCGTCGAACCCTATGATTATGTTTCTGGTGCTGAACACCAGTGGACTGACGCTGATACCCGTCTCTATCATGGTGTACAGGGCACAGATGGGGGCTGCACAGCCTACTGATATCTTTATACCGATACTGCTGGCTACGTTCTTCTCGACGCTGGCCGGCGTCATCGTTACGTCGTTGTACCAGCGCATCAACCTGCTGAACCGTACGCTGCTGCTGACGCTGGGCGGAGCGTGTCTGGTGGTGGCAGGCATCATCTGGACTTTCTCGCAGATGGACCCTGACACAATGAACCGTGCGAGCACTACTACGGCCAATATCCTGCTGATGGGCATCATTACGGCCTTTATTTTGGCAGGGGTCAGGAAGAAGGTGAACGTCTACGATGCCTTCATCGAAGGTGCCAAGGAGGGTTTCCAGACTGCCGTGCGCATCATTCCCTATCTGGTGGCCATCCTGGTGGGCATTGGCGTGTTCCGTGCTTCGGGGGCTATGGACATGCTGATAGGCGGCTTGCGGTGGACGGTGGAGTTGACAGGTGCCAGCGCCCAGTGGGTGGACGCCATGCCTACGGCACTGATGAAGCCGCTGTCAGGCTCGGGAGCACGAGGCATGATGGTGGATGCCATGACGACGTATGGCGCTGACTCGTTCGTGGGCCGTCTGTCGTGTGTTTTCCAAGGTTCGACGGATACTACCTTCTATATCTTAGCAGTGTATTTTGGCAGTGTGGGCGTCAGCAAGACGCGACATGCCGTCACCTGTGGCCTGCTGGCCGACCTGGCCGGCATCATTGCGGCTATTATGATATGTTATATGTTCTTCGGGTAAACTATGGGTAAGCTAACAACTATATTCAAGGACACGGCCATCTACGGTCTGTCGAGCATTGTGGGAAGATTCCTGAACTATCTGCTGGTGCCGCTGTATACAGCAAAGCTCTCGGCAGCATCAGGTGGCTATGGCGTCATTACTAATATTTATGCATACGTGGCGCTGGTGTTGGTGCTGCTGACGTTTGGCATGGAGACTACCTACTTCCGCTTTACCAACAAGACACACACCGACTCGCGCGTGGTGTACTCTACCACGCTGATTGCTGTAGGGTTCGTGTCGCTGGCTTTCGCAGCGATAGTGCTGCTGTTGTTGCAGCCTGTCAGCCAGGCGATGGGCTATGGTGAGCATCCTGACTACGTGGGGGTGATGGCCGTGACGGTGGCTATTGACGCCTTCCTCTGCATACCCTTTGCCCACCTGCGCCAACAGAAGAAGGCCCTGAAGTTTGCTGCCCTGAAGCTGCTGAACATCGTGATGAGCATAGTGCTGAACATCGTCTACTTCGTGTGGATGGACGGCAAGGACGTGGCCTACGTGTTCTATATCAACTTGTTCTGCACGGCCATGCTTGCAGTATGCCTTATCACTGAGTATACTGGTTTCCGGTGGACGCTCGACACAAAGTTGCTGAGCACCATGCTCAGCTACTCGTGGCCTATTTTGGTATTAGGCATTGCAGGCATCTTGAACCAGACGGCCGACAAGATGTTGTTCCCCTACATCTACGACCGTTCTGACATGCATGAGCAACTGGGCATCTACGGTGCCTGTTCGAAAATAGCCATGATTATGGCCATGATTACGCAGGCTTTCCGCTTTGCCTATGAGCCTATTGTCTTTGCCGGTGTCAAGGACAAGGGACAGCACGAGATGTACGAGCAGGCCATGAAGTATTTTATCATCTTCACCCTGTTGGCATTCCTCATCGTGGTGGGATATATGGATATCCTGAAGTATATCATTGCCCCTGACTACTGGTCGGGTCTGCGCGTGGTGCCTATCGTCATGGCGGCAGAGATTATGATGGGCATCTACTTCAACCTGTCGTTCTGGTATAAGCTTATCGACAAGACTATCTGGGGGGCCGTGTTCTCTGGCATCGGCTGCGCCGCACTGCTGGCTGTCAACATCATCTTCGTGCCCATTTATGGCTATATGGCCTGTGCGTGGGGTGGAGTGGTAGGCTATGGCGTGGCGATGATAGCCTCTTACGTGGTGGGCCAGAAGTACTATCCGCTGAACTATCCGCTGAAAGAAATCGCCGTTTACCTGTTGCTGGCCTTTTCCATCTTTGAGGTAATGAAGGCATGCAGCTCATGGCACGTCGTGGCATCGCTGGGAATGAACACATTGCTTATAGGTGTCTTCGTGGGCTATATACTCTGGAGGGACCTGCCGTTGGGCAAGCTGCCTGTCATAGGGAAATACTTTAAACATTAGAGCAATATGAAGAAACTACTCTTATCCCTGATGTGTCTGTGCTCCCTGGGAGCCCATGCCGACGAGGGCATGTGGACACTCTACAACCTGCCTACGGCAGTGTACGAACAGATGAAGCAGTATGGCTTCCAGCTGCCTATGGAGCAGTTGTACCAGACTGACAATGCCGTCAAGAACAATGTCGTCAACTTCGGCGGCTTCTGCTCAGGGGTCGTTGTCAGTCCTAATGGCTTGGTATTCACCAACCATCACTGTGGCTTCGATGCTATCCGCAAGCACTCTACCGTAGAGCACGACTACCTGCTGAACGGCTTCGTGGCTAAGAGCTACGAGGAGGAACTGCCTAACGAGGACCTCTTCGTCAGCTTTATGATTGACCAGAAGGATGTGAGCGACCAGATTCTGCCCCTGTTGAAAGGTCTGGACAGCGAGCAGCAGGCCACGAAAGTAGACTCGATAGAGAATGCCTGGCAGAAGGACATACGATCGAAGGACTCTACGCTACGCGTGGAACTGAAGCCCTTCTATGAGGGTAACAAGTTCTACTGCACCACCTATCGCGACTTCGAGGATGTGCGACTGGTATTCACCGTACCCAAGTCGATGGGTAAGTTTGGCGGTGAGACCGACAACTGGATGTGGCCGCGTCAGACGTGCGACTACTCGGTGTTCCGCATCTACTGTGACCCCAAGACGGGTGGACCGGCCAAGTACTCGAAGGACAACGTGCCTTATCATCCTAAGTCGTGGGCACCGGTGTCGATGGAGGGCTATAAGCCTGGCGACTTCTGCATGATAATGGGCTATCCTGGCTCTACCAGCCGTTACCTGTCCAGCTATGGCATCAAGGAGCGCCGCGACGCTATCAATGCTCCGCGTGTACAGGTGCGTGGGGTGAAGCAGGAGATTATGCTGCGCCACATGCGTGCCGACGAGGGTGTACGAATTAAGTACGATACAAAGTATGCAAGCTCCAGCAACTACTGGAAGAACTCTATCGGCATGAACAAATGTATCGATTCCATCGGGCTGATTGGCCAGAAGCAGCAGTACGAAGCACAGATACGCCAGTGGCTCAGCACACACGAGGCCCCCGAGGCCAAGGGTCTGGACTTCGACAAGATGGCCAGCCTGTACCAGAAGCGCATGCAACTCACCAAGATTCGTACGTTGTTCATAGAGTCGTTCTTCCTGCAAGACCAGCTGAACTACCGAGCCTGGCGCGTGCAGTGGGCTATGCCCGTCAAGGGTCCGAAGTCGAAGCCCAAGAAGCAGTATTATGAGTTCTCGGACAATACCAACGAATGGGACAAGGCTACTGACATGGAACTGCTGACGGCCGTGCTGAAGAACTATCGCCAGCAGGTGACGGACAAGGAATATCTGCCTGACTTCTATGAAACCATCGATGAGAAGTTCCATGGGGACTATCAGGCGTATGTCAACAAGCTCTACAACAAGTCGGTGCTGATGAAGAACGATAAGCCCATCTACTTCAACAAGAAAAGCTATAAGAAGGACCTGGGCGTGCAGTTTGGCCTGGCACTCAATGAAATGTACGCAAAGATTAATAGTGAGCGCCAGCAACTCTCACTACAGATAAACGAACAGGAACGCCTGCTGTGTGCTGCCGTGTTGCGCATGGAGCAGGACAAGCCCAACTATTCGGATGCTAACTTCACGCTGCGCATGACCTATGGTCAGATAGGTGAATATACGCTGGGTGGACGTCCCTCAGGCTATTATACCACGGCTCGTTCGCTGTGGGAAAAGATGCAAAAGGCTGACGAGAACTTTGAATACTTTGCTGAGCCCGTGATGCACCAGTTGATGGCTGAGAAGGACTTCGGCCGCTATGCAGACCCCCTGACGGGTACGCTACAGCTATGCTTCCTGTCGAATAACGATATTACAGGTGGTAACTCTGGCTCACCAATCTTCAATGGTAAGGGTGAGCTCTTAGGTCTGGCCTTCGACGGTAACTGGGACTCGCTGTCGAGCGACATCTTCTTCGACCGACAACTGGCTCGCACCATCAATGTTGACGTGCGCTATATGCTCTACATGATGGACCGCTGGGGACACGCCGACAGACTGCTAAAAGAAATAGGTGCTCAATAAGCACCTATTTCTTTTTCCTTGGTTTACGGATGGCCCAGCCTTCTTCTTCGAAATCGGGTATCTCACCCTTCAGTTCTTTGTTAGCCTTCGGACGCATAGCCTTGGGATTGAGGAACTGCAGCCACTCCTCCTTTTGGTAGGGCTTCGTGGGCTTCGTGGGTTTTGTGGGTTTTGTGGGCTTGGTGGGTTTGGCGTGGCCGCCTTCGGAGGCATCGTTACAACGCACCTCGCGACCCTTGTAACGCTGGCCGCTGGCATATCGCATCACTCGCTCGGCATCTTCTTCGGGAACTTCGAAATACGACATGGTCTGAAGCAGGTCGATATGGCCTACCTCCACATGTCCATGAACGTTCTTATTGAGGAACTGCATCAGTTCGCCAGGATAGAAACCATCCTTCTTGCCCAGGTTGATGAAGAGTTTCCGGAAACCTTCCGAGGTTGGAGTGGCCGTCTTCCTCTGCCCCTTCTCTCGCACACCTTCCTTAGACTTACTACGTCCCTCGCCCTTTGCAGAGATGGGCGTGAGGCTTGGTGCATTCTTATAGTATTCCAAGAAGCGGCCGAACTCCAGCGAGACAATCTTCTTGATGAGATCTTCTTTGTCGACGTATTCGAAGTAGCGGCTGATGTCCTGCATGAAGGGGGCAATCTGCTCCTCGTCAACATCGGCCTTCACTATTTGGTCCATTACCTTGTATAGCTGCTTCTTGCATATCTCCTCTGCTGACGGGATGGTACCTTGTTCGAACTGCTTGCCAATCTCCTTCTCAATGTTGCGTATCTTGAATTTCTCACGGCTGTGTACAATGCTGAGGCTGGTGCCTTTCTTGCCGGCTCGTCCTGTACGACCGGAACGGTGGGTATAGTTCTCTATGTCGTCGGGCAGTCCGTAGTTGATGACGTGAGTCAGGTCGTCAACGTCCAGACCGCGGGCTGCCACATCGGTAGCTACCAACAGCTGAACGGTATGCTGGCGGAACTTCTGCATGGTCAGGTCGCGCTGCTGCTGGCTCAGGTCGCCGTGCAGCGACTCGGCGTTATATCCGTCTTTAATCAGCTTGTCGGCCACCTCCTGTGTCTCTACCTTTGTGCGGCAGAAGATGATGGCAAAAATGCGCGGGTAGTAATCAACGAGTCGTTTCAGGGCCAGATACTTGTCCTTCGCATTCACCATGTAGTAAATATGGTTGACGTGCTCAGCGCCTTCATTGCGGCTGCCCACCACTATTTCTTTGTAGTCGTGCAGGTAACCCTTGGCAATGCGCTCTATATCGCGACTCATGGTAGCCGAGAAGAGCAGCGTGTTCCTGTCCTCAGGAATCTGTTCCAGTATCGCGTTGATGCTTTCCTGAAAACCCATGTTCAGCATCTCGTCAGCCTCGTCGAGCACTACGTTATATACATCGTCCAACTGTGCCACACCACGCTTCATCAGGTCTATCAGTCGGCCGGGGGTAGCGACGATAATCTGTACCCCCTTGCGCAGGGCACGAATCTGCTGCTCTATCGAGGCACCGCCATAGACGGCCTCAATATGGATGCCTTCCAGGTATTTGGCAAAGTCACGCATGTCGTCAGCTATCTGCAGACACAGTTCGCGTGTAGGTGCCAGAACCAGTGCCTGTGGCAGTCCGCGTCCTATCTCGCCCATGATAGGACGTGGCTTGTCAGCGATGCGTTGCAGCACAGGTATGCCAAATGCTGCTGTCTTACCCGTGCCCGTCTGGGCAAGGGCAATGACGTCGTTACGATTACCTAATAGATAAGGTATTACTTCCTCCTGTACGGGCATGGGCTGTACGAACCCCATCTCCTCGATGGCGTGGCGAATCTCTTCGCAGACGCCAAGTTCTTCAAATGTCTTCAAATCAAAAAATTATGTTATTCGAGTGCAAAGGTACGAAAAAAAGTTGTAATTTTGCAGGCAATATGAAAATATGTGTGTTTTGTTCTGCCAATGAGCAGATAGACCCTGAGTTCTTCATGCTGGCCGAAGAGCTTGGTCGATGGGCAGCCAGCGAAGGTCATACCATCGTGTTCGGTGCCAACGACTCTGGTTTAATGCATGCCGTCAGTAAAGCAGCAAAGCAGGCTGGTGGCATGTTGATAGGTGTCGCCCCTCGCATCATAGAGGAGCGTGGCAAGCTGAGTCCTTACCTTGATGTGCACATCCCCACAGAGAACCTTAGCGACCGTAAGGATCTGCTGATGGTCCATGGTGACGTATTCGTGGCCCTGCCAGGGGGTATAGGAACCTTGGACGAGGTCTTCACCGTGGCCTCGTCAGGCGGGCTGGGCTATCACCAGAAGCGCATCGTGCTATATAACATGAAGGGCTTCTGGGACTCGCTCATCGCCATGCTCGACGACCTTAGCGGAAGAGGAGTCATCCGTGGCCGCTGGCGCGACCAGATAGCAGTAGTAAACAGCCTGGAGGAACTGAAGGCAGTCATAGGGTAGTTACGATGTCTTGAAGTGTCGATGTTCCGAGGCATCGATGTCTTGAAGTGTCGAAATATCGAGCTCCATTATCTTAGGGCCAGGGCCTTGTTCTCGGCGGCCTCCATCTGCTCGCGCTCGCCAGGGCCTTTGTCGTTCAGTCCGCAGAGGTGCAGGATGCCGTGAATAATGACGCGGTGCAATTCTTCGTCGTAGTCCTTATGGAAGAGTTCTGCATTAGAACGAACGGTATCTAACGATATCACCAAGTCGCCGTTCAGCGTATCGCCCTCATCGTAGTCGAAGGTGATGATGTCCGTATAGTAGTCGTGGCCCAAGTATTCGCGGTTGACGCTGAGGATGTGCTCGTCGTCGCAGAACAAGTAGCCCACCTCGCCCACCTTCTTGCCGTAGGTGGCGGCTACGCGACGTATCCATGCGGTGGTCTCGCGACGCTTGATATTGGGAAACCGGACGTTTTCAGTATTATAGGTAATCATAGCTTATGGGGTAAAAATGGAGAAACGTCAACGCCGAAGTGCTGCAGCTCGCGCACCATACTGCTGCTGATGCTGCTCAGCTGTGGCTCTGCGAAGAGCAGGATGGTCTCGATACCTGCTATCTGTCGATTCACGTCAGCCTGCTCGCGCTCGTATTCAAAGTCCTTCACTGAGCGCACCCCTTTCACGATGAAATGGGCGTTTTCTGCCTTGGCGAAGTCAACAGCAAGACCGTAGTACGGCTTCACCTCAATGCGAGGCTCTTCACTGTATAGGTCGGCAATGGTCTTGATGCGCTCCTCGGCCGACGGCATGTCGGGCTTATGCACTTGGTCGCCCACCACGCCGATGACCAAGCGGTCAAACAATGGCAGGGCACGGGTCACGATAGAATCGTGCCCCACAGTAAAGGGATTAAAGCTTCCAACGAATATTCCAGTTCTCATATAACTCTCAACTTTCTCAACTCACTCAAACAGTGTCGGCTCCATGATGTTGCCCGAATAGGGGTTACGTCCGAAGTGCTTGTAGGCCAGTTCGGTGACCATGCGTCCACGGGGCGTACGCTTAATGAAGCCCTCCATGATGAGGAAAGGCTCGTAGACCTCCTCCAGCGTACCGCTGTCCTCACCGATGGCTGTGGCGATGGTGGTAATGCCTACTGGTCCGCCCCGGAACTTGTCGATGATGGTCAGCAGTATGCGGTTGTCTATCTCGTCCAGTCCGTACTGGTCGATGTTCAGTGCCGTCAGCGCCACCTTCGTAATGCTGGTATCTATCTTTCCCGTACCCTTCACCTGCGCAAAGTCGCGCACACGGCGCAATAGTGCATTGGCTATACGTGGCGTACCGCGCGAGCGACGGGCTATCTCGCCTGATGCATCAGAAGTGATAGGTACACGCAGAATGCTGGCCGAGCGCTCAATGATGCGCTGCAGCGTATGGGGCTCGTAGTATTGCAGGTGCATGTTAATGCCAAAACGGGCACGCAGGGGCGCCGTCAGCAGTCCGCTACGGGTGGTGGCACCCACCAGCGTAAACGGATTCAGGTCTATCTGTATCGAGCGCGCCGAGGGACCTTTGTCTATCATGATGTCGATACGATAGTCCTCCATGGCCGAGTAGAGATACTCCTCGACCACGGGCGACAGGCGGTGTATCTCATCGATAAATAAGACATCGTTCTTCTCCAGCGACGTCAGGATGCCTGCCAGATCGCCTGGTTTGTCGAGCACAGGGCCTGAGGTAATCTTAAAGCCTACGCCCAGTTCGTTGGCGATGATGTTCGACAGCGTGGTCTTTCCCAATCCTGGGGGGCCGTGCAGCAGCACGTGGTCAAGCGGCTCACCACGATACTTGGCAGCTTCGACAAACACCTCCAGGTTTTCTACCACCTTCTGCTGGCCGCTGAAGTCGTTGAACGACAGCGGGCGCAGGGCGTTCTCGAACTCCTTCTCGCTCGACGACACCTGCTCCTGTCGGATGTCAAAATCTTCGTCCATCATTGTTTATAATGTCTTTGGACTGCAAAGGTACAAAGAAATAAGAAAAAAAGGAATAAGAATTAAGATTTATTTCGTAACTTTGCGCCATGAAACGCAAAATACTACTATTAACAATCACGTCCCTTATGTCGGCAGGCATCTGGGCCAGCACCACACTTCCCTTGCAGGGAACAGTCGTAACACCCACCGATAAGAACATCCAGTATGTGGGGCGCATCTGTTTTGACAACCCAGAGCGTCCTCGCTTCACGTTTCCTGGCACACAGATTAACTGTTGCTTTACGGGTACATCTATTAAGCTGTGGGCCAAGCCCCGTAGCGGCTATTTCATGGCACAGGTCGACGGAGCTGAGCCTTTCAAGGTCAGTCTGACGGGCGAGCGCGACTCTGTGGTAACGCTGGCAGCCGCTCTGTCTCAGGGCAGTCACACGCTGCGACTGATGTACATCATCGAGGGCTATGAGCTAAAGCCCGACTTCCGGGGCTTCATCCTCGACAAAGGAGCCAGGCTGATGCCGCCGCCAGCCTTGCCCGCAAGAACCATCGAATTCATCGGCAACTCTATCACCTGCGGCTATGGCAATGAGGCCATCGTGGCCAGCGACCCCTTCGAGTATGAGACGGAGAACCACTATCTGACCTATGCCCAGCTCACTTGCCGCGCTCTTGATGCCGTAGCTCATGTGGTGGCCCGCTCTGGCATTGGTGTCTATCGCAGCTATGACGGTCCCAAGACAGGAACGCCTGACAATGTGATGACCACTGAATATGAATACACCAACCTCTACGACCGCTCCGAGCGCTGGGACTTCACGCGCTATCAGCCACAGCTGGTGTGCATCAACCTGGGCACCAACGACCTGTCTACCAACAACTACGACGTCAAGCTGCTGAAGGCCGCCTACAAGAAGTTCCTCACTCAGGTGCGCAGCCATAACCCTAAGGCTAAGATAGTCTATCTGTGTGGCTCGATGCTGAACGGCAAGGAGCTTGACATAGCTCGTCAGACGCTGAACGAGGTGGTCAGCGAGGCCAACAAGGCCGGTGACGCTGAGGTCTACCGCTTCGACTTCACCCCCCAGACGGGCGACCTGCAGTACGGAGCCTCGTGGCACCCCAGCATCTGGCAGCACCAGAAGATGGCCGCCGAGCTCACGGCCTATCTCCGCCAGCTCATGCACTGGTGGTAGGACACCACCATTCTCAGGTTTTCACCCCTACGAACGTCCCCACCGGCACAACTGACGGTGGGGGCGTCCTTTTTTAATTCCTCTTCACTACCCTTCCTTCTCCCTTCCTTGTCCTATTCTTGTCCTATTCTTGTCCGATTGTTGTCCGTTTGTTGTTCGTTTGTTGTTCGTTTCATAATCGGACAACAAACGAACAACAAACGGACAACAATAAGACAACGACTTGAATTGCCCCTTAGTAGTGTATGGGCAAAAAATATTCTCCTTGTGCAGACATTTGCCACACAAGGAGAACCGCGTGTTTATTTTACCTCTTTCAGTTTTACTCGAGCTGCATTGAGGATTACCTCCGTTAGGGCCTAACTTTCCTGAAGTGGCATCAACACTTAAGGAATAGCCAGCAACATTACTATCAATAGAGCCCGTGTTGCCCTCTATTCCAGTAAAGCTCTGAATTCCTGTAGGGATATTATTCTCCCAATCCCACTTTATTACTGTGGTTCTTTCTGCCCACGGCATAGGCATGTATGCCAATTCAACAGAGACTTTACTAAGATAGTCTCCCTTGGAAGTGATAAGAACGTATCCTCAGGAGCTTTGTAATTGTTTGTTTCATAAATACATTGTTTTAAGTTGTTAAATAGTTAATTGCTGTTTTGTGGCTGCATAAGGTAGAAAGAATAAGTTAGAAAGATGAGGAATTTCGTCAGAAAGAGTGGATTATTCAGCCAAAATGTGTATATTTGCAGTCGAATGATGCAAAAGCGACATGTTCTGACCCTGTTTTTCTGGTGGCTGACGGGACTTTTCTTGTTGGCACAGCCGTTGTGCAGCGTGACGCGATACGACGAGGACGACGGGCTTCCTTCGTCACACCTTACCCAGCTGCTGCAGGACGACACGGGCATGATGTGGTTTGCCACGTGGAACGGACTGTGCCGCTACGATGGCTATGAGTTCCGTACGTTTAAGCCCCAGGTGGGCGACGGCTGCCACATGACGACAGACCGTTTGCGCAACATTGTGCTGCTGCCCTCGCGACAGATTCTCTGTCAGGTGGACGAGGAGTATTATATGTTCGACCTGACGAGCTATCGCTTCCGCGACTTGACGAATGGGGAGCTGGGACGGGTGGAGGAGATGATGCGCCACAGACAGAGCCGTTCGCTGCAGCGCAAGCCTTATACATGGACCGACAGCTACCAGACGCAATGGACGCTGTATGGCGACGGGCGGCTGACGTATCGGGACTCTCGTAGTGGCCAGGAGGTGGCATGTCCGCTGGCCGTGACGTTCAACGAGCTGACCTTTGCCATGGCCGACAGTCAGGGGAATCTCTGGGTGCTGGACTATGGCAGCGTGTATAAGTTCTGTACCGACGTGCGTCGTACCCAGCGACTCGCCATAAGTCCGCAAGCCGAGGTAAGGTGCCTGTATGGCGACCGTGAGGGACGCTACTGGGTGGCCACGAAAGGCGACGAGGTGGTGCGGGTGTACCGTACGGCCGACCACCAGCTGTTGGGCTATCTCGGCAGCGACGGCCGTCTGCATACGGGCTACACCAGCTTTGGAGCCCCGGTCTACAGCATGTGCCAGACGCAGAACGGCACACTATGGCTGGGAGCCAAGCAGAAAGGGCTTTACCGGCTGACGCCCGACGGTGGGCAAGGGTTTAGAATAGACCATTTCAACGATATTCCTCATCAGGACATCTATCATCTTGCTGTCGACAGCAGGGGGCGACTGTGGGTGGCCTCGCTGGGCGGTGGCGTCTTCATGACCGAACGGCCACAAGAGGCACAGCCCGTCTTCAAAGCCCCCCGTAACTACCCGAAGAAGACGTGCCTGCGTGCCCGATACATGCTCCTGACACGCGACAACATCCTGTTGGTGGCCACCGGCAACGGCCTGCTGGTATCGCAGATGGAGGCTGATGTCGACGACATGAGCTTCCTGCTCCACCAGCGCGAACCCGAGAGGAAGCAGAGCCTGAGCTGCAGTGCCACGATGGATGTGGTGGAGGACCGGCAGCACCGCTTCTTTGTCAGCACCGAGAGCGGGGGTGTGAACATGATAGAAAACCAGCAGCTGACGGACTCCGTGCTGTCGTTCCGTCATCTGCGAGACCAGTACCACGGCCAGTCTAATGACGTGGTACAGTCGATGGCACCGAACGACGACGGCGGACTCATTGCCGTAGGTAGTCATCTTATTACCCTGTTCGACTCGTCCGGGCAGGTGCGCGTGCTCAACGACCGTAACCTCTCAGGCAACTATCGCTTCAGCGAGGCCCATCCGCTGCGACTCAGCGACGGACGCTGGTTGTTCGGACTGACCGACGGTGCCTTCATTACCACTGCGGCACAGATGGAGCAGCAGGCATTCGTGCCTCCCCTGGTATGGACGGGCATCAGCATCCAGGGCACTGCTGACCAATGGGCCATGGCCTATGCCGACACTATCACGCTGAAGCCTGCCGAGCGTAATGTCACGGTTCACTTTGCTGCCCTCGACTATAGTGCCTCGCAGCACATCAGCTATGCCTTCCGGCTGCTGCCCTACGAAGAGTGGAACTATCAGGGGCATGCCCATACGGCAACCTTGCTCGACCTGGAACCTGGCGAATACCAGCTGCAGATTCGTGCTACCAATGCCGATGGCCAGTGGACGGACCCGGTACGCAGCCTGACCATCATTGTTGAGCCTACGTTCTGGGAGTCAGCGCTGGGCCGTCTGCTCATGCTGTTGCTTGCGGCTGCCGTCATGACCCTGGTCATTTACACTTTAGTGTATATACGTCGTATCAGGCGTAAGCAGCACGAGACGTTGGAACTCTACCTGGCATTGCTCAACAAGCCTGCTGTTGCCAAGGAGTCGGTACAACCGGAACCATCGTCGGCACAACAGGCGAGGACGGAGGAGGATGCCATGCTGAAGCGTATCATGCGGTATGTGGAGGAAAACATATCGAACAGCGATGCCAATGTCGGCGACATGGCTGCTGCCGCCGCCACCAGTCGCAGCGGTCTGCAACGCAAGCTGCGCCAGACCATGGGTGTCACGCCACAGGACCTGATGCACGAGGCGCGTATCAAACGGGCCTGCCAGCTGTTGCGCCAGTCAGATAAGAATATCTCGGAGGTGGCCTATGCCTGTGGTTTCACTGATCCGAAGTATTTTAGTCGTAGCTTCAAGAAGAGCACGGGCCTGTCTCCTACTGATTACAAAAATACGTCATAACGTAGCGTCAACGCGTCAAAGGCTGCCGTCAGCGTCGCTTTGACGCGTTTTTCATACCCCTTTGGTGCAAAAACGCCCCTATCCAAGGAGAGTCTTTGTCTAATTTTGCGGTTACAAAACGAATTACTAATCTCAATAATTAACAAAGGTTCTTATGAAAGAAAAACTATTTAGACTGCTGCTGCTGGTGATGGCTGTCCTACTGACGGGCACTGCCGGCGTGCAGGCAAAGAAGGTGCACACGCTGGGCGACTCGACGATGGCACCTTACGACGAGTCGGCCACCAACACGCGTGGCTGGGGAATGTATTTTGGCAACTTCCTCACCAATGGGTGGACCAGCGTCAACTATGCCAAGGGTGGACGCGACTCGCGTGGCGGCTACAACGAGCTGTGGAACAACGCGAAGAACTCGGTAGAGGCCGGCGACTATGTGCTCATACAGTTTGCCCACAACGATGGTAAGTACAATGGTATTGACAATTTGGAGCTGCAGGCCTACTATACCGCCAATGGCGATGCCAGCAATGCTGCCGCCGTGAAGAGCGACGGACGCGGCACTACGCCGTCGACGACCTACAAGGAGTGTCTGACGCAGATTGTCAATGCCGTCAAGGCGAAAGGGGCCATCCCCGTCCTCGTCTCTGCCGTATGCCGTTGCTATTTTGGCAGCGACAACAAGATTACGCGTCCTGGTCGTCACGACCTGGGCAACAAGTATGATGCCATCGTCGATGGTGTGCTGAAGACAGGACTCATCATCTCTGAGTCTGACCACACCTACGACTACAGCTACCAGATGCAGCAGTTGGCTACCGAGCTGGGTGTACAGTTCATCGACATGACCACGGCCACGAAGAACCTCTATGAGAGCTACGGCACCTATGATAAGTGCTACAGTGCCCTGTTTGACAAGGGCAGCGAGACCGACAATACCCACTACAATCTGACGGGTGCCTTGATGGCTGCCCGCCTGTGTGCACAGCTGATGAAGGATGCCGACATCCTGACTGATGATATCGTGGTGCCTACCGACCTTTCGTTCAATCCTGCCACTTCTGACATGGGCGATGTCTATGTAGGTCAGTCGGCCACCAAGGAGCTGACACTGAGCGGTCTGGGTCTGGAACCCTCAACAGGAGAGGTGGCTGTTACTGCTTCTGAAGGAATCCTGCTGTCTGTTGACAAGCAGAACTGGCAGAGTTCCCTCTCTGTGTCTTACGAGAGCGGTACACTGATAAAGACCATCTATGCCAAGGTCTCGGCAACTGCTGTCGGTGTGGTCAATGGTACTGTAACCGCCACATTGGGCGACAAGACTGCCGTAGCCAATGTGACCATGAACGCCATTGAGCTGGGTGGTGGCGACCCCTTCACCGTGAAGTGGGCATTGACCAGTAATGACGACCCTGTGGTTGATGGCAATGCTACCGCTGCTGCCGTCAAGGTGGAAGGCATGGTGAAGTATAGCAACGACAGCCAGAAGGGTATCATGGTCAGCACCAGCGAGGGTGGGGCCTGGGTAAAGGCCGAGGATGACTCGCCCAACCAGTATGTGCAGTTCACTGTGACGGCTCCTGACGGCAAGAAGCTCGACATCAACCACATTGCCATGAAGGTGGGCGGACACGGAGGCAATGGTATGAAGTGCCACGTCTATTATTCTACCGACGGCTTTGTGACGCGTACCACGATTTATGCCCCGGCCTCAATGGCCAGTGGCGTGATGAACGAAGTGGACGCTACCCCCGTCATCAAACTTGAGGAGGGCGACCAACTGCAGATTCGCGTCTATCCTTGGTACACTGGCAATGTTACAGGCAAGTGGCTGTGCATCTCTGATGTCGAGGTGGGCGGCCAGTCGAAGGACGCCGCCGGTGTGAACATTCCCGGGACCATTACCTATAAGCTGGACAAAGGCGGACTGCAGCAGGGCGACGATGTCGTGATGGATCCTAATGAGCTGTCGGCAGGCTTTGCCGCCAAGACGTGGAAGGCTGGTGAGGCCCTGACCGTCAGCGGAACGCAGAACTATCAGGGTGCGACGGGTGAGAGCAACATCACCCAGACGGCCATCGTCAACAACACGGGTGCTTCGCTCTCGTCGATGGCTGGTGCTGACAACACGCTGACACTGACGCTGACCCCTGAGGATGGCTTCTCGTTTGTCCCCTCCAAGCTTAGCTTCCAGGCTGCCCGCTATGGAACAGACGGGGGTAAGATCAGTGCTTCGGTGGATGCCGGTGATACGCATGCCGACTTGGTTACTAACGCTGATGTGAACCGTAGTGGCAAGTCGCTGCCCGTCGCCTCGTTTACCGAGGCTATCAGCGGTGTGACGGCAACGGCTGACAATCCCCTGAAGCTGAACTTCTCATTCCTCGGACTGGGAAATACCAAGACCATGGGTCTGTCGAACGTAGTCATCGAGGGTACCCTCGTGGGCGCTGCCCAGCAGGTGACGAAGTATGCGCTGAGCACACAGGTGCTGCCCTCGACCGAGGCTGGCTCCATCAGCCGCGACCCAGATATGGATACTTATAAGGCAGGCTCGCAGGTGACGCTGAAGGCCAGCAAGAATTTTGGCTATAAATTCAAGGAGTGGCAGGACGCCGCAGGTGCCGTGGTGTCTACCGACGCAGAGACTACTGTCACCATGGATGCAGAGAAGACCATGAAGGCTGTCTTCGAGGCGGTACCCCTCTATACCGTCAAGACACATGTCATGAACGATGCCGACCGCGACCTGGGAAGCGTCACTCTCTCGCCCAACGACCATGAAGGTCAGTATGAGGCCGGCACGAAGATTACGGCTACGGCCAACGAGTCGAAGATACTGAAGTTTATCCACTGGGAGGACAACAGCACATCGGCTACCCGCGAGATTACAGTCAATGGGGATATGACCATCACGGCCAACTATGAGGTACAGGACTTCATTGCCGTCTTTGACGCCAGCACTACGGCAGCCTATGCCACACAGGGCAGCTATCCGTTTGCTGCCGACGTGACGTGGGATGCCAACCGCAATGCCAAGGTGTCAGTGGTAAAGCAGAGCGACGGCTCGTTGGTCAAGGGTACTAATGCTACACCCGTGGTGCGCAATCGTGCCAACAGTGGTGTGCTCTCTACGCTGAGTGGTGTCTTCCAGAATGGCTATAACACAGCCGAGATTGCCTGGCAGTACCAGTTCTCTACCGTTGGTTTCACTGCTGCCACTTTCGAGGCCGATATGGCTGCTAAGAATGCTGCCACCAAGAGCTGGAAGGCTCAGCTGTCTACTGACGGCACTACATACGAGGACCTGGGTGAGGCATGGGAGGTTGCTGCCAATACGCAGAAGGCACTGACGTTTACGCTGCCTGCTGCAGCCATCGGCAAGGAGACGGTATACGTACGCATCATGGGTACGGGGACAGAACTGCTGTCTGATAAATACCAGTTTGACGCAGGTACTTCAGAAGAGGGCTTGGCATATGCCACCAACTCAGAGAGTCAGGTGGGCAATGTCTACGTACTGGGCGAGGCTGTCGTCGTGGCTGACGAGGCGGCTCCACGGGTGACGGCAACCATTCCTGTCAGCCAGGCTACGGGAGTCAGTGCTACGGGTAGGGTCACCATCTCGTTCGACGAGAGAATTCAGGCCGTAGAGGACGCTGAGGCAGCTACGCTGACGGCTGACGGCGGGTTGCCGGTGGCTATCACGCCCGAGTGGAGCAGCCGTTCGGTAAGCTTCAGCTACAATGGTCTGAATTATAACACGCAGTATACCTTCCGGATGCCTGCTAATTACGTGCAGGACAATTCGGGCAACAAGCTGGCGGAGGCTGTCACCCTTGTCTTCACCACGATGAACCGTCCGACGGTGGAGAAGGGAGACTACGACGTCGTGGTATCTACTGTCGAGGAGCTCAGTGCTGCCATTACAGCTGCCAACAACCGCAGCGACAAGAACACGCGCTATCGTATCTTCATCAAGAAAGGGACATACAAGCTGCCTACCGGTGCATTGAAGCATTACAAGCATACCAATAGCGACGGCAGTAAGACATACTGGGAGGGTGACATGCCCGACCCCATCACCTATATCACGGCTGCCAACATCTCGTTTGTCGGTGAGGACCGCGATGCCACCATCATCACACAGGACATTACGAACGATGCAGACATGCTGTTCGACGGACAGTTCGGCAAGGCCCACATCTACGAGGAGATAGCCAACAGTGCTGTGTTCCAGCTGGAAAGCTCGGCTACGGACACTTATTTCCAAGACCTTACCATCAAGAGTGGTATCAACGATGCACTGGGACGTAACCTTGCCGTTCACGACAAGTCGTCGAAGACTATCTATAAGAACACCCTGCTTTACGGCTATCAGGACACATGGACATCGAACAACCAGAATGGTATGTACTATTTCGAGGGTGGACAGGTGCGCGGCCGTACAGACTACCTGTGTGGTAAGGGCGATGCCTACTTCAAGGGTGTGGAGCTGTTACAGGTGGCCAGTGGTTATGCTGCCGTGCCTTCAACGCCGAAGAGCATTGGCTGGGTGTTCAAGGACTGCGAGTTCAGTGCCAGCGGTAGCGGTGTTGACGGTACCTATACTTTGGGTCGTCCCTGGGGAAAGGGCACTCCCGTAGCTGTTTTCATTGATACCAAGATGAACGTGACGCCACAAGCCATTGGATGGAATGAAATGAGCGGAGGTTGGCCTGCGCGGTTTGCAGAGTATAACAGCGTGAACGCCAGCGGCGTAGCCATCGACCTCAGCGGTCGTAAGACAACGTTTGCTGATACTCATGCCAACAACCCCGTGCTGACGGCTGACGAGGCTGCTGCCTATAGCGATATGAGTGCTATGTTTGGCGACTGGCAGCCTGCAATGGCTACCGAGCAGGCTCCCGTACCCACCAATGTGAAGCTGGCAGGCACTGTCCTGTCATGGGATGGAAGCGATTATACCATGTCGTATGCCGTCTGTGCAGATGGCGAAGTCGTTGCCTTCACTACTGACAACCAGTACGACCTGAGCAGCTCTACGTCAGCCCCACGTCGTGACGCGGGTTCGGTTCAGTATACCGTGCGTGCCGCCAATCAGATGGGTGGTTTGAGCGAGGCTTCTGCCGTAGCAGCAAATACGGATGGCATAGAGGCCATAGACGGTCAGGGAACGCCTGTCGTCGAGGCTGTCTTTACTGCTGACGGAAAACGTGTTGGCAGATTACAGCGCGGTCTGAACATAGTCCGTATGAGCAACGGTACCATACGGAAGGTATTGGTACGGTAAGGATACTATCGCAACAATTCGCGACAACGTTCAAGGATGGCCAACAGGTCATCCTTTTTTTCTGCCCGCAGCATTTGGATGCGAGTCTCGCGAAAGTTGGGAATACCTTTGAATACTGGTGTGGCAGCCAGATGGCGACGAGTGTGCAGTATGCCGCGCAGTTCGTCTTCACGTTCCGGCACACTCCTGCCGTTTGCTGCTGCTATACGCTCTATGTTGATGCGAAGCTGCTCCTCCAGCACGTCAATCTTCTCGTCGAGCGTCAGCTCCTTTCTGCTGAAAATCCATGGGCACCCGAAGGTGGCACGCCCTATCATGACGGCATCCACACCGTACGTGTCGAAGGCTCGGTCAGCATCGTCAAGGCTCTTGATGTCGC
Organism: Prevotella sp. UBA2742; assembly: GCA_002353485.1. Taxonomy (GTDB): domain Bacteria; phylum Bacteroidota; class Bacteroidia; order Bacteroidales; family Bacteroidaceae; genus Prevotella. Next base: position 46,067 of record DEJS01000018.1, read on the forward strand.
CATTGCCAATGATGGGTATGTGAATGTTGGGATTGTGCCTGACCTCGCCAATGAGTGTCCAGTCGGCCTGGCCGGTGTACATCTGGCTGCGCGTGCGTCCGTGGATGGTCAGGGCCTGGATGCCACACGCCTGTAGTTGTTCGGCCAGGGTGGTGATGATGAGTTGCTCATGGTTCCACCCCAGACGGGTCTTGGCCGTAACAGGCAGCCGTACCGCCTCAACCACCTTTTGTGTTATCTCCAGCATCTTTGGGATGTTCTGTAGCATACCGGCTCCGGCACCCTTGCCTGCCACCTTCTTCACCGGACAGCCAAAGTTCAGGTCTATCAGGTCGGGTCCTGCCTGTTCTACTATCTTGGCTGCTTCTACCATCGCGTCAGTGTCGCGTCCGTAAATCTGGATGCCCACGGGTCGCTCTTCGTCGCTGATGGTGAGTTTCCTAAGCGTAGACTTCACATCGCGCACCAGGGCCTCTGCACTCACAAATTCTGTATATACCATGGCAGCACCAAACCGCTTGCAGAGCATGCGGAAGCCAATGTCTGTCACGTCCTCCATCGGTGCCAGAAAGACGGGTCTGTCACCAAAGTCTATTGTTCCTATCTTCATTATACGAGTAAATGGTATGTCCCTCCTGCCATGGGTCTGATGACGCCCTTCATTTCCAGCTGGAAGAGCAGGGCTGTCAGCTGACCTATGGGCATGTTGGTCTTAACGCTTATGATGTTGAGCTGAAGGTCGTTGGTTTGCTGTAGCAGGCTGACGACGAGTTCCTCTTCTGGACTGAGGTCAGGAAACAGCTGTCGTTCTATTGCCTCGGGTTGTTGCTGCATGGTCTGCCACCCCATAGCCTCGATAAAGTCTTGTGCCGACGTGACGAGTGCAGCCGTGTTGTTACGTATCATGTGGTTGCACCCTTCTGAGTAAGGCATGCCTACAGCTCCAGGGAAGGCAAAGACGTCGCGACCGTACTCTTGGGCTATGCGACAAGTGATGAGTCCTCCGCCCTTGATGGCACTCTCTATGAGAACAGTGGCGTCCGAAATGCCGGCTACTATCCTGTTGCGTTGGCGGAAGTTATTGGGCAGCGCCTCGGTCTGTGAGACGTACTCCGTCAACAGTCCTCCATGCTTTACCATCTCCACGGCCGTGTCACGATGTCGGGGTGGGTATATCTGGTCCAGTCCGTGGGCCAGTACAGCTACCGTGTCGTAGCCCTGTTGGAGGGCGTTACGGTGGGCACAGATGTCAATGCCATACGCCAGTCCGCTTACCACAAGCACCTGTGGGCACTGCTGGCGCAGGTCGCCGAGGAATCGTCGTACCAGGTCTTGTCCGTATGTCGTGCAATGGCGCGTACCCACGATGTTGAGGACATAGCGCGGATTGAGGTCGGCCGTACCCTTGTAGAACAGCACGATGGGTGCATCCGGGCATTGCCGCAGTCGCTGTGGATAGTCGTTGTCATTGAGGGCAAGAGCCTTGATTCCCGACTTGGTGATGAACTCCATCTCGGCAGCAGCGCGCCGTAGGGCTTCGTCCCAGTTCTTCATGGCCTCGCGCAGACGTGGCGTGGCATCGGCAAGGGCGTCGCCAATGTCCTTACGATGCTCGTAGACGGCCTGACTGCTTCCCATGGCCTGATAGAGTCGTAGCGCAATACTGGCATTGAAGCCCGTCATGCGCGTCAAGGCTATACTATAGTATATCTCGTCGTTCATAGATAGGGTGCAAAAGCCTTGTTGTATTCCTCGCTCTCGCCCAGCCGGCCGTTGATAAGGCATACAAGCATAATCTTGCCCTTGAAGCAGATGGCTTCGTCGCAGGCGCGATAGATGTCCTGATGGAAGATATACTTAAAACCATCCTTCTCCAGCCACAGACGCGATATGAACTCGTCGTCGCAGCGTAGAGGTGCCTTGTATTGCAGCTCCATACGTGCCACGACGGCGTCGGTGCCGCGTGCGTGCATCTCAGCAAAGCTTAATCCACACTTCTTTAAAAACAAGTGGCGTGTATGCTCGGTGTAGTGCAGATAGTTGGCGTTGTTCACTATGCCCTCGATGTCGCACTCATAGTCGCGCACCTCCATGCGGGCTTCAAAAACGTATTTTCTCATTGGGATTCTTTTAGTGGGTGTTAGTGGGTAATGCGGGTGTTAGTGGGTGATTGGGGAGAGGGGGTTGCTGGCGTTTCAGGTACTCATATCCTATGCGGCACCGCAGACAGTCCTTCTTGTCGCAGTATTCCTTCTTTAGCTGGATGAGGGCCTGCGAGTCGCCTGCCGTCTTTACTTCCAAACCGCACTCCTGCCACATGCGTATGATGTGATTCTTCTCCGCCTTCAGCTGTTCCAGGAAGTCGAAGGCACGGTCGCACAGTTCTTCGCGCGAGGTATGGCGTCCGTAGGCAAAGAGCATGGGCACGCAGGTGTTGATGATGAGCAGGTTGATGCTGAATGGCGACAGGTGCTTGGCATTTCTAATACTTTCGGAACCAAAGGTATAGTGTGTCTCCCAGTAGGGCGTCACCTGCGTTTGGAACCGCTGGCTGATGCTTAGCATGTCGCGACACTCAATGAGCTGCGACAGTCCGGCCTTTTGCCGGTAGTAAAGATTGGCCAGCTGCGAGATGCGAATATGTGGGAAGTTCTGCGGCCGCAGTCGCAGAAAGCGCCACCGTTTGTAGTCCATGGGCTGCAGCGAGAACTTGTGTGCCAGATACTGGTACTCGTTGCGCAGCCGTGCGAAGTAGCCCTCGTTTAGTGCATCCTTCTGATAGCGTTCAGGTATGGCGTCGAGTTCCAGCAGTCCTGCCTGTCCCATGAAGATGGCCTCAATCTGGAACAGGTCGTCGCGGTGTTTGCCCACGGCATTAAGGGGTATGTGGCGTGCCCACTCCTCAAAGGCGTCGCCGTTGATGCCGAAGCCGTAGTTACGGGCCAGCGTCATGAAATAGGCCTCTTCCCACGAGCCGTTGGCCTGCTTTACACGTTGCTCAATGGCTACGGTCTTCTGTTCCAGTCGCTCAGTCTGCAAGGCAGCCATCCACGAGTGTATGGTCAGTCGTGTCAGTGTGGGTATGATGCGGTAACAGGGTGGGTACGAGTCGGTCTTCAGCAGCTCCTCGTAGTTGTCCTGCACTGACGGAGGAACGGCCATGACCACCTGAGGCACAAAAAGCCCCTTGGAGGTCTGTACCTCGCGGTCGGCATCGCCTACAACGTGCAGCACCACATTGTCGTAGTTGGCATCGTGGTCGTGTCCATGCAGGTACCAGTGCGACGAGCGGTCGTGTATCTCAACGTTGCCCACCCACAGCGTGCCACCTATCTTCACTTTGGCATTGAAGAAGTCTGGACCCGCATTGCGGTTGTGCAGTCCCGGATCTATCACCTCCACCTGGCGGCCGTCAGTAGTCTCCAGTCCAGTGATGGGCCACATCTTATGCTTCCAGCAATAGTGCAACAGTTGTTCCATGCCTGCAAAGATACGAAATAATTAACAATTGGCAATTGATAATTGAGATTTATTTCGTACCTTTGCGCAAAGAAACTAAAAAACATAAGATTATGAGTAAGCACAAGAGTGGTAAACGACTAAGCAAGAAGATGCTGGTTGACATGCTTCGTACGCTGTTCCAGCAGAAGCCGAATGAATCGTTCTCGTTTAAGGATATCTTCAAGAGTCTGAAACTGTCGACCCATCCCGCCAAGATGCTCGCCGTGGAGACGATGGACGAGATGGCCTGGGACGACTACCTGACCAAGACGTCAGAAAACTCATACCGTCTGAACCTGAAGGGTCAGGTGCAGGAGGGCACCTTCATCCGCAAGGCCAACGGCAAGAACTCGTTCCAGCCCGACGACGGCGGCAAGCCCATCTTTGTCTCGGAGCGTAACTCGCTGTTTGCCATGAACGGCGACCGTGTGCGTGTGGCCATGATGGCCCGCCGCGAACGGCATATCAAGGAGGCCATGGTGGTCGAGATACTGTCGCATAAGGTAGACCAGGCCGTGGGTAAGCTAAAAGTAGAGAAAGACTTCGCCTTCCTCGTTACAGAAGGTAATATCTTCGTCCACGACATCCTGATACCCAAGAAGAAGCTGAAGGGCGGCAAGGATGGCCAGAAAGCCGTGGTACGCATTACCCAGTGGCCGTCGAAAGACTCGAAGAACATCGTCGGCGAAGTCATCGACGTACTGGGCAAGGAGGGCGACAATAACGTGGAGATGCACGCCATATTGGCACAGTACGGACTGCCTTACAAGTATCCCAAGCACGTCGAGGATGCTGCCGAGAAGATAGACCCTGGCATCACGCCCCAAGAGATTGCCCGTCGTGAGGACTTCCGCGATGTGTTCACCTGTACCATCGACCCCAAGGACGCCAAAGACTTCGACGATGCGCTGTCCATAAGGCCGAAGGGCTCTCAGTGGGAAATAGGTGTCCATATTGCCGATGTCAGCCACTACGTGAAGGAAGGCTCCGTCATCGACAAAGAGGCCGTGAAGCGTGCCACCAGCGTCTATCTGGTAGACCGCACCATACCCATGCTGCCCGAGCGCTTGTGCAACTTCATCTGCTCGCTGCGCCCTGACGAAGAGAAGCTGTGCTACAGCGTAATATTCCTGTTAGACCAGGACGCCAACGTCAAGAATTACCATATAGCACACACCGTCATCAAGAGCAACCGGCGCTATGCCTATGAGGAGGTGCAGGACATCCTGACAGGCCATGACGGCGACTATGCCGACGAGCTGCGCACGCTGGATCGTCTGGCCAAACAGTTGCGCGAGCGTCGTTTCAAGGGCGGCGCCGTCAAGTTCGACCGCGAGGAGCTGCATTTCGACATCGATGCCGAAGGCAAGCCCACACGCGCCTACTTCAAGAAGTCGAACGATGCCACCCAGCTCATCGAAGAGTTTATGCTGCTGGCCAACCGTACCGTAGCCGAAAGCATCGGCAAGGTGAAAAAAGGCACCAAGGCCAAGACCCTGCCATACCGCATACACGATCAACCCGACCCCACCAAGCTGGAGACCCTGCGCGAATTTGTGCTGAAGTTCGGCTATAAGATGAAGACCTCGGGCACGAAGGGAGCCATCTCGCGGAGCATGAATGCACTGATGGATGGCTGTCAGGGCAAGAAGGAGCAGAAGCTCATCGAAACTGTCGCCCTGCGTGCCATGATGAAGGCCAAGTACTCTACCCATAACATAGGCCACTTCGGACTGGCCTTCGATTACTACACCCACTTCACCTCACCTATTCGCCGCTATCCTGACACCATGGTACACCGCCTGCTCACCAAATACCAGGACGGAGCCCGCTCGGCCAACCAGCAGAAGTACGAAGAGCTGTGCGAGCACTGCTCAGACATGGAACAGGTAGCTCAGCAGGCAGAACGCGACTCCATCAAGTATAAGATGGTAGAGTTCATGGGCGACAAGGTGGGCGCTGAGTTCGATGCCCACATTTCGGGCATACAGTCGTACGGCATCTACTGCGAGATAGACGAGAATCACTGCGAAGGCATGGTGCCCATGCGGGACCTGGACGACGACTACTACGACTTCGACGAGAAGAACTACTGCCTTGTGGGTCGGCGCCATCATCACAGATACCAGCTGGGCGACCCTGTACGTATCAAAGTGGCACGAGCCAATCTCGAGAAGCGCCAACTCGACTTCGTACTGGCAGAGTAAATGAGTAAAAACAACACTGAATACTAAGCGATGAAAAAGATTGTAACCTTCGGAGAGTTGCTTCTCCGATTCTCCAAACCCGGCCATCTGCGCCTGACGCAGGGCGACATGTTTACCAGTAAGTATGGCGGCAGCGAGGCCAATGTGGCCGTGTCACTGGCTGCACAGTGCGAAGACGTCACCTATATCACCCGACTGCCCGACACACCCGTAGGACATGCCGGAGCACAGAACCTGGCACAGTTGGGCGTCGACATCAGCCATGTGGTGTACGGTGGACAGCGCATCGGCACCTACTATTTTGAGCCCGCCGCCGGCATGCGTGCAGCAAAAGTGGTCTACGACCGCCAGGGCTCGGCATACTACGAACTGCAGCCCGGTATGATACCCTGGCGCCAGATACTTCAGGGGGCCGACATCTTTCAGGTCTCAGGCATCACCGCTGCCATCTCGCAGCAGGCTGCCGACGCCACCTTCGAAGCCCTCGATATAGCCGAAGAGATGGGCATCACCATCTCCTTCGACATCAACTACCGCAAGAACCTGTGGCGCTACGGAGCCGACCCCCGTGCGACACTGCGGCGCATGCTCGCCCGGTGCGACATGATGTTTGGCGACGCCATAGAGTTCGAGTGGATTTCCGAGCACCCCCAGCCCCCGTTCACCGCCACCGACTCGAACTTCAAGATGCAGACAGCCGAGTATCGTGCTTGGTTCGACCAGCTGCACGCACAGTATCCGCGCTGCCGCCAGTGGCTTATGGGCATGCGCAACATCGTGTCCTCGCAGCACCATACGCTGACAGCCCTGCTCTTTACCGACGGCACCCTGCTGGAGGCACCTGTCGTCGACATCCCCGACGTCGTAGATCCCGTAGGCGTGGGCGATGCCTTCATGGGCGGCTTCCTGCACGCCATCAGCCTCTTCCCCGACGACCGGCAGCGGCAACTGGAATACTCGCTGGCTGCTGCCTCGCTCAAGAACACCATTCCTGGCGACTTCAACCTCTCGACTGAAGAGGAAATCCTCGACGTCATGGAGCACCGGTTCAACGCCACCACGCTCTACAAAACCATCGAGTAATATGAAACGCCCCTGTCTTCATCGTCGAGGACAGGGGCGTCAGAAAAAAGCTACTAACTATATAACGTGTGTGTTATTGCTGACTGACTTTGACGTCGGTGACGGTGATACTGCCACCGTAGTTGTTGATGCTCCAGCAGTTTTTCTGTATGCCATAGATGCGCTGCGTATAGGCGCAGACATCGTTGATGTACATCACCACGACAGAGTTGTCAGTAAAGATGTCAATATTATACGTATTGTCTGCAGGTCGCTCGAACCAATAACCGTCAATACCTTCGATGAAACCCTTGCCCTGGGCACCCTCCTGTTCGAAGTTCACCTTGCGATGGTTCTCGTCTTCAGGGTTGATAACCATAGTGTAATACTTCTCCGAGTCGCTGCCGCGAACCAGTGAGATGCCGAACTTGTCCCAGTTGTTAGAAGTCTTTACCTTCATCGAGATGTGGTTGCAGGTACCCAGACGGTTGTACAGCACGTATGCATCGTCGCCGCTTAGCGTCCCGTTGTTGTAGCCTTTGGATGTCATCACGCTGGCAGCCTGCTCCTTATTGTACTTAGCACTGATGGCAGGTACAGCACCCAGCGTCAGTGTACCATCGCTATGCTGGACAATTTTATGGCAAACAAGAGCGCCCGACCAGTTTGGCTCGCCTTCGGCACCTACGTTGATGTTCTTGTCGTGAATGGTGGCACCTGTACGATACGGACACCAGCCCCAGATGTAGCGGTCAGTACCATTCGAGGCCGTCTTGCCAGCATAGAAGGCACGTGTGTCGAGTACACCCTCATGACCGTCTTTTGGCCAGTTGGCACCTGGGTCGTCGAAACAACGCTTCAGTCCTTCAAACGAGTCAGCCATCATGTACTTAACCTTACGGCTCCATGCGGTACGAAAACCTTCGCTATAGATGAAATACCAGTAGTTGCCCATCTTGAAGATGTCGGGACATTCGCACATACGGTCCCACACCATGTTGAAACCACCTACGTGTTCCCAGTTCTTCAGGTCTGAAGATTTGAAGTCGGCAAAGCGCAGCTTCGACGAAATAACCATGTGGTACAATCCGTCATCGGCTACAAATATCTGCGGGTCACGGAAGTCGCTGTCGGCATATCCATAGTCAGAACCGCGCAGTTCCCATGCTGCGTCCTTGGTCCATGTCTTGAAGTCAGGCGATGTGGCACGCAGGATGACTTCTTTCGAGGTATGCCCGGTGTAATAGATGTAGTAAAGCCCGTCTTTATCGTTGTAGTAAGCACAGCCAGTACCAATGGCTGCATCAGCGTCGTAGATAGAGGCACCGGTAGGCACTATTTCGCCCAGCGACTGATAGTTGGCAGCGTCACTGGTTGATACGCCCCAGATAGGATGATACGTCGGACCGTTATTGTCGTACTCCTGCAGGTAGAGCACCTTGAAGTCACCTGCCTTCTGGTCATAGAATGGCATGGGGTCGCCACAGCGTCCAACAGCAGGATTGTAGTAGGTCTGGAAACCGGCATCGTCGGCAGAAGCGAAATATTCTGTTGATGCACTCCAGTTCTTGTCAGGATCAGGACCGTAGCTGTCTTCGCTGCAGCCCGTGGCTGCGGCAATGCCGCAGCACACGAGACCCGTGCAGAGTAATTTATTGACTTTTATTTTCATAATAGCTTATTTCATTAGGTAGTTAAACGCATTCTGAGTGATAATCGCAATGTTCTTGTGGTAGTTCTCCACATACCCCGGTTCATAGGTGTAAGAGTACCAGTCGTAGCAGCCTGAGCCAATACAGATGACACCACCCTTACCGTCGTGTGCAGGATACTCCCATGCTACTACGGCGCCGTCGCCTCCGACACCGAGAATCTTACCACCCGTACGGGCCTCCCAGGCGGCATGGTCATCGTAGCCGCCCCAGTCGGTACCGATATGATACTGGGCTGTCGAGTTGGTGATATGGTAGCCGGCATCAGTGCAGTAAACCTCCTGTGGGTTGTCGCCCTGAACGAGGTTCTGCCACAGCGGATGGTCGTTCTTACCATCGAAGATGCGGAAGCTCCAAGGACCGCCACACAACTCGGCGCCATCCTCGTTCTGTCCCCAGCAGTTGTTTGGAGTAGTCCACTCGTCGTCACCGGTCACGCCGATGAATGAAGGCAGGTTCGAGGCATAGCGTGTCATAAGCAGGGCACCGCCGTTCTCGTAGAACTGCCGAATCTCATTCTTCGTATCCAAAGCATCGGTAGCCTTGGCGGCAAAGACGTCGTGACCGTCTACGCCACCATCAACATGCCAGTGCCACCAGATAATCTTACACTCAGAGAGGTCAAGTGTGCCGGCACGCAGGTCGCTGAACGAGGCATAGAGCGAGTTAGGCACGTTGCCCAGCATCCACTGGCAGGCTGCCTTGGCTTCAGGATCGAGTTCGTTCAGGGTAGCGGCAGAACCGACGAAGAGTGCAGCGGGCTTGCCGATGGCAATGACCGTAACGGTATAAGTGGTCTCGGCCGAGTTGTTGGTGACGGTGTACTTAACAGGCTCCGTAAAGTCCATTGCCACGCCAGAGCCTGGGGTTACAGTAGCATTCTGGCTATAGGTAATGGTGGGTACAAGCCCCGTCAGGCCTACAGATCCGGGTACATAGACGGTGATGGTCTTAGCCTCCTGATCGATGGCTCCCTGATAGATGTCGTTAATATAGAACTGTGTGATGCGAGCCTCGTCGTGGAGCACGGAGAGTGTCCAATCCAAGTAGGCATCGCCATTCTTTACGTGCAGAGTTTGGGCAGCACCCATGTTCAGCGTAGCACCTTGACTGATGTTACAAGTAGCGCCATTAGAAAGGGTAAGGTCAGTCACTTTCATGGCCTGGGTGTCGTAAACCTCTGGCAGGCGCACTACTATGCTTCGTGAAGCCAGGTTAATGGTTCCCTCGAAGTTATCGAGCTTGATAGCCTCCACCATGCAGTCGCCCGAGAGTCTCAGGTCGCTGGCGTGGTCGTCAGAACAGCTTGTCAAGGCAGCAGGAAAAGTACAGCATACCAGACAGGCGAATAGGAATTGATATATCTTGGTAATCATAATCTTAAATTCTTAACTCTTATATTCTTATTCTTCGCATTACCAGTTACCGATGTTCTGGGTGTAATGGCCGTTCGAAGCAGAAATCTGACTGAAAGGAATCGGCAGATACTCGTCCTTATCGGCCGTGAAGTGAGCCTCGCCGTAGATGGCGCAATGTGGTATTTCCTCGGCATAGTACTTGTTCAGCACCGTGGCAGCCTCGCCCCAGCGGACCAGGTCGAAGAAACGCTCGCTCTCCATGCCCAGCTCCAGACGACGTTCCATCTTGACAATCTTGATAGTCTCGTCCTTCGTGTAGTTTCCCTTATAGTTGGTGATGTAGAACTTGACACCATAAGCGCCAGGATAGCCGGCTATCATCTGGGTGCTGCCAGCGGCACGGGTACGAATCTGGTTTACCAGGTCAATGGCCTGCTGTGTCTGCCCCAGCTGGGCGTATGCTTCGGCACGCTCCAGCAGCACGTCGGCATAACGGAAGACGATGCGGTTCATAGAGCTGGCCCAGTAAGAGCCCTTGATAAGGTAAGTGTCGATGAGGGCAGGGTCAACATTCTGCTTCAGGGTGACATAGTAGCCATAAAGTCCATTGCTGCGGCTCCAGATGCTGGTCTCCTCCATCATGAAGTTGCGGTTGAACATGTAAGGCAGTCCAGGCATACCTACTGTCAGGAACAGGCGGGGGTCGGCATTGTCGTTGGCTTTGTCATAGTCCTTGCTGTTGAAGGTGTCGATGAGGGGCAGTCCGTCAGCACCTGTACGATAGGCATTCACCAGGTTCTGTGAGGGCTTGTAGAAGTCGGTACCTCCGTCCGTCGCGCCGGGGATGTTGGGCGGAATCAGTCCGTAGCTCCAGTTCAGGTTACCATAGGTAGAGCCGTCGTTGCGTGAGTATTGTATGGCCCACAGGCTCTCCTTGCCGTTCTCGTACTGCTCCTCAGGACGGAAGTTGTTGTGAATGTCGGCCTCCAGACCGTAGTTGCTATAGAGTGAGGGGTTGCTGAACTCGATAACCTTCTCCAAGTCCTGCTGGTTGATGCTGGTCACCTGATTGCTCTTGGGGTCGTCCTGCCGATAGGCTTTATAAAGATACACCTTAGTCAGGAAGGCTGCCGCAGAGGCCTTGGTGGGACGGCCCTTGTCAGTCTGGGTCACAGGCAGCGTGTTGTAGGCCTCCATCAGGTCGTCGATGATGAGCTGCCAGCCCTCGTCATTGCTATATTCCGTGTTCGACAGCGTGTTATACTCGTCGTAGGTCATGTTCTCGTTGACGACGAAGGGAATGTTCTTGTAGAGGCGCTTCAGCAGGAAGTGGCCATAGGCACGCAGGAACTTCATCTCGGCCAGGCGCTGGGCCTTCATCTCAAATTCGCTGGAGTTCAGCAGGGCAATGGCTGAGTTGACGCGCGAGAGGCTGTTATACAGGCGTACCCACATATCGTTGATGTTCCAGTTGGTGGTCAGCACACCCTGTTGCACCTCCAGCTGATGGAACACGTCGCCGTCGCTCGTTCCCGAGCCGCCCTTATAGGCATCGTCGGAGCGTACGTCGAAGTTCCACATAGAGAAGGAGGAGTTGATGTCCTCTGCTGTGGTGAAGATAGCGTATGCCGATACTACCATAGCTTCTGCGTTTTCGGCTGTCTTCACCTGCTCGTCGCTCAGTGTAGCCTGTGGCACGTGCTCGTCGAGAAAGCTGTCGCAGGAGGTAAGTGTTGCGCTGGTGGCGCAGCATGCGAGACAGGCATAGATAATATTATAGAGTTTCATATCGTTGCTGTATTTTAGAATGAGACATTAAGACCAAAGGTTACATTAAGAGGGATAGGATAGCCGAAGTTGGCATTCTCAGGGTCAACACCCGTAAAGTTCTTGCTCTTGATGGTCAGCAGGTTCTGTGCCGACAGATACATACGCAGGCGGGTGAGGTGAATCTTCTCAATAATGCGCTTGGGCAGGTTGTAGCCCAGCTGTATGGTGCGCAGCTTGGCAAAGGAGCCGTTTTCTACGAAGTAACTCGACACGCGCTTCTCGTTGTTGTTGTCCATCGTGCTGACGGCGGGTATGTTGCTGCCCATGTTGTTGGGAGTCCAGGCATCGAGCAGACGACGTCCCTTGTTCAGGTTCGAGATGTTCAGACCGCTCCACAGGTCGGTCTCCTTCTTCAGGTCGCTGATGACGTCGACGCCCTGTACGCCCTGCCAGAACATGGTCAGGTCGAAGTCCTTATACTGCAGGTAGATGTTCAGACCCCAAGTGAAGTCGGGTACAGGAGAGTATATCCAGGTCTGGTCCTTTTCGTTGATGACACCGTCGCTGTTCAGGTCCTTCCAGCGGATGCGTCCCAGGCCGGCACCGTTCTGCGTGGCGTGGTTGTCAATCTCCTGCTGGCTCTTGAAGATGCCGTCGTAGACATAGCCTACCTGTGCCCCCATGGGGTGACCGACCACGCTCTCCACGCCGTTGCCGCCGAATGTACCGTTGGCAGCAATAGTCTCAGGAATCTTTACCACCTCGTTGCGATAGGTACCGATGTTGCCTGCTATGTCGTACGAGAACTTTCCTATCTCGCCACGGTAGCCCAGGTTCAGCTCAATACCTTTGTTCAGCATTTCGCCGGCATTGATCCACTGGCTCGAACCCTCGCCCATCACGCCGATGCCGGGCATGTAGACCAGGATGTCCTTCGTCTTCTTATAGTACCACTCGAACGAACCGTACAGGGCGTTGCGGAAGAATCCGAAGTCGAGACCGAGGTTGGTCTGTGTCGTGGTCTCCCACTTCAGGTCGTCGTTGCCCAGCTGGTTGCGCTTGAAGCCGCTGGCCAGCTGCTGGCCGCCGTTGGTGCCCTGAATGTCGTAGCTCGTGCCATAGCTCTGTCCGCCGAATCCTGCCTCGCCATAGTTGCTCTCGAACAGCGTGTAACGTGCTATGTTCGAAATCTCCTGGTTACCGGTCTGTCCCCACGAGGCACGCAGCTTGATGTTGTCAATCCAGGCGATGTCCTTCATGAAGTTCTCCTGATTGATGCGCCAGCCTGCCGAGATAGAGGGGAACGTACCATAGCGGTTGTTCTTGCCGAAGCGGCTCGAACCGTCGTAGCGCAGGGTGAACGAGGCCATGTACTTGTCGTCGTAGGTGTAGTTGGCCTTACCAAAGAACGACACCAGAGTGTATCCTTCGCCGGCACCGAAAGCCTCGGCCTCGCCGACACCCGAGTTGGGCCACATATAGTCGGTGTTCAGCACGGCATAGTCGTACTTCTTGGCGCTGAACCAGTCGTCGTCCTCGCGGTTCAGCTCTATACCTGCCATGACGTCGGCACGGTGCTTGCCACGCTCCAGGTTGTAGGTGGCTATGGCGTTCCACATCCACTTGGTCCAGTGCTCCTGCTTGGGCTCTACGCCATTGGTCTTGTTGGCTACCGTACCCTCGGTGATGGGGTAGGTAAAGATACGCTGCTTCTTCTGCGCATAGTCGATACCAAAGGTCGAACGGATATGGAAGTCCTTCAGCGGATTGATGTCTACGTAGGCATCGCCGAACAGGCGCCAGTAGGTGTAGCGGTTGTCGCTGTTACGGTCCAGACGGGCCACAGGGTTCTCACGGTCGGGATAGCCCCCCACGGGACCTGCATAGTCGCCGTCCACGGTGCGGATGGGCAGCGAGGGATTGAACTGCAGCACATTCTCCAGGAATCCTCCGGGAGCCTGAACCTCAGAGGTGCGGTTCAGTGTGAAGTGCTCGCCGATGGTCACCACGTCCAGGTCGCCCATCTTCAGCAGCTTGTACTCGGTATTCATACGTGCAGAGAAACGCTCGAAGTCTGACTGTTTGATGATACCCTTGTTCTTATAGTAACCCAGCGAGAAGAAGGAAGACCCCTTCTCCGAGCCGTTGCTCAGCGATACGTTGTACTGCTGCACCAGACCTGTGCGTGTGGTCTCCTTGAACCAGTCGGTGTCGGCAGCGGGCGTAGTTCCGGCGGCGTCCAGATACTTGCTCATGGTGATGCCGTTCAGTGTGGGCACGCCCTGGGCGTCGTAGGCCCAGTCGTAGTGATAGCCCAGTCCGTTCATGTTGGGGTTCAGACCGTCGTTGACGTAGCCTTGCCACATCACCTGTCCGAACTCCTTGGCGTTCAGCACCTCCATCTTGTGGGCATAGGTCTGTACGGAGACAGAGGCATCGAAGTCTACCTTCACCGTGCCGCTCTTGCCCTTCTTGGTGGTGATGATGATGACACCGTTGGCAGCACGGCTACCGTAGATAGAGGCCGAGGCAGCATCCTTCAGTACCTGTATGCTCTCAATGTCGTTGCCGTTCAGCTCGTGCATGCCGGCCTTGGTGGGCACGCCGTCAATGATGTACAGCGGGTCGTTGTTGTTCAGTGTGCCGATACCACGGATGCGCACCGTGGCCTGACCAGAGGGGGCACCGTCGGCCGAGATGTTCATGCCCGGCACACGACCCTGCATAGCCTTGATGGGGTTGTTCTCGTTCTGCTTGGCCAGGTCGCTGGGGCTTACCACCGATACGGCTCCCGTCAGGTCGGCCTTGCGCTGGGTGGTGTAACCCGTGACGACGACTTCCTCCAGCGAGAGGGCATCGTCCTGCAACGTGACCTTCATGCCGTCCTGTGCAGGCACTTCCTGGGTCAGAAAGCCAATGTAGCTGATGACCAGCGTACGGCCAGCCTCCACCTTCAGGGTGAAGTTGCCATCGAAGTCGGTAATGGTACCGTTCGATGTTCCTTTCTCCATCACGGTGGCTCCGATGACGGTCTCACCCGTCTTGTCGACAACGCTACCCGTGATTGTCTGTTGCGCGTACGTTATAGTACACGCCAACAGGGCGAAGAAACTCAGAATGAATCGTTTCGTTTGTTTCATTTGCTTCTTAGGTTTTTTTGTTAGTACTCTTGTTTGTGTTAAAATCTGCCGCAAAAGTACAGTAAAAAGGGCCAAACGACTATCAAATATCGTTCAGCCCCTAAGAAATATGTTGCACGGAACAATCGTTGACCATTTAGTCACTTTTGTTCACTCCTGAGGTCCATGGGGTATTTGCCGTACTGCTGCTTGAAACACTTTGAAAAGTAGCCTGGAGTGCCAAAACCCACCTCGTAGGCTATTTCCTGAACGGTCTTTGTGGTGTTGCACAGCAGCACGTAGCCCTCCTGTAGACGCATGCGTCGCAACAGCTCCACGGGCGTCACTCCCGTGATGGACTTTACCCTGCGGTACAGCTGCACACGGCTCAGCCCCATCGACTCGCCCAGGTCGTCCATCTTCAGGTTGGGGTTCGACATCTTCTGCCGAATGGCCTCGTTCAGCTGTTCGGCAAAGAGCACGTCCTGTGACTTGGGCTGGGGCAGTTCTTCCTGCGACGGACTCAGTATTTCGGCCACCTTTCTGCGACTGGCATCGGCATAGAACAGGGTCTGCTCCTCGTTCAGTGCCTGGCGCTGGCGTATGGCACGGCGCTTCACCACGTAGGCATGCCAGATGGCGATGACGGCCGTCGTCAGCAGTACGATGAGCGCCAAACTGGCCCATAGCGCCTTACGCTGGCTGTTGTACAGACCCAGATAGTCCTCCAGCTTGTCCTGAATGGTCACCAGACGGTCGTTTTGCTTCATCAGTTCCTTCGTAGTGGTGGCAATAGACCAAACATTTTCTTTTACCACCAGTATGCCCTCCAGCGTGTTGATTCGTTTATAGGGCTTTCCGGTCAGAATGTCTACTGCCAGCCTGACTATCTCGGCTCCTCCTGTGGGATACACGTAGCTGGCCACCTGGTGGCCGAACTGTACGTAGTCCAGACCTTCGCCAGGCATGCCGTCGATGCCCAGGATGCTGACCTGTCCCTCTGTCTTCGTTTCCACTACGGCCTTGTAGGCTCCTGTGGCCATGCCGTCGTTATGGCAGAACACGATGTCGGGCACGTGGCCTGAACGGATGTGCTCCGTCACGATGCGATAGGTGGTCTCTGAACTCCAGTCGCCCTCCTCGCATACGTACTCCAGCTCGTCGTGGCCCTTCAGTGCCTGGGCAAAGCCCTTATGGCGCTCCTGGGCCGGCGAACTGCTCATCAGTGCCGTTATTTCCAGGATGCGGGGCTTGCGGCCTGCGGTCTTGATGCCCTGGGCTATGTCGACGGCGTTCACGCCTATGGCATGTCCTGCCTCCGTGTTGCTGCCTCCGATGAAGGCGGTATAGTCGTCGCCGTCCACCTTACGGTCGAAGCAGACGACGGGAATGCCCTTGGCCCTCACACGGGCTATGGCCTCGGCTATGGGGGCGGCCTCGTTAGGCGATACCACCAGCAGGTCGATGCCTTCGCTCACCAGACTGTCTATCTGCCTGATTTGCTGCCGAGTGTCGTCGTCGGCGTTGGCTATCATCACCTTTACGTTCTTCTCGTATAGGTGCTGTGCAGCCAGCATCTCCTGGTTCAGCTTGTCGCGCCAGCGTCCTTTACTACATTGCGACACCCCGATACGATAGTCGGCCTCGCCCTCGGCACAAGCCGACAGCAGGCACGCTATAATAATAAGGTAAACAACTATTTTATGCATTGTGCTGATTTTTGATTCTTGGTTCGTAGCCTTCGTAAGGCGGTTTTTCGTCTGCAAAATTACGAAATAGCGAGCGAAAAACAAAAAGAATCCCTTTTTTTCTTTCCGCCTCGACTTGCTTCGCAGTCCCGTCGACCTCCCGTTCATGTTCAGTATTTGTTCAGTATATGTTCAGTGTTTCTTCAGTCATTCACTGGACAAATACTGGACATATACTGAACAAATACTGGACAAGAACGCGAATACGAGGCGAGCTGGAACTTTTTTGGGTGAAAGATTTGTGGGTGTCAAAGTTTTGGTGTATTTTTGCAGCGTGGTATCTGCAATGAAGGTTTGCAGTGTAGTTAAATTAACGGAAAATAGCTTATGAAAGAGAACAGAATGATTGGCTCGGCACTTATTGCGCTGGGACTGGTGTGTCTGGGATGGTTTATCAAGGCCGGCATAGACAACTTTGCCGAGAAGGACCGTAAGGTGAACGTGAAGGGCCTGTCCGAGCGTGAGGTGGAGGCCGACAAGGTGACGTGGCCCATCGTGTCGAAGGAGGTAGGCAACGACCTGCCTGAGTTGTACAACAAGATAGGCAGCACGCAGCAGAAGATAAAGGCTTTCCTGCTGCGCAACGGCATCAAGGAGACAGAGCTGACGCAGAACGCCCCGCAGGTGGTGGACCTGCAGGCCCGCGAGTATAACGACGGCCACAAGCCCTACCGATACATTGTGACTTCGGTCATTACCGTGACCTCGCAGCAGGTAAAGCAGGTGCGCGGCATCATAGCCCGCCAGGGCGACCTGCTGAAGGAGGGCGTGGCCATTGTGGACGGAGGCTACGAGAATCCGGTGAAGTACGAGTATGTGTCGTTCAAGGAGATGAAGCCCAAGATGATGCAGGAGGCTATTGAGAACGCCGAGAAGACCGCCCAGCAGTTTGCTGAGAACTCGCACTCTAAACTGAACAAGATAGTGAGTGCGGACCAGGGGCAGTTCTCGATAGAGAACCGCGACGAGAACACGCCCTACATTAAGAAGGTGCGCGTGGTGACGACGGTGACCTATTCGCTGAGGGATTAGAGACCCTGCGTTTCCTCCTTGTTCTATAGAAATTCTCCGGCCAAGGAGAATTTTTTTGTTTTTTCATGTCACAAAACAGACTCTTTAGCGTATAATAGGTAAACGGAAGAAACGGAAGTATGACGAAAGAGGAATTTCAGCAGGCAGTGAGTACACTGCGACCGCAGCTGACAGGCCAGGCCCGACGCTATCTGGCTGAGGACGGCGAGGCCGAGGATGCCGTTCAGGATGTGCTGCTGCGCCTCTGGCAGATGCACGAAAGGCTGCGCCCCCCGATAGAAGGGCTGGCCACGGTGCTGACAAGGAATATATGCATCGACCTGCTGCGGCGACGGCGCAATTCGGTAAGTTGCCAGACGCTGGCAATAGAAGCACCGGAAGTTGGGCAGAGCGAACGCCTGGAGCGCCTGATGGCCGTGGTTGACCGTCTGCCTGATGTGCAGCAGACCTTGCTCCGGCTGCGCCACATGCAGGGTATGGAAATGAAGGAGCTGGCCACGCTGCTCCAGATGAGCGAGGCTGCCGTAAGAAAGGCGCTAAGCAGGGCACGCATGGCAGTAAGAGACGAATATATGAGACGACAGAAATATGAAGAAGAAAAGTAATATACGGTTACTCACCGAGCGTTTCTTTCAGGGAGAGACCACGCTGGAGGAAGAACACGAGCTCTACCGGCTCTATCGGAGGGGAGACGTGCCGACAGAACTTCTGCACTATCGCGAGTTGTTCCTCGATATGCAGGCGGCGGCAGTGGACGAGCCGCTGGCACAGAAAATACCATTGCGTAAGACGTTGTTCTACCGGTGGATGGCTGTGGCTGTTGTGGCTTTGCTGCTGATAGTCAATGGCGCTTTCTTCCTGTCACGAAGGATGCAGGTCCAGGATGAGTGTGAAGCCTATATCTACGGCCGGCGGACTACGGACCCCGCTGTGGTGATGAGCGAGTTGAGGTGTACGGCCGCGACCATGGTTACGGGTAACGGGCAGGACAATGTGGAGCAACAGCTTAACGAGATGTTTAATTTAGAATAAGTGATAGCGTATGAAGAGAGTTATGATGCTGATGGCCTTCGTGGTTTTGCAGATGGGGGCGCGGGCACAAAAGGACTTGCATATCAATGCCTTGTTTGAAGGAAAGATAGTGCCACAAGAGCGTATGGTGGAGACCCGCGTACGGGGACGTTCGCTCAGCAAGTACGGACTGACCTATTTCCGTAGCCTGCGTTTTGAGCCCACGGGCAAGCAGGAGAAGCAGATCAAGGCCTTGCTTGAGCAGGACCTGGCCGAGCGTACAGAACAGGACTACCAGGTTATTACCGACGACGGCCTCTATCAGGTCTTCCTGGAACTGTCGCCGCACGGCAATACTAAGCGCATGCTGTGTTATAAGGCACGGTGCGAGGGGGTGCTTGTCATCTACATGGAGGGGCCGCAGGCCTCGATTAAGACACTGGAGAGCATGTCAAACAAATAAGTTAAATGATAAACAGCATGAAGAAAACACTTTTATTTGCAATGGCCTTGTTGGGCACAGTGACAGTGCGTGGCGCTGAGGACAACGACACGACGGTGATTAACAATGCACGTAAGGTGGTGGTGATTGCGGGCGACTCGTTACAGCAAATCAGGGTGATGGGTCGTGAGGGCGACGACAGCTACGTCTACAGGAACACGATCCAGCTGGTAGACAGCAACTACGTCAGCGAGCAGCGCACCTACCGTGAACTAAACGCTATCGGGTGGAGCGTGGGAAAGAAAAACGATGCATGGCGCTCGCATGCCATCACGTTGCACTTTGGACTGGGCGTCTCACTGCCCACCGCCGTGCCCGGGGAGTACAAGATGAGGCCCTTCAAATCGTTCGAGGGCATGTTATGGCTGCAATACGACTACACCCCGAAGAAGAGACTGCAGACCTACTCTGTAGGCTTAGGCTTCACGGCTCGCGGCTATGGACTCAGGGACGACCAGATGTTCAACAAGGATGCCGATGGTGTTACCGGACTGGGCCTCTACCCCGAGAATACTGCCAACCGCAGATCGCGCATCTCGGTGTACAGTCTTTCCATACCCTTCTTCTTTACCCAGAAGTTCGGGCAGAAGAGCCATGTCAAGCTCACCTTGGGTCCTGTCCTGAACATCAACGGGGGCTCCATCAATAGTTACTTTGAGAAGGACGACCGTGACTACGACTACACGATTCACAAGATTGGCATCCGTCCGGTCACCGTCGACCTCATGGCTGTCCTTCGCTACTATGGTGTGGGCCTCTACTTCAAGTACTCGCCCATGTCGGTGCTCAAGTCAGGACGCGGGCCACAGTTCCACGCCCTGTCGCTTGGAGTGTATTTCTAAACGAGGAAAGATGCTGTATTAGCAGCAGTGTGACGAGAACAAGTTGCCCCAGGGGTAGCTGCCGGGTTTGAGGGTTACCAGCGTACCGCACGCGGCCCGCATCTGGACTACGCCTGGGGCCAGCTGGTGCTCTATCAGGAACTCGTTCCAGCCCAGGGCCTGCAGCGTGGCCCATGCGGTGGCTCCACCCTCGATGACGAGGTGGTCGGGGCGCTGACGAGCCGCCAGACGGCATGCCATCCGGGCCATCACGGAGCGCAGGTGTACGGCCACCGCCTTGCCGGTACGGTGGGTGTAGGGAATGGTCAGGATGAGGCTGTGCCCTGTGTCGTAAGCCGTGGTATCCCATGCGGACAGGTCATCGGAACCGTCGTAGACCTGTCGCGGCATGGGGGCTGTGGGAATGCCCAAATGTAGCGGCTTGCTCTGTGTGCTGCCACAGAGGATGAGGGTAGAGGCATGCCCCATAGGGACTGATGACTTGTCGGACAGGCCTGACGTTGGCCTGTCGTGCGGAACAGGCTGTCGGGCAGTTATGGCCGCGAAGAGGTCTGCCGCACCGGCAAACAGCGTGTGGCCGTCGTCATACTGGGAGACGACGTGACGGATGTCGTCCGGGGTGGTGGCATCGGGCATGAGGATGCCGTGGCCTTCGGCATTGGGGAAGCGCTCGCGCAGTGACGACGTGCGGGCCGGAAACTCGGGGTCGAAGCTGAAGTCGGTCTGGTGGATGGGCGTGCCGTTAATGTAGTAGACACCTTGGCTGATGGTACGGCCTTTGGAAGGATTGGCAGGCAGGTAGACGGCCCGCCGGTAGCCGGTGGTCTGCAGGAGCGTGGTGAGCTCGGCCACGACATGGCCGCGAAGGGCCGAGTCGGTCTTCTTGAAGATGTGGTGCCCTGTCAGCCGGGAGGCGATGTGACGGGTCTGGTCGATGGCGTCGGCCTCCGTCATGGAGCGTGTGTCGGTGGCTACGACGGTAATGCCGTTGGCAGCGGTAGCCGTGGCAGGAGCGCAGACCAGACGTACAGGGTGGCCTGCCTCGAAGGCGATGCCGGCTATCTCGGCTGCCCCGGTGATGTCGTCAGCAATAACAATCATTCCAGGCGCTTCCCCCCCTTTACTTTTTATTCTTCCTATATATTGCCATGCGGGTGGCGTAGTCGATGGAGAGCGTCATGGCCGAGTCGTTGGCAATGCCCTTGCCGGCAACGTCGAAGGCTGTGCCATGGTCTACCGAGACACGGATGATGGGCAGTCCCAGGGTGATGTTGACACCGCTGGCCGACTCCATCTTGCCTGTCTCCTTGTTCCAGTTGAAGGCACAGACCTTCAGGGGGATGTGTCCCTGGTCGTGGTACATGGCTACGACGCCATCGTACTGTCCGCACTTGGCTTTGGCAAAGACACTGTCGGGGGGTACGGGGCCGTCGACGTCGAAACCGCGGGCTTTGAGTTCGTCGATGGCGGGAATAATCTCCTGTGCCTCCTCCCAGCCGAACATGCCGTTCTCGCTGGAGTGGGGGTTCAGACCGGCTACGCCAATGTGGGGACGTTCGATGCCAAACTGGCGGCAGGCATCGTCGATGAGTTCTACGCACTCTATGACGCGGGCCTTCTTCACCAGGTCGCAGGCCTTACGCAGGGGTACGTGGGTGGAGACGTGGATGACGCGTATGTTCTCGTCGGCCAGCATCATGGCGTACTTCTTCGTATGCGTGAAGGTGGCGTATATCTCGGTATGGCCGTCGTAGTGGTGACCGGCCAGGTTCAGCGCTTCCTTGTTCAGGGGGGCTGTCACGGTGCCGTCCACCTCGTCGGCCATGGCCAGCTCGATGGCTTTCTTGATATATTGGAAGGCGGCATTGCCACATTGCGGCTGTACCTTGCCGAACTCGAAGGTAGAGAGGTCTACGCACTGCATGTCATAGACGTCGATGGTGCCATGCTCGAAGCGGGCGTCCTGGACACGCTGTACGGCGTTGACCTTGAGGTTGAAGCCAAGCAGCTGGACTGCCTGTGACAGGATGGCGGCGTCGCCGGTGACGATGGGACGGCACTTTTCGTAGGTCTCGGGGCGGTTGAGGGCACGTACGGTGATTTCAGGACCGATGCCTGCAGGGTCGCCCATGGTGATGGCTAATATTGGTTTCATAATGAGGGTTGGTTTTTTTTCGGGGGCTTCGAGGTCTCGATGCTTCGACGTTTCGACGTTTCGATGTTTCGAGGCTTCGGGTTAATAAAGTGAATTATATATATCGCGGGCGTCTTGTTCAGTGACTTCGCGGGGGTTGTTCTTCAGCAGGCGCTGTACTTCCATGGCGGCGCGGGCCATGCCGTCGACGGCCGTCTGGGGGATGCCAAGGTCGGTGAGTTTCTTGGGAATGCCTACGGCTTCGGCCAGTCGGTAGATGAATTCTACGCCGCGCTGGGCCGTCTCCTGGTCGTCGCGGCCGGGCTGGCAGCCCAGGGCTACGGCCACCTCGGCATAGCGTTTCTGGCTGACCTCGGCGTTGAACTTCATGACGCTGGGTAGCAGGATGGCGTTGGAGAGTCCGTGTGGAATATGGAACTCGCCGCCCAAGGGGTAGCTCAGGGCGTGTACGGCGGCGGTGTTGACGGGTCCGAGGCACAGACCGCCGTAGAGCGAGCCGAAGGCCAGGGCCTCACGGGCCTCTACGTCTTTGCCGTCCTTCACGGCACGCTCCAGGTTGGCAGCAATGAGGCGAATGCCCTGCAGGGCGTAGATGTCGACTGCGGGGTGGGCAAACTTGTTGGTATAGGCCTCGATGCAGTGGGTGAGGGCGTCCATGCCGGTGTCGGCCGTCACCTTGGCAGGAACGGTCCACGTCAGCTTGGGATCTACGTAGGCAGCATCGGCTATGAGGTAGGGCGACACGATGCCTTTCTTCAGATGGTCACGCTCGTCTAAGAGAATGGCGTTAGGCGACACCTCGCTGCCCGTGCCTGCCGTGGTGGGCAGACAGGCCAGCCAGAGACCTTTCTTCTGGATGAAGCCTGTGCCGAAGCAGTCGGCAGCCTGCTGGTCGCTGTCAGCAAAGGCGGCAACGAGCTTGGCAACGTCGAGCACGGAGCCGCCGCCGATGCCTACCACGCTGTCGGCATGGAAGAGGCGGGCCTTGGCCACGATGCTGTTAAAGTCGTTGAGCGTGGGCTCGGCCATGATTTGGTCGAACAGCTCGATGCTGACTCCCGCGCCTTTCAGTGCGTCGAGCGCCTCCTGGATGAGGGGCAGGATGGGTGGGGCGGTGAGTACATAGAGGCGCTTGAGGCCCAGTTTCAGGTAATCGTCAACTAATGTCTGGATGCAGCCCGTGCCAAAGACTATCTTTTGAGGCTGCAGAAGGGTAATTGATTTCATATTCTTGCATTTATTATACTAATGAGATGACGAACAGACAAGTGTTTTGTCATCTTTTCCGGTAATCGCTTTGGCATTTGGAATATTATTTGTATCTTCGCGGCCGTTATGTCAGACGAAATAAGAATACCCCATCCGCTTGTTGCCATTCTTCCCGTGGCTGTACTGATAAGCTTCCTTGCCGTTGTCATCACGCTCTTTGGCAGCGACTCGCTGAGTGGTGGCAGCCAGATAGCACTGCTCTTGGCTACGGCTGTATGTATATGCATAGCAGTGGCTTTCTATCGCGTACCATGGGAAAAGATAGAGGCGCAGATAGGGAAGACGATAGGCGGAATCAGCGTGACGCTGTTTATTCTGTTGTGTATAGGAATGCTGAGCGGGTCGTGGATGATTAGTGGTGTGGTGCCTACGATGATTTACTACGGCATACAGATTATGTCGCCGCAGTACTTCCTGGTGTCGGCATGCGGCATCTGTGCCATGGTGTCGCTGCTGTCTGGCAGTTCGTGGACCACGATAGCCACTATCGGCGTGGCACTGCTGGGCATCGGCCATGCGCTGGGGGTGTCGGAGGCATGGACGGCAGGTGCCATCATATCAGGGGCTTACTTCGGCGACAAGATGTCGCCTTTGAGCGACACCACCATTCTGGCGTCGTCGGCCACGGGAGTTGACCTGTTTGAGCACATACGCTACATGATGTTCACTACGGTGCCTACGTTTACGTTATCGCTCATCATATTCTTCATTGCGGGGCTGGACCATGGCTCTGACGAGGAGCTGCAGATAGCACTGTATACCGAAGGGCTGTCGAAGACGTTTAATATAACCCTGTGGACGTTGCTGGTGCCGGTGCTGACGGGCGTGCTGATAGTTCGCCGCGTGCCCTCGCTCATCGTGCTCTTTGTCTCGTCGGTCATGGCCGGTGCCGTGGCGTTGCTGGCGCAGCCTCATATCTTGACGGAGATAGCCGGCAATGACAGTATGGTTCGCGGACTGGCCATCAGCTTTTATGGGTCTACCAGTGTGGATACGGGTCATGCCGAGCTGAACGAGCTGGTGGCGACGGGAGGCATGGCAGGCATGCTGAACACCATCTGGCTTATTCTCTGTGCCATGTGCTTCGGGGCGACCATGGTGGCTTGCGGCATGATAGAGAGCATTACCAGGGTCATTATGCGCTGGGTGCGCGGCCGCGTGTCGCTGGTGTCGTCGACGGTGGGGACGGGCCTGTTTCTTAACGTTACCACGGGCGACCAGTTTATATCCATCGTACTCAATGCCGATATATACAAGGAGGCATACCGTGAGCAGGGCTATGAGAAACGCCTGCTGAGCCGTACTACAGAAGATGCCGCAACGGTGACCTCGGTACTGATACCTTGGAACACGTGCGGCATGACTCAGGCGACGGTGCTGGGCGTACCCACGCTTACCTATCTGCCCTATTGCTTCTTTAACTATCTGAGTCCGCTGATGAGCATCGTCATTGCCGCTATTGGCTGGCGAATCTATCGCAGGACGTCAGACTAACGGCGGGGCCGTCTTATTCTTTTGTACGTTTCTTTTCCTCCAGGTAGCCCCAGATGGTGAGCTCCTTGTCGGCCAGTGGCGTCTTGAACAGGAAGGAGGCCAGATAGCCCACAATAAGGACTATCAGATGGCTGTACACGCCCAGCATGTATTTGTGGTGTGTGAAGTTCCAGTCGCCCAGGTCGAGCAGGGTCTCCTTCACGCCATTGCCGTCGATGTCTACCTTTGTAGAGGTCAGCACAGCGTATGCCGTGAACAGCACGGCGGCAGCGATGCCGATGTACAGACCTTGTTTGTTGGCACGGCGCGAGAACAATCCCAGGATGAAGATGCCTACGATGCCGGCAGAGAAAATGGCATAGAGCGAGAAGAGTGCTCCCAGCACGCCCTCGCCACCCCACGAGATGTAGAGTGCTGCCACGCCGATGGCTCCTACACCGGCCACCACCACCATCCACTTGCCAAAGCGTAGCTGCTGCTGGTCGGTGGCTTGACGGCGGAAGCGCATATAATAGTCCTGCACGGCAATGGCCGACAGACAGTTGAGGTCGCTGTCCAGTGACGAGATGGCGGCGGCAGCCAGGGCGGCAATGATGAGGCCTCGGATGCCTACGGGCAGCTCGTGGGCAATGAAGTAGGGGAATACCTCGTCGGCCTTGATGCCTTCAGGCAGCAGGGGTGCTCCCTGTGCGTGATAGTAGGCAAAGAGGGCGGTACCGATGAACATGAACAGGGCCCAGATGGGTACTGACATCATCACACCGATGTAGGCGGCCTTCTTGGCCTCGTGGTCATTCTTGGCGGCGAGGTAGCGCTGCACGATGGTCTGGTCGGTGCCGTACTTCTGCAGGGCATAGAAGATTCCGTTGAGCACCATGACGATGAACGTCAGCTGCGTCAGATCCCAGTCGTAGGGGCCGAACGATATCTTGTTGTACTCCGAGGCGATGCGGAAGGTCTCTTCAGGGCCTCCTTCGATGCCGAACATGAGGATGAGGATACAGATGATGCCGCCACCGATGAGCAGGAAGCCCTGCGCTACGTCCATCCATACGATGGCCTCCATGCCGCCGAAGAGCGTCAGGATGATGATGGTGACACCCAGTATCAGCACGATGCTGTAGATGTTGATGTCGAGGAAGGTGGCCAGGGCCATGGAGACGAGGAAGAATACCGTGCCTGCCTTGGAGAAGTGGCCCAGCGTGAAGGCCAGCGACGAATAAAGGCGTGCGAAGAGTCCGAAGCGGCGCTCGAAGTATTCGTAGGTGGAGAGGCGTATCACCTTTCGGAACAGGGGTACGATGATGCCGATGAGGGCCACCAGCACGATGGGTACCATAAGACCCTGTACCAGCAGTATCCAGTTGTCGGCGTAGGCGGCTCCGGGATAGGCCAGGAAGGTAACACTCGAAATCAGGGTGGCAAAGATGCTGATGCCCACGGCCCAGGCGGGAATCTTGCCTCCGCCGGCAAAGTATTGCGACGTGTCTTTCTGTTTGTGGGCGAAGTAGACGCCTGTGCCGATGGCCGCCAGGATGGACAGCGCCACGATGAAATAGTCAATCCAGCTCATGGTGTGTTACTTCAGTTTGTCCTTAATAGCTTGTTCTTCGTCAGCACTGAGGCGGGTGAGCGGCATGAGCATCCAGGGCTCGCAGAGGCCTTTGGTCTGCATCATCACCTTCAGGGCGGTGAGGCTCTGGCCGAGGGTGCGGTCCTTTTGGTATATCTTGGCTATCTCGTTGGTCTCGTCCTGCAGGCGGTTGGCTTCCTGCATGTCGCCACGGACGGCAGCGTCGAACAGTTGTTGGAACATTTCGGGCACATAGTTGCCTGTTGAGGGCACGATGCCATTGCCCCCTAACTCTAACGAATGGGCACTTTGTGCTGCCCAGCCGCAGAAGTAGGCAAAGTCGTCGCGGCCCTTGGCTATCTCGATGCACTGCGCCATGCGTTCCAGGTCGCGCTCAGAGTCCTTCAGACCCACGATGTTGGGGTGGTCGGCCAGGCGCTTGATGACGTCAACGGGAATAGACATGTGTGTCGTGGCCAGGATGTTGTACAGCATCAGCGGACCGGTGATGCAGTCGGCCAGCGCCCGGTAGTATTCGTACATCTGTTCCTCGGTCAGCGCGTAGTAGGTGGGCAGCGTGGCCACGATGACGTCGGCACCAAGGGCGGTGTAGACCTCGGCCTGGCGCACCTGCTCGCTGAAGCAGTTGCCCGTCAGTCCGGCATAAATCAGAATGCGACCTGCAGCAGCCTTCACTGCCGTTTCTACAAACAGCTGACCGTCAGCCTGTGAGACGCTGTTGCCCTCGCCAGTAGTACCCATGAGCAGGGGTGATACCTTGTTGTCTGCAAAAAAACTGATAATACGCTGCACGGCTTCCACGTCGAGCCGTCCGTCCTGGGTGACGGGGGTGACCATAGGCACCACCACACCACGATACTTACTGTTGTTCATACGCTTTAAATCATTATTATATTTCCTTGTATATGAAAGACGTACGATAGTTGCAATAGTCATCAGTGTTTTGGGATTAACTATTTTTTGCAATTATTTCTTCTCCAAAAGTGTACATGGTAAGGGAATAATTTGTATCTTTGCACTCGATTCGGGTTGACCGGAGTGGAGAACTTTTCCAGACTGAAAAACTAAAAAGTTGTCCGAAATGGAAAACTTTCTTGAGCGGAAGGCTTTAAAAGTTTCCCAAAAGCGGACGGAGAGAAAGAGCGTCATAGAAGTGAACTTTAGCCGTGTTTACAATCCTTACGAGAGGTTTTGAAGGCCTCTACAGTGTGTAAGTGTAACGACTATCAATAACAATTTAAGATATACAATGGAAATTAAGAATTTTACCATTACTAAACGCGACGGTTCGAAGGACCGCTTCTCGTTAGACAAAATTATGAACGCCATCGTTAAGGCGTTCGAGAGCGTGGATGAGCCTACAGACCTGGGAACGATTTCTAAGATTCTCAGTCATCTGGACATGCACGACGATATCAAGGTGGAGGACATCCAGAACCAAGTGGAGGAGGCTCTGATGCGCGAAGGCTTCTACCGCGTGGCCAAGTCGTTCATCCTGTATCGTCAGCAGCATACCGAGGACCGCGAGACGTTGGAGAAGATGAACTTCCTGTCGGAGTACATGGAGTCAGTGAATGCAGCCACCGGTTCGAAGTATGATGCCAATGCCAATGTGGAGCATAAGAATATTGCCACGCTGATTGGCGAACTGCCCAAGTCGAACTTCATCCGTCTGAACCGTCGCCTGCTGACAGATCGCATTAAGAAGATGTATGGCAAGCAGCTGGCTGACGAGTATATTGACAAGCTGACGCACCACTTTATATATAAGAACGACGAGACGAGCCTTGCCAACTATTGTGCTTCTATTACCATGTACCCATGGCTTATTGGCGGTACGGTAGCTATAGGTGGTAACTCGACGGCTCCTACGAACTTGAAGTCGTTTGCAGGGGGCTTTGTCAATATGGTGTTCATGGTGAGCTCTATGCTCTCTGGTGCCTGTGCCACCCCTGAGTTCCTGATGTACATGAACTACTTCATTGGCAAGGAGTATGGCAAGGACTACTGGCAGCATCCGGAGCAGCAGGCTGACCTGTCGCTGAAGAAACGTAGTATTGACAAGGTGATTACGGACTATTTCGAGCAGATAGTGTATACGCTGAACCAACCTACCGGTGCCCGCAACTATCAGGCCGTATTCTGGAATGTGGCTTACTACGACCGCTATTACTTCGAGAGTATCTTTGGCGAGTTCTACTTCCCCGACGGAAGCCAGCCCGACTGGGACGGTCTGTCATGGTTGCAGAAGCGCTTCATGAAGTGGTTCAACCAAGAACGCACCAAGACGCTGCTGACCTTCCCCGTGGAGACCATGGCACTGTTGGTCGATGAGAACGGAGAATGTAAGGACAAGGAGTGGGGCGACTTCACGGCAGAGATGTACAGCGAGGGACATTCGTTCTTTACCTATATGAGTGATAATGCCGACTCGCTCAGCTCATGCTGTCGTCTGCGCAATGAGATTACAGACAACGGCTTCAGCTATACGTTGGGTGCCGGCGGTGTGTCGACAGGTTCTAAGTCGGTGCTTACCATCAATCTGAACCGCTGCATTCAGTATGCCGTCAATCATAAGATGGACTATCTGGAGTATTTGAGCGAGATTATCGACCTGTGCCATAAGGTACAGAGTGCCTATAACGAGAATCTGAAAGAGCTGCAGGCTCATGGCATGCTGCCGCTTTTTGATGCGGGTTACATTAACATCTCGCGTCAGTACCTGACTATTGGTATCAACGGTCTCGTGGAGGCTGCAGAATTTATGGGTTTGAAGATTACTCCCAACGAGGAATACAAGAAGTTCGTACAGGGTATCTTAGGACTTATAGAGAAGTATAACAAGCAGTATCGTACGAAGGAACTGATGTTCAACTGTGAGATGATTCCTGCTGAGAATGTGGGTGTAAAGCATGCCAAGTGGGACCGTGAGGACGGCTACTTTGTGCCGCGCGACTGCTATAACAGCTATTTCTATGTAGTAGAGGATGATTCGCTGTCAGTCATTGACAAGTTCAAGTTGCACGGACGTCCCTATATCGAACATTTGACGGGTGGTTCTGCCCTGCACATGAATCTGGACGAACACCTCTCGAAGCAGCAGTACCTGCACCTGTTGAAGGTAGCTGCCCAGGAGGGTTGCAACTACTTCACGTTCAACATTCCCAACACTGTGTGCAATGAGTGTGGTCATATTGACAAGCGCTATCTTCACGAGTGTCCTAAGTGCCACTCGAAGAACGTTGACTACATGACGCGTATTATCGGTTACCTGAAGCGTGTCTCTAACTTCTCACAGCCACGTCAGGAAGAGGCTGCCCGCCGCTTCTATGCCCATGCAGAACAGAACGTATAAGCCATGCTGAAGTACGTTAATACAGGAATCGTTTTCCAAGAGATACCCGACGAGGTGACACTGGCAATTAATATTTCTAATTGCCCGTGTCACTGTCCGGGCTGTCACAGTAAGTATTTGTGGGATGATATTGGTATGCCCCTGAATACTGATGCTATTGACGATTTTGTGTCTCAGTATGGTACCGACATTACGTGTATCGCCTTCATGGGAGGCGATTGTGACCCGAAGGGGGTGAACCTTCTGGCGCAGTACATTCACGAGTACCACCCTCAGTTTCACGTGGCTTGGTATAGTGGTCGTATCCGTATACCATCAGTAGTGAACAAACAGGATTTTGACTTCATTAAGGTAGGTCCTTATATCAGTCATTTGGGATCGCTGAAGTCAGCAACGACCAATCAGCGTATGTATCGGAGGCTGATGGACGGTACGTTTGAAGATATTACCTATCGCTTCTGGCGTAAGAAGGATATGGCGATATAGCATGTTAACTACTTTTTTTCAATGTAAATACGAAGCGCAGGCCGTGAGGGTCGGCGCTTTGTGCTTCTATGGTGCCTCCGTGAAGTGTTACAGCATTCTTGACGATAGAAAGTCCTAACCCCGTGCCCCCTAAGGATCTGCTGCGCCCTTTGTCTATACGATAGAAGCGTTCAAAGATGCGTGTCAGGTGTTCTGCGCCAATGCCTGGTCCGTCGTCGCTGAAGGTGAACTTCCAATAGTGTCTCTGTTCTGTGGCAGTGAGTTCGATGGTGGCTCCATCACCGGCATAGTTGGAGGCATTGTCTATAAGGTTGCGGAAGATGCTATAAAGCAGCGAGACATTGCCCATGATGATGATATCGCCCTGTAGGCAGTTGCGGAATGTCTGCCTATGTTTGGCCAGGGTGAGCGACGTTTCATTTACGATGTCAGAAACCAAGTGTGACACTTCTATGCGCTCCATGTTTAGTTGGTCTGGTGCATAGTCTATGCGGTTCAGTGTTGAGATGTCCTGTAACAGAGCTGTCAGCCGTGTCGCCTGACTGTAAGTGCGTTCTATGAACTGATTGAGGGTCTCTTTGCCGATGTCTGGATGGTTCTTTAATGTCTCAGCATAGCCAAGGATACTGGCAACGGGTGTCTTCAACTCGTGGGCGATATTGTTTGTAAGCTGTCGTCGCATTGCGTTTTCCTTGGCTGCCTGTTCACGGCTGATGCGCTGGTCCATTCTTCTGGCATAGCGGTTGAGCATCCAGGCGAGGCCTATCATAACGATGACGGAAAAGGCTATAAGGTGGTAGTCGGAAGGTTCTTCAAAGGGTGAGAAGTGACTTCGGTCGTAGTCTTCGAAAAGGATAAAGACAAGAGCAAAGGCAAAGAAGACAGACATGACGCTAAGATACATCTTTCTTCCTTCGCTCATTTTCTTGAAGCTAAGGTGTAAAGGCCTTATTATTCGCTTCTTCATAGCTTAAATCTCCTCAAAACAATAGCCGTATCCCTGCCGGGTTGCGATAACGCCCGCATAAGAGCCTATCTTCTTGCGAAGGCGGGTGATATTGACATCTACCGTTCTGTCTGTTACAACGACATCATCAGGCCAAACACGATCTAAGAGCTCCTGTCGTGTGAAGACATGATATTGCTCAGAGAGGAGGAGTACGAGAATCTCAAATTCAGTCCGTGTCAACGAGATGTTCTTCTTGTCTATTTGTACCGTTTTGTTGCTCAGGTTGACGGTGAGCCCTTTGTAGGTTAGTGTTTCTGGCTTCATGTTTGCAGTACGCCCCAGTACGGCATTAATCCTGGCTAGTACCTCACGTACGGAGAATGGCTTAGCGATGTAGTCGTCGGCCCCAAGGCTGAATCCCTGTAGTTTGTCCTCCTCAGTGTCTTTGGCTGTAAGGAAGATGATAGGAATCTGTTTTTTAAGTTCTTTGGCGAGTTCAAATCCTGACATGCCGTCCATCATGACGTCAAGAAGCAGCAAGTCGAAATGAGTACCGGCCGATTTGCTTTTCTCTATTTCCTCTAGTGCCTCTGCGGCTGAGTGTGCAATAGTAGTGTCGTAGCCCTCTACGTTCAGGTTGAAAGCCAGTATTTCGCACAGGTCATGTTCGTCGTCAATAATTAGTATTCGTTTCATGGGGGCAAAGATACTAATTAATTTCCTAAATACCAAGTCTTGCCTGTACTACATTTACTACATAGTCGCCCAGTTTCTCGCATTCATTGATGAAGTCGTTGTACAGTGTACCCACGACATAGCTGTATTCACGTTTGTTAATGTTGTCTAGGTTGTCGGCTTTAAGTTGGTTGCGCAGGTCGTTGATGGCATTCTCTATATTAAGGGTGTCTGCAATGTTCTGTTCTCTGCGATGTCCTTTAATTACCTGGTTCATCTGTGTCAACGCCTTGTCTACCAGTTCTACCATCTTCGTGATGTTTTCCATTTGTCTGGCAGTGTATTGTTTACCGTCTTCATGCTGTCTTTTCAGTACGTTGCTCAGGTTATAGCAGGCGTCGCCCACACTCTCCAGCTCGTCCACCTGGCGCATCATGCTGCGTATCTTCTCTTTTGTCTCGTCCGACAGGTGGGCATTGCTCACCTGTTCCAGGTAGTTGGCGATGGCCAGTTCCATTTGGTCAGAATAGTCCTCCTGATAGGCTATCTCGTTCAAGAGTTTAGTAAACTCCTTGTCGTTCTTTTCCTGCAATAGGTTCTTTACCATGCCGAACATGTCCTGCATGCGTTCGCCGAAACGGGCAGTCTCACGCTGTGCCTGAAGAACTGCTATTTCTGGTGTTTTGATGAGGTTGCTCTCAATATACTGTAGATGGAAAGGCTCCTTTGGCTCCTCGTTGTCGGGTAGCAGGTGGTAGCATAGCTTCTCTATCTGTGGTATGAAGCCGATGAGCAACAGCGTGTTGGTGACGTTAAAGCAGGTGTGGAATGTAGCCAGCACTACGGGCAGCGATGCCCCATTGGCCAATCGTAGTACTAAGTTAACAAAGGGGTAGAAGACGCACAGCACCCACGTCACTCCTATCAGGTTAAAGACGAGGTGAGCCAGTGCGGCCCGACGTGCCTCACGGTTAGCACCCAGTGCAGCCAGATTGGCCGTTGCCGTAGTGCCGATGTTCTCGCCCATGACCAGGGCAATGCCCAGGTATATGGGCAGTACTCCTGTAGAACAGAGCATGATGGTGATGGCCATCACTGCTGCCGACGACTGTACGATGCAGGTAATGATGGTTCCAATGGCAAGGAAGGCCAGGATGGTCAGGTAGCTCTGGGTGTCGAAGGAGGCAAAAAACTGTACTACAGCATCGTTGTTGGCCAGGTCCAGTTCTTTTCCTGTTGTACTAAGCATGACGAGCGATAGGAACATGAAGGCAATGCCGAACAGGAAGTCGCCCACGAAACGGTGACGCTGACGGTAGATGAGTATCATGCCTACGAAGAAGGCAGGAAACACAATATTCGTCAGGTCCATATCGTAGCCTAGCGATATAATCCATGCCGTCAGTGTCGTGCCGATGTTGGCTCCCATGATGACCGAAATGGCCTGTGCAAGGGTAAGCAGTCCGGCCGATACGAACGAGACAGTCATCACTGTAGTGGCTGAAGATGACTGTACGGCAGCCGTCACGCCTATGCCCGTCATAATACCTGTCCACCGATTGGTGGTCATTCGTCCGAGGATATGTCGTAACTGAGGACCTGCCATCTTTTGCAGGGCCTCACTCATCTGCTTCATACCAAAGATAAGCAGGCCTAAGGCTCCGAGAATCTTTAGACCTGCCATCCAGTAGTTAGGATTTGTATCCATATATAGAAGTGTTGTATTAGTTCTTATCTTTGGTTTGTCTCTGTTGACAGTGCAAAGGTAAGGCCTTTCTACGACACTTCCCCATAAATCATATTAAGTTACGGTTACGATATTGTTACATTAATGTTACTTACCCAGTCGGGCTTCGACAACGTTGACGACGTAGTCGCCCAATTTCTCGCACTCAGAGATGAGGTCGGTATACATGGTGCCGATAGCGTAGTCGTATTCATGGTCGTTGATGGCCTGGATGTTGTCGCTCTTCAGTCGGTTGCGCAGTGCATTGATGTCGTTCTCGATGCGGAAGGTCTCGTTGATGTTCTGCTCTTCGCGACGTCCTGACAGTGTACGGTTCATCTGTGTCAGCGAGTCGTCGGTAAGCTGCATCATACCCCGCAGCTCCTGATACTGCTTTTCCGTGAATTCCTTTTGTGACTGCAGGTGACGGTTCAGCGTACGGGCCAGATTGAAGCAGGCGTCGCCGATAGACTCCAGCTCGCTGATTTGACGCATCATCTGGCGTATCTTATATTTTGTCTCGTCTGACAGGTGAGCGTCGCCAACCTGTTCCAAATAGCGGGCTATCTCTATCTCCATATTGTCGGAGATACCCTCGTATTTCTCAATACGTGAGTAGAGCTTGGTGAACTTGTCACCATCTTTCTCTTCCAGCAGGTCACGTACCATGCCGAACATGCGTTGCATGCGGATGCCAAAGACGCCGATTTCTTTCTGGGCCTGTAGTACTGCGATTTCCGGTGTCTTGATGATACCAGACTGGATGTACTTGAGACGGGCTTCTTCCTCTTCCTCGTTTTCCTTCTGCTTGATGACTTTACATACCAGCTTCTCAATCTGTGGAATGAACCAGATGAGAATGCCTGTATTCGCCAGGTTGAAGCAGGTGTGGAAAGCAGCCAACACGAAACTTAACTTGGCAGCGTTAGCCAGGAAGACGGCATTGCCTACAGCTTCCTTGGTCATGGTGACGTCGTAGCCCACCAGTCCGCATACCATGTCGACGAAAGGCTTGAATACCAGCAGTATCCAGCAGACGCCAAACAGGTTGAAGAACATGTGTGCAAAAGCGGCGCGACGTGCCTGGGTACCTGCAGAGAGAGCTACAATATTCGATGTGACGGTGGTACCGATGTTCTCACCCATTACTAATGCAATACCCTGATAGATGGGTAGCGCGCCACTCGAGCACAGTATCATGGTGATAGCCATTACTGCTGCAGACGACTGTACGCACATGGTCAGTACACCGCCAATGAGCAGGAACAGCAGAGTGGTAGTGAAGGCATGAGGGTCGAAACTGCTGAAGAAGTTAAGCACAGTCTGGTTATCGCCCAGATGCATGTCTATTCCCGTCTGGCGTAGCGTACCCAGTCCGAGAAACATAAAGGCCACACCAAACAGAAAGTCGCCCACCACACGGTTGCTTTTGCGGTAGATGAGTATGATGGCAATGAAAAACGCAGGATAGACGAAGTCCGTTATGTTGAATGAGAATCCTGCCGACATGATCCATGCCGTCAGTGTGGTACCGATGTTGGCACCCATGATGACGGATATGGCCTGTGCCAGTGTCAACAGTCCTGCCGAGACGAACGACACGGTCATTACCGTGGTTGCCGTCGATGACTGTACTGCAGCCGTCACACCCATACCTGTCAGCATGCCTGTGAATCGGTTGGTGGTCATGGCGCCTAAGACGTGTCGCAACTGCGGACCTGCCATTTTCTGCAGGGCGTCACTCATGGTCTTCATACCATACATCAACAGTGCCAGCGACCCTAACAGGCGGAAGGCCAGCAATAGATAGTTTTGAGAATCTTCCATATCTTGTGTATATTATTTAGTTCGGATGTAGGTTCTGTAGCCGTAGACGATGATGACGATGAAGCAGACCAGCGGCAGTACAAACGACAGGTTTACAGCAGGCATGCCAAACAGTGTCTGCTGGTCGATGATGCTGGCCTGGAGTGGGGGAAGTACAGAACCGCCCAGAATAGCCATGATAAGACCGGCGGCCCCAAACTTGGCATCGTCGCCCAACCCTTGTAGGGCAATGCCGTAAATGGTGGGGAACATGAGCGACATACAGGCCGAGATGGCCACCAGACAGTAGAGCCCCCAGCGTCCGTCAATGAAGATGACCCCCAGCGTCAGCAAGGCTCCTGCCACGGCCAGTATGCCCAGCAGGGCTCCTGCGTTGACGTATTTCAGGAAGTACGTACAGATGAAGCGCGACGTGACGAAGATGATCATTGCCACAATGTTGTAGCGTTGCGACATCACCTCAGCAGCCTGTTCTGACATTCCTTCATTCATTAGTACGCGTGTACCATATTGAATAATAAATGTCCAGCACATAATCTGTACGCCGACATAGAAGAACTGGGCTATTACCCCCTCGCGGTAGTAGTCTATCCTGCAGATGCGCTTCAGCGTAGCCAGCGGATGCACGTCGTGGTTCTTGTCGGCGTTGTGTGGCATTTTTGTAAAGAAAATGACGGCAAACATGATGGCGATGATGGCTCCGATGGCCAGATAGGGGGCTATCAGTACCGAGAGGTCGCTCTGCTTCATGGCCTCAAACTCGGCACCGTCCAGCAATGCGCGTTCCTCTGTAGAAGCGGGATGTAGCCTGGCCTGAATAAAGTTCATGGCGACATACATGCCACAGAGCGAACCCATGGGGTTGAAGCACTGAGCCATGTTCAGACGTCGTGTTGCAGTCTCCTCAGTACCCATTGACAGGATGTATGGGTTGCACGATGTCTCAAGAAACGACAGGCCGCATGTCAGGATGAAGTAAGCCAC
Source organism: Prevotella sp. UBA2742 (assembly GCA_002353485.1). Lineage (GTDB taxonomy): Bacteria > Bacteroidota > Bacteroidia > Bacteroidales > Bacteroidaceae > Prevotella. The sequence continues at coordinate 82,445 of DEJS01000018.1, forward strand.
CAGGAAAGGGTAGTACATGCCCGTCCACGAGGCAGGCAGGAATAGCAGCGCTCCTGTGGCATATAGCCCCAGCCCCATCAGCACACCGGCTTTGTAGGAGTATTTCCTGATGAACATGGCGGCAGGGAAGGCCATGGCGAAATAGCCTCCATAGAAGGCTACCTGTACCAGGGCACCGTCAGTGACGCTCATGCGGAATATCTTTGAGAAAGCCTTTACCATGGGGTTGGTAATGTCGTTGGCAAAGCCCCATAGGGCGAAACAGGAAGTGATAAGGACAAACGGGACCAAATAGCTCACGCCGTCTTTCGATAGTATGGGTTGGTTGTTCTTCTCCATGCTGAAAGTTCCAGTAGTGTCTTAAGTTTGACTGCAAAGGTAATGTAAATCGATGGAAAATCAAAATAAAATGCCAATTATTTTTCTCATATCTTAAAGAATGTTAGTTATGGTGACATGCCTTAAACCCGTTCGTCGTAATTACGTCAAGATAGCAATTGTAGATTAAAAAACATACGAAATGAAGAGAAGACTTATTTTAGCAACAGCCGTGCTGGCAGTGTCGCTGTCAACCCAGGCACAGTATCCTGACTTGACCAGCGAGGCCAAACATTACATTGAGAATCAGAAGAAACAGTGGCAGGCCCATAGTGATTCTGCATGGGCAGTGGCTTTTCCCATTGTCATCGAGGAGGCCAAGGCCGGTCGTCCTTACGTGCCCTGGGCCAGCATGCCCTACGACCTTCGTCAGGCCAAGATTCCTGCTTTCCCCGGTGCTGAGGGTGGTGGTATGTACACTTTTGGCGGACGTGGAGGTAAGGTGCTTACCGTGACCAACCTCAACGACGACGGTCCCGGTTCGTTCCGCTGGGCCTGTGAGCAGGGCGGTGCACGCATCGTGGTGTTCAACGTTTCAGGTATCATACGCCTGAAGTCGCCTATCTACGTCCGTGCTCCTTATATCACCATTGCCGGTCAGACGGCACCTGGCGACGGTGTCATCATTGCTGGTGAGTCGTTCCAGGTCGACACCCACGACGTCATTGTGCGTCACATGCGTTTCCGCCGTGGCGAAACCCAGGTGACCTACCGTGAGGACTCCTTCGGTGGCAATCCTGTGGGCAACATCATGATTGACCACTGCTCATGTGAGTGGGGACTGGACGAGAATATATCGTTCTACCGCCACATGTTCGACCTGAACGACGGCAAGGCCAAGCGTAAGACTCCTACCGTGAATGTCACCATTCAGAACACTATCTCGGCCAAGGCGCTCGATACGTGGAACCACGCCTTCGGTTCTACCATCGGTGGTGAGAACACTACCTTCATGCGCAACCTGTGGGCCGATAATACGGGCCGTAACCCCAGTGTGGGCTGGGCAGGGGTGTTCAACTTCATCAATAACGTGGTCTACAACTGGGTACACCGCACGGCTGACGGCGGTGAGTTCCGTTCGATGTTCAACTTCATCAACAACTACTATAAGCCCGGACCACTGACTCCGAAGGACGAGAACGTCGGTCACCGCATCATCAAGGCCGAGAGCCGTTCTGAGGGCTTGTTCCCCTTCAAGCAGTTTGGTCGCGTCTATGCGCATGGCAACATCATGGAGGGCTATCCTGAGATTACGCATGACAACTGGAAGGGTGGCGTGCAGACTGCTGACAAGGATGGTGAGATGGACGAGACGGAGCTGACGCTGATGCGCTCGAACGAGCCTTTCACCATGCCTTTCCTTACCATCATGGACACGCGTAATGCTTATCAGTGGGTGCTGAACAATGTCGGTGCCACCATTCCATGCCGTGACATCGTCGACCAGCGCATCTGCGAGGAGGTACGTACAGGCAAGGCCTATTACGTGGAGGACTATGAGAAGAAGGTAAAGGACAACCCCTACGGCGACATGTGGGGACTGCACAAGAAGTCGCAGAACGAAGAAGGCTTCTTCAAATATCGTCGTCTGCCGAAGGATAGCTACAAAGATGGTATCATTACCGACCCTCGTCAGATGGGTGGCTATCCGGAGTATCGTACTTGGAAGCCCTGGAAGGATGCTGACGGCGACGGCATGCCTAACTTCTGGGAGGTCGAGAACGGCCTGGATCCCAACGATCCCTCTGATGCCAACAAGGATTGCACGGGCGATGGCTATACCAACATCGAAAAGTATATCAACGATATTCCTACCAACGTAAAGGTGGACTGGACGGACTTGAAGAACAACCACGACACGCTGGTAAAGCGTATTAATTAATAAATTGAAGATATGAGAAAGGTTCTGTATGTAGCGATATTGTCGCTATTCACCTTGACAGCCAATGCACAACAGGTGGTGCTGAACGACGAAGGGCGCGACTCTGCCTACGTGGAGAACATCAAGGGGCGTGCACAGAAAATCGTCGACGGTCTTCAGCTTACTGACAGCGAGCAGGCCCGTGCCGTACGCAACATCATTGCCAACCGCTACTTCCTGCTGAACGATATCCATGCAAAATACGACAAGTCGCAACAGGATGCCCTTCAAGCAGAACTCTACAGACATCACTTCGAACTGGCTTCTGCCCTCGCCCTCTACCTCAACGACGAGCAGATAGACGCTGTGAAGGACGGCATGACCTTCGGACGACTGAAGCGTGACTATCAGGCTACTCAGGACATGATACCTTCCCTGTCCGACTTCGAGAAGCGGCAAGTGCTCATCTGGCTCAAGGAAGCCCGTGAGTATGCCATGGATGCTGCCGACTCTAAGGGGAAGCACTTCTGGTTCGACAAATACCGCGGTCGTACCAACAACTGGCTCTCCTCCCGAGGCTACGACCTCAAGAAGGAACGTGACAACTGGATGAAGCGAATCGAAGAAGCAAAGAAGAAATGAAAAGACTTTTACCGGTCCTCTTTGGACTGTTCATACTAATAATTCCATCGGTATCCCAAGAGGTGCCGATGGATTATTCCTATTGTGGCTACCATCGTTCGGAAGTTCCCATTCCATCGGTAAAAGTGGCAGCCTATGTAGTACCCCGGCCTGGTGACAACGCGCAGCAGCTACAGGCAGCCATCGACTGGGTGAGCAACCAGAAGCCAGACAGGCAGACGGGCCTTCGCGGAGCTGTGCTGCTGGCAGAAGGTACTTATGACATCAGTGAGCCGCTGCGCATCCGTACCAGCGGAGTCGTGCTGCGGGGCTGTGGCCGCGACAAGACCGTTCTGCGAAAGACGGGTTATGACCGTGGAGCCCTCTTATATATAGAAGGCGAGCGGCGCATGGTGGCTAAGGATACACTCGACGTGGCCGATGTTAAACCCGGCTCGCTGAGTATTACCGTGTCGTCGTCATTGCCTGCTGTTTCCTCCGGCACACGTATATGTATATGGCGTCCTTCTACCAAGGAGTGGATAGCCTCGCTGTCGTGTTTGTCGTTTGGGGGAGGCTCACGCATGGGCTACTGGGCCTGGCATCCTGGGGACATCGATTTGCGTTGGAATCGCAGGATTTTAAGCGTAAGCGGTTCTACGTTGACCCTTGATGCCCCTATCACCAGCAGTATCGAGCAGCGGTGGGGAGGAGCCAAGGCCATCGTCTACGAACAGGAAGGTGTGGTTGCTGAGTGTGGTGTTGAGAACCTTACGCTGGAGAGCGACTATGACCACTCGCTGGCTATGGACGAGAGTCATTGCTGGGACGGCGTCTATCTGGCTGATGCAGAAGACTGCTGGGTGCGGATGGTTACTTTCCGTCATTTTGCCGGTTCTGCCGTGGTGGTGCAGAAGTCGGCCCAGCAGATTACCGTCGAGGATTGTAAGTCTCTGCAGCCTGTCTCTGAGATAGGCGGCTTCCGGCGTCGTACCTTCCTTACCATGGGTGAGAAGGTGCTTTTCCAGCGCTGCTATTCAGAACACGGCATCAACGACTTTGCCGTAGGACATACTGCTTCTGGTCCTAACGCCTTTGTACAGTGCGACAGCTGGGAGTCGTTCGGTCCCAGTGGCGCCATCTCGTCATGGGCTCCAGGTATTCTCTTTGACATTGTCAACATCGACGGCAACGATATTGTGTGCAAGAACTGGGAACTGGAGAAGTTTGGTGCCGGCTGGGGCACAGCCAACAGCACCATGTGGCAGTCTACAGCCTCAGGACTGTTTTGCTATTCGCCCGACTCGCTGAACCGCAACTACTCACGTGGCTGTTGGGGACAGGTAATGGGCAATGGTGAGTATTCTGAGATGAACGAACACGTTCGTCCTTACTCCTTGTTCGCAGCCCAGCTGGAGAAGCGTCTCGGCCGTGATGTGGCACTACAGTGTCGCATTCTGGAGCGCGACCTTAACGCAAGCAGCTCGCCTACTATCGAGGAGGCAATTAAGATGGCTGAAGAGGCGATGAAACCGCGCATTTCGTTACTTAACTGGATTGACGCTGCCGTCTTCGACGGTGATGTGTCGAAGGGGCGTCTCAAGCCTTTTGAGTACCGCCCTATGCAGTCGCGCGACTTCCGTGGGCACGATTATGCCATCGTCAACGGGTGGCTGACAAAGGATAAAGCGGTGCTGGTAGGCGGCAAGCATCTTACTCCGTGGTGGAACGGCCGTACAACCGATGCCTCGATGTCGAAGGCCAAGTATGCCCTGACGCGTTTTGTTCCTGGCTACGAGGGCCGGGGTGGAACGGACCGTGTCGACTCTGTCGTCGCCGAGATGCAGCGTACTCATACCTTGCTCTTCAGCCAGAACTACGGTCTGTGGACCGACCGTCGCCGTGACGACCACGAGCGCATACGTCGTAAGAACGGTGATGCCTGGCCCCCCTTCTATGAACAGCCCTTTGCACGTACAGGCAAAGAACTGGCGTGGGACGGTATGACAAAATACGACCTTACGACCCTTAATAAATGGTACTTCTGGCGGCTGCAGCAATTTGCTAAAAAGACCGAATCCATCGGTATCCTGCTCAAGAATCAGCACTACTTCCAGCATAACATCCTGGAGGCCGGTGCACACTGGGTGGATTGTCCGTGGCGAACGGCCAACAATGTGAACGGTACGCCGTTCCTGGAGCCTGTCAACTTTACAGGCGACAAGCGCATCTTTACTGCTACCCTGTTTTATGACGTTGCCAATCCTGTGATGCGCCAGCTGCACCGGCAGTATATCCGTCAGTCGCTCGATGCCTTTAAGGGGCAGCCTAATGTGATACACAGTATTGGCGAGGAGTTTACGGGACCTCTGCATTTCGTTCAGTTCTGGCTCGACGTCGTTGCCGAGTGGGAGCGGGAGAATGGGCAGGTGCTGGTCGACCTGGCTGTGAATAAGGACGTGCAGGACGCTATACTGGCTGACCCTGTACGTTCCAAAATAGTCGATATCATCGATATAGAGCAGTGGTTCTACCACAACAAGGGTGAGTATGCACCTCCCGGAGGCGTCAATATGGCCCAGCGCCAGTATATGCGTAAGATACGTACGGGCGGGGCGCGTTTTGAGGATGTCTATCGCGCTGTCAGCGAGTATCGCATGCGTTACCTAGACAAGGCTGTCATTTATTCTGCCCAGAAGCATCCGGAGATGTGCTGGGCCTCGCTGATGGCCGGTGGTTCCTGTGCTGCCATACCGGTCACCGACCATGCCTTTCTTTATGAGCTGAGCCAGATGTCACCCGTCACTTGTGAACAGGGAATGTATCTTCTGAAAGGTACGAATGGTTATATTGTTTATGCCGAGTCCGGTCAGACTAACCTGAATGTGGGCAACCAGCATTACAAAATGTTCAGCGTCGATGCTAAAACTGGCAAAATAGTCCTTTTGAACGATGTTTCGGGCGTTGTTTCGTTCCCAGGGAAGGGCGTTTTCTGGTTAAGCAAGAATCAGTAAATCAGCTAAAAAAATGGGGAAATATCAGTTTTTCCCATTTTTTTATTGTTTTTTTTGACTGTTATTTTGTTATTTTCGTTATCTTTGCAAACGAAAACAAACTACTAATTAACATATTTCATTTGTAAGATGGCTACTAACAACCTCAAGGAGCGTACTCAGCGACTGGTATCAGAGTTCTGTGCCGGTAGCGACCAGGCCTTTGCAGAGTTGTACGACATGTACGTACGGATGCTCTTCAGTTATGGCTTGAAGTTCACCACTGATCAGGAGTTGCTGAAAGACTGCATTCACGATGTCTTTGTGAAGGTGTACGGCAAACGTTCAGAAAAGAATGCCATAAACAATCTGGCATCATACCTTGTTATATCTTTAAAGAACCGCATACTCGATGAGTTCCGTCGCCAGTCGTTTTCTACATCCAACGAAATCGGCGAGTATGACTACCGTTGCTCGGCCGACGACGTGGAACGCGACTATCTCTCGCATGAGGACGAGTGGGTGCAGTCGGCCAAGGTAGCACATCTGATGAAGCATCTTACCCGCCGCCAGCGTCAGGCCATCACCTTATATTATCTGGAACAGCGCAAATACGAGGACATCTGCCGTATTATGAAGATGAACTATCACTCCGTGCGCAATCTGATGCATCGCAGTATGTTGAGACTTCGCGAGGCTGCCTTGTAAAAACCTTCCCGCCACTGATGACATTCGGCCCGCTGCATCGTCTTAAAAGAAACAACAGACGATGCAGCAGAAGCGTGAAATATATACCAAGGTGGAACAGTTCCTGCTTGACGATGACTTCATTCGTTACGTGATGGACTGCATACCCGATAAGGAGTCCTACTGGACGTCTTATCTCTCTGCTGCCCCTCATATCCGGGCTGCCTACCTGAAAGCTTATGACATCCTGATGCATCTGGACGACTGTCCACAGCTGACGCCGGAACAGACCGAACGGCTGAAGCAGCGCGTCTTCCTGACACTACGTACCGTGGTCAACTAATCCTGGAAGTCCAGCGACAGCTGACCATCCCCCAGAATATTAAATGTTTTCCGATGGAATGGGGTAATTCCGTATTCCCGGACGGCCTCACGATGTTTCTTCGTGGGGTATCCTTTGTTCTGTTTCCAGTCGTACTGCGGGTACTCCAAGGCCAGCTGATCCATATAGTCGTCGCGGTAGGTCTTGGCCAGTATACTTGCAGCAGCAATGCTCAGATACTTGCCGTCACCCTTGACGATGGTGGTATATGGAATGTCAACGGCCGAACCGTCGACCACGGTGTGGTATGGCTTGAAGCGGTTACCGTCTACAATAATGGCCTCAGGCCTCACCTTCAGCTGGTCCAGAGCACGGTGCATGGCCAGGATAGAAGCGTTGAGGATGTTAATTCTGTCGATTTCATCGGGCGTAACTACGCCTACTGCCCATGCCACGGCATCGCGCTCGATGATCTTCCGAAGTTCCTTACGACGTTTGTCCGTCAGCTGTTTCGAATCGTTCAGCTCCTCGTTCTGATAGTCTTCAGGCAAGATGACGGCTGCAGCATACACGCTGCCCGCCAGACATCCGCGCCCGGCTTCGTCGCAGCCGGCCTCCACCTTGCCCTGATAGTAATGGCTTTCCAACATAAATCCTACGTTCTTTTCAGCAAAAGTAACCATTATTTCCTCATCACTCCATTCTTCCCTATTTTGTCAAGACCCTATTTACGGAAGTTTACGTAAGTTTAACCTACGTTCACCAAATTAAGGGCTGACACTCAGTCTCCGAAGCCCTGGCGCGCATCCAGCAGTGGTTTTGGCTGCAAAGAATAGTCTTTTGCACTGCAAAGAATAGTACTTTGCATTCCATTCAATGCTTAACTGCACTATACATTCAACCGTTCTCTGGAGGACAAAGTACCATTGAATGCAGTGCAAAGTATTATTCACTGCAAACCCTAAAAATAAGCACAAACCGCGTGGAAAGGGGGAATTTAATTTAAGATACTGCAAAGATACAAAAAATTCGGCTACCCTCCAAACGCTACTGTTAACAACTGTAAAAGCTTCGGATGCAGTGGTCGCCTATCAAACCCGCTCTCACAAAAAAACTATCCGTCTTTTTTGGCATTGAAAGTTCCCCCGTAGTGAACATGTAGTTTCCTACGGGGGAACAATCTGTTCCCTCCGAGGGAACAATCGGTTTGCTACGTGTACCAGGTTTAGAACATCTGGCTGATGCGACGTATGGCTGCTACCAGCATGTCGACTTCCTCCTTGGTGTTGTAGAGTGCGAAGGAGGCTCTTACCGTTCCCGTAATGCCCAGACGGTCCATCAGGGGCTGGGCACAGTGGTGACCGGTGCGTACGGCGATACCCAGTCGGTCTAGTAGGGTTCCCAGGTCCAAGTGGTGTATGTCACCGACGAGGAATGACACTACGGCGTCCTTATGCTTAGCCTGACCAAAGAGCCTCATGCCATCGATGGTTTTCAGCTGCTCCATGCAGTAGTGGGTGAGCTCCTGTTCATGGGACTTGACGGAATCAAGTCCCACTGTGTTCAGGTAGTCGATGGCTGTGGCCAGTCCGTGGGTAGCAACGTAGTCAGGCGTGCCGGCCTCGAACTTAAAGGGAAGCCGCTCGAAGGTAGTGCGCTCCCATGACACCTTGTCTATCATCTCACCGCCACCCTGATATGGAGGAAGCCTGTCGAGCCATTGTTCCTTGCCATAGAGCACCCCGATGCCTGTAGGACCATACATCTTATGTCCGCTGAATGCCATGAAGTCGCAGTCGAGCTGCTGTACGTCGATGGGCATGTGGGGAGCACTCTGGGCTGCATCAATCAGGACTGGGATGTCGTGTTCGTGCGCCTTCCGTACTATTAGCTGTACGTCATTGATGGTGCCCAGCACGTTGCTGACGTGGGCTATGCTGACCATCTTGGTCTTTTCTGTCAGGTAGTCGTCAAGATGGTCCAGGCATAGTGTGCCGTCGTCGTTGATGGGCAGGTGGCGCACTACGATGCCTTTGCGTTGGGCTTGCAGCTGCCAGGGCACGATGTTGGAGTGGTGCTCCATGTCGCTCACCACGACCTCGTCGCCTTCCTTCATCTGCGAGTCGCAGAAGGAAGAGGCTATCAGGTTGATGGCCTCCGTGGTGCCGCGGGTGAAGACGATTTCCTCGGTCTTCCGGGCGTTGATGAACTGGCGTACCTTCTCGCGTGCCGCCTCGTGAAGGTCGGTGGCCTGCTGGCTAAGGTAGTGAACACCACGGTGCACGTTGGCGTTGACATTGAGGTACTCCTCGCGCATGGCGTCCAGCACGCAGAGCGGTTTCTGTGTGGTGGCGGCATTGTCAAGGTAAACCAACGGCTTGCCATATACCTGGCGAGACAGGATGGGGAAGTCTTCGCGTATCTTTTTGATATCGTACATCGTCAAGCAGTATTAGTAGTTACCCAGTGCGCTGATGCTCTGGGGCATCCATACCTCCATGAGTCCCGGACCACGGTGGTTCCAGGCATAGTAAGGTATCATGGTGAGGGTGGCTGCCTTGACGGAGGCTTCGCCCTGAGCATTCTGGTCGACACTCTGGCCTGCGACAGTAATGGCTTTGACGCTGAAGGTCTGGGCACTTTGTTTGTTGGTGATGGTATGCTCGGCGACGTTGAAGCGAGGCTGACGGGGCATCAGGAAGTTGAAGATACTGAAGTCCTTGTTGTCGGCCCCTTCTGCACAATATACCAATGGTCCGCGCTCGACAGCCACACGTCCTCTGTCGTCAACGACATGGCCATTGGCCTTGACGGTACGTACGGGCATGTCGAAATGGATGCTGACCACGTCGCCCTTCTTCCACTGGCGGTTGATGTTCAGGTAGCCCTTGGTCAGCTCTGCTTTCACCGGCTGTCCGTTCACCTTGACACTGTATGTGCCCAGCACGTCGTCGCTGAAACGATAGAGGTCGCTGGGTACGGGGCTGCGGTCTACCCATCCGGGTACACGCACCATCAGGTTAAACGCCTTGGCCTTGTTCTTCTTGATGTTGATGCTGATGTCGCCATCCCACGGATAGTTGGTCTGCTGTTCCAGTTCCACGTCCTTGCCTTCCACCTGAATCGTAGCCGTGTTGCCTGCAAAGAGGTTGACATACAGGTCGCGCCCCTTGACGGCATACATATAGCCTGGGAACGAAGGTATGAAGCGGCAGAGGTTCGAGGGACAGCAGGCACAGCCAAACCAAGGCTGGCGCTCCACGGTGTTGTCGGCATTGAAGGCATACTTGCCGTCAGAAGCCAATGGGTTAGGATAGAAGAAACGGCCACCGTCGACACTCATGCCCGAGATGACGCCATTATAAAGGGTACGCTCCATGCAGTCTATATACTTGGCATCACCATGCAGGAGGAACATACGATGGAAAAGATAAACCATTGATATGGCGGCACATGTCTCGTTATAGCTCGTCAGGTTGGGCAGCTCATAGTCGGCTCCGAAGGCCTCGCCCTGATGACGGGCTCCCACGCCGCCGGTGATGTAGTACTTCTTTGAGACGATGTTATTGTAGATGGCATCGATGGCCTTCAGGTAGTCTTGGTCGCCAGTAAGGGCAGCCACGTCAGCCATACCGGCATACATGTAGCCGGCACGGACGGCGTGTCCCCAGGCCTCGGTCTGCTCCACCACGGGCTTGTCGCTCTGCGAGTAGATGTCCTTGCGGCCTGTCTTGCCACGATAGTCCAGCAGGAACTTGGCTTCGTCCAGGTATTTCTTCTCTCCCGTCAACACATAGAGACGCGCCAAAGCCATCTCGGCTATCTGGTGACCAGGTACCACGCAGGCCTGCCCGGGCTGGGCACCTACCTCGCGGACGACACAGTCGGCATAACGCTTGGCTATGTTCAGGAACTTGTCCGACCCAGTGGCCTGATAGTGGGCACAGGCTGCATCCACCATGTGCCCCAGGTTATAAAGCTCGTGGCTCAGGAAGTCCTCCACCTCCCAGCGCTTCTTGCCTGCCCAGTGGTGCGGATGCTCAGGGTTGATGGTACGGGCAGTATAGAGGTAGCCGTCAGGCTCCTGGGCAGCTGCAACGATGTCGAGCACGGAGTCAATATACTGCTGCAGCTTCTTGTCAGGATAGGTCTGCAGCACGTAGCTGGCACCCTCGATGGTCTTGTAGACATCGGTGTCGTCGAACGAGAATCCCATGAATTTCGAGACGTCCCACTCTGGGGTTTGCAGCTTTTCGTGACCGGGATGCTGCAGGGTGTAGGCCGCCATATTGAAGTTCTCATAGCGGTGGGTCTCTTCGCATTTCTGGAATGCCAGGGGAATGGTGACCTGGCGGGCTGCATGGATGCGGTCGCCCCAGAAGGTGTTAGGGGTTATTTTTACAGCGGTAAACGGAACCTGGGTGATGGGGTATCCGTTGGCATTCTTTTGTGCCTGCATGGTCAGTGCCATGACAAGGACAAGGAGGGTAGTTGGCAGTCGTTTCATATTGTTAGTTCTTTAGTTTCTTCCGGCAAAGGTACTCATTTAGTTACAAACGGCCAAATTTTTCGTCTTATTATAAATGATGTAGGTAACATGAAGCAACGTTTTTGTATCTTTTCCCTGTTGATGACAGTGGCGCTGATGGTGTCAGCACAACGTCAGGTATATGTCTCGACCTCTTTTCACGAACCTGCTACTGACGGTTTACGTTTTATCTACAGCTACGACGGCTGGCACTGGGACTCCATTCCCGGCACGTGGCTGCGTCCTGAGGTGGGCAAGCAGAAGGTGATGCGCGACCCCTCAATCATCCGCACACCTGACGGCACCTTCCATCTGGTATGGACCAGCAGCTGGCGTGGTGACCGTGGCTTTGGCTATGCTTCGTCCAAGGACCTGAAGCACTGGAGCGAGCAGCGCTTTATCGAGGTGATGAGCGACACCACCACCGTCAACGTATGGGCTCCCGAGCTCTTCTGGGATGACGACAGGCAGCAGGCCGTCATCATCTGGGCTTCGTGCATACCAGGCAAGTTCCCTGACGGGCAGGAGGAGCATAAGAACAATCACCGCCTGTACTATACCACTACCAAGGACTTCAAGCGGTTTGCTCCCACAAAACTCATGATAGACCCTGGGTTCTCGTGCATCGATGCCACACTGGTCAAGCGAGGCAAGAAAGACTATGTCATGGTGCTCAAGGACAATACCCGCCCTGAGCGTGACATCAAGGTAGCCTACGCCAAGTCGCCCTATGGCCCCTGGTCAAAGGCTTCGGAACCCTTCACGGGCAAGATGATGGAAGGTCCCACTACTGCGAAGGTTGACGGAGGCTGGCTTATCTACTACGACCGCTATCGGCTGAAGGACTTTGGCGCCCACTACACTAAGGACTTCGTCACCTTCGAGGACGTATCCAAGCAGGTCAGCGTGCCTGTGTTGCACAAGCACGGAACCATCTTCATGGCTCCTGAAAGCATTGTCTACAACTTGCTGCATGCCAACGACCGTATTCATTATACCGGCAAGACGCTGAGCAATCCTGAACGACACGACGGGGGGCTGTCGCCTGTGGTGGGTGTTCACAACATCCAGATTATGCAGGCTAACCGCGAGCACCCCACCAAGGCAGGCAACGACGGTTGGACCTACAACCATCAGCCAATGATGGCTTACTGGAACCAGCAGTTCTACCTGCACTTCCTCTGTGACCCCAGCGACGAGCATGTGCCCCCTTCGCGCACCATGCTCCAGACCTCGAAGGACGGCTACACATGGTCAGACCCTGTCATTCTGTTTCCTGAGTTGCAGGTGCCCGAGGGTTTCCAGAAACCTAACCGTCCAGAGAAGGCTCACAACCTTATCGCCATCATGCACCAGCGTGTGGGCTGGTATGTTTCGAAAAGCGGGCAGCTCTATGCCATTGGCAACTATGGCGTAGCTTTCGACCGTAAGGACGACCCCAACGACGGCAACGGCATCGGGCGTGTCGTCCGTGAAGTGAAGAAGGACGGTACGTTCGGACCCATCTATTTCATCTATTTCAACCATACCTACAAGCAATATCAGCCTGCCTTCCCCTATTATACCAAGGCCGACAAAACCACTCGACAGGCCTGCGAGGAGATACTGGCCAACCCGCGCTATCGCATGCAGTGGGTAGAGGAGGCTGACCGTAACGACCCGCTGATACCGTTAAATAAAGAGTACAAGGCCTACTGCGACTACACGCTGCCCGACGGGCGCATAGCCTCGCTGTGGAAACATGCCTTGACCAGCATCTCTGACGATGGTGGTCAGACATGGGCGCAGCCTGTCAGTCGTGCGCAGGGCTTTGTCAATAGCAATGCCAAGATATGGGGTCAGCGCCTGTCGGACGGCACTTACGCTACCGTATATAATCCTTCAGAGTATCGTTGGCCGCTGGGCATTTCGCTCTCGAAGGACGGACTGGAGTATACTACGCTGAACCTTGTGCAGGGCGAAGTACCGCCCATGCGCTATGGAGGCAACTACAAGAGCTATGGTCCCCAGTATGTGCGCGGCATTCAGGAGGGCAACGGCGTGCCCAAGGACAGTGACCTCTGGGTAGCCTACTCGATGAATAAGGAGGACATGTGGGTGGCTCATATCCCTGTGCCTGTGCAAACCCAAGCGCACAGCCATGCCGACGGCAAAGAGTTTACTGTGGCCGACGGCTCTGCCGTCAATGCCCTCTCGCAGCTCACCGCATGGAACATATACTCACCCAAACGTGCCACGGTGACCCTCAACGACGGCTGGTTGACACTCTCTGACAGCAATCCCTTCGACTATGCCCGTGTGGAACGTAAGATTCCTGCCACTAAGGAACTGGAGGTCGAATTTGACTTGTGTGCCCGGCAGAACGACAGGGGACTGTTGCAGATAGAGTTTCTCAACGAGCATGGCACAGCTTGTTCGCGCATTGAGCTGACCGACAAAGGCGAGATGCGCTGCAAGGGTGGTGCCCGCTATGCCGGCTTGGGCAAGTATGAGGCCAACAAGACCTACCATGTCAAGGCCGTGCTCAGCGTGAGCCGCCGACTGATAGAGGTGTACATTGATGGCAAGAAGGCCGGTCAGCGCATGTTCTTTGCTCCTGTTGAGGCTATCGAGCGCGTCATGTTCCGAACGGGGGCACGTCGCACCTTCCCCGACATCGATACCGAGGCCGACTGGTATGGCACGTTGGACAATGCTGGCGACGACGATCCCCTGGCCGTTTTTGCCATCAGCAATGTCCGTACAGCCCCCGTGCCCAGTGCTTCGTCCGCCGAGGGGTCTGCCGGACCTGCCTTCCTGCGTTATGATGACTACAAGCACTACGTCGACTACTTCAACACCATGGAGCCCGAGGGCATTCGCCAGGCCATCCCCAACGAGCAGGCGTGGCAGTGGATGACGGAGAACATCCCTCTCTTCGAGTGTTCGCAGCAGGACTTCGAGGAGTTGTGGTATTTCCGCTGGTGGACGCTCAGAAAGCATCTGAAGCAGACGCCTGTGGGCTATGCCATGACGGAGTTTCTTGTGAACAGAAGCTATGCCGACCAGTACAACCTCATCGCCTCTGGCGTGGGCCATCATATTCTTGAGTCGCGCTGGCTGCGCAATCCGCTGTACCTTGACCAGGTGATGAATACTTGGTATAAGGGCAACAACGGACAGCCCATGAAGAAAATTGCCAACTACTCGTCGTGGATGCCGTGGGCCCTGTGGAACCGCTATTTGGTTGACGGCCGCAAGGACTGGATAGTCTCCATGCTGCCTTCCTTAGAGTGGGAGTACAACCACTGGGAGACCACCCACACACGCACCGTCACCGTGCCTGGTGCTGCTCCGTCAGACCAGGGCATGCTCTACTGGCAGGCCGACGTGCAGGACGCCATGGAGGAGACCATCTCCGGCGGACGCAAGAAGAAATACCTGCGTCCCAGCATCAACGCCTACATGTATGGCAATGCGATGGCCATCGGCAACATAGCCCAGCTGTCGGGAGACCACAGCACGGCCAAGACCTACTTCGACAAGGCTGCCAACCTGAGGGAGATGGTGCACCTGAAGCTGTGGAATGAACAGCACCACTTCTTCGAGACCCATCGTGTCGACTCTTCTGCCAACGTGCGCGAGGCCATCGGCTTCATGCCCTGGTACACCATGCTGGCAAAGGATGAGGCGAAATACAGTGTAGCCTGGCTGCAGGCTGCTGACCCACAGGGATTCTCGGCCCCCTATGGCCTTACCACTGCCGAGCGTCGCCATCCCCAGTTCCGCACTCATGGCGTAGGAAAGTGCGAATGGGACGGTGCCGTGTGGCCCTTTGCCACCTCGCAGACCCTTACCGCCCTGGCCAACTATGCCAACAACTACCCTAACTCCCGTAGAGAGACCCCGCGCCTCGACAGCCTCTTCTTTGCCGAAATGGAGAAATACATGCAGTCGCAGCACATGCGTGGCAAACCCTATATCGGCGAATACCTCGATGAAACCACGGGTTATTGGCTGAAAGGCGACCAGGAGCGTTCACGCTACTACAACCACTCCACCTTCAACGACCTCATGATTACTGGTCTTTGTGGTCTTCGTCCTCGTCAGGACAACTGCATCGAGGTCAATCCCCTGCTACCAGCCGGCAAGTGGAGCTATTTCTGTCTGGACAACGTGCGCTATCACGGCCATACCATTACCATAGTGTGGGACCGTGACGGTTCACGCTATCATGTGGGTAAAGGCCTGCGCGTCTATGTCGACGGCCAGCTAAAAGGCCAGCGCGATACAATAGGCAAGCTCTTTATTCACGAAGAATAAAACGATTCCAGTTTCTCCACATCTCACTCATTTCCGTGCGCCACAGTTCTTATGAATAAACTCCTGCGCCAGTCTTAATGATAGGCGCAGGAGTTTGTAGAATTGTTCATTCCAATTGATGCCTTTGGGCATAGTTGTCATTTCATCATGTTGGCATTCAAATTATTCCAGCCAATCGCCATAGTCTGGTATCTCATTGGGCGGGGTGGCGTCGTAGGGGCTGCCTACCAAGATATTTGCTTTATGTTGCAACACTACGACCCTGCAGGTTGGTTTCTCGTATGCTCTCTTTTTCATTGCTGTGTCCTCCATTCGTTATTTGATGACAACCTTTTTACCATTGTTGATATAGATGCCCTTGGTGCAGGGCTTGCTGCTGAGGCGGATGCCGTCCAGCGTGTACCATGCTTCGCTGTCGAAGGTCATTTCGCCCGTCTTGGTGTCGAGTGTGCCGATGGCGGTAGTCTCGCCGCTTGCCGAAATGAGTTTGACGGTGATGCTTTGTGGCAGTTCCTCTTCCGTAGCCGCTGCGCTACGGGTCAGGGCACGGGCATTGCTGGGCTCGCTGCCAGCCCACATCAGGTAGCACGATGTTGGGCGAATCTTCGCGCCGCTCTTCGCCCTCACGAAGTCGCCGGCCACGACGTGTTTTTCGTCCACATCCTTGGTCGCTCCTGCGAAGCCATACACCTTTCCGATTTCCTCAGGGTTCTCGCTGTCGCTCCAGTAGCGCGGCTGGTAGGTGCCAATGAAGTTCCATTTGTTCCAGGCAAAATCCGCAGTGCCGTCATACGGCTTTACCTTCTCGCCCCCTTCGTAGCCCTCGGTGAAGATGGGGATACCGCCGTAATTCTCGATGTACCAATAGTCCGTGTTCTCGCCGGGAACGTAGAGGTACGGCGTGTTGGCCTTCATCGTGGTCACTTCGTTAGCATCGTCGCTGCCTACTTCCTTCATCACGGCCACCCATTTGTTCGACACATTCTCATCCAGACGGATGCCCTTGAACTCATAGAAATGACCAGTCAGACCGTCGCTGGAGCCACCCTTCTTGAAGGCGCTCTTCGTGAAGTTGAACGGCAGCATCACCGTCACGGGCTTTCCAACGGTGAATGTGCGTTTGTAGCGCAGTAAGGACGTCGTCAGTTGCGACGTGATGTCGGGGATGCCGAGCGGCTTGTCGTCGTACTCAATGTTGTAACTCTTCACCCCGCTGTAATCGTATGTCTCCACCAAGTCACCGTATGTCGGCGTGTAGTACTTTTCGTTGAAGAGCATGAGGCGCCCGTAGGTCTTCATGAAGCAGTGGTCGGTCGGGGTGCCGAGGTGGGCGAAGTTAGTGGGGGCGGTAGCTGATTCTACGGCAGGTGCACCTTGCTTTCTGCCGTGTGTGTCAACGTAGTAGCAGTTGGTCAGCGTACCCTCGCCTTGGTTGTTGCTGCGGTGGAAGAACGTGCTGTTCTCTATATTGTAATCTCCCCATTTCAGTTCGTACTTGCCGTCGCTGTTATCGTACTGGCCGTGGATGAAGAGGCAGTCGGTGAGGTCAACATACGCATACTGCGACATGGCACCGACGAAACCGCCACAGCCGTAGGTCTGGCCTGCGCTGTTCGGGTTGTAGATGAGTCCGTCGAACACGCAGCCCGTGATTTGGCATTTTTGACCGTAGGTCGTGTAGTGTATGTAGCCCACGATACCTCCGATTCCGGCATTGTCGCTGATGGTGCTGCTGATTTGGGTACTTACACGGCAGTCGCGGATGGTGAGGTTGCCCTCGGCACTGCCCACCAGACCGCCGCAGTACTTATTGTTGCCAGCCTGAATCAAGCCCGCCACGTGGAGGTTCTTGATGGTGGCGCCATTGGTGTTTTGGAATGGGGCGGTATATACAGCATCAGCGGTGTGGTTGAAGTTCAGCGTCTTGCCCTTGCCGTCGAAGGTTCCCTTAAACGGATGCACCATGCCCGCCATTGTCGTCACGCTGATGTTGTCGGCAAGTTCTACGGTTTTGCCGCTGAAGCCGTCCAGATTGGCATCATACTGCATGCGCTGACAGAAGTAGTTCCAGCCGTCAGCGTTCTTGATGGTATAGGTGTCGCCGTCCTGAGCAAAGTTATTTTCATCCATCGGGAATGTGAACGTTGCGCCGAGGGTAACTTCCTCAGCGGGCATGATAAACATATAGGTGCCAACGCCGTTATCGATGATGCCGTTGCCAATGCTTAGGTCTGTATTGTCGCCCTTGACGGTCAGCGTCGCCACGCTCTCACCCATCTGCGGCGTGAAGGTGACAGTAATATCTTTACCCTCCACACCTGTTGCAGGGCTGACACTTAACTGCGGCTTGGCGTTGTTGGTAATCGTGTATCCGACCACTACGCTAAAGTTCGTGGTCAGCACATAGTCCGTACTGTTGATTCTGACGGTAGCGCGGGCAGTGTAGTCGCCTACGGTATTGGGAGCTGATGATGTCCAATTGTTGGAGCCTTGTTGCTTATATTCAATATTGCTTGTGGCTCCGAGCTGCGTCTTGCTGTTGAAGTAGCCGATAGATGGGCTGAATGATGCGATGACGGGGTGAATTATATCGGCCACGTCATCCTTGGCGACGAGCGTCAGTGTGTACTGGTGGTTGGCACCGTTGTACATGGCATTGTGTTCATCATCGTTGCTGGTGCAGGTGGCTGTCAGCGTGTTGCCGCTGGCAGTGATGCTTGTGAAGTTGTGGCCCAAGTCGGTCGTCTTCGCGGGGATGTAGGTCACCTTGATGTAACCGCCATCCCAAAAACCGAATCCCCTGGTATATTGTGGAGCAGTCTCGTTTACGCTGAATGTGAATTGTAACGGATGATCCGTATCCACATCGACGCTACCTTCAAAAGTAATGTTCCGGAATTCTCCAGAACCATTTACTGAAGTACAGTATTCACTATTCCCGTTCATCAGATTCTGCGAACCGTTGCCTATGGAAAATTTCATGCCAGCATCGAAGAAATCCAATTTGTACAATTCGACTTTGGTCACAGTACCTTTGAGGTAAGGGAATGTCACGGAGAGATTATTATTGAGGACATCCCAGAAAAAAGTCTGATTACCTTTTTGCCCATAATAAAACATGGCGTCGGAATTTGGATTTTCCCATGTGTAGCGCATCGTTTCGTTCTTGCTGCCGTTAGTAAATTCAGCAGAGTTGTCGGTTTGCGAGGTGAGGTTCGTACCTTCCCCCTGATTCATCCACCACGTCGCAGTTGTCTTCTCCGTTGACTCCATGAACTGTAATTCCCCAAGCTGGAATGTACCGTTGTATCGTCTTGTTGCCTCGAAGCGGAAATACTTGTAGGCTTTCGTGTTGCTTTCGATGCTGAATTCCTTCGAGACATGGTCTTTCTCTGGCAGTTGGTCACCGTTGCTGTTGTCAACGGTTGCAAGAGTTGTCCACTCGTCGGTCTTGTTTCGTTTCGCCTTGATAGTCCACGTTGCTGGATTGTAAGCGAATGAGTAAATATCACCCGTCCAGAGGATATACTTCTTGGGGACGAAGGCACGTGTGTAATGGAACTCCACCCAGGGATTGGCATTGCTGATGCCGTAAACCGTGTAAGTGTCGCCGTCAACCAAACTGTAATAGTTATAGTTTGAGCCCCAGTTCGTCGACTGCCCGCCATCAACGTCAGGAACCTCAGTGACGAGGTCATAAACCGGAGCCTCGTCGTCTGCCCACGTCGTCTGCGCGGTCATGGTGAGCAGCAGCGTGGCGAGCAGCATCCTGGTTGCTGCCAGCGGAATGGTTAAGAGTTTACTTCGTTTCATAAGCGTCTAATGTTTTTATTTAATAAAATATTGTTTATTCGAATTAATTGTTTATCTTTGCACCCAAGAATCAAACCTGTTAGGATTATGACTGCAATACAACTGCGTGCGGAACTGTTCCGCGAGATGAGTCCACTGCTCGACAGCGAGGCAGCGATGGAGAAGGTAATAGCCTTTGTTAAAGGTTTAGTTATCGCCCAGAAAAAAGAGGCGGGTCTTGCTCCCCGTGACGGATGGGCAACTGCTGCCATGCAGGCCCACGCTGATGGTGAGGACACACTGATGGCTGCCGATGTGTTTGAAGACGAAAAGATGGAGGACTGGAAATGGTAAACCAGTTCGATGTCTATTGGGTTGACCTTAACCCCACCGTCGGCGCAGAGATGCAGAAGATTCGGCCGTGCGTCATCGTCAGTCCCAAGGAACTGAACGCTCATCTCGACACGGTGATTATCGTTCCCGTCACGTCGGCCATTCATGGCTATCCCTACCGCGTGCGTTGTCATATCATGGGTCGCGACGGCGAGATGGCCACCGACCAGATACGCACCATCGACAAACGGCGTCTGAAGAACCGAATCGCGACGCTTACTGCCGATGAGACTGAATCGCTGCAAGACGTGCTCCTGCAGATGTTTTGTGAGTAGCCCGCCCTGACAGTTTGTCATCGGGCAGGTGTGGAACCACCTGACTGCGGCAAACGTCCAGCAGGTGGTCAGCAGCATCACAGCCGCCATTCCGTAGTAAAAGTGTTCGTTCATGTGTTGACTCTTTATTGCTTTTACTCTCATCAGCGGGGATGCACTGTCAGTATGGGCATAAAGAAAGCGCAGGCCCCGTCCATATATCCACTCGGGCCTGGTACTGCCCCTATACATCTATGGTTGGAGGCTGCGCTATGGCGCGCAGCTCCAATGATGTATAGGTTTGCTCCAATAATCTCCTGCGAGGTACCAGTTCGAGTGGATAATTGAGCAATAAAAAGATTCGTGTTCAGAGAACACGGTGCAAAGATACAACTTTTCTTTGGATTAGAATACGAAAATCAAGTTTTTCTGCATAAAAGTTGGAAGTTTGGAATAAAAGCACTATCATTATCATGGAGGTGGCATTTTTGTAGGTCGTCTCTTGATGACAAGACAGATGGGGTGTGCGTCTTTATATAAGATGAGACAGGTATTTATCACATTCTTGATAGGACTGGTGCTGCCAATAGTGGCACAGGAGGGGTGGAAAGAGATGGCGCATGCCGACGTGAGGGCAGCGACACAGAAAGCTGCCTTTGGGCATGCACAGTGGATAGGGGCTCTTACTAAGCAACAAGCGTGTCTGCCTGAGGGCAGAAACTATACCGGTGCGAAGCTGAAAGAGCCTGCCGTGAAGACGGCATGGGCGAATATTCACCCGCTGGCTGATCGAAGCATCTACGTCCGTAAGGATATTACATTGAGGGGCAAGATTCTCAAGGCTGATGTCTTCATCTGTGGCTTGGGATTCTACGAACTCACTGTCAACGGGAAGAAGATAGGAGACAGCGAGTTCGCACCCCTTTGGAGCGACTACGACAAGAGTGTTTTCTATAATGTCTACGATGTCACCTCTCACCTCTCACCTGTCACCTCTCACCTCTCCCCTCTACAGGAGGGGCCGGGGGAGGCTTCCTGTAGAGGGGAGAGCGGGGAGGCTTCCATCCAGGTGCTGCTGGGCAACGGCTTTTACTGCGAGCCCGGCCGTCGATATGCAAAGATGAAGATAGCCTTCGGTCCGCCCACACTGTTGTTTCGTATGCACATTGAGTATGCTGATGGCACACAGGAGGATGTGGTGAGTGATGCATCATGGCAATGGACGGAGAGCCCCGTCGTCTTCAACAGCATCTATGGCGGAGAAGATTATGATGCGCGACTCTCCCCTCTACAGGAGGGGCCGGGGGAGGCTTTCCCCGCTCTCCCCTCTACAGGAGGGGCCGGGGGAGGCCCTGTGGTGATTCAGGAGCCTCCACGGGGCGTGCTGCGCAGGCAAATAGCAGAACCAGTTAAAATCATGGAGCGCATTGGTGTAAGAGATACTGTGCGCAAAGACTCTGTTTTGGTGCTTGACATGGGGCAGAACCTCAGCGGATTTCCGGAGATTACCGTGCAAGGCAAATCAGGCCAGTGGCTGAGACTTACGCCCGGTGAAACACTGACCAAGGAAGGGCTGGTGAACCAACGCCAGACGGGTCGTCCTCATTATTACACCTATACTATGAGAGGTAATCACCAGGAAGTATGGCATCCAAGGTTTTCCTATTATGGTTACCGCTATCTGCAGGTGGAGGGTGATATAGAAACTCTGAAAAAGGTGGAGTCGTGCTTTGTGTATAATGCAGCACAGAAGACGGGCAGCTTCGAGTGCTCTAACCAGCTTTTTAACGATGCCTACCGGCTGATAGACCGGGCTATACGCAGCAACTGGCACAGCGTGTGGACAGACTGTCCGCACCGCGAGAAGCTTGGGTGGCTGGAACAGGACTGGCTGAATGGCGAGGGGCTGGTGGCCAACTACGACTGCCGTAGCTTTATTGAGCAGACGCTGCAGAATATCAGCGACGCGCAGTTTGACAATGGGGCCGTGCCCGAGATTGCTCCCAACCTATGCGTCTTTGAGGGGTCGTGGGCACCGCCATTCTTAGAGTCGCCCGAATGGGGCGGAGCACTGGTGGCATTACCTTATTTATATAAAGCGTATTATGGCGACGATGGCATGATCAGCCGCTATCGTCATCAGATGCAGCGCTATGCAGACTATCTGCATACGCAGGACTCGTGTTATATCCTTCGGCAGGGTCTTGGCGACTGGTACGACTATGGCCCCGGCAGGGCTGGCTTTGCACAAAACACGCCCATGCCACTTGTGGCCACTGCCCACTATTATTGGTGGAACCACTTGCTGGGTAGTCCGCGAGCCGACAGTATCAAGGCGGCTTTTATCCGCGAGTTCTACCATCCTGAGCGTTATACGTTTGCTACAGGTTCACAGTGTGCGCAGGCTATTGCCTTGGAGATGGACCTCATCCCAAAAGGACATCGAGAAGGTGTGTTACAGCGCTTAATAGATGACATCCACCAGCATGGCGACCGGTTGACCACGGGTGACGTAGGCAACCGCTATCTGTTTAACGCCCTCGTCCACAATGGGCAGCAGGAATTGCTGTATAAGATGCTGAACCACTATGAGGTGCCAGGCTATGGCTATCAGATTAAGCTTGGACATACCACACTGACTGAGCAGTGGAACCCGGAACACGGGGCCTCGATGAACCACTTCATGATGGGGCATCTGAACAACCTGTTGGTACCCTACATTCTTGGCATCTGGCGCGAGGAAGGCAAGGCCGTCATTGCGCCACACCCCATGGGCGACCTTTCATGGTGTCGTGGCACATCGAACGGCATCAAAGTCTCATGGCGAATTGAAAATCAGACTTTTGTGCTCGATGTGGACATCCCTGAGGGCGAGGTGGCTCGTATCCGTATGCCATATAATGGAAAGGAACAAACGTTGAGTGCAGGTCAATATACAATCAAAGAAACAATCAAATAAAAACGAATGAATATGGAAACGAATTTCAAGAAACCCCTGAGTGGCATCATTCCCCCACTCGTAACCCCTTTAGTGAATAACGAGACACTGGACGTAGAGAGTCTGGAGCGCCTGATAGAGCACCTGATAGCCGGTGGTGTGCACGGTCTGTTCGTCTTAGGTACCACTGGCGAGGAGCAGAGCCTTTCGTACGATGTACGCAAGCAGATGATTAAGGAGTCGTGCCGTATCAACCGTGGCCGTCTGCCCCTGCTGGCGTGCATCACCGACACCTCGATAGTGGAGAGTATCAAGCTGGCCCGCGTGGCTGCCGACTGTGGTGCCGACGGGGTGGTGTCGGCTCCACCCTACTATTTTGCCACAGGGCAGCCCGAGCTGGCTCAGTTCTATGAGGAGCTGGTGCCCCAGTTGCCCTTGCCGGTCTTCCTCTATAATATGCCGAGCCATGTCAAGGTAAGCTTTGCCCCCGACACCGTGCGTCGCATTGCCGAGCTGGAACAGGTGGTAGGTTTCAAGGACTCTTCGGCCAATGCCGTCTACTTCCAGTCGGTGATGTACAAGATGCAGCATCGTCCCGACTTTGCCATGCTTGTCGGACCTGAGGAGATTACGGGCGAGTGTGTGCTGTTAGGTGGCGATGGCGGCATCAATGGCGGTGCCAATATGTTCCCCGAACTCTATGTGGGCATGTATAACGCTGCAAAAAACCGCGACATAGAGACCGTGCTGCGACTGCAACAACTCATCATGCAGATATCCACGAGCATCTATACCGTGGGACGTCATGGCTCGAGCTATCTGAAGGGACTGAAATGTGCCCTCTCGCTCCTTGGCATCATCAACGACGACTTCGTGGCTTCGCCATTCTATAAGTTTGAGGCTCCAGAACGCCAGAAAATACAGCAAGCTCTGGATGCATTACCGATAAAAGACGGCAAACTATGCATTTAGTCGACTTTGTTATTTTCATACTATTCACGTTGGGCGTGGTAGTCTTTGGCTGCTCGTTCTTCAAGAAGGGCTCGTCGGCTGATGAGTTCACCTCGGCAGGTCACTCCATTCCCGGA
This sequence comes from Prevotella sp. UBA2742, assembly GCA_002353485.1. Lineage (GTDB taxonomy): Bacteria > Bacteroidota > Bacteroidia > Bacteroidales > Bacteroidaceae > Prevotella. The sequence goes on from DEJS01000018.1 coordinate 106,602, forward strand.
TGGGTGGTAGGGATGTCGATATTCGCCACATACGTGTCGAGCATTTCCTATATCGGCTACCCTGGCAAGGCCTTTGCAGCCGATTGGAATGCCTTTGTATTCTCGCTCAGTATCCCCATCGCGAGCTATTTTGCCGCCAAGTATTTCGTACCTTTCTATAGGCACTCGGGCAGCGTGTCGGCCTATACTTTCCTGGAGGAGAAGTTTGGAGCATGGGCGCGCTTGTATGCCTCGGCCTGCTATCTGCTCACCCAGATAGCGCGTATGGGTTCTATACTCTATCTGTTGGCTGTTCCGATGTATATCCTGATGGGATGGGACATGCATCTGGTCATCGTCTGTACTTCCTTGGGCATTATCATCTATTCGATGATGGGCGGGCTGAAGGCCGTCATTTGGGCCGATGCCATACAGGGCATTATTCTCATTGGTGGAGCCGTACTCTGTCTGGCCATCCTGATGTTCTCGATGCCTGAGGGACCGATGCAGACCTTTGAGCTTGCTGCGCATAGTCCCATGGGCAACAAATTCTCGTTGGGGGCTTTTACCAGCGACTTGACTACCTCCACCTTCTGGGTGTGCCTGATTTACGGCATCTTCATCAACCTGCAGAACTACGGCATTGACCAGAACTACGTGCAGCGCTACCATGCTGCCAAGACAGACAAGGACGCCAAGTTCTCGGCACTCTTCGGTGGTTATCTGTTCATTCCTGTCTCGGCCCTGTTCTTCCTCATCGGAAGTGCACTCTACAGCTACTATCAAGCAGGAGTTGCGACGTTGCCTGCAGAGATAGCAGAGAAGCCCGACTATGTATTCCCTTATTTCATCGTCAATGGCTTGCCCGTAGGCCTGCGCGGCCTGCTGATAGCATCAATCTTCGCGGCTGGCATGAGCACGGTGTCTACCTCGGTTACCTCTGCTGCCACGATTATTCTTACCGACTATGTGCGCCCGTTTTTCCTGAAGGCTCGTAGTGTCACTGATCGGTTGCGCCATCACGACCCACAGGACCATCACCGCCACCAGAAACTCGAGTTGGCCATAGTGCGTCTGTCGAGCTTCGGCGTGGGCATTCTTGGTGCCTGCGTAGCCATTGCTATGCTCAGTGTGGAAAGTATCATCGATGCATGGTGGACACTATCAAGCATCTTCTCAGGTGGTATGCTGGGACTGTTCCTCCTTGGCTGTATACCACAGAAGATAAATCGCTGGGCTGCCATCGTGGGGTGCATTGGCGGAATCTTCGTTATCGGCTGGATATCGCTGGCCGAGATGTGGCAGTTGCCAGGCATCCACCTGCATCCCTATCTTGCCATCGTGCTGGGCACCACGGTAATATTCCTCGTGGGATTCCTTTGTACGTTCCTCGTCAGGGGCTGTAAGAGATAAGTGAGAGAGATATTTTGCTATTTGCCCTCTGGTGTCATTTCCTGACTATGATAGCACCGGGGTATTTTGAGGTGTCAAGCATGAAGATGTTGTCGTTGACACCAAAGGTAACGCGCGTGATGGTCATCGTGATGCGTGCACCACTCTCTTTGTAGCTCATCTCGCGTAGTAGGCTTTTCTCCTTGTCTATCTTGATCGTTATCTTCTTGGGGTCGTCTTTGGATTTGGGCTTGCTCAGTGTGATGACATGGTAGCGCCCTTCCTGCTTTACCGTAGCCTTCTGGTAGTCTTCTATCAGATCAAAGTCGATGTCTGCATTGCCTGCCGACTTTTTGTTGGTTTTGGTGATGAAGAGTGTATCCTTGCGCTCCTTGCCCTTTTCCTCGTCTCCCTCCTTCAATTTCAGGTGCTTGTATTTCCATTCCTGCTGACCGTCAAAGCCATGTTCCATGGCAAACTCACGACCCATGATTTTCATCGATCCCTTCATCAGACTCTTACCGCCCTTCCCTGACACGACAACCTGCATGTTGGTCTTAAAGATGAGCATGCTCATGTGGATATTCATGTTAAGCTGTGTGCCTGCAGGGTTATTCATCTTCTTCTTGCAGGCTATCCACATATCCTTTACTTCGTCAGGTATTTGACCGTACACACCAATATGGCCACAAAACAATAGGATGGTAATCAGCATCCAAAGTGATTTCTTCATAGTTCTGTTATATTTGTCAATGCAAAGTTATGCTTTTTTCTTCATTTAGCCAAGTTTTCCCCCTTTTTTCTTCTTTGTCTTACAGGTGATGATGACGACACCGATGACAACGCAATCTTTTATTCGTCTTATAAGTTAGAGAACTTATAAATACTAAAACAATAGTCATGATGAAGAAGAATTATCCGAAGATTGGTATTCGTCCTACCATTGATGGACGACAGGGAGGTATCCGTGAGGGTTTGGAAGAGAAGACGATGAGTCTGGCCAAGGCCGTGAAGCAACTGATTGAGTCGAACCTGAAGAATGGCGATGGCAGTCCAGTGGAGTGTGTCATCTCTAATACTACCATCGGGCGTGTGGGCGAAGCAGCTGCCTGTGCCGAGCAGTTTGAGCGCGAGGGCGTGGGAAGTACGATTACCGTCACCTCGTGTTGGTGCTACGGTTCGGAGACGATGGATATGAATCCCACCTATCCGAAGGCTGTCTGGGGCTTTAACGGTACGGAGCGCCCGGGAGCTGTCTATCTGGCTGCCGTCTTGGCAGCTCACGCCCAGAAGGGTCTGCCTGCTTATGGCATCTATGGTCACGATGTACAGGATTTGTCCGACAATACCATTCCGCAGGATGCAGCAGAGAAAATACTGCGCTTTGCCCGTGCTGCCCAGGCGGTGGCTACGATGCGTGGCAAGTCGTATCTCTCGATAGGCAACACGTGTATGGGTATCGCCGGCTCTATTGTCAATGCCGACTTCCTGCAGCAGTATCTTGGTATGCGCACAGAGTATGTTTCGCTGGTAGAGATCCTGCGTCGCGTTGACTATGGCATTTACGATAAAGAGGAGTTTGAGAAAGCTATGCAGTGGGTCGAGAAGTATTGCAAGCCCCAGGAAGGGCATGACTACAACGAAGACCGCCCGTTGTTCCCCGGTGTGCCCATGACCACCTTCAATGGCAAGGGAAAAGGAAAGAACCGCCAGGAGAAAGACGAGGACTGGGAGTTCACCGTGAAGAACATGATGATTATCCGCGACCTCATGCAGGGCAGCGAAAAGCTGCTTGAGATGGGCTATAAAGAGGAAGCTATCGGCCACAACGCTATTGCGGCTGGTGTGCAGGGTCAACGCCAGTGGACCGACTATAAGCCTAACTTCGATTTCCCTGAGTCGATGATGTGTACCTCGTTCGACTGGAACGGTCCGCGCGAGGCTTACACCCTGGCCACCGAGAATGACTTCCTCAACGGTATGTCCATGCTCTTCGGCCATCTGCTTACCAACAAGGGCGTCATGTTCAGTGATATCCGCACCTACTGGAGCCCTGAGGCCGTAGAGCGCGTCAGCGGTTGGAAGCCCGAGGGTGGTGCTGCCAACGGATTTATCCATCTTATCAACAGCGGTGCTACCACGCTCGACGCTACGGGAGCCTGCAGCGACAAGGACGGCAAGCCCATCATGAAATCGCACTGGGAACTGACTCAGCAGGATATGGAAGCCTGCCTGAAGGCTACCAGCTGGATGCCTGCCGACCGTGATTACTTCCGTGGCGGTGGCTACAGCTCGCACTTCCTTACTCGTGGCGGCATGCCAATGACCATGCTGCGCCTCAACTTGGTAGCTGGCTTAGGCCCTGCACTGCAGATAGCTGAGGGATGGACAGTAGACCTGCCCAAGGAGGTGAACGACACGCTGGACAAGCGTACCGACCCAACATGGCCTACCACGTGGTTTGCACCACGCTTAGACGAGACAAAGGATGCCTTCAAGGATGTCTACTCGGTAATGAACAATTGGGGTGCCAACCATGGAGCTATCTGCTACGGACACGTAGGTGCCGACCTCATCACGCTCTGTGCCATGCTGCGCATCCCTGTCTGCATGCACAATATTGCTGACAAGGACATCTTCCGTCCCGCCTGCTGGAATGCCTTTGGTATGGACAAGGAGGGAGCCGACTATCGTGCTTGCCAGAACTTTGGTCCCTTATATAAATAAAGTTAAGGTGGGGCGTTATTTCGAGGTAACGCCCCACTTATATTAAATATGGAAAAGAAAAGACAAAGAATGAAGAAAACGTTATTAACAGCTCTGCTGGCTGCTGTTCTGGTCACTGCCAGCGCTCAGGACGTCATGCGCAAGGAAAAGGACGGCACGTACGTTGTCAACACTACCACGCTGGCTCAGGACGTGGAGGGATATAACGGCCCGACTCCCGTCGAAGTATATATCAAGAAAAACAAGATTGTCAAAGTGGTACCGCTGAAGAGTCAGGAGGGACCCAAGTATGTGGCTATGGTGAAAAAAGAGATGCTACCCAGGTACGAGCGGATGAATGTCAAGAAGGGCACTGTTCAGGAGGTTGACGCCGTCACGGGGGCTACCTTTACATCCAGGGCGATGCAGGAGAACATTAAACGGGCTGTAGAATACTACAAAAGCCATAAGAAGTAGCCAATGATTGACATAAATTAAGAATTGTTTCCGCGCACAGAGAAAAGCTGAACATTTATTTGGAAGAATCAAAATTAGTTCGTATCTTTGCAGCGTAAAACATTATTATTCACTTTTAAAGTAAGAAAGGAAAGAAAATTATGAAGAAGATTATGATGATTGCTGCCATGATGGTAGCTGCCCTGAGTGCAAACGCACAGAACGAGGTTGGTCAGGTTACGCTGCAGCCCAAAGTCGGTATGAATATCTCAAAATGGACAGGTGGTGATGGCTTAAAGTCTAAAGTGGGCCTCATCGCTGGTGCCGAGGCTGAATATGGTGCAGCAGAGAACTTTGGTGTTACTCTCGGTGTGCTTTATTCTATGGAGGGTTGCAAGTCGGGTGATGTTAAGTTGAATTGCGACTACATCAACATCCCTATTATGGCTCAGTACTACCTTATTAAGGGCTTAGCTGTAAAGGCTGGTGTGCAGCCTGCATTCAATGTCCGTCATAAGGCAAGTGATGGAGATCATACTGCCGACATCAATGAATTTGTAGGTTTCGTGGGAAGCAAAGTGAATACCTTTAACTTCTCAGTTCCTGTAGGTCTCTCTTATGAGTATGAGGACTTTGTGCTGGACGCTCGTTACAATATTGGTGTAACGAAGATATTCAAGGATGCCGAGAAGGGTCGTAACAGCACATTCTCTATCACTCTGGGTTACAAGTTCGCCCTCTAATCATTAAGAAAGTATATTGAATAAAAGAAACGCTCCCTGCCAGGGAGCGTTTCTTTATTCGTAGAGGAGCACCAGTCCTGCCAGTGCGCAATAGATAATCATTCGGATAGGGTTAATCTTCACGACCTTAACACCAACGAAAGCCGCAAGAAACAGGAAACAGCTAATGCAGAACTGCCATAGATTCTCCTTAGGTGTAGAGAAGTTGTCTGGCGTCATTAGCAACAGGGTGGCGGCAGCCAGCAGACCTACCACCGCCGGACGCAATCCTGTAAAGATAGACTGCACGGTATGGGTCTGCATATACTTCATAAACATTCGGCTGATGAGCACCATCAGAATCAGCGAGGGCAATACGAGGGCAAAGGTGGCGGTGGCAGAACCCAGCACTGCCATAGGCATCGAGAAGCCTGCGTTTTTCACTGCCGTATATCCAGCGTAGGTGGCCGAGTTGATGCCGATAGGGCCTGGCGTCATCTGCGAGATGGCAACGATGTCGGTAAACTCCGCTGAGGTCATCCAATGCCAATGCTCTACCGTTTCATGCTGTATAAGCGACAGCATGCCGTATCCGCCTCCAAAGCCAAAGAGGCCAATCTCGAAAAACGTTATAAATAGCCAAAAGAATATCATAACTGTCAACTCTCAACTTTCAACTTTCAACTCTCAACTCTCAACTCTCAACTCTCCCACGAGCTCCGCTCGCTTTGCCCTTCAGGTCAAAGAACTTCCCCCACAGGAATCCTCCAGTGGCGGCAATAATGATAATCCAGATTGGCGAGACGCCCATCAGCCATATCAGCAGGGCCGAGACAACGGGTATCCATACGGTAAACCAGTTTAACTTGGCACTCTTGGCCAGATTGAACGTGGGTACGGCTATCAAGGCCACCACAGCAGGACGGATGCCTCGGAACATGGCGGCAATGACGCGGTTGTCCTCAAACTGATGGAAAAACATGGCAATGGCCAGGATGATCAGGAACGAGGGTAGGGCAGTGCCCAGAGCGGTCATGACGGCTCCGCGCACTTTGTTCAACTTATACCCTACAAAGATGCTGATGTTGATGGCGAAGACGCCCGGGCAGCTTTGCGCGATGGCTATCAGGTCGAGCATTTCTTCCTTGCTTACCCACTTGTGGCGGTTCACCACCTCTTCCTCGATGATAGGTATCATGGCATATCCACCCCCGAGGGTGAACATGCCAATCTTGAAGAACGTGCGGAACGACTCCCAGTAGAGATTACTCATAACAGTGCGGTAGCAAATTATTCACTCTTCACTTTCGCTTCCACCCACTTTCTGGCGTTTACGAAGGCCTCGATCCAGGGCGTCACCTCGTCCATGCGGCGGCGCTCAGGATACCAGGCGCACTGCCAGGGGAACACGGCGCGCTCCAGGTGGGGCATCATGCACAGGTGGCGACCGTCTGCAGAGCAGATGCCGGCCACGTCGTAGTCTGAGCCGTTGGGGTTGGCAGGATAGCCGTGGTAGTTGTATTTGGCAATCACGTTGTATTTGCTTTCTGCTTCGGGCAATGAGAACTTTCCTTCTCCGTGGGCTACCCACAGACCGAGCTTGTTGCCGCTCAGCGAGCCAAACATTACGCTGTTGTTCTGCGGTATGCTGAGGCTGATGAACTCGCTCTCGAACTTGCGGCTGTCGTTGTGCAGCATCTTTGCTCCAGGTGCACCGGTAAGGCCAAGTTCCACCATCAGCTGGCAACCATTGCATATACCCAGCGAGAGTGTGTCTTCGCGGGCATAGAACTTGTCCAGAGCCTCCTTGGCCTTGGGGTTAAACAGGAAGGCACCGGCCCAGCCCTTGGCCGAACCCAGCACGTCGCTGTTGGAGAAACCGCCGCAGAACACGATCATGTTGATGTCTTCCAGCGTCTCGCGACCACTGATAAGGTCGGTCATCATGACGTCCTTCACGTCGAAGCCGGCCAGATACAGACAGTAGGCCATCTCGCGCTCGCCATTGGTGCCCTTTTCGCGGATGATGGCGGCCTTGATGCCTGTCTTCTCACGGCGATCGGCACTGATGCCATACTGCTTTAGTGTGCCTGTGAAGTCGCGGTTGAACTTCATCTCCAATGGCTGCTTCTTATAGTTCTCGTAGCGCTCCTTGGCCTTGCCATTGAAGCTCTGCTTGCGGTCGAGCAGATAACTCGTCTTATACCAGGTGTCGCGAAGCTTGTCGATATCGAAGCTGAGCTCGTTCTCGCCAGCCTTCACCACGATGTTGCGGCTGTCGTCAACCGTATATCCTATCTTGGCGAAGCCCACACCGGCATCCTCCATGAAGTCCTTGAAGTCCTGCTTGTGGTCGTCGCTCACCTGGATGACCACACCAGGGTTCTCGGCAAACAGCGTCTTGACGATGTCGCCGTCCTGGCAGAGGTCGTGCAGGTTGATGTGCATGCCCCCCGTCGTGTTGCCAAACGTCATCTCCAGCAGGGTGGTAATCAGACCGCCTGCCGAGATGTCGTGGCCTGCCATCACCCAGCCTTTCTCTATCAGCTGCTGAACGGCCATAAAGGCATCGGCAAAATACTCGGCATTCTTCACCGTAGGCACATCGGAGCCTACTTTTCCTAAGCTCTGCGCAAAGGCCGAACCGCCTAGGCGTTGCTCGTCGAACGAGAAGTCGATATGATAGAGTGAGGCGTGCTTGTCGTTCTTGACCACGGGGCTCACCACCTTGCGGATGTCTGACACCTCGCCGCCGGCAGAGACTATCACCGTTCCCGGCGAAATAATCTTCTCGCCATTAGGATACTGCTGGGTCAGCGACAGCGAGTCCTTACCCGTAGGCACGTTGATGTGCAGCTCGCAGCAGAAGTCGCTCAGGGCTTGCACACCGGCATACAGACGGGCGTCCTCACCCTCCTGCGAGCGGCAGGGCCACATCCAGTTGGCACTCAGGCTCAGACTCTCCATGCCATCGGCCAGTGGTGCCCACACGATGTTGGTCAGTGCCTCGGCAACGCTCAGCACCGAGCCTGCGGCGGGGTCGGCCAGTCCGGCCTGTGGGGCATGTCCTAAGGCGGTGGCAATACCCTTGCGGCCGCGATAGTCGAGGGCTACCACGCCGCAGTCTGACAAGGGCAGCTGTATCTCGCCCTGACACTGCTGGCGGGCTATCTTGCCCGTCACAGAACGGTCTACCTTGTTGGTCAGCCAGTCCTTACAGGCCACTGCTTCCAATTGTAATACGCGCTCCAGGTATTCTTCTATCTTATCTTGACTGTAGCTCACGTCCTCATACTTGTGCTCCACGGTGTTGTCACGCATGATGGTCTTGGGCGAGTGGCCGAACATCTGGGCCACATCCAGGTCGAAGGGCTTCACACCGTCGCCCTGACGGAACGAGAAGTGGGCGTCGCCCGTGGTCTCGCCTACGACATACATCGGGGCACGCTCGCGCTCGGCTATCTTCTGTACGTGCTCAATGTGCTTCTCGTCTATCAGCAGACCCATGCGCTCCTGACTCTCGTTGGCAATGATTTCCTTGGCCGACAGCGTCTGGTCGCCAATGGGCAGCTTGGTCATGTCTATCTCGCCGCCACACTCCTCGACAAGCTCGGAGAGACAGTTCAGGTGGCCGGCAGAGCCGTGGTCGTGGATAGAGACCACGGGATTGGTGTCCTCTTCGCACAGGGCGCGTACCAGGTTGTAGGCACGCTTCTGCATCTCGGGGTTGGCACGCTGGATGGCGTTCAGCTCGATACCGTTCGAGTAGCGGCCGGTATCTACTGACGACACAGAGCCACCGCCCAGTCCGATGCGGTAGTTGTCGCCACCTACCACGACCACCTTGTTGCCCTTCTGGGGCTCCTTCTTCAGACAGTCGCGCTTGGTGCCGTAGCCCACACCGCCGGCCAGCATGATGACCTTGTCGTAGGCATACTTCGTGTCGTCCTTCTCCTGATGCTCAAAGGTCAGCACCGAACCGCAAATCAGCGGCTGGCCGAACTTGTTGCCGAAGTCCGAGGCACCGTTCGAAGCCTTGATAAGAATCTGCTCCGGAGTCTGATACAGCCACTTGCGGGCAGGCATCAGTGCCTCCCAGTCACGGCCCTCATCCTCAATCCTGGGATAGGCCGTCATGTACACCGCCGTTCCGGCAATAGGCCACGAACCTACGCCACCGCCCATACGGTCGCGAATCTCACCGCCCGTACCCGTGGCGGCACCGTTGAAAGGCTCCACCGTGGTGGGGAAGTTGTGCGTCTCGGCCTTCAGCGAGATGACGCTCTCGATGTCCTTCACCCGGAAGTAGTCGCTCGTCGACTGGTCGGCAGGAGCAAACTGCTCCACCACAGGACCCTGTGCAAAGGCTACGTTGTCCTTATACGCCGACAGTATCTTGTTCGGGTTCTCCTGCGTCGTCTTCTTAATCATGGCAAAGAGACTCGACTCCATCTCCTTGCCGTCGATGATAAACGTACCACCGAAAATCTTGTGACGGCAGTGCTCGGAGTTAATCTGGGCAAAACCGAAAATCTCCGAGTCAGTCAGCGCACGGCCGTTCTCCTTCTCTATCTTGTGCAAGTACTCTATCTCCTCAGGACTCAAGGCCAGACCTTCCTGCTCGTTGTACTCCTCCAGATTCTCCACATACTTGATGGGCTCCGGCTGAATATTGATGGTGAAGATGTCCTGCCCCAGCCCGTTGTACATACGCTGCAGCATGGGGTCGTGCTCAGCATCCTCAGACGCTACCGCCCAGTATTCCTCAATGCGACTGATGCCCCGAAGACCCATGTTCTGGGTAATCTCAACGGCATTCGTCGACCACGGGGTCACCATCTCGCGGCGCGGACCGACAAAATAGCCGCTCAGAGCCTCGTCCTTCAACAGCTCGGCACCGCCATAGAGCCAGCATAGTTCCTTCACTTCTTGTTCGTCAAGCGTATGGCTCACCTCGGTGGCTATCACGCTCTTCTGTGGGGTCTTGAAAAAGAGAATCATATCCTTTATACCTTATTAATTTTAATTTGGGTGCAAAGGTACTTAAAAAATTCTAAAATCGTGCAACTTTCAGCGCTTTAATGCGTCTAATGACTAACTTTGCACCACAAAAAGTATTAATCATAAAACAAAACGAATATGAAAAAAAGTATTTTCGTCATCTCGCTGGCAGCAGCATTGCTTACTACCAGCTGTGCTTCTAAGAAAGAACTCGTAGCCTGCCAGGAAGAAAACAAGGCACTGCAGACTAACTATCAGAACACCAAAGAACAGCTCGCCTCGTCGAACACCCGCGTGGCCAGCCTCGAAGAACAGGTGAAAGAACTCCGTCGAAATAACGCCAAGCTGCAGTCATCACTCGACAAGAGCCTCACCAATGCCAGCCAGAACAACGTCAGCATTGAAAAACTCGTCGACCAAATCAACGAGTCCAACCAATACATCCGCCACCTCGTAGAAGTCAAGTCCAAGAGCGACTCACTGAACATGGTGCTTACCAACAACCTCACCCGCTCACTCTCCAAGGAAGAACTCAAGGAAGTCGACGTGCAGGTACTGAAAGGCGTCGTCTACATCTCGCTGGCCGACAACATGCTCTATAAGAGCGGTTCCTACGAAATCAACGACCGCGCCGCAGAGACCCTCTCAAAGATTGCCAAAATCATCAAAGACTACCGTGACTACGACGTACTCATCGAAGGTAACACCGACGATGTGCCCATCAAGCGCGAGAACATCCGCAACAACTGGGACCTCTCTTGTCTGCGCGCGTCGAGCGTAGTGCAGTTCCTGCAGAACCGCTATGGCGTTGATCCTAAGCGTCTCACAGCAGGCGGCCGCGGCGAGTATAACCCGCTGGCTACCAACAGCACCGAACTGGGCAAGCAGCGCAACCGCCGCACACAGATTATCATCACTCCGAAACTCGACCAGTTCATGGACCTCATCGACAAGGCTCCCGACTCTGAAGAGTAATGTCAATAGGATAGGTTCTGAATGACATAACAACGGGCTGACAACCATTGTCAGCCCGTTTCAATTCAACTATTTACTTATCTCACCCAATCTGTTCTGCACTTGTGTGAGTTTCGACTGAGTGTCGTACAGTTCAGAGTCGAGCCCTTTCAGTTTCTCTTCCTCGGCTTTGATTCTTTCTTGCATTGCCTCCTCTCTCTTTCTCGCTGCTTCTTCCATCCTCCGGCGCTCTTCAAAAGTCATGTTGGGACCGCCGTACATAGCAACATGGGTTCCTCTTCTGAGTGCTTCAATCTTTGCTTGTGTGTCCTTTATCTGAAAGTTCAGGTCAGCCACTCTACTGTTCAGCGAGTCGGTCTGCGCCGTAAGTCTTGCGCGCTCTGCCTGCAATGCCTTTCCACTCTTGCACGAGCCAAAGCCGAAAATGGCGAGAAGACCAGCACAGATGAGGCTTCCGATGCTGTAGAATCTTTTTTTCATAAGTGTCTTGTTTAAGTGGTAGTGTGCAAATACGGTGTAAAGATAAGAAATAATCTTTGTACTGCAAAGAAATTACGTTGTTTTTAACATTTCAAGGCTCTTCGAGTCGCTTCATGTGGCACACCATCAGCCGTCCGTCGGTGTCGCGCAGGTGCATGCTGTTGCCATGACAGTAGCGGAAGAAACGGCAGTCGGCACACTCTCCGGTGCGCTTCCACTCGTCGGTGCGGTGCGGGTGGTAACGGTTTTCCCACACGTCCAT
>DEJS01000018.1:118614-122049 GCA_002353485.1 Prevotella sp. UBA2742
ATGGCACCGTCGGACATCACCGAACCTATCGTGATGCCTGCCTGACAGGAGAAAGGATAGTCGCGAACCTCGCCCTCGTAGTTGCCCACAAATCCCGAACAACCGTACGAGGCGAGTATCTTGCCCTCTTGTCGTGTCTGCTTGATGAAGTCGAGCATGCCGCGATACTCCTCGTTGCTGAGGCGCATCAGTGGGTCGTTGGCAGCCCTTCCGGCAGGGAAGATGCTGAAGAGTCGCCACTCTCTGACTCCCTTCGAGATAAGGAAGTCGCGTATCTCGCCGAGGTGCTGATAGTTGCGTTTGTTCACGCAGGTGACAACGTCAAACCTCATCAGCGGGTCGTTGACCAGCAGGTCGAGTGCCTGCGATGCCCGGGCGAAACCCTCGTGGTGGCCGCGCATCCAGTTGTGGTCGTCCTCAAGACCGTCGATGCTGATGGCAACAGTATATAGGAAGGCATCGCACAGGCTGCGATAACGCTCTGGCGTGAGCAGGAATCCGTTGGTCACCATGCCCCATGTGAAGCCGCGCTCGTGTATTCCGCGTCCGCACTCCTCAAGATCGTCGCGCATCAGAGGCTCGCCGCCGGTAACGATGACAAACACCTTGCTGGCATCGGTGCGCTGCGCAATGCTGTCAAGCACGCGGAAGAAGTCTTCGCGGGGCATGTCCTTCTGCTCCATTATCTTCTTGCAGTCGCTTCCGCAGTGGCGGCAGTGCATGTTGCAACGCATGGTGCACTCCCAGAACAATTGTCTGAGAGGGTGGTTCAGAATCTTGTTCTTCCTCACCACGCGCGCCATCTCGAGCGCCATACGTTTCTTAAAGTCAAGTTTATACATATCTTTTTAGTTACGAATTTGGAATGACGAATGACGAGTTGTCGCCTGAGGCGATTATGAATGAAGAGTTGATTAGTTAGGAATTAGGAATTACGAATGACAAGTTGTCGCCTGCGGCGATTAGGAATGAAGAGTTGATTAGTTAGGAATGACGAATGTTGAATTACGAGTTACGAGTTGTCGTCTATGGCGATTACGAATGAAGAATTATTAATTATAAATTATTCATCGCGCTATGCGCGACAACTTGTCATTCGTCATTCCAAATTCGTAACTAAACAACTCTTCATTCTCAGAACGCTCTGCGCTTGAGGTAAGCCTGCCACTCGTCCTGGTAGCCGTTGAACACATTGATGTCAACGTCGCCGCGAATGCCTGACAGCCGTCCGTCGTAGCCTAACTGCCAGAAGGAGAGGTGCATGTCGGGCTTGAACTCGTTGTAACGCGCTATCCACACCTCGTAGTCGGCTGCCACATCGGGCGCCAGCGGCATGTAGCGGTTGACGAACATCTGGTTGATGTAGAGTATCGGGCGCACACTGGTGGCTTTTTCCACCGCTCTCATCCATGTCCTTATCCACTCGAACATCTTCTCTGCTCCGCCCATCGCCTCTATCTGTGCGTCGCTTGGCTCAACATCAAGCACCGGTGGCAGGTCGCCTCTGCTGAACTTGGTGTTCTTGAGGAAGTGATGTGCCTGCTCCAATGGGTCGCTCTTGGTGGAGAAGAAGTGGTATGCGCCCACGCGGATGCCGTTCTTGCGCGCCTCGGCATAGTCGGAGGCGAACCATTTGTTGAGCACCGTGGTGCCTTCGGTGGACTTGATGAACACGAACGACACGGGGTAACTCACCATTCCTGTTATCGTCTTTGGCGTTTTCACACCGAGACTTGTTATGCGCAGGTTCTTCCAAATGATGGGATAAACGCCGCCGTCCACCTCATGCTGATAGCGGGCAATGTCTATTCCGTAGATGCGTTCGGGCGTGTAGTTGAGGCGTTCGCCTCGGAAACGGTTTTCCTTCCATTGTCCCACGCGCACGTTACCTGCCGAGTCAACCGAGCATCCGAAGCCCTCGCGCATGTCGTTGGCCCAGAAACCGTCGTAGTAGTTGCCTGCACGGTCGAAGTAGATGCCGTGACCTTCGCGCTTGCCCTGCGCCTTCTCGCCGTCATAGGTGTATGAGGGCTGCGGCTTGGGAGCGGTGTATGGGCCTGGGTCGCTTGAGTAGGTGGCGTATGCGTTGATGGGTTTCAGTCTGTTGCGCGTCTGTATGGTGCACAGCAGGGTAGGGCTTTCGCTCTTCAGCAGACGGCAGTTGCGGCGGCGTGTCTTGCCTCTCTTGTTTTTGTATATGGCGGTGTAGTGTTGCACCAGTTCCATTCTGAGCGGTTTGTCGCCAATGTTCTGAAGTGCCGTCAGGGCGGTGTCTATGCGTTCCTTGTCGGCTGCCACCTCCACATAGTGAGCCGCCACGACATGGTATCCTTCGTCATTGACACCATGCACACGCATATAGTAGCGCAGTTCCGACAGTGTCCGCTCCAGCGTCTTGCTCTTGTCGGCAAGCATCTGCTGCTGTTGCTTAACGAGGTTCGGCAGGGTGTCGTTGACAATCTTGAGCACGCTGTCGGCACGATAGTCGGGATTATATGTCACAATGCGGCCCAGGCACGACGGCACCAGCCAGTATTTGTTGTGCCATGCGCCGCCGAAGGTCTCGCGCCTCTCCACCTTGCTCTCGTCGTTGGGCGAGAGTCGGGTGCGTGTCCAGTCGTTGGTCAGGTCCCCAATATATAATAAGGTGTCCTTGCCAGACATCAGTGCGTAGCAACTGCGGTACTCAATGGTGGTCTTGTTGCGCTCCTTCTGGCTCTCGGTCATGGGCATGCTGAACCATCCTATCCATGACACTACGGCAAAAACCAAAAGAACCCACAACCATCTGAGCAGACGTCGTGGGTTCTGTTTCTTTTGTTTCGTCATTTCTTATTAGTCGATTTCCTCGTCAGCCTCATAGCCGCCCATCTCGCGGATGGCGTTTTTGAGCATGGTGTATTGCTGGTAGAGATGGTTCACGGGGTCCTCGTCTTGCGTGTAGTCGTGCATAGGACTCTTGAAGAAGAAGCTCAGGAAGCGCTGGATGCCGTAGCGTCCGGCCCTGACGGCGAGGTCGCTCAGCAGGCAAAGGTCGAGACACAGCGGCGCGGCCAGGATGCTGTCGCGGCAGAGAAAATTGATTTTCACCTGCATGGGGTAGCCCATCCATCCGAAGATGTCGATGTTGTCCCAGCCTTCCTTGTTGTCGTTGCGCGGCGGATAGTAGTTGATGCGCACTTTGTGGAAGTACTGCGTGTCTTCGTCGTTGCCGTGTCCGTAGAGGTCGGGCTGGCAGTCGGGCCTGAGAATGGTCTCCAGTGTGGAGAGTTTCGACACTTCCTTGGTGCGGAAGTTCTCGGGTTCGTCGAGCACGAGACCGTCGCGGTTGCCGAGGATGTTGGTGGAGAACCAGCCGTTCAGCCCGAGGCAGCGGGTGCCGATGATGGGTGCGAAGCCGCTCTTGACGAGCGTCTGTCCGGTCTTGAAGTCCTT
>DEJS01000018.1:122074-125980 GCA_002353485.1 Prevotella sp. UBA2742
GTCTTTTCGGCCAGTTCCCACATGGCGGGGATGTCCACCGTGGTGTTCGGAGCCCCCATGATGAAGGGTGCTCCCTCGGTGAGGGCCGCGTAGGCGTAGCACATCGACGGGGCGATGTGCCTGCGGTCGTCGGCCTTCATGGCTGCTTCGAGGTCGGACAGACGATAGTGCACGCTCTTCTCCACGGGAACGTAGATTTCGGTGGATGCTGCCCAGAGGACCACGATGCGGTCGCAGCTGTTCGTTGACTTGAAGGTGCGTATGTCCTCGCGAAGAGCTTCTACCATGTCCCAGCGTGTCGGACACTGTTTCACGTTGTCGCCGTTGAGCCGTTTCGCATAGTTCTTGTCGAAAGCGGCTTTCATTGGAACGATGGCTTCGAGCTCGTGGCGCACGGGTTCGATGTCTTTCTCTTTCAGCACCTCGGCATACATGGCTGCTTGATAGGCGTTCTGAGGATAGACGTCCCACGCTCCGAAAGTAATGTCGTCGAGTTGTGCCAGCGGAACAATCTCGCTGTAGTGCAGGTATTTCTTTTCATCACCACGGCCAACACGTATCTTGTCGTATTGGGTCATGGATCCGACAGGTTTGGTCAGTCCTTTGCGGGCCATTAAGACACCAGTCATGAACGTGGTGGCGACGGCCCCACAACCCACGACGAGAATACCCAGCCGTCCTTCGGCAGGCTTTATCTTTTCACTTTGCATTTCAATGTTTATTGTAAATCTGTTTCTACTATTGTTTGCAAAAATATGAAAACCTTTTTAAAAAAAAGACTCTTTCACATTTTTTGTACAAAGAAAAGGCAGGAAACGGGAAAAATGGGTATTAATACCGCATTTTGTGTTGTTGTTCTTTCGTTTTTCTTTCGTATCTTTGCAGTCGAATTTTTTGCATACGGAATTATGACAATCATTAAAAATACAGAATTCGGAGGTGAACGTCCGCTCTTTGGCATACACGATACCAGGCTGGAAAATGTCACCATCACGGAAGGAGAGTCGGGAATCAAGTGCTGTCAGAATGTTGATGCTGACCATTGCCGCTTCATCGGGAAGTATCCATGGTGGCATGTGGACGGTTCGCTCATCACGAACTGCTACTTCGAGGTGGGTTCGAGGTCGGCCATCTGGTATTCCAACGACATGGTGATGCGTGACAGCATCATCGACGGGCCCAAATTCTTCCGGGAAATGAACAACCTGACGTTGGAGAATGTTCAGATTAACGATGCCGACGAAACCTTCTGGCGCGTGAACGGGCTGAAAATCAGGAACGTGAAGCTGCACGAGGGCACTTATCCCTTCATGTTCTCGCAGAATATCGACGTGGACGGGCTGGAGAGCGACTCGAAATACGTGTTCCAGTACTGTAAGGACGTGGTCGTACGCCATGCGAAGATTACTACGAAGGACTCGTTCTGGGAGTGCGAGAACGTGACGGTCTACGACAGCGAGGTGAACGGAGAGTACGTGGGCTGGCACAGTAAGAACCTGAAGTTCGTGAGATGTCACTTCACAGGGGAGCAACCGTTCTGCTATGTGGAGCAGCTGGTGCTGGAAGACTGCACTTTCGGGGCAGACTGCGACCGCATGTTCGAGGACTCCGACGTGCAGGCCACCATCCGTGGCGCCGTTACGAACATCAAGAATCCGCGCACGGGTCGCATCGAGGCTGATGCCGTGGGCAGTGTCACCATCGACGAGTATATCAAGCAGCCTGCAGACTGCGAGATCGTCATCAGAAAGTGACGTTAAACAGAATCAAACAATGGCGAGCATGAAATACAACTTCGACGAGCTGGTGTTGCGCCGGCATACGAACTGTGTGAAATGGGACGAGGCAGAGGAAGAGGGTGTCATCCCGTTGTGGGTGGCTGACATGGACTTCCGCGTGATGCCGAAGATTACGGAAGCACTGCATCGCAGGGTGGACCATGGCATTTTCGGCTATACACATGTGCCGGAGAGCTATTACGATGCGGTGATTCGTTGGTTTCGCGACAGACATGCACTGGAAGGCGTGACGCGCGAGGACATTATTTATACGTCGGGCGTCGTGCCGGCCATCTCGGCCATTGTGCGTGGACTGACCTTGCCTGGCGACAAAGTGCTGGTGCAGACGCCAGTGTACAACTGTTTCTTCTCTTGTATACGGAATCAGGGGTGTCTTGTCGAGGAGAATCATCTGGTCTACGAAAACAATACTTACAGCGTCGACTGGGATGATTTTGAACAAAAATGCGCCGATAGCCGCGTGCGCATCTTCTTACTCTGCAATCCGCATAATCCGGCCGGACGAGTGTGGACGCAGGAGGAACTGCGGCGAATGGGCGAAATCTGCCTGAAGAACAATGTGTTCGTAATCTCAGATGAGATCCATTGTGAGCTGGTGAGGCCCGGATATCGGTATACGCCCTTCGCATCTGTGTCTCCCGACTTCCTGAAAAACAGTGCAACGTGTGTGGCTCCGACGAAGGCTTTCAACATAGCGGGGTTGCAGATTGCCAACATCATTGTGAAGGATCAGGAGAAGCATGAGCGCATCGACCGAGCTATCAACCTGCACGAAGTGTGCGACGTGAACCCGTTCGGGGTGATTGCCACGGAGGCTGCTTATACGGATGAGGGCTATGACTGGCTGTGTCAGCTCAACGCATATCTTGACCAGAATTACCAGTGCCTGCTGGAATTCTTCAAAAAACGCTTGCCGGCTTTCCCGGTAGTCAGGTTGGAGGGTACTTATCTCGTGTGGGTGGACTGCTCGGTCATGGGGAAGACTTCCAAAGTGATAGTGGATGAACTCTACAGGAACTACAAGGTGTGGCTCAACGACGGTGAGATGTACGGCGAACGCATGAAACCGTTCGTGCGCATCAACATTGCCTGTCCGCGTTCTGTCCTGGAAGAAGCCCTGCCGCGCATTGAGGCTGCCTTCACTGGCTCGTGAGCTCAGAACATGTAGCCTACGCTCACTTCCATTCCACGGTTCTTGAATTCCCCGTTCTTGGTGGCATTCGTGAGCCCATGGTTGTAGCGGACATCGACCATCACATTCTTGCTGACAATGGCGCCAATGCCTGCTGACAGTCCGAAGTCCAGACGGTTGCATTCTTTATGCCAATCGAGGTCTTCACGCGGCTCGTCTTTCGGCCAGTCCTTGATGTCATTCTTGTAGTTAATCAGGTAGCCCAAATGTGGTCCGGCTGCAATGTAGATGGTCTTTCCCGTCGGGAAATACTTTAGCATCAAGGGCAGACAAAGATAATGATAGGTGAAAACCCAGTCGGACGGACTTGTTGCTGATGCTTCTAAATATATATCTGTCTTATGACCTCTGTTCGCATAGTATAGTTCTCCTTGCAAGTCGAAGTGGTCATTCAACTCGTATGTGGCAAAGGCTCCGGCGAGTAGTCCGGTCTTCTTGTTGCTGTTCCATAAGCTGCTTATTCTCTGGGTCGTGATTCCGACGCCTGCTTTCACTCCGAAACTCCATTGTGCTCTGGCGACAGAACATGCAAACAGTGCTGCCAACAGGCAGATGAACCTCATGTCGAAATAGGTTTTTCTTTGATAACTCTTTTCCCTTCTCATTCTTATTCTTTTTAATTGAATCGGTATTCGTCCCATTGGGGCTTTCCTTTTTGTCGTTTTTCTTACCTTTCAAACGGCAGGATTCGTGTTTTATTGTACTTTCCCCCAAGTTTTCTGAACTTCTGTCAGGCTTCTCAGATTCCTCTTTCGTTGTTTCTCTGCATGCGGTATTTTTTTTCGATTAGAGTGTGTCTTTATATATTATATAATGTATGCATTGTTGTTCGTAGTCTGTTTTTGTATGAAAAAGAGAAAATTTTCACTTTTTATTGAAAAAAGTCGTCAAAAGTTTTGGTGGTTCGGAAAAAAG
>DEJS01000018.1:126109-126273 GCA_002353485.1 Prevotella sp. UBA2742
CGAGGGTAGAATGAACCGTCAACAGAAAGAAGAGACAGGTGCTTTTTTACGGACTTGATACGAGAGGATAGGCGTCCTGAAAGGTCAGACAGTATTGTCCATTGGCGTTGCTTTTTGCATTACGCTGATGTGTCATGCGAAGATATTTATACAATGTAGAGTTT
>DEJS01000004.1 GCA_002353485.1 Prevotella sp. UBA2742
CGTTTGGGCTTAAAACCGGATGAACGGGTAGAGGATGACTTGTCCCAGATAGGGGTGGTAATCGTCCTATTGACAGATTCCACTATCCGTTCCACCTTATTGCCAGCTTTTACTACAGGGTAGGCTTCTACAATGAGATACCACTCCTCTTTATATTGTGATTTTCGGAGTTTAACCGTGACTTTCGTATGTGCTAATGGTTTCTTCATAAGCTCTTATAAAGTTTGTCGATTTCCTTTTTGGGGGCATACACATAATTGCCTATCTGACGGGTTGGGATGGAATATTTCCTAATATGCGCCCAAACAGTGCTGTCATCAATTCGGTACTTCTTTGATATTTCCCCAATCGTATAACAATCTTCAGGCTCCAAGCTATATAGTCTTGGTAGGGGCTTATCTTTTTCTATTGGCTCCTCACGCTTAGGGAACATTTTTTCAAGTTCTGTCCTTTTTATCCGTGTCAGTCTTTCCCCTATATTTATATAAGGTATAGCCCCTTTCTTTATCAGACGGTAAATCGTGTCTCGCCCGATGGAGTACATGGCTACAGCTTCCGCTACAGAAATATATTCTCTTGCATCCGGAACTTTCTGGGCAATTTGTTTGAATTGCTCAGCCTTTTTAGCTGCTGCCTTTTTCTGCTTATAGGCCATGTCAATGCAGTGCTTAGAGCAGTACTTAGACTCGAGCGTCTTTGCAATGAAGGTTGCTCCGCACATTTCGCATTTCCGTTTAATCTGAAATTTTAAAGCTGGCATATTTTCGTCCTTTTAATATGTATTAATCCGTATAAGTATTTTTAAGTTGCATCTCATCGCCAATTAAGTCGTGTCGCAAATATGACGCAAAATTACGGTAAAAATCCGAAAATAGCAAGAAATGAAACAAAGTTTAACAATAACAAAAAGTGGTGTAACCACTTGGATTACACCACTTTCTTATGATATTCTTATCGTTGCTTATCTATTCTTACTTCACCTCCTCGAAGTCGGCGTCCTGGATGTTGTCATCCTTGGGGGCACCTTGCTGCTGGGCTTGCTGCTGGCCGGCGAAGGGATTGTCCTGAGGACCGGCCTGAGCGCCTTGGGCACCTGCACCCTGGTACATCTGCTGTGAAGCGGTCTGCCATGCGGTGTTGAGGGTTGCCATAGCGGTGTCGATGGCGTTGATGTCGCCGGCCTTGTGGGCATCCTTCAGCTGCTGCAGGGCCTGCTCGATGGCGGGCTTGTGCTGGGCAGGAATCTTGTCGCCAATCTCCTTCAGCTGGTTCTCGGTCTGGAAGATCATCGAGTCAGCCTGGTTCATCTTGTCCACGCGCTCGCGCTCCTTCTTATCGTTCTCTGCATTCTGCTCGGCCTCGGCCTTCATGCGGTTGATCTCGTCCTGTGAGAGACCAGAGGAAGCCTCGATGCGGATAGCCTGCTCCTTACCGGTGGCCTTATCCTTGGCGCTGACCTTCAGGATGCCGTTGGCGTCGATATCGAAGGTAACCTCAATCTGAGGAATGCCACGACGTGCGGGAGCGATGCCAGTGAGGTTGAACTGTCCGATAGACTTGTTCTGGGCAGCCATCGGGCGTTCGCCCTGCAGTACGTGGATAGTAACCTCGGTCTGGTTGTCGGCAGCGGTAGAGAATGTCTCACTCTTCTTGCAAGGTATGGTCGTGTTAGCCTCAATCAGCTTGGTCATTACGCCACCCATGGTCTCGATACCCAGTGTCAGCGGAGTAACGTCGAGCAGTACGATGTCGCCTACGCCACCTTCCTTGTTCAGGATGGCACCCTGAATAGAGGCACCTACGGCTACCACCTCGTCGGGGTTGACACCCTTTGAAGGCTCCTTGCCGAAGTAGTTCTTCACGAGTTCCTGTACGGCAGGGATACGGCTCGAACCACCTACGAGGATGACCTCGTCGATATCGGCAGTGTTCAGCTTGGCGTCAGCAATAGCCTTCTGGCAAGGTGCCAGACAAGCCTGAATCAGTCCGTGTGCCAGCTGCTCGAACTTTGCACGCGTCAGCGTCTTTACCAAGTGCTTGGGCACGCCGCCAACAGGCATGATGTAAGGCAGGTTAATCTCAGTAGAGGTAGAAGAAGACAGCTCAATCTTGGCCTTCTCAGCAGCCTCCTTCAGACGCTGCATAGCCATGGGGTCAGTCTTCAGGTCGGCCCCCTCGTCGTTCTTGAACTCCTGTACCAGCCAGTCGATGATGACCTGGTCGAAGTCGTCACCACCCAGGTGGGTATCGCCATTGGTAGAGAGCACCTCGAACACACCGCCGCCGAACTCCAGGATAGAGATATCGAACGTACCACCACCGAGGTCGAAGACGGCAATCTTCATATCCTTGTTAGCCTTGTCTACACCATAAGCAAGTGCGGCAGCTGTAGGCTCGTTGACGATACGGCGTACGTTGAGGCCTGCAATCTGACCTGCCTCCTTGGTAGCCTGACGCTGAGAGTCTGAGAAGTATGCCGGTACAGTGATAACGGCATCCGTCACCTCCTGTCCCAGATAGTCCTCAGCAGTCTTCTTCATCTTCTGTAGTATCATGGCCGAGATCTCCTGCGGCGTGTACTTACGTCCGTCGATGTCGACACGAGGATAGCCACCCTCGTTGACCACAGAATAAGGTACGCGCGAAATTTCCTTCTCTGTCTGCTGCCAGTTCTCACCCATGAAGCGCTTGATAGAGTAAACGGTCTTCTTCGGGTTAGTAATGGCCTGACGTTTGGCAGGGTCGCCAATCTTGCGCTCACCGTTGTCTACAAAACCAACCACCGAAGGCGTTGTACGCTTACCCTCGCTGTTGGCGATTACTACTGGCTCGTTACCCTCGAATACGGCAACGCAGCTGTTTGTTGTTCCTAAGTCGATTCCAATAATCTTTCCCATAATTCTTATATTTATTAGTTTGAACTCATATTTTGACACTAAAAGAATAGCAAAGCGCGTGCCAAAACAAAAAAAATTGAATAATATCGTGACATTTTGGCACAAGTATCAAAAATAATTCGTATCTTTGTCGGCAGATTATCGATAATACATAAGAACATCATGATGAAAAGAATGATTTTACTTGCCGGAATGGCAGTAGCCATGATGACTGCCTCGGCACAGGACAATCCTTACATTGTCAAGACAAAGAACGTAAAGAAAACGGCTGTCAAGGCTACCCCTCTGGCAGATGAAGCTGCACAAGAAGAGGAGGCCGAGCCCCAGGACTTCATGGGTAAGAACTTCCGTTTCTACAGCATGTGTGACTGGAAGGAAGGAATGCGCTTTATGGTTATTCCTGAGAAGTATGATCTGTTGGTGAATACCTTCCGTGACGCCAATACGAACAAAGAGGTGAGCAGCGCGCGCCTTCGTTATTTTATATTGGTGTACAAGGGCCATGAAGACATGACCAACGGCCGCGTGCACATCAACTTCTTCTGCGAGAACGACAACAAGAACTACTACTACGAGCTGCCCGCAGGCACCTTCGACGACTACTGCTATGGCAAGCTGGGCGTTCCCACACTGGCTTATCTGGGCGACGTCGACAAGGCCAAGGAACTGCTGTTGGACAAGCAGCTCATTACGCGTACCGAGTTCTTCCGTATTGATACGGAGTACGACGGCGACGGTTTCCAGGAAGTCCGCTATCCTAAGAACAAGCTGGTGACGGTGAAGGCCATCGGCGTGGGAACACGCGCCTTCCCTGTCAAGATTATCGTCGAGGACGAGAACGGCGAACAGTTCTACCAGGTTGTAGCCATGTCGAAGACTAACAGCGGTTTACGCGACGACGAGTTCGACGTCGACAATGCTAAGCACCTCTTTACCGGTTCGTTTGACTTCACCGAGGCCCAGATGGTGGTGGCCGCTGACTATAAGTCCTACCTGAACAAGACCGTCCATACCCGCCGTGCCACAGAGATGAGCAGTAAGGGTGCAGGCAAGAAGCGTGACATGAAGGTGCCTCAGTTTACGGGTTTCATCATTGACGAGATACAGCCTGACCGTAATTCCCCTGGCTACTACACGCTGACGCTGCGTGAGTCCGAGACCCGTCGAGTCTATTATAAGGATGTGACATTCACAAAAGACGTTCCCAATGCGCCGGAGCAGGACTATTTTGGCACCCTCTTTGGCATGGGCGAGGGTATAGGTCGTAGCACCACGCTCGAGACTCGCGCTGCCATCCGTGAGGGTCGTGTCATTCCGGGCATGACGATGGAAGAAGTCGAGATGGCCGTTGGCGAGTCATCGACCAAGATGACCACGGGCGATGGCGTGACACAGTGGATGTATCCGCGTTCCAACAGCGTGCTGGTGGTAGAGTTCAACGAGGACGGTTTGGTTGTCAAGGCCACGCCACAGCCTCTGGGCACCAATAATACCAAGGCCCGTCGTATGGCCAGCCAGAGTTCCAGTGGTCATCGTATGACAGGCAGTGGCACCTTCTCGGGCAATGCCACTCCAGTGCAGTAAGTGTGACAAGATGACACTATAAAAGCCGCTCTCTTCTTGAAGGAGGGCGGCTTTTCTCGTGCAATATGCTTTCCTTGCTGTCTATCTTGTCGTGTCAGCCCTGGCTTATTGCTTGTCTGCCAGAATGTCCATGATTTTGGCCTCCAGCTCGTCGCACAGCTCCGGGTTGTCCTTCAGAACCTGTTTAACCGCGTCACGTCCCTGTGCCAATTTGGCACCTTCGTACGAGAACCACGAACCACTCTTCTTGATGATGTCATACTCAGTGGCCAGGTCGACGATTTCGCCCACCTTCGAGATGCCCTCGCCAAAGATGATTTCGAACTCAGCCTTACGGAAGGGGGGAGCCACCTTGTTCTTCACCACCTTCACCTTCGTCAGGTTGCCCAGCACGTTCTCGCCGTCCTTTACAGGCGTCGACTTGCGGACATCGATGCGCACCGAGGCATAGAACTTCAGGGCGTTACCACCCGTGGTGGTCTCAGGATTGCCAAACATGACACCAATCTTCTCGCGCAGCTGGTTGATGAAGATGCACGTGGTGTTGGTCTTTGCAATAGTACCTGTCAGCTTGCGCAGTGCCTGTGACATCAGACGTGCATGCAGGCCCACTGCCGAGTCGCCCATGTCGCCCTCAATCTCCTTCTTTGGCGTCAGCGCAGCCACCGAGTCGACCACCAGGATATCGATGGCACTCGAACGTATCAGCTGGTCGGCAATCTCCAGTGCCTGCTCACCGTTGTCAGGCTGCGAGATGAACAGATTGTCCACGTCAACGCCCAGCTTCTCGGCATAGAAACGGTCGAAGGCATGCTCGGCATCAATGAAGGCGGCTATGCCGCCAGCCTTCTGGGCCTCGGCAATGGCATGGATGGCCAGCGTGGTCTTACCAGACGACTCCGGACCGTATATCTCAATAATTCTGCCACGCGGATAGCCTCCCACGCCCAGGGCGGCGTTCAGACCGATGGAGCCTGTGGGGATGACGTCAACGTTCTCTATCTGTTCGTCGCCCAGCTTCATGATGCTGCCCTTGCCGAAGTCCTTCTCTATCTTCGACAGCGCAGCCTGCAGGGCTTTCATCTTCTCCTGTTGCGGGCTCAGAGCCTCGCCAGTTTCTTCTTTCTTTGCCATAGTTCTTTCTTTGTTATTTAGTTGTTTCAATGTTTCGGTGTTTCGGGGCGCCGATGCTTCGGGGTGCCGATGCTTCGAGGCTTCGATGCTTCGAAGTTTCGAAGTCCCGGGATTCCGAAGTCCCGGGATTCCGATGTCCCGGGATTCCGATGTCCCGAGGCTTATTAAAGCTCCAGGTCGCCGTCGTGTATCTCGTGCCAGGGCAGGCCCTGCTTGTTCAGCTGTTCCATGAAGGGGTCGGGGTCGAACTCTTCGACATTGTGAACGCCCGGCTTCTTCCACAGACCTTTGCAGAACATCATGGCGCCTATCATGGCGGGCACGCC
Organism: Prevotella sp. UBA2742; assembly: GCA_002353485.1. Classification (GTDB taxonomy): domain Bacteria; phylum Bacteroidota; class Bacteroidia; order Bacteroidales; family Bacteroidaceae; genus Prevotella. The sequence continues at coordinate 5,942 of DEJS01000004.1, forward strand.
CGTGGTGTAGCTGACGCCCTGCATGCCCGTCTCTTCGTAGGCGGCACGGTGCGAACAGTTGTTATATACATAATAGGTATGCTCCTTGCCGTCGTTGCCGATGCCACGGATGCGACACCCGATAGAGGTCTGTCCTTCGTAGTTCTCGCCCAGGTCCTGTGGGTTGGGCAGTACGGCCTTCAGGAATTGCAGGGGCACTATCTTCACCTTGACGGTCTTGCCGCTTCCGTCGGCCAGCGGGGCTTCGTATTCCACCTCGTCGATGCGGCTCATGCCGATGTTCTGTATCACCTCCAGGTGCTTCAGGTACTGCTGTCCGAAGGTCATCCAGAAACGGGCACGCTTGATGGTCGGATAGTTGATGACCAGCGACTCTATCTCCTCATGGTGCAGCAGGTAGCTGTCGCGCGGGCCTATTTCCGGGTATGTCAGGTCCTTATGGATTTCCAGCGGCTCCGTCTCCACCCAACGGCCGTCTTCCCAGTATAGTCCCTTCTGGGTTATCTCGCGGATGTTTATCTCCGGGTTGAAGTTGGTGGCGAAGGCCTTGTGGTGGTCGCCGGCATTACAGTCTACGATGTCCAGATACTGTATCTCCTTGAAGTGGTGCTTGGCAGCGTATGCCGTGTAGATGCTTGTCACGCCGGGGTCGAAGCCGCAGCCCAGGATGGCCGTAAGGCCGGCTTTCTCGAACTTCTCCCTGTAGGCCCACTGCCATGAGTACTCGAAGTGTGCCTCGTCCTTGGGCTCATAGTTGGCCGTGTCCAGATACGAGCATCCGCATGCCAGACAGGCCTCCATGATGGTAAGGTCCTGATAGGGCAGTGCCAGGTTGACGACCAGCTCGGGCTTGTAGTCAGAGAAGAGTGCCTTCAGCTGCTCCACGTCGTCAGCATCCACCTGGGCGGTCTTGATAGGCAGTGTAAAGCCTTTCTTGTGGATGGCCTCCACGATAGCGTCGCACTTCTGCTTGCGACGGCTTGCAATCATAAACTCTGTGAACACGTCAGCATTCTCGGCTATCTTGAACGCTGCTACCGTAGCGACGCCTCCGGCGCCAATCATTAATACTCTTGCCATAGTTATATCAATAGTTGTTCTTTTCTTATCCTTTTATCTCGTCGGCGCTGATGCCCAGTGCAGCCATCAGCGAGTAGCCCAGTATCTCCTGTCGGAAGGGACCACCCTCCATGGGTTGCATGGCGAGCAGCGTGACGCGCTTCTCCTGGTCAGCGTGGCGCAGCGTCTCGCGAACCTTGTTATATATCTCCTCAGCGTTGGGCACCACCACCAGCCTGTTCACCTCGGCAGCGCTGCCCAGTACCTGTAGCGAGTCGATGTACAGTTGGTCCATGCTGACCATCTCTTCCACGCGCACACAGCTGATGAGAAACTCGCCCAGCTCGCTCTGGAAAGCCTTGCCGTCAAGGTCGGCCATCCGTCCTGGCCGGAAGTTCCGCATCTCGTCGTGGCTGTACAGCAGTACCACCTGAATCTGGGGGGCAGAGTGGGTGTCGTGGGTGTCGTGGGTGTCGTGGGTGGGGTGGGTGTCGTGGGGACACTCAATGGTCTGGGTGTCGTGGGTATTGTGTTGCTGCGGTCTGAGGCCTCCGTCCAGGGCTACGCACTCCAGCCACCGCGCCATGTCGGCCTGGGGAATGCGCCGGCCTATCATGCGCTCGAAGTTTACTGTCAAATCAAAAGCAACCTTGTCGACGTAATCTGCGTCGACAAGGATTACTGTATCGGTCCACCTTGCATCATTCATACGTGCAAAGGTAGCTTAATTTGCCCGAACTACCAAATTTTTTCTCGATTAGTTGTACCAGATGCTCGCGTTGTAGTGAACGAAACGGTCTTCATCGTTGTACTGGTTGTCCAGTTCGTAGTCTTCTTCGTTGTACATTTTAGGATTTTTACCCATAGCTTTGCCCTCCATATAAGTTAGTTTTAGTAATGAAATAGTTATTATGCTGCAAATATAGGAAAATTCTCCGAAATCTCCAAATTTTTCTTCTACTTTTTACGCTTTTGCCCTAAAAATGGAAGCAAAATGTATAAGTATTCACGTCATCTGCTGCTTTGTACCTGACGGACGGTCAGTTGGCAGGTGGAGTGCAGACGGGTGGTGCCGCTGAGGCGTGTGACGACGATGCCGGCGGCCGTCACCGTGCCTGTGTCGTAGCCGTAGGTCAGCGAGTGGCCGAGGTCGTCGTCCGTCGCCGGATGGTAGACGAAGGTGGTATGGTGACCGTCGTTCAGGGGCGACGGCAGGTTGACGCTGCCGTCACTGGCAACGAAGGGCACGGTGAGCGGAGCTCGCAAGCCGTCGGCACGGTGAGGGTCGAGCACTATGGTGGCAATGTGGCACTGCTGCCGGTCGGGCGAAGGCCCCTGCAGGGTGATGAAGGTCAGACGGTCGCCGCGCAGCAGTCCGTAGGCGTCGAGCAGAGCCTGGTAGCTATTGTCGGCGACGTCCGGAATCTGGGCCAGCCTCAGGTGGTCGCGGGGCAGCACGACGGTGACGGCAGGCAGCGTGCCCTGCGAGACGTAGTAGGGCTGTGGCACCAGCTGAAAGCCGCCCAGGGGCGTAAACGGTCCTGCGTCGTCGACGGTGCCGCCGTTGGCCTCGCTGGTGATCACGCGCTGGCGAAGCATGTTGAGGTTGAGCCGTCTGAATTGACACATCGAGGGGAACCCCTCGGCAATGCCTTCGAAACTGCGACAGCACACCACCTTCAAGTATTTGTAGGCCAGAACGACCGTCGCCATGAACAGACGCTGCAGCATCTGCTTCGGTGTCTTCGGGTTCTTGGGTTTCACGATGTCACGGATTATAAACCCGCGATGCGGGTCTTTGCGCAGGCTCATGCCTGCAATTTTACCTGTGGCTCCATAGAGCCAATTTCCTGATTTTGCCATAGTCGTATATCTTTTTTTTGTTTGACAGGTGCGAAGATAATAACTCTTCCGAAAGTACTGCCGATTTTTTACGGAAAGTCTGAAAGTAGTCTAAGTCCATAAAAAAGAATGGAGATAGAATGGAGGTAGAATGGAGATAGAATGGTGATAGACGGGCGAGGGCAGGGCGAGGGAGGGGAATCACCTAATACAACAAAAGCGCCAAAAAGTTTGGCAGTTCCAAAAAAAAGATGTACATTTGCAGCGGAATAGGTGTGTTGCATCTACACTTGCTGCGTGCCAAGACCGAAAGAAGGCTGATTTAATAAGCAAGACAAACTTTTAGTACTAACAAATAAAAACTAACGATTATGAAGAAAATCTTTACGCTAATTTCTATGGCTTTCGTGGCCATGAGTGTTAATGCACAGGAAACTACGCAGGTGTTCTCTGTGGGCAATGGTGACTTCAACACCACAGACAAAGCTCAGGGCATTCAGGTGAAGGTAGGTGACAAGGCTTGCGCTAATGTTGTTATCCTCTCTTCGCCCTATCCCGATGATGAGTATCAGTTTGATAGTTACGATGCAACTACTCAGAAGAATGTATATGACACTACAAACCCCATAGCACCTTGGACTCTGCAAGATATTGAAAATCAATACCTCTCGAATATTGTGTCCGACTTCACAAAACGTCTTGATGGTAAGGGTAACCCCTTCCTTACCGATAACTTTGAGTGGGAATACGACTCAGATAAAAAAAGAATGAAGTTGAAGGATTGCAACACTACAAATACTGTTTTTACTGCAGGTGGTGACAAATTGCCTGTTCGAGGCATGTATATTAAAGCAACCCCCATTGTTGATGGTAAGTTGAAAGTTGGTGTGAGAATTGGTAACGGCGGACATCCTTTCTATGTTATCCCCGTCGAATCTTCCAGTACAACCTTCAACCCCTTGGCACCCACTGAGTTTACGGAAGTAAAGGGATACTTTAATAACAACGGATGGAATTCTGGTGCAGATAAAACACCATTTACTCTTACCATGCCTGAAAGCTACATCATTCAGGATCAGGATGTTACTTATACGGAGTACGCAGGCACTCCTGATGAGAAGGTGACAACAGCTAAACCCACTAAGCAAGCTTTCCTTGGAACTATTGAGTTCAACGTAAAGAGTGGAGTAACCTATTGGATTTTTTCACCCAAGTCTCAAATTGGCTTCTATGGATTTGTATACGCCTACGATCAGGCTGCTTTCGACGCTGCCGATCCTCTGCCTACTCCCGAGGTTCCCACTGCCATCGAGGCTGTGAAGGACGTTCAGCCCAAGGCTGACGGTGCCATCTACAACCTGGCTGGTCAGAAGGTTGACAAGAGCTTCAAGGGTATCGTGCTGAAGAATGGCAAGAAGGTCGTGATTAAGTAAGAGCAACGAGAGCTTGCTCTCTTTGCCGAACGTGAACGACCTCGACCTTAGGTCAAGATGATTCAGAAGTAAGTGCTACCGGTATTAATCAGGTATGTACAATGCATGGGCAGGCCTCAGCGGCCTGCCTATGTTGTTTTTCTGCGAAAGATTTGGAACTTTAGTAAAAAACTGATATATGAGAGAACGGCTTAAAGACAAGAACAGATTGTTAGACGAAACCGATTGGGGTAGCAGGGAATTGTCGTAGACTTGACGGGCCTCTTTTATTCCGTATTACCAAGAGATGATTATCATAAATACGATAATTATGCTTTCGATAATTGCGAGTATGGTAATCGTTAGCCTTTGGCGGGTTTGTGGTATGACAAATCCGGTGGTTGTTCGTCATATAGATGATAAGGGAACGAACGCAACGACAACTACTAAATGCATATACCAGACATGAAAAGGAAACTAACGACGATGCTGTTGCTGCTGGTGCTGAGCACCGCGGCAATGGCGCAACGCACGCTGACGGTGGCTCAGGACGGTTCGGGCGACTACGAGAGCGTGCAGGCCGCTATCAATGCCGTGGCCGAGGGCGAGGAGGCTGTCATCCGTGTGAAGGCCGGCACCTACGAGGGGGCCGTGAAGCTGGGCACACGCCAGAAGGCTTCGACAAAGAAGATTGCGCTGATAGGCGAGGGGATGGACAAGACCATCATTACGGCAGCCCATGGCAAGAATAACATAGGCAGTGGCAAGGACGTGCGCGACTATGCCACGCTGGGTGTCTTTGCTCCCGACTTCTACGCTCAGGACCTGACGCTTCAGAACGCGGCAGGCAAGAGTGGCGGCCAGGCGCTGGCACTGCATGTAGACGGCGACCGCGCCACGTTCTACCGTTGCCGCATAGCAGGCTACCAGGACACTCACCGCACCAAGAAGGAGACGCGCAGCTACTACAAGGAGTGCACCATTGAGGGTGCCGTAGACTATATCTATGCCGGCGGCACGTGCTGGTTTGAGCGCTGCACGCTGCACAGTGTGGCATCGGGCTACATCACGGCACCGGAAGACATCACCGTCTATACCACGACGGAGGCGGGCGACAAGCTGTGGCTGGGATTCATCTTCAACCAGTGCGAGGTGACCAAGGCCTCGGACATGAAGGACAAGAGCGTGGCGCTGGGACGCTGCTGGGGTGCAGAGAAGTGTGGCTCGTTGTTTATGAACTGCCAGCTGAACAATGTCGTCAAGGCCGCAGGCTGGGAGACCATGGGTGGCAACGACGGCACGAAGTCGTTCTTTGCTGAGTATAAGAACATGAATGGCAGTGAGCTGGCCGACGTCTCCAGCCGCATCAGCTGGAGCCACCAGCTGACGGATGTCGACTACGAGAAGGTAAGCACCTGGGCTAAGGTGGACGCCATCTATCGCAGTGTCAAACCCTCGGCTGAGGCCTTCGACCCTGAGGGCGTCATTGCGAGTCATACGACATCGGGAGGCGGTGCCGTAGCCGACGACTACGCACCGCTGGAACAGAAGCTGCTGGCGTTTCCCACGGCTCGCGGCTTTGGCAAGTACGTCTCTGGCGGCCGCGGAGGCAAGGTGGTCGAGGTGACCAACCTGGAGGACGACCCCAAGAACCCGTCAGAGGGCTCGCTGCGCTGGGCACTGACGGTGGCAGGCAAGGAGAACGCCACCATCGTCTTCCGCGTCAGCGGTGTCATCAAGTTAGGTGTCAATGCCCAGAAGAAGCGCGAGATGCGCGCCAACCTGAAGAATGTCACCATTGCCGGACAGACGGCTCCAGGCGAGGGCATTCTGATTCGCGGCGGCAAGATGAACTTTGGCGGCTCAAATAATGTCATCATCCGCAACCTGCGCTTCCGTGTGGGCGACTTAGACGAGGAAGACCTGACCACGCCTACGGCCAGCCGCTTCATTGCAGGCGCAGGCTTTGGACTGGAGAATGCCAGCAATATCATCATAGACCACTGCTGCTTCGGATGGAGCGGCGAGGAGAACATGACCATGTACGACAACCACTTCACCACCGTGCAGTGGTGCATCGTCCACGAGGGACTCTACGATGCTGGCCACCAGAAGGGCAGTCGCAGCTTTGGCAACCAGTGGGGTGGTTCGCCGGCTACCTACCATCACAACCTGCTGGCACACAACTACAACCGCAGCTCGCGCCTGAACGGCGCCTCCAGCACGACGGAGGACCGCAACGTCTTCATGGAGTACATGAATAACGTCAACTACAACTGGGGCAAGAAGAACTCGTGCTATGGCGGCGAGAACGAGGCCGGTACCTACAGCTCGCACGAGTGCAACTTCGTGGGCAACTACTATAAGCCCGGTCCCTCGACGCCCTCGAACAGCTACTTCATGGAGCTGTCGGCAGCCCGTAGCGGCAAGACGCTCAATGCCAGCCCCTCGCGGTGGTACTTTGCCGACAACGTGATGGAGGGCAACAGCGGTGCTACCGCCGACAACTGGAGTGCCGTGCACAACTCAACGGGTAAGTACACCGTAGAAGGCATGAAGTCGGAGACGTTGGTCTATCCCTCGGCTGACGTGACGCGTCTGGACAAGTGTAAGTTCGACGACTACGACCTCTATCGCACCCCCACCGAGCGTGCCGAGGAGGCTTACGACCATGTGCTGGCAAAGGCAGGCACCATACATCGTGACCAGACAGAGCAGCGTATCGTCAGTGAGGTACTCACTAAGCAGGCTCAGTTCAAGGGTACGACGCTGAACAAGGCAGGCTTCATCGACTCACCCAGCGATGCCGAGGGCTGGCCTGCTTATGCCGCTGCCACGCCATATACGGACAATGACCACGACGGCATGGCCGACGATTGGGAGACGGCCAACGGCTTCGACCCCACCAATGCTGAGGACGGTAAGCAAGTAGCTTCTGCCGAGGGCTATACGGCCTTAGAGGTGTATCTGAACTCGCTGATGGGCGAGACGATTCCCTTGGTGACCACAGCCATCAGGACCGTGCAGACAAAGGCTACCGAGGTGGTCAGCCGGCAGTATTTCACCCTTGACGGACGCCGGCTTGCTGCCCCCGGGAAGGGCATCTGCATTGTTCGCCAACAGATGGGCGACGGCACGACGCGAACTAAGAAAGTAACGATAAGATAGAGTAATGAAACGACAACTAATGACCACAGTGATGGTCCTCATGGCCGTATGTGGCTTTTCGCAACAACGCACGCTGGCCTTCCCCACGGCAGAAGGCTTTGGCAAGTATGCCTCCGGCGGACGAGGCGGCAAGGTGGTAGAGGTGACCAATCTGAACGACCAGGGCGAGGGCTCGCTGCGCTGGGCGCTGACAGAGGCAGGACGGGAGAATGCCACCATCGTGTTCCGCGTCTCGGGCATCATCGACATTGGTCCCAACCCCCAGCGCAAGAACGAGCGTTCCATACGTGCCAAGCTGAAGAACGTCACTATAGCCGGTCAGACGGCTCCCGGTGAGGGCATTCTGCTGCGTGGCGGCAAGCTGAACCTGGGCGGGTCGGAGAATGTCATCATACGTAACCTTCGCTCGCGTCTGGGCACCAAGGAACTGCCACGAGAGGAAGGCGAGTCGGACGCTGCCTACAGGAAGCGCTGCTTTATAGAGGGTGGCGCCATAGGTATTGAGAACGCACAGCAGATTATCATTGACCACTGCTGCTTCGGATGGAGTGGCGAGGAGAATATGACCATGTACGACAACCACTACACTACTGTGCAGTGGTGCATCATACACGAGGGACTGTACAATGCCGGTCACCATAAGGGCGTGCGCGGCTATGGCGCCCAGTGGGGCGGCTCGCCGGCCACCTTCCACCATAACCTGCTGGCACATAACGACAGCCGCTCGGCCCGTATCAATGGAGCCACCAATCCGCAGGTAGACAAGAACGTCTTCCTGGAGTATCAGAACAACGTCAACTACAACTGGGGGCGCAAGAACTCGTGCTATGGTGGCGAAAACGAGGCCGGCGAGGGGTCGTCGCACTGGTGTAACTTTGTGGGCAACTACTATAAGCCCGGTCCTGCCCATCCTAAGGACAACGTCTTCATAGAACTGTCGCAGGCTCGTAAGGGCAAGAAGCTTACAGGCCCCTCGCTGTGGTACTTCTTCGGCAACGTGATGGAAGGGCAGAAGCTCAGGAATTCGTGGCCTTTGGTGAGCAACAAGACGGGCTTCAATGAAGACGAGATGCGCCAGCAGATGCCGCTCACGACACCGGCCTATGCCGAATACCTCACGACTCCAGAGTCGGCCACGAAGGCCTACAAGCATGTGCTGGCCAAGGCAGGCACCATTCATCGTGACGTGGTGGAACGTCGCATCGTGGAGGATGTGAAGAGCGGACGTCCCAAATACATGGGGGCCAGTGCGCAGAAACCGGGCATCATCGATTGTCCCAGCGATGCCGAGGGCTGGCCACAGTATGCCGATGCCACGCCCGTCGTCGACAACGACCACGACGGTATGGCTGACGACTGGGAAGAGAAATACGGTCTGAACCCCAACGATGCGGAGGACAGGAACAAGGTGCTGTCAGCCGATGGCTATACGGCGCTGGAGGTCTATCTAAACTCGCTGATGGGCGAGTAGACGACCACGAATTACACGAATTATACTAATTAGGCGAGTAGATAACTACGAATTAGGAGAATTATACTAATTATTAGGCGAAGGTTTTGAATGCATACCCCTCTGCCAGTAGCCATTCAATGGACAACGGCAGAGCGGTATGCAGTTTTTCGATGCTTTTCAGTGAGTCGTGGAAGGTGATGATACTGCCATTACGGGCATAACGCTTCACGTTGTTCAGAATGTCGTCGGCAGTCATCCACTTGGAGTAGTCGCGAGTGACGAGGTCCCACATGACTATCTTGAACTTGCGCGACAGCCAGGCATACTGACCCAGTCGCATCCATCCGTGGGGAGGACGCACCAGGTTGGTGTGCAGGTAGGCGTTGGCTTTCTCTACGTTGTAGCTGTATTCGCGGATAGTATAGCGGAAGCCTCCAATGTGGTTGTGCGTGTGATTGCCTATACGGTGGCCTTCGTCCACCACGCGCTGGTGCAGTTCGGGATACTTACGAGCGTTGTCGCCAACCATGAAGAACGTCGCCTTGATGTCATAGCGCTTCAGCACGTCCAAGATGAAGGGCGTGGCCTCGGGTATGGGACCGTCGTCGAACGTCAGGTACACTGCCCGTTCGTTACGGTCCATACGCCACAGCGCTTTAGGGTAAAGCCAGCGTAGCCACTTGGCTGGTTGCTCGATAAACATGCGCTATTTGTCAACTGTCAACTCTCAACTCTTTCTCTCTAGTATCCCAGGTTGCCGCCTTTCTGCTCAAACAGCGTCATCAGGTTGGTCAGTTCTTGCAGGCGCTTGTCTGACCATTTCTTGTCGAAGGTGTCGCCCAGAGCCACCAGCTGTTGCATGATGTAGAGCTGTATGGCACAGTCGTTCTGAGCCGAGTCGAAGCGGAAGCCATCCAGTGAGCAGTACCACATCATATACTGGCTGGCCTGTTTCCACAGGTCGTTCATGATGGACAGAGCCTCCTTGTTGTTGCCCAGGATGGCCCAGGCACGCGCCATGTCGAGCGATCCGCTGGAGAAGTTGTGGGCCACGTTGTAGGATGGAATCTGCTTTGCAGTATAGCGCAGCACCTTTTCGGCCTTCTTCTCGTCGCCTTCGTTCAGCAGTTCGACAGCCAGTTTGGCCATGGTACGACGATGGGTGTAGCACATGCGCATTACCGTCTCGTCGAGGTAGATGCCTGGCTTGTCGATGCCGCCGAACTTGAAGCGGTTCATTACGTTGTCGTAGGTGCGTTTCGTGTCGAAGTTCTTCACGCCCTCTATGGCCTTTCCGTCGCTTGTCGTGGTGAAGGGCGTGATACGATAGGCAAGACCTTCGGTAATGGTGTTGTTGCCCAGGTTGATGTAGTTGTCGTCGCCTACGCTGACAGCCACGTAGATGGGACGTGTCCAGTTGCACTGTGCCAGCATCTCCAGTATCATCAGGTCGCCCTTGTACAGTGCGTGCTTGCCCTTGAGCGAGATGACCATCTTGTCGGGTATCGAGTCGCTGGCCATCATCATGCCGCTCTTGCGTACGGCCTCCTTGTCGATGGTCATGTAGAGCGTGTCAGTAGGTATCATGTGCAGGTCGCTGTTCTTGGAGCGTACCCAGTACTTCATCACGTTCTTCAGTTCGAAAGGCTCGTCGCCGAACTGCTGGCGTGCCTCTTCAGGATTCTCGCGATAGTGGGCCAGTACAGCCTCCTTCATGTCAGGCTCGACGGTGATGTACTCGTTGGTGCCGGCACAGTATTCTATGCGTTCCCATGTGATGGGTACTGAAGGCGAGTCGTAGGCCGGGCGTCGCATCTGGTCGATGTACCAGTCTGTCTGCAGGTAGCTCAGGTTGCACACACGGGCGTCGGTCCTGAAGCCCTCTACGTCCTGATTGTACCATAGGGGGAAGGTGTCGTTGTCGCCGTTGGTGAAGATGATGGGGTTACCCTCGTCCTGCAGCGACATCAGGTAGTTCTGTCCGAAGTCGCGACAGGTGTAGCGTCCTGAACGATCGTGGTCGTCCCACGTCTGCGATGCCATCTGCACAGGTACTGCCAGGCAGACCAATGATATGATGGAGGCCAGAATGACAGGGTTGACCTTCTTGAGCTTCTGGCTCAGCATGTCGATGACGGCAGCTACGCCGATGCCACACCAGATGGCGAAGGCATAGAACGAGCCTGCATATGCATAGTCGCGCTCACGGGGCTGCATGGGTGTCTGGTTAAGGTATATGACGATGGCCAGACCTGTCATGAAGAAGAGGAAGAAGACCACCCAGAACTGTCGTATGCCCGTCTGGTCTTGTTTAGAGCCATGGTGCTTGGCGAGCGACTGCCAGAAGAGTCCGATGAGTCCCAGCAGCAGTGGCAGACAGTAGAATACGTTGTGGCCCTTGTTGTTCTTCAGGTCGTCGGGCAGCATGTCCTGGTCGCCCAGGCGCCAGTTGTCGAACCAGTCGAAGCCGCTGAGCCAGTTGCCGTGCTCCAGCTCGCCATTGCCCTGCAGGTCGTTCTGTCGGCCGGCAAAGTTCCACATGAAGTAGCGCCAGTACATGAAGTTGCACTGGTAGGAGATGAAGAAGCGCAGGTTCTCCAGCTGTGAGGGCATCTTGACGGTGACCATCTCGCCACAGCGGTCGTACTGGACCTCGCTGCCGCTGACGCCACCCATCCACGACTCGTAGGCGTCACGGTGGGCAGAGCTGTACATACGTGGGAACAGCATGTTCTGGGCGTATTTGTATTCGTCCTTCGTACGTACCACGAAGTACTGGTCTTTCTCGTCAGGCGAGGCTTTTTCCTTGCGCTGCCATACGGGGTCGCCCTTGGTCATTACGGGACGGCAATACTCTCCGTCCTTCTCGAGGGCCACTTGCGAGGTGTAGGCCTGTCCATAGAACAGGGGGCGCTGGCCATACTGCTCGCGACCCAGGTATTCGCCCAATGTGAAGATGTCTTCAGGTGAGTTCTGGTCCATGGGAGGGTTGGCAGCCGATCGGATGACGATGAGTGCATACGACGAGTAGCCTATCATCAGCATCAGCATGCACAGCAGCGATGTGTTCTTGATTCGTGCAGATACCAGTGCAGTGCGCTTCTTGCTCTCTTTGTCGGTACGCTTGTAGCTCAGCACGAACCACATTACGGCCAGTACTACGATGCCGATGACAACAGACATCCATCCGTGGCCGTAGAAGGGTATGCCCAGCATGGCTACTGCCAGCAGGAAGGCTATGTTCTGACGTTTCTCGTTAACGTCGTTGTAAGTCTCATAGATAGCCCATACGGTGATGCCGATGAGGAGGAAGATATAGATGATTTCTCCGGTATTGAAAGGACATCCCAGCATGTTGACGAACAGCAGCTCGAACCATCCGCCGACTTGTACGATGCCCGGTACTACGCCGTAGAGCACGGCGGCCAGGATGACAACAGATATAAACAGGGCGATGAGGCTTCCCTTCAGGTCGCGCTTGGGGTCGTCAGTGGGGAACTTGCGATAGTAGTACACCAGTACGATGGCTGGCAGACACAGCAGGTTCAGCAGGTGAACGCCTATGCTGAGGCCTGTCATGTACATGATGAGTACCAGCCAACGGTCAGCATGTGGCTGGTCGGCCTGGTCTTCCCACTTCAGGATAAGCCAGAATACGACAGCGGTGAACGCTGACGAGTAGGCATATACCTCGCCTTCGACAGCCGAGAACCAGAAGGTGTCGCTGAAGGTATAGATGAGCGCACCTACCATGGCTGAGGCTTCGATGGCAATCATCTTGGCCGTGGTCAGCTGGCTCCAGTCCTTGATGAGCAGCCGTCGCACCAGGTGGGAGATGGTCCAGAATAGGAATAGAATGGTGGCTGCTGAGAGCAGGGCACTCATCATGTTGACCATATAGGCTACGTGGCTGGGGTCAGAGGCAAACTGTGAAAACAGGTTGGCTGTGAGCATGAAGAACGGGGCACCGGGCGGGTGACCGATTTCCAGTTTATAACCGGTAGAGATAAACTCAGGACAGTCCCAGAACGAGGCTGTGGGTTCAATGGTAGAGCAATACACCACGGCGGCGATGGCAAAGGCCAGCCAGCCCATGATGTTGTCTACTAATCTGAATGGTTTCATCTGTCTATTTATGTGATTGTTTCGTTTCTAACCTGCAAAGGTAGTAATTTTAGTGAAGAGTGAAGAGTGAAGAGTGAAGAATTTGCTCTTCCTTGTTTTTTTTTAACGCTTAGACGCTTTCTTCCCTATTATATGAGCAGTCCTACACTATAAATCAGTGCGGCATAGCGCAGGAACTTACCTATGGTCATGCTTATCAGTGATATGACGACATTGGCGCGCATGAGTCCCAATACGATGGTGATGGCCGACCCTAATACGGGTACGAAGGCGAAGAAACCCATCCAGGCTCCCCTGCCTGCCATGAAGCGTGTGGCACGGTCCATGTCCTTTTGCTTAACGTGCAGGTATTTCTCTATCCATTCCAGTTTTCCCATGTGTCCCACGCCATAGTTGAACATACCTCCTACTACGTTGCCTATGGTGCCATAGACCACCAGTAGCCAAGGGTCCAGTCCTGCTGCCAGCAGTCCCGTCATAACGGCCTCGCTGGAGAAAGGGAAGAACGAGCCTGCCACGAAGGCAGTGAACAGCATGCCCCAGTATCCGTAGCTAATCAGGAGAGCGATAATAGCATCCATGCGTTGTAGGCTGTGATAAGTACGGTGATGGTCAGAATGACGAAGAAGGCGATGTTGGTTACCTTGGTGTTGGTCAGCGCCAGGAAGTGACCTGCCAGGGGTGCCGTGCATACGATGATGATACGCACAAAGGCGTCGTAGTGCTGGGGCATCAGCAGCAGAGCTAGCGTGGCGGCAACCAGCAGCCAGATGAAGAATCCGTACAGCAATCGGATGCGTATCTTATCGTCGTGGTGCTTGCGTAAGTAATGGATGACGCCTACTACAGCCAGCACTGCCAGTAAGGCCAGTACTAATAGCTGGCTGTAGTTCAGGGCATTGGCAAAGTGGAGCGTGACGTTAAACTCCACCATCTTCACCAAGTGATTTGTCAGTATTCCGAAGTCCTCTTTCCATGCCACCCAGCAGAGTCCTATCCAGTAGGGCGTCAACAGGCCAAGGACAGAGGCTCCCCAGTTGCGCCACGATGTGGTTTGCAGTTGTGTGGCCGACAGCACCCATAGCAGGGGCACGAACCATACGAAGAGTGGAAATGCGAGTGTGCAGCATCCAAACAGCACATAGGCGTAATATGTTGTGCCCGGTGCATCTTTGTCCTGGTAGGTGTTGAAGAGAATGAGCAGAGCGCCTATCAGGCAGGTCTCCATGACGATGCCTCGCAGTGAGGGGAACAGGAAGCATGCGCAGCACATGAGCATGATGTACGAGCAGCTTACCATGCGCGAGTAGATACGTATGAGGGCGTTGATATTGTTCAACAAGACCATCAGTATGACAGACAGGCTAAAGAAGCCTATCTGTAGCCACCAGCCCTGTTGTACCAGCCCGCAGACCAGCCACACCAGCAGGGCATAGGCCGACACAGTGGGCAGGGCCACCCTGCTGCCAGCCCATTTGTTCTGCAGTCGCTTTACCATTTACAGATCGGCGCCGATGTCACGACGGAAGTACTTGTCCTGGAACTGAATCTTCTGGGCTTCCTGAAATGACTTTGCCAGGGCTTCAGCCTTGTCTTTGCCATACGACGACACGGCAATGACACGTCCGCCGTTGGTTACCACATGGCCGTCTTTCATGGCAGTGCCGGCATGGAAGACCACGCTGCCTTCCACTTGGTCGATGCCTGTGATGGCATAGCCCTTCTTGTATGCCTGCGGATAGCCTCCTGATACCAGCATCACACAGACGGCTGCTCTTTCGTCGAACTCGATGGCGCGCTGGTCGAGGTTGCCCTCAGCAACGCCCTCGAACAGGTCTACCAGGTCGCTCTTCAGACGTAGCATCACGCTCTCTGTCTCTGGGTCGCCCATACGGCAGTTGTACTCTATTACCATTGGCTCGCCCTTGACGTTGATGAGTCCGAAGAAAATAAAGCCTTTGTACAGGATGCCTTCCTCTTTCAGACCCTCGACAGTGGGGCGTATGATACGGTCTTCCACTTTCTGCATCCACTCCTTGGTGGCAAAGGGTACAGGACTCACAGAGCCCATGCCTCCAGTGTTCAGACCCGTGTCGCCTTCGCCAATGCGCTTGTAGTCCTTGGCTTCGGGCAGAATCTTGTAGTGGTCGCCGTCTGTCAGCACGAAAACGCTGCATTCTATGCCACTGAGGAATTCTTCTATCACCACACGGCTCGACGCATTGCCAAACATGCCGCCCAGCATTTCCTTCAGCTCTTTCTTGGCTTCCTCCAAGGTGGGCAGTATGAGCACTCCCTTGCCAGCGCATAGCCCATCGGCCTTTAGTACGTAGGGAGCTTGCAGGGTCTCCAGAAAGGCTAATCCTTCCTGCAGATGTTCGCCGTCGAAGGTCGCGTAGCGAGCAGTCGGAATATGATGGCGCAGCATAAAGGCCTTGGCAAAGTCCTTAGAGCCCTCCAGCACGGCTCCTGCCTTCGAGGGGCCTATAACGGGAATCTGCCTGGTACGCTCGTCATTTGCCATGTCGTCGTAGATGCCCTTCACCAAGGGATCTTCAGGACCTACTACTACCATGTCTATCTGTTTCTCTTGACAGAACTGTTTGATGGCCTCAAAGTCGTCGGCCTTCATGTCTGCAATCTCTCCGCAGTTGCTGGTGCCAGCATTGCCCGGGGCAATAAACAGTTTCTCACACTTGCTGCTCTGCGAGATTTTCCATGCCAGTGCGTGCTCGCGTCCGCCACTGCCTAACAATAGTATCTTCATCTGTTATTTGTTTTGTTTATTTTAAGTAATCGTCAAAGTATCGTGTGATGCGCTCATGCAGGTGCACGGAGGCATGTCCCCTCATATTGTGTTCCTCGCCGGGATAGGCGAAGAAGTCTGGCTGTGTGCCGGCCTTCACGCAGGCATCAAGGAATGAGAGACAGTGCTGAGGCACTACGGTATTGTCGTTATAGCCAGTGATGATTTGCAGACGGCCCTTCAGGTTCTTGGCCTTGTCCAGCAGCGACGTCTTGGCATAGCCTTCCGGGTTCTGCTGTGGCGTGTCCATATATCGTTCGCCATACATCACCTCGTACCACTTCCAGTCGATGACGGGGCCTCCGGCCACACCCACCTTGAACACGTCAGGGTGGTTCAGCATGAGGGTGATGGTCATAAAACCGCCGAAAGACCACCCGTGGATGCCGATTCTGTCGGCATCGACATAGGGCAGGCTCTTCAGGTAGTCAATGCCTTTCATCTGGTCTTGCATTTCCACTTGTCCCAGTTGCCGGAAGGTGGCCTGCTCGAAGTCGCGTCCACGGTTCTCTGAACCACGGTTGTCGAGGATGAACAGTACGTAGCCCTTCTGTGCCATGTATGTCTCCCAAGAGCGGCTCTGCCAGTGCCATGATGCCTCCACATTGTGGGCGTGGGGGCCACCATATACATAAATTATTGTGGGATATTTCTTCGCGGGGTCGAAGTCTGAGGGTTTTACCATGCGGTAGTACAGGTCTGTCACACCGTCGGCAGCTTTCAACGTGCCACACTCGAACAGAGGTTGCTCGTAGTCCTTCCATGGGTCTGGGGCAGTCAGCAAGCGTGTGGTTCTGGTGGCTGAACCGCCAGACACGGTAGTAGACACGAGGTCTATGCATCGTGGTCGTGTGGGGCTGCTCCATTTGTCGTAGAGGTATTTGCCTGATGATGACAGTACGGCACGATGCACACCGTCATCGTGTGTTAGTGCCTGCATCTTGCCGTTCTTTACGCTGACACTGTATAGCCAGCGATGCAGTGGATGGTAGGCGTTGGAAGCTATGATGATGCTTTTCTGCTGTGTGTTAAAGCCCAGTATCTCCTGTACCACCCAGGAGCCGCTGGTCAGCTGACGTAGC
Source organism: Prevotella sp. UBA2742 (assembly GCA_002353485.1). Lineage (GTDB taxonomy): Bacteria > Bacteroidota > Bacteroidia > Bacteroidales > Bacteroidaceae > Prevotella. The sequence continues at coordinate 22,889 of DEJS01000004.1, forward strand.
AGTTTGCCTTTAGTGTCGTACAGGTACAGGTGGTTATATCCGTCGCGCTGGCTCTGCATGATGAACTTGTCTTCATCCCATGGCAGAAACTCGATAGGGTGCAGAGGTTCCACATACTTGTCGTCTGTCTCGCGATACAGCTCTGCCTTGCGCAGGCCTGTCCGGGTATCGTAGGCTACCAGACGACAATCGTTCTGATCGCGGTTCAGCTCGAAGATGTAGATGGTTTCTCCGTTGGGTGCCCAGGCTATGTTTGTGAAATAGACGGGTACAGGAGAAGTAATGCTGTCGCCGCTGACAGGTCCCATGGGAGTCTTCAGGTAGACGGTTTTCCCTGTCGTCAGGTTATAGATGCCTATGGTCACCTGATGGGTATTCATACCTGCCATGGGGTATTTGTCGGGTTCGTAGGTGGCCTCGTGCTCAAAGGTGTTCACCTGCGGATAGTCCTCTACCATCGTCTGGTCCATGCGATAGAAAGCCAGCTGTTGTCCGTCGCGGCTCCAGTAGGTTCCTTTGTCAATGCCAAATTCGTTGCGGTGTACGCTTTTTCCATATACTATCTCGCGACTGCCGTCGTGTGTCAGTTGTCGCACCTGATTGTCTGCTGTCCTGATGCACAACTGGTGGTCCTTGACGTAGGCCACGGCACGCGACGTGCTGTTCCAGTCGCTGGCATCGTCTTCGCCCTCTGTGTCCTGACTCCATGTTATCTGCTTCTTCTGCCAGTCGTACAGCACGCGACGCTTGCTGTTTTGTAGCAGCACCAGTGTCTCGTTGGGGTAGGGGTAGCGGGCAGAATATGCCGAGCGGAAGTCGCTGCCTACTTCTTTTATGTCAAAAAGTCGGGTACGTCTGAGTGTGGTTTCTTCCTTGCTGTCGGACGTGCTGCCGCCCTTGTCGGTAGCTGCTATTGTGCCCCCTTCTTCAGCGTCCTGGAACATCAGCTGGTCGCCCCACCAGGTTACCCATAGGTTCTGGGGCAGCAGGTTGCGATAGTTATTGCCTCCGAAGTTGAGGTCTTCCAGCGTGAACAATTTCTTGTTCTGGGCATGCATAGGCAATAGGGTTAGTGTCGTCAGTACCAGCAGGGCCAGCAGGCGGTTAGTCTTCATCATTGTCGAATCTCCTTTTCTTTTTGCCAAAGTCGCGTGGAGCCCCTTTCTTGTAGGGATTTCTTGGCTCTCTGGCTTTCCTGGGTTCTTTTGCCTTGCGTTCTTCCAATGAGTGGAATTTGAAGTTGCGGATGTCAGCGCCTTCGTTCTCTTCCTGCTCGTCCAGCCGTTTCTTAAATTCACGGTCTTTCTTGAAACGGTGTTTCTCGGCCATCTGGCGCTTTTCTTCTTCTGTTTTTACGATGCCGCCTTCTTCGCGGAACTCGCGCATTTTACCGTCAAACATCTGGTATTTGCGGAACTCGCACTCCAGACTGCCGTTGTACAGTGGTATCTTAATGCTGGGTTTCAGGCCTATCTGGTCAAAGCACTCCTCGCGATAGCTGAGCACCCAGGCATCGTTGCCTACGAACTGGTGCTTCAGTCGTTCGCCTATCATCTTATAGGTGGCCAGCAGGTTAGGGGTCGAGATGCGTTCGCCATAAGGAGGATTGGTCACCATGAGGCTCTTCTGCCGGGGCTGTTGGAAGTCCTTAAAGTCCTGCTCGTTGATGGTGATGTCTTTTGTCAGGCCTGCAGCCTTGACGTTCATGCGGGCAGTGTTGACGGCCTTGATGTCGACATCGTAGCCATATATGTGGTGTGTGAACTCACGCTCTTGCGAGTCGTCGTTGTATATCTCGTCAAACAGATCGGCATCGAAGTCGGGCCATTTCTCGAAGGCGAACTCCTTGCGGAACAGTCCCGGTGCCATGTTGCGCGCTATCAGGGCGGCCTCTATCAGCAGTGTGCCGCTGCCACACATGGGGTCGATAAAATCTGTCTCGCCCCGCCATCCTGTCATCAGTATCATGCCGGCAGCCAGCACTTCGTTCAGTGGGGCCTCCACTGACTCCTGGCGGTACCCCCTGCGATGCAGGCTCTCGCCGCTGGAGTCAAGACAGAGCGTACATTCGCTTTTTCCTGGTGCTACGTCGGCAATGTGTATGTGCAGTCTGATGTCGGGATTCGTCACGCTGATGTTGGGACGTTTGCCTGTCTGTTCGCGAAACTGGTCTACGATGGCATCCTTCACCTTATAGGCTACAAACTTCGAGTGACGGAACTCTTCTGAGAACACCACTGAGTCGACGGCGAAGGTCTTGTCCAGTGACAGATAGTCGCTCCATTCTACAGTCTTTACGCCCTCGTAGACATCGTCGGCAGAGAGCGCCTTGAAGCGTTTGATGGGTTTCAGTATTCGTATTGCGGTATGCAGTTGGAAATTGGCCCTGTACATCAGTTCCTTGTTACCCCTGAAGGACACCATGCGCCGGCCTTCCTGTACGTCGTTAGCGCCCAACTGCGTTAGTTCTTTTGCCAAGACGGACTCAAGGCCCATAAAGGTCTTGGCAATCATTTCGTATTCTCCCGTTTCCTGTTGAAACGGAGTGTTGCTGTGCTGTGTCATTATGTGAAAGATGTAAATGTGGTGCAAAGATACGGAAAAACGCGATAAAAACAAAGAAAAAAGACGTTTTTCTTTGCTTAATCAGAATCTTTTGTGTAAATTTGTCCCCGCGAAAACAATAACATCAGCCGGCTATATGACTTACACTCTCCAGTTGCCCCTCTTCGCCCTGCGTACGCTGTTGCAGTCCGACTATCTGGCGTGGCTCGTCGGTCTGCCCATCCTGCTTTTTGCCGTGGTGATGCTCGTCGTGCAGTATCGCAGGCACCGCCAACTCACGCACGACCTCAAGCTGCTCGACAAGATGCAGCTGCACTCCGTAGAGTACGACTTGGTACTGAAAGCCATGCGTCTGGCCGTCTTCCGTATAGATGTCCCCACATATACCATTACTTTTGAAAGCGACTATCGTGATGCTTCCGACAGTTTTACGACAGCCCCCGGCACACCTCTTGCCGACATCTTCACACGTATCCATACAGATGCCTCTAATAAGATAAGCACAGCAGTGGACAACCTTATACATGGTCGTCAGGATGTGGCCCACCTGCAATATCAGATGAATATGCCTTATGGCAGTGGCACCTATTGGAGCGAGCTGTATGCCACCGTCGACAAACGTGACATCCAGGGACGTCCCCTCAGCATCGTAGGTACCGTAGGACGCATCGACCAGCAGAAGCAGGCCGAACAGGACCTGCACGACGCGCTCTTCCATGCAGAGGAGAGCGACCGTCTGAAGTCGGCCTTCCTTGCCAACATCTCGCACGAGATACGCACGCCCCTCAATGCCATTGTTGGCTTCAGCGACGTACTCACGATGGTCGACGATGCGGAAGAGCGCCAGAACCTCATACACCTTATTAAACAAAACAACAGCCAGCTGTTGCGTATCTTCGACGACATGGTCAGCATGGCAGCCCTTGAGGCCCGTGCCGGTGAAGCCGTGCAAAAGACCTCATTCCCCTTGCGCCAACTCTTCGACGACGTCATTGACAAATATAAGGACGAAGCCCGCGACCGCGGTCTTGCCCTTGTCGTGGAAGATGCCGACCGGCTGCCTGTCATTACGACAGACCGAGACGCGCTTTTTGAAATTCTGCGTCAGTACACTGCCAATGCCCTTAAGTTCACCAACGAAGGGCAGGTTACGCTTGGATGTACCGACCAGATGGGGCATCGTCGCATCTGGGTGCGCGACACAGGAATAGGTATCCCCCCAGAACAGTGCAACGACGAACTTTTTGAACGGTTTTTCAAAATCGACGAGTTTACTCCCGGAACCGGTCTCGGACTCAGTATCTGTCGTGCCATGGCACATACGTTAGGGGCCGTTGTAGGTTTCGAGTCGCAACAGGGACAGGGGTCTGTCTTCTGGGTCGAACCCAAACGTGAGGAATAAACATCATTTTGTTTTTTTTCTTGTGCTGTGCAACTTTCTATGTACGGCGAGCGTCTAATAGCTAAGTACAACTAAAACGAACAGAAACGATGAAACAGACCATTCTATTCTTGCTGTTGGCCACGATGTCCATGGTGGCACTGGCTGCCGGCGACGAGACAAAGGCAGAGGAGAAACGACCCCTGAAGGGGTTTGAACGTATCGAGATGCAAGGCAACCTGGACGTCAGGTATCGTCAGGGCAATGCGTTCTCCGTAGTGGTAAGAGCCCCCCGGGCGGTGATAAAGCACGTCGAGACCCGGGTGGAAGGCAATAAGCTTGTGGTAAGGATGAAACCCTCCAGCAGCATTTTCAGCCTACGGCGTGTCAGCGGCGCCGACGTTACCGTGCTGGTAACATCGCCCGACCTGATTGGTGTCGAGTTGTCAGGGTCAGGCGATTTTGAATGTAGGACACATCTGGACACTGACGTGCTGGACCTGAAGGTGAAAGGTTCTGGCGACATTGATTTCTGGGACGTCATCTGCGATCGTGTCAACGTCAGTGTAACAGGATCAGGTGATGCAGAGCTTAAAAAGCTGGTAGCCCAGCAGAGTAACCTACAACTGGTGGGGTCGGGCGATGTGAAGGTAAACCAGCAAAACGTCAGCCTGACACGCATAGAGTTGAAAGGCTCTGGCGACGTTAAGGTGGGCTGCACGCAGTGTGGCAAGGTGGAGGCCCGACTCATGGGTTCGGGCGATATCACGCTGACAGGCGACGTCCGACAGCTGAACAAGACGGTAAGGGGCTCTGGCGACGTGGAAACGAAAGGTCTGAAAGTTAACAGGTAAAGTAATGAATAAGGAGTGTCTCACGACACTCCTACCCTTTTTCTAACTAACTTATTATCAACTATTCATTACTCATTCTCTTGTTTGTACGCTGCAAAGGTAATGACTTTCCGGGTATGTCAGCGCAAAAAAAAGAAAAAAAACAACGTAAACGTTTGCGTAGTTCCAGCTTTTTCTGTATCTTTGCGGCGTCAACAAAACGAAGCATGTTAAACAGACGCCAACATAGGACATCGCTGAAGGATCTGGCACGCGAACTGGGAGTGAGCATAGCCACGGTGAGCCGTGCACTGCGCAGCTCGCCAGAGATAGGCAAGGACATGCAGCTGCGTGTTAAAGAACTGGCCAAGCGTCTTAACTATCGTCCAAACCCCTTTGCTCAGAGCCTGCGTAAAGAGGCTCCCAAGATGATTGGTGTGGTGGTGCCCAACCTGGTGACACATTACTACGCCGCTGTGCTCGACGGAATCGAGGACGAGGCCCGGCGCGCCGGTTACAGCGTCATTAGTGCCAACAGCCATGAAAGTTTCGAGGACGAAGCCCTGGCGGTAGACAACTTTGTGGGACTGCATGTAGAGGGCATCATAGCCTGCTTAGCGCAAAACACCACCGACTATAGCCACTACGAAGAGATTGCCGCGATGGGCATCCCCCTGGTGTTCTTCGGACGTACCTGTCTGACCGACCGCTTCTCCAGCGTCACCGCCAATGGCGACGAGGCCGCCCAGCAGGCTACCCTGCACTTGATAGAGACAGGCAGCCGTCGCATAGCCTTCATCGGCGGACCCAACCACCTCGACATGGTGCGGCGCCGTAAGCACGGCTATCTGGAGGCACTGAAGGAGAAACGTATTGCCATAGACCGTAGCCTGGTGGTATGCGACACCATAGACTATCAGGTGGCATTAGAGAACACCCGCCGGCTGTTGCAACAGCCCAACCGTCCCGACGCCATACTGGCCTTCAACGACATTATTACCTTTGCTGCCTTTACAGCCATCAAGGAGTGCGGTTTGCGTATTCCTGACGACGTGGCACTGATAGGCTTCACCGACGATGCACATGCCGCCTATGTCACGCCAAAGATGTCGGCCATCGTCGACCAGTCGCACCAGATGGGCGTCACCGCATGTCAACTTTTACTCAAGAGTATCAATGGCGACCCCAAGGTGTACAAGGAAATAGTCCCGCAGAAGTTGGTTATCCGTGAAACATCGATAAAAAAGGCCTTTTAGGGTGTTTAGTTAACAAAAACTACGCTAATTGTTAACATTTAGGCATTAGAAACTCACGCATAAATTGTTATTAAGTTAAATTTATTACCTAACTTTGCAACGTCGGAGTTAGGCTCTTTATGGCTACTCTTGACGCTGCTAACAGAACGTATTATCTTTAACATATTAATAACTAAAAAACGTGTATCTATGAGTAAAACATCTCTAAAGTTTATTGTACTCGTCATGGCAATGCTCATGGCGCAGGCAATGGGAATGGGGGCTGCTCTTAGTGCCAAGACTGTGACGGGTACGGTGACATCGTCGGCAGACAATGAACCGCTCATCGGAGCCACCATACAAGTGGAAGGCGCACAGGCTACAGGTACCATTACCGATTTTGAAGGTAACTTCACTATCGAGGTCAATGAAGGGCAGACTCTTGTAGTATCGTACATAGGCTACATTGCCCGGAAAGTACGAGTGGGGGCGCAAAACCATTACAGCATTACGCTGGAAGAAGACAAAGCCTCTTTGGACGAAGTGGTGGTTATTGGCTATGGTGTACAGAAGAAAAAGCTGGTGACGGGTGCCACCCTTCAGGTGAGAGGTGACGACGTAGCCAAGCTGAACACCACCAACCCGCTGCAGGCCCTGCAAGGACAGACACCAGGTATGACCATCATCTCTGAATCGGGTCAGCCAGGTGAGGGGCTGAAGGTGAACATCCGTGGTTTGGGTACCACCGGTTCCAGTGGCCCTCTGTACATCATCGATGGTGTGCGTGGTGACATCTCGACACTGAATCCTGCCGACATTGAGAGCATCGACGTGCTGAAAGATGCAGCCTCTGCTGCCATCTACGGTTCCCAGTCCGCTAACGGCGTAGTATTGGTAACAACGAAGAACGGCAAGGAAGGACGTGCCGTAGTGAGCTTTGACGGCTACTTTGGTTGGCAGAGTGCTCCGCGAAAGATGAAGATGCTGAACGCCCGACAGTATATGACCATCATGGACGAACAGAACATCAACTCCGGCGGTTCTGCCTATGACTGGTACGGATTGAAGGACGACGGTACTCCAAAGTATGCCAGCATCTTCGATAAGGATGGCAATCTGATAGACACAGACTGGGTGAACGAAATGTTCAAAGACAACGCTGTCACCTATAGTGCCAACCTCAGTGTTAGCGGTGGCTCTCAGAAGGGCAACTACGCAGTGTCAATGGGTTACATGAATCAGGAAGGTATTGTGGGCGGCAAGGACGTCTCCAATTACTCTCGCTATAACTTCCGTGTGAACTCAGAGTATCAGGTCATCGACAACTTCCTGAAGGTGGGAGAACAGGTTTCACTGATTTATTATAAGAAGAACGGACTTAGCGTGGGCAATGCCTATAACAACTCGCTGCGTGCAGCCTTCGGCACCTCGCCGCTGGCCCCCATCTACAGCGACAATGGCAAGTATGGCAGTCCTTACAACGACACGTCAGACAGTGAGTGGTACAACGCTGACGGCAACCCCTACGGTGTGATGATGACCACCAACAACAATCGTACGCAGAACATGACCGTCTCTGCCAACGCCTATGCAGAGATGGAGTTCATCAAGAACCTGAAATTCCGTACTACATTGGGTGTGAAGTACGACTCGAACAATTACCGTTCGTTCTCGCCTATGTACCACTTCTCCATTTATTCCTATCAGGATACGCGCACGGGCGTGAGTCAGAGCGCCAGCGACGGACTTGGCATCACTTGGACTAATACGCTGAGCTACAACTTCGCTCTGAAGGAACACAACTTCGATGCAATGGTGGGCTATGAGGTCTATCGCACTGAAGGTCAGAGTATCTATGGTGCCAATGGTTCGCTGCGCGACGGCTTCGATACGTGGCAATATGCCTATCTGAGCAATGGCACAGCCACCAACCAGGAAGGCGGCCTCTCTGTCAGTGGTACTCCCTGGGACGAGGAGCGCATGGTGAGCTACTTCGGACGTATAGGTTGGAACTACCAGGAGAAGTACATGGCCACGGCTACGTTGCGCTGCGACGGTTCGTCACGCTTCGCTCCCGGTCATCGTTTCGGCTGGTTCCCCTCTATCTCTGCTGGTTGGGTAGTCACCAACGAGAAATTCATGGAACCCGTATTGAACGTGATGGACTACTTCAAGATTCGTGCCAGCTGGGGACAGGTAGGAAACCAGAACATAGGTAACTATATGTATCTGGCTCCCATGGCTTTCAACAACTACTATTACAACTTTGGCAACCAGTTAGGGTCTGATGCCGACCAATGGGGTGCCGTTCCTACCCGTATCGGCAACGAGAATATTACATGGGAGACCTCTGAGCAGTTCGACCTCGGTTTCGACGCACGTTTCCTGAACCAGCGATTGAACGTCAACTTCGACTTTTATGTCAAGACTACTAAGGACTGGCTCGTTCAGCCTCCTGTACTGGCTACCGTGGGTACCGGTGCTCCTTACATTAACGGTGGTGACGTGAAGAACACTGGTGTCGAGTTGGGACTGGCATGGAACGACCGCATTGGCAAGGACTTCCATTACTACGTCAACCTGAACGGTGCCTATAATAAGAATAAGGTGGGTAACATCCCCAATGAGGATGGCATTATCCATGGTGAGAGCGGCTCTGTGCTCTACGACAACTCTGGTGAGTTCTATCGCGCCAGCAATGGCAAGCCCATCGGTTATTTCTGGGGCTACAAGACTGCCGGCATCTTCCAAAACCGCGAGGAAATCAACAACTGGATAGCCAACGGCAACGGTGTCCTTCAGGCTGATGTGCAGCCTGGTGACGTGAAGTACTATGATGTGAACCACGATGGCGTTATCAACGACGACGACAAGGTGAACCTGGGCAATGGCATGCCCGACTTCACCTACGGTTTCCAGCTGGGCTTCGACTGGAAAGGACTCGACTTCTCGATAACAGCCAACGGACAGACCGGCAACAAGATTGTGCAGAGCTATCGTAATGTGGGTACTACCACGGCCAACTACACTACCCAGATACTGGGCCGCTGGACCGGTGAAGGCACCTCGAACAAGATTCCTCGTGTCACCAATACCAACATCAACTACCAGTTCTCCGATCTCTTCATTCAGGATGGTGACTTCCTGCGCATCTCGAACATCACGCTGGGATACGACTTTTCAAAACTCCTGCGCCAGAAGTGGCTCTCGCAGGCTCGTCTCTATTTCCAGGTTCAGAATGCCTTTACCTTTACCAAGTACGATGGCATGGATCCTGAAATCGGTTATGGTAACGCAGGATGGGTTAGTGGCATTGACTACGGATACTATCCCCGTCCGCGTACTTTCCTGTTCGGTGTTAATCTGAAGTTCTAATATAATGATGATGACTAATATGAAAACAAAGATATTTTCTACAGCCCTCATGGGAGTCCTCGCTATGGGTCTGACATCCTGCGGCAGCGACTTCCTGGAGGTGTCTTCCAAGACGGAGGGTACCACGGGCAACTATTATAACAGCGAGTCAGCCATCTCACGTGCCCTCATAGGATGCTATGACGGTTGGCAGCGCACCGTGTCAAACGGACCGACCTTCGCCTTCCACTATCTCTCTGAGCTGCTTTCTGACGAGTGCTTCGGAGGCACGGGAGCCAACGATGCTCGCAACTCAGCCGTGGTAGACCGCTTTGATATGGGTGAGGACAACTCGCAGGTAGACCTGCACAACACGCTGTGGGAGAGCTACTATCAGGCCATCTACCGCTGCAACGAACTTATTCAGCATGAAAACGGCATCTCATGGACCGACGAGAAGAACCATGGCAAGTACATTGGAGAGGCCAGAGCCCTGCGTGGCATACTGTATTTCGACCTCGTTCGTGTCTTTGAGAATATTCCCCTGGTCACAGTGCCTACTACAGCCAACGTGCCTCAGGCACCGGTCGACTCTGTCTACGCACAGATATTCCGTGACCTGAAGTATGCAGCAGCCAACATCCCTGCCGATGCTTATCCCAAGGCATCGTCGTCGGCCAACGACGGTCGCATCACTTGCTATGCAGCCAAGGCTATGATAGCACGCGCCTACCTTTTCTATACAGGTGTCTATGGCAAGGAGCCTCAAGACGTGTCGAAGGCCGAGGTGCTGCAGGGACTGGAAGACATTATCCAGAGTGGCGAGTATGCCCTGGTACCCCTTTACAAAAACCTATGGTATTGTGCCAGCACCCAATGGGAAGGCAGCGACCAGGCCGGATGGAAGGAAGTATCGTCATACGCCGGCGAGGACAACGTAGAGAACATTCTGACCATGAAGTTCAACTATACCTCCGACTACAACGGCAACGCCGGTGGTAATAATGCCATACAGATGTTCTCCGTACGTGGCGGTACGTTCAAGGCTCCCTACGGACAAGGGTGGGGCGGAGCTACCGTGTCAGCCAGCTTTGCTGCCTCCTATCCTTCGCTCGATCAGCGTCGTACAGCTTCCATTATTGACCTTGCTGCTGAGGGCATCGAGGCTACTGATGCCTATCAGAAGGCCATCCTTGACCAGCGCGACTATACAGGCTACTTTAACAAAAAGTACACGGCACGCTCCGGCTACCACCAGAGCGAGAGTGGCTCGTGGAGCCTGACACACTACTACGACGGACTGATGGCCGGCGACTTCCAGATTTCACAGCCTATCGGATATACCGTCATGCGCTATGCCGACGTGCTGTTGATGGCAGCCGAGTTGGGCTCGCCCAACGCCCAGAGCTATCTGAGCCAGGTGCATAGCCGTGCATACGCTACCCAGAACGAGGACGGCAGTGTAAATACGCCTCGAATCATCGTCAACGTCACCAAGGAGAACATCATGGAGGAACGCCGTCTGGAGTTTGCCTTCGAGGGTCTGCGCTACTGGGACCTGCTGCGTCAGGGTGTCGACGTTGCTGCACGTGCCATCGTGGCCTCGGGCCAGAAGGTGCTCAATGGCGGACAGGAAGGCCAGATTGCCTTCAGGGCGGAGAACATCACCTCGAAGCGTGGTTTCCAGCAGATTCCTCTGACACAGATACAGCGTTCGAACGGCGTCCTGAAACAGAATGCGGGATGGTAGTTAAGTAGATATTGAAAATAAAAAGAAAACACGATTATGAACACAAAGAAATCAATATATCTGTCCTTGGCAGCAGCGCTGCTCCTGGGCTCCTGCTCGCCGGACGAGTATAGCCTGAGCAAGCCTGACCTGACGGCCGAGGAATTGGTTCAGGGCGTGGCATACACCGTCGACGTGGATGCCCAGAACACCATCACCCTGACGAGCCTGCTCAACAAGAGCTACAACTGCTACTGGGTGCATCCCAACGGACGTGCGCAAGGAAATGTGGCTACGCTGGCACTACCCTTTGCAGGAACATACGAGGTCACCTTTGGTGTCGATACACGTGGTGGTGTCGTCTATGGTGCTCCCTACCAGTTCACCATCAACACCAACAACATGTCACTCTTGGAAGACCCACTCTACACCTACCTCACAGGTGGCGTAGGCAAGTCGAAGAAGTGGGTGCCTGTCGACAAGGACTATGGTGTAGGCAACTGCACGGGTCCGGTGATGTACTGTAACCCCGACGATGTGCTGAACGATGGCTCGGCATCTACCGACATCGGTATCAACCACATGGTGCCCAACTGGGACCCGGGATTCCAGTCGTGGCTTATTCCACAGGACTCGCCCTACATGAAGAGCTCGATGACCTTCTCGCTCGACGACAAGCAGGGATGCACCGTCTCCGTCTATCGTGCCGAAGAGGACAAGACCTACAACGGTAAGTGGAACCTGCTCGTCGAGGACAAGAACCACCCCACGCTGTCGTTCACCGATGCCTTTGCCCTGCATAATGTGGGCTTCGATGAGGTGTGCGCCAACTATACCGACAAGATTGTCATTACGGCGCTGACTCCTTATTTCTTGCAGCTCGCTACGATGCGTACCAACAGCGAGGGTCCCTGGTGGATAGTGTGGAACTACATTGCCGAGGACGTACAGCAGGGCAAGGTGCAGATTCCGTCGGACGAGGCCGAGTATCTGAATCCCACAGCACCGGTGCTGCCAGAGATTGAGGACCTGGAGACCAAGCTCTTCACTACGGACATCAATGGCGTCGAGTTCCAGGGTGCTGAGATGACCTTCCAGGTGAGCCAGGATGCAGCCTACGACTGGATGTGGTGGAACGGTGCTACATCTGCCTGGGAGAGTGTGGTCAAGGGTAACTACGGCTCCAGCTGGGCCCCCATGTGGGACGAGGACGCCGTGGCCGAGAGCGAGCTGACGCTGACCCGCAAGGGCGACTACACGTATGGCGAATACAGCGGTAAGTACACTATCCAGGACTCGAAGATAGTGTTCGACCAGCCCGTAACCTTCTTCACCGTTACTGGCGACCAGCGCACCGTCATGGTGACGGGCAGCGAGTGGCAGGTGTTCAAGGTGGACCCGGGCTCGGAACTCATCATCGGTGTACCCGACGGTAAGGATGCCAACGGTGCTACCAATGCCTATCTCGTGGCAGGCTTCACCTACAAGGCGGTGGGTGGCGGTCAGACGGGACCGGTCAACGTTCCCTTCATTGCCGAGAATGCCAACAACTATATCGAGGCAGGCCAGTACTTCCGTTGTCAGATATACAACCCGTGGGGTGGTGGCGGCGATGCCGTAGACCCAGCCAACATCAAGCTGAAGAAGAACCAGAAGCTCAACGTCACCCTGCGTCTTTCGGGCTTCACCTTCTCGCAGCCAGCCAAGATGGTGCTTTGCTGCAACCGCGGTGATGAGCAGAATTGGGAACCAGACTGCTTCAACTACGCTCGCGCCATTACCGTCAACGGCGACGGCACCTATACTATTTCGTGGACTAACGACACGGGGTCTACCGTGAAGTGGGACGACGCCACCTCGGCACTGACCATGACCATGCAGTATGTGGGCTATGCTACGCTGGCCGACGAGTCTGACGCAGGCCTGAAGGCAGCATGCGCTATTGAGAGCATCACTATTGAGTGAGTAGTTATGTAGTTAAGTAGTTAAGAAGTTAAAGAAATTAAGAATTATGAAACTATCAAGAATATATTCCGCAGCAATGGCGCTCCTCGTAGGAGCTGCCATGCTGACCGCGTGCAGCGATACTGACGACTACTCTGCCAGTAACACTCCGCTGCTTGGCGATGGTGCCGTAGTGACGGGCTCGTCCGATGTTACGGCCACCTCGGCCACTTTCCACGGCACGGTGACGGGGCTGGAGAAGATGAACACGGCCTCCTACACCACCGGCTTCAGGTATGGCTTCGCACAGAACGCGCTCACGGAGACGGCTTCTGCTGCCTCGGTCGCAGAGTTCTCGTCAACGCTGACAGGCCTGCAGAATGCTACCACCATCTACTATCAGGCCTTTGTTACCCTGCAAGGCAAGCTGACCTACGTGGGCGAGGTGAAGTCGCTGATTACCACCGATGCCAAGGCCATCACCGAGGGCCACGACTATGTAGACTATGCCAAGGCCACGCTCTTCGGAGCCACACAGCAGGCTCCTGCCGATGCCAAGGATGCTGGCTTCGTCATCTCGCTGTCGCAGGATGTCGAGTCGGTACGGAGCGGTCTGCGTCTGTCGATGGGAAGCACGCCCGAGAACTTCTCGCGTTCCACCTGCGGCCTGCTGCCGGCTACCACCTACTACTATGCTGCCTATCTCGACCTGGGCGCCGGCGTGGTCTATGGCGACGTGAAGTCGTTCCAGACTGCCGCCCACGAGACGAGTGTCGACGATGAGTTCGTTGACCTGGGGCTCTCCGTCAAGTGGGCCAAGCACAACATCGGTGCAAAGGAGTTATCCGACTTCGGCGGATATTTCGGCTTTGGCGACCTCACCGGTGTCAATCCCAGCATCGATCCTGCCGACTATGCCAGCAGCGACACCTATAAGACCTCTGCCGACGTGGCTTATCTCTATACTGGTGGCAAGGGCACCCTGCCTACCGCCGACCAGTTCGAGGAGCTCTTCTCACTCTGTGTGCCTACCTATGGCGAGATGGACGGTGTGCCGGGCTATACCTTTACCGGTCCTAACGGCAACAGCATCTTCCTGCCTGCAGCAGGCAAGCGTGTAGGCCATGATGTGACCGAACAGGGTGTCCGGGGCTACTATCTCACCGGGTCTGTCAATACCAGCAGCACCCAGTATGCCATTGACTACGAGTTCTCTAGCACCACAGGCACCCGTGCCACCCGTGCCACCTACGAGGCCCTGGCCGTACGTCCTGTCTCTACCGCACGCGACGTGAAGCTCGACAAGTCGATGCTCTGTCACACATGGTATCTTGACATTGACGAGGATGCCAAGTGTCGCAAGTATGCCGGTCCGCTCTATTTCTACGGCTCTGACGACTCGTGGCGCACCGTCACCAACGGCGAGCCCATACAGGGCGACGTATGGAACTGGTCGCCCGACTATGCAGGCAACAGCTGGCTGTGCGAGGCCAAGGACTATGGCTATATGACGTTCAAGGAGGACGGCACCGTAGAGGTCAACCAGAACGGCACCATGAAGACGGGTACCTACACCGTCGACGAGACCAACAAGACGCTGACCCTTCAGGGCGTAGAGCTGCTTTATATCGACAACTACTACGCACAGGCTACCAACTGGACTACCAAGCTGAAGATTCTGGCCATTGACGACACTGGCATGCAGATTGGTGTCATGCGCGACAACTCCAGCGAGGGCCTCTGCACATGGTCGTTCAACTACGTCAACGAGGAGGCCCGCAAGCCTACCAAGTACACGGCCAGCCTGCTCTTCTGGGACGACAAATACAACTCGGCATGGGCTTCCGACTACTCCGAAATCAAGGTCGAGGCCGGCCGGCAGTACACCTTCGAGGTCAGCGGTCAGCGCGACGGCGGTAAGGTAGTAGTGCTCGACTTCCCGGGACTCATGGCCACCTATCCCAATGCCATCATCCGTATCGACAAGATAGAGTGCGACGGCCGCGACGTAGCCTTCGACGTGTCGAAGTTCAAGACGGGCGACCTTGAGGACAACGGCAACTACCGCATTGAGCTCTTCAACATCTGGGGAGCCGGCACGGGCAGCGACAGCCCCTTCGGCGGCGGTGCCAAGGAGCAGGAGCCTGCCCTGGCTTACAGCAGCTCTATGAAGATTACCTACACCATCCTTACCCTTGAGGGCTTCCAGTGCGGACTGAGCGCTGCTGCCAACGACTGGAGCGGCAACTGGGGCGACGAGAAGATAGGCGTTGGCGGTCCTGGCACCTATACCGTGGTCAACCATACGCCAGTGCCCAATGGCATGGTGGTAGTGGCCGACATTGCCGGCATGTCCGCCGCCTTCCCCAATGCCTCTGTCACCCTGACCAAGGTGGAGGTAGACGGCAAGGAGGTAGCCTTCGACGAGTCGAAGATTAAGTATGGCGACATAGAGGGCAAGGGCAACTTCCGCATCGAGCTGTTCAACGCCTACGGCTCCGGAACAGCTGCCGACAGCCCCTTCGGCGGCGGTGCCAAGGACTTCGAGCCGGCGCTCGGATTCACCGACCGTCTCGCCGTGACATTCACGGTCAACAGCCTCTATTAATGTATAATGAACGATGAATAATATGAAGAAGATACTCATGCTGCTGGTGGCCCTCGTGGCCACCGCAGCCTTCGCTGCCTGCGGTGGCGACGATGCCGGCGACGGCGGCGGTGGCACCACCACCGTCAGCACGCTCTCCGTGCGCCCGCAGTCGCTGACGTTTACTGCCCAGGGTGGGCAGCAGACCGTCTCGGCACAAGCACCCTCACAGCCTACAGCTACCAGCACCGCCGACTGGTGCCAGGTCAGCGTGGGACCACTCTCCGGGTCGCTCAAGGTGTCTACCGTCACCGTCGTCGTGGCTCCTAACACCACCACCTACGAACGTACGGCCACCATCACCATTACCGCCGGTACGCAGTCGCAGACCGTCACCGTCAGTCAGGCCGAAGGCACGGCGCCCTCGCAGCCCACGGGGTCCATCACCAAGGAGGCCCGTGCCATAGCTAAGGAGATGGCGCCCGGCTGGAATCTGGGCAACACCCTCGAGGCTACCGGCAGCGGACTGGCTGCCGAGACCGCCTGGCAGCCCACCAAGACC
The DNA here is from genome assembly GCA_002353485.1 of Prevotella sp. UBA2742. GTDB lineage: Bacteria > Bacteroidota > Bacteroidia > Bacteroidales > Bacteroidaceae > Prevotella. The sequence continues at coordinate 39,079 of DEJS01000004.1, forward strand.
ACCCAGCAGGTCATCGATGCCGTCAAGGCTGCCGGCTTCCGCTCGGTGCGCATACCCTGCTCGTGGGACATCCACTGCGACAGCAACGGCAGGATTGATGCCGAGTGGCTGGCACGTGTCAAGCAGGTCGTCGACTACTGCATAGGCGCCGGCCTCTACGTCGTGCTCAACGACCACTGGGACGGCGGGTGGATTGAGGTGCTCGGATTCTCCAAGTCCTCTGAGAGCTACCAGTCAGTGGTGGGCAACCAAGAGTACATCCAGGCCAAGGCCAACCGTCTGGCCGACCTGTGGACACAGGTAGCCACTGCCTTCCGCGACTACGACGAGCACCTGCTCTTTGCCGGACTCAACGAGCCCTTTCAGGAGTACAACCTGTTCAGCAGTCACCACGAAGAACTTACCCCCATACTGGCCATCTATAACGCCGCCTTCGTAGGTGCCGTACGCGCTACGGGCGGCAACAACGCCCTGCGCACACTGGTCATACAAGGCCCCAGCACCGACATCAGCTCCACCACTCGCTATTACGCCGACGGTCCGATGCTGGAGCAGGCCGGACGACTCATGCTCGAGGTGCACTACTACAACCCCGGCCAGTTCTGCGGCACCTTCGATGCCACGGGCGACAAGGCCTTCTACTATTGGGGCTCGGACAACCATGCCGCCGACCACAACGCCACCTACGGCGAGGAGGGCGACATGCAGCAGCTGTTCGCGTCGTTGAAGACCCGTTTCACCTCAAAGGGCTATCCCGTCATCATTGGCGAGTATGCCGGCCTGCAGCGCACCATCACGGGCAACCAGGACAAGCATAACGCCTCCGTACGCGCCTACTATGAGTGCGTCAACCGTTATGCCACCGACAATGGCATCGTGGCCTTCGCATGGGACACCAACGACGTCGCCGGCCTCCTTACCGAAGGAGGCTCCAGCACCATCATCGACCGTGCCAAGGCTGCCGTGGCAGGACAGCATGCCCTCGACGGCATCAAGGCTGGCGTCGCTGCCGGACAATGGCCCTACTGACCACGACTGCAGATGTTTTGATTCATAACGAAAAAGCCCCCGAGTCGATGAGCTACGTCAGACTCGGGGCTTTTTTTTGCGGTGTAAAAACACTGCCTTGCGAGGGTTTGGGGTCGTTCTGTCCTCGTTTTATCCTCGTTCTATCCTCGTTACTTTTTACGTGGGAAGATTGAAACGAGAGCGGGCGTAAAATGGGGAAAAAGCGCTCTTACGTGAAAGATTCCTCCAAAAGAGGTGATTTTCTCAGATTCTGTTTGTACCTTTGTCGCAGAATAGGAAAAGGTAAGCTATGCGTACAGCGATTATTGGCGGTGGGGCGGCAGGTTTTTTCCTGGCCGTGAACCTGAAGGAGATGATGCCCGGGATGCAGGTCTGCATTCTGGAACGCAGCCAGCGTGTGCTGGCCAAGGTGGCGGTGAGTGGCGGCGGGCGGTGCAACTGTACCAACACGTTTCGCCGTGTCAGCGACGTGGCTGCGGTATATCCGCGCGGCCACAGGCTGATGAAGCGGCTGCTGAAGGTGTTCAGTCAGGACGATGCCTACCGGTGGTTCGAGGGTCATGGCGTGCCTTTGGTGGTGCAGGAGGACGACGACTGTGTGTTCCCCGAGGCACAGGACTCGCAGGCCGTCATCGGCTGTTTCCTGTCGCTGGCGCACCGCTATGGGGTGGAGATACGCAGGGGCTGTAAGGTGCAGTCGCTGGACGATGTGGCGGGCTTCGACTATGTGGCGGTGACCACCGGTGGCTCGCCCAGCGGCGAGGGACTGCGGTGGCTGGCCGACCTGGGGCACGAGATTGAGCGGCCCGTGCCGTCGCTCTTCTCGCTGCGTGTTGACGATACTGCACTTAACGATCTGCAGGGCTTGGTGGTGCCTCAGACCATGGTGCACATTGCGGGTACTAAGCTGCGGGCCGAGGGACCGCTGCTGCTGACGCACTGGGGCATGAGCGGACCGGCCATTCTGCGACTGTCAAGCTATGCGGCCCGACACTTGGCGGACTGCAACTTCCAGGTGCCGCTAAGTGTCAACTGGACGGGAATGACCGACCAGCAGGTGCAGGAGGTCCTTTATGAGACGGCCCTCAGCCAGGCTCAGAAACGGTTGACTACGTTCAACGGCTTTGGCCTGCCAGGCCGGCTGTGGGCGTTGCTGCTCGACAGGGCCTTGGCATCGAAGGCCGGACAGCGCTGGATGGACATCGGCAAAAAGGACATCAACCGCATGGTCAATGTCCTTTGTAATGATAGCTATCTGACGGCCGGCCGTGCTCCGTTCAGGGATGAGTTCGTGACCTGCGGCGGCATATCGCTGAAGGCCGTCAATGCGTCTACGCTGGAGAGCCGCCACGTGCCGGGACTGTACTTTGCCGGCGAGGTGCTTGACGTAGACGGCGTCACCGGCGGTTTCAACTTTCAGACGGCCTGGACGACGGCATACGTGGTGGCGCAGAGCATTAGCAAGGCGGCCGCAGCGCGTGGCCTGTAGGCCTGTCCCCATGAATCTGTGATTCTTATTCGTCCTTGCTGCGCGACAGGGTGTCCTGGCGCAGCGACTCTACGTAGTCGCTGATCTTGTGGAGCTCGCGGGGTATGCGTATGCTCTGCGGACAGTGGGGCTCGCACTGGCCACACCCGATGCAGTGGTCTGCCTGTCGCAGACGCGGCACGGCACGGTCGAGCCCGATGAGGTAGCGGCGGCGCAGCTCCTTGTAGTTCTCATCAGTACGGTCGGTAGGCAGCAGCCCCTCGTTCTTGCACTTGTTGTAGTGGACGAAGATGGCCGGGATGTCGATGCCGTAGGGGCAGGGCATGCAGTACTTACAGTCGTTGCAGGGGATGTTCTGCAGGCCGACAATGCGTTCGGCCACTTCTTTGTCGAGGTACTGCTGCTCGTATTTGTTCAGGGGTACCAGTGGACAGTAGGTGAGCAGGTTGTCCTTCAAGTGCTCCATGTAGGTCATGCCCGACAGCACAGTGAGCACGCCCTCGGGTGTGCCGGCATAGCGGAAGGCCCACGAGGCTACGCTGCGCTCGGGCGCACGCTTCTTGATCTCGGTGGCCAGAAACTGGGGCAGGTTGGCCAGACGGCCGCCCAGCAGAGGCTCCATGATCACCGAGGGAATGCCACGCTTCTGCAGCTCGGCATAGAGATAGCTGGCGTCGACGTTGCGGTTGCTGATCTCGTTGGCAAAGTTCCAGTCCAGATAGTTCAGCTCTATCTGGCAGAAGTCCCAGTGGTACTTGTCGTGCATGGCCAGTATCTCGTCGAAGACATTCTTGATGCCGTGGAACGAGAAGCCGAGGTTGCGTATGCGGCCCGCCTCGCGCTCTTTCATCAGGTAGTCCATCATGCCATTGTCTACGTAGCGGCGGTTGAACTCTTCAGTGCTGCCGCCTACGGCGTGCAGCAGGTAGTAGTCGATGTAGTCTACCTGCAGCTGCTTCAGCGAGTTCTTGTACATACCGATGCTAGCCTCGCGCGTCTGCAACGTGGGGTTGAAGTTCGACAGCTTGGTGGCAATGAAATACTCTGAGCGCTTGTGGCGGCTCAGGGCTATGCCCGTGCAGGCCTCCGACTTGCCCTGGCAGTAGACGGGGCTGGTGTCGAAGTAGTTGACGCCATGCTCAATGGCATAGTCCACCTGGCGGTTTATCATCTCCTGGTCGTAGTCCGCCTCGTTCTCCGTCTTCGACGGCAGGCGCATCATGCCATAGCCTAAGAGCGACACCTTGTCGCCCGACGTGGGGTTGGTGCGGTACGTCATCTTGCCCACGGGGGGCTCTACTTGTTGCCTGTATTCACTGACGGCCTTCGTCTCGCTCTTAGCCTTACAGCCCGATAGGACGGCAGCCGTAGCTACGGTGCCTCCCCCCATCAGCTTCAGGAACGAACGACGTGATATATTCTGCTTGCTCATATATATTATATGTGTTTCCTTTCACCGCAGGAAAAGACTCTGTGCCCCTGTGGCTCTGTGGTGAATGTATAAAAATAATTGTATTTCATCTGCTTCTGTATCCCTTTTACCCCTAAACCTCTTTATGCACTTCGTGTCCTTCAACGTAGATGGCCGAGAAGGGACGTGCCGGACACAGGTTCTCGCAGGCGCCACAGCCTATGCAGCGGGCCTCGTTGACGGCGGGGACGTAGGGCGACGACTCGTCGTCGGGGTCGGAGGGTACCATCTCGATGGCACCTTGCGGACAGTGGCGTGCACAGTTGCCGCACGACACACCGTCGGTGAGCGGTATGCAGTTCTTACGTATCCATACGGCATGCCCTATCTGCGTGGAGGCCTTCACCTCGACGGCAATGGGCTTGATGGCACCGGCGGGACACACCTCAGAGCAGCGCGTACACTCCGGGCGGCAGTAGCCGCGCTCGTACGACATGACAGGCTGCATCAGGTGCATCAGGTCGTCGGAGGGGCGCAGCACCTGGTTGGGACATTCCGAGATGCACAGCTGGCACCCCGTACAGTGCGTCTGGAGGTTCTTCTGTGACAGCGAGCCCGGAGGCGACAGGGGAGTCTGGCGCTCGGGGGCTACCTTGTCTGCTATCTCGGCCAGGCCCCCGTCCATAATCTTGTCCTTCTGCTGGGCCAGCGCTGCCGTGGTAAGCAGGGCCGACGAGAGCAGGAACGAACGGCGGGAGGGGTCGTCGGGCGAATTCTGATTACTATGATTGCCATGATTATTCAGATTCCCCCTTCCATACTTCAGCGCTCCGAACTTGCAGCGCTCTATGCAGTCGCCGCAGACCACACAGCGGGTGGCGTCGACGGTATGTGTCTTGAAGTCGATGCACGAGGCCTTGCAGTTCTTGGTGCACAGCGAGCAGTTCTTACACTTGGCGGCATCGAAGCGCACCTTCAGCCACGAGAACTTGGCAAAGATGCTGAGCACGGTACCTACGGGACAGACGGTGTTACACCAGGTGCGCCCGTTCCTCCACGCCAGCACCGCCAGCACCGCCAGCGTCACTGCAGCAATGCCGAGCGAGATGGCTGAGCGCATCCATACGTCGCTATGGTAGAAAGCATAGCTGTCGTAGTGTTCGGCTATGGAGGCCAGCACATTGTTACCCGCCACATAGACGGGCTGCAGCAGATTGGTGGCAATGCGACCGAAGGCGGAGTAGGGGGCCAGCAGCTGTGCCAGCGACCCTGCACCCAGCACCAAGGCGACTACGAAGACGGCGCAGACGGCCCAGCGTAGTGGTGTAAGCGCCTTCGAATAGGTGTAGCGGTTCTTCTTGACCCGCTTGCCCAGCCATCCGAAGAGGTCCTGCATGATGCCCAGCGGGCAGATGACCGAACAGTAGATGCGTCCGAAGACGAGCGTCAGCAGCACCAGCGCCGCGACGACCACCACGTTGAGGGCCAGCACCGCCTCAAGCAGCTGTACCTTGGCCATCCACGAAAGGAAGGCATGGGCCGTCCCGGTGAAGTCGAGGAACAGCCACGTGAGTCCTAAGAACATCACCGTAGCCAGGGTAATTCTGATTTTCCTTAGTGTCATAAAGTATCTTGTTCGTTTCGTTTAGTTATTCTTACAATCCAGATGCTCACCTCGTACAGCAGGTAGATGGGCAGTGCCACCACGAAGAGGGTGAAGACGTCGGTGGTAGGCGTAATGATGGCCGCCACCACCAGGATGGCCACCACGGCATGTCGGCGGTAGACGCTCATCCAGTGGTCGGTCAGCAGTCCCATCCGTCCCATCAGGGCACAAACCACGGGCAGTTCGAAGACGATGCCCATCACGAGACTCATGCCTAACAGTGTGTCCATATACGACTGCAGCGTCAGCATGTTGGCCACGTCTGCGCTGACCTGATAGGTGCCTAAAAAACGTACCGTCAGTGGGAATACAACAAAGTAGTTTGCCAGTGTCCCTACGATGAACATGACATAGGCTGCGCCTACGATGCTGACGGCATAGCGTCGCTCGCCCTCGTATAGCGCTGGCGACACAAAGCGGAACAGCTCGAACAGCACGTACGGCGAGGCTGTCAGCAGTCCGGCATAGAGGGCCGTCCGCATGTGTATCATAAACTGCTCCGTAAGACCTGTGTTCATTAAATGCAGTTCAAACGGTGCTACACCAAGCATCCGGTAGGTTAGGAAGTTGCTGCTGCGTGGCGCCAGCACCACGGCGAACAACTGGTCCTTCAGCAGGAAGGCGACGATGCCGAACAGCACTACCACTACGGCAATGCGGATGAGGACGGCGCGCAACACGTCCAAGTGGTCCCAGAACGTCTGGAACTCAGTCCTTTCCATCGTTCTCCGTATCCTTCATGCCGTCCTTGAAGCTCTTCACGCCTTTGCCAAGGCCGTTCATCAGCTCAGGAATCTTCTTGCCGCCAAAAAGCAAGAGCACAATGAGTGCAATGACGATAATCTCTTGCATCCCAACTCCAAATAGTAGTAATCGCATGCTATTCCTTTTACTTTTTGTAATATTTCCGGCAAAGATACTAATTTTCTCTCAACTCTCAACGCTCAACTCTCAACTTTTTTGTATCTTTGCACCCAATTAAACATCATTTAACTATGGAATACGAATATCTTCTACGCATTTTCATTGCTGCCCTGCTGGGCGGTGCCATCGGTCTGGAACGCGAATACAGGTCGAAGGAGGCTGGCTTCCGTACCCATTTCTTAGTGGCAATGGGTTCTGCACTCTTTATGATTGTGTCGGCCTATGGCTTCAACGACGCCATGCACGACGAACTTCAGCGCTGGGATGTGTCGCGTGTGGCCTCACAGGTGGTCAGCGGCATCGGTTTCATCGGTGCCGGTACCATCATCTTCCGAAAGACCGAGAACATGGTCAGCGGTCTGACCACGGCAGCAGGACTGTGGGTGGTGGCAGCTATAGGTCTGGCCTGCGGCGGAGGCTTGTACAAGGTGGCCGTAGGCAGCTCCGTCCTCGTACTCGTAGGGTTGGAGGCCTTCAACTACTTCCTGCACAAGTTCGACAGCTTCCGCAAGGAATAATGCACGGGGGCGGGGCTTAGCCTTTGTAGTATAATGCAGCCCCGATGGCGGTACAGAATTCCGCATACTTTGGTATGTGGAAATGTACGTCGTATAGCTTCTCCAGCATGGGGTAGACGTCCTTGCACTGGGGGACGAGGGTAAGGTTGCCTATGAGCACGAAGTCTTTGATGCCGCTGTTCAGCGACGACAGGATGGCGGCCGAACCAATGGTCTGCAGCACCATGGTGATGACGCCTAAGGCAAGGTCTTCCTGACTGGCATTGTATTGCGCCTTGGAGAACAGTGATGCCGTGGCTTCCATAGGCAGGCCGGGCAGCGGGTGGGTGGAGATGTCGCCAATGCGCAGGTTGATATTACGGATGTCGCCCTTCATGGCCAGGCTCTGTATCTGTTTGGGGTCGCGCGTGTTCAGCATTACGCGGGCCAGCCCCTGCAACGTGCCGCCACCGATGCCTATGCCGCCAATGTGGCGAATGCAGTCGCCCTCGCACTGCACAAAGCTGGTGCCGGTGCCCATCGACACCACGATGGCCTTCGTCAGACCGCTCTCGAACCGGGCACCTAAGCCGTCGGCGACAAACTCGTCGACGTGCTGCGTGGGTATGCCATACACGGGTTCGTTGATGTAGGCCGCTCCCACACCGGTCAGCATCACTTGTTCTACGTCCTGCAGACTCACCTGGTTGTCGTGCAGATACTTGCCGAAGGCTCCGTAGAGCGAGGTCACCTGGTCGGCGGCCGTGATACGTATGGGCGACACCACGCGGCTGTCGCGAAGTCCTACTATCTTCGTGGTCGATATCCCCACGTCTATTCCTATTACTATTCCCATGGTCTGTGCGGGTTTTTATTTGGTTCCTACTATCTTTGTCTTTGGCAGCTGGCTGTTCCTGCGGTTTACCACTGTCACTACGGACTGCGCCAGATTGATGAAGGCCAGTCCGGTGGCCGTATCGCTCGACAGGGCGGCGGGCTGCCCTTGGTCGCCACTCTCACAGATGCTCTGCACCAGTGGTATCTGGGCTAACAGCGGTACCTGCATCTCTTGTGCCAGCTGCTTGCAGCCTTCCCGACCGAAGATGTAGTACTTGTTCTCTGGCAGTTCGGCAGGGGTGAACCATGCCATGTTCTCCACGAGTCCCAGTATGGGCACGTTCACCTTCTCGTTGCGGTACATGTCAATACCCTTACGCGCATCGGCCAGCGCCACCTGCTGGGGTGTCGACACAATGACGGCTCCGGTAATGCTCAGCGTCTGCAGCAGCGTCAGGTGTATGTCGCTGGTGCCGGGAGGGGTGTCCAGTATGAAGTAGTCCAGTTCGCCCCAGTCGGCATCGGCAATGAGCTGTTTCAAGGCGTTCGTGGCCATGCCGCCGCGCCACAGGGTGGCTGTCTCCGGCGATACAAAGAAGCCTATGGAGAGCAGTTTTACGCCGTACGCCTCGATGGGTTCTATGAGTTGGCGGCCGTCTACCTCTACGGCGTAGGGACGGGCATCCTCCACATTGAACATCTTCGGCATTGAGGGACCAAAGATGTCTGTGTCAAGAAGCCCGACTTTATATCCTAACCGCGCCAGGGCGATGGCCAGGTTGGCGGATACGGTGCTCTTGCCCACACCACCCTTGCCTGAGCTGACGGCAATGATGTTCTTCACGCCAGGCAGCAGCTGGCCTACCTCGGGACGAGGCTTCGACTTGTACTCGGTCACGATGTCCACCGTCACGTCCTTGCCGCAGTGGTACTTGATGGCGGCCTCGGCAGCCTTTACCGTCGACTTCAGAAAAGGGTCTGTGTCGCGGGGAAACTCCAGCACCACCGTCACTTTGTTGTTGTTATTGTCGATAGCAGGCTGGTCGGCTACCATGCCGCTCTCAACGAGATTCTTCTTTGTGCCGGCATACGTCACCGTTGCCAGCGCGTCCATAATCATCTTAGGGTAAAGCGTCATCTTCTTTATGTTTTTTGACTGCAAAGGTACAAAGAAAACAGGGAAGAGCCAAATCTTTTTCCGTCAGCATGACATTTTTTCGCTTTTTCTTCGTACTTTTGCGTCGGAAAACCAAGTAGACTATGCAAAGTGGGAACACTACTACTACATCTCTACGCTCTGCAATGCTAACAAGGTGCTCGAGAACGGACTCGTCATGTCGAGTCTGCGCGACTGTCGCAAGCTATACCAGTTTGCCCGCGACAATAAGCACGACTACGGCCGGGGCATTGCGCTGGCACAGATAGGATGGCTCTACGGATTCATGGGTGACCATGAGGAGAGTGTCAGGCAAACACAGCTACGCTTGAGTTCTGCAACTGTGGCCATAACCCGCCCGTCATAGGTTGTGGCAGTGCCGAGGCTCACTTCCTCGAGATGCTGTCTAATGCCCCCATCGGACTGTTCCCCGATATGGAGTACCAGGGCGAGACCATCGACGACATCAAGGGAAAGCCGCTCTTCATCTATACCGACGGACTCAACGAGGCGGAGAACCTGGAGCTCCAGCAGTTTGGCGAAGACCGCCTGCTTGGCATCCTGCAGCAGACACCGTTCTCATCTCCTCGTCAACTCATTGACCAGATGACCCGTCAGGTTGAGCTCCATCGCAATGGCGCGGAGCCTAACGACGACCTCACCATGCTTTGTCTTTGCTGCTACGCTTGACGCGGTGGTAGGAACGGTAATCGTCCAGCTCTATCTCCACCTCGGGCTCTTCTAACTGACCTTCACGGGGCAGCAGGAACTTCATGTACTTGATGTTCAGCCCGCGTTCCATCCACATCTTCTCGTAATAGGTCTGGATAGAGGCTGCCTCTTGGAAGGCGGCGTCCTGGGCTGCTTCGGCATACAGGTCGCGCGTATTCAGAAGGATAGGCAGCCCGTTACGTTCTACCAGATAGTTGGTGTAGGTAAAAAGAAAGTTGGAATCCGTCTTCAGATGTATCGTTCCGCCGTCGGTCAGAAAGTGCCGGTAGCGCTCCAGAAACCACGACGAGCTCAGCCGTTTGCGCGGGCTCTTCATCTGCGGGTCAGAGAAGGTCAGCCAAATCTCTTGTACCTCGTCCTCAGCGAAGAAACGGTCTATAATCTCTATATTGGTGCGCAGGAATGCCACATTCGTCAGCCCCTCCTGGGTGGCCTGCGTGGCACCTGTCCACATGCGGGCGCCTTTGATGTCCACCCCGATGAAGTTCATCTGCGGATACTTCTTGGCAAGTCCCACCGTGTATTCACCCTTGCCACAGCCCAACTCCAACACGATGGGGTTCTGGTTCTTGAAGTATTCCTCGCGCCAGTGACCCTGTAAGGAAAAAGTGGCATGTTCCAGCGCCCCGTAAGGGTACTGGAACACGCACTTATAGGTCTCCATGTCGGCGAACTTCGCCAGCTTTCCTTTCGACATATGATTACTCTATGACCACGGTTGTCCAGCCGTGCTTGTCCTCAATGTCGCCATACTGTATGCCACGCAGCGTGTCGTACAGCTTCTTCGATATAGGACCGGGCTTGCCGTCCTTTGAGAACGTATAGCGCTTGCCGTTCTCCAGGTCGTCAATGTACGAGATAGGACTGATGACCGCTGCCGTACCGCAGGCACCGGCCTCCTCGAAGGTCTCCAGCTCCTCCTCGGGAATGGGACGGCGCTCCACCTTCAGACCTAAGTCCTCGGCCACTTGCATCAGCGACTTGTTGGTGATGCTGGGCAGGATGCTGGTCGACTCCGGAGTAATATAAGTGTTGTTCTTGATGCCGAAGAAGTTTGCAGCACCGCACTCGTCGATGTATTTCTTTTCCTTGGCGTCCAGGTAGAACTCGCAGGCGTAGCCCTTCTCGTGAGCCAGGTTGTTGGCAAACAGCGAAGCAGCGTAGTTGCCGCCCACCTTGTATTTGCCCGTACCTAATGGAGCCGAACGGTCGAACTCACGCACAATGACGTAGGGGTTGGTAGAGAAACCGCCCTTGAAGTAAGGACCTACGGGGGTTACGAAAATCAGGAAGCAGTACTCCTTGGAGGGGTGTACGCCCACCTGTGCACTGGTGCCGATGAGCAGCGGGCGGATGTACAGCGTGGCACCGCTCTCGTACGTCGGAATCCACTCCTGGTTCAGGCGCACCACCTTCTTCACCATCTCCGTAAACAACTCTGTCGATACCTCCGGCATCAGTATGCCGCGGCATGTGCTCTGCAGACGCTTGGCATTCTCGTCAACACGGAAGATACGCACCTTACCGTCCTTGCAGCGATAGGCCTTCAGTCCCTCGAAAGCCTCCTGGCCGTAGTGCAGGCAGGTAGCTGCCATGTGCAGGTTCAGATACTCGTCGGAGCAGACCTCAATCTCGCCCCATTTGCCGTCACGGTAGTAACAGCGTACGTTGTAGTCGGTCTTCATATAACCGAACGACAGGTTTCCCCAGTCTAAATTCTTCATCTTTATCTCTTTTTAAATAACCTTGTCTTTCTTTTTGCTGCAAAAGTACACAAAATATGCCACCTATGCAAGTATTTCGGGCAAAAAGATGACAAAATGGCCTATTTTGTCTACCATGCCACTCACTCTTCTGCGGCGTTTCCCTGTAGTTGCAGCAGCTCCTTTTCTGTTTTTGTCAGCTTGTCCTTGCAGAACGTGATGAGTTGCTGAGCCCTCTTCAGTTGTACGGCCAGCTCGTCAATGTCATACTCGTTGCCCTCCATCTTGCGTACTATCTGTTCCAGTTCGGCAAGGGCCTCTTCATACTTCTTGTTCTTCTCGTCGCTCATATTACTCTTGATTTGATGGTTCCTTTCTCTACCCGCGTCTCTATCTCGTCGCCGGGCTGTAGCTGGCCGGGGTCGCGCACGGCGCGGCCGTCCTTCAGCGTGATGCTATAGCCGCGGGCCAGCAATAGCTGGGGGTCGAAGCCCTGTAGTAGGAGGGCCGTCCGTTCCAGTCTGTGGCGCTGGTCGGTCAGCCGCCGCTCAATGGCCACGGGCAGCCGGTGCTCTAATAGTTCTATTCTGTGGCGCCCTTCCGACAGCGTACGCAGGGCAAGGGTGGGGATGAGAGTCGACAGCTGGCTGATGCGCTGTCGCTGACTGTGCAGACGCTCCGGGATATAGCGTCCCAGAAAGGCCTCTGCCTGTTCCAGACGCTGCAGCACGCGGTATAGGTTGTCTACCAGCAGCGTGGCGGCCGCTGTCGGCGTCTTGACGCGCGTGTGGCTCACCATGTCCAGGATGGTCTCGTCACGCTCATGCCCTATGCCCGTAATGACGGGCAGCGGAAACTGGGCTACGTTCTCGGCCAGGGCCAGCGTGTCGAAACCGCTAAGGTCGGCCGTAGCGCCGCCGCCACGGATAATGACGACAACGTCGAAGGCCTCCTGGCGCCCATACACCTCGTTCAGGGCGCTGACGATGCTCTGCTCTACCTGTTCGCCCTGCATGGTGGCAGCAAACAGGGTGGTCTCGAACCGCAGCCCGTACGGGTTGTCGTGCAGCTGGCGCAGAAAGTCGCCGTAGCCTGCAGCACTGGGCGCGCTGATGACGGCTATGCGCTGGGCAAACAACGGAATGCTGAGCTCTCTTTGCATGTCGAACACTCCTTCTTCCTTGAGCTGGCGGACGATTTCCTGCCGTCTGCGCGCCATGTCGCCCAGGGTATAGGTGGGGTCTATGTCGGTCACTATCCACGAGAACCCGTAGGCCTCGTGGAACTGTGGATACACCTTCAGCAGCACCTTCAGCCCGGCGCGCAGCGGCTGGCCTGTGGTGCGCTCAAAGTATGGCCGCACCATTTGCCACGTCTGTCGCCAGCACTTGGCCGATGCCTTGGCCACGGGAGTGGCCGACCGCTCGTCTTTCTCTATGAGTTCTAAGTAGCAGTGCCCTCCGTGTTCGCGACACTCCGACAGCTCTGCCTCCACCCAGTACTCGCCGGGCAGGGCATCGCTGATGGCCTCTCGTACAAGGCGGTTGAGCTCCAGCAGCGTCAGCTTGTTATCACTCCTCATATGCGGTAGCAGATTCTTCACTCTTCATTTTCCCCACCATGTAGGCTCGCCAGAAGTTGGGCACCCCGAAGCCGTAGATGTTGTCAGGGTGCTCGCTGTTGCTGCTGCACTGGCGGATGAGGTCTATCACTTCCTCGGCCGTACACTTGCGCAGTGCCTGCCACAGACAGGCCGCCAGTCCGCATACGATGGGCGCCGAGAACGAAGTCCCCATGTCGTCCATGATGACGCCGCGCCCGTTGACCAGCCGTGCCGGGGCTCCTATGGCCACCACGTCGGGCTTCACCCGGCCGTCCTGTGTGGGACCTACGCTGCTGAAGGGGGCTATCTTGTGTGGCTCGTCGGCCAGCATGGCCCCCACGGTCAGTATATGCTCGGCATCGGCAGGTACGCCAATCTTCTTCCATGTCCCCATGCCCGAGTTGCCCGCCGAGCTGACCAGCAGGATGCCTTTCCGCGCCATCATGGAGGCCGACCGGCTGGCAAACGACGTACGGCCGTCCAGCTCCCACTGGCGGTACGACTGGTATCGGTGGTCGTATTCGTTGTACCCCAGCGACGAGTTCACAAGGTCGCACCCCACACTGTCGGCAAACTCGGCGGCCATGGTCCAGTAGTCTTCCTCGACCTCCTGTTCCGTCTGCTGGTCTTCCGACCGCAGCAGCCAGTAGCTGGCCCGAGGGGCCGTGCCCATATAGTAGTAGGGCGTGTTTATGGCCATGGCGCTCAGCACCTTCGTGCCGTGGTCGGTCTCGGCAAAGACGTTGGGCGAGCGGGGCGTCACGAAATCCTGCGTACCGCGGATGTCTACGCGGTGGAAGGCCGGTATCTTGTCTACATTCTTGAACCCTCCGTCAATGACGGCTATCATCATGCCCTGACCCAGCATCCCGATGTCGTGCAGCCGCTGGCCCTTCAGTGTCGTAATCTGGCGCGAGGCCTGGCCGTACACGTCGCCGCTCACGCTGTCGCGCTCCTCAAACTCGTTGTGGTACTTTGTCTTGATGGCTGTCGGACTGACCGAGTCGGGCGACTGCCACACCATCCTGGCACCCCTGACGCACGGCAGTGCTCGCAGACGGCTCACTACCGTGGTGTCGTGCACTCGTACCAGCAGGGTGTTCTGCCAGCGGCTTTGCCCGATGACATCCACATCGCCGTTCTCTATCATCCGTACGTAGCGCTCGCTGACCGGCAGGTCTGTCGAGTCGATGGGCAGCCCCTGGCGCCGCCGCCTCTCTATGCTACGGCGCGACAGGTACCATCCCGGATGCTCTATCGAGTATCCGGTGCCCTTCTTGTCGGTCAGCATCAGTCGGTAGATGTATGCCGGGCCGTCCTTATAGCGTACGCGGCGCAGCGTCTCCTGCGGCACGGACCCCCATAGGAGCACGGCAGGGTAGAGTAGTATTGTAAGCAGTAATAACAGCCTTGGCATTTGCTTTCGCTTTTCGGTTTCAGCGTGCAAAGGTACAAAAAATCGCAGAATTAAGCACCGTATTACCTCTTTTTTTCGTACCTTTGCACGCGATTTCGGATATGGACAACAAACAAGCAGCTCTTGAACTGGGAACGAAACCCGTCGGCGGACTACTCTTTGAGTACGCTTTGCCGGCCATCGTGGCCATGACGGCATCCAGCCTGTATAACATCATCGACCGCGCCATGATAGGCCAGATGGTAGGCGCTGAAGCCATTGCCGGGCTGGGCATTACCTTCCCCTTCATGAACCTCAGCGGAGCCTTCGGTGCCGCCGTGGGGGTGGGCGCCTCGACATGCATCAGCGTGAAGCTGGGACGCAAAGACTACGCCACCGCCAACCACCTGTTGGGCAACACCGTGACGCTGAACCTCATCATAGGCTTCCTCTTCATGGTTGTCTGTCTGATATTCCTCAACCCCATACTGCGCTTCTTCGGTGCCTCCGACGTCACGCTGCCCTATGCGCGCGAGTTTATGATTGTCATCCTGCTGGGCAACATGATTACCCACATGTACTTCGGCATGAACGCCGTACTGCGCGCCGCTGGAAAGCCCCGTCACGCCATGTACGCCACGCTCTTTACCGTCGGCTGCAACATCGTGCTCGTCGTGGTCTTCGTATGGTGGCTGCGATGGGGCATACGAGGGGCCGCACTGGCCACCGTCACCAGCCAGACGCTGGCCCTGTGCTGGCAGATGAGGCTCTTCGCCAACCCGAAGGAACTGCTCCACCTGCGATGCGGCATCTACAGGCTGAAGCCTCTGCTGGTGCGCAACATCCTGGCCATAGGCATATCGCCATTCCTTATGAACGCCACGGCATGCGTCGTCGTCATCTTCATGAACAACCAGTTCGTACGCTACGGGGGCGACATGGCCGTAGGGGCATATTCCATTGCCAACTCGGTCGTCATGGTGCTCTTTATGTTCGTCATGGGCATGAACCAGGGCATGCAGCCCATCGTGGGCTACAACTACGGCGCTCAGCGCTACGACCGCATGTTCCGCTGCCTGTGGCTAACCATAGGGTGGGCCACGGCCATACTCCTTGCCGGATGGACCGTCAGCATGCTCTTCCCCTACCAGATAGCCCGTGTCTTCACCACCGACGACACCCTGCTCGAGATGTCGGCACGCGGCATACAGCTCAACATGGTGGTCTTCTTCGTCGTGGGGGCGCAGGCCGTCACCACCAACTTCTTCCAGTGCATCGGAAAGGTCAAGGTCAGCATCTTCCTCTCGCTGTCCAGACAGCTCTTCCTGCTCATACCCATGGCCTATCTCTTTCCGCTCTGGTGGGGCCTCGACGGCGTGTGGTATTCGATGGCGGCCAGCGACTTCGGTTCCTTCGCCATGACCATGCCCCTGCTGTGGGCATTCGTGCACCGACTGAAGACATCACCTCATTACGCAACATTATGAACTCTATACGCATCATCCTGCTGTCGCTGACAGCACTCCTGGCCTCACACCTTAGGGCCGACACCACCTACGTGCACCGCCTTGAGGCCGACGCCGTGCCCAGCGGCATCATACAGAACAACCGATACCTCAGGGGCGCCAATCCCGAGGGCGTCAACATCAACAGCTCGACCACCCTGCGGCTAAAGTATGCCCTGCAGCGGGCCGGCAACCCCGACGAGGTGGGGGCCTATGCAGGCATCGGCGCGGGCGTCTTCCTCACCAACCACCAGCTGGGCACACCCGTGCTGGCATACATCGTACAGGGAGCACCCATCGTCAACTTCTCGCGCTACGCCTCGCTCAACTACGAGCTGAACCTGGGCTTCTCCATCGGATGGATACCCTACGAGACGCAAATCAACGAGGATAACCACGTGATAGGCTCCAAGCTGATGAGCTACATCGGCGCCGACGTCTTCTTCCGCTTCCGGCTGTCGCGCCACTGGGACCTCAACCTGGGCTACGGCTATGCACATGCCTCCAACGCCAACCTGAAGATGCCCAACGAGGGCTACAACACCATGGGTGGACGCATGTCGCTGGCCTACTACTTCAACCGCCACGACGACATCTCGCGGGCCTCGCTTATCACGGCCCACACCATGCCCTACGGCAAGCACTGGACATGGGACATCGCCGCCTTTGGCGGATGGAAGAAGAAGAGCCTGGTAAACCCCGAGACCTACACCGCATGGGGACTCAGCGTCTATCCCGCCTACCGTCTGAACAGCGCCTTCGCCGTGGGACCGCAGCTCGACCTCATCACCGACAACAGCGTCGACACCCGCTTCTCGGCCGGACTGCAGGCGCGACTCGAACTGACCATGCCCTTCTTCCGGGCCAGCGCGGGTATAGGTCGCATGGTGGGCGGACTGTCGTGCATCTACGAAAACCTGGCCATGAAGATTGACCTCTCGCGTCACTTCTTCCTCAACATCGGCTATTATATGTACAACTATAACTATACGAACAACATGACGCTGGGCATCGGCGTCAGACTTGGAACATGAAGACGATAGGAATTATCAGCGACACGCACGCACACTGGGACCCGAAATACCTGCACTACTTCGAACCGTGCGACGAGATATGGCACGCCGGCGACATCGGTTCGCTCGAGGTGGCCGAACGGCTCAATGCCTTCCGGCCGCTGCGCGCCGTATGCGGCAACTGCGACGGCGGCGACCTGCGACTGATGTACCCTGAGGTGCTACGCTGGCGCTGCGAGGGCGTAGATGTACTGATGAAGCACATCGGAGGCTACCCCGGCAACTACGACTACTCCATACGCTCGCGCATCTATGCCAACCCACCGCAGCTCTTCATCAGCGGTCACTCCCACATCCTCAAGGTCATGTACGACAAGACCCTGGGTCTGCTGCACATCAATCCGGGGGCTGCAGGGCTGCAGGGCTGGCACAAAGAGCGCACGCTGATAAGATTAACCCTGGAAGACAATAAATTCGGCGACTGCGAAGTTATTACATTAGGAAGATAGCTGAAAACTAAGAAACAACGAAATATCGGAAATATGAAAAGAACCATTGTCATCACCGGTGGCGCAGGCTTCATAGGAAGCCACGTAGTGCGCCTGTTCGTAAACAAGTACCCCGAGTACCACATCATCAACCTCGACAAACTGACCTATGCCGGAAACCTGGCCAACCTGAAGGATGTCGAGCACAAGCCTAACTACGAGTTTGTAAGGATGGACATCTGCGACTTCGACGCCTTCTACCAGCTGATGCAGCAGAAGCACGTCGACGGCATCATACACCTGGCTGCCGAGAGCCACGTGGACCGCAGCATCAAGGACCCCTTCACCTTCGCACAGACCAACGTCATGGGCACGCTCTCGCTGCTACAGGCCGCTAAGCTCTACTGGGAGTCGCTGCCCGAGAAGTACGAAGGAAAGCGCTTCTACCACATCTCTACCGACGAGGTCTACGGCGCACTGGAACTGACCCACCCCGAAGGCATAGAGCCGCCGTTCACCACCACGGCATCCTCGGCCGAGCACCATCTGGCCTACGGCGACAAGTTCTTCCTCGAGACCACCAAGTACCAGCCCCACTCGCCCTATTCGGCATCGAAGGCGTCGAGCGACCACTTCGTGCGCGCATTCCACGACACCTACGGCATGCCCGTCGTCGTCACCAACTGCTCAAACAACTACGGGCCCTACCAGTTCCCCGAGAAGCTCATCCCGCTCTTTATCAACAACATACGCCACCGCAAGCCGCTGCCCGTCTACGGCAAGGGCGAGAACGTGCGCGACTGGCTCTTCGTCGAAGACCATGCACGAGCCATCGACCTCATCTTCCACGAGGGACGCGTGGCCGACACCTACAACATCGGAGGCTTCAACGAGTGGAAGAACATCGACATCATCCGCGTGCTCATACGCACCGTCGACCGCCTGCTGGGCCGTAAGGAGGGCGAAGACATGGACCTCATCACCTACGTCACCGACCGTGCCGGACACGACCTGCGCTACGCCATCGACTCGTCGAAGCTGCAGCGCGAGCTCGGATGGGAGCCCTCGCTCCAGTTCGAGGAGGGCATAGAGCGCACCGTCCGCTGGTATCTCGACAACCAGGACTGGCTCGACAACGTCACCTCAGGCGACTACCAGAAGTACTACGAGAAAATGTATAACAACCGCTAAAGACATCCCCTCCTTTGGAGGGGCTTGGGGAGGCTTTTAATTATGAAAAAGATACTTTTATTAGGAAGCGGCGAACTCGGCAAGGAGTTCGTGATTGCCGCCATGCGCGCAGGACAGTACGTCATTGCCTGCGACCGTTACGACAATGCGCCCGCCATGCAGGTGGCTGACGAGCGCGAAGTGTTTTCAATGCTCGACGGCGACGCCCTCGAGGCGGTAGTGCGGAAGCACCGTCCCGACATCATCGTGCCCGAGATAGAGGCCATCCGCACCGAACGACTCTTCCAGTTCGAAGAGCAGGGCATACAGGTGGTACCCTCGGCACGTGCCGTCAACTACACCATGAACCGCCGTGCCATACGCGACCTGGCATCAAAGGAGCTCGGGCTGCGCACGGCCAAGTACTTCTATGCCAAGACCTTCGACGAGTTCCGCAAGGCCGCCGACGAGATAGGGTTCCCCTGCGTCGTAAAGCCACTCATGTCGTCGAGCGGACACGGACAGAGCTATGTTCATAACGACGACGAGTTGGAACAGGCCTTCCGCGAGGCCATGGAAGGCTCACGAGGCGACGTCAAGGAGGTCATCATCGAAGAGTTCATCGACTTCGAGTCGGAGTTCACACTGCTCACCGTCACTCAGAAGAACGGCTGGCCAACGCTGTTCTGCCCGCCCATCGGACACGTACAGAAGGGCGGCGACTACCGAGAGTCGTGGCAGCCCTACAAGATTTCCGACCAGGCACTCAGGCAGGCACAGCACATGGCCGACCAGGTCACCAAGGCACTCACGGGCGCCGGCATCTGGGGCGTAGAGTTCTTCCTCACCAAGCAGGGCGAGGTCATCTTCTCCGAACTGTCACCCCGTCCGCACGACACGGGCATGGTGACCCTCGGACATACCACCAACCTCTCTGAGTTCGAACTGCACTTCCGCGCCGTCATGGGACTGCCCATACCGGCCATACACCTGGAGCATGCCGGCGCATCGGCCGTCATACTCTCGCCCAAGGAGGCCTCCACACCCGTAGACCGTACCCTGTTTGAATATAACCTCGAGGAAGCACTGCGCGAAGACCGCACTCGCATCCGAATCTTCGGCAAGCCCGAGGCCCACAAGGGACGCCGCATGGGCGTCGTCCTCTGCTACGGCGAGGTGGGCGACGACGTCGACGCACTGCGCGACAAGGCCAAGCGACTGGCAAAGACGGTCCTCGGAACTGAACCCTACATGCAGAAATGATAGGACGACTGATTGAACTGCCACGAATTACCGACCCCCGCGGCAACCTGACCGTGGCCGAGGCCCAGCAGCGCGTGCCCTTCCACATCAGGCGCGCCTACTGGGTCTACGACGTACCGGGAGGCGAAAGCCGCGGCGGACACGCACACAAGCGACTCCGGCAGTTCGTGGTGGCTCTCAGCGGGTCTTTCCACGTCACACTCGACAACGGACACCAACGCGAGACCTTCCTGCTGAACCATCCCTGGCAGGGACTGCTCATCGAGACCGGCACGTGGCGCACACTCGACGACTTCTCCTCGGGAGCAGTCTGCCTCGTGCTGGCATCGGAACACTACGACCAGGACGACTACATCTACGACTACAACGAATTTCTAAAATACGTCGGATGCTCGAAATAATAAGGTACACGCCCGAATGGCAGCAGCAGTGGAACGACTTCGTGGCGCGCGCAAAGAACGCCACCTTCCTCTTCGACCGCCGCTACATGGACTACCATAGCGACCGCTTCCAGGACGCCTCGTACCTCTTCCTGCGCGACGGAAAACCCTACGCGCTGCTGCCCGCCAACAGGCGCGACGACACGCTATATTCGCACCAGGGACTTACCTACGGCGGATTCATACTCGGCACCGACGCCACCACCGTACACGTCATGGAGGCCCTCACACTGCTCAACGACACGCTGCGCAGCGAGGGCCTGCGACGCGTCGTATACAAGGCAGTGCCATGGATATACCACTCGCTGCCGGCCGAGGAGCCGCTATACGCCATCTTCCGCATTCCCGGCTGCCGCCTCGTGGAGCGCGACATATCGACCGCCGTCATGACCACACGCCAGCTCAGGTGGAAAAAAGACCGCCGACATGCCGCCACCGTGGCCGACCGCTGTGGCGTCAGGGTACAGCGCAGCCGTGACTATGCAGCCTTCTGGCAGGTACTCACCGACAACCTCATGCAGCGCCACGGCGTCCGGCCCGTACACTCGCTGCAGGAAATGCTGCTCCTCGAGAGCCGATTCCCCAACCAGATACAACTCTACACCGCCACCGTCGGTGACCGACTGCTCGCGGGCTCCGTCGTCTACCTGACACCGCAGGTCGCGCACACACAGTACATCGCCTCCACCCCCGAGGGCAAGCGCTCTGGCGCTGTCGACGCCATCGTCCGCCACCTCCTCAACGAGGTCGCCATCACACAACCCTTCCTCGACTTCGGAAAGTCCACCGAGACCCACAGCGACCAGCTCAACGCCTCCCTCTTGTACCAGAAGGAAGGCTTCGGCGGCCGCGCCATCTGCTACGACACCTACGAATGGCCCCTCTAACCACCCCACCCACCTTCTACCCACCCAAACCCCACTCATCACCCACCTCTCACCCACTTCCTACCCACTTCTTACCCACCTAATACCCACTTTCTCCCCATCTTCCACCCACCTCCCTCCATTTCATCCTCGTTTGTTGTCCGTTTGTTGTCCGTTTGTTGTTCGATTGCGAAACGGACAACAAACGGACAACAAACGGACAACAATCGAACAACAATTGGACAACGACAGGAATAAAAACGGAATTCCCCGCGGGATGCTCCCGCGGGGAATCTGTCTTCTGCTGCAGAAATGTCAGCGTTCTGCTATCGGAATGTGCAGGGTAGGGCGGACAGCTGATAGAACAGCGTGCGAGCCAGCCGCTCGTGACCGTCGTCGTTGGGGTGCAGACGGTCGGTGTCCTTGTCATGGAAATACCGCGCGTGCTCGTCCAGCATGGGGTACAGACCGCTCACGGAGTTCAGGTCGATGACAGGCAATGCCCAGACATTGCCGGCTTCCTTCACGGCACTGACATAGGCGTCAAGGTACTCGCCGCATTGGTTGGCATAGTCCTCGGGTATCTGCCAGTTGCTCTCGCTGCGGTAGAACTGCGCCCGGTGGAGTGGGGTGAGCAGCACTATCTGCTTCTCGGGATACAGGCGCTTCACCTTGTCCAGCGCGATGTTGATGCGCCCGCGATAGGTAGAGGGGTCCATCTTCATAGCGCGACGCTTACGCGTGGTCAGCTGCTTGGGCTGGCCGTGGCCGTACATCACTTGTTCTTCTGTTTCCTCATACCACTGGCCCATGCGAACACCGTTGTTGTAGTCGTTGGTGCCGATGAAGATGATGATGGCGTCCACGCTGTCGCCATGTTCCTGCTTCAGCTGCTCTGCCTGGCGGGGAATGTCGTTCCACTGACGACCGCTCTTGCCGTACACCAGCGGAGTGATGGAAAGCCAGTCTTGCAGGTAGTTCCAGAACTTCAGCCTGGAGCCGTCGTTCTTCGGGTCGGTGATGGAGTCGCCGAAGTATGCTACACGCTTCTGCATCCAAGGATGGCAGTAGGTGGCAGACTGAGCGTTGGCAGTCCCCCACATGAGGACTGCCAACGCTATAAGAGTAAGGTGTCTTTTCACTGTCGTCAGTCTTACCTCGGGGTTAGTATTCCATCACGGCAGGCAGTTCCTTCGCCTGGTCTATCATCTTCTGTATCTCGCTTTCTGCGGGGACACGGTTGGTAAGATTCTTCTCGGCGTTTACTTCCTCGAGCTTCTTCTGCAGGTTGGCGGCCACACGGTGCTTCAGCTCCTTTACGGTGTCTACACCCGCAGCTTCCAGCAGTTCGGCGAACTGGGGGCCTACACCGCTGATGCGGTACAGGTCGCAGTGGTTAGCCCACTTCAGAATCAGTTTGGGGCTAATCTCGGTAGCCTCGGCCAGCGCCTTACGGCCGGCGGGCTTGGCACACTTCTCAAGCAAATCGGCGTCGGTCTTGATACCGGCTGCAATCAGTTTCTCGGCGTAAACGTCTCCTACGCCCTCAATGTCAATTACCTTGTAAGTCATACTGTAAATGGGTTTTAGTTTATTGTCGCATACGTACACCGTGCACGCAGCAACGGCAAATGTACGAAAAAATATTGGACCCGACAACGTTTTTATTCTTTTTTAATACTTAACATTCACGTTTCAACAAAATAATTGCGTAACTTTGCCACGTCGTTTAAACTAAAGAAAGGTAAAAACAATGGATTACAAAGAACTGAATTTCCAGGGTGTTTCCGCCGAGCGTCAGTGGGACGTGTCGGAGGCATTCCCAGTACTCATGCGAAAAGTATATGTATGGATGACGCTTGCGCTCGTACTCACGGGCTTCACCGCCTATGGCGTGGCCAACAGCCCGGGCGTACTGCAGGCTATTTACAACAACCAGATACTGTTCTGGGGACTCATCATCGCCGAGTTTGCACTTGTCATAGGCGTCAGCGCCGGCATCAACAAGCTGTCGCTGACCACGGCAACCATCATGTTCATACTCTATTCCGTCATCAACGGAGCTCTACTCTCCTACATCTTCCTCGCTTACACGTCCTCGTCGGTAGCCACCGTATTCTTCATCACGGCTGGTACATTCGGAGCTATGGCCTTCATCGGATATACCACAAAGACGGACCTGTCGTCAATGGGGAAAATACTCTTCATGGCGCTCATAGGGCTCGTCATCGCAACACTGGTCAACCTGTTCATCAAGAGCGACGGACTGACACTCATTCTAAGCTACGTCGGAGTGCTCATATTCGTCGGCCTGACCGCGTGGGACTCGCAGAAAATCAAGCAGATGCTGCTGCAGGCTCCCGATGCCGGAGAGGGAGCGCAAAAACTCGCACTCCTCGGAGCACTAACTCTCTACCTCGACTTCATCAACCTCTTTATCTACCTGCTCCGCATCTTCGGGAAGAGAGAGTAGACCTGCACTAAACTTGCGCTAAACAACAACACAATGGGGAGGCGCTATAGCCTCCCTGTTTTTCGAATATGGTTCCCTATTAATAATAAGGTACGAGGAGTGTTTCTTCGTTGTCAACAAAAGCGAAAACTTTTTGTTTTTCCTTAAAAAAGTTCCCGAAAAGTTTGCAGGAACGGAAAAAAGTGCTTACCTTTGCATCCGCTTTCGCTCAAAAACGATTGGCGAGGCAGAATAGAAGCGAGATCTTTGAAAGACTTACATAGACAGAGAAAGAAGTAGTACAAGAAGCATGATTCGGCATATATGCCGTATCATGGGTAAATACAGTAAACCGTTCAATTCTAGATACTACCGGATATAGCGTTCTGNNGTATCCATCCGGGTAATGAACGAACCGTCGGTTTTGTTTTTTTTTTCAAACGAGGTGCTTTGATTACGGACTTGATACTGAAGGATAGGCGTCCATGAGTACAGAGGAAATGTCTCGCAGGTTCCGGCTTTGAGTCGGTATCCTGTGCGATGAAGATACAGAATATACAATGTAGAGTTTGATCCTGGCTCAGGATGAACGCTAGCTACAGGCTTAACACATGCAAGTCGAGGGGCAGCAGGGAGATAGCTTGCTATCTTTGCTGGCGACCGGCGCACGGGTGAGTAACGCGTATCCAACCTTCCCCTTACTAAGGAATAGCCCGGCGAAAGTCGGATTAATGCCTTATGTTCTCCTTTGCAGGCATCTAACGAGGAGCAAAGATTCATCGGTAAGGGATGGGGATGCGTCTGATTAGCTTGTCGGCGGGGTAACGGCCCACCGAGGCGACGATCAGTAGGGGTTCTGAGAGGAAGGTCCCCCACATTGGTACTGAGACACGGACCAAACTCCTACGGGAGGCAGCAGTGAGGAATATTGGTCAATGGGCGAGAGCCTGAACCAGCCAAGTAGCGTGCAGGATGACGGCCCTATGGGTTGTAAACTGCTTTTATGCGGGAATAAAGTCAGGTACGCGTACCTGTTTGTATGTACCGCATGAATAAGGACCGGCTAATTCCGTGCCAGCAGCCGCGGTAATACGGAAGGTCCGGGCGTTATCCGGATTTATTGGGTTTAAAGGGAGCGCAGGCTGGAGGTTAAGCGTGACGTGAAATGTAGCCGCTCAACGGCTGAGTTGCGTCGCGAACTGGTTTCCTTGAGTGGGTACGACGGAGGCGGAATTCGTGGTGTAGCGGTGAAATGCTTAGATATCACGAAGAACCCCGATTGCGAAGGCAGCCTCCGAGTCCTCAACTGACGCTAATGCTCGAAAGTGCGGGTATCGAACAGGATTAGATACCCTGGTAGTCCGCACGGTAAACGATGGATGCCCGCTGTTGGCGACCCACTGTCAGCGGCCAAGCGAAAGCGTTAAGCATCCCACCT
>DEJS01000011.1 GCA_002353485.1 Prevotella sp. UBA2742
ACCGTATTCAGGAAAAGACACAGCCTTGATGACATCCATCGTAGGCTTGCCTGTTATTGACAAAGATTTCAAAGAGAAGGTAAGGTGTATATCCTTTAATCCATATGCTGCGGCTATTGGTGAGCCATGTTTTGAGGTTCAAAGTGCCGCCATTCTGAAGGATAAAAAATGGATAAAGGATATAGCCTATCTGTTCTCAAACGAATACAATGCCTTCGATTTCATTCCCAAATTCTGTCAGGAGAACCCGGATATGGAACCAAAGAAATTGAATGCCCTTTTGGAGCGAGTACGAGACATCAAAAATGCTCCTATAGGAGTTATCAATCTGAATAAAGAACTAACTATTGATAAGGTAACGGAAATTTTTATCCGTATCAACAGTAAAGGAGCATCTTTGACACAAGCAGACTTCGTGATGTCAACAATCGCTGCCGATGATGAGTTTGGAGGCAACATGCTCAGAAAGGCTATTGACTATTTCTGCCATCTTTACATCAATCATAATTTCATCAGCCTAATAGATAAGGACACAGAGTTTGTGGCATCAGAGTATTATCCCATGATTAAATGGCTGGCAGATGCTGACACCAAACTCTTTGCACAGACATTCGATGACGTACTGCGCATAGCGTTCACTTCAAAATACTATCGTGGCAAGATGGCGAATCTTACCGACTTGCTTCATGGTAGAAACTTTGAGAGCAGAACCTATGAAAAAGCAATCATGGAAGAGACGTTTGCTAACCTGATAGAAGGTGTGAAGGATGTGTTCAATAAATATTTGTATGAGCAGTTTGTAGAATGTTTAAAAGGGGCAGGCTTCATTAGTAGTCGATTAGTAAAGGGGCGTATGGCACTCGACTTTGCCTATATGCTTTTCCTTCGATTGCGCAAAGACTCAACGATAGATAAACTGAAAGTGGCTCACTATGTACAAAAATGGTATGTGATGTCTGTACTGACCGGAAGGTACGCTTCAAGTCCAGAGACTGCAATGGAGTCGGACTTGCGTTCTATTCGTGAAAAGGGGTTCCTTGTATTCTACAACGAGGTAATGGCCAACCTCTCTGATACGTTTTGGAATGTTACATACGTACAGAGATTAGAAACTACAGCCAGCAATTCGCCCGCTTTCAACGTTTATCTGGCTGCACAATGTAAGAGTGTTGATGCGTCTTTCCTCAGTACAGGGTCAAAGGTACGTGACCTGTTAAGTTCTGCCGACATCCATCATATATTTCCACGTCAATACCTGAAGGATAATCAGATGAACTCAACGATGGAATACAATCAGGTAGCCAACTACACCTATCTCAGTAAGCCCGTAAATGTTGCAGTAGGCAAGAAAGCCCCAAAGGTGTATCTCGGAGAGGTCGTTACTGCCATTGAAGCAGGCAAAGATTCTGCCTATACCACGATGAGGTCGATGGACGAACTGTATGACAATCTTGACGAGAACTGCATACCTCGTGAGATTATCAACATGGACGTTGCTGACTATCATTCATTTCTGGAGGCCAGACGAAAACTGATGGCACAGAAAGTAAAAGCATATTTCAACGCATTATAGATTATTACCACACTCAAATCAGAACAATATGAAGACAGATAGCCTGAAACTATATATTGACGAACTGAACAAGCAGTACAAGACAGGGCTTGCTCGCGAACATTCTTACCGACCTGCTCTTAAAGACTTGTTGCAGAGTCTATTGCCGAAGATGGTTGTGACGAATGAGCCTGCCCATTTCGAGTGTGGTGCACCTGACTATATTATTCAGCGGGAGAAAGACCATCTGCCAGTGTTTTTTGTGGAGGCAAAAGATGTGAACGACAACGATTTGGACGGACGTAACAAGAATGCCCACAAGGAGCAATTCGACCGCTATAAGCAAGCACTCGACTATATCATCTTCACAGACTATTTGGACTTTCACCTGTATGAACAAGGGGAGTTCGTGGATAGTGTGAGGATTGCAGAAATCAAAGGCGAAAAGATTGTTGGCATTGTTGAAGCCGAGGACAAATTCCTCTCCATGATTCAGCATTTGGGCTCGTCTGCTATCCAGCGCGTCACGTCAGCCTCACGTCTGGCAAAATTGATGGCAGGAAAGGCTCGATTGTTGGCAAATATCATTGAGCAGGCTATGAATGACGATACGGATAGTTATGCTAACGATAACCTTCGAGGACAATATCAGGCGTTCAAGGATGTACTGATTCAAGAACTTAAACCAACGGACTTTGCAGATATCTATGCTCAGACGATTGCCTACGGTATGTTTGCAGCCCGTTTGCATGATGATACTCCTGAGGATTTTAGCCGCGAAGAGGCTGCACGTTTGATTCCAAAGACCAATCCATTCCTGCGCCAGATATTCAACAATTTGGCAGGCAACGACCTTGACGAGCGTATTGCTTGGGTAGTGGATGATCTAGTGACAGTCTTTCAGGCTACCAACCTTCAGAAGATTATGGCGAGTTACAGCCGTGACAAGTTGCACCATGACCCAATGATTCATTTCTACGAGGACTTCCTGTCTGAATATAATCCAAAACTTCGCAAATCAAAGGGTGTCTGGTACACGCCTCAGCCAGTCGTTGGCTTTATCGTCAGGGCTGTGGATGAAATTCTTCAAAAGGATTTTGGCTTGCCTGAAGGATTGGCAGACTACTCAATGATAGAACGTGAAGTTGCTGTGGAGCAGAGTCGTGACAAGCGTACCTCTGACGGCATGAAGCATGAGAAACGCAAGTTCCACCGTGTTCAGATACTCGACCCAGCCACTGGTACAGGTACTTTCCTTGCAGAAGTAGTGAACCAAATCTATGATCGCTATCGTGATAATCAAGGCATCTGGCAGCAATATGTTGAACAACATCTTTTGCCTCGCCTTAACGGATTCGAGATATTGATGGCCTCATATGCGGTGGCTCATATTAAACTCGATATGCTTCTTGCTGAAACTGGCTATCAGCACAATACGGACAAGCGCCTACACATCTATCTGACTAATTCTCTCGAAGAAAGTAATAATGAGCCTCGTACCCTCTTTGCCCAATGGCTCAGCCGTGAAGCAACCGAGGCTAATGTCATCAAACGTGATTATCCTGTAATGGTGATGATAGGTAATCCACCATATAATGGAAGTAGTACCAATAGAGGCGAGTGGATTTTGTCTCTCATGAACGACTATAAGAAAGAGCCAGGAGGGAAACTGCCCCTTGACGAACGTAATTCCAAATGGCTGAACGATGACTATGTTAAGTTCATACGTTTGGCTCAGGATTATATCGAGAAAAACGGTGAAGGCATTATTGGTTTTATCAACCCTCATGGCTATCTTGACAATCCTACATTTAGAGGTATGCGCTGGAACTTGCTGAAAACATTCGATAAAATATACACGATAGACCTGCATGGTAACAGCAAGAAGAAAGAAACATGCCCAGATGGGAGTAAAGACGAGAATGTGTTTGACATCATGCAGGGTGTGAGTATTAACCTTTTTGTTAAGACAGGAAAGAAACCTAAAGAAGAATTGGGTAAGGTTTATCATCATGATTTATATGGTTTGCGCCAAAATAAATATGATTTCTTAGATACAGCCACTATAGATAGCGTCGGGTATGAAGAAATTTCCCCTAAAGCACCCATGTACTTCTTCGTGCCGAAAGACTTTGGATTAGAAAAAGAGTATATTAATGGTTTTAGTGTTGTCAATTTGTTCTCTTTAACCAATGTAGGAGTATTTACAGCTAACGACAAAATTCTAATAGGTAAAGAACGAAATTCTCTTTGCACAAATGTTAGAAACTATTATAATATAGAAATCTCTAATTCGTGTGTCAATGGCATTACTTATCGGCCTTTCGATAATCAATACATTTATTACGATTCAAAACTTGTGGAAAGGTCTCGTGAGAAAATAATGTCTCATATGCAACATGAAGATAATCTTGCATTACTTGTTGGAAGACAAGGCCAGGTATGTGGCAATAATCAATGGAACCTCGTTTACACTGCAAAGGGAATCGTTGATTTAAATATTTTTTATAGGGGTGGAGGAAACATATTCCCTTTATATTTATACCAAGATAATTTGGGCAAAGAAGAGCGTATCGTCAATTTCAATAAAGGCTTATACGATAAGATAGCCCAAGGCCTAAACTATCTTCCTTGCTATGATGACAATATTCTGGTAGACCCAATAAGCGATTATAATGGTGTCCTCTATCCCCAAGACCTTTTCGATTATATCTATGCCGTGCTACACAGCCCGTCGTATCGCAAACGTTATAAGGAATTCCTGAAAATAGACTTCCCACGCATACCTTATCCGACGGATTGGGAGAGGTTCCGTGATTTGGCAGAAAAGGGTGAAGAACTACGAAATCTTCATCTTATGGAAGATTTGCCTCATTCGACAGGCATATCTTTCCCCGTTAGTGGAACTATGCAAGTAGATTGCTACCGCTGGGAGCAGAATCGTGTATATATCAATTCGGAGCAATACTTCGAAGGTGTGCCAGAATCAGCATGGAACTTCTATATTGGCGGCTATCAACCAGCCCAGAAGTGGCTTAAAGACCGTAAAGGTATGACACTCTCGTTTGAGGATGTAAGGCATTACCAGCATATCATCTACGTCCTTCAGCAGACAGAACGCATTATGCAGGAGATAGACAATATAAGAATATCCTAGTGTTGTTGAATCGTTTAAATATATGATAGCAAGAATAAATTAGACTTGGGTCTGAAATGGGAAGCTGATGCAGGGATTAGCTATAAATACTTTATGGTGTTTGAGCATAACAGAATAGATGATGCTGTAGATGTTCAAGAACTATTGTAGATTTTGAAAGGGATGTGTTAAAGAATTAGAGAAATAGGGCAATGGAGAGAATCGTATTTGTTGAAGGTGATATAATTGCATATAGCGGCAAACACTTTGCAAAAGAGTTTGTATGTCTAGCGACAGACGAATATAAAGAAAAGGCCATTGAAGTAATCAATGGTAATCTAGAATTGTATGAACACAATCGAATAATTCCTTATTATATTTATGCCGCCAGAGGCGGGGTAGCTTCTGTTAGTGCTACATTAGGGGTTGTGCATAGTCCTCGTAATGTATTAAACCTCTACAAAGAAGAGATAGAAAAAATTAAAAGATTATTAAACCTTGAAGTTCCTGATGACTTGCGGTCGACACATAATAGGCATCTATTTATTGGGGTTATTGGAACATTAGAATTGTTCTTGTCTGAAATTATTTCATGTTTAGTGCTGGGTGAGGAACACTTTTATCATAATTTTGTTGAAAAAACGAATTACAAGATATCCTTGAAAGATGTTGAAGAAGGAGGACAGATATTGGACAAAGCGATTTATAGGGTTATACATAATATTAATGCTCATAAATTAAAGGAAATAAAGGATGTCTTCAAGAATGTTTTTGATGTAAATATTCCAAATACCTCAGAACTTGGAAGGTATATAGAAAAAAGACATGACTTAGTTCACAGAAATGGCAATAGTGTCGACGATCGAACTTTGAGATACGTGGATATTACTGATAAGATATTGCAGGACCTTATTCTTGTGGTAGATACCTTTGTCGATCATCTAATGGATGCCCTAGTATTACCGATAGAAAAATGGAATGAAGGTTTTGAGAGTACAGGTCCTTGATTCGTTCTTATAATAATTAATGTGTGTAGTTCGGAATAATTGATTATCTTTGCAAACGATAATTATGGAAACAAAGATACCTCAAACAAAGCAAGAAGCCTTTGCTCAATTAGACGAGATGCTGAGTGAGAAGGATAAGAATGAGTTGGTTAAAGGCGAGGCCATAGAGTTTCACTTTTCATTGGGTATGTGGATTCGGAACAACTGGATCTAGGACTAACAGGGGACAGGCACGGTGTTATTCCTACACTTCTCGTTAGGGATGTGGATTCGCAATACGTGGACTTATGGTAATGAGGAAAAGTGTATTGATGCTCTAGCCAAAGACTTGGGAGAAGATGTCTTCTGGGATGCTGATTCTATGTCTTCTGCAATTCTCGAGGGATATAAGAAATACCTAAAGAAGAGTTGTACAAAAGACAAAAAGTAACATAAGGTATGTAACATTTTTGATTTTTTGCATAATTTATAAAGAAAAGTTTTGTATCTTTGCAACAATAATAAGATTATTACAAGATGAGGATCAAGGAATTTAGCATCGACAACCTGTATTACGAATACAACTTCAGTCACACGCTTGACGAGAAGGTGAATATATTTGTGGGTAATAACGGTTCGTTCAAGACCACCCTCTTACGGCTTCTGCGACATGCTATTACCTACGAGAAAAACAGTCAATTCTTCCAAAGTCGTCTAACAAAAGTCACTTTTAAGGATGGTATGATTATGGAGTACCATGAGACAGAAAATTTGCTTTCCAAGGACAGGGATGGCGAAGACACATTGAAGAATGTCACTTCATGGACACCCATGTTGGGCGGAAAGGAGATTCGGGAATCAGAATACAGAAAACTGGTGAAACTGGACTTCGTTTCTACCTTCGATGTGAAAGGCGACGGCAAAAGCACACAGGACAGTTATCTTGACATTCGATTGGAGAAGTTGCAAAGTGATTACGGCTATTACCTCTCAGACCTGGTGAAGGAATTGACCGAACGCATTAACTCAAACAGTAGCATCACCAAGGCAGAACTTGACAAGATTAACGAGCGGAAGAATTTGTTCATAAGCCTTGTGAACGAGTGTTTTGCCGAGACGGGGAAAACACTTTCCAATGACTCCACCAAACTTGTCTTCTTGAAAGATAATGCTATTGGCATCTATCCCAAGGAACTATCATCGGGTGAGAAGCAGCTTTTGATAATTCTACTCACCGTTCTGTTGGAGCGTGGTGAGGAATATATCTTGATGCTTGATGAGCCGGAGATTTCCATGCACATCAGTTGGCAATACAAACTAATTGATATGATACTACAACTGAACCCCAACGTGCAGATCATCCTGACAACCCATTCGCCAATGATTTTCTCAGACGGTTGGGGCGATAAGGCCATCCACATGGAGGATATAACCATTAATACTCGAAAGTAATGGCTGACGTATATCAGGAACAAGCACAGTTCTTTGCCAATGTGCCGCTGATGCAGAGGGGTGTCGTGGCAAGTGTCCATCTGGAGGATGTGGACGACAAAACATTCTGGGATGAAATGCTACAGAACCGCCATCCAGGGAGATACTACTATATCACACAGAGCCGAAGTCCCAAGGGATTCGACACAAAGGGCTGTGAGCAATGCTTGAAATACCGGCCTTATCTGTCGAAGCATTTTTTCGTTTGCATAGACAGCGATATGCGCTATCTGATGAAGGAGCCTGGGCTGGGTGCTGGCGACTGCATCTGCCAAACTTATACCTACTCATGGGAGAACCACTATTGTGAAGCCTCTGAATTACAGCATCGGTTTGAAAAAGTCTGCCCAGACAAGGCAGCAACATTCGACTTTCAGAAATTCATGGCTACGCTATCCAAGGTGCTGTATAAACCGCTGTTACTGTTGCTCTTTTGTTTGAAGAACGACAAACCGAATTTCAGTATGCGTATGTTTTCTGCTTGTCTGCCTAACCAATGCAAACGCGCAGAACTAACAGGTAATGGTAAACTGCTGATAGAAAGAATCGCCAAGAACTTTGAATCGCATCTGAATAGTCCATTTGCTCAGTCGGTTGACCTCGAAGATGAAAAGGTTTATTGTCAGGCGCTCGGCGTGAACGAGCAG
This sequence comes from Prevotella sp. UBA2742, assembly GCA_002353485.1. Taxonomy (GTDB): domain Bacteria; phylum Bacteroidota; class Bacteroidia; order Bacteroidales; family Bacteroidaceae; genus Prevotella. Next base: position 7,813 of record DEJS01000011.1, read on the forward strand.
AATGCCTATCTCCATGTGAGAGGTCATAACCTCTTCGACCTTGTTTCATACATCGGTGACTTACTCTGTCGTGGAACCTCCATATCGTTCAGAAACGATGTTCTGGTGTATGACCTACCATCACAAAACTACTGGGAAATCAAAAAAGTGGCATGTGATATTGCAGGAATAGTATGACTCATAAGGGTAATACAAGTATTATTGCAAAGAGAGCATATCTGATAGTCGTAAATCGTGCAGTTCCGTTGAAAAGAAAACGGGAAGTGTTAAAAATGAGCCTTGTTTCCGGGTTATGATTTGGCAACCATTCGCCTTCTACATTCTTCCAAATTCCGCAAATCCGTCAAAAACGGCTTTTTCATCCCCTCTTTCGTAAGTTGCTGATTCTCAAACTGGCTTCATCATTCTTCTTTTTTATGAAAATCCGCACAACTTTACGCAATTTAGTGAAGAGTGAAGAGTGAAGAATTTGCTTCCGCCGTCATTAATTTAACTTTTTTTTGCTGCATTGCTTACCAAATTTTTCACTCTTCACTCTTCACTCTTCACTTTTTTTTGTACCTTTGCACCCGAATTAATGGCAATCAGGTCGAGAGAACGACCTTGATGTAAGGGAATCAGGTGAGAGTCCTGAACAGTACCTGCTGCTGTAATCCTCGTTTAAGAGGCTTGTTCGTATAACGCCACTGACTCCGTAGTCGGGAAGGTAGAACAGGCTGAGGAAAGTCAGAAGACCTGCCACAAAACACCGAAGTAAGCGCGCCCAGGAACAGGCGTTAGCCGAAACAACAGTTTGGGAATGAAGAAATGTTTGCTGGGGCTGGCACTATTGTGCACGGCCCAGACACAGTTGGCACAGACCACCCTGCAGGGCGACTCGCTGCAGGAGGTCGTCGTGACGGGTACTGGCACGCAGCACCTGCTGAAGGATGCCCCCGTACAGACCGAGGTCATCAGCCGTCGACAGCTCGAACAGTATGCCGGTCGCTCCATAGAGGATATCCTGTCGGGGCTCACCGCTTCGTTTGACTTCAACGAGAACGACATGGGCTCACACCTGCAGATGAACGGATTGGGCAACTCGTACGTGCTCATCCTCGTCGACGGCCGCCGCCTGCATGGCGACAACGGCGGCGAGAACGACCTCTCGCTCATCGACCCGCACAACATAGACCGCATAGAGATAGTGAAGGGCGCCTCGTCGGCACTCTACGGCTCGGATGCCATTGCCGGCGTCATCAACATCATTACCCGCAAGCACCCCGAGCACGGGGTCATGCTGGAAAACACCAGCCGCGTAGGCTCCTACGGCGACCTGCGGCAGCACAACGGGCTGGCACTGAACTACGGACGCCTGTCGAGCTACACCAACTTCCAGCTGCAACACACCGACGGATGGCAGAACACGAGCGAAGAGGCCCTGTCGAAAACGGAATACCACATTACCGACTCGCGCAACAAAACCGTCAACCGCCACACCAACTGGCAGCTGGCCGAGCGACTGACCTACCAGCTGTTGCCCGCGCTGGAGCTCTATGCCGACGGCAGCATATACTGGAAACGCATCTACCGACCCTCCGGACACCACCCGGGCGTAGACACCAAGACCTACGATCTGGAATACAACAACGCCTCGCTGTCGGCTGGCGGCAAGTGGAAGCTCAGCGATACCGACGTCATCACCCTCGATGCCGACTGGAAACGCCATGCCTACCGTTATGCATATACCGACACCACGCTGACCGACGGCTACGTGAACGGACGGTTCACCAACTACTATCCCTACTTTCCCGGCGACAAGGAGCTGCAGAGCGACCAACGGCTGACACAGGTATCGCTGAAGGGCATCTTCGCCCTACCCTACGACCAGACGCTCAGCGCCGGAATGGACTACCGCTACGACTGGCTCGAAGCCCCCATGCGCGTCAAGGGCGGCAAGGCCACCGACAATACCGAAGCACTCTACGTGCAGGACGAATGGCGCGCCTTCAGCGGCAGCCATACGGCCGGCCAGCTGACCGCCGGACTGCGACTGACGCGTAACGAAGGTTTCGGCACCCGGCTCACCCCAAAGCTCTCGGCCATGCTCAAGGTGCGCGACCTGCGTCTGAGGGCTACCTGGAGCCAGGGCTACAAGACGCCTACGCCAAAGGAGCTGCACTACCAGTACATACGCAACATGAGCGGCGTCTACCTCTATCTGGGCAACACCTCGCTGAAAGCCCAGCACTCCAACTACTACGCCCTCAGTGCCGAATACACCCTGGGGCGGCTGACCATGACGGCCTCAATATATTATAATAAGGTGAACGACATGATAGCGCTGGTCACCATTCCCTACAGCGAGGCGCCGGCCGACCTCATCTTACAGTACGACCCCCGACGCGTGCGACAGTATCAGAACATCGAGGACGCCAAGACCTACGGGCTCGACCTTACGGTGCGCTATCAGGGACGCCACCTGACGGCAGGAGGCTCCTACAGCTATCTGGACACCCGTGCCAACCAGTACGACGCAGACAAAGACGTGATGAACAGCGTCACCATCGACGGCATGGCACACCATAAGGCCAACGTCTACGTGACCTGGCGCCACGACTTTTCCAGCCGTTACCAGTTGGGACTCGGCATCTACGGACGACTGTCGAGCAAACGTTACTACCAGCTGGACGGCAACGGCAAGGGATACCAGCTCTGGCGTCTCGCCACCACCCACCAGCTGGGCAAGGCGCTGCGCATAGAGGCCGGCATGGACAACATCTTCGACTACACAGACCGCACCCCGCACGGTCTGCACCTGGGCACCACCACCCCGGGGCGAACCGTCTATGCATCGCTCACCCTGCGTCTCAGTCAAGGCAAGAAACTTACAAACAAATACAAGTCTAACACTAATTTAAATTACAACAACAATGAAGATTAAAACACTTATGCTATCCATGCTGATGGCAGTAGCAGGCACCATGTTCACCGCCTGCGGCAGTGACGACGACGACAACAAACAGCCTGTAGTCAACCCGACGGAAGGCACCACCGTCAACCCATCCAACTACGACCGCTACCAGCAGACGGTCAACCAGATTGTAAGGACGGCCAAGAGCAGCGACAAGGTCATACTCGTTGTGGCCTTCGGCTCTACCTGGGAGCAGGCCTACGACACCTTCGACAAGGTGGTAGACGACTACAAGGCACAGTTCCCCGGATGGGACGTCTTCCTGTCCTTCTCGTCGGCCATCTGCATCAATAACGCCCGTGCCGGCGAGAATGTCGAGCCGCGCGACTTCTTCGACCCCGAGCACTTCCTTACAGCCATCGGTCTGTGCGGCTACAAGCAGATTGTGGTACAGTCGCTGCAGGTCATTCCCGGCGAGGAGTACCGACGGGTACGCGACAGCTATGTCAAGGACTTTATGAACAACCGTAACGGCGACTTCACCGAGGATTACATGCACAGCATCGACAAGCAGGTAGTGGTAGGCGTTCCCCTGATGGGCGAAGACAACGACGTGGACAAGCTCGCCGTCGTACTGAATGACGAGAGCGACATCAAGGCCGTCATCAATGCCGGTGGCATCGTGGCCTTCATGGGACACGGCAACCCCGAGAACTACGACTACTACGGTGCCAACATCCGATATACCGAGCTGGAGCAGGCCCTGCAGCTTATCAACCCCGGCCACTACTATGTAGGTACCGTCGATATGGAGGACAACTACGTCGGAAACGTCATTGACCGCATGAAGGACGACGGTATCACCAGCGGCAAGGTACAGCTCTATCCGCTGATGTCTATTGCCGGTGACCATGCACACAACGACATGGCCGATGCTGACGACGAAGAGAGCTGGTACAGCGTCATGAATGCTGCCGGCTATCAGGCCGAGGCATACGAGACCACGTTCACCGAGGCATGCTGGAAACAGCACAAGAGCGGCGACAGTTACATTCCTGCCCTGGCCGAGCGCTCAAAGGTACGTGCCCTCTGGATTCAGCATACCCGCGAGGCCATTGCCAAGCTGGGCACTGACGACGCGCTGTCAACTCCTACTACGGCAGTAGAATAATTACACATGACTCTTAAAAAGCTCATTATAACGACCGTGGTGGCACTCCTTCCGGGGAGTGCCGCCCTTTCCCAGATTCACCGCATGGAACGGGCCGACACCATGGCCCACAGCTACAACCTGAACCCAGTGGTGGTGACGGGGTCCGGACACCACCAGCGTCTGAAGTCGACAGCCACACCGGTACACGTACTGTCGGCTCAGGAAATCTCAGAACAGGGCATCGCCACCTTCGACGATGCGCTGATACGCATGCTGCCCCAGGCCTCTATGGCCCCCAGCTCCATGGGTTCCTTCCTACGCCTTAATGGGCTGGGCAACAAGTATATACTGATTCTCATTAACGGACAAAAACTCTCTGGCGACATCTCCAGCAACGTAGACCTTCAGCGCATCAACATGGCACGTGTCAAGCGCATCGAGATACTCGACGGTGCGGCGTCGTCGCTCTACGGCTCCGATGCCATCGGCGGTGTCATCAACATCATTACCGACCAGCCCACCAGTTCGCTCGTCGGTGCTACCAGCACCACCAGGGTCAGCGGTAAGGGCAAGCTGACACAGAGCGTCGGACTCGACATCTATAAGAATGGCTTCGGCAGCTACACCTCCTTCGTCCACGATCGTGCTGACAGCTATCGTCACAACGACGTGGAATATGTCAAAGGCTCCGACACGGAGACACAACCCACCATAGCTCCCTTCTTTACCGGCTACCGTTCCAGCGTGGTCGGGCAGAAGTTCACCTTCTCGCCTAATGAGCACCTGGCACTGAACGCCGGCCTCGACTATTCATACAAGATAACCGACCGCCCCAACACCGCCACCACGGCGGCCGACGGTTCAGCCAGCGGCACCGTTGCCACCGGAGGCACCGACTACGAGATGCGCTACAAAGGACTGCGCTGGAACGTGGGCGGTATCTATAAGTTCAACAACCGCTACTCGCTACAGGCCAACTTCCTCGTCGACCGTTTCCGCTACGGCAAGGAGTACGACGTGGCAACAAAGACCTACGCCGTGGGCGACTACGTGGAGTCCAAGCGTCAGCGTACCATGGACGGCGAGCTGAAAGCCATCCTCGGACTCACCAGCGCCAGCACCACCATCGTCGGTGCCGACTGGCGCAAGGACTACCTGACAGCCACCTCGGGCAACATTGACCGACACGCCTATACGCTGGCGGCCTACGGACAGCACGAACAGCGCGTCAGTGTGGGCCGTGGCACGGCCACGGCAACCGTCGGACTGCGATATACCCGCCACGAGACTTTCGGCAACCAGCTGTCGCCCAAGGCCGTGCTGATGTATTCGTGGGGCAACCTACGCTTCCGGGCCACCTACTCGCAAGGCTTCCGGGCACCGGGACTGGACGAGACGTACTACCACTACTTCTCTGTCAACCGCGGCAAGGCGCAGATTATCTTCGGCAACCGCAACCTCAAGGCAGAGCGAAGCCATTATGCATCGCTCAATGCCGAATACCGCAGCCATGTGCTGGCCGTCAGCCTGACGGGCTACATCAACCGCATCAACGATATGGTAGTACGTCAGGACATCGGCGTTGACGAGCCGACACTCGACATGCTACGCGAGGAGTTTCCCGAGATGACCGCCGACCAGGCTGCCAAGCTCGAACGCTACTCCATCTACCAGAACAGCGACAAGGGCGACGTCAAGGGCGTGCAGTTCAACGTCTCGGCCAACGTATTTCCGGGCTTCAACCTGTCAGCCAACTATGTCTATACCTATGCCCGGACCAAGAGCGGCAGCGAGTGGACCCTGCTTGAACGTAGCATCCGCCATGCTGCTACCCTTGCAGCTAACTATCACCACCGCTGGCGCAACTATACGCTGCATGTCAACATCAACGGCAAGCTGCAGTCGCAGACCTATTACACCAACTACGAGAATGCCCCGGGCTTCGGCCTGTGGAACCTGAACACCACGCACACCTTCCGTGTGTCGCGCTGGCTGACGCTGGAGCCCAGCCTGGGCATAGACAATATCTTCGACCGTGCGGACCGTCGCATCGACTCTTCGCAGCGCAAGTATGCCCTCTACGCCCCAGGCCGCATGCTTACGGCAGGGCTTAAAGTGCAGTTTAAATAAACCAGGAAACGTGTATTATTATATAAGCAACAGGAGGATTGTCGAGAGATTATGCCTCCTTTTTCATTTTAATTCGTTATCTTTGCAACCATTATGGGAACTATCATCATAGCAGGTCTTGGCCCCGGCACCAGTGACGACGTTACGCCGGCCGTACAGCGGGCCCTGGCATCGGCCGACGCCGTGGTCGGCTACAAATACTACTTCCAGTTCGTCGAGCCCTACCTGAAGGCTGGCTGCCAGTGTATTGACACGGGCATGAAGCGCGAGCGCGACCGTGCCGAGCAAGCCTTCCGTCTGGCCGAAGAAGGGCAAACGGTGGTCGTCATCTCGTCGGGCGATGCCGGCATCTACGGCATGGCGCCGCTTATCTACGAGATGCAGCAGCAATGCCGCACAGCGGACGGCGACTGCGTCTCCACACCCCACCCCACGGTCGATGTGCAGGTGCTGCCCGGCATCTCGGCTTTCCAGAAGGCAGCGTCGCTCTTAGGGGCCCCCGTCGGTCACGATGTGTGTCTTATCTCACTGTCGGACCTGATGACGCCGTGGGACGTCATCGAGCGTCGCATCCGTGCTGCCGCCACGGGCGACTTTGTCACTGCCGTCTACAACCCCAAGTCGCACGGCCGCTACTGGCAGCTGTACCGTCTGCAGGAACTGTTTCTCGAGGAGCGTTCGGCCGCGACGCCTGTGGGCTACGTTCGTCAGGCCGGCCGGCCGGAGCAGGAGGTAAAGCTCACTACCCTGGGCGACTTCGAGCCTGAGGACGTTGACATGTTCACCGTAGTGCTTATCGGCAACTCGCAGTCGTACGTGGCCGACGGCCACTTTATTACACCGCGCGGCTACTACCGCCGTCAGGCTGACGAGACGCAGAAGGTGGGCCAGCAGATTATGACGGAGTCGTTTCGTACCATCGCCTCCGAGCTCAAACGGCAAGACTATCCGCTGGACCATAAGTGGGCCCTGCTGCACGCCATCCACACCACGGCCGACTTCGACATGGAGAACATTCTGTACGCCGACCCGCAGGCCGTGGAGACTATATATAATAAGGTGAAGAGCGGCGAGCTGACTACCATCGTCACCGACGTCACCATGGTGACTAGCGGCATTCGCAAAGGAGCCTTGCAGCGGCTGGGCGTCGAGGCGGTGTGCTATCTGAGCGACCCTCGGGTGGCCGGGCTGGCAGCTCGGGAGGGCATAACACGCACACAGGCCGGCATACGACTGGCTGTCGAGGAGCATCCTGATGCATTGTTTGTTTTCGGCAACGCCCCCACAGCCCTGATGGAACTCTGCGACCTCATCCGCAAGGGAAAGGCACGGCCCGCCGGCATCATTGCCGCCCCCGTAGGCTTCGTTCACGTCTGCGAGTCGAAGCACATGGTAAAGCCCTTCCGAAGTATTCCGAAAGTCATTGTCGAAGGCCGCAAGGGCGGCAGCAACCTGGCAGCTACGCTGTGCAACGCCATCCTTACCTTTGACGATGCTGCTGAACTAAACCCCGGCCGCGACTTGTAGACATAGTAACGGGGTAAAGACAGAGTAACATAATAATAAAGACATAATAACATAATAATAAAGACATAGTAACATAATAACATATTTTGAGTTGATAGTTTTAAGGCTAAGAAAGGAATAACATAGTTATGCAATTTGTGGTTATAGGTATTACGGACAATCCGAGGCCCTCTTTTTCACCGGAAGCGCTGGAATGTATTGAAAAGGGCAAGGTGTTCAGCGGGGGGCGTCGCCACCACGACATCGTGCAGGCACTGCTGCCTCAGGGTGCACGGTGGATAGACATCACGGTGCCGCTGGACGCTGTTTTCGAGCAGTACCAGTCTGCCGGCACCGACATCGTGGTCTTTGCCTCGGGCGACCCGCTGTTCTTCGGCTTCGCAAACACCCTGCGCCGCAAGATGCCTGAGGCAAAGATAGTGCTCTATCCGTCGTTCAACTCGCTGCAGATGCTGGCCCACCGCCTGCTGCTGGCGTACCACGACATGCGCATTGTGTCGCTGACTGGGCGTCCATGGCCCGAGCTGGACCGCGCCCTCATTGAGCACGCGCCGACGATAGGCATACTGACCGACCGCGAGCACACGCCGGCCGCCATAGCACAACGCATGCTGGAGTACGGCTACACGGCGTACACCATGCACGTGGGCGAACACCTGGGCAACCCTGACGAGGAGCAGGTAACCACCCTGACGCTTGAAGAAGCCACTCAGCGTACCTTCACCATGCCCAACTGCCTGATACTTCACTCAAAGCACTACACTCAAAGCGTTAACCGAATAAAGCTATTCGGCATACCCGACAACCAGTTCACCCTGCTCGACGGTCGCGAGAAGATGATAACCAAGATGCCCATCCGGCTGCTGACGCTCCAAGCGCTCTGTCTCCCTCAGAAGCACGTGCTGTGGGACATCGGCTTCTGCACAGGCAGTGTTTCTATCGAGGCTCGCCTGCAATTTCCACATCTGCATGTCGTGGCCTTCGAAATCAGGCCAGAGTGCGAAGCCATCATGCACGAGAACGTCTGTCGTTTCGGTGCTCCAGGTATCGAAGTCCATATTGGTGATTTCCTGGAGATTGATGCCGAAAGTATTCCCCGTCCTGATGCCGTCTTCATTGGTGGCCACGGCGGCCGTCTAATGGAAATCATGCAGAAGACGCTACGTTACCTCACCCCTGACGGCTGCATGGTGATGAATAGCGTCAAGGCCCCAAAGGTTGTCACGGACAGCCACCAGCTTTGGGACGAGGCCTGTCATAAACTGGGTCTCCGGCAGGAGCCTGCGACAAGAATCATTCTCAACGACAATCACCCCATAGAAATACTAAAATGCAAAAGATAGCCATCATCCAGATTAGCGAGGAAGGCAAACATATTGCCCGTCTGCTACTAAGCCAGTTGTGTTCACAGGATAAGAAGGCAGAAATTATCACTCGCCAGCATGTAGGCAAACGCTGGCACGACTTCGATGCCTTCGTATTCATCGGTGCCATGGGCATCTGCGTGCGTACCATCGCCCCGTATATTAAGGACAAGCACTACGACCCTGCCGTCGTTTGCATTGACAGTATGGGAAAGAACGTTGTCTCCGTCCTCTCCGGCCATATCGGCGGTGCGAACGAACTAACGCGTGACATCGCCAATATTCTGGGCGCCCATGAGGTCATCACCACCCTGAGTGACAACGCAGGACTTTGGGCACTCGATACGCTGGGTAAACGCTTCGGCTGGTCGGTAGCCAGCAACGTCGACGACATGAACGACTGCATCTTTGCCTTCGTCAACAAGAAGCCGACGGCCCTGCTGCTGGAAGTGCGCGACGAGGGCACTGACTACCTGGAGGCCACCCTTCCGGACCACGTCACCGTCATCGACGACATCCGGGAGGCCGACCCGCGGAAATACCGGCTGGTCATCATCGTCTCTCCCTTCGACCGCAGTGTCCCCTACGGCATGTTGAAACTCCACTTCGTCCCCATGGTGGGCACCATCGGCTTCGGACTGGCCCATCACCCTGACGACTTCGAGGACATCTACGACGAAATAGACAAAGCCTTTGTCCGGCGCGGCGTGCTGCCCTGCGCCCACCACTACTGCACCATCGACGTCAAGGAGGACGAGGAATTCTGCAAGATGCTGGTCGACGAGTACGACAAGAAGTTAGAGTTCTTCACGGCCGAACAACTGGCGGCCGTCGACGTGCCGAACCCCAGCGACACCGTAGCCAGGCACGTCGGCACGCCCAGCGTCTGCGAAGCCGCTGCCATACTGGGGTCACATCACGGCAAGCTGATTGTGCCCAAGGTGAAAGGCCGCAACTGGACAGCGGCGCTGGCCATAGACCACAGCTACCTGCGTCAGCCCGAAGGCCACGTCGAGATAGTGGGTGCGGGTCCTGGCGACCCAGAGCTTGTCAGTGTCCGCGGGCGCCGGCTGCTGGAGCAGGCCGACCTGATACTGTATGCCGGTTCGCTGGTGCCGCGCCAGCTGACCGACTGCCACAAGGCAGGCGCCGTGGTACGCTCGTCGGCCGACATGTCGCTGGAAGAGCAGTGCCAGCTGATGCTGCAGCATTACCGGCAGGGACACCTGATAGTACGTCTGCACACGGGCGACCCGTGCATCTTCGGTGCCGTTCAGGAGCAGATGGCATTCTTCGACCGCGAGGGCATGTCGTACCACATCACGCCTGGCATATCGTCGTTTCTAGCCGCTGCCGCCGAGCTGCGCTCCCAGTTCACCATTCCCGGGCGCACGCAGACCATCATCCTTACGCGCGGCGAAGGCCGTACGCCCATGCCCGAAAGGGAACAGCTTCGCCTGCTGGCTCGCAGTCAAAGCACAATGTGCATCTTCCTCTCGGCCAGCATCGTCGACGACGTGCAGCGCCAGCTGCTCACGGAATATGCCGAGGATACGCCCGTGGCTGTGTGCTACCACCTGACGTGGCCCGACCAACGGCTGTACCGCGGCGTGCTGAAGGACCTGGCACGGCTGGTACACGAGCACGGGCTGACGCTAACGACGATGATTGTCGTGGGCGAGGCCATAGACAACCGCGAGGGACTCAGTGAACTTTACAACAAACACTTCGGCCACCTCTACAGGGAGGCCACTGAATAAAACCAACATAGTTATGGAAGACTTGAAACTGATTGGCAGCCTGCTACCACGCGACTACATGGTGTGCTTCGCCACACAGTGTCCGCAAAACCACGACTGCATGCGCTACTTGGCAGCGCAGTTTATCCCTGCCGACGTGGAGAAAGGTGTCTGCGTCTACCCCACGGCATGCCGTGACGGCCACTGCCGCTACTACAGCCAGATACGGCGGGTACGTGCGGCAAAGGGCTTCGGTGACATCTTTGCCGACGTAAAGCGCAAGGACTACATGCCCATGATGGCCGAGTTTAAGCGCCACATAGGCAGCGGCGGCACCTACTATCGCTATAAGAACGGCCAGCTGCTGCTCATGCCCGAGCAGCAAGAATGGATACGACAGCTGTTCAAACGATACGGATACAGCGAGGACGTAAAGTTCGGCTGCTACGTAGAAACCTATGACTTCCGATGAACGGAATAGCGCCATCAATCGTTACCAACCATTGGTAAGCATATTACCAACCATTGGTAAGCGTGTTACCAACCATTGGTAACTGTGTTACCAGCCATTGGTAAGCGTGTTACCAGCCGTTGGTTGCAGCGCAGGCAATAATCAAACGACATACAGGATGATACTGATTCTTGGAGGAACAACAGAAGGACGCAAGGCAGTGGACGTGCTGGAGGAGGCCGGCAAGCCGTTCTACTACTCGACGAAGACCGGCGAGCAGACCGTAGCCCTGCACCACGGTCGGCGCACCGACGGCGCCATGGACACGGAGCTGATGACCCGCTTCTGCCGCGAGCACGGCATACGCCTGCTGGTAGATGCCGCCCACCCCTTTGCCCGCGTGCTTCACCAGACAGTGGCCGACGTAGCCCGGCGCCTGGAGCTGCCGTTGGTGCGCTACGAACGCATCTACCCCGAGCGGTCGGACGCACTGACGTGGATAGACGACTACCGTGAGGTGCCCACCGACATACGCACGCTGCTGGCCACGACGGGTGTACAGAGCATCAGCCGGCTCAGGTGGCTCGAAGGTCACGGCGTCAGCGTCATCTACCGCATACTGCCCCGACAGTCGTCCGTCAGGCTGGCCCTCGAGCAGGGAGTCGGCGAGCAGCAACTGTGCTACTACCGCGACGACGACGACAGCCTGCCCGACGCCGACGCCATACTGCTGAAAGAGAGCGGACTGAGCGGCGGCTTCCAGTCGAAGGTAGACGCTGCGCTGGCCCGCGGCATGCGCGTCATCGTGCTGCGGCGGCCGCCCCTGCCCTGGCAGCACGTCAGCCGGCAGGCCCACTGCAACGGGCCCTACGGACTGCGCCGCGCCGTAGAACGGCTGCTGCCCGACTACTTTGCGTTGCACAGCGGACTGACCACCGGCACCTGCGCCACGGCAGCAGCCATAGCAGCCACCCGGCGACTGACCACCGGGCAGGAGCCCGCCGAGGTCAGCGTCACCCTGCCCGACGGCGAAAGCATAGCCGTCGCGGTAGGCTACGGCGACGGCTATGCCTACTGCACAAAGGAGGCCGGCGACGACCCCGACGTGACCGACGGGCTGGAGATACGGGCCACGGTCACGCCGTCAGACCATTTCAGCATCGACGGCGGCCAGGGCGTGGGCCGCTTCACGCTGCCCGGCTTCGACTACGCGCCCGGCGAGGCCGCCATCAACCGCGGACCACGCCAGATGATGCGTACCAACATACACCACCCGGTGCACATCACCATCAGCGTGCCCCGCGGAGAGGAGACGGCACAGCGCACCTTCAACCCGCGGCTGGGAATCGTGGGCGGCATCAGCATCATCGGCGTCTCGGGCATCGTCATGCCCTTCTCAGAAGAGGCTTTCGTGGCCAGCATCCGCCGATGCATGCAGGTGGCACGGGCCAGCGGCGCCGACCGCGTGGTGCTGAACAGCGGAGCCAAGAGCGAACGCTACGTACGACAGCACTACCCACAGTTGCCCCCGCAGGCCTTCGTAGAGTATGGCAACTACATAGGCGCCACACTCGCCATGGCCAGCGAACTGGACTTCCGGCACGTCACACTGGGTGTCATGCTGGGCAAGGCCGTCAAGCTGGCCGAAGGACAGCTTGACACCCACAGCCGCCGAAGCACCATGAACAAGGACTTCGTCCGCCAGATGCTGGACGAAGCCCGTTGCACTGCCGACCTCAGCCGGCTGACCCTGGCCAGAGAGCTGTGGGACATAATACCCAAAGAAAAGACAGACGACTTCTGCCGCGTCGTGCTGCACCACTGCCGGCAGCACTGCCAGCCGCTGGTACCTCAGGCCGAGCTTACTCTGCTTCTGATTGCCGACGACGGAACAATACACTCGCTATGACCGGTGCACCCACCAGCGCCGTCACCGAATTGACGGGCAGCACACCCTCGAAACCCGGCATACGCGCTATGAAGTTGCACACCAGGGCCAGCAACGCACCGCACAATGCCGTGGCAGGCATCAGCTGACGGTGGTCGCTGCTGCGGCAGACGGCCCGCGCCAGATGAGGCACTGCCAGACCTATGAACATGATGGGACCGCAGTAAGCCGTCACGATGGCCACCAGCACACCTGAGCACACAATGATAAGCATGCGCGCACGCTGCACCGGAAGCCCAAGGTTGGCAGCATAACGATCGCCCAGCAGCAACATATTCATAGGTTTCACCAGCAACATGCTCAGCGGCAACAGCACCGACATCAGCACTACGAAGAGCACCATCTGGTCGCCGCTGACGCGCGAGAACGACCCCAGACCCCATACAACAAAGGCCTTGACGTCCTCCTCGGGCGACAGGAACTTCAGCACACCAATAATGGCCGTGGCCAGATAGCCTATCATAACACCGATGATAAGCAGCGTGACATTGCCCCTGACACGATGCGACACCCATATTATCAGCAGCAGCACGGCCATCGCACCTACGATGGCCGCCACCGAGATGGCCACATCGCCCAGATAACCCAGGCGCGACAAGGCCACCCCGCCCAGCTGCCCCGACAGCAGCACCACAAAGGCCACACCCAGAGCCGACCCATTACTGATGCCCAGCACCGAGGGCCCCGCCAGCGGATTACGGAACACCGTCTGCATCTGCAGTCCGCTGACGGCCAGCCCGGCACCGGCCACAATGGCCGTCAGCACCTGCGGCAGGCGCGAACTCAATATAATGTTAGACCATATCTCCGACCGGCTGCCACGTCCGACGAGGATGCTGCACACCTCCGACACCGGTATGCTGACCGTGCCGATAAGCAGGTTGACCACCGTCAGCACCATGACAGCCGTCACGAGAACGAGCAACAGAACAAGGAAACGTCTCATGGCAGCAGTCGGTAGAACGTAGGCTGGTAGTCCTTCTCCACCATGTCGGGATGAAAGATGGCCACAAGGTCCTTCAGCAGCACGTCAGGCATGACAGGCACAAGCTCGTAGTAAGGCGTCGACTTCATGTTACAGTATATCACCTTGCGCTCGCGGAAGGCACGGAAAAGCTCGTTGCGCGGCTCCGAGGCCTTCAGCGCCTCATACGAGAACTGGCCCGGATAGGAGTTCAGGATGCGCCAGTAGTCAGCATCGGCAGCCAGGGCGTACATCTGTTCGAACTCAACGTTCTCGCCCGCAGTCTCCTCGTCGTGAATGACGTAGTCGGCTCCCGCATCCTCAAAAATCTGAGCCAAGTAGTTCTTGCCGCCTACGGCATGCCAAGTGCCGTAGTGCATCTCGCCACTGAACACAGTGGGACGGTCGTCGATACCTTCGAGCCGTTCCTTGAGGTCGTTGTAGCGCTGCTCAATACCGCTGAACAGCTCGTTGGCCTTACGCTCCTTGCCTACGAAGAGGCCTACCAGCTTGATCCATTCAGCCTGGCCCAGGGGGTCCAGCTCCTGATAGCCCAGGTGAGGCACCAGCGTAATGCCCGTCTCGCGAATGGCCTCATAGCCGCCACGCTTCGAAGGCGAGATGAAAATGACGTCGGGCGCTGCAGCCAGCACCAGCTCGGGGTCTACATTGCCCTCCATGCCTATCTTTACACAGCTGCCTTCCTTGACACGCTTCAGCATGTCCTCGTTGAAGAGGTTCTTCGTACCGGTAATGCCCTTGATGACGTCGTGAGCATCGAGAACGGTGAAGTTTGACAGCTGCAGCGACGTCATCACGACAGTCGAGCGGATAGGCACCACCACCTTGGTATACACCGGCGGCACCTTGGTGTCGGCACTGCGCACCAGGGCAAAGCGGTCGGTACGGCCGATGGTAACCAGGCGCACGTCGGCAGAGTCGCGTACGTCGAAGCCTTTGGCATACTTGACCTCCACGAAGGCAGAGGTGGTGTCGACAGGGGTGTCGTCGTCGCTGACCGGAGCCTGGCGCTGGCCACAGCCGACAAGCACCATAGCAACGATGACGAACAAAGCGAAGAAGGGGTTTCTGTTCATAAGCTTAGAATAAAATGGGAAAATGAAATAGGAATAGCGTAAAGCGCACGAGGACAATGAGTAGCACCCACGACACCTCTACGCGCCGGTTAATAGCAATGGCACGATGCACATCGGCAGTGACCAGCGGACGGTCGTTGGTGCCGATGTAGGCCTTGTCGAAATACTGGCCAAAGTAATAGTGCGGGCCACCGAAACGACAGTCGAGTATACCGGCCAGGGCTGCCTCGGGATAACCACTGTTAGGACTGTCCTGCTCCCTGCCATACCACGTAGCGAAAGGAAGCAGGTCGAGCCGCCAGACGACGACAAGCATGAGCAGCGTGGTAATACGCGCCGGCAGATAGTTGGCCACGTCGTCAATGCGGGCCGCCCAACAGCCGAAGTCGCGGTAGCGATCGGTGCGGTAGCCTATCATCGAGTCGAGCGTGTTGACCATCTTATACGCCAGCATGCCCGGAACACCGAGCAGCAGATACCAGAAGAGCGGTGCTACGACACCGTCGCTGAGGTTCTCAGCCAGCGTCTCAAGAGCCGCAGCACGCACCTCCTGCGCTGAGAGCCGGGAGGTATCACGGCCGACAATGCGCGACACCTGTGCCCTACCCTCGTCCAGAGAACGGTCGACAGCATGGAACACCTCGCGAACCTCGCGGATGAGCGTGGTGCCGGCCAAGCAGTAGAACACCAAGATGGCCCCCACGGCCATATACAGACCGACGTGGATGCCATAGAGCCACTGCATCAGCACGCAGGTGCCGGCATAGACCGCAGCAATGAGCACAACGGCCGTGACAGCCCCCTTGGCCTTACGCCACCGCCCACGGTTGAGCCAGCGTTCGAAGGCTGCAATGATACGGCCGAAAAGGACGACGGGATGAGGCAGACGGGACGGGTCGCCAAAAAGGAGGTCGGCCACCCAGCCAACGAGCAGGATGAGAATGGCCTTCATGCTAAAAGGGTCTGTACGATACGTTCGGCGCTGCGACCGTCCCAACGGTCGGGCAGCGAACCTTGTTTCCAACGGCCGGCAACGAGGTCGGAAAGAGACTGACGCAACAAGAGGGCGTCTTCGCCCACAAGGACATTGGTGCCCTGACGCACCGTCTCCTGATGCTCGGTATAGCTGTTAAGGGTGATACAGGGCACGTTGTTGAAGGTGGCTTCCTCGGCTACATTGCCCGAATCGGTAATGATACCACGGGCATGAGCGGTAAGATAGCCGAACTCAAGGTAGCTGAGTGAGCTGACAACATGGAACTGACCACCGAAGGACTGTACCTCTTCGAAGGCCTTTCCGCGCAACGGAGCAACGATGGGCAAACTTCCGGCAGACTCGCTGACCGCCTGAAGCAGCTGAAACAGCTTCTGACGATCGGCCAGCAAAGCCCGTCGATTCAGGGTGAACACCAGGTACTGGCCGTCCACGACACCGTCCAGACAGGCGGGACGCAGCCAGCGACTGTGGTTCATACGAAGCGTGTCCATGAGGATGTTGCCTACCATATATATCTTGTGCGACTCTGCACCTTCGCGCGTGGCTATACTGCTTGCACCGGCACCGGCAGTGAAGAGCAGGTCGCTGAGACCGTCGATGACAAGGCGGTTAATCTCCTTCGGCATACGGATGTCAAACGAACGCGTGCCGGCCACAAGGTGTGCCAGCCGCAGACCACGCTTCTTGGTCACTATGGCAGCGGCCATGGTGGAGGCAAGGTCATCGACGACGATGACGGTATCGGTGGCATGCTGGTCGAGATAGCGCTCAAACTCAGACATCACACGCCCCGTGAGCTCATTAAGGTTATCACTTTCGACACCCAAGAAGGCATTGGGGCGAGGCATCTGCAGGTCGCTGAACAATGACGGCTCAAGCGTAGGGTCGTCGGCAGGTCCGGCATAGACCAGCTGATAGCTGATACCCTCAGTCTGCTGGATGACGCGAATGATGGGCGCCACCTTCACAAAGTTGGGACGGGCACCCGTAAATATGCAAACTTTCTTTTCCATGCCTGCAAAGATACACAATTTCCGCTAATAAACGGCGGGAATGGACAAAAAATTTCAAATCTTGCGCGGAAACGGCACCAGGGAGATACAACGTGCGGGGATTTTGCGTATATTCAAAAAAAATGTGTATCTTTGCACACATAATTCATAATAAGTATCATGAAGGCAGGAAACTGCCGAAGTAAAACGATTATGTACGATCAGATCCGAAACGATACCCTCTTTGGCATGTTATATGCCGTAGTGTCAGCACTGTTTCTGGCAGCTTGTTGCTATCTGCTGTTCCGTCAAGGCAACGCCTTTGCCCGTGACGTTACACCGCCAGTACGACTGCGCCGGTGGACGGCCGCCTATTTTGCCGCCACTGCCGTGTGCCACTTGTGGTATATGCAGATATTCTTTCTTACCTCCGCTGAGGACATTATGATGACCGACCTTATAGGCGGATTGCTCGACAGCGTGCTCGCCGTGCCGTTGGTCATCTGCGTCATGCTCAACATGCTGCAAGACCGCCGGCGACCGCTGTGGCCCATTCCATTGATGATAGCACCGTTTGTCGTGGGAGAGGTATATAGCATTGCCACCCTTAGCTATGCCGTTATCCCGATGCTACATGTCTATCTACTGCTGTTGAGCATATGTTTCGCGATATACATGTTTCGCGCGACGAGACAATACGGACGCTGGATGCGCGACAACTATGCCGACCTGGAGCACAAGGAGGTGTGGCAGAGTCTTGTGGTACTGGCCCTCATGCTCCTGCTGTTCGTCTTCTATACGTTTTTAGGCAATGTCACGCTTTTCCTATACGCCTATCAGCTGTTCGACATCGTGTTTCTCGGCTATCTCCTGTGGCGGGTAGAAACGTTAAGTGACCTGAGCGTCCCTGTTAATGATACGGCAGAAGAAATGCCCACTACCGAGAAAGTGGAAGACAATGACCTTTCATTGTCCATGCCTAATCGCCCGGCCTTGCCGCTTGGCATGTCCAAGAACATCGGACAGTTGCTTCAGCAGCGTTGCATAGATACGCAACTCTATTTACAGCACGACATGACCCTTGCCCAACTTGCCAGGACCATCGGAACCAACCGTCTTTATCTCAGCCAGTATTTTTCCAGTCAGGGCACCACCTACAATAACTATATCAACGATTTACGCATCAATCATTTCATCCATCTCTGTCGCGAGGCAGCAGATGCCCAGTGCTCATACACCATCCAACAGTTGGCTTTAGAGAGTGGCTACCGCAGTTATAGCACTTTTAGTGATGTCATTAAGCGCAAGACGGGAAAGTCGGTGAGAGCTTGGATGAAAGAGTTTGGAGAACCCTAAAGTCACGAAATCAACAAAAAAAGTCACGAAATCAGCAAGAATCACGGCTCAAGGCATGAGCCGTGATTCTTTTTTTAGGGAATATTGCTAATTTTGTAAGCGCAAAACTTCAAATATGTCTATTCCTATAAATAATGTAACAATGAAAAATTCGATTATTTTCGGCAATATCATCACGATGGATGAAAAGCGCCCCTTTGCCAAGGCCGCGTTAGTGAAGAACGGCATATTTGCCTATATCGGCAGTGCAGAAGAAGCGAAGCAGCTCGCAGGCCCAGACGCGCAGGTGTTGGACTATGGTGACAACTATATCTATCCCGGATTCCTTGAGTCGCACAGTCACGGCCATCTGGCCGGCGACCGCTTTATCGGACAGGCTAACTTAAGCCAGGTGGGCTTGACCGACTATGCCAAATACCGTGAAATCATTAAGGAATTTATTGCGAAGAATCCACAGCGCCAACTCTATATGGCTGCAGGATGGGTGGAGAATGATGAATACGTCACCAAGGCTTATCTGGATGATATCTGCGCTGACAAACCTCTGATTATGCAAACTGGCGGTGGGCACTCCATGCTGCTCAATACCAAAGCACTTCAGTGGGCGGGCATTGATGCGGCATATGCGAAGAGATATGGCTATGACATGGTGCACGTAGACAAGAATGGCGACCCCGACGGCTACATCTGCGAGAATCCCCTGATGGATGTCATCGCCATACTTCCCTCTTCGGTGGAGGATGCAAAGAACTACTTGCTTGCGTGGCAGGATTTTGCCCTGCAGAATGGCTATACAGCCGTAACCGACGCTGGTGCAGAACTCTTCTGCAAGGATTGTCCCCAAGCCTACTACGAGTTGGAGAAGGAAGGCAAACTGAAGATGCGTACCTACGCTTACATGTACGTTACCGACAATATTGCCGATCCGAAGGCAGAGATTGCCCGCATTGCCGCACAGCGTGCCGAACTGAGTGGTGAGTATTTCCATATTGTCGGAGCCAAGGCGTTCCTCGATGGTGTGACCGAAGCACACACGGGTTGGCAGAACCAGGATTATCTGGACCAGCCCGGCTATCACGGTGTGGAGCGCTTCAACGACCACGATAAGATGGTTCAACTGATTGTTGAAGCCGACAAGGAGGGCATGTCTGTTCATGTACACTCAGAGGGTGGTGGTGCTACCCATTTCATGCTCAGTTGCATCGAGGATGCCGAGAAGATTACTGGAAACCTTGACCAGCGTAACGTGCTGGCACACCTGCACTTCGTCACCGATGAGGATATCTGCCGTATGGGCGCAACAGGCTCCATACCTGCTGTTCCACCCCTGTGGACTCCAAAGATTCCTGGAGGTCCTTATGAACAGGAAGTTTCCTACGTCGGTAAGGAGCTGGCAGACGAATCTTACCCCATCAAGTCGTTCTATGATGCAGGTGCCAACGTGGTATTCCATTCCGACTATCCCGTTTCCCCGATGATGAGTGTCAAATACAGCATTTACACGGCAGAAAAGCGCACGGCCCCCCAGGAAATGCTGGGCGGAATATGCCAACCGCGCAATGTCAAGGAGGCCATCACCCGTGAGCAGTCGCTGCGTGCCATGACTATCAATGTGGCCCGTCAGTGGCACCAGGAGCATCGCATGGGTAGCATTGAGTTCGGTAAGATTGCCAATATGGCAGTATTTGATTGCGACTTCCTGCACGACGACATCGAGAAGGTTGCACAAGCTAATATCGTTGCCACGATCGTTGATGGCGAAGAAGTCTATAAAGCGTAATTGACTAAATGATTATACTTAGAAAACTATCGCAGATTCACCCAGACATCCCACTGGTGCGGAAACTTTTCTCTAAATCATTCCACGAGCATGAGCGTATTATCTTTTCCGACCTATTGGACTGTCCACAGGCAACTTTATATGGCATTTACCCTGATGAAGAGTCCCTGCAGTTTGCGGGATTCTTTATCGTCCTCGACTGTGAGCGAATCGTGTATCTGTACTATTTAGCCGTCTGTCCTGAAATGCGCTCTACTGGCATAGGTGGAAAGGCGCTGCACACCTTAATAGACATGTATAATGGCAGACAGATAACGCTGGCCTACGAAAGCATCCTCCAGCCCAGTGACAACGCTGGTCAGCGTAAGCGCAGGCAGGCGTTCTATCTGCGAAACGGTTTCCATGAAAGCCCTTGGTATTTTTGCTTTGATGGTACCGAATATGTATTGGCTAGTACAGAAGAAGCTATCGATATTGCTGGCACCAAAGAGATATTTTATCAATTTGCCAACTTTGATTCCGATTTTTACACTCATAACATAACAGAAGACAAATAGTCAAATAAAGCAGCAAAACAATGAAAGAGACAGCAGACAAAGTTTATAGGAACGCAAAAGTTTATTCCGTTGCACTGGATGGAACAGAAACGCATGCAGAGGCACTTGTTATCAAAGACGGCAAATTCGCATACGTTGGAGATGAGACAGGTGCCACTGAGTGGATTGGGAATACCACAGAGGTCATTGACTGCAAAGGGAAGAGCGTTATCCCCGGTCTTGGAGACGCACATTTGCATCATGCGCAAGCTGTGCTGAAGTACGGCACGTGCAGCTTTAGCCATATTGTACCAAATCCTGAGACTGACACCCCCGACGGTGTGGTCAAGCTGATTCAGGAGAAACTGAAAACCTATGCTGAAGAGCACAAGAATGCCCCTGTGATTAGAGGATTCGGCTGGGATAGAATGTGGTTTGCCGGTGTACTACAGGGCATTGTGAGACCGTTTACCAGACATGATGTGGATGCGGTTATACCTGATAAACCAGTCGTTCTCACATCGTTCTGCGGTCATCTTGTCTTGCTGAATACGAAGGCTCTGGAAGCTGCCGGTGTTACAAAAGATACTGATGACCATCATGGATTGATTGTCAAGGAAGCCGACGGAACGCCCAGCGGCTATATCTCTGAACCTGCCATATTCCGCCCTATCATCTATAGTATTCCGAACTATGATTTCACGCCGGAGGAGTATCACGACTGCTTAAAGAAAGCGTTTAATGACTTGAACGCAAGCGGATACACACTTTTATGCGACTGCCAACAGGTAGAGTCCTCATATGCTGTGCTTTCAGAAATGGCCAGGAATGGCGAATTTACCGCCAGAGTATCCGGTGTTCATAATGTCAACGATGCAACAAGGGAGTCGGATCTCGAAAAGGCCATCGCCAACCGCACGAAGTTTGATGTCGATGAGCTCTTTATGGTGGATACGGTAAAATACTTTGCCGATGGTTCCCTCGCTATGATTGAGCCATACACAGAGCGTGCGTCCGACAAAGAACCAGGCACCAGAGAGCCGCTTCTATGGGATGAGGAGCATCTGAAGGAGTCGATGGCACTTGCCAACAAGGAAGGCTTCAACATCCATACACATGCCATGGGAAGTTATGCCATACGCAGAGTGATTGACTGCTATGAGAACGCCCAGCAGTTGTACCCGAATCCCAAAATCAGAAACATCATTGCGCATTGCACATTCATAGAGCCAGAGGATCGTGTGCGTATGGGCAAGAGCCATATCATAGCCAGCAATCAGCCCGGTTGGTTCAGTGACAACCCCACCGAAGAACCTGTCATGGTAGCTTGGTGGGGTGAAGATGTTGTCAGGCAGACCTATCCAAGTAAGTCCCTGATAAGCAATGGTGTGGTGTGTGCTTACGGTTCCGACTTTCCTGTCAATGCCGCATACGGTCTTGCAGGTATTCAGGTAGCTATGACGCGAAGGCATGTTAAGCTGGATCCGACTTATGAGTTGTTCAAGGATTTACCCGCTGCCTTGCCCAATGAGTGTGTATCCTTGAAGGAAGCGCTTCAGGCACATACCATCCATGTGGCATATCAGGCACATCTGGAAAAAGTAACTGGCTCCATCGAAGTCGGAAAATCCGCAGAGCTGGTTATTCTTGATAGTAATATAGAAACCACTCCTGCAGACCAAATTCAGGACATCAAAGTGCTTGAAACTGTGTTTAAAGGGAAAACTGTATTCAAAAACACTTAATATCCCATGAAATCCTAACTTATGCAGACAAGATTCAAAAAAAAGGCAAAACTCTTTGACATTGGCATCACTGCCGTGGCAGGAATGCTGTCTGTGGGTATAATGCTCTATGGCGTGTTTCATTTCGGACAGGCCAAGATATTGCCTGAACTGGTGCTTAACCTGTTCTACATCGCCTGTCTGGTGATGATCTGGATGTACTTCTTCAACCGACTCAAGCCTCAGCAGTTCAACTACCGGTGCACCATCTGCGTGGGCATCACAGTACTGCTGCGCGACGTTCTGTTTCCACCACCATTGGCTTTCTACGCGCTCCATCTGGTTTGTCTGGCACTCTCGGTGCTGCTGCTACTCATGCTCACCTACTTCTATGCGCGCAAAGACTGGAAAAACTACACCAAGCGCAACATGTGGACTATCTGTATCATCGACATTATCATTGCAGCACTCTACAATGTGGACATCTACTTAGAACCCATCGATGAGTACACCACGTATTTGCTCACGGAAATTTGGATTCGCCCCACCATCACCTACGGTCTCGTGGCCTGTTTCATAACGGAAAAATCATAACTTTATATTAACATTATTATTCAATTAGAACAAGTATGAAAAGAATGTATGCATAGATAATCGCAGCCGTCCTGATTTGCTGCGGGGGAGGGCGGACTTCCTGCTGGTCACCAAGGACGTGCTGACCTGCCCTGTGACGGAGATTCACGAGGCCAAGCCCGCTGCCACCTACTTCGAGGGAAAGAAGGTTTTCTCCATGTAAGATAATAAGCATAACAAATAAGAAATAAAATAAAATGAAACAAACAGTTCACATGAGTGTTAGGAAGATGCTGTCGTGTATCGTAGTTTTGAGTGTTATCATTGGCATGGGTATGCTTGCCAGCTGCTCAAGCAATGACAAACCAAGTAATGGAGGTTCCACTTTCGAAAAGGCTGACCTCGTGGTCTATGGAAAGATTTTTACCTCTGATGACAATAAGGTGGTTGAAGCCTTTGCCGTGAAAGACGGCAAGTACATCTATGTGGGCGACAGGACGGGAGCCGAGGCTTATGTCGAGGCGGGCAGGACCGAGGTGGTGGACTATACCGGCAAGGGACTTGTAATGCCCGGTTGCGGCAACGGACACGCACACTACTCAATGGCTCACGCCATCAAATCAGTCGGTGCATCAGTAGGATTAGATGACAATCCCAGCAAATTCCTGACGGAAATCGTACCTGCTGCTGTCAAGGAGGCAAGAGACGCAGGGGCAAAAAGTCTCTTTGGTTTCGGATGGAATCTTCATGTCTTCGAGAGTAATATGCCTACTCGCCAACAGTTGGATGCCATCTGCAGTGATATTCCTATGTACTTCTCAGACAATGAGGGTCACAAGGGGCTGGCAAATACCGCCTTACTGGTCAAGGCCGGCATTATGAAGGCTGACGGCACCGTGCTCAAAAAAGATGGAGACATATTAGGAGGTGAGATTGTAATGGGTGCCGACGGCACACCTACAGGCTATCTGAAGGAGCAAGCCGGCACTTACACCCGTTCCTTCTTAGACAATGAAAATCTCTTTAGCCTTGACATTGCAAGTGATATCTTGCCAAAAATCGAGCAGCAACTATTGTCTGAGGGCTACACCATGTATGTCGATGGCTGGGGTTCCTATTTCTTTAACACCAATTTCTATCAGGCCGCTCAACAGTTAGACAATGCTGGTGGTATGCACTTCGTGTTGGGCCTGTCCTACGAGATTGAAAGTTGGATGAATATTGACGAGGCCCTGGCCAAGGCTGCTGACGCCCAGAAGTTTGCTTCCACTCGTGTTAAACCGAACTGGATTAAACTCTTTATGGACGGCACGGTGGAAACTGGCACCGGATTTGTGGATCCACTCTATCCTGACGGACATCAGGGCCTGCCCAACTGGTCGGAAGAGCAACTGACCGAAATGACGCGTGTGGCTAATGCAAACGGAGTAGCTATGCACATACATGCCATGGGCAACAAGGGCGTCACGCGTATTATCAACGCCTTCATCAATGGCGGAAAGGATGAGATGCGTAACACGCTGGTTCACGTGCGTAATATTGACGAAGCAGATTACAAGCGTATGGCAGACCATAATATCTATGTCACCTCTGGTGTGCTTTGGCATTTTGCTGAGGATGGTTTGGTGGAGCATATGCGCGAGCATGGTATCGTTCCTGCAGGTCAGGAAGACAAATCTTATCCGATGAAATCGTATTTTGACAACGGCATTATTGTGACCACCCACTCGGACTATCCTGCAACGAGCGGCAGCCCAGACGACCCGTTTGGCATTATGGAGATTGCCGTGACAGGTATGTTTACAGAAGTGAACGGAAAGCCCTACTGGACTGAAGAACTCGTCACCCGCGAGCAGGCCATCACCGCTATGACCATCAACATTGCCAAGCAGATGTTCATCGAGGATGAGCGAGGCAGCGTCAGCGTAGGCAAGTATGCCGACTTCCTCCTCGTCACCAAGGATGTGCTTTCGTGTCCTGCGAATGAGATTCACGAGGCCAAGCCCGCCGCCACCTACTTTGAAGGGAAAAAGGTTTTCTCAATGGAATAGATCAAGAATAGATCAAGGTTCTTTGGTCTGAATAGATCAAGGGACTTTGGTCTATGACGGCTCAAGCGTAGGGTCGTCAGGACGGCCGGCATAGACCAGCTGATGACTGATGCCGTCGGTGTGCTGAATGGCACGTATGATGGGGGCTGCCTTCACAAAGTTGGGACGGGCACCCGTGAATATGCAAACTTTCTCTTCCATGCCTGCAAACTTACACAAAATTTTCGAATCATGCAAATTTTGGCACCATCTTTCTGCACCAACAGGCTGAAATCATGCTTTAGACATTCGGCTTTTTGCAGTTTCCTATTCAAAAGCCTCTAACGATCCGTAATGCCGTTGGCAATGAGATTACTTCTCGTTGCCAATGAAACGTATTCAAAAAAACTCCTACTCTCCTACCATCACAGGGCTGAAAGGCCGATGTACAAAGGGATTGAGGCATGGTAGGGGTCATCTCAACCCCTACCATACACCTACTATTGCTCCTACTATGTCTGAGGATTTTTAAAGGAAGTAAATATATTTCGCAGTGTGCTTCTGATTTCCCGCTGTAGCTTGCAGAATGTTGACAACAAGGGCTTTTTTACTAGCAGGCCTGCCAGAAAATTTTCCCTGCCCAGGAAAATATATTTCCCTTTAATGGTAGCAATTTTTATCCTTAAAGATAGCAGGTGCGGAAACGGATAGGAGCCTTTATGTTGTCGGGATATTTCAATTTCCGCAAGATTATTCCGAAGCAGGTTGCATAGTAGGAGTGACGGTAGGTGTATGGTAGGGGTTGTAACAACCCCTACCATGCCTCAATCCCTTTGTACATCGGCCTTTCAGCCCTGTGATGGTAGGAGAGTAGGAGTTTTTTGACAGTTCTCGCTTGGCGAGTGTGGCTTCGCAATGAGAGTTGAAAATTGAGAATTTGCATTTCAATCGTCCATAACTCGCCCCCGCGAGGTTACGGCTCGTTGAGGACGAGATTACGGCTCGTTGAGATTGAAGCAGGATGAAAGGGGCTGAAGCGTATCATATTTGTCAGGGATTCCTGAAGATGGGAGCCTGTTCAATTGGTGACAGGTTCCCGTTATTCACATGGATAGTGTGTAGCAATCATTAGGGATATATTTCAATTTTTTCTCACTTTTTTCTGTTTAGAGTAGCGAAATAGAAATAAAATGTGTAATTTTGTAGCCGGTTCGGGGAGAAATCCGGACTAATAAAGAAGCATTCGCTATTATTTCGCGCATAGCCAAGAAAAGCGTAGGAAACTCAGATTGGTATAACAAGCACGGAAATAATAAGTGACAGGTGAGCTGTAGGCAATATGGTTCTCACTGTTCAACCCAATAGTGATGCATGCACTCTTTAGAGTGTGGTGTGTCTTGTGGTTGACAGGGGTTCCAAAAAGTATTCCTACGCTTTCACCTCTTGCTATGCGCATTAAGAGCACCGCGCTCTTTTTATGTGCCGTGGCGTGATTGATAGTTGGGTGCATGTGTATCAATAACTATCAATCATTAAGAATGGCAAATACAAACTTGGCAAATGCGAAGACGGCAAAGAACGACGAGTTCTATACGCAATATCCCGATATTCAGAAGGAAATAAACGCCTATCTGGACTATGACCCGAATGTATTTCGTGGCAAGACGGTGCTCCTGCCTTGCGATGACCCAGAGTGGAGTAACTTTACTAAGTTCTTTGCTCAGAACTTTGAACTATTGGGATTGAAGAAACTGATTTCCACAAGCTATGCCCCTGAAAGCAAGAAGTACAAGATGCCATACCAGCCGACACTCTTTGAAAGTGAGCAGCCTCATTTCGACGCAGACAAGAGTAAGACGCATGGAAAGATATTCGTACTTGAACGTGATGTAACGGGCGACAATCGCATCAACATCGAAGATTTGCAATGGCAGTATCTGGAGGGTGACGGTGATTTCCGTAGTAAGGAGATACGCAAACTGCGTGACGAGGCAGACATCATTGTAACCAATCCGCCTTTCTCGCTGTTCCGTGAATTTGTTGTTTGGTTGATGGAAACGGGCAAGCAGTTCCTTATAATTGGCAATATGAATGCACTAACCTATAAAGAAGTTTTTCCTCTATTAATGAATAATCTAATATGGCTTGGTGCAACAGGTTTCGTTTCTGATATGGTATTTGGTGTACCAGAAGGAACAGTTGTCAAGGAGAGTGATAAGAAAAAAGCAGAACGATTAGGATATTTTGGAAATTATACGAGACTAGGCAATTCTTGTTGGTATACAAATATTGATCATGGGCGTCGTCACCAGCCACTAAAACTTATGACTATGGCTGATAACTTTAAGCATAGCAAACATAAGGATATTCGTACGAATAAGGCATATCAGAGATATGATAATTATGATGCTATTGATATCCCATACACTGATGCCATACCATCTGACTATGAAGGAGAGATGGGAGTTCCCATTTCTTTTATGGACAAGTATTGTCCGGAGCAGTTTGAAATTGTCGGTAGTTTTAACAATAGTGATATCAACCAAAAGGCAAAAGAGAACTATGTCCTAAGTACCAATACCAAAACCATTATTGATGGAGTCGAGAAATTATGGAATGGTCCTGTAGTAAACATGTGTCCACTATATAAAAGAATAGTAATCCGTAAAAAGCAATCAGTATGAAGACAGAATTGAAAATCTACACCGTTGAGCAGATTTGCGACGGCTTTGAGTATAACGAACTGGAAGGCAAAGGTCTTTATGGTCTGGCTGGCCAGTTGACCATTCAGCCAGAATACCAGCGTAACTACATCTATGCCGACGGCAAGCGTGACGTTGCTGTGATTGAATCTGTATTGAAAGGCTATCCGCTTGGACTGATATACTTCAACCGTAACAAAGACTATCAGTCACCTCAAACTGAATTGGAAGTTCTCGATGGTCAGCAACGCATCACTTCGCTTGGTCGTTTCATTAAGAACAAGTTTGCCGTTAAGATTAATGACTTAGAGCAAATCTTTGACGGTCTTAATGAAGGCCAGCAACAGAAGATTCTGCAAACTAAGTTACTTGTCTATATTTGCGAAGGCGAGGGCGAACATGCCGAGGAGGAAATCAAAGAATGGTTTAAGACAATTAACATTGCTGGCATTCCTCTTAATCATCAAGAGGAATTGAATGCCGTGTTCAGTGGGCCATTTGTTACACTATGCAAAGCGGAGTTCAGTAACTCACAAAACGCCAATATTCAGCGTTGGGAAAGCTATGTAAAAGGACCAGCCAACCGACAGCAGTTCTTAGCAACTGCCCTGGAATGGGTAAGTCGGAATATGGACGCTAAGGATAAAGTAAGTGCTTATATGTCTGCCCATCGTCGTGACGAGGACATCAGTGAGATAAGGACCTATTTCAACACCGTAATAGATTGGGTGGATAGCAAGTTTGATGATGTCTATGACGAAATGCAAGGCTTGAACTGGGGCGAACTCTACGAGCGTTTCCATTCGCTGCCATTGAGCCATACGGAACTGTCGCAAAAAGTGCGTGAGTTGATGCATGACGATTTCGTTGGGAATCGCCGAGGCGTGTTTGAGTATGTGCTTGGTGGCTGTCAAGATACAAAGCTCTTGAATGTCCGTTTGTTCGACAAGCCAACCATGCGCAAAGTGTATCAGCAACAGACCGATAAGGCAAAGGCCGAGGGCGTGAGCAATTGTCCTTACTGTGCCATCGGTCACGACCAAAATGCCCGCCGCATCTGGAAACTGGAAGAAATGGATGCCGACCACGTGACAGCATGGAGCAAGGGTGGCTCAACAGATATAGAAAACTGCCAGATGTTGTGTAAGACACATAATAGGGCAAAAGGGAATAGATAAAATTAAAAATAGGAAAATATGGCAAAAGAACAATTCAGCAGGACGAAGGCTTGCGCTACAAAGACGTTATACGCTGTAATGAAGGAGATGATTCGACGTGGTGGCAGTATCCCAGCGAAAGAAATATATCCATGGGTGAATGACCACGTAGAACTGACGGCCTGGGAAAAAGAACCAGCAGGAAAGATGGGGTATATCCGATGGACAAATAGTTTCCAGTTCTACTCCATTGACTATCAGAAAGCCGGCTTTATCATCAAAAAGAATGGTACTTGGTATATAACCCCTGAAGGCGAAAAGGCTTTAAAGAAAAACCCTGAAGAGGTTATGAACACAGCTAATGCTGCCTATCATGAGTGGCGACGGTTGAATCCAAAGGATGATAACCCTACAGAAGAACCAACGGATGAAACAGTGGAGAAAGACAATGCTGTTAATCTTGATTTATTGGAGTCAGATGCACGAGATGGCATCAGGAAATACATCATATCGAAAAGTCCGTATGAGTTTCAGGATTTAGTGGCAGCTCTGCTACGTGCTATGGGCTACCACACACCATTTGTTGCTCCTAAAGGAAAAGATGGAGGTATAGATATCATTGCTTACTTAGACCCATTGGGCGCTCAGACGCCTCGCATCAAAGTTCAAGTGAAGCATAAGCCAGAAACGGCTATCGGGGCATCAGACGTTCGGGCTTTGTCTGGTGTGCTGAAGACAGGTGACATTGCGTTGTTTGTAACCAGTGGTACCTATTCTACAGATGCAAGGAATGCCGCTTCGGGAAATGATAAATTTATCCGTCTTATAGATGGTGATGATTTCATTGAAATGTGGCAGGAATACTACGACAAAATGTCGGATGACGACAAGAACATGCTGCCCCTGAAACGGATATCGTTCTTGGGGAATAACGAATAACAGGAACGTCGATGCCGAACTTTTCGCAATTGTCCGGCATCGATGTCTTAGTTCAGTGCCACAATGTAGGAGTGGTTGATGACTTCCTCAGTATGATATTCGGTAAGTAGAGTTACAAAAAACAGGGAATAAGGATGAAAAACAAAAATTATCAAGATTCGATTCTCAAATATCAATTAAAATTAGTACCTTTGCAGCCGCTTAATAATAAATAAGGTATAAGAAAGAGATGATAACAGTCACAAACTTAGCTATCCAGTTTGGCAAGAAGACCCTTTACAAGGATGTAAACCTGAAGTTCACCAGTGGTAATATATACGGCATCATCGGCGCCAACGGTGCTGGCAAGTCTACATTGCTACGTGCCATCAGCGGCGAGCTGGAACCTAACAAAGGTACTATTGAGATGCAGCCCGGCGAACGTCTCAGTGTACTGGAACAGGACCACTTCAAATATGACGAGTACACGGTGATGGACACCGTTCTGATGGGACATCAGCCGCTGTGGCAGAATATGAAGGAGCGCGAGGCGCTCTATGCCAAGGCCGAAATGACCGAAGAGGATGGTGTGCGCGCTGCTGACCTGGAAATGGCCTTTGCCGAGATGAACGGCTGGGAAGCCGAGAGCGAGGCAGCACAGCTGTTGCAGAACCTGGGCGTACAGGAGGGACAGCACTATAAGCAGATGAGCGAAATATCGAACAACGAAAAGGTGCGCGTCATGCTGGCCAAGGCGCTGTTCGGACATCCCGACAACCTGCTGCTGGACGAGCCCACCAACGACCTGGACCTGGACACCGTACAGTGGCTGGAGGAATATCTGTCAAACCTGGAACAGTGCGTGCTCGTAGTCAGCCACGACCGTCACTTCCTCGATGCTGTATCTACACAGACCGTTGACATAGACTTCGGCAAGGTGACTCTGTTCTCGGGTAACTACTCTTTCTGGTACGAGTCGAGCCAGCTGGCACTGCGTCAGCAGCAGAACCAGAAGATGAAGGCAGAGGAGAAACGCAAGCAGCTGGAAGAGTTCATACGCCGGTTCTCGGCCAATGTGGCCAAGTCGAAACAAACCACTTCACGTAAGAAGATGCTGGAGAAACTGAACGTAGAGGAAATTACGCCCTCGACACGTAAGTACCCTGGCATCATTTTCTCCATGGAGCGCGAGCCAGGAACACAAATTCTGGAAGTGGAAGGACTGAAAGCTGTAGACAGCGATGGAACAGTACTCTTCGATAACGTATCGTTCACCATAGAGAAAGGACAGAAGACGGTGTTCCTCTCGCACAACCCCAAGGCCATGACCGCCCTGTTCGAGATTATCAACGGCAACCGCGAAGCACAAGCCGGAACGTACAAATGGGGCGTCACCATAACGACGGCATACCTGCCGCTGGACAATACTGCATTCTTCCAGTCGGAACTGAACCTGGTAGACTGGCTGTCGCAGTATGGCACGGGCAACGAAGTAATGATGAAGTCGTTCCTGGGACGTATGCTGTTCAAGGAGGAAGACGTGCTGAAGCATGTCAACGTGCTGTCGGGTGGCGAGAAGATGCGCTGCATGATAGCACGCATGCAGCTGAAGAACGCCAACTGCCTTATACTGGATACACCGACGAACCATCTGGACCTGGAGTCTATCCAGGCATTCAACAACAACCTCATTTCTTTCAAGGGCAACATTCTGTTTGCTTCGCACGACCATGAGTTCATCAACACCGTGGCCGACAGAATCATAGAGCTGACACCGAAAGGAACCATTGACAAACTGACAACATACGACGACTACATCTACGATGAAAGCATCAAGGCGAAGAAAGCTGAGATGTACGCGTGATGTTGGCACGATATTTGCTAATAAGCCTGTAAAATCACTATAGCTATGAAAGAAGAAGAAATAAAACACGTAGACGAGGAAGAAACCCTCGAGAATACCGAACAAGAGGAAGAAACAGTGGCCAGCGATTCTGTCGCTGAGGATGACACGACGGCAAGCGAGACTGCTGCTGAAGAAAAAACACCGCTGGAAACCGCCCAAGAAGAAATAGAGCAGCTGAAAGACAAATACCTGCGCTCTGTAGCCGAATTTGACAACTACCGCAAGCGTACACTGAAGGAAAAAGCAGAGCTGATTCTAAATGGCGGAGAAAAAGCTGTACAAGCCATACTGCCTGTCATTGACGACATGGAACGCGCCATAGAGAACGGACAGAAAACCGACGACCCCGAAGTGCTGCGCGAAGGAATGGACCTGATATACCATAAGTTTATGAAGGCACTGGAGAGCCTGGGAGTGAAGAAGATTGAGACTGAGGGCGCTGACTTCGACACCGATATGCACGAAGCCGTAGCAATGGTTCCAGGCATGGGCGACGACAAGAAAGGAAAGGTCATCGACTGTTTGCAGACTGGCTACCAGCTGAATGACAAAGTAATTCGCCACGCCAAAGTGGCTGTTGGACAATAACGATTGGCAATCTGTGTATTGACAGTTGAGAACGTAACACGTAAATGGCACAAAAAAGAGACTACTACGAGGTGCTTGGCGTAGACAAAAACGCCACAGAAGATCAGATAAAAAAGGCGTACCGCACCATCGCCATTAAGTACCACCCTGACCGTAACCCGGGCAATAAGGAGGCAGAAGAGAAGTTCAAGGAGGCGGCAGAAGCCTACGACGTACTGCACGACCCGCAGAAACGCGAGAAGTATGATACGTTCGGATTCAGCGGTGCTGGCTCTGGAGGCTTCGACCCGTTCGGAGGAGCATCGATGAACATGGACGACATATTCTCGATGTTTGGCGACATCTTTGGCGGAAGAGCCGGATTCAGCGGATTCGGCGGGGGCGCCAAGCGCGGACCACAAGTACACCGCGGTAGCGACTTGCGACTGAAAGTAAGGCTGTCGTTGGAAGAGGTGGCACATGGCGTCACGAAGAAGTTTAAGGTTCGGAAGGACATTACCTGCTCACACTGTCACGGAACGGGTGCAGAGGCAGGAAGTACGGACGAGATATGTCCGACATGTCATGGCAGCGGCGTCATCACACATACTACGCAAAGCATCTTCGGAATGATGCAGACACAGGGTGTCTGCCCGACATGTGACGGTAGCGGAAAAGTGATAAAGAATAAGTGCAAGCACTGTAACGGTACCGGTGTGGAGAAAGGCGAGGAAGTGGTAGAAATCAAGATTCCTGCCGGAGTAGCCGAAGGCATGGTTGTCAATGTACCAGGAAAGGGCAATGCCGGCATGCGCAACGGCGTGAACGGCGACATTCAGGTATTTATTGAGGAGGAGGAGAACGACACCTTCATTCGAGACGATAACAACCTGATATACAACCTTCTGTTAGACTTTCCTACAGCTGCACTTGGTGGAGAGGTGGAAATCCCGACCATTGAAGGCACAAAGCTGAAGGTTAAGATGGAGCCTGGTACCCAGCCCGGCAAGACGATGCGTCTACGGGGCAAGGGACTGCCTGCCGTACAAGGATATGGACGCGGTAACGGCGACCTGGTTGTCAACGTCAGCGTGTACATACCCAAGACGCTGAGCCGCGACGAAAAAAATGCTATAGAAACGTTCCGAAGTAGCGATAACTTCAAGGGAGATGCCGCTACAAAGAGAAGTATATTCCAGAAATTCAAGAACTACTTTAGCTGATGAACTACAAGGAGACCTGCGACTACCTGTACCGGCAGATGCCCATGTTCGAACGACAAGGGGCTTCTGGCTATAAAGAAGGGCTGGACAATACGCTGGCGCTGGACAAGCACTTCGGACATCCACACCGGGCGTATGCCACCATTCATGTTGGCGGTACTAACGGTAAAGGCAGCGTCTCGCACTCTATCGCATCGATACTACAGCAGTGCGGATATCGCGTAGGTCTCTACACTTCTCCACATCTTGTAGATTTCAGGGAACGCATACGCGTCAACGGGAAACCTGTCAGCGAGCGCTATGTGACGAAGTTCGTAGAGACGGAGCGTTCCTTCTTCGAACCGCTGCACCCTTCGTTCTTTGAGGTGACTACGGCTATGGCTTTCAAATACTTCCGCGACAAGGAGGTGGACATTGCTGTAGTCGAAGTGGGCTTAGGCGGCAGACTGGACTGCACCAACATCATCACACCACTGGTGTCGGTCATTACAAACATCAGTTTTGACCACACACAATTCCTGGGCAACACTTTAGCCAAAATAGCATCAGAGAAAGCTGGCATTATAAAAAAAGGTGTACCCGTCATCATTGGTGAGGATAACGAAGAGACTCGTCACGTCTTTGAAGCTAAGGCCAAAGAGATGGAAGCCCCCATTATCTTTGCAGAGGACGACCCAATGGTAATCAGCGCAACACCCTCTGTCAATGGTGGCATGAACTATCTTACGAAGATGTTTGGAGAACTGCACTGTGACCTGGGCGGACTTTATCAGGTCAAGAACATGAACACGCTAATGCCAGTGTTAAAGGTTTTGGTTGACAAGGGCTTCCTGGCCCAATGTACAAACGAGGCATCCATTGCCAAATGTGCCTACGAGTTGCGTGAGAGCCTGAGCAATGTTGCAGCAAACACTGGGCTGATGGGGCGTTGGCAGGTGGTCGATCAGCATCCCATGGTGGTATGCGACACCGGACATAACGTTGGTGGATGGCAGTATCTGAGCCAGCAACTGAACTCAGTAAACTGCCAGAAGATGCATATCGTGTTTGGCATGGTGAACGACAAAGATGTCAATGGCGTACTGGAACTGCTTCCCAAGAATGCCACCTACTATTTTACAAAAGCCGACTCCAAGCGAGCCATTCCTGAACGTTCCTTACAGGCCATGGCCAAAGACACAGGACTTACCGGTAACGCATATCCTACTGTCGCAGAGGCATATAAAGCAGCAAGGAAAGTTGCATCGGAAAGAGATTTCATCTTCGTAGGAGGCTCCAGCTACGTAGTAGGCGACTTCCTCGGGAAAGCCCTTTAGGTGTTTTTAACACTCTCATAAACGTTTTTTTAAGTGTTTCTTTCGTCATTCTCATTTTTTTTAGGTTACTTTGCAGAAAGAATATATAAAGCATTTGTGTAACTTAAAACAATAAAGTATGGCAAACACAACGGAAAACGCGAATTTGTGTGGTCTGAAGCGTGAAAACTTCCAGACCACTATTAATGGAAAGAAAACCGATTTGTACATTCTCAGGAACCGTAAAGGTTTCGAAGTAGCTATCTCTAACTATGGCGGAGCTATTTGCGCCATCATGGTGCCTGACAAAGACGGTAACGTGGGAAACGTCATCCAAGGACACGACAGCATCCAGCAGTTGATGAGTGGTAAAGAGCCTTATCTCTCAACACTGATAGGCCGTTGGGGCAACCGTATATGCAAGGGACAGTTCACGCTGAATGGCAAGGACTACCAACTGGCTATCAATGATGGTCCTAACCATCTTCATGGCGGTCAAATAGGCTTTAATGCAAAAGTCTGGGACGCCCGACAGATGGGACCACGTTCGCTGGCTCTACACCGCGTATCATCGTATGGCGAGGAAGGTTTTACCGGTGAATTGGATGTTACTGTAGAGTTCACCTTTACCGACCAGAACGAACTGGTAATGGAATATCTGGCCACAACAAACAAGAAGACTATTGTCAACCTGACACATCATGCATTCTTCAGTCTTGCCGGTACTGCCGACCCAACACCAACCATAGAGGACCAGATTTGCGAGATTAATGCAGACTTCTATCTGCCTACCGATGATACAGCCATCCCAACGGGTGAGATCTTGAAGGTAGAGGGTACACCGTTCGACTTCCGCAGTCCGAAACCTTTCGGTAAAGACATCGATGCAGATAACGAACAGATTAAGTTTGGTAAAGGTTATGACCACAACTATGTGCTCAACAAAAAAGAAGAATGCGAGTTAAGCTTTGCAGCCCGTATTACAGACCCGAAGAGCGGTCGTACCCTTGAATGCTATACGACGGAGCCAGGCATGCAGCTTTATACCGCCAACTATGCCAACGGCTACAAAGGCGCCAACGGGGCCACCTTCCCACGTCGTTCAGCAGTCTGTCTCGAATGCCAACACTTTCCAGACAGTCCTAACCGCCCGTATTTCCCCTCTGTGGTACTGAACCCAGGACAACAATATAAGCAGAAAACCGTTTATCGTTTCGGTATTAATGCCTAAAGAACAATAGGTTATGCTGGATATTGAATTTGTCAGAAACCGATTTGTCAAGCATTTTGACGGCAAAACGGGAAGTGTTTACACCTCACCTGGGCGCATCAACCTGATAGGGGAACACACAGACTACAATGGCGGTTTCGTGTTTCCTGGAGCAGTCGACAAAGGAGTTGTAGCCGAGATGCGAGCAAACGGCACGGAAGATACAGTGATGGCATATGCTATAGACCTGAAAGACCGTGTTGACTTTAAGCTCTCCGACCCTAACGGGCCTAGGGCTTCGTGGGCTCGGTACATCTATGGTATTGCTTTAGAGATGAGCAAGTTGGGCGTCCCCGTAAAAGGTTTTAACATTGCCTTTGCAGGTGATGTTCCCTTAGGGGCCGGCATGTCATCGAGTGCTGCCATGGAGAGTTGTTTTGCCTATGGGCTTAATGACATTTTCGGCGACAACAAAGTATCACAATGGGATATGGTCCTCGCAGGTCAGGCTACCGAACACAATTACTGTGGCGTCAACTGTGGCATCATGGATCAGTTTGCTTCTGTTTTCGGAAAGTCTGGTTGTCTGATGCGACTGGACTGTAGAAGCAGGGAATTTGAATATTTCCCCTTCAAGCCCGACGGCTACCGTCTGGTACTATTAGACTCCGTTGTCAAACACCAGCTGGCAGGATCACCATATAACGACCGTCGCAACTCATGTGAAAACATCGTAAAGCACATTGCAGCCAAGCATCCGGAAAACAAGTATGAGACATTGCGCGACTGCAGTTGGGAAGAGTTGGATGAGATCAAGGCGGAAGTCAGCGAGGAAGACTACCGACGAGCTAAATTCGTTCTTGGTGAGAAAGACCGTGTGCTTGCTGTATGCGACGCCCTTACGGAAGGCGACTATGAGAAAGTTGGCGAGTTAATGTATCAGACTCATGAGGGACTGTCAAAGGACTACGAGGTAAGTTGTGAGGAATTAGACTTCCTTAACGACATTGCCAAGGAGAATGGCGTCACTGGCTCGCGCATCATGGGAGGTGGCTTTGGCGGCTGTACCATCAATCTGGTTCGCAACGATCTGTACCGAAAATTCATTGAAGATGCAAAGAAACGATTCAACGAAAAATACGGCCATGAACCAAAAGTGTATGACGTAGTCATTAGCGATGGTTCAAGAAAGCTCTGTTGAAGATTAAAAAAGAGTTAAAAAGGCAGCGTGAAGTGTAAAAAATACACTCGCGCTGTCTTTTTTATGAGAAAAGCCTTTGTCATTTCGGAAATTAATAGTAATTTTACAGCCAAAATTACAATAATATAACTAAAAACAATTTAAAAATGAAAGACATGAAACATGTTTTTGCAGGAATGACAGTGGCAGTAGCCCTGTTGACTGCATGTGCTTCTGGTGAACAGAAGGCATTAACGGTATCAGGGCTTGACCCTGCCAAGTTTGACACGCTGATTAACCAAAAGCCTGTTAAGCTCTACACGTTGAAGAACAACAATGGAATGGAAGTCTGCATCACCAATTATGGTGGCCGCGTGGTCAGCCTTGTAGTGCCTGATCGTGACAACAAACAGGTAGACGTTGTGTTGGGTTTCGACAACATCCATCAGTATGCAGACACTCTGAACTCCCCCAGTGATTATGGTTCCAGCGTAGGCCGTTATGCAAACCGCATCAAGAACGGTCAGTTTACCTTGGGCGACTCCACCTACCAGCTGCGTCTGAACGACGGACCTAACAGCTTGCATGGCGGCGGTACCACAGGATGGATGAATCAGGTATATGAAGCAGAACAGATAGGCGACTCAATTCTAAAGCTAACCATCGTTGCGCAGGACGGCGAAAATGGCTTCCCCGGCACCGTAACAGCAGTCACCACCTATAAAGTAACTGCTGACAACACACTGGACATGACTTGGGAGGCTACCACCGACAAGGAAACCATCATTAACCAGACGAACCACAACTATTACAACCTATCTGGTGACTTCACACAAGCCGGTTACGACCAGGTACTGTATGTCAATGCCGACAAGTTTACTGCTTCTGACAAGTTGTATATCCCCACAGGTGAGATTCGAGACGTTGAGGGTACTCCGTTCGACTTCCGTACTGCTCATGCCATAGGTGACAGCATCAATGCAGCATACGACCAGATACAGAACGCAACCGGCTACGACCACAACTTCTGTCTAAACACTTGGAAGGACGGCAAGGGAGACGACACACAGGTATGCGCTTCGCTCTACTCCCCCAAGACAGGCATTCTGATGGAGATGTATACCAACGAGCCTGGCGTTCAGGTATA
The DNA here is from genome assembly GCA_002353485.1 of Prevotella sp. UBA2742. Lineage (GTDB taxonomy): Bacteria > Bacteroidota > Bacteroidia > Bacteroidales > Bacteroidaceae > Prevotella. Next base: position 46,372 of record DEJS01000011.1, read on the forward strand.
TAGCGGTAATTTCCAGGGAGTAGGACGCGATGCTGACATCGTCCGCAAGCATGGAATAAAATATCCGAAGCATGTGTCTGTATGCCTGGAAAGTCAGAAATTCCCTGACAGCCCCAACCATCCTGAATGGGCAAGCCCCGTGTTGAAGCCAGGTGAGAAATACTACAGCCATGCTGCCTATAAGTTCTCTACGAAGTAAGCAAAGAAACAAACTATATAATGTAAAATGTACAAATGGAAACAATCATCAATGCGTTAAGCAACAATGGCTTTAGGACCGCTGACTATATGGTCTTTATAGCCTACATCATTATTCTTGTGAGCATGGGTATTTTTCTCTCACGCAACAAGAAAGGAGAAGAGAAATCATCAAGCGACTACTTCCTTGCAGGTAACACCCTGACATGGTGGGCTGTGGGCGCCTCGCTCATCGCAGCCAACATTTCGGCAGAACAGTTTATCGGTATGTCAGGCTCGGCTTTCAAGTCGGGTATTGCCATGGCAGCCTACGAACTGATGGCTGCAGCCACGCTGATTGTGGTGGCAAAGTTCCTTCTGCCTATAATGATTGAGAAGAAGATATTCACCATTCCTCAGTTCCTGCGTGAGCGCTATAATTGGGGCGTAGGACTGGCATTCTCCATCTTCTGGCTCTTTCTGTATGTCTTCATCAACCTGACGTCTGTAGCATGGCTGGGGGCATTGGCTATCAAGCAGATTCTGGGTCTGCCTGCTGTAGCTGGTGTCTTCCTGGGTATGAATGTGGACATGACATTGCTTTGGATTATCTTCGGTCTCTTCGTCATTGCCGGTTTGTATTCAATCTACGGTGGTCTGGCTTCAGTAGCTTGGACAGACGTGATGCAGGTGACCTTCCTCGTAGGTGGAGGTCTGATAACAGCCTATGCTGCACTTGACGTCATTGCTCCCTATGTAAACGCCGATAATGCCCTTTCCGCCTTGGGTAAGATAGTAACAGAGCTGGGAAATATCGAGGGTGACAAGCACTTCAACCTCATTGTAACACGTAATGCCGAACTTTATCCTGACATCGACGGTCTGACGGCTACCGGTCAGGCTATCCTTAGCACCGAAGGCAACCCTGTTGGTTCTGATCCCTACTTCGACATTCCCGGTATCGTAGTGATTGTTGGTGCCCTATGGCTTACCAACCTTGGCTACTGGGGCTTCAACCAGTACATCATTCAGAAAGGTCTTGCAGCCAAGTCTCTGGCCGAGGCTAAGAAAGGTATGATTTTCGCAGCATTCCTGAAGATTCTTATTCCGTTTATCGTATGTATTCCCGGTGTGTGCGCCTTCTACATTATGTCGCAGAAGCCTGAGCTCTATGAGTCGCTGGCTGGTGAGATTACCCGTTCAGACGATGCTTATCCCTTCCTCATCCGTAACTTCACCCCTGTCGTTGTGAAGGGTCTGTCGTTTGCCGCCTTGGCTGCAGCCGTTATTTCGTCACTGGCATCTATGTTCAATTCAACGTCAACCATCTTCACAATGGATATCTACAAACAGTTCTTCAACAAGAATGCTTCCGAGAAGAAGTTGGTAAACGTTGGTCGTATGACTTCTGTATGTGCACTGATTATGGCCCTGATAGCCGTATATCCTATCATGGGTAGTGCCGACCAAGCTTTCCAGATCATTCAGGAGTACTCTGGCTTTGTATATCCCGGCGTTGTGGTCATCTTCGGACTTGGCCTGCTATGGAAACGTGCTTCCGGAGTGGCAGCCGTTGCAACGGCCATCGGTACATTCGTATTCTCCATCTTGTTCAAGTTTATGATGCCAGACACACCATTCCTGCTTCGTATGGGCTACGTATTCGTCTGCCTCTGCATTATGTTCTTCGGCTTGTCGTTCCATTCTAAGAACACCGTACCGGCAAAGCAACAGGAGTTGTGGGCTGTGAAGAAGCAACTGAAGTGGTCAGACCGTCTTTTCTACGCTACGCTCATCTCCTTGGTTGTTGGCATCTATGGCATGTACAAGCCTGAGCTTCGCGTGTACGGCTTCGAGGCTATGTTCTTCCTCGCCAGTATGTTCTTCGCCCTGAGCATTTACCTTCGCTCCAACGCTAAAGACAAGGTTCAGGATCCGAAGGCTGTCGATATCGACCTGAAGTTGTTCCGTACAGACAGTGCCTTCAAGATTGGTGCCTATGGTGTCATTATCATCCTTGCCATTCTCTATATCGCACTTTGGTAAGCAATGACATCCTACTATTTTGAACATCAGAAAATCTTCCTATCTGTCGACTGCATCATCTTTGGCTTCGACGACAACAAGCTGAAGATACTCATAGGTCGACGGCAGATGGACCCCGGTCGTGGCGAATGGAGTCTCTACGGAGGCTTTGTTCGCAACACCGAGAGCATAGATGACGCCGCAAACCGTACGCTTTTCCAGCTGACAGGCATGCGCAACGTCTACATGCGTCAAGTGGGAGCTTTCGGCAGTGTCGACCGTGACCCTGGTGAGCGCGTGGTCTCTGTAGCCTATTATGCGCTCATCAACGTCAAGGACTATGATGAGAAGCTGATGTTGGAGCACGGAGTTGAGTGGGTCAGTGTAGACGACATCCCCCATCTTTTCTCCGACCACAACGATATGGTGAAGAAGGCCCGCAAACTGATGCAGCAGAAGATGCGTACAGAGCCGGTAGGCTTCAATCTGCTGCCCGACCTGTTCACGCTGACCCAGTTACAGCGTCTATACGAAGCTGTCAACGGTGAAGAAATAGACAAACGCAACTTCCGCAAGCGCATCAAAGACATGGAATACATTGAGAAGACAGAACTTGTGGACAAGATAAACTCACGACGCGGCGCTGCCCTATATCGTTTTAATAAGAAAGTATATAATGTTGAACCACATTTCAAACTATAGCTAAAATGTTAGAAGAACTAAAACAAAAAGTATTCAAGGCCAACCTTGACCTTGTGAAGCACAACCTCGTGATATTTACCTGGGGCAACGTGTCAGCCATTGACCGTGAGAAAGGCCTCGTAGTCATTAAACCCTCTGGCGTAGAGTACGACGTAATGAAGGCCGAGGACATGGTGGTGGTAGACCTTGAAACCGGTAAGGTGGTCGAGGGTGACCTGAACCCCTCCAGCGATACGCCAACTCACCTTATTTTATATAAGGCATTCCCCGAACTGGGCGGCATTGTGCATACCCACTCCACCTATGCCACAGCGTGGGCACAGGCCGGAAAGGACATTCCCAACATCGGCACCACGCATGCCGACTACTTCCACGACTGCATTCCCTGCACTGAGGCCATGACGGCAGACCAGATGCCTGAATATGAGAAAGAGACTGGCGTGGTCATCGTCGACCGCTTCAAGAAGGACAATATCAACCCAGTGCACACTCCTGCCGTTCTTGTAAAGAACCATGGTCCCTTTGCCTGGGGTAAGGATGCCGACCAGGCCGTCTATCATGCCGTAGTGGCAGAGCAATGTGCCAAGATGGCCTTCATCTCATTCGTGGTGAACCCCGATACCAAGATGAACCCCCTGCTTGTCGAGAAGCACTTCTCACGCAAGCACGGGCCGAACGCCTATTATGGACAGAAGAAAAAGTAATAACCTAAAAAAGACAAACTATAATGAAAGCATTTGAGAATTTAGAATTATGGTGGGTAACTGGTGCGCAGTTGCTCTACGGAGGTGACGCTGTAGTGGCTGTCGACGGACACTCTAAGGAGATGGTTGACGGACTGAACAATAGTGGCATTATTCCTATCAAGGTGGTTTACAAGGGCACAGCCAACTCGTCCGTAGAGGTAGAAGACGTGATGAAGGCTGCCAACAACGACAAGAAGTGCGTGGGCATCATTACGTGGATGCACACCTTCTCGCCCGCTAAGATGTGGATTAAAGGCCTGCAAGCCCTACAAAAGCCCCTACTCCACTTCCACACACAGTATAACGCCGAGATACCCTGGGAGACCATGGATATGGACTTCATGAACCTGAACCAGAGTGCCCACGGCGACATAGAGTTCGGACATATCTGCACTCGTATGCGCGTTCCACGCAAGGTTGTCTGCGGCTACTGGAAGGACCAGAAAGCCCTTGAGCAGATAGCCATCTGGGCCCGCGTCTGCGCCGGTGTTGCTGACGCTCACAACGTGCGCTGCCTGATGTTCGGCATGAACATGAACAATGTGGCCGTGACCGATGGCGACCGCGTGGAGTTCGAACAGCGACTGGGCTATCACGTAGACTATTACCCCGTATCGTCCGTCATGGACTACTGGCGCCGCGTCACCGATGCCGAAGTCGATGCACTTGTCGAGGAGTATAAGCAGCAGTACACCATCAAGATTGACGAATCGGGCGAGGAGGTCTACTGGCAGAAAGTGCGCAATGCCGCACGTGCCGAGATTGCATTGCGCCGCGTACTGAAAGACGAGGGCGCCACGGCCTTCACCACCAACTTCGACGACCTTGGCGATGCCGACATCGACCAGCCTGACTTCTGTGGTTTCGACCAGATTCCCGGCCTGGCCTCTCAGCGCCTGATGGCAGAGGGCTACGGCTTCGGCGCCGAAGGCGACTGGAAGACGGCCTGCCTCTATCGCACCGTATGGTATGCATCACAGGGACTGCCCTCTGGCTGTGCCTTCCTCGAGGACTACACGCTTAACTTCGCCGGCGACCGCTCCAGCTGTCTGCAGAGCCACATGCTCGAGGTCACTCCGCTGATTGCCGTCGACAAGCCCAAACTCGAGGTTCACTTCCTCGGCATCGGCATCCGCAAGCAGCAAACCGCCCGTCTCGTGTTCACATCAAAGACCGGCCCCGGCATCAAGGCTACCGTCGTAGACCTCGGCAACCGCTTCCGTCTGATTTCCCAGGAGGTGGAGTGCATCGAGCCCAAACCCATGCCCAACCTGCCCGTGGCCAGCGCCCTCTGGGTGCCCCAGCCCACGTTCGAGATTGGTGCCGGTGCATGGATTCTGGCTGGTGGCACGCACCACTCTGCCTTCTCATACGACCTCACCGAGCAGTTCTGGGAGGACTTTGCCGAAATTCAGGGTATTGAGTATGTCAAGATCAACAAGCAGACCAATACCTATGACTTCAAGCAGACGCTGCGCAACAACGAGATGTATTTCATGCTGAACAAGGCATTGAAATAACCTTAAAGAATAATTTCTTATCAACAGGAACGGGTTATGTCCTGATTACATAACCCGTTCCTGTTTTTTTTAAAGATATGGTAACACTTCTTACTTTCGTTGTAGCGCTATTATGTCAGGAAGATTGTCCACTACAGGTACATCATTTCTTCAGTATATGTTCAGTGTTTCACTGAAGAAATACTGGACATATACTGGACACATACTGGACATGAACGCTTGCCGGACGGTTAATTTACGTTCAGGAAGAGGATGGTGATGACTTCCTCCTGGCTACATGCTGACGGGGTATTCGTTAAAATGGCTGCAAAGATACAAAAGTTTTCCAAAATTGCGCGTTTTTAACAGAAATATTTGGTCTTCTCATAAAATAGAACTACTTTTGCAAGACAAAACCCAAAAACAATAAAGAAACATTATGAACGCAAAGCAAACCATTGAGGCTGGTAAAGCCATTTTAGGAATCGAATTCGGTTCAACCCGCATCAAGGCAGTGCTCATTGACGAGCAGAACAAGCCCATAGCCCAGGGTTCCCACGAGTGGGAGAACCAGTTGGTAGACGGTCTGTGGACGTACAGCACGGAGGCCATCTGGTACGGACTTCAGGACTGTTACGCCGAACTGCGCAAGGACGTCTTGAAGCAGTACGACTGCGAGATAGAGTCGCTGGCCGCCATCGGTTTCTCGGCCATGATGCACGGCTATATGGCCTTCAACGAGCAACAGCAGATACTGGTGCCCTTCCGCACCTGGCGCAATACCAATACGGGCAAGGCCGCTGCCGAGCTCTCGAAACTGTTTAACTACAACATTCCCCTGCGCTGGAGTATCTCTCACCTCTACGAGGCCATTCTGGACAACGAGGAGCACGTCAGCGACATCAAGTACCTGACCACGCTGGCCGGCTATGTCCACTGGCAGGTTACAGGCCAGTTCGTGCTCGGCGTGGGCGATGCCTCCGGCATGATTCCCGTCGATCCCGCCACAAAGACCTACGATGCCGAAATGGTTAAGAAGTTCAACGAGCTGATAGCCCCGAAGGGCTTCTCGTGGACGCTGCTTGACATACTGCCCAAGAGCCTGAGCGCCGGCGAGCAGGCCGGATTCCTGACCCCCGAGGGTGCCAAGCGGCTCGACGTAAGCGGCCACCTGAAGGCCGGCATCCCCGTCTGTCCTCCCGAGGGCGACGCCGGTACTGGCATGGTAGCCACCAATGCCGTCAAACAGCGTACGGGCAACGTCTCGGCCGGCACGTCGTCGTTCTCGATGATTGTGCTTGAGAAGCCGCTGACAAAGCCCTACGAGATGATTGACATGGTGACCACACCTGACGGCAGCCTGGTGGCTATGGTGCATTGCAACAACTGTACCTCTGACATCAACGCATGGGTCTCGCTGTTCAAGGAGTACCAGCAAATGCTGGGTGTACCCGTTGATATGAACGAGCTCTATGGCAAGCTGTTCAACAAGGCGCTGGAGGGCGATGCCGACTGTGGCGGACTCATCAGCTACAACTACGTCTCGGGCGAGCCTGTTACAGGACTGCAAGAGGGCCGTCCCCTCTTCGTCCGTTCGGCCAACGACAAGTTCAATCTGGCCAACTTTATGCGTGCCCACCTGTATGGTGCCATCGGCGTGCTGAAGCTGGGTAACGACATCCTTCTGAAGGAGGAGCACGTCCAGGTGGACCGTATCACCGGTCATGGCGGCTACTTTAAGACTCCTGGCGTCGGACAGCGCATGCTGGCTGCTGCCCTCAACTCGCCCATCTCGGTTATGGAGACGGCAGGCGAAGGCGGTGCATGGGGTATAGCCTTGCTTGCAGGCTACATGGTCAACAAGAAGAGCATGAACCTGGCCGACTATCTGGAGCATGTGGTCTTTGCCGGCAACAACGGCACGGAGATAGCTCCCACGGCTGCTGACGTAGAAGGCTTCAACCGCTACATCGAAAACTACCGCCGCGGACTCTCCATCGAGCAGGCTGCCGTCGAGGGTAAAGCATGACTATTCAGACAAAGTGCATACAAATGACACAACATTAAACAAATACTTTTAATTTAAACCCCTTTTTAGTATTAACTTATGAAGAATGTACCTGTTATTAAGATTGGTATCGTTGCGGTGAGCCGCGACTGTTTCCCCGAGACACTGGCTGTCAACCGCCGCAAGGCTTTGGTAAAGGCTTACGAAGAGAAGTTCGGTGCTGCCGATATCTACGAGTGCCCCATCTGCATCGTTGAGAGCGAGATTCACATGTGCCAGGCTCTTGAGGACATCAAGAAGGCTGGCTGTAATGCATTGTGTGTCTATCTGGGCAACTTCGGTCCTGAGATTTCTGAGACCATGCTGGCCAAGTACTTTGACGGTCCTGCCATGTTCTGTGCTGCCGCCGAGGAGACTCAGAACGACCTCATTGACGGTCGTGGCGACGCTTACTGCGGCATGCTGAACGCCAGCCATGCCCTGTCATTGCGCAAGACCCGCGCCTACATTCCCGAGGAGCCCGTAGGCGACGCCGCTCAATGCGCCGAAATGATTCACGAGTTCGTGCCCATTGCACGCGCCATTGTGGGTCTGCAGAACCTGAAGATTATCAGCTTCGGTCCCCGTCCCAACAACTTCCTTGCCTGCAACGCTCCTATCCGTGCCCTCTATGACCTCGATGTGGAGATTGAGGAGAACTCTGAGCTCGACCTGCTGGAGTCTTTCCAGAAGCATGCCGGCGACCCCCGTATCGACGACGTTGTGAAGGATATGGCTCAGGAGCTGGGACACGGCAACAAGATTCCCCAGGTGCTGCCCAAGCTGGCTCAGTACGAGCTGACGCTAATGGACTGGGTAGAGGCTCACAAGGGCTGCCGCCAGTTCGTAGCACTGACCACCAAGTGCTGGCCTGCTTTCCAGACCATGTTCGGCTTCGTGCCCTGCTATGTCAATAGCCGTTTGACCAGCCGCGGCATCCCCGTCAGCTGCGAGGTCGACATCTATGGTACGCTCAGCGAGTTCATCGGTACCTGCATCACCCAGGATGCCGTAACGCTGCTCGACATCAACAACACCGTACCCAACGACATGTACGAGGAGAGCATCAAGGGCAAGAAGTTCCTCTGCGACGAGTACACCGACAAGGAAATCTTCATGGGCTTCCACTGTGGTAACACCGCTTCCAGCAAGGTTTGCAACTGCAACATGTGCTTCCAGCGCATCATGGCTCGCAACCTGCCTATCGAGGTTACCAACGGCACCCTGGAGGGCGACATCAAGCCCGGCGCAGCCACCATCTACCGTCTGCAGTCTACTGCCGACACCAAGCTGCGTGCCTACATCGCCCAAGGTGAAGTCATCCCCGTGGCCACACGTTCGTTCGGTTCTATCGGCATCTTCGGCGTGAAGAACATGAGCCGCTTCTACCGCCACGTACTCATCGAGAAGCACTATCCGCACCACTGTGCCGTTATGTTCGGCCACACCGGTAAGTACCTGTGGGAGGTATTGAAGTACATGGGCATTCCCGTTGACGAGATTGACTACAACTTCCCGAAGGGCGATTATTACCCCACCGAGAATCCTTTCTGCTAAAACGTGCTCATACACTTCGCTACTACTGCTAAAGAAGTGTACACACCGATAGCCTCCGCCTCCGCCTTCCTTACGAAGACGGAGGCGTATTCTTTTTACGCTTTGTATACAAAAGACTCCGCACCCGTAAAGGCACAGACAAAATTATTTCCTTTATTTGCTTGATTCAAAAAAAAGAACTATCTTTGCAGTCAGAATCAGCTTTTTAACAACTATGACGAGACTGGAACTAAAAGTGGAAATGGATGAGGTTAAGCGCGCCAGAGCGTTTGCACTCTCCATAGCCGATGGTGCCGGACTCAGCGAGCGTCAGACGCAGAATCTACATCTGGTCGTCGAAGAAGCTGTAGCTAATATTGTGAACTACAGCGGAGCTACCATGATAGAGCTCTGCTCCTGGCAGGAGGATGGCAACCTCTATGTATCCTTCGCCGACAACGGAATCCCTTTCGACCCGACCCAGTATCCAGAGCCCGACCTGACGCAGCCCATAGCGATGCGCGCCATCGGCGGTCTTGGCATCCACTACATCCGCAAGATGAATGACGGCATGGTCTATCGCCGCCAGAACGGGAAGAACATTCTGACCGTCTGGAAAACATTAGGAAACCATAGTAACATAAATATACATTAAGGTATGGAGATTAGAATAACAGAAAAAAACGACCGGTTTGTAGCATTGCTCTGTGGCGAACTCGACAATATCGCCTGTATCGAAGCAAAGAAGGCCTTGGCTCCGCTGAACCAGCAGACTGACCACGACGTAGAGATTGACTGTAGCGGCCTGGAATATATCTCGTCGAGCGGGCTTCGCCTTTTTATAGGCATATACAAGCACCAGCACGACATCGGACGGCGGTGTATCATGACCCATGTCAGCGACAAGTTGAAGGATGTGTTTGAGATTGGCGGATTTTTTATGCTCTATGAACAGGAGGGCTGATTATGGCAGACCAATTAAGACAGTTGCAGGCGGAAAACGAGCAGTTGCGAGCCGAGAATGCCGAGCTTAAGAAGCAGCTCGACTATACGAGGGAGCAGTTCGTGCGCCTGATGTCGCGCAATCTCGACCTCTCTGACCGTATTGAGGGCAACCTGGAATTCCGCCAGCGTGTCGATGTGGCCCGCGAGCTTATCGATATGAATATGGAGCGAATGCAGAATGCCGACCTCCGCGATGACGGGCAGCTGATGGCCATCGTCGAGACGAAAGTGGAAGGAGAGCGTCTTCATCTTGACCCGGATTTCGACACTGCTGCCCTTGCCAAGCTAATAGGCGTCAGCAAGGATCGCCTCGAAAAGCTTTTCCGCAACAAGTCGATGTACCGCACTCCCGAGGCTTATATTGACAATCTCCGTTTGTTGACGGCTATGCGCCTGCTTCGTGAGAAACCGAATTACAACATCGCTTCCATCTCCGAGGATTCTGGCTTTAAGCACGTGCGCACCATGCAACGCAAACTGGTCGATGCCCTGGGGCTCACCCCTGCCGAATACAGGGCTCTATACACACGAGACTTATAAACTAAAATACTATTCTTCTATGGCAATAAAAATATTGAGCGTTGACGACGAGGCACCTATTGAGTTGCTGATGAAACAATACTTCAGGCGTAAGATTAGGGCTAGTGAATATGAGTTCTTCTTCGCCCGCAATGGTGTGGAAGCTCTCGCTGTCATAGCCGACAACCCAGACATTGAGATTGTGCTGTGCGACATCAACATGCCTGAGATGGACGGTCTGACGTTGCTGGCCAAGCTGAATGAGATGCACAATCCCGCCCTACAAGTAATCATGGTGAGTGCCTACGGCGACATGAAGAACATTCGTGAGGCAATGAACAAAGGAGCCTTCGACTTCGCCACGAAACCTATAGATATGGAAGACCTGAGCCGAACCATCGAGAAGGCCATCGAGCATATTCGCTACATACATGAGACCCAGGAGGAGCATACCGAACTGGTATCGCTGAAGGAAGACCTGACCTCGGCCAGCGAGATACAACAGTACTTCCTGCCAAGGCAGTTCCCGCCCTTCCCCGAAATCAGCGACAAGCTCGACATCTATGCCTCGATGGAGGCGGCCAAGGATGTCGGTGGTGACTTCTACGACTTCTTCCGTGCCGATGCCGACCACATCGCCTTGGTGATAGCCGACGTATGCGGCAAAGGCATCCCTGCCGCCCTGTTCATGGCCGCCAGCCAGATGATTATCCACTCAAAAGGCACGCAGCGCACCAATGCGGCAGAATGTCTGACGGAGGCGAATCACGTTTTAACCGCCTATTCCGTGGATGACATGTTCGTGACCGTGTTCTATGCCATCTATAATACGACGACAGGCCATCTCACCTACTGCAATGCAGGTCACAATCCGCCTCGTGTGCTGCGCGCCGACGGCACGGTAGAGGAATTACCGAAGCATCACAATCTTTTCATGGGTGCACTTGACGGTGCTGTTTACAAGGAAGACACACTGCAGTTAGGGTACGGCGATGCCCTGGTGATGTACACCGACGGTGTGACCGAGGCCAAGAACCAGAAGCGCGAAGAGTTTGGCACAGAGCGACTTGACACCATACTCAAAAGCATGCCGGGCAAAAGCAGCCGACAGATTATTGAAGCTGTCAAGACTGGCGTCACCGATTTTGTCGCCGGTGCCGAACAGCACGACGATATCACGATGTTGGTGATAAAAAGAATAAAGAATAAGAAATGAAGTATCTGCTACCGCTGCGTCTTAAGTGAAGAGTGAATAATAAAAAGATAAAAAACAGTATCGCCATCGGATGCATGGGTGCCCTGCTGACAGGATTAGTAGTGGTAGGGCTTTATATGCGGCATAGCGACAGCGAGCGCATCAGGGAACTGGAATCGAAACTCGGCAAGCTGCAGAAGCAAGAGGAACTGTCGGCCGTTGACCGCAGGGTGAGCAGACAGATGGAGGAAATAGCCTACGGACAGCAGGCACTCTCGGAGGAGCGCAGCCGCGAGGCTATCCGCCAGTCGGAGATAGCCCAAAGGATGACCCTACGCTCAGAGGCCGAGCGGCAGAACGCTCTGAGGGCGCAGGCTGCCGCCGAGGCTTCGGCCGAGGAGGCTCTGGCGTCCTACCAGTTGGCAGAGCGTCAGCGCCAGGTGGCCGAGCATGCCCGTCAGGTGGCAGACACACTGAATTATATCTCATTAGGGCGCACCCTCGGCTCACAGGCGTATGCCATCTACCGCAGTGGTGACACGGAGTTAGGCACGATGCTGGCATACGCCGCCTATCTCTATACCAGCGATAACGGCGGCAATCTCTACACCTCATCGGTTTATCAGGCTCTCACGCAGGCTGCCAGAAGCAAGCATAGTTGGAGTATTCACAACGGCAGGATTACAGGTGTCGACATCTCTAAGCAAGATGGCTGCCTGATGACAGTGAGCACCTGTGGTGAACTCCTGCTTCATAGGTATGATGGTAACAGGCTGAAGACCAAGCGTCTATTCGATGACCGTAACTACTGCTTCCGTGATGTTTTTTCATCAAGAATCGGAAAGAGTTATGCCATCAGCCATACGGGGCATCTGGTGGTCGTCGACGGCAGCCAGACACGAGTAGTCTTCCTGGAGAACGTACCCCGTCCCTTCTGTCTGCAACCCATGTCCGAAGAGCGCCTACTACTCATCATCGGCGAGAGCAGCATTGCCATGTACGACATGGCCACCGACAAAGTAATCGGCACTCGCCATCTTGACTTCAAAATTGTCAGTACAGGCCAGCATCTGGGCAGACCCATGCTGTTCGACAATCGCGGACGGATGCACTCGGTGGGCAGTCTCAACAATATAAGCAGCAAGAAGGTTCCCGTTTCAGGCCAGGTCACAGCCTTTGTCAGTGGCACTTCCCTGACGGCATACGGCATGGCCGATGGCAGCATCTGGCTTATCTATTCTAATGGCAAGTCGCGCAAGCTCGCCGGCCATCTGTCGAAAGTGACTAAGCTGAAAATAATCGACAACCGCCTCTACTCCTCCAGTTACGACGGCAAGATGCTATTCTGGATGACCAGCGACCTGCAGATCCGGCCCATCACGCTGTTCCAGGCCGACAACTGGCTCACCGATTTCACATTTACTAATGATAAAGTCTACATCTGGACAGGCGACAACAAGGGCAATGTCTCAGCATATTTAATATCGCTGCCTGTCATCACCGAACACATCCGTAAGAATGTGAAGCGCAACTTCACTCAGGAAGAATGGGATTTCTATGTAGGAAAGGGAATTCCGTATAGAAAAGTGAAGGATGAAGAGTGAAGAATAAAGAATTTGCTACCACTATGGAGTATATAAGCATCAAGAGAATATGCAAACGCGCGGCACTGACAGTGCTGCTGCTCTTCAGTGCGGTAGTCAATTCTCAATTGTCAACTCCCAACTGTCAACTCCTCCACGCCCAGGGGCTGCCGCTGATACGCAACTATACGGCAGAGGAGTATGGAGGGCATAACCGCAACTTCGATATAGAGACAGGTAAGGACGGTACTGTCTATGTGGCCAACTTCGCCGGACTACTCTATTATGACCGTGCACAATGGCGGATGCTCTATACGCCGGGTATCAATCGTGTTACCGTGGTCTATCGGGCCAGCGACGACAGGATATGGGTGGGCAGCTACAACATCATAGGGCGACTGGAGAAGACACCCAATGGCAACCTGACCATCCGGCAAGTAGGCAGGACAGGACAGTTCAAGGGCGAGGTGGTGGAAATCTTCGAGACGCAGGGTAAGCTGCAGTTCGTGGCTGGCGACAACGGCATCTACGAGATAGGACAGGATGACCGGGTGACCCTGAGACAAAAGGCTGGCACCAACTTCCATGTGGGGGTGGATTCGGAAATCGTCTCCGTCGAAGCCCTGCTCAGAGGAGACCGTCAGGTCATTCTGGAGGACATCACCCAGACAGAAGAGCTTGACGGCGGACTGTTAGTGAAGGTAAGAAAAGGCCACGGACTGCAAGTTACCGGCAAGGAGGGGCGCACGCTCTACACCATTACCGAGAAGAATGGCCTCTGTTCCGATCAGGTGGCATACGTGGCCTACGACGGTCACGGCATCCTGTGGGGGGCTACGGCGCATGGCATCTTTGCCATCGAGCTGCCTTCGGTCTATACCTACATGCTGCCCAAGGACGGTTTGGCAGGCGAGGTGCAGGCCATCACCTCCTTCGACGGGAAGATATACGTAGGCGGCACAAATGGCCTCTATACCGTGGCGTCGAGGCAGGCCAGGCGCGTGGCCGGCATCAATAATATCTGCTGGGCTTTATGCGAGGGCCATCAGGGACTGCTGGCCGCAACTTCCAGCGGCATCTTCAGAATTGCGCACGGCGGTGCCGTCAGCCGTCTGACGTCCAACGCTACGACAGCCCTGCTGGTGGATGGCGATCGGATATATGCAGGAGAGCCCGACGGAGTCTATCTCTATCAGTCGGGGAAGGTCAGCAAGGTGGACGACCTGTCGCTGGTGACCAAAATCCGGAAGGATGCTGGGGGACGGCTGTGGATGAAGAATGTGCATGGAGAGACCAAGGGCGTGATGCCAGCCCAGACTGCAGAGCCCGTCAGCAGTTTGCCGGAGCATCTGTTCCGGCCCCTCGAAGACATGGAAATCAAGGCTCAGTACCGCGAGGGCGACAGAGTCTGGCTCGGCAGTGACGACATACTCGTCGTCGTGGATACATCACAAAAAGGCCTCGACAAGTTTACGACTGGTTGCCATGTGCGTTTCCGCTCCGTCGTCATGGGTACCGACAGCGTGCTTTGGGGCGGCTATGGTGAAATGCCACAGTCGCTGCCCAAGCTGCGGAGCTACGAGCGTAGCCTGCGCTTCGTTTATGCCGTCGACTATACACCCCTCACTGGCAAAACAATGTACCGCTACCGCATCAATGATGGTCTGTGGAGCGACTGGAGCGAGAGTCAGGTAGTGGAGTTTCTGAATCATCCTTACGGCACATACACCCTATCCGTCCAGGCCCGTCTGGCCAACGGCCTCCTGACTGAGGTGGCCTCTGTCAGCTTCAGCATTGCCTATCCGCTGCTGATGCGATGGTACATGGTCATCGTCTATTTCTTCCTGATAGCTCTGCTGGTTTATGCCATCATGCGCTATCGCATAAAGAAGTTGCAACGCGACAAAATCAAACTGGAGAAGATTGTGGAGGAGCGTACTGCCGACCTGCGCCAGGCCCAGCAAGAGCTGATACGACAGGAGAAGATGGCCTCGGTAGGTCAACTGACGGAAGGCCTCATCGACCGCATTCTGAACCCGATGAACTACATCATCAACTTCTCCAAGATGTCGATAGACCTGCTGAAGGATCTCAGGGGCAATATAGAGAACAACAAGGATGCCATTCGCGAAGACGACTATATGGACACCGAGGACGTACTCAGCATGCTGACAGAGAATCTGCAAAACGTGGATCAGTACGGTCAAAACACCACCCGCACGCTCAAGGCGATGGAGGAAATGCTGAAAGACCGTACCGGCGGCTATGTAGAAATGGACCTGCTGCCCGTGCTGCAACAGAGCGAGCAGATGTTCAACACCTACTATGCCAATGAGAAAGAACAATACGGTATAGAGACCGTATTCACCTTGCCTTCTGAAAGCATGCCCATATACGGTAATCCTGACATGCTCATCAGGGTCATCATGAGCCTGATTGGCAATGCCGTCTATGCCGTGGTGAAACGGGTCCAGAAGAACCGTGGACCCATTCCCCGAATTATTCTCTCCACCAGCAAGGCTGAAGGACGATACATCCTGAAGATACGCGACAACGGTGTCGGCATTGAAGAGACGATTATCGACAAGGTATTCGACCCGTTCTTCACCACCAAGACCACCAACGAGGCTGCGGGCGTAGGTCTCTACCTGAGCCGTGAGATCATCCAGAACCACGGCGGCGACATCAGCGTGGAATCCGTCAAGGACGAATACACGGAATTTACCATCACACTGCCGAAAATGAAGAATAAAGAATGAAAAATGAAGAATTTACTACCGCTATGATTAAAATAGTCTCAATAATAAGGTCAGGAAGACTGCGTGCCTTACTGTGCGCAGCATTCTTCATTCCTCATTCCTCATTCTTCATTTCCTATGCCCAGGACGACGCGAAGCAGCGCCAGGTATATGCCCAGGCAGAACACGACTACCAGATAGGGCGTACCGAGCAGGCCCGCGACTCACTGATGCTTCACCTCAATACCTTCCAGGGCAATCTGCGTCAGAACGCCCTGCGGCTCATCGCCCTCACCTATCTGGAGAGCTTCGACGCGGGGCAGACCGAACGCTACGCAACACTGATGCTACAGCAGAATCCCTATTATACGGTGTCGTCGCAAGACCCGCCAGAGTTTGCCGACATCGTTGGTCGCATCAAAGCCGGCATGACAGCCAACGTCACCACGGCATCTAATCAGGAAGAGAGTCTTGCCGAGGTGCCTGTGCCTACGACACTGATTACTGAGGAGATGATCCGCAATAGCGGTGCACGAAATCTGCAGGAGGTACTGGCTGCCTACGTGCCAGGCATGCACCTTATCGACTGCAACGACGACGTCAATATCGCCATGCGTGGCGTCTATAGCACTACGCAGGAGAAACTGCTCATCATGCTCAACGGGCACCGCATGAACAGCTATGTCACCAATACCGCCGCCCCCGACTTCAGCATGTCGTTAGAGAAAATCAGGCAGATTGAAGTGCTGCGCGGTCCTGCCTCATCGCTCTACGGCGGTGTAGCGCTGACAGGTGTTGTCAACATCATCACCAAAACTGGAGGCGATATCGACGGCTTCGTGGTAAAGGCAGGGATTGGCAACTACGGACAGAAGCGCGCCGACCTGCTGGTGGGCAAGCGCTATTACGACATCGACGTGATGGCATGGGCCAGTGTTTACCACAATAAGGGAGAAGAGCGCCATATAGGCAGTGACCACCAGTCGTCAGACCCGGAGATTGGCAACACGAACGACTCTATATTTATCGGGCGCGTAGGCAAACGGCCCACCTTTGATCTGGGTGTCATGTTAAGCCTGAAGGGATTCGAGGCACTCTACAATACCCGCTTCTCACAGGCCGTAGCGCCTTTTACCTTTTCCACGTCGGCCTTCGCCTACGATTATGACGCCTACCCGCTGCAAAACGGACTGTCGCCCGGTTTTTCTCAATTGTCCCATCATGCCGAATTGAGCTATAAATACCAGACCGGGCCGTTCGGCGTACGGCTTTCCGGCACCTACGACAGGGAAGAGGTAACTCGTTATCAAGTGCTCAGCGATAGCCCCAATCCCTACTTGGCCAACGTATTGGGACTGGTGCCCTTTAAGTATTTTTTCCAATCCAGCGGATTGTCGCGCTATATTAACTTGCACGACCATAACTTTGGGCTTCAGCTGAAGAGTGGCTATGACTATACGTTTGGCAGCAATCATAAAGGTTCTCTGATGCTCGGAGCAGAATACTCACATTTCATGTTGGATGATATCAGGTATGCACATGGCTATAATTATGATTATGATGCTGACTTTATGAAGAGGTCTCTGACAAACTTCAGTAGCGAGAATTCTGCCAACGTTTCATTGCAGCTGAAGAATCAATGGCACTCGCTTATCTTGAGTGCCGGCATGCGCTACGACCACAAACACCGTTACGACGATACCGAGGCCAACGTGCTGTCGCCACGTATTGCACTCATCCTGCTCCGTCCCAAGTGGAACGTCAAACTCAGTTTCTCCCAGTCGTTTGTCGATGCTCCTTATCTCTATCGTGCCACCAATGAACTTTATTATATTAGCACAGAATATTCTAAACCCAAGACAGTCACTCTGTCGCCAGAGTATCTGAAATCCTTCCAGCTGTCGTTTGCCGGTAATGGCTGGATTAAGGGTCTTGACTTTGAAATCAACGGATTTGCCAATTATACCAGCGACATCATCAGGAGCGACGGAGTAAAATACCGCAATGCTGGCAGGAATCATACTATCGGTGTGGAACTGATGGCCAACTATAAGACATCGCGCTTCACGGCCTATATGAACCTCACCTGGCTGAAAACCTTTAAGTCGGAAATTGCCCAGCCCGACATGACTGGCGATGAGGAGGGCGAAGAAACCTATATGGAAAATACGCCTGCCATTGTCAACGGCAACATCAACACGCCCGGCATCCTGTCTAATCTCGTGCTCACTTGGCAAGCCACTTCCCGGCTGAAGTTGCATACGCATATACTCTTTGAAGGTAAGCAGACAACACACTATCTTGCCATCAACGCGGCATGTGAGATGGAGGAATGCTATCAGAATCTTAAAAACTACGGTTTGGATTCTCCAGAAGGGAAGGAAGCTGATGCAAGGCTGATTGAGTTGTTTGATGAATACTATGCCAAGAAAGACATGTCGGCCCGAGCCATCGTTAATCTTGGGGCCGATTATACCCTCGGCAAGTTCTGTTTCAGCCTGAACGTCAACAATCTGTTTAACACCCGCTATAACCGCAGCGGCATGGATGCTCCTTTGATGCCCCAGCAGGGGCGCTGGTTCCTGGCCAGCGTCGGTGTAAAGCTCTGACATAGGTAATTCTGGGTTTATATCAAAGCATAATATTTCTTGACCTTGGCGGTTTTGACATTTGCGACAGTTATGGCAAGCATTGCCGTTTCTGCCGCAAATTTCGTATATGCGCCGCATGCTTCTCAGGCGGAAATCATCTTTTTTATTGGAATGAGCCATAAATCGACCTATCTTTGCATCGTCAGTCAGAAACACCGACGCAAGTCAGAGCTGATTCAGACATCGTTCTTTGACTTATTGATACAGATTACGATAAAAGAGGTTTTAATCACAGCACCTCGCCCGAGGTGCTT
Source organism: Prevotella sp. UBA2742 (assembly GCA_002353485.1). Taxonomy (GTDB): domain Bacteria; phylum Bacteroidota; class Bacteroidia; order Bacteroidales; family Bacteroidaceae; genus Prevotella. Next base: position 65,049 of record DEJS01000011.1, read on the forward strand.
ACCACAATCAGTTTCGCCCTTACTGACAAACAAAGGCGTCGCAGTTTTCTTCCTTCCTGCCAAGAAGGAAGCAACCTTTCAATTAAAACAAATAAGTATCAACAAAAAAAATAATGATTATGAAAAAGAACTCTATTTTGGTAAAGTCCGTGCTCATGAGCATGCTTACCGCAGCAATATACACAGGTTTTACATCCTGTACTGACGACCTCGACGACCTCGATACCGCTCCCCAGACGGAGGAAGCCTTCACCCGTGCGCCGCAGCCGACAGGCTATAACATCAACGACCACCATGCCAAGAAAGGCGGAGATTATTATGATGCCTTTGACCGCAAGAAGTGGTGGGACGAGAATTCGATTTTCCTCTATGTTGGCGGCAATGCCGGTCAGGACATCAAGGGGACTAATAACGGCTTACTCTATTATACGCGGCTGGGCTATGAGCTGCAGAACCTGCCCTGGTCGAAAAACGAAGGTACCCACTCGAACATTCCCGAGGCCATCATCGAAGACCTGCAGAACGACAAGGCCAACTGGCAGCTGGTGATGCTGCAGTGCGGCAGCGACGCCACGAGGAACGGCAACTACATAGGCTTCTACCACAAGTATCGCGGCATACTGCGCATCCTGACCTACCTGAAGCCGGGCAGCCTGAACAAGACGGACCACATGTGGGGATTCTCTATGGCCGACGCGCTGGCCAGCCACTCCGTGTTCGGCTATGCACTGCCAGAGGACAAGCTCGGCACGATGGACAAGGGCAAGACCGTTCTGAACATGGGTGGAAAATACAGCAAGACCGTCACGCCGATGATGAGCAAGTCGACATGGGACTCCACCGACGGCAGTCTGCCGGCCACCGAGGGATGGTGGGCGTTCGACATCGACCTCTCGGTGTATAACCCGAAGGCCGACGTGCTGTCGACCGACGCGAGCAAGGCGCTGCTGAGCCTGCATCCACTGGGCTACGAGAACGAGAAGTTTGACTTCGGCAGTGACATGAAGGCTATCGCCAAGGGCAACATCAACATGGAGCACTATCAGGCATCGAAAGATGGCGACATCGCCGGCTCGATAATGAAGGGACTCGACGTGGTAGGCAAGATAGCCAACTTCGCCGGGAAATGCTACAAAGGCGACGTGGGAGAAGCTATCGCCGGCGGTGTGGATCTGGTCAAGACGGGCTGCGAGATTGCAGGCATCGGCTCGGAAGGAAAAGACTACCGGGGTGACATCCACCTCGACATGAGCGGCACCATCACCACCAAGGGACAGTCGGGCAAGACTGTGAACTTTGACGAGATGCCGTCAGTAGACCTGAAGCTCGGCAACTTCGACTTCGCAGGCAACACCTTAGGACAGGGTGTGTGGAACCTAGAGACGGCACCCGTGATGTATTGCACCAATGCCGAGACAAACTGGAAGGCAGTAGAGAATGTAAAACAATGGGAAGAGACTTTTAGCAGATGGAAGCGCTATACGCAAATTTACGGACCTGTGCAGAGTCCCCTTGGCGGGTTGTACGATAACTCGGAAGCGAACGGAGGCAAAGAAAGCAAGAACCCCTGGCACGGACTGGTGTGCTTCTTCGACCCCAGCAGCGTGAAGGTGACGCTGAACCCCCACTTGTTCACGCCCAGCGAGATTGAGAGCGCAAAGGTAACGGCCATTTGCGGCGTACGCCAGAGCTCTGGCTTCTGTCGCTATGAGCAGCACCGCACGGCACAGGGGCTTCAGAGTGCCAAGCGCACTGTGAGCAGCACCTACGAATTCCCCAACCGTTATACCGGTGAGACACCGTTCAACGCCTTTGGACTCGGAACGAGTCAGTTCTTGACAGACCCGGTGGACGGTAACCAAACGGGATGCATCGGAGCCGGCGACAGCGAATTCCTGATAGAGCCCGTGGGACTGAGAGGACAGTCGGACACCAAGTGGGGATACTACTACCTGCCTACCTACGAGGTAACCGTGAGTGTGGCGATCAAGCTTGACGACGGCAACACCCTGGTGCTCTCACGCGCATACCTGCCGGAGATTAAAGACATGGACGCCATGCAGGTGGAGAACTTCTACAACCAACTCAAGGAAGGCAAGGTCGGAATGCCCGCCCACTACAAGGAGAATGTCTACAACGAGCAGGTGGCACGCATCGGACAGCTGAACCACTGGATCCGCAGTACAACTATTGCTACTAACGGCACACCAAGATATCTGGTGGAACAGGGTTATAAGCGTGATTATTTTATGGGGCCTTGGGTTGGTGCGACTAATTTAGATCATCCCCTCTGTGCATTCTCGCGACTCATCGACGGCGACAAGACGACGAAGTGGGCGAGCCATAAAGACAACGTACGCGGAAAAAACGTAGACTACAGTTACTGCAAGACCGCCGCAAAGGGGCTGAAACACACCTGCTGGTTTGCCGAGTTCAAGACCTACGGCAATATGAAGGCCGTTAGCTTCACCCTGACCTCCAGTAACACGGGAGAGGACAAGAAGCCGCGCGACATCCGTCTCTTTGCCCGCAACGACAACCAGGGCGAGTGGGTACAGCTCTTCATGCAGGACAACTTCAAGATGCCCACTGGCAAGTTTACGGAGATGACCTTCGAAATCCCCTATGACATGCAGGGCTGGTACAATACCTACCGTTTCGAGGTGGGCGCCAACTGGGGCAACAGTTTCTTAGACCTCAACGAGCTCACAATGAACTGGGCTGAGTAATCTGTATCGCACCGTCCCTGCGGACTCTCTGAAAAAGAAAAGGCTTCCCCAAAATGAGGGAAGTCTTTTTCTGTGTTCTATTCTTTTTCATGTGTTTTGCGACAGTTATGGCAAGCATTCCGATTTCTGCCACAAATTCCATATATGCGCCGCATGCTTCTCTGACGGAAATCATCCTTTTTTGCTTTTCGTGCCATAAATCGCCGTACCTTTGCATCGTCAAACAGAAACAAAGCCGCGATTAAGCAAGCAAAGAACCGAAAGAATTTCGAGCTATTTCGAGCGGAAGCGGCTTCGAACGAAGTTCAAAGTATAAAAAATAAAATATAAGAAAGAACTATGAAAAAGAATTTATTTCTGGTGAAGACAGTGTTCACAGGCATGTTTACCGCAGTAACTTTCACAAGTTTTACATCCTGCAGCAACGACGATGATATTGCCTACGAACCTGTTTCCTCCACCCCCACAAGAAAGCACGCCACCGATTTAAGCCAGCGCGTCATCAACTTCGAAGGTGTGGATAACGCCCGCGACATGGGCGGACTCGTCATGCAAGACGGCCGCACCGTATGTTTCGACAAGCTCGTGCGGAGCGGCAAACTGGCGAAAGCCACCGATGCCGACGTGGCCATCCTCCAGGACCAGTATCAACTCAGCGATGTCTTCGACTTCCGCTTCGACCTGGAAATTTCCGAAGCCCCCGACCGCGTCATCAGCGGTGTGATCTACACCCTGGTCTCCACGATGCCCCAGAAGCTCATTGATGCTCAGGAAGAGTTCGGTGCAGGCTCAGGACAGTTATCCACCCCCGGCGTTGTGGACACGCTCTTAAAGTATGCCTTCGACCCTCAGGTACAGAAGATGGTCAAGCAGCTCTATCCGGCCATCGTGACCGACCCGCAGTCGCAGGCCAACTACGGCAAGTTTCTGCATGGCGTGCTGGCTGCAAAGGGTGGCGTGCTGTGGCATTGCTCAGAGGGCAAAGACCGCTGCGGATTGGGGTCGGCTCTCCTCTTGGCAGCCCTCGGTGCCAGCAGACAGGTAATCGTCGAGGACTTCGACATGTCTAACCAGAGCTATGCCAGCCAGGTGGAGGCACTCTCTGCGCAGGTGCGCAACAAGAAGGACGGCGCGGCTGCCGTAGACTTCATACAGGCCATGGTGGGCGTGAGTACTGCGAACTTCGAGGCCGCCCTCGACCTGATAGACCAGCGATACGGCTCCATAGAGCAATACTTGGTAAACCAACTCGGATTCTCCAAGGAAGAACAGATGCAGCTCAGAGCCAAATACCTCACTGCCGTAAATTGATTGCCATGGCGTTTTGGATAGAATTAAGGCTGGTACTTCACAATGTGCCAGCCTTAATTTTTTTCATCGGCAACCGAAATATATAGTAATTTGCGGCAGATATGGCAAGCATTGTCGTATCTGTCACAATTTCCGTATATGTGCCGCATACTTCTCTGCCGGAAATCATCCTTTTTTACTTTTCAAGCCATAAATCGTCGTAACTTTGCATCGTCAAAAAAGAAACAAAGTATAAACAATATAAGAAAGAACAATGAAAAAGAATTTATTTCTGGTGAAGACAGTGTTCACAGGCATGCTTACCGCAGTAACTTTCAGTTTCACATCGTGCTCAGATGACGACAACCTGATGGCCGACTCAAATGTAACGGACAACTCAGAGATTGCCACGACGAGAGGCTGCGGTTCCGCCATCGACGCCTTTAAGCCCAATGTTGACCACAGCAAGTGGATGGCTCTGCTGAATGACAACCGACTCGTGGCCGACCTCTCGCTTCCTGGCACCCACGATGCCTGTACTGGCGAAGGACAGTGGATTCAGCTTAGGCAACACATCATGTCGAAGCTCGACCAGCGCCCAGTGCTCGTCATCGGCGACTTCAACACCTACTATTGCCGCGACAACATGAAGTCCGTGTTTATCGACGCCATCAACGCTTCTGGCCGTGCCACCTGCGGGGATGCATGGATAGAGAAGTGCAAGGGCGGTGTATATCCGGAGTTGGAAAAAGACACGAAGATTAAGGACGACGGCAAGTATAAGGGTTGGACCATCCGCGGCGAGATGCCCGACAAGATTCTCTACATCAACCCCATTGGAGGCCACAGCGTGGAGTTGCTCAGCTGCGAATACGACAACAGCAAGCAGACCAGAGCTTACTATAAGGACGGTGGCGACGAGCCCCTGGGCAACCACTTCCCACTCTTCGCCAAGTTCCGCCTGAAGAATTAAACATAAACAATAAGAATCACGCGCTTTCATATCACTTTTGCGATAGTGTTAAGTTGGCAAGGAGCAAAAAATTTCTCTTTTTTTCTTGTATATAAGGAAAAAGTTGTAACTTTGCAAAAAGAAACAGAAGGAAGTAATAATAAAATTATAACTAAGAGATTAAGAATTATGAAGAAAGTAATGTTATTTATGGTCGCTGCTGTTCTTGCGGCATCATGTTCTCAAGCATATCAATACAAGGATGGCTTTTTAATGATAAGAGAATTACCCAATGCGATAAAATTCCTGCCGGCTCCGCCAGAGTCTGGTCCTGAATATGATAAGGATGTACAGGCATACGAATGGGGCAAGCAGCTACGCCAAGACCCCAAGGTGCGTGATCATTGCTTGCATCAGGATACTACTGATATGAATACTGTGTTTAACGAGGCATTAGGCTTTAAGCTGCTGAGTTTCGACTACCATGATATTATGGGGCTGCTCGCCGGGTCAGTAAAGGATGCCCAAAGGGTGTCGAAGCCTGCTAAAGAATACTATAAGCGCATGAAGCCCTTCCAGGTGTTCAATGAGCCATCGCTTAAGAAAAACTCAGAGAAAGCCGTTAGTTCGAGCACCTATGCCTATCCCAGTGGTCATGCAGTACGTTCATGGATGTATGCCTTTGTGCTAGCTGATGTTGCACCGGAATATAAGGATTCTCTTTATAAATGTGCTGAGGATTATAGCAAATGCCGCGTCATCATGGGTCGTCACTGGCAGACAGACATTGATGCCGGCAAAATGGTGTCGACTAAGGTATACGAGAAGCTGAAGAAGTCGCCAGCCTATCAGGCTCAGCTGAAGTTGGCTCGCGAACAGTATAAGACAATTAAAAAGAAATAAAAGTCCTCATGGTAATGGCTGAGAAGAACTATTTTATGATTTGAAGAATGTTCTTGGCATCTTCATCGCCCTTGGCAGCATCTTTCTTTATCTTGGCAAGCACCTCTGCCCCACCGCTCGGATTCTGGATAGCTCTTCTCAGCCAGCCCCTTGCCATCTCCTGGTTGGCTGCAACACCGATACCTTTCAGGTAGCATTTGCCCACGGCATACTGTCCGTGGGCATTGTCGTCTTGGGCAGCTCGGCTAAACCATGTGAAGGCAAGATTCAGGTCTTGTGCGACACCTTCGCCGTTCTTATAGCACTTGCCTACCTGATACATGGCCTTACCGCTGCCCTGATTGGCTGCCTTCATGTACCACTGAAATGCCAGTGAGTCGTTTTCCGTTACCCCATGCCCCTTGTCATAACAGCGTGCAAGCCGGTATTGAGCTTTCCTGTTGCCTCTTTCTGCTGTCTTCTTCAGCTCATGGAACACTGCTTCCGGATTTTTCGAGTCACGGATCATCTTGCCCTCATGGTATAGCCTCAGGCCGACGACAGCACATATCGCCAGGGCAATCAATGCAGTCAGCCATTTACTCATGTCTTAAAACTTATATGTATAGCCAATGCCTATCACATGGCGGTCGGGTTCGTCATCCGCCCCTCCGCACATGTGCTGGTAGATATATTTGATATCGAGGCTATGATGCTTGTCAAGATTCAACTCTGTACCAGCATTGTATCTTATCTTCTCCAGCCTTTTGGTAACCCAGGATTCCGCATTCACGTATGGACGGAATAAGCTGCTGAGTTTCATCTTTACCTGAATACGATTGCGCCACACGCTTTTACCCTTTCCGGCATACACTTTCTCGCCAGCTTCAGCACCTGTACCTGACTCATGAAGTTGAGCAGTCTTCTCAGGGCGATATGAGTATTGCCAGCGTTCGCGAAGCGAGAAAGTAAACTTACCCCAGTTGACAGAACCAGTAAGCGACACGTTGAAGCGATGACGTATACCCCAGTAGTCGGTATACATTGTTCCGTTTGTGTATTCATTGTGGTGACGGTCGTCGAGCAAGCAATATCCCCCTGTAGCTTTAAGCCAATGGGTAATCTGGTAACTACCCTCTACTCCAAAGCTCCAACGGTCGGCAGATTTCAGGTTGTCACGACTACGATACTCCACTTCGGCACCCAAGCTCCAGCGGCTATTGAGTTCTTTTTCGGCATTTACCGTTCCCCACATGCCGAAATCATCACCTGCATAAGCTTTGGTGAGTGATAGTTGTAGTATTACAAACAATGCGGCCATTAGCCGCATTGTTTGTCTTGTCCTATTATTAAACATTAGCATACTCTCCATTCTTTATTTTCAGCATATCCTTAACGTCGCCGCTATCTGGTCCTTCATAATATATGCGCAAGACAGCCATATCACGCAGGAAATCTACAGCGCCTACACGTACGTTGGTAATCTTGAGTCCAAGGCGCTGTTCCAGATCGGCAATGAGTTCCTCTCTGCGCTCAGGCTTGATGAGGTCTATGCGGTCATACTGCACAATCTTTGAAGCTTCCGTCTTGAGCACACGTTCGCATATTGCTACAGCAATAATGACGATGATGTCTATACATATAAGCTCGTGCAGAGGCGTGCCAATAAGCTGTCCAAACTCGTCAACACCCAGTGATGAAGCCATTGAGTGAACTACAGCCAGACAGATAACGACGAAGAGGTATGACATCTCACGTACAGGCATTGCATCAGTGCGGTAACGCATGATAGAGAAGATGCCAAACAGACCGAGACCAACGCCCATCGTAGCCTTTCCACGATCCATACCCATCATCATATAAACGAGGAAGTACAATGCTATAGAGATGAGCATAAATGTAAAGTAGTAATCACGACGCTTAGCTTTCTTGAAATAAAGGAAGTGGACGATAATCCAGTTGGCAAGCATACAGACTACAAATCGCAACATTGCGTCGCCAAATTCAGGGGAGAAAAACTGTTCCATGTTGTCTTGTTGTTTTATTGTTTATTGTTTAATGTTATCTAATCCTGTCAAGTTCCTTACCTCAATCACCTTTTGCTTGAAACGGTTGAAGGGTAATTCCTTGTTGGTCAGTGCGGAGCCTATACAGTATTTTGAGAATCCGTGTGGATGTATCTGTAGCTTCCTCAGCTTATTGAGTATAGGCGAAAACACATGTCCGTCGCGTTTCAGTTCAATGATTACCAGATTGTCCATGTCCATTTGCTCTCCGCTAACCAGATTATTGAAGTGAACGCCACTATCGATGGTCAGACGCTCTGTCATCCCTTTGTTTACCAGTGTGATGCGAGCGAAGTGGTTGTTCAGTGCGGGCTGCAGACTGTCTACGTCATAGTGCAGGTGCTTACCCAGGAAGAGCCTTTTCTCCTCATCCGTCAGGTCCATATCTACCACCTTGATGCGTCGTTTCTTAGTGCGTTTGTGGTTATTCTTCGTCTTCACCTCCATAAACTGCAACCCGCTCACGCAGTAAGTCCTGAAACGTATTTTCTGTCTGTTCGTATGTTTCCACTGATGCATGCAGTACATGTTGAAGTCGCCGGTGTCGAAGTATGTGGTGTCATACTCCAGGTTGCGCACTCCGTCTATCTCCTGCACGTAGTATTCGTCGCGCGCCATCTTCAGCAGCTGCTTCAGCTTCTCCAGGTTGGTAACGAATTTCGTATCGGTGCGATTCATTAACTTTACGCTGCCCATCTGCTCAAGCGAGATGGGCTCGAAAGTATTCAGGATGTCTTCTAAACTTTCTTGCTTCATATAGATACCTTATAGGCTCGGCATTAATGATTCTTTCCTATAAACTTTCCGTGGCGGGTAAACTTCAGATTGTACTTGCTAGATAGCTCCACTTTGTATCCGTAGCGACCTTTCTCTATCTGCGTTATCCCAGCATTCGGATAGTTCTCCTTTACATATTGGCTTATCTTCTGGGGAATCACAGAATCAGGCAGTACGGTCCTCACGCTGCCGTCCATCTTCGTCCATACGCCCTTCTGGTTGAATTCTATCTCTATGCCATTATCCAATCTGCAGAGATAACCATCCATGTCCCTCTCTGCATACTCTATCTTGGCATTGGCAAATTCTTTATTGATAAAAGACTTTGCTGCATGCGGTAATCTTTCGGCAGGAATGGGATTGGAATCTGCGAAACATACCGTTGACATCAGAAATGTCAAAATAAGGATAAGAAAAATTCTTGTCTGTTTCATAAAACATACTTTTTGCATTGGTGCAAAATTAATAAATATTCCTTAAGTCGCAAAGAAATTTTATAAAATTAACATATATGGTCTTGAAGTAACTATTCAAGACATAGGAAGATACACCCTCTCTCTTTGCTCCGATGAAAGTCCTGCTTTGCTCCGATGAAAGTCCCGACAAACAGTGAGGAAAGTCTCGGCTTGGCTGTTGCAAAGTTATGCCTCAATAAGTTTGCAACAACTTTGCAACACCTTCAAGCTTTTTGCGACAGTTATGGCAAGCATTGCCGTTCCTGCCGCAAATTACATATATGCGCCGCATGCTTCTCAGACGGAAATCGCCTATTTTGTTGGAATGAGCCAAAAAGCGTCGTAACTTTGCATCGAGATTCAGAAACAAAGTATAAACAATAAAAAACAAAAAGATTATGGCAAAGACAAGAATGATGGTAAAGCAGGTGCTCATGAGCATCGTTACCCTGGCGAATTTCGTAATGGCACAGTATGAGGACTTCAACCGCGTAGCAAGTATCGGTGGCGGCCTCGTCAGCTACAACTACTACTCTTCCGAAGCATAGACTTCAGCCTCGGAGAATCAAGGAGAATCTTAAATCCGAAGAAAGTGGACTGATTGTTTGGTCAGTCCGTTTTTTTTGCGTACCTTCGCAGCTGATAAATAATCTGAACGACTAACATATTATTAATATAAGGTATAAACAACTATGGAAAGAACATGGAGATGGTTTGGCAAGAAGGACAAGATAACCCTTGCCATGCTACGTGAGATTGGCGTTGAGGGCATCGTGACGGCGCTGCATGACGTGCCCCTGGGACAGGTTTGGACACGCGAGAAGATTCGTGAGCTGCGCGAGTACATCGAGTCATACGGCATGCGGTGGAGCGTGGTGGAATCGCTGCCCGTGGTAGAAACCATCAAATATGGCGGGCCCGACCGCGACGAACAGATAGAGGTTTACAAGGAGTCGTTGCGCAACCTGTCGGCCGAAGGCATACATACAATTTGTTATAACTTCATGCCTGTACTTGACTGGGCCCGTACAGACCTGGCTCACCTTAACCCCAACGGTTCAACAAACCTATACTTCAACTACGGCGAGTTTGCCTACTTCGACATCTACATCCTAAAGCGCCAAGGTGCGCGCGAAGAGTGGGCCCGCTTCGAAATGAAGAACGAGCAGGGCGAGAAGATAGACCGCAACGTGCTGGCCGAGGCCGACGCACTGGCCAAGACCATGACTCCTGAGCAGGAACACAAGCTGGTAGAGAACATCATCATCAAGACACAAGGCTTTGTCAGCGGCAACTTCTCCGAGAACGACGAGGCCCCGATACAGAAGTTCCGCGACTTCCTGGAGCTTTACAAGGGTATTGACAAGAACCAATTACGCCAAAACATGAAGTACTTCCTCGAGGCCATCATGCCCACCTGCGAGGAATGCGACATGAACATGTGCGTACACCCCGACGACCCACCCATCGAAATCCTGGGCCTGCCCCGCATTGTGCGTACCGAGGACGACATACGCTGGTTCCTCAACGCCGTTCCCAACCCGCACAATGGGCTGACCTTCTGCGCCGGCAGCTTGTCAGCAGGAGCCTACAACAACGTAGTTGAGATGGCTCGTGAGTTTGCACCACGCACCCACTTCGTACACCTGCGTTCATGCCACATTTTCCCCAACGGCGACTTTACCGAAGCCTCTCACCTGGGCGGCCGTGCCGACATCATAGAGCTGGCACGCATCTTCGAACAACAGAACCCCACCCTACCCATGCGCGTAGACCACGGCATGACATTCACAGACGAGCCAGGAGGCATCATGGACGAGTCGACACACGGCCACAATGCCGGCTACACACTCCTGGGACGCATGTTCGCCCTTGGACAAGTGCAAGGCATACTGGCCACCGTCGACCGCGAACTTGGCATACCTTACAAACAGCCTGGATTCTTTGATTAATTCATAGTTCACAGTCTAAAGTTATGAAGTTAAAAGACATTCTTAGCGGCCAGTTGAACGCCGCAGCATGGGAGCAGAAAGGCTACGAGCTCCCCAAGTTTGACATCAAAGCCCTGCGCGAGAGAACCTACAAGGAGCCCACATGGGTACACTTTGGCGGTGGAAACATATTCCGAGCCTTCCCTGCAGCTATCCTCAATGACGCCTTGAACACAGGACAGTACGACCGTGGCGTCATCGTAGCCGAGACATTCGACTTCGAAGTCATCGACAAAGCCTACCAACCCTACGACAACCTGTCGCTATACGTCGCCCTGCGCAGCGACGGCAACATTGAGAAGAAAGTTATTGCCTCTGTCACCGAAGCCCTCAAGGCCGACTACCAGTTCCAGGATTGGCAGCGACTCGTCGACATCTTCCGACAGCCCTCCCTGCAGATGATATCCTTCACCATCACAGAAAAAGGCTACTCCTACAACGACGCAGACCTGGCACGCGGCCTGAAACCCGTATTCGCCTTAGGCAAAGTGACCGCTCTCCTTTACGAACGCTACCAAGCCGGACAGCTGCCACTGACTATACAGTCGATGGACAACTGCTCGCATAACGGCGACAAGGTAAGACAGGGCGTCATGGCATACGCCGAACGCTGGGCGAAGGACGGACTGGTGGAAGAAGGATTTCTGAGCTACCTGAAGGACGAAACCAAGGTGACCTTCCCCTGGTCCATGATAGACAAAATAACCCCACGTCCGCACGAGAAAGTCAAAGAACTCCTACAGCAGGACGGTTTTGAAGACAACAACTATATTGAAACCGAGCGCCACACCTTCACAGCACCTTTCGTCAACGCCGAGGAAGTTCAATATCTGGTCATAGAAGACAACTACACCAACGGTCGTCCCCCACTCCATTTGGGCGGCGCACTCTACACCACCCGCGAGACCGTGGACAAGGTCGAAACCATGAAGGTGACCACCTGCCTCAACCCCTTGCACACCGCCATGAGCATCTACGGTTGCATGCTGGGCTACACCCTCATCTCGGCCGAGATGCAGGACGATGACCTACGAGCCTTCATACAGAAGATAGGTTACATGGAGGCTATGCCCGTAGTGACCGACCCTGGCGTGCTGAACCCATACGAATTCATTGGTGCTGTCATCAACAAGCGACTGCCTAACCCGTTCATGCCCGATGCCCCACAGCGCATAGCCATGGACACCAGCCAGAAACTGCCCATACGCTTCGGCGAGACCATAAAAAAATACATAGCACGAGGCCTTGATATGAAGAATCTCGTTCTTATTCCCCTCACTTTGGCCGGATACGCACGCTACCTAAAGGGACTGAAGGACGACCTGACCCCCTTCGAGCCCTCACCAGACCCCATGCTACAGGAACTGCAGCAGATAGTGTCACCCCTGGAAGTAGGCCGACAAAACCAGGACTTCAGCTGTCTGAAACAGCTGTACTCGCGCAAGGACGTCTTCGGATTGGACCTCTACCAGGCCGGACTGGGCGAACAAATAGAAGACTATGTCAAAGAGCTCTTTGCAGGCGCTGGAGCTGTACGCAAAACATTACATAAGTACGTCGCACAAAGATAACCACTAAGACATAGTGATGTATACAAAACTAAAAACTGGCAAAATAGTTAATTTTGTCAGTTTTTTCACATTATACGCGTTAAATTCTAACTGCCGTTAACAGCAGGCATGGAAGTGTTAAATCAAGACAAAAAAGCATGACACTTTGTCAGTATTCCAATTTTTGCCCCTATATTTGCACTCGGAAAACCAGAACAGGCAGACCAAAAATGCAAAATAAAGAATATAAAAAAGAATATTAACTAAGTAAACACATGAAAATTATGAAAAAGATTGTAAGAAGCCTCATGCCCGGCATGCTGATGCTGTTCGTGGCATTTTCAACAGCATCATGCAACAAGACACAAGCTGCCCCTCAGGCTGCCCCCGCCGCAGCACCAGGACAACCCGTGGACCTGACATACGCAGCCGAGAAGGCCCTGCCTACTGTGGTGTATATCAAGTCGGTCATCAACTCGAAGACTCAAACTGTGGAGTACTCCGATCCGTTCGAAGACTTCTTCAGCGATCCTTTCGGTGGTTTCTTCGGCCGTGGCCAGGGCAATAACAATGGTAAGCACCAGCGTCAGGTGCAAACTCCCAAGCGTGCCGCAGCAGGCTCGGGTGTCATCATCTCCTCTGACGGATACATCGTCACAAATAACCACGTGGTAGACGGAGCCGACGAACTCACTGTCACACTGAACGAAAATTCGAAGGAATACTCGGCACGCATCATCGGAGCCGACAAGACCACCGACCTGGCGCTTATAAAGATTGACGCCAAGAACTTGCCTGCCATCGTCATCGCCAACTCTGACGACGTGAAGATAGGCGAATGGGTTCTGGCCGTGGGCAATCCTCTGGGACTGAACAACACCGTGACGGCTGGCATAGTATCGGCCAAGGCACGTTCCATGGGACAAGGCGTATCGTCTATGATACAGACCGACGCTGCCATTAACCAAGGTAACTCGGGCGGTGCATTGGTCAATACACGAGGTGAGCTCATCGGCATCAACGCCATGATATACTCGCAGACGGGCTCTAACATCGGCTATGGATTTGCCATTCCCACCACTATCGTCAACAAAGCAGTTGACGACTTCAAGAAGTACGGCTCTTACCAGCGTGCCATGATAGGCATCCAAGGCATGGACGTGAAAAACTACGTCGACGCCATGAAGGATCAGGACAAGGATGTCGAAGACTTCGGAACCATGGAGGGTATCTATATTGACAAAGTAGTAGACAATGGTGCTGCCGCTGACGCCGGTTTGCAGAAGGGCGACGTGATTACCCATGTGGACGGCCAAAAAGTGAAGCAATTTGGCGAACTGCAGGCCATTATAGCCCAGAAGCGCCCTGGTGACAAGGTTACCATCAAATACCTCCGCAACAAAAAGGAAAAGAGCGCCACGCTGACGCTGAAGAACGAGCAAGGCACCACGAAGGTGGTAAAGAATGCTGACGTTGACGTACTTGGCATTGACGTGCGCCCCATTACCGACTCTCAGAAGTCGCAACTCGAGATATCGTACGGACTGGAGGTTCTGAAGGTCAACGGAGGCAAGATGAAGGACGCTGGCGTACCCAAGGGCTTCATCATACAGACCATCAACGACACCCCGATGCGCAGTTTCGACGACCTGCAGCAGGCTGTCAAGGACGCCGGTGACCAAATGCTCGTCATCAAAGGAATATTCCCAACTGGCAAACGAGGAGGATTCGTCGTCTACCTACAGAACGAATAAAAAAGAGAAGCATTTTTTGCGACAATAGTTAAAAAAGTAAGGCATTCTTTTGGATATTACAAAAAAATGCCTTACTTTTGCATTCGGCTTTCAATAAAACTATTGCATGAGACAACTGAAAATCACCCGATCAATCACTAACCGCGAGAGCGAAGCCTTAGAAAAATACTTGTCAGAAATTGGCAAGGAAGACCTCTTGTCTACCGATGAAGAGGTTGAATTGGCCCAGCGCATTCGCAAGGGCGACAAGGAAGCTCTGGAACGATTGACAAAAGCCAACCTGCGCTTTGTGGTTAGCGTTGCCAAGCAATACCAGAATCAGGGACTTGCCCTTCCCGATCTTATCAACGAAGGCAATCTGGGACTTATCAAGGCCGCAGAGAAGTTCGACGAGACCCGCGGCTTCAAATTCATCTCCTACGCCGTATGGTGGATACGCCAGAGTATACTACAAGCCATTGCCGAGCAGAGCCGCATCGTGAGACTGCCATTGAACCAGGTAGGGTCAATGAATAAGATAAACCAGATGCTCAGCAAGTTCGAACAAGAGAACGAGCGCCGCCCATCAATAAACGAAATAGCCGACAAGACAGGCATTGAAGAAGAAAAGGTCGACGAAGCCATGCAAATTGGTGGACGTCACGTCTCTGTTGACGCACCATTTGTGGACGGCGAAGACAACTCGCTGCTTGATGTATTGCCTAACGACAACGCACCACAGGCCGACCGCCAACTGGTACTCGAGTCGCTGCGTTCAGAGATTGCCAACGCCTTACTTTCGCTCAACGAGCGCGAGCGCAACATCGTCAAGGCATTCTATGGCATCGGGCAGCAGGAAATGACGCTCGAGGAGATAGGTACCAAATTCGGGCTCACGCGCGAACGCGTCAGACAAATCAAAGAGAAAGCCATACGCAGACTCCGCAACAACACCAAGAATAAAATATTAAAAGCATATTTAGGACAATGAAATTTCTGAAGTACATCGTACTCCTACTACTTACATTAACGGTTACGACTGCAGAAGCCAAACGTCTGAAAACCAACCAGGTATACATGTTTGGATTTTCGGCTTCATTTAAGGACTCCGTCATCTATGTCACCGACATACAGCATATAGAGGGAGCATGGATAGAGACTAAGAACAAGTTTCTTATGGGACGCGACAACTACTCGTACCAGCTTAAGAACCACCTTGCCGAGAAGCAGAACCAGCCCAACAGGGTGTGCATGGTATTCTATGCCCTCTCCAAGAAAAAAGCCGAGAAGCTGTATCTAAAGCTGATGAAGAAATACAAGAAAGGCTACGAGGTGCGCTACATGAACGCCACAGAGTTCAAGTTTGAAGCCATCGACATGTCACCCGATGAAAGCCAATGAACGAATATAAGATTATCAACGACCCCGTCTTCGGGTTCATTAAGATAAAACGCGGATTGCTGTACGACATCGTGCAGCATCCGTTGTTTCAGCGCCTTAACCGCATCAACCAGTTAGGACTGGCCTCCGTGGTCTATCCCGGTGCACGCCACACCCGACTTCAGCACTCGCTGGGAGCCTTCTACTTAATGACCGAAGCCGTCAAGTCGCTCAGTGAAAAAGGAGTCTATATCTTCGACTCTGAAGCAGAAGCCGTTCAGGCCGCTATACTCATGCACGATATAGGACATGGCCCTTTCTCGCACGTGCTGGAACACACCCTCATCCGTAACATATCTCACGAAGACATCTCGCTGATGATGATGGAACGCATAAATCGAGAGATGGAAGGTCTGCTTGCCCTTGCTATCAGCATCTTCAAAGACGAGTACCCCAACAAAATCTTCCACCAACTCATTTCCTCACAACTCGACATGGACCGCCTCGACTATCTGCGGCGCGACTCTTTCTTCACTGGCGTCACCGAGGGCAACATCGGGTCCGCACGCATTATCAAGATGCTGAACGTGAAGGATGATCGCCTTGTGGTAGAGGCCAAGGGAATATACTCCATCGAGAACTACCTGACCACCCGAAGGCTGATGTACTGGCAGGTATATTTACACAAGACCGCCGTGGGCTACGAGAAGGTATTGGTAAACATGCTGCGTCGTGCTCGTGACCTGATACGTCAGGGGCATAACATTTTTGCCTCGCCTGCACTCTCCTACTTCCTGCGCAACGACGTTACCTTCGACGAGGAGACGCTAAGCATCTATGCCGAACTGGACGACTCAGACATCTGGTGCGCCATGAAGGCCTGGAAGCACGCCGACGACAAGATACTGTCCACGCTGGCCACCGACATGACAGACCGGCACTTGTTCAAGGTAGAGGTTACCGAATCGCGTCCCGACGACGAATATATGAACCAAATAGCCCGATGCATAGCCAACGAGATGAACATCCCGCTGAGCGACACTCACTACCTAATGACGCTTACCGAGATAGGAAAAGACATGTACAACCCCGATGACGATACCATCGGAATACTTTACAAAGACGGCACCGTTAGGGACATCTCAGAAGCTTCAGAAATCTTAAATGTGCAACTCTTATCTAAAAAAATACGTAAATATTACCTGTGTTATCAACGTATTTAAATATATTTTAGTACCTTTGCAACGTTTTTAAAACTTACAACTAAATATTATGGAGTTTACAGCCAAACAAATAGCCGACTTTATTGGCGGTCGGGTGGAAGGCAATGAACAGACCACCGTCCACACATTTGCGAAAATAGAAGAAGGCAAGGAAGGAGCCATCACGTTTCTTTCAAACCCCAAATACACACAATACATCTATGACACCAAAGCCAGTATAGTCCTGGTGAACGACGACCTGGAGCTGGAGCATCCAGTCAGCGCCACGCTCATCCGTGTACCCAATGCCTATGAGTGCGTAGCCAAGCTGATGCAGCTTTACGCACAGTCACAGCCTAAGAAGACTGGCGTCGATGCACTGGCCTTTGTGTCGCCGACGGCACAGATAGGCAACGACGTCTACATCGGGCCGTTTACATACATAGGCGAAGGTGTTACCATAGGCGACGGCTGTCGCATCTATCCCAATGTAACCATCTATGACGGCTGCCGTATTGGCAAGAATGTTACCATACATGCCGGTGCCGTTATCGGAGCCGATGGTTTCGGTTTCGCCCCCAACTCTGAAGGCTATGAGAAGATACCTCAGTTAGGTATCGTTATCATCGAGGATAATGTAGAGATAGGTGCCAACACCTGCGTCGACCGTTCCACGATGGGACAGACCATTATTCACCAGGGGGTAAAACTGGACAACCTCATACAGGTGGCCCACAACTGCGAAATCGGAGCGAACACCGTCATGTCAGCCCAGGTAGGCATGGCCGGCTCCACCAAGATAGGATCCTGGTGCATGGTGGGCGGACAAGCCGGATTCTCCGGACACATACACGTAGCCGACAAGACCAACGTAGGTGCTCAATGCGGAGTCATCAATAACACCAAGGGCAACGGCGAGACACTCATAGGCTCGCCCGCCATGAACCCTAAAGACTTTTTCAAGGCCAAGGCTCTTTACCGCCGCCTGCCCGACATGTACAAGGAAATAAGCGCCCTGTGTAAAGAATTGGACGAACTCAAGAAAAAACAAAAATAGCATGAAACAGAAAACACTGAAAGGCAGCTTCTCCTTATTTGGTAAAGGGCTGCATACAGGTCTCAACCTGACGGTGACTTTTAATCCAGCTCCTGAGAATACCGGCTACAAGATTCAGCGCATCGACCTGGAGGGCGAACCCATCATCGATGCCATCGCTGAAAACGTCGTCGACACCCAGCGTGGTACTGTACTTGGCAAGGGCGACATCCGCGTCTCAACGGTAGAGCACGGTCTGTCGGCTCTCTACGCCATGGGCATCGACAACTGTCTGATGCAGGTCAACGGCCCCGAATTTCCCATCCTCGACGGCTCAGCCATCCACTATGTCGATAAAATCAACGAGGTAGGCATTGAGGAACAGAATGCGCCCAAGGACTGGTACGTCATCCGCAAGAAGATAGAAGTCAAGGACGAGGCTACGGGTTCGAGCATCACCATCCTGCCTGACGAGGACTTCTCCATAACGGCCATGTGCTCGTTCGAATCGAAGTTCATCAACTCGCAGTTTGCTTCACTCGACAACCCGTTGGACTACCCCAAGGAGATAGCCTCTGCACGTACCTTCGTCTTCGTACGCGACATAGAGCCCTTGCTGCAGGCCAACCTCATCAAAGGCGGCGATTTAGACAACGCCATCGTCATCTACGAGCGCCAGATAACCCAGGAACGCCTCGACATGCTGGCCGACATGCTAAAGGTAGAGCACCGCGATGCCACCGACTTGGGCTACATACAGCACAAGCCTCTGCAATGGGAGAACGAGTGCACGCGTCACAAGCTGCTCGACATCATTGGCGACATGGCACTCATCGGCAAGCCTATCAAGGGTCGCATCATTGCCACACGTCCCGGACACACCATCAACAACAAGTTTGCCCGACTGATGCGCAAGGAGATTCGCAAGCACGAGATTCAGGCCCCTATCTACGACCCCAACGAAGAGCCCGTCATGGACGTCAAGAAGATTCGCGAGTTGCTCCCCCACCGCTACCCCATGCAGCTGGTAGACAAGGTCATCTCACTCGGTGCCAACACCATCGTCGGCATCAAGAATATCACCGCCAACGAGCCCTTCTTCCAAGGCCACTTCCCTGAGGAGCCCGTCATGCCCGGGGTGCTGCAGATAGAGGCCATGGCACAATGTGGCGGTCTGTTAGTACTTAACACGCTCGAGGAACCAGAGCGCTGGTCTACCTACTTTATGAAGATTGACGACGTCAAGTTCCGTCAGAAAGTAGTGCCCGGCGACACGCTCATCTTCAAGGTTGACCTGCTGGCTCCCGTGCGCCACGGCATCTCGTCAATGAAAGGCTATATCTTCGTTGGCGACCATGTAGTAGCCGAAGCTACGTTCACAGCTCAAATCGTAAAGAACAAGTAAGCCCGAATCACTTAAACAGAAAGCAACAAAAATGGCAAATCAGATATCCCCCCTGGCAGTAGTAGACCCCGAAGCCATACTGGGCGACAACAACGTCATAGGTCCCTTTTGTGTAATCGACAAGAATGTAGTCATCGGCGACAACAACAAGTTCCTGAACAGCGTCACCATACACTATGGAGCCCGCATCGGCAACGGCAACGAGTTCTTCCCCGGAGCCAGCATCTCCACCAAGCCCCAGGATTTGAAGTTCCAGGGCGAGGAGACCACATGCGAAATCGGCGACAACAACAGTATTCGCGAGAACGTCACCATCAGCCGCGGCACCGCATCGAAAGGAAAGACAGTAGTAGGCAACGGCAATCTCTTGATGGAGAACATGCATGTCGCCCACGACTGCGAAATAGGTAACGGCTGCATCATAGGCAACTCTACCAAGTTTGCCGGTGAAGTTGTCGTAGAAGACTACGCCATCATCTCGGCTACCTGCCTGTTCCATCAGTTCTGCCGAGTGGGCAGCTACATCATGTTCCAAGGAGGCTCACGCACCTCACAGGATATTCCTCCATACGTCATTGCCGGCAAGGAGCCCGTACGCTATGCCGGAGTGAACCTCATCGGACTGCGCCGCAGAGGATTCCCCAACGACGTCATCGATGCCATACACGACGCCTACCGCATCATCTATGCCCATGGTGTCCTGAAGGACGGAACCGCCGAGGCACGTGCCAAGTACCCCGACTCGAAGGAAGTCAACTACATCTGCTCGTTCATCGAGAACTCCAAGCGAGGCGTCATCCGATAGGATAACAGACGACAACCTGACAAAAAGTACAGCGTGGACACGCTCATAGTCATCACTGGCCCCACGGCCGTAGGCAAGACGGCTCTTACCATCGAGCTGGCACGTCACTTCGGCATCCCCGTCATCAATGCCGACTCCAGGCAGATATACCGGGAATTACGAATAGGCACCGCCTCGCCCACAGCCGAGCAGCAGCAACTGGCCCGTCACTACTTTGTAGGTACCAAACACATCGGAGACTACTACAACGCCTCCATGTACGAACAAGAGGTCCTGCAACTGCTCCAGTCGCCCGACCTTGCCAGCCTGCCTTCTTCCTACCGACTGTTGTCAGGTGGCAGCATGATGTACATCGACGCTGTCTGCAACGGCATTGACGACATCCCTACCATCCGCGACGACATCCGGCAGGAGATGAAGCGACGCTATCAGGAAGAAGGTCTTGAGGCGCTCTGCGAAGACCTGCGCCGTCTTGACCCTGAACACTATGCCATCGTCGACCGCCAAAACTACCGCCGCGTCATACACGCCCTTGAGATATGCTACCAGACGGGACGTACATACACATCCTTCCGCACACAACAGCGCAAGCCACGTCCCTTTCATATCATAAAGATAGGACTGAACCGCGACCGTGAGGAGCTATACGACAGGATAAACCAGCGCGTCGACCAGATGATGGACAGCGGCATGCTCGAAGAAGCCACCGCCCTTTACACACAACGCCACCTGAATGCGCTAAACACCGTAGGCTACAAGGAGCTCTTCGACTACCTTGACGGCCGCTGGTCTCTGGCAGAGGCCGTAGAGCGCATCAAGGGCAACACCCGGCGCTACGCCCGCAAACAGCTCACATGGTTCAAGCGCGACCCGCTTATACGCTGGTTCCACCCTGACCAAAAAGAAGAAATACTAAAATACCTCTCAACAATATGAATAAGTACGTCAAAAAGATTGTTCAGGCCCCACGCCGCTTCTGGCAGTGGTACAAGTCGCTATACCAAGGCCGTCCATGGTACGTCAAGGCTGTCAGTGGCTTCGTCACATTCATCGTTGCCTTCCTGCTCTACCTCGTCATGGTAGATATCAACTTCCTATGGCTCTTCGGCAAGTCGCCGTCCATGAGTGCCATCATGCACCCAAAGACCATTCAGGCCTCCGAGCTGTACAGTGCCGACGGACAGATTATAGGAAAATACTTCAGCGAGAACCGCACACCCGTTGACTATGAAGAAGTTAACCCCGTCTTTTGGCGCGCACTCATCGATACCGAGGACGAACGCTTCTACCATCACTTCGGCATCGACTTCCATGGTGTTTTCGCTGCCCTGAAGGACTACGTCGTACACCACGACGCCCGTGGTGCATCCACCATCACCCAGCAGCTAGTGAAGAACATGTTCCGCGTACGAACCGAATACTCTACAGGTCTGCTTGGCAACATTCCCGGCCTGAAGTTGCTCATTATGAAGAGCAAGGAGTGGATTACCGCCGTCAAGATTGAGATGTTCTTCGACAAGAAGTCCATCCTCACCATGTATGCCAATACCGTCGACTTTGGCTCCAACGCCTTCGGTATCAAGACGGCAGCCAAGACCTACTTCGGCACCACGCCCCAGCAGCTTACCGCCGACCAGGCCGCCATACTTGTCGGACTGCTGAAGGCCACCACCTACTACAACCCACGCATCAACCCCAAGAACTCGCTGGCCCGGCGCAACGTGGTACTGGGCACCATGCTGAAGCATAAGGACCTGACACAGTCGCAGTACGACTCGCTGACAGCCAAGCCCATCCAGCTGGACTATAACGTCGAGAACAACTACGACGGCCAGGCCCAGTACTTCCGCGAGGCCGTGAAGAACTATTTGCGCGAATGGTGCGACGAAAACGGCATCGACCTCTACAAGGACGGCCTGAAGATATATACCACCATCGACACCCGCATGCAACGCTATGCCGAACAAGCCGCCAAAAAGCAGATGCGTCAGGTACAGCGCAACTTCAACTCCCACTGGGGCAACACCAACCCCTGGCAGGACGAGCACCATCAGGAGATACCCCACTTCATCGAGGACCTGGCCAAGAAGACCCCCGGCTACAAGTACCTGTCACAGAAATACAATGGCAACCAGGACTCCATAGACTACTATCTGAACCTTCCGCACAAGGTAAAGCTCTTTGACTACGAGCAAGGCATCATCGAGAAAGAGATATCCACCCTTGACAGCATCCGCTACATGGAGCACTTCATGCACTGCGGCTTCGTGTCCATCGAGCCTCAGACCGGCCATGTGAAGGCCTGGGTGGGCGACATCGACTTCCGCACATGGAAGTACGACAAGGTGACGGCCATGCGCCAGCCCGGCTCCACCTTCAAGCTCTTTGTCTACACCGAGGCCATGAACCAGGGACTTACCCCCTGCGACCGCCGCGTCGACTCCTATTTCTCAATGAAAGTCTATGACAAGGGGAAAGAGGTGACATGGGCTCCTACCAACGCCAACGGCTACTTCACTGGCGACTCCATGCCCCTGAAGGCCGCCTTCGCACAAAGCATCAACAGCGTCGCCGTGAAGCTGGGTCAGGAAGTAGGCATAGACCGTATCGTAAGCACCGCCCACGCCATGGGCATCCGCTCACACCTTGATGCCACGCCGTCGCTCACGCTGGGTTCCAGCGACGTCAACCTGCTTGAACTGGTCAACGGCTACGCCACGGTGGCCAACAACGGAAAGATGCACGACCCCGTGCTCGTCACCCGCATCCTGGACCGCGACGGCAACGAGATATATGTGGCCCCGACAGAAGAGCGCCAGGTCATTCCCTACCGTTCGGCCTTCCTGGCACAGCAGCTCCTCATGGGTGGTCTGCGCGAGCCAGGAGGTACCAGCATGAGCCTTTGGGGCTACGTAGGCAAGTATCCCGACACTGAGTTCGGCGGCAAGACAGGCACGTCGAACAACCATTCCGACGCCTGGTTCGTTGGCGTCAGCCCACGACTGGTGGCCGGTGCATGGGTCGGCGGCGAATACCGCAGCATACACTTCCGCACAGGAGCCCTCGGCCAGGGCTCGCGCACGGCACTGCCCATCTGCGGCTACTTCTTCGAGTCTGTGCTGGGCGACCCTGCCTTCAAGCAGTATCACGCCAAGTTCGACAAGCCCAAGAGCGATGTGGTGCGCCCCGAGGAGTACACCTGCGCCAGCTATTATGAACGCCGCGACACCGACTCGGTGGCCGTCGACAGCCTGGCTGTCGAGCCAGAGCTCGAAATGGTGCTCGACGAGTACGGCAACGCCGTGGCGAAGCCTAAGGAGCACAAGGACGAGGCCGACAAGCATCCGCAGCCTGCCGACCCACAGGCAGCCACCGAGCCTAAGGACCCTCTTGACTGACGCTGACGCTCACGCCGGCAGCCCCAACAGACTCACCCTAAAGAAGCTACGTGAACATCCAGGCCGAACAGTTAGACCTTGACAATCGGGAGTGGCAACAGGCACTCCAGATTATACAGTACACCCGCCGCTCGCTTTTCCTCACCGGAAAGGCGGGCACGGGAAAGTCTACTTTCCTGAGATACGTAGCCCAGCACACGAAGAAGAAGTATGTCATCCTGGCCCCGACCGGCATTGCCGCCATCAACGCCGGTGGCCAGACCCTGCACTCCTTCTTTAAGCTGCCCTTCCACCCCCTGCTGCCCAACGACTCGCGCTACAATGCCCGCAACATACGCAAGACGCTGAAGTACAGCGGAGCCACCCTGAAGCTGCTGCGCGAGCTGGAGCTTATCATCATCGACGAGATTTCCATGGTACGCTCCGACATCATAGACTTCATTGACAAGGTGCTCCGCATCTACTGCCGAAACATGCGCGAGCCCTTCGGGGGCAAGCAGCTGCTGCTCGTGGGCGACATCTTCCAGCTCGAACCCGTCATCAAGGAAGACGAATGGCGACTGATGCAGCCCTTCTACCCCTCGGCCTATTTCTTCGATGCTAAGGTGTGGCAGCAGATGCAGCTGGTCAGCATCGAGCTGCGTAAGGTGTACCGGCAGAACGATGCCCAGTTCATCGCCCTGCTCGACCGCATCCGCCAGAACCAGGCCACCGACCAGGACCTAGCGGCCATCAACAGCCGCGTAGCCTCCAGCCAGACAACGCCACGCCCCCATACCGACAACGCCCTGCAGATTACCCTTGCCACACGCCGCGACACGGTAGACTGGATTAACGAGCAACAGCTGTCAGCCCTTGACGGCACAGCCACCACCTTCCGCGGCACCATCCGCGGCGAGTTTCCGCTGACGTCGCTTCCCGCACCCATGGAGCTGGAGGTAAAGCCCGGCGCACAGGTCATCTTTACGCGCAACGACAAGGAGAAGCGGTGGGTCAACGGCACCATAGGCGTGGTCACCGCCATCGATGTCGAGGAGGGGCTCATCACCGTCTGCGACGAAGACGGCGAGGAATACGACGTCGGCGAAGAGGTATGGGAGAACATGCGCTACACCTTCGACGAACAAGAACAGAAAATCGTCGAGCAGCAGCTCGGCACCTTCATCCAGTTTCCCCTGCGTCTGGCATGGGCCATCACAGTACACAAAAGCCAGGGACTGACCTTCCGCCAGGTCAAGATCGACTTCTCGGGCGGAGGGGCCTTTGCCGGAGGCCAGACCTACGTCGCACTCTCGCGCTGCACCTCGCTGCAGGGCATGACGCTCGAGGAGCCTATACGCCGCAGCGACATCTTCGTACGACCAGAGGTAACCGCCTTCGCCCGCCGCTACAACGACGGTCAGCTGATGCACCAGGCCCTCAGCGAGAGCAAGGCCGACCGTGAATACCACGATGCCGTGGCAGCCTTCGACCGTCGCGACTTCGACGCCTTCCTGAAGAACTTCTTCCTGGCCATCCATTCACGCTACGACATCGAGAAACCTCACGTACAGCGTTACATCCGTCGTAAGCTGGCAGTCATCAGCAGCCAGCAGCAACATATCGACACGCTGGAACAAGAGCTGCGGCGCCGCGACGACCTGCTGAAACGCCTGGCCGCCGAATACGTCCTCTTAGGTAAGGAGTGCGAACAAGAGCAGATGACGGAAGCAGCCATCCGCAACTACCAGAAGGCCCTGCAACTATACCCCGACGCCTACGAAGCCCGCCGCCGCATGGAGAAACTACAGACCAAATCATAGATGCAAGGTACGGTAAGCGGCAGGAGTGACACCGTAGTATTTCTTGAAGTTACGGCGGAACGTGCTATCCTCATAGAAACCGGAAGACTCCCTTATCTCTTTCGTAGACATCAACGGCGCTGACACGAGCAGATGAGCAGCATACTCTACTCGTTTCTGGTTCATATAATCCACACGCGTATTGGTGCTGGCGAATTGCTGAATCAGTTGCGTTGACCTACGCCTACCGAATCCTGCCTGTTCCATCACCATATCGATACTTGCCTTCGGATTCAGGAACATCTTCTGTTCGTCGATGATGCGTTCCATCTCCAGGAATTCCTGAAGATCGTCAGTCTCAGCATTTTGAGACTGCATGGCGGCAGACGGTTTGATACGCTCTAACAGCTTCTGTTTCTGCTCCAATGAGCTGATGACGTTCTGCAGGTCACGGTTCTTCCCATAAATGCGGCGCATGAAGAATACGAGGATAGCCAGCACGACAAGTGCAAATGCCACCACCACCCAAAGCATGATGATACGGCGTTGCTGCAGGGCTATCTCGTGGTCCTTCTCCTGCGACTCAAACTGCTCGGCATATTCCATCGCTTTCTGATGCATATCACGGGCATGCAGCGAGTCGGTCACTATTGCTGCACGTCTGCTGAGATTGTAAGCCTGTTGATGACGGCCCATAGCCACATTGTAGTCCTCTGCCTCGTGCAACAGACTCACATATTGACGGTTGATGGTATCAGCCTGTTGACGGCAACGCAACAAGTAGTCTTCTGTCACCCGTAGTCCCTCGGCATACCTGCCGCTGAACTTGAAGTAAGTCTTCAGACGTTGTCCTTTGTTTTGCTGTCCGTAGGGCGTCTGCCAATAGATGTGAGCGTATCGGTCGGCACTGTCTCTTAGAGACAATTTTGCAAAAGCCCCTGCCATCATCGCGTAAGCCTGGCCGCGCAACATGTCGGCATTGCCAGTATGGAGAGTATCTAAAACACCAAGCGTAGTACGGCACGACGCAATACCTTCCTCCATCTGTTGGTCGTTGACGTGGGCTGTCGCTACCGTCAGTGCCATCATGGCCAGTTTTGTGCGCTCGGCACTTTTCAGCTCTTTGCCCCCTAACGTCTTGACCTGCTCCATAGCCTCGTTCATCTTCGCCCAGGCTTGCGGCTTGTCGCCCATGTCATAGTAGCTCATGCCGATGAGCATCATGAAGTCGGCCTCCATAATGGGATTGTCCAGCTTCCGTACCAGTTGGATGCCTTCGATGGCCTGCTTGATACACTCCTCATGGTTGCCGAGGGGCAGCATCAGGCGCGTCATCCATTGCAGCACATGTGCACGGATGGTGTCATGCTGTTGTACATAGGGTGTCTCGTAGGCGCGGCGCACCTCGCCGACAGCCAGCAGACGGTCGACGGTTCCTTGATAGATGCGTGCACGGGTATAATAATAGGTGTGCTCTGCCAGTTCACCCCTCTCGTAGAGCGAGTCCAGCATGTGGAAGGCCCGAGTGGTGTCCGTCTCTGCTATCTTCTCAATCTCTTGTGTCGTGCTGTCGCTCAGTGCTCCGTCTGTCTTGACCTGTCTTTTCGCCGGGTCCCCACAGGCGGCAGCCAACAGCACAATGGCCCAAAAGAACAAAGGTACTTTTTTTATTGATACTTCCAACTTTTTTTCTTTCTTTTTTCGATTACTATACAAATTATAGCTATACTTCGAACTTGGCCAACACCTCTTTATACATATCTTGTGCCGTGAGGCAGGTGTCCGTCAGATACCCGTTGACGTGGCCCCATTCGTGCAAGCCTCTGTAGTAAAACATCTTCAGCTCGTCGGTGATGATGAACGGTACGATATCGTTGACCAGACACTCCTTGAACATAACCAGGCGGCCCACACGTCCGTTGCCATCCTGAAACGGGTGAATCCGCTCCAGCTGCACATGAAAGTCCAAGATGTCATCCAGCGTCTTACGCCCCGAGGCATTGTAGTCTGACAGCAACGTCTTCATCTGCTGGTGCACTTCCTTGGGCGGACAAGTGTCCATACCACCCACCTCGTTAGGCAGCCGTTTGTAGTCGCCGACGGCAAACCAGTCTCTCCTGCTGTCCGAGGTTCCCGTTTTCAGCAACAGGTGCAGTTGCTTGATGAAGCTTTCTGAGAGTCTGTCCTCCGCATGGTCGATGATGTAGTCGATGCAGCGGAAATGGTTGACCGTCTCCACGATGTCATCCACGTTGATAGCCTCGTCTGCCACTCCGATGGTGTTCGTCTCAAAGATGTAGCGCGTCTGGTCGTGTGTCAGCCTGCTGCCCTCTATATGGTTGGAGTTGTAGGTCAGGTCTATCTGGGTCCTGTGGTAGATGCTGCCCTTTAGCCCCATCTCTTTCTGTTCCTTGAGTGTGGCCAGCAGCGGGTTGCTGGAGCCACTTGCTTTCTTACGCTTTTCGCTTGATATTTCCATCGTTCAAAATGCTAAACCGGTGCAAATATAAGGAAAACATTCCAATTATAGGCCAGGCAAGCACTTAAAATTGCATAAATAACATTATTTTTCTCAACTGGCTGATTACTTTTCCCCCAAAGTTGCTGAGGAAACGCCCCTGAGGCAGCAAGGTGTAGACATATTTTTCAGGTTGGGTACATCACCAAAAAGTGCCATTCCATCGGCATCGGTGCAAAAATGCCTGCTCCGTGCGCAAAAATGCCTGCTCCGTGTGCAAAAATGCCTGTAGAATAATAAGGGACTATTGCGCTTAATTTCGTAACTTTGCACATAGAATCTAAATTTGTAACTAAAAACATACAACTATGACAGAACAGAAATTCCGAATAGAATCCGACCTCTTAGGAGAACTCAAAGTCCCTGCCGATGCCCTTTATGGTGTACAGACCCAGCGTGGCATCAACAACTATCACATCTCGCGCAAGACGATGTCGATGTACCACGACTTCATTATTGCCATTGCCTACGTGAAGCTGGCAGCAGTACAAACCAATCACACCCTGGGTGTTATCAACAACGAGATAGCAGAAGCTATCAGTCAGGCCTGCCGAGAAATCATTGACGGCAAGTGGCACGAGCATTTCCCCATTGACATGGTGCAAGGCGGTGCAGGTACCTCGGTCAATATGAATGCCAACGAGGTGATTGCCAACCGCGCCCTTGAGATTATGGGGCACGAGAAAGGTGACTACCAGTACTGTCTGCCCAACGATCACTGCAACTGCGGGCAATCGACCAACGATGTCTATCCTACTACTATCCGCCTGGCACTCATCCGCATGAACAAGAAACTGGTGGCTGCCCTGACCGGACTCATCAGTGCCTTCCGCTATAAGGGTGACGAGTTTAAGGACTGCATCAAGATGGGACGCACACAGTTACAAGATGCCGTGCCCATGACCAGCGGACAGGAGTTCAACGCCTATGCCAACAATCTGGAGGAAGAAATCCTGAATCTGGAGCGCAACGTGAAACTGCTGCTCGAAATCAATATGGGCGGAACAGCCATCGGTACGGGCTTGAATGCCGTGCCGGGCTTCGCCAAGCTGTGTGCTGCCAACCTCTCGAAACTCACAGGCGAAGCCTTTGTCTCTGCCGCCGACTTGGTAGAGGCTACGCCCGACACGGGGGCTTACGTCAGTTATTCGTCAGCCTTGAAGCGTCTGGCTGTCAAACTCTCAAAGATTTGTAACGACCTGCGCCTGATGGCTTCCGGACCACGCTGTGGACTGAACGAAATCAACCTGCCACCGAAGGCTCCTGGCTCCAGCATCATGCCAGGCAAGGTGAACCCGGTCATCCCCGAGGTGGTCAATCAGGTTTGCTTCAAGGTCATCGGCAACGATACCACTGTCAGCTTTGCCGCCGAGGCGGGCCAGTTGCAGCTCAATGTCATGGAGCCTATCATCACAGTGTCGTTGTTCGAGAGTCTGATATGGCTGAAGTGCGCTATACAAACTCTTACCGAGGAGTGCATACTGGGCATCACCGTGAATAAGGAGCGTTGCATGGAGATGGTGAAGAACTCTATCGGCATCGTCACCGCCCTCAATCCCTACATCGGCTACAAGACTTCTACAAAGGTGGCCAAAGAAGCCCTTGAGACCAACCGTTCTGTTTACGACATCGTACTTGAGAAAGGACTCATGACTCAGGAGAAACTTGACGAGGCGCTTGACCCCAAAAACATGTTAATATCGCACAACTATACTGCAAAATAAAAGACCTATGAAACGATTACTACTACAAGCACTGACTACCCTATTCATGTTCCTTATCAGCGGAACTGTCTGGGCAGACGATTTCACCGTAGAGCGAGCCGTGAATCTGGGGCAGCTGGACTCCTGGACCGACATCAGCCAGTTTCAGTGGCAGGTGATTGATCACGCCATCCAGGACAACCGCGAGGAGATGGATGCCCTCGAGACGCTGTTCTACGACCCGGCACCCAAGGACACGCTGGGCTTCTACAACCAGATTTACCAGGCCCGCGACAACCAGTACATCGTGCTGCGTCTGGACAAGGCTCAGAGTCACCGGCCTTTCTACGTGCGCGTAACGATGAAAAAAAGTAATGATGACCCTTCACAGAATTCGTCGAAGCTGTATGCCGTAGATGACTACGTCTACATCATGCCGCCCATCGGCAAAAACCAGCTGGAAGTAAAGATATGGCCACGGGACGAAGGCGAGGAGATGGCGAAGACCTATACCTTCAACAGCCACAGCTACGGTTCTTTGTCGCTGCGTACGGTGATGCTCGATAAGAGCCGCATCGTGCCGGGCAACTACGACCTGCAGCTCATCTACTACGACAGGGCTACGGAGCTGAGCGACACCACTTATATACCGAACATGGTGACCGACAAGCTATACACCTTCTACACCTACGACAAGGGTAACCTCGTGGAGGCTTATATGCGCTGTGACAATTTCAAGCGCATCAAGCTGAGACCCGAATGGTGGGCTGTGGATGCCGTGACACACGTCAACGACAACAGCGTGATGGTGATGACGGGTCCGACGATGGGCTTCCCCCAGCACAAGCGGCTGGACGCGCCGAACCCCACCTATCTGGACTCGCGCCTGTTTTCCCATCACGATACGCTGTGGGTGAACCTCTATTTGGACAAAGTTCGCTCGACGAAGACAGAGGGTCTGACCATGCACGCCGTGCGGGCCGACTTCGACAACAACCCTGTGGGCGACAACCTGCTGACGTGGGGCAAAGACCCCAAAACCGACCGCCTGTATGTGTTGACCGACGGCGAGCCCGCCACCATCGAGTGCTATAGCGACGGCTTCCTGCCCAAGCTCTGTATGTATCCTGGTTCCTACGACCATATTACAGGCATCATCAGCGGCGAGTCGGAAGAGGTTGACATCTACCTGGAACCGATTGCTGCACCCATCACGTCGCCTACGGTAACCACCGCGATACTCTCTACGCTGACACCGACCATCGACCTTCGTGGCGGCAAGTATATCTGTGACATTCAGGAGAGTGACATCTTCCCGACACCGCTGACGGAGACCGTCTTTTACGACGAATATGCCTCGCACAAGGACACCGCCAAGATAGCGAGAGGCATGGAGTACGACAATTATGCGGAGATGGATGTGGCCATCGTTTCACCGAATAACGTGCCGCACACCAGCGTCGTCTCGCTGAAAAAAGTCGATAACGGCGAGGATAACAAAATCCTGTCCGACAACCTGAAGGGTAACTCAAGGGTAATCTACAGCCCCTTGTTCGACTACAGCTACTGGAGCACGCGTTTCAACCTGTGCGGGTATTTGGACATCAACACATCGGGACGTCCCGCTGTGGCTTTCGACGGTACGGAGGTACGTCAGTTGCCTATTCTCGCCAATGTCTTCCTCGATACCGAGGACATGAAGAGGCAGATGGATAATGCCAGAGACGACCGTTTGGACGGAAAAGATGCGGGAAAGAAAGGCAAGGAATGGGTAACAGAAAAGGCTCCTGCTGCAGGCATGAATTTGAATTTGAAAATCCCACTGACGCCACCGTTCTACGTACGTTGGGGCCTTTCGGTAGATCTTTTCAAGGCTAAGAAAGTCAGCATGTCCTGTGCATACGGTATCGGTGCTGAAAAAGACTTTTGCTCAAAAGCCAAAGATCCTGATGCACCAGATAAGGCGCCGCAGTCGTTTACGTTGACTTCGTCCACTTACGAGGAAGTAGGATATGAAAACACTGACGCTACCCCGATAGCCGAGTTCTTAGGCTATGAGCCCCAAAATAAAAAAGAGAAGGATCCTACTGCTACGCTTTCCAAGAGTTGCACAGTCGGTGCCTATGCTGAGGTTTACGGCCAAATTGGCTTGCCTTTGTCCTTGTTTGCAACAACCAATCTGTCTGATTGGGCACAGTATTATTTGGGTTGGGAATATTGGGATGAGGCAAGCATTCGCGGAGCTGCCAGTTTCGGATTTACATGCAATGTCGACGCCATGAATTTCTTGGGAAATGTATGTCCCGAAAACAAAGAAACCGGCGAAAAATCCTGGGCTACCAAAGCGGCAAATTGGCTCGGCAGCAACAAGATAACGAAAGCCTTCAGGGATTTCTTCGGTCTTTCTATGAGTGTTAACGCCGGAGCCATGGTCAACGTGTCGGCAGGTCTTTACGGGTTCCACAACCTTAAAGGGTCTTTGCATCCGCTGAGGAGCCATATCATGGGCGGCAGATTCTCAGGACAGGCGTTCGTCAACTTTAAGGTTAAGGCCAAGATTGACGTTATTGCAGCAGGTGCCGAAGCTGGTTTTAATGCGGGTGCCGGCATCAATTTCAAATGGGCGGGAGGCAGCCGCACGGACGGCCGCAACGGCTTCTCCGGCAGTGCCTATAGCTGGTATGCCGGTGCCGGACTCTACTACAAGGTGAAGTTCTTAGGATGGAGTAAGCATGGAGAATGCAATTTCGGTCGCCTGAACTCAGAGCAAATACTCATCAAGCCGAAGAGCTTCAAGAATCCGTACGACCCGTACTTCACCTACTTCCTGAGCGACCTTGACGACCCGAGAAAGCCTGCCAGCAAAGCCATGTTCAGAGCCATGCGCAGAGCCAACACGGAACTGCCGGGCATGTTCGTCATCGACTACGTTGACTATGACCAGCCCGTGAAATTCGTTTCGGGAGGCGACAGCATCATCTATCAGGAAAGCTACGAAAACCCCAACGACTATCGCGTAAATGTGGCATCATCGGGTTCGGCCATCTATCTGTCCGACTACAACCAGGGAGGATGCACCGACTACGACGCTGCTTCCATTCCTGGCACCGACCTCGTGGTGCTGGAGCAGGCGGAAGGAAAAATTGCCCAGGAGGACCTGGAAGACAGCCTGCATCTCGACGAGACCGTCAAGCGTGCCAGCTGTGTCTATGGCCTCTATTACACCAAGAAGAAGACTGGCACAAAGTGGTACAGACCCAAACCCGTCTACAGTTCTCCGAATACCACATCCTATCGTCCCCGTGTGGCTCTGGCCGACAACGGAACAGGTGTGGCCGTCTGGCAGGAAGGACTCCTCGACAAGGGTAGCTGGGTGACAGAGAAAGACACCACAGACATTGCCGACCTCGTGATGACCGGTCAGCTGATGATGTCGCGCTTCGACGGCAACGAGACGTGGTCTGCACCTGTGCCGCTGATGGCTGTCGGCGAGACCTGCATGCTGAAGGACTATCGTGTCACCTACGACGGCACGACGGCATTCGTCATCGTCCGCAAGGCCGACGGTACGAAGAACGAGAACGTCTGTATGACTGTTGATGCTGGCAACAATATCACGATGCACGACGTGGATCAGAGCGACGTCATGATGCAGTTGCGCCGTGTGGGTAACCACAACGTCCTGGCGTGGACCAGCCAGCCTGACTCGCTGTCGCAGAACACGTTCTTCCAAGTGAAGAGCTACGATATGAGCGGAAAGCCTGATCAGGGCATCAACACCTCGCTCATGTTGAATAATACGGACGTAGAGGAATTCCGCATCATCCCCGACCTCGAGGCCAAATCGCTGAACAATGTGGCGCTGCTGTGGCGTGAGACGGAGTTCGCCCAAGACAGTACGTTGATCAAGCTCAGAACCGCACGTCTAGTACCCATGAAGGACGGCAGTTTTAGTATCGGCACACCCATCACTGCCGTACAGATCAAAGACAACAACGAAATCTATGGCTTCGACGGCTTTATGACCAAGGAGAAAATTCAGGTCTGCTATGTGGCCGTTGACTCTTTGGGCAACTCACTGCTGAACAAGACGGCAGCCTACTTCGGCAATGCCTTCAACTACACCATTGCGTTCGACAACGACAACAACCAGGGCTTCCAGTGCGGCAAGGATGAGATTAACCTGCTCGTCACCGTCAACAACTACGGTACATCGACCATCAGCGACTGTGTACTGACGATAGATGACAAGCAGTATCCGCTCAAAATGACGGTTTCGGCAGGAGAATCGGTCCAGGAGCGCGTCACCATACCTTATTTAATAGGTACGGGCGTGAATACGGTGCTCAACGTGAAGTACGACGATGTCTTGGGCATTCAGGAGCAGAGCTATGCCCGCTTCCTGGCTCGCCGCCGTGCACGTAAGAACGGTACCCTTCGCCGTACGGCTGAGGAAAAGGCCGAGGATGGTGTCTACGAGCAACAGACCCAGACATTCTATCCCTATCATCCGCGTCTGGAGTGCTTCGTGGCCGCTCAGCGCGTAGACAAGAATGGCGACAACCACATCACCATCTGTGTACGCAACTACGCACGACGCATGTCGAGGAGCGACTTCGCCTACATTGTGGGACTCAAGGAGAATGCTCATAGCCCCGTAGTCTACATCGGCGGTGGTGAAGACCACATCCAATACGACACCAAGATGATATTCAACACGCCTGAAGAGGTAAAGGGAGATGGTGGATGTATGAATGACTTCGGCAGCTACCACGCTGGCTATGTCACCATCACCGTGCCCAATGTTACGGAGAAGAAGGAAATGTTCGTAGGTGCCACGTTGGTCTATAAGGATCCTAAGTCGGGCTGGTATATGCAACTCACCCCAGACTACAACTCAGGCAGCAAGAATGGTACGGTAACACTCTATCCGTCAGCGGAGGTGGTTTCTGTGAAGAATGTCTATGACAACAACGACGCAGGCGTCCACATGCGTGTTAGCCGTCAGGGAAGCAACCTGGTGGTAACGGGTGCCGAGCCGCGTCAGCAGGTGCGCCTCTATCAGGCCAACGGTGCCATCATGGGCCGCCATCAGGCTGACGAGAACGGACGCGTTACCTTCACAGCACCTGGCGTCAGCGGGGTAGGACTGATCTCCACCGACAAGGAAACCGTGAAATTTGCTTATTAAGTAAAAAGATGATGAAAAGAAGAAATATGAAAAGAATACTGTTTGCTGCCGGATGCTGGCTGCTGGCTACGACTGCCATCATGGCACAGACCCAGCCCAAACCCTGGGACGGGTCGATATCGGGTAGTTTCAAGAAAGAGGGGAAGACTATCTTTATTGATTGTCCAGCCGACCTCGCTGCACTGAACAAGCTGTGGAATGATTATGATGATGGCAACCAAGGCTATAAAGGATGGACCATCAAGCTGAGGGCCGACCTTGATATGAACAATCGTAACTTCAACGGCTATACCATCGGATGGGATGACGGCCACAAGTTTGGCGGTACATTCGACGGACAAGGGCACATTATCAAAAACCTGAAAATTGAAGGAAAGGACGACAATCGTGGACTCTTCGGCAAGATGGACAACGGCAGAGTCAAGAACCTCAAACTGGTGAATGTGGACATCCATTGCGGCGATGGAGACGACTGTCACATCGGTGCTATCTGCGGCAGAATGTACAACCACAGCACCATCGAACATTGTGCCGTGGTGGGAGGTAGCGTGAGGCAGTACGAAAGCGGCAACGACGAGTTTGGCGCCATCTGCGGCTATATGACCAACAACAACAATACCATCGAATATTGTTATAGCGACATCACCGTAGAGGCCGATTCGCAAGTCGGTGGAATTGTAGGTAAGATAGAGCAAGGCGACGATCACACTTCAGGCATTTATCATTGTTACTTCAGCGGAAAGGTCATCCATCATAGCAACAATTGCTACGCTTCCATTGCCGGTGAGCGCTATGGTCAGCCGATGGTCAACAACTTCTACCTCTACCGCGATGATGGTGTGAGAGGCACCGGTTATGATGGCGGCAGCGGCGACCCCAGGGGTGACGAGATTGCGGCGTGTACGGAGGAAGAGCTCAAGCAACCCCTGCTGTTTCGCAATTATAATGATAAATACACCCTCGCGAGCGATCATTATGTTTATCCCTTCAACGGCTATCCAGAACTGAAGGTGTTCCTACGCTATGATGTAGGCGACAGCTTCTACGTGACCAATGCGGGACACATGGGCGAGAATACCGCTGACTCCATTCCCGGACATGTCAGAATCGTGACGAACGACAAAAGCCCCTTTGGCGTCACGCTCGAGAAGGCTGGTGCCGCTACGGCGAATACTGACTTCGTCATCAACGACACCTTCACGCCTTACTTCAACGACAAGCAGCAGCTCAAGACGGTCGGACTCGGCAGCAATGTCTTCGAGAATCTGGGTCAGGTGAACACTGTCACCATACCTGCTGCCGTCGATTCCGTAGCCACTCCACAGCGTCATCTGGTGCAGAATACCTTTATCCTCAACGGCAATGCTTCGGAGGGTGCTGTCAAGGACAACGTCCTCTATAGCCTGAAGACAAGATACCTCCTCACGGCGCCGAAGACGCTGACGACGATGACCATCCATCAGGAGCTGGCAGACGACATCGCGGACTACGCCTTCGAGAATATGTCGGCTTTGAAGACTCTTTATGTCGACACCTACACACCTGCAGGGACGCTGGTGGACGATAAGGATAACAAGGCACCCACGATGACGATTCATGGCACCAAGGAAACGGTCTTTGGCGGTTGTCCGAAAGACCTCGACGTCTATATTAAGGACGGTACCTTCAACCAGCTCGTATATGGCCAACTGGGCCCGAAGGGATATGGATATGGTTATTGCAATGCCCCAATATGGAGTCAGTTCTATCCCCAATATCAAGAAGACGATAACCACATGTTCTCCTACTTCCCCGTCAGCCGCAATGCAGGCCACATGTCTACGCTGATGCTCGGCTATCCCGTGGAACTGCCCGAGGGCGTGACGGCCTGGTGGGCACGGTCGCTGAACAACGGGCTAATCACCCTGCAACGGTTGGGCACCCAGATAGTGCCTGCGCTGACGCCCGTCTTGCTGACCTACGAAGGGTCCGGGCCGCTCTATCTGTCGCGTTATGAGGGTGGCGATCCCGGCGCAGCTACCTACTATGAGGGCAATCTCTTCAAAGGCAGCGTAGACCCCGGCGGACACTCGATGACGTCGTCAGAAATGATGAGCAACTTCTTCACCCTCGGGCGACCGACGGGCGACAGCTCATACGAACATCTTGGCTTCTACCCATACCATCCCAAGAACAGCCTCCTGCCGTCCTACGTGGCCTGGATTGCCAAAAGTGATATCCCCGCCGAAGCACCGCTGCTGATGGATTTCAGCGACGATGCCGTCACAGATATTGCAAACACTGTCAACTCTCAATGGTCAACCGTCAACTCTCTACAGGTCTTCACCCTGCAGGGTGTGCGCATAGACCCGTCGGACATGCAGAAGGGTACTTTGTATATTATAAATGGTAAGAAAGTAATCATGAGATAAGCTTATGGAGAAGAAAACATATATCACGCCCGACACCCACGTCGTCGTCATTCCCGCAACGACACTACTCAGCGCGTCCTTGACCAATGTCCCATACGATCCGAAAGGTTCAACAGGGGAAGCCCTGTCCCCATTCCAAGAGCTTGACATGGACCCCGACGTGAGAGAAATTCTGTTCTAACCTCCTCTGGCCAATGTGCGTAACAAACGAGAATTATGATTATAAATGGTTTATCTGTTGATTACGGCACCCGCTTCTGCCCGTGTGTGTTGGCAGTGACGGGCGGCTGCGTGGTGTGCAGTCAGGTCAATGGCAAGGATTTTTGCGACTGCAAGGCCAGCGGTTGTGTCTGCATCAAGCAGGAACTGCTCAGAAATGGCGGTAAGGCGAAGCCTGGCCGGATGACATACGAGGGCGAGGTAATGTCTGTGATTCACCACGACGGCTTGGTGTTCTTCCGGGTGAAGGTGCCTTTGTCTCTGGAGCAAGATGTGAAACGTCCCGGCGGCTTTGTATTTATACGCCGTAAAGACGCGGCCTCGTGGTACGATGTGCCCATCTCCGTACAATATGAGGAGATGATGGTGGGCAGCATAGGCATGACGGTTCTGTTGCGTGGTGTCAAGACGTTCCAGTTAAAGGATTTGTCCGAGGGAGACACGCTGCTGATACGCGGTCCGTTCAACAACGGCCTGTTAGGATTGCAACATCTGGAAATGCAACAGTCGGGTCGCTGCCCGATACTGACCAAGGGGATTGGCCTGCTGCCATCGGTCTCCACCGTCGTTTACTGATATCATTGCCTCGCGACAGCTGGCATCGGCCCTCTATGCCTATCTGCACTGCGATGCCGAGTTCCAGACACTCATGCAGGAAGCACGCAAGGAGTATCAGTCGACGACCCCATCGGCCATACAGGCCGTCACGTCCAGCGACAGCCGCCGGGCAGCCATCTATACCCTCGATGGTCGCAGAGTGTATGACAAGCCCGCCAGAAAAGGCATCTATATCAGCGACGGGAAGAAAGAAGTTAGTGGAAAATAAAGCACCTATGGTTACATTTCTGGTATTATTGCAGTTAGCAATCGTCTTGGCACTAATCTTCATCGGGGCCAGGGTGGGAGGCATCGCGCTGGGCATCTACGGCATGGTAGGCGTATTCATCCTCGTCTTTATCTTTGGGATGCGACCCGGCAAGATACCCATCGACGTGATGCTGATCATCGCGTCGGTTATCACGGCAACGGCAGCACTGCAGGCTGCAGGCGGTCTGGACTACCTTGTAGGACTGGCCGCGAAGTTCCTGCGGAAACACCCGGCCCACATCACCTACTACGGACCGCTCGTTACCTGGCTCTTCTGTCTCGTTGCCGGTACGGCCCACACCTCCTATTCGCTGCTGCCGATTATCGCCGAAATTGCCAGGAACTCGAAGATCCGGCCCGAACGACCGATGTCGGTGGCCACGATAGCCGCCTCGCTGGGCATCACTGGCTCACCAATGTCGGCAGCTACCGCCGCCGTCATCAGTACCGACCTTCTGGGCGGACTGGGCATTGAACTGAAGGACATTCTGCTGGTGTGTATCCCGGCCTCGCTGATTGCCATCCTGGTGGCAGCCTTCGTTCAGAACCGCGTGGGCAAGGAGTTGGAGGACGACCCGGAATACCAGCGCCGCGTGAAAGAGGGACTCATCAAGAGTGAAGAGTTAAGAGTGAAGAGTGAAGAATTTGCTACCGCCGAAGTTGGCTCCGCTGCTGCCGAAGCAGGGAGGGCGGCAGCAAATTCTTCACTCTTCACTCTTCACTCTTCACTTCATCAGCGGCGTGCCGTGCTGGCATTCCTGCTGGGCGTCATCCTCGTGGTGCTCTTTGGCAGCGTCCCCTCGTTACGCCCGTCGTTCCAGGTGGACGGAGTCACCTCAACGCTCTCCATGCCCGAGACCATTGAAATAATCATGATGTCCGTAGCCGCACTGATTCTCATCGTGGGTAAAGCCAATGTGAAGGATGCCGTCAGCGGCAACATCTTCAATGCCGGCATGAGCGCCATGATAGCCATCTTCGGCATCGCATGGATGGGCGACACGTTCTTCAACGGCAATCTCGAGTTCTTCAAGAGCCAAATCGCCGACATCGTGACGCAGTATCCACTCCTTTTCTCCGTGGCTCTGTTCATCATGAGCATCATGCTCTTCTCACAGGCAGCCACCGTTCGCACACTGTTCCCGCTGGGCATCGCTCTGGGCATATCGCCGCTGGCCCTGGTGGCGATGTTCCCTGCCGTCAACGGCTACTTCTTCATTCCCAACTATCCCACCGAGGTGGCTGCCATCAATTTCGACACCACCGGCACCACGCGCATAGGGCGCTATGTGCTGAACCACTCGTTCCAACTGGCGGGCTGGATTACCACCGTTGTCAGCATCGGTGTGGGCTACCTCATCGTGACGTTCCTTTATTAATAAAAATGTAGGGGCTATACATGCTTCGCTATATTAACATCCTTATCAGCATTTGGCTGTTATCAGTCACGGTGTCGGCAGCAGACGGCCTGCCCGTCATCGAGGTGCGGGCAGACAGGACGGTGATTTATCCGCAGCGAATGGAGCTGACGGGAGAAGAAACGCTGATGGACGTCCTGCAGATGATGCCCGGTCTGATGATGGCGGGCTATGAGGACGTCATCTCCGGCTATAACCTCCGTATCGGTAACTGTCCGATAAACGCCGACACGAGGCTGGTTATCAGCCAGATGAAGGCCAAGGACATCGACAGGATACAGGTTTGCGACAACACGGGCGTGGCGAAGGGTACCGTCGGCATGAACCGCGTCCTGGACATCTACATGAAGATGCCCGATGCGTGGCAGGGCTTTGTGGAAGGACAGGGAGCCGCAGCAAAGAAGTTTGAAGGTATTGCCTCCGCCAATGCGCTATACGGCAGTAAGCACACGGACCTCTACGCCAATATCTCCTATCGTCACCACGATGTGAAAGAGGAGTACCTCTCGCTTCACATGACCAACCGGTTTGACGAACGGAACAGGCTGCTGACCTTCTTCACCCAACAATATCTGGACCGCCCAAATGGTACGTCGCGCAAGGTGATGGGCAGAGCGCGATTCTTCCATACCTTCAACGACCTGGGCACGGAGCTGCTCTTGGTGGGTGGCTACCAGTATGCCAGCGACCCGCT
Organism: Prevotella sp. UBA2742; assembly: GCA_002353485.1. Taxonomy (GTDB): domain Bacteria; phylum Bacteroidota; class Bacteroidia; order Bacteroidales; family Bacteroidaceae; genus Prevotella. The sequence goes on from DEJS01000011.1 coordinate 105,502, forward strand.
CTTCTCAAACAAGCAGCCCATGTATATCGCTGAGCTGAACACGCCTCTGCTGTCCGACCGGCTCACCATGATGCTGGGGTTTGAGGCAAGCTACCTCATGGCAAGCCTCAAACAGACGGAATGGAACTGGAAGGTCTATAACCATGACGCCTATCTGCAGTTCACCTATTCCCTACCCCAGTGGAAGCTGACAGTAGGAAATCGCGTGATGTTCTACGACTACAAGCTGATGGATGCCAGCACTGACCAGAGGCAGTCTGGTGTACGTGACAATGCGAATGCCGGCATCATCTATACGCCTGACAACCGGAACCAGTTGCAGCTGGGCTATTTCCGCAAATACTACAACCCCGTCTATGAAGCCATCGCCATGGAAGCTAACATGCTTTCTGATGAGCAGTGGGCCATTACCAAGGGACAGCTGGACGAGCGAACCATTCATCAGATGAAGCTGTCGCATGCTTATAGCCGTCAGCGGCTGACGGTGCAGACGGAGGCAAGCTATTACATCATTGAGGATGGTGAGAACTTCGTGGAGCTGGGCGCATCGGCTTACTGGAAAAACAACAGGATGAGTCTGACGGGCGGCTCCAACCTGTACACAGCCAAGAGCGGGACCTATGCCTCATTCCGATTGGCACCCACCGTCTATCTTCCTCAACAATGGCAGATAGGTGCGCAGGTGGTATATTACACTAAGAAATCACCCAGGCGGGAGGTGACTGCCGTACCCGTATATGGGTGTCTCTCTGTAAACAAACAACTTGGCCGCAGATGGCATTTCTGCGTCGACTGGCACGACATGTTTGATGCGTTCTGTAGCGATGCGTTAGTCAACCGTCATGCAGTCAACATGAAGGTGCAGTACAGATTCTAACAATTAATCAGAAGAAGCGTATGGCACATATCGAACTGGACATGATACAAACCGCCGGTGTGGGCGCCCTGGCGCTGATAGCCGGCATGACGATGACGCGCAGGATAGCCTTCTTGCAGCGCTTCTGTGTGCCGTCGCCGGTCAGCGGCGGCATGTTTGCCGACCTTATCAACACGGCCGTCATCACCCTCTTCCTCAACATTGTTTAACCCTCCGACAAGCGTTCATGTCCAGTATATGTCCAGTATATGTCCAGTATTTCTTCAGTCAATCACTGAACAAATACTGAAGAAATACTGAACAAATACTGAAGAAATACTTTAGTCTTGCTGTATCTGGTATTTCTTTTTCCGCTGGTGGGTGGCTTTCTGTGGTGTGGTGGAGGGCGCGTAGCCGGCACGTGGTGAACGTACGCCGCGGTAGCCGTTGTAGCGTTCGTGTATCTTGCGTACATAGTCAGCGGTCTCGCTGCCACGCATGTAGCCGTAGCGCACCACGGGGTCGTTGTAGTACTGTGGTTGTGCGAGTCCGAGGACGTAGTGCTCGACGTCGGCCCAGCGGTGCGGGTTGCGTCCGTTCTTTTTGGCCAGTGCCATGGCGTCGCGTATGTGGAAGTGTCCGCCGTTGTATGCTGCCAGTACGAACTTGGTACGTTCTGAGCGTTCGCGTATGTCGGAGAAGTTGCGTTCCAGCTCGCCGAGATACTTGGCTGCTGCGGCAATGTTCTGCTCGGGGTTGAAGATGTTGGCTCGCGAGAGTCCGAGGTGGTCGGCTGTGGCGGGCATGATCTGCATGAGTCCGCAGGCTCCTGCCCATGAGCGTGCCTGTGGGTCGAAGGTGGACTCCTGGTAGCATTGTGCCGCCATGAGTCGCCAGTCCCACCGGATGGTAGAGGCGTAGCGCTGGAAGTAGCCGTCGTAGTGTGATATGACGCCTCCTGCCCTGTTGAGCATGGGCGAGAAGACGCGCCGTCGGACGCTCTTGGAGGAGAGCAGGAAGGCTTCTTCTTTTTTCACCTCGTCGACGAGCTTTGGGTTGAACCACCCGGCGAGTTCCTGCCGCAGGTCGTCTTTATCAGCTCCGACGAGCCATCCGAGGGCTTTCATGTGGGTGATGTCGTCGCCGGAGAGAGAGTCGGCACTGACGGGATAGCACACGAGGTCGGCCTCGCCATCGAGGAGTCGGCGTATCATTTCGGCAGAGTCGCGGCAGACTTCCATGCGCAGGCTGACGCCTATCTTGTCAGCAAAGCGCTGTGCCAACATGTATTGTGTGCCGAGGTGGCGGCCGCGGTAGTCGTAGTAGGTCTCAGGCCCGGTGAGTGTGAGTGCTATGAGTTCGCCGTTGCGCTGAATGTCGTCCAGGTCGAAGTCGTCGCCGGCAGGTATGGTATCGGTAATCTGCCCCCAGGGTGTTACTACGGGCTCGGGCTTCTTCTGCTCGCAAGCAGCGAGCATAAGAAGGGCTGTAAGGAGGACGGTGAGGTGTTTCACGGCTGCAAAGGTACAAAGAAAAATGAAGATAAAGGAGGGAATTAGGAAAATAATTCGTAACTTTGCAGGCCGAACATGGTATTAAACAAGAACTAAGGTAAGAAGAAAATGCTTAGAATCGCTGTACAATCGAAGGGTCGTCTGTTTGATGACACTATGAATCTTTTGGCTGAGGCCGACATCAAGGTTAGCGCGTCGAAGAGGACGCTGCTGGTTCAGTCGAGTAATTTTCCGCTGGAGGTGCTTTACCTTCGCGACGACGATATTCCCCAGTCGGTAGCCTCAGGCGTTGCCGACATCGGCGTGGTGGGCGAGAACGAGTTTGTGGAGCGCGGTGAGGACTGCGACGTCATCTCGCGGCTGGGCTTTTCGGCATGCAGGCTGTCGCTGGCCATCCCGAAGGAGATAGAATACCGGGGGGTGAACTGGTTTAACGGCAAGAAGATTGCCACGTCGTATCCCAATATTCTGCGCCGCTATATGCAATCGCAGGGTGTGGAGTGCGAGATACATGTCATTACGGGTAGTGTAGAGATAAGCCCGGGCATTGGACTGGCTGACGGTATCTTTGATATTGTGAGCAGTGGTTCGACGCTGGTGTCGAACAATCTGCGCGAGGTGGAGGTGGTGATGCAGAGCGAGGCTCTGCTCATCGGCAACAAGCAGCTGGCGGGTGAGAAGCGTGAGACGCTGGATGAGATGCTGTTCCGCTTCAAGGCCGTGAAAGATGCCGAGGACAAGAAGTATGTGCGCATGAACGCGCCGAAGGCCCGTCTGAAGGAGATTATCAATGTGCTGCCTGGTCTGAAGAGCCCCACCATCATTCCCCTGGCCGACGAGGAATGGTGCTCGGTCCACACGGTGTTGGACCAGAAGCGCTTCTGGGAGATTATTGGTAAGTTGAAGGAGATGGGTGCCCAGGGCATCCTGGTGACTCCGATAGAGAAAATGATTCTTTAAGTGATATGAAGACGTACAAGTATCCTGAGCGTTCGGCTTGGGGCGAGATAACAGAGCGTCCGCGACTGGACCTGACGCAGCTCAATGCTACGGTAAGTGCCGTGCTGGGCGACATCAGGCAGCGTGGCGACGAGGCTGTGAAGGAGTATGAGCTGAAGTTCGACAAGGCCCGACTGGAGCGTCTTCAGGTGACTGAGGCCGAGATGGACGAGGCTGAGCAGCAGGTGACGGACGAGCTGCGTGACGCCATCATTCTGGCGCACCACAACATCAAGGTGTTCCACATCTCGCAACGCTTTGTGGGTCAGAAGGTGAAGACGCAGGAGGGTGTCACGTGCTGGCAGAAGAGCGTGGCCATTGAGCGTGTGGGACTCTATATCCCGGGGGGCACTGCCCCACTCTTCTCCACTGTGCTGATGCTGGCTACGCCAGCCAAGATAGCCGGTTGCAAGGAGATTGTGCTGTGCACCCCTCCCAATAGCGAGGGACGCGTGAACCCGGCCATCCTGGTGGCCGCACGCATAGCGGGAGTGAGCAAGATATTCAAGATAGGCGGCGTACAGGCCATCGGTGCCATGGCCTACGGCACGCAGTCGGTACCCAAGGTTTTCAAGATCTTCGGTCCGGGCAACCAGTACGTGATGGCTGCCAAGCAGCATGTCTCGCTGGACGAGGTGGCTATCGACATGCCCGCCGGTCCGTCGGAGGTCTGTGTGCTGGCCGACGAGACGTCACGGGCAGAGTTTGTGGCCGCCGACCTGCTGTCGCAGGCAGAGCACGGCATCGACTCGCAAGTGCTGTTCATCACTACAAGCGAGAAGAAGCTGGAGGAGGTACAGTCCGAGGTGGCGCGCCAGCTGGCACTGCTGCCGCGCCGCGACATAGCGCAACGGGCACTGGACAACAGCCGCATGGTGCTCGTCAGTTCTGCAGACGAGATGATAGCCTTGTCGAATGCCTACGCCCCCGAGCATCTGGTGATACAAACGCGCGACTACGAACAGATGGGCGAACGCGTGGTGAATGCGGGCAGCGTGTTTCTGGGGCCGTACGCCTGCGAGAGTGCCGGCGACTATGCCAGCGGCACCAACCATACGCTGCCGACGCACGGCTATGCCACGGCGTACAACGGCGTGAACCTAGACTCATACTGCAGGAAGATAACCTTCCAGCACCTGACCGAAGAGGGCATACGCCACATTGGTCACGCCGTGGAGCTGATGGCCGAGGCTGAGCAGCTGGACGCACATAAGAACGCTATGACCGTAAGAATACGCGCAATAGAACAATAAGCTACCGACATGAAACCCTTAGAGCAACTGGTACGTAAGAACATTTGGAGCCTTGCTCCCTACAGCAGCGCCCGCGACGAGTACTCGGGCAAGGAGGCCCACGTCTTTCTGGACGCCAACGAGAACCCCTACAACGCTCCGTACAACCGCTATCCGGACCCCTTGCAGCGCGAGCTGAAGGCTATGCTGGAGAAGGTGAAGGGCGTACCGAGCGACATGATATTCCTGGGCAACGGCAGCGACGAAGCCATCGACCTGGCGTACCGCGTGTTCTGCGAGCCCGGACGTGACAACGTGGTGGCCATTGAGCCGACGTACGGTATGTACAAGGTGTGTGCCGACATCAACGACGTAGAGTACCGCCGCGTACTGCTGGACGAGCATTTCGGCTTTGAGGCCGACAGGCTGCTGGCAGCATGCGACGAGCACACGAAGCTGATATGGATATGTTCGCCCAACAACCCTACCGGCAACTCGCTCAGCCGCGAGGAGATGCTGAAGGTGGTGGAGAGATTCCAGGGCATCGTGATAGTGGACGAGGCCTATATCGACTTTGCCTCGCAGATGTCGATGCGGCAGGAACTGGCGAAGCATGAGAACCTTATTATACTGCAAACCATGTCGAAGGCATGGGGTTCAGCGGCCATCCGACTGGGCATGGCATTTGCCAGCCAGGAGATTGTGGCCATCTATAATAAGGTTAAGTATCCGTACAACGTCAACCTGCTGACCCAGCAGCAGGCCATAGAGATGCTGAAAGACCCCTTTGAGGTGGACAAAATGGTAAAAGTCCTGCTGGGCGAGCGGACGCTGCTGATGCAGGCCTTCAAGGAGCTGCCCTCGTGCGAAGAGGTGTACCCGACGGATGCCAACTTCTTTCTGGCTCGTATGACAGACGCGCAGAAGATATACAACTATCTGGTGGACCTCGGCATCATTGTTCGCAACCGCACGAAGGTGCAGCTGTGCAAGAACTGTCTGCGCATCACGATAGGCACGCGCACAGAAAACCAGGAACTGCTGGCCGCGCTGAGGCAATACGAATAGAGGGTTGAAAGATTAGAGTGCAGGTGTAGCGTGGAACGGCTCTGGAACAGGAACTACTGTAAGGTGATGACAGCGAACTTCTCGCTGTTCTTCGCCTTTTATTTATTGACCCCCCTGCTGCCGATATACCTTCACGAGACGTTCGGGGCCACAAAGGACGTCATAGGACTGGTGCTGTCGGGATACACCATTACGGCATTGTTGTTCAGACCCTTTAGCGGCTACTTTGTCGATTCCTTTCCACGCAAGACGGTGCTGCTCATTGCCTACACGGCGTTTGCCATCTTCTTTGCAGGCTATCTGGCGGCGTCGACGCTGTTGCTGTTCACCATTGTAAGGACACTGCATGGCGGTCCGTTCGGTGCGCTGACGGTGGCCAACTCGACGGTGGCCATTGACGTGCTGCCATCGAGCCGACGCAACGAGGGAATAGGATACTATGGGCTGTCCAACAATCTGGCCATGGCGGTATCGCCCTCGTTCGCCATCTACCTATATTCACAGACGCACAACTTTGAACTGCTGTTCTGGCTGGCACTGGCCATAGCCACCTTTGGACTGGCCGTCGATGCCACCGTGACACTGGAGCAAAGACAGGTGCTGAACAACAAGAAAACCATCTCGCTGGACCGCTTCTTCCTGAAGCGCGGCTGGCTGCTGGGGATAAACATGGTGTTCTTCGGTTTCTGCTTCGGGGTGCTGAGCAACTATCTGGCCATCTATGGCAAACAGGTGATGGGCATAACGGGGGGAACGGGGACATGGTTTCTGCTATGTGCCATGGGACTGATGCTGTCGAGGCTGCAAGGAGGGAAGGCCCTCAGGCAGGGTCGTCTGTCGCACAATGCTGCCGAAGGCATGCTGATATCGCTTGTGGGCTACACATTGTTTGTGAGCTGCCCGAACATGATAGGCTACTACGGCTCGGCCCTGCTCATCGGACTGGGCAACGGACACATGTGGCCTGCATTCCAGAACATGATGATATCGATGGCGCACCACAACGAGCGGGGCACGGCCAACTCGACCATTCTCATAGCATGGGACATTGGCATGGGTCTGGGGGTGCTTTTAGGCGGTATCATTGCCGAGACACTGGGCTATACGACAGCTTTCTGGACCGTTGCTGCGGTCAATGCCATAGGTGTGGCACTGTACTTTGTACGCACCCAAGGTTTCTTTCTTGCTAATCGCTTAAGCTGACTGACGAGTACGGCTGACTCTCTCTGCCTTTACCTGACATTCTCCTTTCCGCACTGTGGGCAACGGCCCAGCCGGCGGAGAGGTGCACCACAATGTCCGCAGGTATAGGGATAGTGCGCATGGAGGAAATAGCGCTGCAGGGAGTAGCACAGATAGGCTACGAGCAGCAGATAGCCAACATAGTAAAGGGTGAAGATGCTGAACACGACGTAGTCGACGGCACAGACGGCAGCCAGTCCGGCCAGATAGAGCATGGCATCTGACGCGGACAGGCGATGCAGGACGTCATCAACGGCAGCTACACCGACAATGATAATGGCCCATACGGAGGCAACAAAGATGCCGAGATGCATGGGCAGGGCAAAGGGATTGAGCGAGGGATGATAGTAGAAATGTCGCCACGACTCGGGCGCAAAAGTCTGTATGGAGGCATAGAGGGTTGCCGAGCTGGCTACGAGGACACACAATAGCGTGGGATAGAAAGAGTCTATATCGTTGAAGTGAACGATGTATGCTTTGCGACGCAGCAGACGGCGCATGGCATAGGCTCCACCGACAATGACACAGAAGGCCATGAAGATGAGCAGGTGGGTGTTGGAGAAGAAGTCGATGAACTGCGAGATGGGGTCGTCGGGTGACACGCCCTGCAGCAGTTCGCTCTCGCGTATCCATCCTTGTGTAATCTGGTCGCGGGCCACCTTGACCCATACCGAATCGATGGTGTCTGTGGGCACAGTGGTGATGTCGGCCACAACGATGCGCTCGCCACTGGTGACGTAGAGCGTGTCGAAGGCCATATCGGGCAAGGCGTCAGCCAACGGCAGAGACGAGGCAGAGACCACGAAGTTGTAGTTCTGGGAATAGTGGTGGGTGGTGGAAAAGGAGATGGAGTCGAGCTGCTGCCGGGTCAGGTCCCACGCATCGGGTGTATGCTGCCTGTGATTGTAGCAGGCAGTAAGCAGCAGGGCGGCCGCCAGAAGCAGGATGTACTTAACCTTCACCATAGACGTTCATTTGGCAGTGTTTGCAGTCGAACTCAAGACGGAACTGCCGGCCGTCACCTAAGCGCAGTCGCAAGGGCTCGCGCCACTGAGGCTGGCTGCCACCGTGCTTGACACAATGGCCCAGGGCATAGCGCAGACAATGGCGGCACTGCATGATGGGGCCGTGACCACCACCCTTCAGCTCGTAGGCCGAAGGGGCTGCTACGCCATAGAAGTCGGCCGCCAGGCGGTTGGCAATGTTATACAGATAAGGAGCCTCGTAACGAGGCACGCAGGAAGAGGCTGTCGAGCCTAAGGCTTCAGGAGGGTTTACCTTAGGTAAACTGTCGTTTTGCCTTAGGCAATCTACAAGCCGGCGACGCAGGTCGGCCAGCAGACTGCTGGGTATGAAATAGTTGAAGTCGGAGGTCAACTCTACCCCACTACATTCGTAAGGCGTTCCGCCCAGCTTGCTGAGCTGGCGCACGATGTTGTCGTGAGGAGGCTTCTGTGCCTGCTGATGCTCACATGGCAGACTAACCGTGGCGGTGCCGCTGGTAAGGCTAAAACCATCAGGGGTAACCTCCAGACGCATGGTAATGGGTATGCGGCGCTCGGCACTGGGACGCGACAGCAGGCGTTCGAACTCCTGGTCGCTGTTGCGATAGAGGGCGGTGCCCGGGTGCAGCTGGGCTGGCATCTGCTGGGGGAACAGACGGTTACCCTCGGCGCGGTTGACGCGAAAGCCCTGTAGCTCGTGGTCGGAAGTGAAGAAGCACAGACCGTCGCCGTTGGCGAACGATGCCGTGCCGGCCACATTGAATGAGTCGCGACGCAACTCCTTCACCTTGCCGACATACTCGCCAAGGGCTTTGGGCGTGTCTGGCGAGAAGATGTCAGACTGGCGCCCGTGCAGAAAGTAGGTGGTAAAGCCGCGGTTGAAGGTTTTCTCCAGCCGTGGCGTAAAGGTATAGGTGACGTGTCCGCGCGAGGCACGACAGTAGCGGTCGGGATGACGGGCAATAATGCTGTCCAGCTGTTGGCTATAGGCTGCGACGACGTTTTTGACATAGGAGACGTCCTTCAGCCGGCCTTCTATCTTGAACGACGTTGCGCCGGCCTGGACAAGCTCTTCAAGGTGGGAATGCAGGTTGAGGTCTTTCAGCGAGAGCAAGTGCCGCTGATGCTCCAGCTCGCGTCCGTCGGCATCGAGCAAGTCGAACTTCATACGGCAGAACTGAGCACATGCACCGCGGTTGGCTGAGCGGTCAAAGCAGTGCTGCGAGGCGTAGCACAGACCACTGTAGCTGACGCACAAGGCGCCGTGAACGAAGACCTCGAGCGGCATGTCGGGCTGCTGATGGTGAATATCGGCAATCTCGTCGACGGAGAGCTCGCGGGCCAGGACGACGCGCTGGAAGCCCTGCTCGCGCAACCATCTGACCTTCTGGGCCGTACGATTGTCGGTCTGCGTAGAAGCATGCAAGGCAATAGGTGGCAGTGTCATGCGAAGGATGCCCATGTCCTGCACCAGGATGGCGTCAGCACCTGCCTCGTAGAGCTGATGTATTAGCTGCTCGGTAGCCTCAAGCTCGTGGTCGTAGACTATGGTATTGACGGTGACATAGACCCGCGCGCCAAAGGGATGCGCATACTGGCACAGCTGGCGGATGTCGTCAACACTGTTGCCTGCCGCAGCCCGCGCGCCAAAACGAGTGGCACCGATGTACACTGCATCGGCGCCATGGTCTATGGCCGCTATGCCACACTCCAGATTCTTTGCGGGAGCAAGCAGCTCAAGCTTGGTGGGGGCTGACTGACGGTTCACTGATACCTGATAGTTTATTACTTAATCTGGTTGATGTCGTAGGGAGTCTCCTGGTAGACGTAGTAGTTAATCCAGTTCGAGTAGAGCAGATTAGCGTGTGCGCGCCAGCTGACCAGCGGTTTGTTGTCGGGGTTATCATCACGGTAATAATGCTTGGGCAGTTCTACGTCGTCACGAACGTCCTTGTCGCGGCGGTATTCGTTGTCAAGCGTATTGGGGGCATACTCCAGATGGCCGGTAATGAAAAACTCACGACCGCCACGCGCCATGACTATCGAGACGCCGCTGTCGGGCGACTCGGCAATAAGCGTCAGTTCGGGGCGTGCAACAATGTCCTCGCGGTGTACCTCGGTATGACGGCTATGCGGCATCTGGAACACATCGTCGAAACCACGGAAGATGGGCAACTGTGGTTCAAGGGGCGTTTGTTCGAAGACACCGAACATCTTTTTCTCCAGCTGATACTTCGGCACACCATAGTAGTAGTACAGGCCAGCCTGTGCTGCCCAGCATATATATAAGGTACTCGTGACGTGAGTGCGGGCCCAGTCGAAGATGGCCTTCATCTCGTCCCAGTAGGTGACATCCTCGAAGTCCATGGTCTCGACAGGAGCACCGGTGATAATCATACCGTCGTACTTCTCACGTCGCATCTCTTCAAAGTCACGATAGAACATCATCATGTGTTCGATGGGAGTGTTCTTGGGCGTATGGCTCTTCAGCTTCATGAAGTTTATCTCCAGCTGCAATGGCGTGTTTGAGAGCAGACGGATGAGGTCGGTCTCGGTGGTTATCTTCAGCGGCATGAGGTTGAGAATGGCTATACGCAACGGACGGATGTCCTGCATGTGTGCACGCGAGTCGTCCATCACGAAGATATTCTCTTTCTTCAACAGCTCAATGGCAGGAAGTTTGTCGGGTAATCTTAATGGCATGACTTATTCTACTTTAAATACACATACAGAGACATTGTCGTAGCCACCGGCTTCGATGGCCGCCTCACACAAGTCGTTGGCATGGGGGACCTTCGACAGAAGGAACTTGATGGCCGAGTCGTTAATCATGTCATTCAGGCCGTCAGAGCATAGCAGATAGACATCGCCGCTCTTGAAGTCGTCGGTAAACAAGGTGATGTCAAGGTAAGAGTCCTTGCACCCGGCACCGATGCAGTTGGTAATGATGTTGGAGTGACGGTTGTCGCCAAGCATCTGGTTCAACGAATGATCGGTGGTAAGCTGTTTCAGCTCACCGTCGCGATACCGGTACAGACGGCTGTCGCCACAATTTATCCAGTAGTAATTGCCACAATAGTAGATGACACCCACGAGGGTGGTTCCCATATCTGACATGGAAGGATCTAACTGTCCCTTCGACTCAATGATGTTGCAGACCGAATGTAACCAGTCGACAAGCATTTTCTGGAAGACCTCTACAGACAAGTCGCGAGGCAGGTCGTTGAGAAAGAAATGGAGATTAGACAGTACATCAGAACTGGCCACCTCGCCTGCCTTGTGTCCTCCCATACCGTCGGCTATAGCTATGGCGAAGCGGTCGGTATTCTCCGTCATAAACTCAGTGGAATATATGTCGCTACGTATAAACTTATTAAAAGCAAGGACCATGTCTTCGTTGTTATTTCTGACACGTCCTATACGGCTTGCAGCCGTCAGTGTGATTCTACTCATGATTTTCTTTTCCTTATACTCTATATTAGTTTACGCTAACCTGCAGGTTGATGTTAGCCAATGTCACAATGTCACCACCCTTGATAGACATGGGGACGTCGGGCTGCAGGTCGCGCTGGTTCAGTTTCGTTCCGTTCGACGAGTTCTTGTCTATGATGCACCAGCCAGAATCTGGCTTGTATATCAGCTGTGCGTGGACACCGGACACGAACATGTTGCCTTCAAACATGCTCTGGTACGGTCCCTGACGGCGCCCGATGATGGCTCCATTGATGCCTACTATACGAATGTTCAGGCTGGGGTTATACAGCGTCAGCGAGGGCAGTCCGTTGGCAGCTGGCGCGGGCGGTGTGTCCGCTGTCTGCTGTGAAGCATAGACTGCCGCTGGTTGGCTGACAACTTCTGCACTTTGCTGCTGCTGTACACCTTTGCGCTGTTCTTGCAGCTCATCATAGCTTGTCATCAGACCACCGCAGTAGGTGCAGCGACGACCCATGCCGACGCGTCCACAATTACTGCAATAGGACAACTCCTGACCGCACTGGTCGCAGAAACGTGAGTCGTCTTCTATCTCTTCTTTACAACTTGGGCATATAATCATATCGTCTCTATTATATCTTCAGGCATTATCAGTTGATAGGTCTCTTGTGTCACCTCGGACTGCGGCATCTGACTGACGCGCATGGAGAGTTGCTGGATGGTGGCATCGAGCATGTTGCGCATCTCGCGGGCATTGCCGAACGACTCGCTCTTGCTGATGACCTTGCGGCAAATGAGATCCATAAGCTTGAACTCGGCCTCGGTAGACAACTTGTAGTTATCCTTAGCCGCCATCTTCTTGTAGATGGCCAGGAGTTCGTCTTCGTTGTAGTCATCGATGTGCATTTTATGGGTGAAGCGGCTGGCAAGTCCAGGATTGACGGCCAGGAAGGTCTCCATCTCGTCCTTGTAACCTGCAGCTATAACCACAAACTTACCACGGTCGTCCTCCATGCGTTTCATCAGCGTATCGATGGCTTCCTTGCCATATTGGTCGTTCTCGGACGAGAGCGTATAAGCCTCATCGATAAAGAGAATGCCGCCCATGGCCTTGTCGCACATGTTGTTGACAATCTTCGGTGTCTCACCCATATACTTTCCGACAAGGGTAGCCCGGCTGGCCTCGATGACTCTGCTGGTAGGAAGTATCTCCATGGCCTGCAGCACCTCGCCCATCTTACGGGCTATCGACGTCTTTCCAGTTCCCGGATTACCTGTAAGGATAAAGTTCATGGACATTTGCTGCACCATACCGGCACCGGCAGCGGCACGTTGTTTCATGAACATACTCTGAACGGCCAGACGGCGTATCATGTTCTTTACGGAACGCATGCCAATGAAGTCGTCCAGCTCGTTGAGTACTTCGTCCAATGGACGGGCCTGCTCGCTTTGTGCCATTGGCAGGTCGGCAGTGGTGATGGCGTACATGTCCGAGTCCTTGAAGTCGGGTTTGTTCACAAGATCCATCAGACGCTGGCTCTGCTTCTCGACGGCTTGGTCGAAGATACGACGAGCCTCGCGTGCATTGCCAAAGTTCTTATCACGACGCAAATACAGCTGTTCGAACTGACGGTGTATAGCACCCTGCGTATCGGCATCGACGGTGAAGTTCTTGCCTTTGGCCAGGTTAATGAATATCTCGGTCAGCTCGTCCGGTGTATAGTCGTCGAAATGAATGGTCTGTGTGAAACGGCTCTTCAATCCCGGGTTGGTATCGATAAAGTCGTGCATCTGGTCGGTATATCCGGCCACGATACAGATGAACTTTCCGCGGTCATCCTCCAGTCGTTTCAGCAGCGTGTCAATAGCCTCAGCACCAAAGGAGTCCTGATCGCTGGACTTCAAGGTATAGGCCTCATCAATGAACAGTACTCCGCCCATAGCCGAGTCGATGAGCTGGTTAGTCTTGATGGCGGTCTGTCCTGAGAAGCCTGCCACCAGCTTGCTGCGGTCGGCTTCTATCAGCTGGCCCCGTGAAAGAATGCCCAACGTGCGGAACACGTCAGCCATAATACGAGCCACGGTGGTCTTACCTGTACCGGGGTTACCCGTAAAGACATAGTGCTTGCCCTGGAAGGTATTCGTCTCACCACGGCGTATCTGCAGATTCAGGAACGCTGCCAGGTTCGATATTTCCTTCTTGACGGCAGCCAGTCCTACCATGCCGTTCAGCTTGGTAAGACATTCCTTATAGTCAACGGTCTTAGGAGCCTCGTACGGTATGTCGGCAGCATCAATGGTCATCAGCTGCTCATTGGACAGGGCCGACATGTCGCCCTTCTGCAGGCGCTCGGCCTGCTTGGAGCATATCTTGTCAAACAGCTGTCGCATGGTGCGCCCATTGGCAAAGTCCTTGTCGCGGGAATTGTAGAGCTCGGAAATCATCTTCTGGGCAAGCTCCTCTGCCTCCGTCGTAAACTGATACTTCTTGTCCTTGGCAAACACCTGCATAATCTCGAACAGCTGTGCTGGGTTATAGTCTTCTATATTGAGGAAGTAGCTGAAACGGCTTCGTACACCAGGATTGATACGGAACAGGTTGTCCATTTCCTGACGGTATCCGGCTGCGATGACGACGAACTTGCCACGGTCGTCCTCCATGCGCTTCATCAGTTGTTCAAGGGCCTGTGCACCTTGCTGGTCACGGTCGCCGCCCTGGTTGACCGGAGCCAATGTGTAGGCCTCGTCAACGAAGAGTATACCACCCATGGCCTTGTCGCACAGACGATCTACCACCTTGGGAGTCTCGCCCTGATATGGGCTGACCATCTTAGAACGGTCTACCTCGACTACATGTCCGCTATCCAGATAGCCTATAGCCTCAAGAATCTCACCCAGCTTGCGTGCTATGGTGGTCTTTCCTGTACCAGGATTACCAGTCAGTACGATATGTATACCAGCTTTCTCCTGCTCTCCCAGTCCTCGCTGGGCACGCTGCACGCTGTTATGCACCGTAAAGGCTATCTCGCGAACGGCCTTCTTCACCTCATCCATGCCGATGTAGTGATCCAGGTCGTGCAGAATGTCGTCCAGCGAACGTTCCTCAGGTACGTAGCCACGGATGTCCTGTTCCTCTACCATCACAGCGTCGGCACCACGGCTGATGAACGACGTAAAGATGTCCTCGGCGGTCTTTACGGCCACATGGGCAAAGCCGAAGGTGTCGTCCTTAATCTTCACCTGATACTGGAAATAGCGCGACAGCTTATGGTCGGCCTCGGGAGTATATGCTGCTATGCCGTACTTGGTGCGCAGCTCCATCTTACAAATGTCGCACAGCTCCTGGTAACCTGGAGTAGGCAGGCGGAAGGTGTACTTAAAACGGTTTTGCGCGGCAGGGTTCGCGGTCAGGAAGTCGTCCAGGCCCTTGGGTAGTCCGGCAATCATGACGATGGGATTCTCGTCCCATTTGTCCATCTCGACGAACAACTTGTCCAGCGGGTTTACCTGGTTAGAGTATCGGTCTGGCAGCAACTTCTGTACGTTATCGAAGAACAGGATTCCGTCCTTGGCTTTCTTGACATTGTCATCCCACTTGTCGACAAACCGCTGATAGTCCACAGCATCTACCATGGTCAGCTTGGGCTTGTCAATAATCTTATGCTGGTAGAAATAGTCACGTATCACTTCTGCAAGAGCCGTCTTACCGGTACCCGTCTCACCTATGATGATGGCATTCACGCTGAGACGCACCTTCATGATGTCCTTACGCGAGTGCAGATAGGTGTAGGTGTCGACGACGGTCTTCAGCTGTTGCTTCACATCATCGAGACCAACCATGCGGTCCAGCACGTTCTGAGAAACCAGCGGCTTACCACACCACTTACAGAACTTGGCTATCGAGCGGTTTTCTTTATGGCAATTATCACATATCATACTATTCTACATCCTTTTGTATTTGTTCCACTACGCTGGCGGGACTGATATCCACCTTCTCCGGATCAGGCTTTCCCACATTCAGCAGCTTGGTACTGAAGAGCAGCATCTCCAACAACAGAAGCCCCACCATGATACTCCATAATATATAATGTAATACGGATTCTCCACTGATAGAGCGTACCTGGTTGGTCACATCGTCCAGAATACCAAACTTCGAACCCTTGAAGCGGAACGACTTCTGCTTGAAGGTGTAATACAGCGGCTCTATCAGGGTCGATTTGATGTCGTCCTGCATTACTTCGTTTATCAGCTGGTTGTCACCCTTCGAGTCGGTACGGTAGTCAGTAAGGTGACATATTAGCATGTATATCAGGGTTATCACAACAATGACAGGGATGAACAGCGTCGGATATGCGCTGTTGACCGACTTGAGAATGGTAATGGGAATATACGATGTTAGGAACCCTAATACTCCCCAGAGACAGCACATGACGAAGCCATAGCCCCTGAAGTATGACCTCAGCCCTACGATGACCGCCGTCATACCTCCCACAGGCAGTGCAATGGTTGTAAATGAGTTGCGCAACAGGTAGTCACGGTCGTCGATGCCAAAGATAACAAGTGCCAGCATAAAGAGGGCACACAGTCCGTAATATACGATGCGCCACCGCTTCTCCTTGGCCTTGGCCTTGTAGTAGCCTTTGCGCACCTCGCCGTACTTCCGGGCCGTCTCTTCCTTGGCCTTCCCGAAACGCTTATAGTACTTATGGTTCTTGTCTATCTCGCCCAGCTTGATGACCCACTCTTCAAGCTTACGCTCATAGCTGTACTCCTCGGTGAAGTCCTGTGTGGGGTCTTCGTGGTAGAACACAGACAGCCACTGGCTCAACGAGCCTTGCTTGATGGCAGTCAGCATCTGCGGGCGATATGCCGCCAGGTCGACGCCGGCCCCCGACTTCAATTCGTTTCCGTCTTCCAGAAGGTACGACGGTGTGACGCCCAGGATGCGGCAGAAGCGGTATGCGGCAGTACGGGCATCGTAAGCCCCGAGCCGCTCACGGTTCTCCTCGCTCTTCAGGTCGAAGCAGGCCCGTGCCTGCGATATCTGCTCTATCCATCCGTGCAGATGTGCAAAATAATAGAAACGTCCCTCGGGGTCGGTATAGTCGGCCACCTGCTTGTCGAACTCCTCGTCGCTAAGGTCCTGCCATGTCTTCAGCTGCTCGTTCAGCACCTCGCCTACCTTGAAGGGTGTGTCAGCCTCTCTCAGGTCGTAGGCGGCATTACGGTCTATATTGTACAGTACCTTATACCCTAAGGAACGGGAGGGTTGCTTGCCCGTCGTCATAATACGCAATGCTTCGCAAGCCATGTGGTCTTCATGGCTGTACATCCATGACAGGAAACGCCCGTCGGTCAGGCTCATCCACTCATCTTCCGTGCACTCCTCGTATCCGAAGGAGTGAATAATTTCGGCCACGGTTGAAGAGGGGAACCTGTTCAGGAACGGAATGTCCGGGTCTATTTCGTACACCAGCTTGAGTATGGCTATCCTGCGGTCCATCTTGCTTTCCTTGGAAAAGTAGCTACGCAGGCGGTCCACATCGGCCTTGGAGTGTGAATCCAGATAAAGGAACAGGGTGTCGTTCGGATTGGCCAGGGCCATCGTGTAGTCCTCCTGATAGCTGAGCACCGATATGGCTGCACTGTGCACATCGTCGCACAGATTTCCCCTGACATCCTTATACGGATAGGTAGGCTCCATGACATAGACAGCCGCCATCAGCCCGGCACGCTGGTCGGCAGGATAGCGGTTCACCACAATATCCTTCACCGCCGAGCTCAGCTTCACGTTGCCACACTGTTCCAGCCAGCTGGCTATTCGTCCGTTATAAAGGTAGCTAAAGGCCAGACGTTCATTGTCGACGAGCAAGGGTATCAGTTCGTGTACGTTGTCGGCTATCAAGTTACGGTCCGGGTCTACTACGAAACTGCGGTACTTCAGCATGGGCGACGAAATGTCTACCTCGACATCCTCGCCCAGGAACCAGCGTTCCACCTGCTCGTATCCCCAGCGGGTCTGTGGATTGACCGATGTCAGTCCCTGCACAATCATCTTCACACGGTCGGGCAGTTCGTTGATACGGGGCAGTCGTCCCTCGTTCTTCTTGCGCATCATGACGCGCTCATTCTGGCTCAGTGGGTTTTCGCCCAGCCAGAGTGTCATCAGTGTGATGCCCAGCGAGTAGTAGTCTACGGACGGGGTAATCTCCACCTCGCCGTCAATGACGTCGTTGTACATCTCGGGAGCAGCGTAGACCGGTGTCCGTGCCTGTGTGGTACGGTGCAGCCGTTCGTCGCCTCCCATGACGCTGGAGATGCCGAAGTCGCCCAGCACCACTTCCTTGTGGTCGGTGTCACGGAAGAAGAAATTGCTGGGTTTGATGTCTTTATGAATGACGTTGTTGTTATGACAGCACGCCAGGGCGGCAGCCGCCTGCAGGGCTATACGCCGGAACTGGTTGAAGTCGCCATTCAGGTCGTAGTTCATCAGCGTGCCGCCACGCAGGTACTCCATCAGCTCGTAGTCGCGATTCTTACCGTCAACGTAGGTATTGCCATAGTCGTCAATCCTGACAATCATCTCCATGTTGATGTTCAGGATGATACGCATCAGTGTTCTCTTGATGGTAAAATTCGGATAGTATATCTTCAGCACTCGCTGGCCTTCGCTGCCTTCCACCAGGAATACCTGTGCCTCGCCGGAGTTGTCGCTAAGGCATTTAATACTCCTATACACTTTTCCTTTCAGCAGGAATTCCACTTCGCCGCCAGCCTGTCCGCCGGTGTTACCGTCCGGTCTTATCGTAGTCTCCACTGCAGCGGCAGGCTTACTGGTTGTCGCCCGCATAGTAGAACTGGCATTCTGCTGTGGTGTTCTAATGGTCCCGTCCATAGTCGTTATTTGTCGTCTTTTATTTCTGCGTTACTGTTACTGCCTAACACGACCCACTTGCCTCCCAGCTGCGGCTTGGCACATCCGCAGGGACTGCTGTGCATAGCATGCTTGAAGTTGCAGACCCATGCCAGACGCACACCGACGGGCTTGCTGGCCATGGCGTAGTTACGGGCCTTGGCCGGCGATGGCGTCGGCGGTAGAGCCAGCTTGTCGAGTATGGCCGACAGCATACGGGCCTTGACGGCCTTCTGCTCCTCCAACTCTTCCTTGGTCATGCGCTTCGACTCCACCTTCGGAATGACCGGGTTGGCCACCCCTTCGTCCTTGGCCAGAAGAGTCAGCACACGCTCGCGCAGCTTGTTACTCATCTGCTCGCGCACGATGTCACGCTCTGAGTTGTATGGTAAGGCATTGTCGAGCTTGGCAAAGTCCTGCACCAAATCCGTCAGGTCCTTGTAGTCCGGATTGAGCTGCATCTCCTTCACCAGCATGCGGGCTTCCTCGGTCAGGGCCGTGCCACACTTCTTGCAGAAAGAGAACTCGCTCAGCGAGTGACAGGTGGGACATACGATGCCACCCTGCGGACTGCCGCACTCCGGACAGTACGCCTCGCCTCCCGACAGACGTGCACCGCAGAAGGAGCACACGTCCTTGCGGATGTAGTGATGGCACGTCTCGCAGTAGTCTGCATCAGGGTCAACCTCTGCACCGCAGAACGGGCACGAGGTTTTTCCGATGGGCTGTCCGCACTGTGCACAGAAAAGGGCTTCAGGTTCGTTAATGGTTCCGCAGAAGGGGCATTGTTTTCCGCCGGCCTGCTGCTGGTGCTGCTGTTGTTGCATCTGCGCAGGCTGATCATCATGCTGTAGTTCACGCTCACGCTGGCGCTGCTGAGGGCGGGAGGTGCGCTGTGTACTTTCCAAGTTCGTAGTATTGTCGTTCATCATATTGCTGATCAGTAATAATGTTGCAAAGTTAGCAAATATTTTTTAAACACAACAAAAAAACCGCCGTAAATTTGTATTTACGACGGCATTTTTAATTAATTTGGTGGATTTAGCACCTCATACGTTGATTTTTCTTACCAAAGGGAAAGTCTTTCTGCCTTCGGCACAAACATCTTGTCGCCCTCTTTCACGCCAAAGGCTTCGTACCACATGTCGATGTGAGGCAGCGCTCCGTTGACGCGCCAGCGGCCCAGCGAGTGCGGGTCGCTCTTGGTGCGGTTACGTATCTCGGCTTCGTTGATGTTGCCTGCCCACACGCCGGCATAGGCCAGGAAGAAGCGCTGGTCGGCCGTCAGTCCGTTGGCAACGGGCAGCGTCTGGTTCTTGGTGGCGTTCTTATAGGCATACCATGCCACCTGCAGTCCGCCATGGTCGGCCAGGTTCTCGCCCAGCGTCAGGCGTCCGTTACCGTTAAGGTCGGGCAGCACTTTGATATTCGAGAAGAAGTCGGCATATTTATCCGTACGCTCTATAAAGTTTTTTCCGTCACTTTCGGTCCACCAGTCGTGCATATTGCCATCCTTGTCGAAGCGGCGTCCCTGGTCGTCAAAGCCATGTGTCATTTCATGTCCTATGACCACGCCTATGGCTCCATAGTTGAAAGCATCGTCAGCAGTGGGGTCGAAGAACGGAACTTGCAGAATACCAGCCGGGAAGCAGATTTCGTTCGTGGTAGGGTTATAGTATGCGTTCACCGTCTGCGGGGTCATGTGCCAGTCGTCTCGGTCGACGGGTTTCCCGGCCGTATGTCCTATGTGCCATGCCAGCTGCCAGCGGTTGCACTCCTGCATGTTTTCGTAGTAAGATTTTTCAGGGTCTATGTTCAGTGTCGACATGTCTTTCCAGCGGTCAGGATAGCCTATCTTCACATAGAACGTGTTCAGCTTCAGCAGTGCATTCACCTTGGTCGAGTCGTCCATCCAGTCCTGTGCTGCAATGCGTTCGCCCAGGGCTATGCGCAGGTTCTCCACCAGCGTCATCATACGTTTCTTGGAACTCTCGGGGAAGTATTTCTTCACATAGATGCGCCCCAGCGCCTCGCCCATGGTGCCCTCTAGCTGCGAGGTGGCGCGACGCCATAGCGGATAGTCCTGCTTACGGCCTGCAAAGGTCTTTCCCCAGAAGTCGAAGCTGGCCTCGCGCACGGCATCATTCAGGGTTCCGGTGGCACCTCCGATGACGCTCCACTCCAGCACGTCGCGGTACTCATCGGCCTTCATGGTGCTGAACAGCCGGTCGGCAGCGGCCATGAAGTCGGGCTGGCCCACCACCATCTCCTGTATGTAGCGTACGTCGATGCCCATGGCCTTGGCCTGCTGTTCGAGTTTGAAGTGCGGATAGCGGCTGTTGAACTCCTGCAGGGTCATCTTGTTGTAGTTGGCAATGGGGTCGCGCAGCTCGGTACGCGACTTGGACGCCTTGGCCAGCGCGGTCTCTGTCTTCAGGATGTTCTGCATTTTCTTCTGGGCAGCAGACTTCTTGAAGCCGAACAGCTGGAACATGCGTACAATGTGCTGCTTATAGGCCTCGCGTATCTTCACCGTAGCTTCATCGTTCTCGACGTAGTAGTCTTTCTGACCGAGGGTCAGTCCCGACTGGTAGATGCCAAGGATGTTCTGCGTGGCATTCTTCTCGTCAGCACCGATGTAGGCGGCAAAGAACTCCTGCTCACCGTAAGGCGCCATCTGCAGCTGTATGCCGAACAGCTGGTCCTTGGTCTTGGCGGCCTCCAGGGCCTTGATGGTTCCCATGACGGGGGCCAGTCCGTCGCGTTCGCGGCGTGCCGAGTCCATAGCCAGTTTGTAGAGGTCGCTCAGCTGTTGCTCCACGGTGCCTTTTGCATAGGTGTTCTGCATCAGCTCCTGCAGGATGCCGTTAATACGCTTTTTGTTGTCTTCGGCCAGGCGGTCGAAGCTTCCGTAGCGCGAGAAAGCTGCGGGCAGCGGGTTGGCTTTCATCCATCCGCCGCAGGCATACTCATAGAAGTCGTCTTGTGGCCTGACGCTGGTGTCCATGTCGGCCGGGTTAATACCCGGGTGCAGCTGTGCCGAGGCTGCCAGACTGGTCATTGTAAATGCCATTACAGTCAATAGTTTTTTCATTGTTCTTATATTTTTGTTAGTTGGGTAATATCGCGTTATTCGCTGTTCAGCCGTTCCAGCTCTTCCGACAGCTGTTCCCAGCGCTCTACCTCGCGGTCCAGGGCTTCCTTCGTCGTGGTGTACTCGGTGACAAACTCCATGTTCGATGCGTTCTCGGGTTTCATCAGCAGCTGGTCGAGCTCCTTGAGACGGCGTTCCATGTCGCCTATCTTACGCTCCGACTCTTCCACCTGCCGTTCGGCCTTCCGCAGACGCTTCTGCTGCTCTTTGTGCTCGGCATAGCTCTGGGCCTTGACGGCGGGGTTCTTGGTGTTTCCTTCGGGGAAACTCTTTGTTCCCTCCGAGGGAACAGTCTGTTCACTACGGGGAAAGTCCTTGTTCACTCCAAGGGAAGCCCCCAACTGGTTGAGTTCGCTGATTTGGCGTGACCGCAGAAAGTCGTAGATGCCTCCTAAGTGTTCGCGCACGCGGCCGCCTCCGAACTCGTAGACCTTCGTCACCAGGCCGTCCAGGAACTCGCGGTCGTGACTGACGATGATGGCCGTTCCGTCGAAGGCACGTATGGCTTCCTTCAGCACGTCCTTCGACGCCATGTCCAGATGGTTGGTGGGCTCGTCGAGGATGAGCAGATTGACGGGTTCCAGCAGCAGGCGTATCATGGCCAAACGGCTGCGCTCGCCGCCGCTGAGCACCTTGACTTTCTTGTCGGAAGCCTCGCCGCCAAACATGAAGGCACCAAGGATGTCGTTTATCTTCAGGCGTACCTCTCCCTTGGCCACGTTGTCGATGGTCTGAAATACGGTGAGTGTCTCGTCGAGCATCTGGGCCTGGTTCTGGGCAAAATAGCCTATCTGCACGTTATGACCTATCTTCAGCTGGCCGTCGAAGGGTATCTCGCCCATGATACACTTGACGAGTGTCGACTTGCCCTCACCGTTCTTGCCCACGAAGGCCACTTTCTCGCCGCGCTTGATGGTGAGGTTGACATGGTCGAAGACCAGGTGGCCGTACGACTTGCTGACCTCGTCGCAGATGACTGGATAGTCGCCGCTTCTCAGGCACGGCGGGAACTTCAGGTGCATGGCGGCCGTATCGACGTCGTCCACCTCGACGGGGACTATCTTTTCCAGCTGTCTGATTTTCTGCTGCACCTGTACGGCCTTGGTGGCCTGATAGCGGAAGCGGTCTATAAACGCCCGCATATCAGCTATTTCCTTCTGCTGGTTCTCGTAAGCCCTGAGCTGCTGCTCACGGCGTTCACGACGCAGTGTAACGTACTCGTCGTACCGTACTTTGTAGTCTATGATGCGGCCGCACGATATTTCAAGGGTGCGGTTGGAGACGTTATTGATGAAGGCCCTGTCGTGCGATACGAGGACCACTGCCGATGCCGACTGGCTGAGAAACTGCTCCAGCCACTGTATGGACTCGATGTCGAGGTGGTTGGTAGGCTCGTCGAGCAGCAGTACGTCAGGACGCTGCAACAGTATTTTTGCCAACTCGATACGCATGCGCCAGCCTCCAGAGAACTCTCGTGTGGGCCGATTGAAGTCGGTGCGCTCGAAGCCCAGTCCGGTCAGCGTACGTTCCAGCTCGGCCTCCTGGTTCTCGGCACCCGCCATCAGGTAGCGTTCGTGCTCCTGGGTGAAGCGCTCCACCAGGGCCATGTACTCCGGACTCTCGTAGTCGGTGCGCTCGGCCATCTGCTGTTGCAGACGGTCCACGCGGGCCTTCAGCCGCGCCACATCGGCAAAGGCCTTCTGGGCTTCCTCGCGTACGGTGGTGTCGTCGGCCAGCACCATCACCTGGGGCAGATAGCCTATGGTGGTGTCACGTGGTATGCTGACCACGCCCGAAGTGGGCTGCTGCTGACCGCAGAGTATCTTGAGCAGCGTCGACTTTCCGGCTCCGTTCTTACCCACGAGGGCTATGCGGTCGCGGTCGTTCACCACGAAGCTGGCATCCCGGAACAGCGGTCTGACCGAAAACTCAACGCAAAGCGATTCTACAGATATCATTCTTTACCTTATTTGTTTACGAACTGCAAAGGTACGAAGAATATTCCGTCCCTGCAAACATGAAGGAACTTTTTTTGTCAAGACCCAGTTTAACAACATTTATGAAAGTTTACCAGTGGTTCACCAAATAAGTCCTTCAAGCGTTAACAAACGTTGAACGACGGCCGGCCAATGCCTCAATGGCATGCAAAGAACGGTTCTTTGCACTGCATTCAATGGTTCTTTGCACTCCATTCAATGGTCAAATGTATTATACAACCAACCATTGAATGCAACTCAAAGTACTATTGGATGCAATACAAAGTACTATTGACTGCAAACCAAGAAATAAGGGGAAATGCCGATGGAAAGGGGGAATTTAAATTTAACAATACAAAGATAGCAATTTAATCTGATGTCTTTTCCTGAATACGGTTGACTCCTTTCAGGCCTTGTTTTTTAACATTTGCCTATCCATACTGAAAAGGTTAACTCTCGCACCTGGGGATAGTTG
>DEJS01000002.1 GCA_002353485.1 Prevotella sp. UBA2742
CTCTGATCCATATTTCTTCATTTTTTTATTTGAATTTACCACTAAGAATCCTTTTGCGCAGGCATTTTATAGCAGGCTTATAATTATTCTTCATATCCTAATTGTCCTGGCAGGCGGAGCTTTTCCTTCTGCGGAAAGGTGACCTCGTAAGCCTCGAAGGCCTCAGGATGCTCGTCGGCCACGAAGTAGCCCTTGGGCGGGCAGTAGGTTCCCTCACGATGGCCCCAATAACCTGGAATCAGTTCTTGGGCAAGGAAATAAGGTACTTCAGACTCTCTCGGCTCAGCATGATAGTGAATCTTCATCTTGCTGGCCAAGCCGAAGCCTGCGTGACGATAGAACTCGATGTTACCCTCCATCTGTAGCAGGCCGATGCCCATCGCGCGAGCCTTCTCCAACGCATACTGCAGTAGCTTCAGACCGTAACCTTTGCGCTTGTAGTCGGGGTGGATGCTAATGGGACCAAATGTCCATGAAGGGAAGTTGGTTCTATCATCAAGAATGATCTCCGCCTTGGAGAACATCACATGGCCGATGATCTTGCCATTCTCTTCCATCACAAAGTCAAGCTCAGGGATGAAATCGGGATTCGTCCGATACTGATTGAGCACATAATGCTCTGTGCATCCAGGACGATAAACATTCCAGAATGCCTCTCTCGTCAGGTTCTCTACCTCACGATAGTCTTTTGGTTGTTCTAAACGAATGTTCATTGTTCTTTCTTTGGTTTTGCCCAGAACACCTCTGGGTCGGTAGTGGTGTCACACTTCCAGTTGTTGTTAACGAAGCCAACGGGTATGAGCCGCACATCATCTGCAGGATCGTTGTTGCGATAGACGCTCTCAGGATTAAAGCGGTTCAGCTTCTTGCACACAAAGTAGTACAGGTTCTTAGCCATGTAGGTTTCCAAATAGTATTCCTTTGTCTGCTGCGACTCATGGTTCCAGTTGGCTGTCTCACAAAGCACCAAGGGTTGGTCGTTGATGAGTCGCTCTCGCACCTCGGCGATGCTGAGCATCGTGCCGTTCTCGTCTGTCACCCAGGCATCCATCGTGGGGTCGATGTAAAGCCATTTCTGCAACTGCTCCGACCACACGGTGTTAATCACATGGCACTCATAGTCGAGCGAATCGGCTGGCATGCAGGTCACATAGCGGGCCGGGATGCCCATCGACAGGTACATCTCGCAGAGCGATATGGCCAGCTGGCGACAGTTCACGCCCTTACCGGTAGTCTTGTAATAGTTATAAAGGTCGATGGCATCCAACTCTGCAAACGCCTGGTTACCTCCGTCGTGGCGGATGTTGTCGTGGGCAAAGTGCAGCAGATTGATAATCTTCGAGAGTTCGTCGCCCTGCCCGACTACGGAGTCAAGCTTGAAATAGTCGCGAACCATGCGTAGGTTCTTCGACTCTTTAGGTTGATAACGGAACAGAATGTCTTGCTGGGCCGCATCTTTAACGTATGAAGCCGATTTTTTCAGCACACTGAGGGGCTGACGGTCGTTCACCTGAGCCAGCAACACCTGATATTTCTTGTCCTTGCGCAGCGAGCGGAGGTCGTTGTCGTTCACCATATTATTATAATCTTTGTAGCCCAGCAGAACAGACTGCTCCAATGCCGCGAGTGCCTGTTTCTTTTGCCCCACCAGTGAATAGCAGCACGCCTGGTCGTAGTACAGCAGTCCCTTCTGCTCCTTGATGGCTGCCTCGGGGATGGGCGACACCTTGAAAATCGTGGAAGTGTCAAGCATCGCGATGCAACTTGCCAGCGGAGCCATCGCCTCCTTGTGCTTTCCATTGTACATCAGGTCGCGATATTGCGCCTGGTACCTGCTGAACTCATTCTGGAACTCCATCATTCGCTGACTCTGAGCCTTCAGGCTCATAACACTCATAAAACCGATGGCCAATACAGCCCATAATCTCACTTTTTTCATATCACTCAAAATTTATGTCTATTTGACGTTACAAAGGTAAGAATAGTTGCGGAATGCACCAAATATATGGGATATTCTGCATGATTCTGTGACGAGTGGCTAATAATGCAGCACCCGTCATCACGACGAGTGCTGCTTTCTTACTCTAACTAAATATTAACAATCATACAAACAAAGTATGATATTTATTATTTCTCGAACTCTCGGAGTTCCTCAAGCCCGCGCTCTATCTCCCCTAACTGCTGGGCGTGGCGACGAAGTTGCCATTTGGCAAAGACAAGGCCAAGACCAAAGGTGAGCAATGAGAGTCCGAGAGGCAACAACAATCTTGTACTATACTCGTAGCCTGCTTTCGTGTTGAATCCCAACTCTAGGATGTAAAAAGCTATCAACGCCAGGCATACGGCACCAATCATCCAGACCTTCTCCTGATGGCAGATCTTCTTGTAAGTGAGCACCAAACGGCTGAGTTCGCAGCTGCTTTTGCCGCCCAGATCGAATTTCGACAGCAGAGAGAGTTTCCATACCAGGGGAATCATCCCTATGACCATCACGCTCTCGACGATGGCGAACGAGGTGGCCTGGATGGGCGTATTCATATAGACATACGGGAATACCACGCAGATGATGAGCATATTCACCACGAAGCTGTAGATGTTCTGTCCCATGATACCATCATAGGCCGACTTGGTCTTCTGCTGAATCACTTCCTTNNACGCGAAGGTTCACTATTTCCGTTGCTGCCAGACGCTCATCGAGCTTGTTCCAACTGGCTTTCAATGCTTCAAGTTCCATAACAATTCAAATTTAACGGTTCGACATTTTCTTTAATTTCTCTTTGGTGCGATTCAGTTTCACGGCGACGTTGGTCTTAGTGATGCCGAGGATGTCGGCGATTTCCTCATAACTCCGTTCTTCCAGCCAGAGGAGAATCAGCGCGCGTTCCAATTTGCCTAACTGGTTGATGAGTCGGTAGAGTTCCTTTAATTGAACCGATGTCCCTTCGTCTGCTGCTATGCTTGCCACATTAGCCGTCATCGGTACAATCTGCGGGCGGGCATTGGAGCGTCGGAGGAACGTGATACAGGTGTTCATGGCGATGCGGTAGACCCATGTGTTGAGTGTGCTATCTCCCCGATAGCGGGGGAAACTCTTCCACAGGTTGAGCACCGTCTCCTGATACAGGTCGTTCAGGTCGTCCTGGTCGTTGGCATAGATGTAGCACACCTTGTAGATGGTACGTTTCTGCGCCTCGATCATCGTCAGGAATTCTTTCTCTAATTCTTTCGTCTCCATTGTTCAACTGAATCCTTTTATACTATTAGTCGCAGAAAAGGCGAAATAATTACATCCAAACGGAACTATTTTACATTCTTGCCTTCTGTTTCTCTCCGGCACCAGAGCCTCGATACTTCGAGCGGGCCTCGTTGAACTTCCAGGTAAGGTCGAGTGTGAAGGTACGACGAGCAGGATTGTGCGTTGTCAGCTCCCGGTATCCGTAGACGATAGCATCCGTCTTGTTAGTATGGAAGGGATCGCTACAACGGAGGTCGAAGGTCAGCATGCCCATGCGCTTCAGGTTGAAGTCGCGCTGNNGCAGAGACATTGAGGCGGAAACCATGAGGCAATTCGATGTCATTCTGCCAGCCGATAATGAACCAAGGGTGGTTGAGCGTAATGGTGGAGCCGACAGCCGTGGGCGACTTGACCGAAGGTCGAGCCACCTCACGCTCGGGAGAACTGATGCGAGCATCGTTCTCCCCTCGCACACTCGGTGCCTTGAAATCCTGTATCTGGGTGATGACGCTCCATGCCGGTTGCCAGCAGCCGATGACGGGGCGTGCAGACAATTGGATGCTGAATTGGTTGTAATCCTCCCAGCTGTTGATGGGACGCACAAGGCTGACTAGGGGATCTTCTGAACCTGGGAAAGGTTCTGTCGACATAGTGAGGGCATCCTTCACACGGCCATAGTTCAGCATCAGGTTCGCCCATTTGTAGGCAGCATTGAGCACCAGACTATGGGTATAAGTCGGCAATAAATATGGATTACCGCTCTGGTAAGTATAGCGGTTGACATAAACCGTCGAACTGGTCAGATTAGCATAGTTAGGACGCTGGATGTCACGACGGTAAGAGAGCGAGAGTTGTGCCTTGCCTACAGGGGCAGAGATGACTGCCGTAGGGAACCAGTCGCCATAGTCGCGGCAGACCTCATCCTCCTTTTTACCAAAATTGAAGTAGTCGTTTGTCAGGTGTTCATAGCGCAGTCCTACCTGGGCATAGACTTTGCCAAAAGAACGACCATACTCCAGGAAGGCGGCCGATGATTTCTCATTGATCTTTGTGTCGGTGGTTTTCACAGGCACATAGTCGGTGGCTGTAAACGAGTAGGCGTCAGTGCGATGGTTATAGCTATATTCGCCACCCAGAGAGAGATTACCTTTCCATACAGGATAGGAGAGGATGAGTTTCGTGGCCCAGAAGTTGTTGCCGCTGTTGGTGCTGCTCTCAAAGCTACGCTCCGTAGAGCCGCCTGTGGCATCCTTTGTCGTCTCTGTGGTACTGCCTGGCGTCTTGGTGTCGTCGAAAAGGCCATCCACGTTGAGGTCAATACCCAGTTGTCCTATCTTGCCGTTATAGTAGGCATTGAATATGTGTCTGCTGATAGTCTCGTCCTGCCAGACACGGCTCTCTGAATGTTCCGTGAACTGGCCATTCTCGTAATTGTCTGTAAAGATCATACCATTGTAGTCACTACTCGGATGACGGTCGTATTTGTAGAATGCACCAAAACTATGGTTTTCATTCACCATGTAGTTCACCTGCAATTGAGGCGACCAGCCCTTCCAGATGCCCTTCGACTCCTGCGAGCTGTTGCTCTCGATGTAATCTGGACCGACAAAATATGTCAGTTCATGCTCCTGCAACGACTTATAGTGACCGTAGCGCCCAGCCCACAGCGAAGCGGTGATGTCGAGACCGCCAGTTCGGTAGTTCACATCCAGATTGTTCGTCAGTGTGTGCCCATACTGATAAACGCCACCGAGGTTATCCTCAAAACTCAGGCCCTCGCCCTGTGCCTTTTTCAGCGTGATGCGCACGACGGCCTTCACCGAGGCGGCATAGCGAGCACCTGGGTTCTGCACCACATCGACGTGCTGAATCTGATCAGAGCGCAGACGAGAGAGTTCCTTCATGTCCTGCACCTTTCGGCCATTGATGTAAACCTCGGCATCGCCACGCCCCAGCACCTTTACACCGCCGTCGCGCTCAGCCTCAAGCGACGGAATCTTTCCTAAGGCATCGCTCACGGTTCCGGCTTTCTCCAGTATCGTACCAGCGACGGTGGTGCGCATGGCGTCGCCCTTCACATGAGTCTTCGGCAACTGACCTTTCACCACAACCTCACTGAGCAGTTGGGTGTCCTCCTTCATCTGGATGGTCAGCCCCTCGCCCGCGTTTATATATAAGGTCTGATAGCCCACGCTAGTCACCTTGAACAGACCTTGTTTTATATCCGTCACTATCTTGAACATGCCTTGCTCGTCGGTCATCGCACCTTGTACAAAAGCCGAGTCGGGCAGTGACAGCAGCACCACATTCACGTAGGGCATCGGTTCGCCCTTCTCGTCAATCACTCGTCCGCCCCAGTCCTGTGTCTTAGCAAACGACATCATCGTCATCATCATTGCTGCCATCAGCACTGCAAATCTTAAACTTACTCTTTTCATATCATTCATCATTTACCACACTAATGCTCGCTTCTCCTTGGGGATAAACATCTTGTCGGTGGGTTTGATGCCGAAAGCCTCGTACCAGGTATCGATCATCGGCAGGGCTGCCATCACACGCAGACGAGCTGGTGAGTGAACGTCGCTGTTCACCAACATGGCGGTGTACTCGGGCGTTGAGTTGCAAGCCCAGACACGGGCATAAGCCAAGTAGAAACGCTGGTCAGGGGTGAATCCATCGACATCGCCGAGGGGCTCGGAGGCCATGCGATTCTTGTAGGCACGATAAGCAATCTTCAGGCCACCATTGTCGCTGACGTTCTCACCGAGGGTTTTCTGACCGTTCACTTTCAGACCTGGCACGGCTTCCTGCTCACTGAACCAATCGGCAATAACCTTGGTACGCTCATCGTAGCGGGCCTTGTCGCCAGCCGTCCACCAGTTGGCGAGATTACCGTCCTTGTCGAACTGACAGCCTTGGTCGTCAAAGCCGTGGGTCATCTCATGGCCTATGACAGCACCGATGGCACCATAGTTGCAGACATAATCGGCCTCGGGGTCGAAGAACGGGGGCTGTAGGATGGCGGCGGGGAAATTGATGCTGTTGAAGAGCGGGTGATAGAAGGCGTTGACCGTCTGCGGCGAGCAGGGCATCATAGTCTTGTCGACTGGCTGGTGCCAGTACTTGCGCAACCCCGCCTGACGCGACTCCTGCTTGATGCGGATAAAGTTCTCTACGAGGTTCTCCGTCTCGCGGATGTCAATGAACTTCTCCATGTCCTGCCACTTGTCGGGATAGCCCACATTGATGTGCATGGCGTGCAGTTTCTCCAGTGCCTTGGCTTTAGTCGAGTCGCTCATCCAGGTGTTCTCCTTCAGACGATCCTCGAAGGCTTGCTGCAAGTCCTTCACCAGACGGTAGACACGCTGTTTGCTACTCTCGGGGAAGAATTCCTTGACGTAGAGTTTGCCAATGGTCTCGCCCAGATTGCCGCTGATGGTAGCGACGGCACGCTTCCAGCGAGGCTGTTGCTCCTGCACACCGCTGATGACCTTCGAGGCCTCGAAGGCACGGTCGGTGAAGGCATCGCTCAGGAAACCTGCGTAGGCGTTAATGACGTGCAACTCCATATATGATTTCAAGTCCTCTACGCTCGTCTCGGCCAGCACTTTCTCTACCTCGTGTATCGCATCGAACTCACCGACGTTCACCACGTCGATGTCCTTCGGCAGCCCTAATGCATCACGATAGGCCACATAATCGATGCCCTTGAAGTCGTTGAGCAGCTGCTTCCACGACATCGGGTGGTTCGTAGCCATCGGATCGCGACGAGCCACCTGATCGAGTGTCTTCATACCTATTCTATACTCAATAGCCCATGCGGCCTGCATCTTCTGCTCGGCTGCGGCTTCGCTGTAGCCAACCATCTTCAGATAGTCCTTGTTCAGACTCTTGACGGCGGCAACGGTGGCCTGCTGTTGCTCGTTTGGCTGGTCGTAGTACTCCTTGGGCAGCGAGGTACCACCATGCCCCGCAAACATCAGATACTCTGATGAGTTGAAAGGGTTCAGGCTCAGACTAAGGCCGAAGGGAGCAGTATTAAATCCCTTGGCATCGAGGGCGTACATCAGGCGCAGCGCCTCGTCGCGGGTCTGCACCTCGCGCACCTGCTTCAGGTAAGGCATAATCGGCTCGTAGCCCATACGGTTGCGGCTGACACTGTCCATGTAGAGACGATAGAGCGCACCTATCTTCTGACCGTCTGAACCCTGCGGCAGATCTTTTTTCTCGGCGTATGCCATGATGAGTTTGTTGATACGGTCGTTGTTCAGTTCATACAGGTCGGTAAACGCTCCGTTCTCAGGGTGCTGCGCATCCAGCGGGTTCGCCTTCAGCCATCCGCCAACGGCGTACTGCCAGAAGTCATCACCAGGTTTCACACTCGGGTCCATGTTGATTTTCATCGAAGTCTGTGCCGTGCTCGCTAAGCTAACAAGAGCGAGGGCAACGGCGAAAAACAATTTTCTCATAATTACAATTTATTCAGTTTAACTATTCATTTTAACTCTTAGACGCATGGTGCAGTCGAAAACTACACGATTAACGTTGAATTTTACGTACTCATTCTGGCCTGTGCCTCCTTACCTGCGCCTGTACCTTTGTATTTGCTGCGGGTGGCATTGAGGCGGTAGACGAGGGAGAGAAAGAGCTTGTGGGTGGAGAAACGGTTGCACTGACGGAACTGGTTGTAGCCCAGGTCGCTGGACTCGTTGACGCGGTTGCGCTGCAGGCAGTCGAGGACGGCGCAGCGGAGGGTGAGCGAGCGGTCACGGAGCAGGCTCTTCTGCGCCACGAGGCCGAGGCGGAGGTTGTAGGTGTCGTTGTAGAAATTGTAGGTGTAGCCGCTGGAGCGGTACATCAGATTGACGTCGAACCGCCAGCCGTGCTTCAGCGTGAAGGTGTTGAAGGCGTTGAGCGTGTAGCGGGGTTTTTCGCATGAGACGCGATAGGTGCCCTGCGGGCTGGTGACATCGAGGTAGAGGTCCTGCTTCTCGATGCCCGCCGTGGCGTTGAGCGACCAGATGCCTACGCTGGGCGTGAGGGCAAGGTAAGCACTGACGGTGTTGATGGGCTTGTCGAGGTTGACGTGCTTGACGAGCGTGGCGTCGGGCTGGTCGGTGTCGATGAACGTCCACTGGGTGATGGCGTTCTTGGTGCGCTCGTAGGAGGCGGTGAGGGTGAGCCATCGGTATGACAGGTTCAACGTGAGTTCGCGCAGACGCTCGTTGAGCAGCTGCGAGTTGCCGGCCTGCAGGGTGTAGCGGCTGATGTAGGTCACGGCATCGTTCATGGCGAAGAAGCTGGGGCGCTCGGTCTTGATGCTGTAGGAGAGGGCGGCCTGCACCTTGCCCAAGGCTATGGAATAGGAGGCGGTAGGGAACCACTCGTCCATCGAGCGGTGCAGGAAGTCCTGGTTCATGGCGTCGTCGTAGTCGTAGAGCGTGTGCTCGTAGCGCAGGCCGATGCTGGCATTGCCGTACTGGCCGAAGGCGCAGCCGTACTCGGCGAAGGCGGTGATGTTGTTTTCCGTAATGTCGGCATCGGTGTTGGCGATGGTTATCTTGTCTATCCAATAGGTGTTGTGGCGAAGGGCAAAGGTCATCTCCGTGCCCGCCTCCAGCGTGCCCTTCCAAAGGGGATGGGACAGCACGAGCTTCGTGGCGTAGAGACGGCTGTCGGTACCGGACTTGCTGCGGATGAAATCGTCGGCCACACGGCTCTGCTCAACGTTCTCGCGGTCGGTATCGGTGCCGCCCCTCATGTAGTCGAAATTGAAGTCGATGCCCAGCCGTCCCACCTTGCCGTTGTAATAGGTGTTGGTGAGCAGGCCGAGGGGCTTGGTCTCGTCGCTGGTCTGATGGGAGTAGAGATGGTCGATGAGGGCATCGTTCTCGAACACATCCTCGTCGTAGATGACCTGGTTCTTGCCGCCGAGATAGTGCGTCAGGTCGGCACGGACGCCCACGGAGTGATTATCCGACAACTGCCAGTTCAGGCCAGCGGTATAGGTCTGTTGGTCGTTCTCCCACGTCATCGTGTAGGGGCCATACTGGCGGAACACCTTGCTCGTCCTGGTGATGTCCTCGATGGTGCTGTACTGGCGGTAGTCCTGATGGAAATAGTACACGGAGGCGAAGACGTCGACACCGTTCTGGCGGTAGTTGGCACCCAACTTCAGCTGCGGACGCTCGAAATTGTAGCATAGGTCGTGCTCGTTGGCGGCGGTGAAGTCGAGGCTCAGGCCGTCGCCCTGCTGCTTGCGGGTACGGATGCGCACCACGGCCCGCACCTGGGCATCGTACTGAGCACCAGGGTTGTTGATGACCTCCACGTCGCGGATGTCCTCGCTGCGCAGACGCTTCAGTTCGCTTGCGTCGCGCATCTTCCGGCCGTTAATATATATAAGAGGTGAACCCTTACCCAGCACCTCTGGTGCTTCGTCGGAACCTGTCATACCTGGCACCTTGATGAGCATCTCGCCCAGTGTGCCTGACTGAGCCAGCGGTGTGCCTTCAATGCGTGTAACCATCGCACCTGCTTTCAGACGGGTGTTGGGGAGGCCGCCTTTGATGACGACCTCCTGCAACGCCACCAACTTGTTTACAGATTCTATAGAGTCCTGCGACTCCTGCGCTTGCACCGTCATTGCCCAAAACATTGCAATCACCAGTGCTGTCATCCAAAAAACAACTCTTTTCATCTTAAATACTTAACTCTTAATTCTTGATATCCACGCCGCCAAGGAAATTGCTGGCGATGATGTGGAGGGTTGGTGCCTTCGGGTCAACAGTATGTGTGGTATGATTGCCTACACCACCGATAAAGCTTTGGCTTTTTACCTCTACGTTGACCGTCGTGGGCACGAAGAGTTCGATGCCGCCAAAAAAAGTGTGGATGTCGATCTCCTCATCCTCAGTAATCACGGCCTCACGCAGATCCAGTCGGATGCCGCCGCAGAACGCATCAAGTCGGGCTCCGTGGAACGGCTCACCTTTATATATATACTCGTCGCCGCCATAGAGGACCGAACAGCAGATGCGCTTTCCCTCTTCGGCAGGTGGAATGGGTCGCTGCAGCCATTGACTTGGGTCGCGACGATAACTGTCGATAACAAGATGTACACCGACATATAGCAAAACGAATATGCCGAAGTACATGGCCCATCGGCCTTCCGACATGGTTTCAAACCATCTCCACTGGAGAATACCCCACAGTGTGGCCAACTTCAACAGAGCGGCCACGATGAAAATAACGCCAATAAAAGTTCTTCTTCTCATAACCTAAAACATTTGATGGTTTTGCATGATTGCGAGTGCAAAGTTAAGTGGCATCGCTGGAAGGTGCAAATATCTGGGATATTCTGTATCATTATGTGATGAATGGTAATGAAAGTGTGATGAATGACAGTAAAA
Source organism: Prevotella sp. UBA2742 (assembly GCA_002353485.1). Taxonomy (GTDB): domain Bacteria; phylum Bacteroidota; class Bacteroidia; order Bacteroidales; family Bacteroidaceae; genus Prevotella. The sequence goes on from DEJS01000002.1 coordinate 10,648, forward strand.
GTGACGAGCGGTAGCAAATTTTTCTCTTTTCACTCTTACCTTTTCACTTTTTCTTCGTACCTTTGCCAACATCATGAATCAAGGACAGAAAGAGATCATCCGCATGCGTGTCGTCAGTACTGCCTTTACGACACTTGCCCTTACCGTATTCAAGCCCTTCGGACTTGATGCATGGCATTGGCAGGGCTATATGCATCTGGCATGTATCTTTGCGCTGGGTGTCGTCGTGTGCATGTTGACGGATGCCGTGATGAAATATCTTGTCCGCAACCCCGTTTCTATGGACGATAGTCGTAGGGATGTCGATTATTTCATTCGCCGTAATCTGTACTTCCAGATTATCAACACCCTGCTGGTGACGCTGATGATTTGTCTCTATCGCCATTTCGTGATGAGCGGGCGTATTCCTGCCAATCACCTTTCATGGAGCAATTTCTTCGAGACGCTTTTGATTATCGCCTTCTGCTCCTTCGCCATCGGTCTTTACTGGCGCTTCAAGTTCCGCAGCCGTTATCTGGCAATGGAACTGGAAGAGACGCGACTGCTTAACGAGGAACTGAAAGAGATGCAGGAGAAACTTTTGAAAAGCACTGCAACAGTTGTGACAGATGCCAAACCCGAAGTCCACGAGTTGGATGTTTCAGTGATGGGCGAAGTGGAAAAGCCAAGCGAGAAGTCTCTTCAGCAAGCGTACAGTTCTGCCGCGTTACTCAAAGAACTTATCCTTACAGGCACAACCAACGAATCAGTGACACTCCAGATTTCCCACCTATTATATATTGAGGCCGTTGGCAACTACGTCAAGGTCTGCCATCTGCGTGATGGACAGGTGCATAATGACATACTTCGCGCCACCATGAAACAGATGGAGGAAACGCTTCAGCCATATCCGATGATTGTCCGCTGCCATCGTGCCTTTCTTGTTAACCTCGGCCAGGTCGAGCAAATCGTCTCACATTCCGGCACTACCCAACTCCTTATCAATCACTGCCACGAATCACTCCCCGTCTCGCGCAGCAACATGTCGCAGATAAAGACCGCCATCAAAGGCCTATAATGAGGGCCTTACTCTTTACGATTTCCCTTATGAGAGGTAAGGTGTTTGGTAAAGTAAACTCGGCGACTTTAGTATTTGAAACAATAGTCATAAGACCTCAGGGCAATATCAGAACTCGAGCACCAGCGACTGTCTCGGCTTCAGCTTCAAGTCTTTTGTCAAGTCGTAGTAACGGCCGGTGGGAATGTCCTTGACACGGGTGATGTCCTGTCCGTCGTTGAGGATTTCCTTGTAACGCTCTACTTCAAGCACGGCGTCCTTCGAGGTGCCGTTGAGGATGGTCATCACCGTGTTGCGATGCCAGCGGCGAGTGACGACGTAGATGCCGTTATAAGGAATAAACTGAGTCTGGTATCCGCGGATAATCGTCTCGTTACCCTGTCGCCAGTGCAGCAGACGGCTGAGCCATGTAAACATGCTCTGCTCAGCACGGGTGCGCCCCTCGCGGGTGAAGGCGTTGTGGGTGTCGCCCGGGAAACCGCCAGGGAAGTCCTTGCGCACGTTGCCGTCGGTCACTTCCTTGGTGCCGTTCATCAGTATCTCAGTGCCGTAGTACAGCTGTGGTATGCGCTGTACGGTGAGCAGCAGTGCCAGGGCCTGCTTCAGCATGAGCGAGTCGCGGCCGTTGCCCAGGAAGCGGTCAGTGTCGTGGTTGTCGATGAAGGCCATGACGCTCTTGGGGTTGGGGTACAGATAGTCGTAGACGAACGAGTTGTACAGGCGGTTCAGTCCCTGCCACCAGGCGTCGGTCTCTTCGTTCTTGGCTTGGTTGAGCTTGTCGAAGAACGAGAAGTCCATGACGGTCTTGAGGTACGAGTTGTGCTCCGAGAGCTTCGAGTCCTTCTGCCAGGCGGCGGTATAGGCAGGCTCGGTGACCCAGGTCTCGCCTACGGTGTTAAAGTTGGGATACTCGTCGTCGAGTTCCTTCATCCACTGTGCCATGGCATCGGCATAGGCGTATGGATAGGTATCCATGCGGATGCCGTCGATGCCCACGGTCTCTATCCACCAGATGCTGTTCTGTATGAGGTAGCGCATGAGGTGGGGGTTACGCTGGTTGAGATCGGGCATGGAGGGCACGAACCATCCCTCTACCGTCTCCTTGAGGTCTACCTCGGAGGCATAGGGGTCCATAACGGGTGTCAGCTTGTACGAAGTCTGCAGGTAGGCCGACTTCTTTGGCTCCGAGCCATCGCTGTTGGCGGTGAATCCCGTCATGGGGTCGCGCCCGCTCTGCTGCTCAGTGAGCCATTCGGGAGTGTTGAGCCAGTCCTTAGAGGGCAGGTCGCTGGTCCAGGGGTGCTCGAAGCCCGAGTGGTTGAAAATCATGTCCATCACTACCTTCAGACCCTTCTGGTGGGCCTCATCGCACAGGCGGCGGTAGTCGGCATTGGTGCCGAAGCGCGGGTCAACACGGTAGTAGTCCGTGGTGGCATAGCCATGGTAGGTAGAATAGCCGTTGGGCGTGTCGGGCGAGTCGTTCTCCAGCACTGGCGTGAGCCATAGGGCGGTGACGCCGAGCTCCTTGAAATAGTCCAGATGCTCGCGTATGCCGTTGAGGTCGCCGCCATGCCGCAGCGAGGGCTGCGAGCGGTCTTCCTTATAAGGGCGCATACCCTTGACCTGGGGGTTATGCCCGGCGCCCTGAGCAAAGCGGTCGGGCATGAGCATGTAGAGCACGTCACTGTTGTCGAACCCTATGCGCTTATCACCGCTCATCTCGCGTTGTTTCAGCTGGTACTGCACCTTCTGCTTGTCAAACTGAAGCGTCATCGTGCCAGGCTTGGCCTGACGCAGGTCGAGATACACAAAGAGGTAGTTGGGCGAGTCGAGACGCACCACACTGTCTACGGCGACGCCGGGGTAGTCGGTAGCCACACGCTGTACAGCAGCAATGTTCTTGCCATAGACCATCAGCTGCAGCTGGGGATTCTTCATGCCCACGTACCAGTCAGTGGGGTCGATGCGGTCTATCACTACTTTTGTCTTGGCTGCGCTCATTGTCGTTAGTTGTGCCACAAGGGCCATTAGGAATAGTATTCGTTTCATTATCGTTTAGGTATTACTCTGCAAAGTTACAAATTATTTCTTAACTTCTGTGCTTTGCCGCCTATTTTCTTTCGTTTGTGATAAACGGTATGTCAGCCAGGAAGCGTATGACGGCGTTGCGGATGCTGGTGAGTCCGAAGTCGGCGGGGTTCACCTCTGCGATGGGAATCCATAGGGCCTCGGCGGCATCGTCGGCAGCACGGACGGCGGCCTTGATGGCCTCAGGGTCGCCGTGAACGGGCACCAGGAAGTCCATGTCGAGCGTGTGGATGCCCATGCCACTATATATATATACGTTGGGCGAGGAAAAGAGATAGTGTATCTCCGTCACGTCGAGTCCTGTCTCCTCCTTGATTTCGCGCCGCATGCCCTCCTCTACCGTCTCGCCCATGTCAACAAAGCCACCGGGCAGGTCGAGAGTGCCGCGTGCGGGGTCCTTGGCCCGACGCACCACTAGCATCTCGTCGTTGTCGTTGACGATGAATGCTGCCGTGGCCGAGCAAGGATTGGCATAGTAGGAGAAGCCGCAGTCGCGACACTTCTTGCTCTTGAAATTGTTGACCTCAAAACGGGTACTGCCGCAGACCGGACAGAAGCGGAATTTCTTTAAGGGATGTTCCATGCCTTACCAGTTGTCAGTACGGAAGGGGAAGAGTGGCAGTCCGCCCTGGTTGGCCAGGTTGCCCAGCTGCCAGTTGCGGAAGCAGTAGCGCACGGCCACAGGCTGCCTGACGTCAGGACTGCTGATGACGATGCACTCGTCCCAGTATCCGCCTCCGGGCTGCCAGAAGTGGCTGGCCTTGGCGGGATGGAACACACGGTCGCTGCCGGCCACCTCGAAGCCCTGGATGTCATCGAAGCGGCTGATGCCGCCGTACTCGTTGTTAAGGTGTATCATGACGGTGTCGCCCTTCACCTGCATGTCCTTATAGGACGGACTCTCGCAGATGACGGACCCGATGCCGTAGGTCTTGTTCAGTGCCAGATAGGCCAGCCGCTGTCCCACCTTCTGCTTCTGTGCAGGGTGTATCTGTGTGCCCTCGTAAGGGAAGACGCAGTCGTTGGTGCATACAAGTGCGCTGTTGGGAATAATCTGTGAGGCACGGAACTGCTGTTCCTGCAGCAGCGCGTTCCACGTGCCCTGCTTGTCGCCGCTGTCGTAGGGGGCTATCTGTACGAAGTAGAAAGGAATGTCGCCCAGCTTGAACTGTGCGCGCCACTGCTCTACAAGCAGCTTCAGCCGCTCAGAGTACTGGTTGCCGGGGTCGCCTACGTTTGAACAGCCCTGATAGAAGAGGATGCCCTTGACGGTATAGTTCAGTATGGGGTTGAACGTGCCGTTGCCCCATACCAGTGCGCGGTGGTAGTCCCACTCCTTCTTGAAGTTGACGATGCCCATGGTGTCGGTGGGCTCATTGGTATAGCGCTCCAGGTTCTCCTTGGTGAGCCAGCTTTCTACCCGCGAGCCGCCCTTGTTGGCCTCGATGAGTCCCACGGGTACGTCGAGGGCCTTGTTGACGAGCTTGGCGAAGAAGTATCCCGTAGCCGAGAACTCGCCCACGGTGGCCGGCGAGCACTGTCGCCACTGGGTGTCGGCATCCTCCTGGGGTGTCATGCGCATGATGCTGGGTATCTTGGCCGAGCGCACCTGACGCGGACCGGCGGCGTCGAGCACCTCCTGGTTGTAGTTCAGCACGGGACAGTTGCCGAAGCCCTTGACGGGCATCTCCATGTTCGACTGTCCAGCGCATACCCATACCTCGCCTGCAAGCACATTGCTAATGGTCACCGTGCCGTCGCCGTCGTCAAAGGTGATGGACAGCGGCTCGTAGCTGGCCTTGGGCGACTTGACGGTGAGCAGCCAGCGGCCCGACTTGTCGGCCTTGGACTCCGACTTCTGGGCAGACCACGACGTGGTGGCCACCACCTTGCTGCCGGCCTTGGCCCAGCCCCACAGACGCACGTCAGCGTCCTGCTGTATGATCATGTTGTCGCTAACCAGGTGGGGCAACTTCACCTTTGCCTGAGCATTCACGGCCAACACCGAGAGTGCAGCCAAAAGAAGGGTCTTTTTATTCATAGTCTTAAAGTTTTTATCCGTTTCTTGCTGCAAAGATAGTAAAAAGTTGTAACTTTGCAGCATTAAACCTAAGAATTATGCAAAAAATACTGCTTTTCCTCCTGATGATTGTCCCCACAATGGCCCTTGCACAGAAGGGCAACGAGATGAACCTATGGCCCAACGGGCCCCGTACCAGCAACGACGACCCTCAGGACATGGCGAAAGTCACTGTCTACCTGCCCGACGAGCGTGTGGCTACCGGTCGCGCCGTGGTATGCTGTCCTGGCGGAGGCTACCAGCACCTGGCCATGCAGCACGAGGGTCACGACTGGGCACCGTTCTTCAACGGTCAGGGCATAGCCCTCATCGTGCTGAAGTATCGCATGCCCCACGGCCACTATACAGTGCCTGCCGAAGATGCCGAGGAGGCCATCCGGCTGGTGCGCCGCAACGCCGAGGCCTGGCACATCAACCCGCAGGACGTGGGCATCATGGGCTTCTCGGCCGGCGGTCATCTGGCGTCTACCGTGGCCACCCATGCCACAGGCGATGCCAAGCCCAACTTCCAGATACTGTTCTACCCCGTCATCTCGATGGAACAGGGCACTACGCACCAGGGCTCGCGCGACAACCTGCTGGGCAAGGCCCCAAAACGTAAGCTGGTGAACCAGTATTCGGGCGAGCAGCACATCACGAAGCACACCCCACGCTGCTTCCTGGCGCTGGCCAACGACGACCGCGTGGTGATACCCCTGAACAGCGTGGGCTACTACGAACAGCTGTACACCCACGGAGTGCCGGCCTCGATGCACATCTACCCCACCGGGGGCCACGGCTTCGGTATCCGACAGTCGTTTGCCTACCACCTGGAGATGATGCTGGCCCTGAAGGCCTGGCTGCGAAGTTTCTAAGTATTCGTGAAAACAAAGAGCCCTTTCCGACATGGGGAAAGGGCTCTTAGCTTTTTCTTACAGCAGACTCTTGATGGTCTGTTCCAGGTCCTTGATGGTCTGCGAGCGACCAATAATATTGTTGCCGCGGTCTATCAGGAAGTACTCAGGCACGGCCTGTACGTTATAGATGGCCAGCGTTGACGACCCTACCCCCTTGTCCTCGCGCACGCTGATCCACGGCAGGGCGGCCGTCTGCTGCTTCCAGAAGTGCTCGTCGGCATCTAGACTGACCTGATATATCTCCAGTCCCTGCGCATTATACTTGTTATACAGCTCGCGCAGCAGCAGTATGCGTTCCGGTGACTCGTTGGTGGCAAAGACGTGGAAGTCGAGCAGCACCACCTTGCCCTGCAGGTCGCTCAGATGGCGCAGCTGGCCGTGATTGTCGGTCAGCGCAATGTCGATGAGCCCCGTCTCCTTCACCTTCGAGGCATCAATAGCGCGCGCCCTGTCGGCATCGGCAATGCGCACGTTCTTCATGCCCTCAATGGCAATGTTGTGCAGGTTGCGGCCTCGTGCTGCCGTAGGCCAGTTCTGGTCCCAGCTGGTGGCCACGGCCGCATACACCTTTATGTCGTCGCGGTTGGTCTGCGGGTTGAACAGCAGCATGCCGCCCAGCGTCTGGAACAGAGCAAAGTAGGCCGACGATGCCGCCGGCCGAGGGAAGATGTACTGGCGCTTCACCTCGTCCTTGTATCGGGCCACCATGTTCATAATGCTGTCGTTCACCTGGTCAATGGTCAGCGCCTCGTCGCGGCTCACCTGCATAGCCCGTCGCTGCAGCTCCATCTGCTTCAAGGCCAGCACCTTAATAGTCCGGCACTCCTCCGAGCCCTCCACCTCGTAGGCCGAGGCCATCCTGGGCCACTGGGCCTTCACCGTCACCGTCTCGGTAGAGTCGATGGCCAGCGAGATAATCTGGTCAGCGATGCGTAGCCGATAGAACTCAGGAGCCTCCTGCTCTTCGCCACTGAAGCTGAAGTCGCCGTCGGCGCCGAGCCGCACCGAGTCAACCACCTGTACACCGTCCAGCCCCAGGTTCTCAAGATACAGCAGCGAGTCCTGTGCGCCCGCTATCTGTCCCTCCACATGGAACTTCTTCTCACTACATGCCGTCAGGGCCAGCGCCACCACGGCAGCCATCACATATTTCTTCATCACTTCTTAGCCTTATTTTTCGTTCAACGACTGCAAAGGTAATCATTTCCCCGCAATTACACAAAGGTTTCCCTCCAAAAATCGCCTCACCTCGTTCTATCCTCGTTACTTTTTACGTCGGCAGAGATGACCAGCTCGTATTATTTACTGTTATTGATTATATGATTAGTTTCACGCGGAAGCCGCGCTTGGTCTCTTCCTCTATCACATGGCGGCACTGCCCGGAGAGCTCGCTTCGATGGGCATCGTTCAGTGGCGTAGCAGTCATCTTTTCCACCATGAAGTCGAGGGCCGTGACGAGCGACTGCTCGCTGTGGGTGATGCGTACGGTGATGGGGCGGTAAGGTGCCATCGCGCCGTCGAGCATCATGTCAATCAGCTGCTGGGCTTTCTCTTCCTTCTCAGGAATGCCGTACTTATGGCAGAAGGCGCTGACGGTCGAGTGCATGCCGAGGAAGTCGAAGTCGGGGCCGCCAATCTCGAACACCTCCTTGCGGATGCGCTGTATGAAGGCCTTGGTGGCGCTGTGGACGGGCGACTCGAAAATCTGTTGGGGCGTGCCGTCCTCGTGGATATAGCCGTCGTACATGAAGAATATACGGGTGCTTACATCGTGGGCAAACTTCATCTCGTGGGTGACGATGAGCATCGTCATGCCCTCCTGGGCCAACTGACGGATAACGCTGAGCACCTCGCCCACCATCGTCGGGTCGAGGGCCGAGGTAGGCTCGTCGAAGAGGATGACGTCGGGCTTCATGGCCAGTGCGCGGGCGATGGCCACACGCTGCTTCTGTCCGCCGGAGAGGCTCGACGGATAGACGTCGGCCTTCTCGGCCAGTCCTACCTTGCGCAGCAGTGCCAGTCCCTCCTCGCGTACCTCTTCCTCCGGCACATGACGCAGCTGGCAGGGCGCGAAGACAACGTTTTCCAGCACCGTCTTATGCTCGAAGAGGTTGAACGACTGGAACACCATGCCCATCTTCTGCCGCAGCCTGTTGACTGGATAGCCTTTGGCGAGAATGTCCTCCCCATCGACGACGATACTGCCACCGGTGGGTTGCTCCAGCAGGTTCAGACAGCGCAGCAGGGTGCTTTTGCCTGTGCCCGAAGGCCCGATGATGGAGATGACTTCGCCGCGATGGATGTCGGCGGTGATGTCGCGCAACACTTCGAGCGAGCCGTAGTTCTTCTTCAGGTGGGAAATGCGGAGAAGTGAAGAGTGATGAGTGAAGAGTGATGAATCTGCTACCGCCGTCGGGGTGCGACGCTTGCGGCGGAGGAAGAGCCACGTACCGCCACCTAATGTAATAAGGAGGGCTGCTGCCCACGGCCACAAGGCTCCGTCATCCGACTTGTCGGAAGGCTGCTGCGACGGACTGGTGAGAATCCCCGCTTCCCCCTTGCGTGTGATGAGTAAGATGTGCGAATCTACATAGCCGTTGGAGAAGAGCACCTGCTTCTGTCGCTCCTCGGTGACGCTGATGGCGCCCATGGCCATGTCGGCCTTGCCCGTCTGCACGGCAGGAATCTGTGCGGCGAAGTCCATCACGAGAAATTCCAGTTTCCAATTCCTACGGTTGGCCCACTCCGTCAGCAGAGCCGGTTCCAGCCCCGACATCTTACCTGCATTGATGAAGTTGAACGGCGGCATGGCCGGATAGGTGGCCACACGCAGGGTGCGCCCTGTGCCGCGCTGCTCGGGGACGGCCAGGGCCGAGGGGTCGTCGGACTGCTGCCAGCGGTCGTAGATCTTCTGGTAGGTTCCGTCGCGGCGTATGTCGGCCAGGAACTGGTTGAAGTCCTGCTGCAGGGCGGTGTTGCCCTGATTGAAGATGGCAGCCACGGGAATGGACTCCAGTCCGGCACCCACTGAGTCCACCTTTTCGGCTATTTCCCTGTTGAAATCCAGCGTCAGGCTCTCGCTGCCCGCCGCGTCCACCTTGCCGCTCTCCAGCGCAGCCAGCAGGTCGGTCGTGGTGGTCATGCGCAGAATGTCGGCATCGGGAGCCATGCTGGTGACGGCGATGTCCTGGATGCTACCGATGATGACGGCCACACGCTTGCCTTTTAGCGCCTTGAAGACGGGAGGCACCTCTGACGAAGAAATGCCAGACATGTTGGCAGGAGCATCGCCTCCGTCCATCGTGGGCATATAGCCCGCCAGACCAAACAGCGTCAGCACCACTGCCGCAACCGTGGCTTTCATGCGTTGCCGCTGCACCAGTGACTGGAGCAACAGCCCGATGAGCCATGCCATAACGAAATAGATAATGGCCGTCACGATGAGGGGGAAGAAGGCATCGAACGTGCGCGAGCGTATCAGGTCGGAGGCGCGCGTCATGTCGGCCACGGCAATGTAGCCCACGATGCTCGTGCCCTTCAGCAGACTGACGATCTCGCCCTGATAGACGGGCATCACCGCACGGACCACCTGTGGCAGCACAATCTTCAGGAACGTCTGTCTCGGGGTGAAGCCCAAGGCCAGTCCCGCCTCCGTCTGTCCGCGGTCGATGCCCTGAATGGTGGTGCGGAGCATCTCACTGATGTAGGCCGCCGTATTCATGGCAAAGGTGACGACGGCCACCACGATGCCTGTAGCATCCACTGGTGCCATCACCACGTAGTACATCAGCATGAGCAGCACCAGCACGGGCGTGCCCCGCATCAGGTCGATATACACCCGCGCCACCTGCCGCAGCCACTTCTTACGACTCATACGCATCCAGCACACCAGCCCGCCTAAGAGCGTACCCAGCACGGCGGCAAAGAATGTGATAAGCAGTGTCACCTGCAGACCGTCGAGAATCATCCTGTAGCGGCCCTCCACTATCAGGTTGTTGCTGAAGCTCTCAGCTACTTTGCTAAACATATCCATAACGCTTTTCAACTTTTTATTTTGTGTTACTACTGCACGATGTGAATGCACTTGCGCCGCAAATGAAGATGGCGGCGAGCACCCAATGCATCATCTTTTTCATGTATGTTTTTTGTTCGAATGGTTATACTTGTGTATTGTCTTTACGGGGAACGCTGCCCAGGGGGAACGAGTCGAAGTCGTGATGCCCGCGGTCAGTGTAGGCTGTGCCGGGGAAGAGGGCGGCCCCAGTAGAATGTCTCATCCAAAAAATACAATTCCTTCATATATTCTCTTCTTATCTAATGTTTGCTATCATATCTTGTCTGCCCTCTATCGCTATACTGCCACAAAACGGATTCCGCCGGGGCGGCGCTGCTGCAGTCTCGGCGGATAAAGTCTCTCGGTGGGTGGGGATGGGATGTATCTCTATAAGGAGCAACCCTTATATGCTGAGTCTCATGTCAGTCCCTCACAATCCAATTCTCCAGTTTTATGCCCTTGAAATTCTCAAAATGCTTGGTGTTGTCCGTCACACATACAAAATCATAGGCAATAGATGTACAGCCTATCAGCAAGTCGAAATTGTCTTCGCAAGGCGTACCTGCAAGTCTGAGTCTGATTTTCTCCTTTGCTGCTAAGTCGATGGCATCTGCCATAGGCAATATCTTGATTGCATTGAGAAATCTGTTCAGTTGAGCCGACTTGTCGATGCCGTCTCGTTGAAGCAACAGTTCTACGCCGAATTTCAGTTCCAGTTCGGTAACCTCCGAGATATAGCAGTTATCCCATCCTACTCTGTCTATGTATCTGTCGACGTTGAATCTTCCGCGCAGGTAAAAGGCGCAGATGTTCGTGTCGAGAACGTAGCCGTCTGCCTTCATATCTCAACGATTTCCTGATTGAACTTACGCTCCGCCCGGAGCGCTTCTACAAATTCATCGTCGCTCATGCCGTCGTCTCCCCAGATGCCATAGAACTCGCTGGCAGAGATTTTCTTCCGATTGCCAGAGTCTTTCAGCGACTGAGTCAACATCGTTATGAGATCTAACTTGGAGTCATCGTCCAGATACTTCAGACTACTCCACCTGCTTTCCAGTCTCGACCTTAACATTGTTGCTGTCATAATTCTCGCTGTTTGGTTTCCACGGCTGCAAAGTTACGACTATTCCCCCGAATATCCAAGGATATCCGAGATTTAACATTTGTTGAATCTCTCTCGCGACTCGGCAGACCTCAAACGAGTTTGGGTCTGCTCTCGCTGCTCCGAGATTTATTTATCCGTTTGTGTCAGTATGTCAAAGAGCGACGAGCCGAAGGCAGAGCCATGCTTGCATGGGCTATGCTGAGGCGAGGATGCTCTTCGAGGCGCAAGCCTCAAAGAACGCGCGAGGCGAGTGGAGAGCCAAGCTTGCTTGAGAGTTGGGAGCTAAATCTTGATAAGCCAAACGGTCTGCGCCTCCAGGCGGAAGACGCAGACCGTTCGTTTCTCACTTCACTCGCTTAATCGTGACCTTTTTTCCGTGGTGGATATACACTCCAGGCCGGGTAGGCTTGCGGCCTATCTTGAAGCCCTGCAGCGTCCACCAGTCGGTGTCGTCGTCGCCATCGTCAGCAGCTATGGTGCTGATACCTGTCAGCACTGCGCTCAGGTCGATGACGTAAGGATTCCACGGCGTGCCGATGTTCACGTCGCTGATATAGGTCTGTGTGTTGTCGATGACCACCGTCTCACCATTGATACAGGTGCGCAACTCTAACGGCTGTCCGCTGCCCTCACCGGCGATGATGAGATAGTAGAGTCCGCCGTTGGCACGAGTGGCGCCGCGGCACTCGCCACCGATGTAGGCAGCCACCTCGCAGGTGTCCACGCTCTGCTCACCGTCCTTCAGTGCAATCACCATCGACATATTGTCGGGATAGCTGGTGAGAAGTGAAGAGTGAAGAGTGAAGAGTGAAGTAATCGACGAAGTCGCTTCGCTAGTCGAAGAATTTGCTGCCGCCGCACGTCTGGTGCCTGTAGCGTCAGGATAGAAAAACGACTTCTCCTTGTCGGCCGTACTGTTATACATATAGCCGTGTCCGCTCTCTAAGGCTTTCAGGCTACCCTCCCAGCCGTTCTGGCTGTAGAAGGCTATGCCGTGCTGCGACTTCACACAGTCGCCCACCTGCGGGTTGGCGGCGGCCAGCGCCTCGCCGACGGTCATGGTCGTCAGTGGCGTATAGCCTATCCAGTTCCATCCCGATGTCAGCATGACGGGTGTTTTCGACAGCTTCAGCTGCTCACCCGTTACAGGCACCTGCTCAGGCATCTGCTGTCCTTCCACGACGGGGGTAATCTTCATCTTGTACATTGTGGCGGCCTGTATCTGTGCATCCTCCGGCATCCAGTTGTTGCCGTTGCAGAAGATCATCGTTGATGCCTTGTCCTTGATGAAGACATTCCATGGCGTCAGCAGCGGGAAGACGGCAGCCGGACGCTTGTCGGCAGGACGCACACCTAATGCCACCCAGTTCCAGTTCTGGGTCAGCTTCAGGTTCTGCTCCACGTCGGTACCTTTCGTCCAGATGACGGGCTGGTCGAACGACCCTCTGACGACATTGATCTGGAAGGTACTTTCAACAGCAGAACCGTTGAATGCGTTGACGTTGACATCCGTATAGGCAATGCCTGCCGAGGCATCCCAGATGCGGAAGCTGACGGGTTTGCCGGCATCGGTGTCACCATTGCCATAGACGGTCATCGTCACATAGGCAGCACCTCGTACCTGCTCGGGCGATGCCACACCACGGCACTCGCCGTCGATGAAGGCTGCCACCATGCTCTCCGGGTTCTCTATCAGTATGCCGCCTATGCGCACCTGTCCGATGTAGTTCATCTGGTGCTCATAGAGCGTCGGGTCTACCGTCCACTGGGGCTTCTCGCCGCTCACCTTCATCACCACGCGCAGCGGCTCCAGTATCTGGTTGTTGCCCTGCACACCGATGGTCACCTCATAGTTGCCCACGGGCACCAGCGGGTTCACCTGGAAGCGCAGCACCTTCGTCGAGAGCGGGTTGATTTCGTCGGTAGCGGTACTGCCCACCAGCGAGAGCCACTGCGGCATATTATACAGGGTATAGTACTCGGTATTGCCGCTCTTGTTCTCGATGACGACGTCGAAGGTGTGGCTGTCGCCGTACTTCTTGATGATGTTCACCGAGTCCTTCGTCCACTTCAGCGTGTTCTGCTGCACGTAGGCCGTCCAGCGGATGGGCAGCGATGTGTTGCCGTGCAGGTCGTGGATGCGGTCCACGGTGATGTTCAGCGTCGTACCCTCGATGTCGCGGGGCGTGATGCCGACATCCGTCAGGTTGATGACCACCTTGCGTTCCGAGGCTACCGGCGACGCGATGAGGCGCGTCTCGTCGGGAGCGTTCTTCAGTGGTGGCGTGTGGTCCATCAGATTGTCCTTGTCGAAGATGATTTCCTTGGCCGACCCTGCCGACAGGTTCGGAGCCATGTTTTCCATCGTCGGCACCTTTGTCACGGCGCCATTCTCCTCGCCCGTCTTCTCGAACGGATAGTAGGCCACCAGTCCGCGCGAATAAACATCGGCGGTGTCGATGGTGTTGTAGATGTTTCTGAGCAGTCGGCTCTCGCTGAGTGCCGCATGCCAGATGCGCACCTCGTCGGCGAAGGCCATCGCCTCGTTGCCCTTTCCCACGATGAGCCTTGAGCCCTCGATAGGCGGCACGTCGCGCTCGGCAATGACAGCCGTGCGCTGTCCGTCCAGGTAGAACGAGGCTGCCTGTCCGCGCACCACGTTCAGTGCCACATGGTGCCATCTACGCAGGTCGGGGAAGTCCTCATGGCTGGCCACCACCATCGACTTCTTGCCATAGTCAAGCACTATGCTCTGCACACTGTCGTAACGCAGGCGCAGTTTCGACTCCTCTGCAGATGCGTTGGTTTCAAACACCACCTCGTCCTTGGCACCGCTCTTGTTGTACCACAGTTCTATGGCATAACTGTCGCTCCACCCGGTGGCGAGGCGTGTGATGTCGGCCTGTGCGCCCTCCGGCTTGTTGATGCGCAGCGAGTAGTTGCGGTTGTTGAGCGTCCACGAGTCATACACCTTGAAGTCGTGCGTGTGGCGGGTGTCGGCGGCAACAGAGCCGTGGCCCTCGTCCATGGGCCAGTAGTTGGCCAGTCCGTAGATGTAGTTATCCTTGGCCTGATACTTGGTGGCGGCGGCCTCGTGTACGTCGTGGCAGATGTTATAGAGGCTCAGCCCATGCATGTCGGCCCAGATATGGCCTAAGTAGAGATGGTTGTCGGAAGCGTAGTTCACCACCTGCACGTTTTGTGTTGTCACAGGCTGGTCATGAAACAGCTCAACGGTGGTCGTGCCATACTGTGCCAGAATGTCGAACGTCATCTTGGCGGCATTGTAGCTCAGGGCAAAGAACACCCACTCGTCTTTCGGCACTATATCCGTGCTTTCAAACTGTGCGTTGGCAATGGTCACCTTCACGTGGCCGGCATCGTCGATGCCCAGCGCGAAGTTGTCCGTGCCGGCGCCCTGGTGGAGGATGGTGCCCGGGTCGTGCCAGTTCAGCCAGAAGTCCATGGCAAAGTCGCCCTTCAGGAACACGGGGTTCACCGTCCTCGGCATATCGAGGAAGGGGATGATCTGGTAGGCCACGTCGTGGTTCACCTCGCTGTTGTTCAGCTTCGCCGTGACGATGACGTTGGCGTCGCCCACGTAGCCCGGCACGATGTCCTCGTTGAACTCGATGGCTAGCTGGTCGCCATAGCTCAGGATGCCGTTGGCAGGCGCGGGTGTGTAGAGGCTGCGGGGGCTGCTCATGTCCTTGATGACAGTGATGACGTCGCTGTACACACAGACATTCTCCGTGCCATAGGGCGTGGTGGTGAAGGCGCGGAACTCGTAGTCGCCCTCAGGGAACGAGAGGTTGCTCTTCATCTTCGCGGCATATAGCAGGTCGCCCGACTCGGGCAACAGGGCGTTGCTGACGGTGTCGCGGCCGATGGTGTCGGTGGGATTGACCCACCACGTAAACAGGTCGGTCCACTGCGTGTTGCCCTGGAAGCGGTACTGCACGCCGACGTTCTTCAGGTTCTTGAACTGGCGGTTGAAGCCGGAGAGCTTCATGTCCAGGATGCCGTCCTCGCGGTCGTTGTTGAGCACGGGCTCCTGGATGGCGAGGCTGATGGACGACGACGACGGCTTGAAGTGGACGTTCAGCTTACACTCGTCGTAGATGGAGAAAGGCTGATACTGCGATTCAAACCATATCGTGATGCCTTCGTAGTCGAGCACGCTCTGGTCGGTCTGGCGCACGGTGATGACCTTCTTCACCGTCTCGCCGGCGGGTATGTAGATGCCGCGACCGTTGGCGGGAACGCCGTCCATCAGCACCTGCAGTCCCTTCTTGTTGAAAGTCTCCGCAATATCCAAGATGTAGGTGAAGTGCGTTGTCTGATTGGTTGTCGTGCCGTTGGTCAGGTGCAGCGTGAACTGTCCCGTACCGCCCGCAGGCACATCGGTCAGCGTGGCGCTCGTGGCACCAATCTCGCCGTCGGTGCTGATGCGGATGACGGGCTGCTCCATGCGCTCCGTGCCGTAGGAGATGACGTGCTTCTTCTCCGGCTCGTAGTATTCGGCCAGCACTTCACCCTCGTAGGGGTTGTAGCTCTGGCCGCCGCGCAGCACGAAGATGTCGCCCCAGCCACGCGGCGACTTGTAGATGTCCACACTGAAGTCGGTGCCTGAGTTGCCGTCGTTCAGCTCGTAGTCAAACTCGACGTAGTCATGCTGGTTGTCATCCGCGTCGCCTCTTACACTGCTGCCCGTGTATCCGGCTTCTCCCTTGAGAACCAAGTTGCTGCCAAATGTTCCTCCTGCTTTCACACCAAGACCAATCTTGCCACCGCCAACAATACCAGCCTTGCGAGAATAGTTTTGAGTTTTGGCCCATGTGGTGTCGCGGCGTTCAGAGTAGCTATAGCTGGAGCCACCGTCGAACGAGCGGTTCTCCTTCAGGTATGTTTCGCGCGCAGACATGGCCTCTATCTTGTCCAGCTCGTTTTCGGCCAACAGATTCTTCCAGTTCTCCACCGAACCGTTGTAGTACATCACCATGTCTTGCGACTTACCTTTCGTGCCGGGCTTCCACACGTAGGTGCCTTCCTTGCCATAGTCCTCTTCGGAGGGTTTCTTCCACGTCAAGTAGACATCCTGCTCACTGTTGTTCTCATAACTCTTGGCCGCAGCCTCGTCCATATATTCCAGCAGACTGTTGCGCGTGTCAATCAGTTTAGGTATCATCGTCTCCTCTATCTCGCGGGTGGTAAAGACGAAGTCGGTTTTGATCTTGTCGTTGATGGCCACGGCCTCCTTCAGCCCCAGGACGATGCCGCCGGCCTCGCGGTGGAAGCCCAGTTTGCGGCAGGTGCCCACGATGTAGTTGTGCGACTTGCCGATGAATACGTCGCCCTTGGCACCCACGTATTTCATGCCTGTACTGCTGCTGATGTTTTCGGCATGGGTCTCGACGAAGGTACTGTCATTGTTCGTCGTCCAGGTGAATGAGCCATGCTCACCCACCGTTGCAGTCTGCTCGGCTTTTTGGCTTGAGACGATGGCGACACCAATACCATTGACGGTTTCCAATTCTGTACCAAAGAGCAGTTCAAACTCCATGGATTCTTCCACATAGGCTCCGTTTGACTCTCGCCATATTCTCGTATTACTGGTGCCCGACTTCCACGTCACCTTGCCCTTGGCACCGGGCGGGTCGCGCAGCACCATATCCACGTGGTCGGGGCCTTCGGTTATGAAGTTGTCGCCGTTGGTCAGTTCGCCTAAGACGATGCCGTCGAACTGCTGTCCGCTGTAGGTGCGCTTGTTGCGCTCGAAGGTCATGCTGAAGCGGCGTGTGTAGGGAGCCGTCACGTTAGGCGCGCCAGTGGTGAAGGTGATGGTGTTACGTCCGTCCTCGTCCAGGCGCAACTGGGTGCGCTTCAGCCCGGAGATGTCGCCTTCCTTCAGATTAGTCAGGCTGGGGTCGATAACCTTTGCCACCACGTCCTGCGTGTTGCTCATCTCGTTGGCAATGGTCACCACCTGGCCGTTCAGCGGCACGACGTCATCGACGGCTTTGCCGCTGTCGTAGTTGGTATAGACCTCGAAGCCGTGTACGTCGAACTTGTATTCCTTGTTGCGGGCAAACACGGGGTAGCCGTAGGTGTAGGTGATGCTGCCGTCGTCCATCTTCTTCCAGATGTCGCTGATGGTCGTCGTCTCCGTGGTGCTCACGGCATAGTCGGCCATCTCCTGCTCGCCGAAGCCCTCGCTGCCTTTCTGCGTCACTACCAGTTGCGGTTCGGCAAAGTAGGTCTTCACCATCTTCGTGTTGTACTTGTAGTAGTTCCATACGGAGTCTCCAGTCTCTGTGGCCTGGCACAGCGAGTCGGTCATCTCCTTCAGCACGTTGCTCAGGTCTATCTGCGACAATGAGGCGAACTCGATGTGGTCCTTGTTTTTGGGCAGCTCTATGTCACTCACAATGTACTTCAGCGGCGGCAGCAGGGCCGAGAACTCGCCCGTGGCTGGGTCGGTCTCGATGTAGATTTTGCGTGCGTCGCTGCCTTCGTAGCCCGTCCATGTCGTGCTGTTGATGGAGGTGGTGTCGCTCTTCCAGATACGTCGCTCTGTGGCAGCGGTGCTGTGATCCTTGTCAAGGACGTTGAACAGCAGGCTTTCGTTGTTCATGCACAGTGTGATCTTGGCCTGACCGATGTTGTTGTTCGACGCGCCGAAGCCTACGGCCAGCGTGTCGTTCTTCTCACCGCCACTGACACGGCCCACGAAGTTCACCAGTGTGGAGTCGATGAAGTCGTGGCTGACATGGGCACTGAAATGGTACTTGCCAGCCGTCGGGAAGCGACCGCCAGCCACCATGGTGTGCCCGTCTAATTTGGCCTCAACGTAGTGATTGCCGATAGGTACCGAGATGTTGTAATGTCCGTTGGCATCGGTGCGAACAATCTGGCCGTCTTGCGTCTGAATATCGCCATCTACATACAGGGGTATGCCCTCAACAGGGATGTTGGTGCCGGCATAATAGATGTGGCCGTCCATGGGGAAGCTGGACACGTCCTCGAAGTCGGCAGCATGTACGAGTGCATCATTGCCCACATAGAGCAGCGTCTTGGCGGGCTTGAACTCGTGGACACCGTAGAGGGGAACTACCGTATAGGTGGTGCCTGCGCCGCTGTAGGGGATGCCCTGAATGATGTAGTTGCCTTCCGAATCGGTCTTCGCCTTCAGTTTCAGCGCACTGGGCGTGAGCGTCGAAGACTGGGCATTGCTGCCTATCAGGCCGTGGTGCTTATGGTAGTTGCTGCCGTCGCGCGAGTAGTCGAAGAACTGCGTGCGCAGACCCTCGTCGAAGGTCCAGTAGGTCTCTAACTGCTGTTCGTCGCCCACGAGCAGATGGTCGTAGTTGCCCACGACATCGGCCTCGCTGAGGCACTTCGCCCACAGGCGCAGCTCGTCGGCGGCGCCCTTGAAGCGGCCCAGCTCAAACTGGCTGGCATTGGTCAGCGGCCACTGGCTGCCGGCAATGGTCAGCGAGGCTTTCTTGACGGCCCAGCCGCCAGCGCTGTTCAGCACGTAGCAGGTCAGCGTAGTGCCGCTGCGGGTCAGTGCCACGTGGTTGTAGCTCTCCTGCTGTAGGGTGATGCCGTCGAAGGTGTAGGTGGTGGTGCCGTTGCTGAAGGTCAGCTGGCCGGAAGCCGTCATGCCCAGGCCGGCATTGCCTCCGAAGTGGGCTATCAGGCTCTTGCTGAACGCTTCGGGATAGAGCCACATCTGGATGGAGAAGTCGCCGGCAAACAGTTTGGCTGCATAGTCGCCTGACGGGTATGCCCACGTCACGCCACCGGTAGCATCGGCGAAATAGATGGAGTGGTACTGGTCGGCCTCGCTGCCCTCGCTGTTGGTCATCGTCATCACCACATCGACACCCTGAACGGCGGTGCCCGTAGTGCCATAGGCTATGCGGCCCGTCACCGTTCCGGTGCTCTTGGCAAAACCAATGTTGGTCATTTCGCTGTTGACGGTGGTGCCGTCGTCGCACTTGTCCTCAACGGTGACGCGGTAGTCGTAGAAGACACCTGGCAGAGCCGTCGCGTCGGTATAGAACAGATACTCTTCGCTGCTCGACAGACGGGTCAGTGTCTCCCATGCCTCATTTTCCTGCTCGGCGTGCCGACGGTCAATGATGTAGGTCTTGGCATTTGTAACGCCCTGCTGGCCGACGTGCCACGACAGCTTCACCGAGCCTTCATAGACACCCTTCGAGGCATCGAGCGCGTAGAACTTCGTAGCCTCTCCAATGGCTTTCTTACTGACGCTATAGGTGTTGAGCACAGCGTCGCCAATGACACCCTCTATGCGATAGGTTCGGGGCGCGCAGGCGCTCAGAGGCTCCTCGGTATAGGGCACGCCCGTCGCGGCGTCCACCTTGTTCTGCCGGTTGGTGTGCTGGTCGGTGGTGCGGTGCTCCCAGCGGAAGGAACTCTGGTTGTCGGCCGGCGTGAGGGTGTAGATGGGGTCCTTCTCGTCGTTTACGTAGATGCGGAACTTGTGGCCGAAGCTCTTGGGATAGGCATCGGAAGTCCAGGTGAAGACGATGCGGTCCGTCAGCTGCTCCGCCTTGAGGTTGTTGACGGGCATCGTGCGCGTGGTGTTCACGGTGACGCTGGCCTTGCAGTCATCGCGCCGTGTCGTCACGTCCCAGAAGTTCGACACATAATAGACGTCATACACAGGCTTCGACTCATTGCTGAAGCCAGTGTCGGCGTATGCACGCACGTTTTGAGCGAGCTCGGCTATCTTTTTCCCGTCGCGATAGACCACCCACTTGTAGTTGGAATAGTTGCCGGGGATGGTGCCTACGCTCCACGAGAGGTTCACCTTCTTGTCGCGTTGGTTGAACACGCCCTTCAGGTTGGTGGCCTTGACAATGGGCGGGTTGATGGTCACCGTCTTGCTGATCACATTACTGTTGTCGGCAAAGGTGTTGCCCGAGTATGTGCCATTAAGACGAGAGTCAACCTTATAGTTGCCTACGTTCGTGGCTGTGGGCACAGTACCCGACCAACTGCCGTCATTCACCCTGAACACCGTGTAGCCGACGTTATCGCTGATTGGATTATAGGTTATCAGCTTCTGACTATTGCCGTTGTAGGTAAGGTCCGAGGCGTAGGTGGGTTCTTTTTTCCACTTCGCCGTCTGCGTGGTGAAGTGCTGATGGATGAAGATATAGGTGGATACTCCAGCTCCTTTGTTCGTGTCGACGTAGCCACTGTACGAGCTGTTGCGCCAAGAGACGGCGAGAGAAGAATTGTCACCGTCATCAGTATTGCCGTTGGTGTTGATTGTTGTCGACAAGCGGGTCATCACGCGCTTGCTACCGCCGTAATCACTAAGGTTCTTGCGGTCGCGGGTGAAATAAATATATATATCATTCCCGTTAGAACCTCTGTTGAGGTCGCCGTCGAACTTGCTGTCGTTGGTTGGCGCCTTGTAATAGGTGCGCCCATCAGAGGTAAAGGAATCCACTTTTTTATTCGACGCGCAGATGTCGGTAATGTAGTCCGAATAGGGGTTGGCAGTGCTACTGGTCTTGTAGGCAATGTGGACGTACCAGCCACCGTTACCTTGGTTGAGGTCTTGCTCGACGACGGTCCACCCCTTGTTGGTGTACTCGTTCCTCAGGTTTTTCGCGTCAAGTCCGCTGATACCACAACCGAGGATCATCACATTGGTAATATACTCTTGCGCCCACGCCGTGCTTCCCCCTCCCACGAGGAGCAGGAGCATGAGCATGAGCACGTACAGCCCAAAGCCTCCGTGCCTGTTCTTAGTCTTTTTTCCCATATTTATTGTCGTTTAGTTTATTATTGTTATTATTATCATTAACCAAGTAAATCGGTCATTTTCTGCTCTCTCTTAGCAATAATTATCTCTCGGCTGAGCATGTGATTTGTTTTAGTATGAGCCTCAAAACGATGAGTAGAAAACTATTCAATATTTTCTTCCATTTCCTCGAAGCGGCGGGCATCGCTGCCACAGAGTACTGGTGTTTCTGCGATTAGTAGTGCCATAATAAATACGTATTTAAGTTGAATATTCGGTGCAAAGGTACAAAAATTATTCTATTTATGCTCCGATTCGGAAGAAAATCTTCTTTAAAGGACGTTTTTTGAGGTCTTTATGTCTCATCAATCTGTCATAATGTCATCCATCTACACCTCTGTTCAAGATAGAAGTGCAGCGGTCCGTGTCCCATGCATGAGGTAGTACTGATTGTTGTTGAAATTGCGGTGTAAAAGACAGCGCCTCGCGAGCGCTTGGCCTCGTTCTATCCTCGTTCTATNNTCTATCCTCGTTACTTTTTACGACGGCAAAGCGAAACGAGCGCAGACGTAAAATAGCCCTGAACGCTATGGCCGTGCAAGGGTCAGGGGCGGCCGGTGCATAGGTGGTAGTAGCGGCCGTGGAGGCGAAGGAGCTCGTCGTGAGTGCCTTGTTCAAGAATACGACCATGGTCGAGTACGATGATCTGGTCGGCATTGCGCACGGTGGAAAGCCGATGGGCGATGACGAAGGTGGTACGGCCCTGCATGAGGCGGTCCATACCCTGCTGTACAAGACGCTCGGTACGGGTGTCGATGCTGGAGGTGGCCTCGTCGAGAATGAGTACGGGCGGATTGGCTACCGCGGCACGACAGATGGCCAGCAGCTGTCGCTCGCCCTGCGAGAGGTTGCCTCCGTCGCCCTGTAGCATGGTATCGTAGCCCTTGGCCAGACGGCGTATGAAGTCGTCGGCGCCTACGAGACGGGCAGCTTGACGACACTCCTCGTCAGTGGCATCGAGGCGACCATAGCGTATGTTGTCGAGCACGGTGCCGGTGAAGAGGTGTGTCTCTTGCAACACGATGCTCATGCCACGACGCAGCGAGGGCTTGCTGATGTCGGTCAGGGGAATGCCGTCGTAGAGGATGCGGCCACCCTGTATCTCGTAGAAACGGTTGATGAGGTTGATGATGGTGGTCTTGCCTGCTCCTGTGCCGCCAACGAAGGCTATCTTCTGGCCCGGCTGGGTGTTGATGTCGATGTCGAAGAGTATCTGCTTCTGTGGTGTGTAGCCGAAGTCGACGTCCTGGAAGTCGACATCGCCCTTCGGGTTGTCCAATACCTGACGTCCCTCGTCGACCTCAGGGTCAGCATCGGTAAGTGCAAAGACGCGCTCGGCACCCACCGAGGCGTTAAGCACGCTGTTGAGCTGTTGACTGAACTGGGTGATGGGCTGTGTAAAGCTCTTGTTAAGCTGTAGGAAAGCTACGATGGTGCCCAAGGTAAGCTGAATGTTGAAAGATGAAAGCTGAGGAGAGAGGACCAGTGTGGCGCCCACCACGGCAATGAGGACGTAGCCCAGGTTTCCGAGGTTGGCATTGACCGGCATGACGATGTTGGCAATGCGGTTGGCCTGGTAGGAAGCGGCGCGCAGCTGCTCGTTGATGGTCTCGAAGCGGCTGAGGGCCTGCTGCTCATGGCAGAACACCTTGACCACCTTCTGCCCTGTCATCATCTCCTCGATGAAGCCATTGACCTGTGCCAGCGACTGCTGCTGGCTACGGAAGAAGGCACGCGAGCGGCCTCCCAGCCACCGCGACACCAGCACCATGACGACGGCCATGAGGACACTGACCAGGGTGAGAGGAACGCTGAGCACCACCATTGACGTGAACGTTGCTACGATGGTGATGACGCTGGAGAAGAACTGTGCCATGGCCGTAGAAATCATCTGCCGCAGCGAGTCGACATCGTTGGTATATACCGACATCATATCGCCATGCGAGTGCTGATCGAAATAGGTGAGTGGCAGGTGCTCCATGCGCTGGAAGATGGCTTTGCGAAGCTGTAACATGGTGCCCTGCGAGATGCTAATCATGAGTCGGTTGTATCCATAGGAACAGAGGGTGCCCAACAGCAGCACGAGGCCCAGCTTGAAGAGAGTCTGTGCCAGCGAAGCATACTGTGGATTGTCGACCTGTGTAAGAGGAACGATATAGTCGTCGATGAGTGTCCTTGTAAAGAGGCTGGAGACCAGTGAGGTGAGCGATGCCACGACGACCCCCAGAAGCACCAAAAGCATGTGCCACCGGTAGTGGTGCCACACGAAGGCTGCCATGCGCAACAGCACGTCGCGCTTCACCTCGCCCTTAGGCATCGAAATCGCCGAGGTCCTCGTTCTGAATTGCATAGATTTCCTGATATAAAGCGTTAGTACGTAACAGGTTGTCGTGGGTGTCGAAGCCCGTCACGGCTCCATTGTCGAGCACCAGAATACGATCGCAGTCCCTGACGCTCAGTATGCGCTGGGCTATGATGAGTTTGGTCATGGCAGGAAGCTCGGTCATCAGGGCCTGTCGGATGCGTGCATCGGTACTGGTGTCGCAAGCCGAAGTGGAGTCGTCGAGCACCAGTATCTGCGGGCGCTTAAGTAACGCACGGGCAATGCAAAGGCGCTGTTTCTGACCCCCACTGACGTTGGTGCCCCCTTGCTCGATATGGGTGTTATAGCCTTCTGGCATCTGACTGATGAACTCGTCGGCCTGAGCCAGTCGGCAGGCCCACTGACAGTCCTCCAGCGTGGCCTGAGGATTGCCCCAGCGCAGGTTGTCGAGGATGGTGCCGCTGAAGAGGATGTTCTGTTGCAGCACCACACTGACTGCCGAACGCAGGGCCGTGAGATCGTAGTCCTTCACGTTACGGCCACCCACCATCACATCGCCCCTTGTTGGGTCGTAGAGACGGCTGATGAGATTGACCAGCGTAGACTTACCAGAGCCTGTACCTCCGATGATGCCAATGCGCTGCCCACTGTCTACCCGAAACGAGATGTTATAGAGTGCTGAGCGGCGGTGAGCAGGTTTTTCTTCTTGGATATCTGAAGACGGCTGACTGCTCTGTTTCTGCTGATAGTCGAAGCGCACGCCACGGAACTCCAGACTGCCATCCCTAACCTCGGTAACGGCATTGACGGGATTCACGATGTCGGGCTCTTCGTCGATGACCTCAGCCACACGCTTGGCAGAAGCGGCACTCTGTGTGAGCATAACGAAGATCATGGAGAGCATCATCAGCGACATAAGGATAGACATGACATAGGAGAAGAGGGACGTAAGCTCGCCTGTTGTCAGCGTGCCGTCAACGATGTAGTGGGCACCCAGCCACGACAGGGCGATGATGCAGCCATAGACCACCATATTCATAATGGGGTGGTTAAGGGCCATAAGACGCTCGGCCTTGACGTAGAGGTTGTACAGGCCTTCGGCAGCCCGGGCGAACTTCTGGTTCTCGTAATCCTCGCGCACGAAGGCCTTGACTACACGAATGGCAGCAATGTTCTCCTGCACGCTCTGGTTCAGCTCGTCGTACTTGACAAAGACCTGCTGGAACAGTCGTGCCACACGCGAGATGATATGATAGAGCGAGAAACTAAGTACGAGCAGTGCCACGATGAAGATGACGGACAGCCGGGCGTCGATGATCAGACACATGAGTATGCTGAGCACCAAACGGAAGGGAGCCCGCACGGTGATGCGCAACACCTGCTGATAGGCATTCTGCAGTGAGTTGACGTCAGTGGTCATACGCGTAACCAGTCCTGAGGTGGCGTATTTGTCGATGTCGGAGAATGCGAAGCGCTGTATATTACGATACATGGCCGAACGCAGGTTAGCCGCAAAGCCTGTCGAAGCATAGGCAGAGAAGCGCCCGGCCAAAATGCCAAAGGCGAGGCTGAGGAAGGCCATGGCTATCATAATGGTTCCATAATAGTACACCTGACTGATGTCGCCTGCATTGATGCCGCGGTCGATGAGTGATGCGGTGACGTAGGGTATGAGCACGTCCATCACCACCTCGAGGGCGGTGAACAAGGGCGTGAGCAACGATGCCGTGCGGTATTGGCGTATCTGCCGGACGAGCGTCGTAAACATAAGCGCAGTGGTTTAGAACGAGAAGTCTATGACGTAGCGCATGCCCCACTTAGGACTGGTGGGAAGGTCGTTGTAGGCCAGTCGGCGCACATACTCGACATGGAAGAACTTGAAGATGTTGTGCACGCCCAGCACCAGCTCAGCATAGGGACGGTTGGGGTCCATGATGTGTGAACCCTCGGGGAAATACATCAGCCGGGAGTTGCCACGGTTCTGCTCGAGGTAGGGGTTGTTCTTATCGGACAGCTCGCCCCACAGCATACGTACGCCGACGAACTCGCGCCAGTGTAGCTTGTTGAGAAGGGGTATGCGGTTGAACAGCTTGCCGTTGAGGTCCCACGACACCATGAGCGAGGCAAAGCGGTCGTTGAGGAACTCCATGGTGTTGATGAGGCTGAAGGTCTCGCGCACGATGATGTACGACTGGTTTCCGGCGGGCTGGATGAGCAGGGGGTATGGCACCTGGTTCCACTGTATGCCTCCCTTCAGGCTGACGTCGAGCTTGCCCCAGTCGGAGAGCCAGAAGCGCTTGCGGATGCTGAGCTCGGTGTAGTGGTAGGTGTAGTCGCCTCCGAACACTCCGTTGAAGCCCATGGTATGGCTGAGGCTGAACACGGGGGCGTCGAGATTGATGACGCGCCGGCGCAGCTTGTTGTTGATGTAGGTCTCGCCGGGGGCATAGCGCAGTCGGCCTGTCACCTCGGTGGTGCGCAGGTATTCTTGGTTGCCGTGTCGCTCGAAGGTGGTGCGCTGGGGCATATCGAGTGTGCGGAACGACATGTGGCCGGCGGCCTCGTTCTCTTCTACCTTGCCTATCAGGGTGCCTTTCAGACCCCAGTCGGTCTCATAGTCGAAGGTAACCTGCTGGCGGTTGTAGAACATCATCTTGTTGGTCTCGGCCCATTTCAGCGCTACCATAAAGTTATCCTTATCGGTGTCGATGAAGCGGTCGCCCGGCGAGGTGACGTCGCGGCTGGTCTGTATGGTCATGGTGCGGCGCGGAAACTCGTGGGGCAGGTATTTCTTGGGGTTCAGCGAGTAGGTTATCTCTGCGTTGTAGTAGTTCTTGTGGCTGCCCCAGCCTCGTCCTACGTAACCTGAAAGGAAGAAGTGTTTGGAGAGGTTTGCGGTAGTCTTGGCCGAGAGTCGCGACCGCCAGCCGTCGACCCAGTTGTGGCTCAAGATAGTGTTGACGGGACATATGTCGACGTAGTTGGGGGTGCTGGTCTCTACTGAGTTCTCAAACAGGGCCTTCAGGCCGAAGATGACGTACTTCATGCCCTTGATATTCTCTATGCGGTGGATGAACTTGTCCATGGAGCTCTCGCTCTTGGTAAGCTCTACCTGGCGGTATTGTTTCCAGAAGCTTTCGTCGCGCATCTGGGCGTCGGCCTCGGTCACTTCCTTGGCCATGCCCCGGAAGAGCTTCTGGGGGATGGGGTCGAAGGCGTAGTCGTTCATTCGCGTGGTACGCGTGACGATGGCTGAACGCAGGAAGCTGGCCAGCTCGAGCTCGGTGCTCATGTCGTCCTTGGTAAGCACCCACTGTCCGTTGGGAAGCTGTTCGTAGTCCTGCAGCATCTTTACGTTCTTGACGAAATTGACGTTCGACTGCTTGGGGATGGTCATCTCGCAACGGCGTACATGGAGTGTGGAGTCTTTCAGTATGTAGAGGTCGCCCCGGAAGCCCATGTCGTTCTGGTTGTTGGGCAGGAAGTGCAAGTGGATGCACGAGTCGCGCTCAACGGTCAGCGTGTCTTCGATATAATATCGATAGAAGCCTATGCCCTCCTTGGATATGGGCGATATGAAGGGGTACTGCAGCAGTCGGATGTGGTCCTGATAGAGGTCGACGTCGGTAAAGACATCCTTCAGTACGGTATTGATGATGTCGCCGGTCTGGAAGAGGTCGTTGATGCCCTTCGAGGTCTGTCCGGTAATGATGGTCTTCTCGGCACGCGGCTCGCGACGATAGACCTTCTGCGAGACGGTCTCGTCGACACTCACGGGTAGTATCATCTTGCCCGTCACGTTGCTTACCTCTACCTGTTCTACCAGCCAGGGATGCTTCTTGAACGGTCCTGTCTCGAGCTGCTCGGGTTTCAGGTCGTTCAGCGAGAGTGTTATCTTCTCGTACTTATTATACTGATAGTAGTCGTTCAGCCCGAGGTCTGTCTTCTTCTTGGCTGCTACCACGCGCTTCATCAGTTCCACGGCGGGGTTATTCTTGCGGCTGTAACGGCCTCGGCGTGCCTTCACCGTCACCTCGGCCAGCTGCTGGCGGTCGGGTTTCAGCTTGATGTTCAGACGTGCCTTCGTCTTAGGACCTATCTGGACTATGCGCGACTTATAGCCTACGGCACTGAAGGTGATGTTCCATCCTTCGTGTCGTTGTATGGTGTACTTGCCGTTGATGTCGGACACCACGGCCACCTGATGACCCTTGTACACGACGCTGGCAAAGGCGATGCTGTCGCCCGTCTCGGCATCGGTGACGACGCCGTGTATCTGCTGTGCACTGGTGTCAAGGCCTATTATGCAGAACAGCAGGAAAAGGAACTTACGCAAGGTGTTGCTCATTTAAAGTTGTATTCAGTATAGTCTTCGTTGCGGCCATTCATGCGAAGGGTACGGAAAGCCGACGTCTTAGCATCGACCACCAGCACGAACGAGGTGAACAGCTGACGACGCTTCTTGCCAGCAGGAGTGATGGTGATGGTCTTCTGACCATTCTTTGTGACTACAGAGAGCTCTTCGCCGTCAGGAATAGGCTGGCCGTTGATGACGGCCTTGAGCACTGTATGGAAGGTAGCAAACTGGGCGTTCTTACGACTGTCGGTGGTATGTTTCTTACCGCCCATGGTCATTGTAAACTTAGTGCCGTCCATGATGAGCAGGTCTTTGTCGGCATCGGTGGAGATGCAGATGTAGTCAGGCTTGCGGATGGTCATCGTGCCTGTGGTCACTACGTCGGTCTTGACTGCTTTCTTATGAGTGGTCTTGGTGACCTGCTGGGCACTGACGCTGAGTGCCAACAGACAGAACAGGGATAATAGGATTCTCTGACCTTTAGTCAGAGTGTGGCGTTGCAATCTTTTCATATTCAAACTCCTCCATTGATTGATAATACTATTCATTCTATATTCGCTTAGTTGTTTAATATCAGTTGTACGGTCTGCCAGGCTGTCATGGCCACGCCCTCCAGTCCGTGTAGCATGACGTTCTGCCCCGTCAACAGCAGGTTGCTGATGGGGGTCCGCGGCGACAACATCGTCTGCAACGGCTGGCGACAGTCCTTTCGGACTCCATAGGCAGAGCCGCCAGGGGTACCTGTAAAGTGCTGCCAGGTATGGGGGCTGCTGACATACGTTTCGCTCACCATGCTGCGCAAACCAGGGATGACGGTTTCTGCCAGGGGCATGGGGTCAGCGGCCTGTGGCGTCAGCACGTCGAGCAGGGTGGCATAGTCGCCGGCGTCGGCAGGTACCCTACAGCTGAGCATGACCTTTTGTGTAGCCTCATCCCATACAGAGCCTCCCTGATAGACGTATTTATTGTGGTTGAAGTAAGGCAGGGTATGTGGTTTCAGCACCAGGGAATGGGTGTACATGCCATACGTATTCTCCAACATTGACATTCTGCGGCGGAAGATGGGTTTCAGAGCCTTACTCTCAAGAATAAGGGCAAAGGTCTGGGCAGGGTGTATGTCGCTGATGAAACAGTCGGCTTCATAGGTCTCTCCGTTATTGCAACGAGCTGCATGAAGAATGCCGTTATGCTCGGTCAATTCCACCACCTTGGTACGACAGACCACTTCGCCACCCATACGACGGATATCATCGGTAAGGGAACGTACCAACAGTCCGCTGTCGCCTTGAAGACGATAGCTGCTCTGTATATAGCTCTTCTGACTGTGAGCGAAGGCCAGCAGTGGCAGACTTTCCCTACGAAGCTCTGTCTTGAGGCATGAGCCAGAGACAACATCTATGAGCAACGGGTCTGAGAAATTTTCGTTGAGCCACTGCCATGCATTGACAGAGGGTTCAGGGTCGGCACCCTGCAACATCTCAACATAACGCTGCAGTGCCTGACGCTCGTGAGGGAAGTCTGCAGCCAGGGTATCGACAAAGTGGTCGAAACCCTCAGCAAGACGGAACGTACGCCCCTGCAGGGTGATAAGGTCGAAACCCTGGGCATCCAGCCGATGCCAAGGCAAACGTAACAGTCCCAGACGCTGGAATATGTCATGCAACGACTGTCCCTCGTCGAGGCCTCCTACATAGTGCAGCCCCGTATCGAAGCTATTTCCATGGCGCTGATAACTCTGCAGACAGCCACCAGGCTGCCAGTGCTGCTCGAGCACAAGTACGCTGCGCCCCGCCTGCGACAACAGGTGGGCACAGGCCAATCCGCCGAATCCGCTTCCTATGACGATGACATCGTGCTTCATGCCTTCTTACGGTTAAGCCATCGGAAAATGGCTGGTTGGATTACATACGACAGTATGACGGCAGAAAGCAAGCCGACAAGTGTAGAGAAGCCCACCGAGCGTATGGCCGGATGCTGAGCTATGAGCATACTGCTGACAGTGACTATCAGGGTAACTGCCGAGAAGAAGATAGCCGTCTTGTGATAATTCAGCTTCTGGCTGTCTCCATCTGTCAAGCCGTTCATTATGAAGATGCTGTAGTCTACTCCTATGCCGAAGATGAAGGTAGAGATGATAATGCTGATAAGGTTGAACCGCACATCGAACAGCACCATGGCACCAAGGACTATCAGCCAGCTAAGCAGAATGGGCAGGAAGCCCAACAGCGCATATTTGATATTGAAACGGAACGACACGAGCAGAACGACGAATACGAAGGCCATAGAGAGCCACTGTAGCACGTTGAAGTCTTCGCTCATCTGAAGCAGCGTATCGGTAGTATAATAATAGGTGTCCAGCACCAGCAGGTTAGGGTCTTGGGCAATGGCATCGCAAATGCGCATATAGTCGCTCTCGCTGCTACGCACCGAGTCGTTCTGACAGCGTACCGAGGTAAAACACAAGTAGTTGCCATCGTAAGAGCGTTCCATCAACGTCGACTGGTAGCCAACAGGAATGATGCTTGCCTCGTAGAGTGCTGCGGGTGCATACTCCTTTTCTGTCGCTTGGAAGAAGGTATCGAAAGCCTCGGCATTAAGTCCTGCCCCTGATGCCGTCTCTGCTATAAGACGATGTACAGTAGACTTTCGTTCGGGGGTCCAGTACTGCTGCCAGGCATCAATGCGCCGCTGCTGTTCGCTCAAAGGAACAAAAATCTGGTTGGTATGCGTGTAACTCTTCACCAGTCCCAGACGACTCAATGAGTCCAACTTACGGTCGAGAACGCTGAAGTGCTCCAAAGCCTCCTCCATGGTCTTGCCCTTGGAGGCAAAGTACTTCTGCTTGTCACCCGTATAGGTCTTCTGGCGTAACAGGTCCTCCGAATGCTCAGTCATCTCCTCCAGATAACCCAGGTTGTGCATATCGGCATCAAAGCGTGTCCCTTCCTTCAGATAGGCACCGATACATACTATCGTCACCAAAAGTATAATGGCGATAAGCAGTCGGCTGCGGTCGAAAGAACAAGCATTGATACGCTCAATGAAGCGGGGGAAACCCTTACCCCCGTTCCGTAACAGCTGGGGAAGCCAGAAGAGTGAGAAAAACGTAGTACCCAGAATGGCGAAGGCAGCAAAGAGTCCGAAATCGCGCAACAGGTCAGTCTGTATAAAAAGCAGTCCTGCAAAGGAGCCTATGGTAGTAAGGCATCCCAAGAATACCGGCTTCACCTGGTCACGCAGGAGTTGCTCACCATCGGCGACATACTGATAATGAGTCAGAACATGTAGCACGTAGCTCATGGCTACACCCAACACCACGCCTCCTATACCCAAGGCCAGGAGCGAGAACTCGCCCTTCATCCAGTACATCATCGTCAGCCCGAAGAGAGTACCAAAGGCAACAGGCAGCAGTAACAGGATAATAGTGTCCAACCGACGGAAGGCAGACCACAGGCCACTCTTCGGGTCGGAGAAACATATCAACAGGAACAGGAGTACCAATACCAAAGCACCGCTGATGGTCGTGGTCAGGTCGTGCTTGATTTGCGACGAGTTATAATAGCCACTGGCCGGTGTGCCATGATAGCTGATGTCTACGTCGGGATGTGACTTGGCAAAGTGACTGATGACGGTATTCAGGCGCTCGAAGAGTGCCGATCCCTGCCCAGTATTGGTTGACGAGAAGTGGGGGGTAAGGAATGCCAGGCATACCGTGGAGTCGGGTACAAAGAAATGACCGTCAAGTGTCTGATAGCTACCGGCACTTAACAAGGGGGCCATTTGTTCTGCCAACACACTCCGCATACCCATGGGATCCATCTGAATGAGTTCAGGATACATCTCGCCAAACTCGCCCGTCAGGTCGTCACGGTTCTGCTGCATCTGAGCCATAAAGTGCTCACGCGTAAGCAACGTGTCGAAACGTGCATAGGCTGACGTGTCGATATATGCTGGCAGATGCTCCATGAGATAGTCGATGCCGTCAGGCATCAGATTCTCGTCTAACTGATAAAACACATCTTCTATCAGGGCAGAGTCTTGCTGCAAAGAGTCGACAAAGGCATCACAGGCGGCAATGAGCTTGGTGTAATCAACGTTTCCTGTAGCCTCCGACTTATCTGCAAACAACACAAATACCTTATCTTTTATCTTCAGGTCAGCAAAGGCAAGCTTGGTAGTGCCGTCCTCGTTTTTTGACGACGGCATCAGTTTGTCGATGTCTTCCTCTAAGTGGATGCGCGAAGCCTGCCAACCCAGAAAGACGAAGCATACAATCATCGACAACCAGCAAACAGCCGGATGCTCACGAAAGAAGCGGTATGCCCGGATGAAGAAATTAGTCATTGAACGAATATCTTTAAGTCTACCTCTGCAATGCCCTCTCCCTGTATGGTTGTCAAACCATGGGCCAGCGTCATCTGCCCAAACGAAAAGCCGAAAGTTACTGTGGTGTCCAGTCGTTCACCTATCTGGGGCCTTCGTTGGCATTGGAAATTCTTTACCTCGACAATCATTCCGATGGGAGCAAGCTCATTTTTACTGATGGCACCGGCCAAAGCCGAACACGACTGGGCAATATGTTCAATAAGCCCTGTCTCAGCCATGGCGCCATCATACGTAATGAAGTAGTTATCCTTGCGTACGGTGAGCGACGTGACGGCACTGCTGTCGTCACGCTGCTCAAACTCGTCGACCATCATGAATGGATAGCGCTGCGGTATGAGTCGCTTTATATCGTCTCCTATGTAGCGCATTAGGCCTGATGCTGCTCAATGTAGTCGTACAGGTCGTTAAAGGTCTGAATCTGCTTCAGCTCGTTCACGGGGATGGTAATCTTATAGGTTACCTGTACCAATGCTATGAGGTCTACCAGATTGATGCTGTCCAGCTGGAGGGTCTCCTTCAGGTTGGCATCGGGGGTAAACTCACTCTGTTCTACTTCAAACTCTTCTGACAGCAGGCCGTTCACCTGCTCAATGATCTCTTCTCTTGTCATAATTCTTTTAATTTAATAATTTTGTTATTTCAATTCTTCGATACTTTGACTTTAGGACTTGATGTCTCTGACTATCAGGGTCGAGTTAGTACCTCCGAATCCGAATGAGTTCGAGAGGAACGTATCGAAATGGGCTTCAATGGTCTCAGGAATGACATTGACACATGCTGTCTCTTCGTCAGGGTTTTCAAAGTTCACATTGCCGGCAATGAAGTCGTTCTTCATCATCAGCATGGTGTAGATAATCTCTGAAGCTCCTGCCATCCACATCTCATGTCCCGTCTGGCTCTTAGTAGAGGTGACGGGTACGCGATAGTCTCCGAAGATTTGTGCAATAGCCTGTGCTTCCCGACTGTCGCCTATCTTTGTTGAGGTGGCGTGGGCATTGACATAGCCAATCTCCTTCACCTGGATACCGCTCTTCTCCAGGCATAGCTCCAACGAGCGTGCCGGTCCGGCGACGTTAGGTGTGGAGATATGATCGCCATTACCCGAGAATCCCCAGCTTACAATCTCTGCCAAGATGGGAGCACCACGCTTGACGGCACTCTCGTAGCTCTCTACCACGAGTGTGGCAGCCCCGCCACCAGGCACCAGTCCGTTACGCTGACTGTCGAAGGGACGGCTGGCCTTAGTGGCATCATTGTCATCACGCAGGGCGAACGACTGTATGCCATCAAACGACGCTACCCCATACATGTTAGCCTCCTGGGCACCGCCACAGACCACACAGTCCTGCAGGCCGTTCTTGATGAGGAGCCATGCCAGACCGATAGACTGCGAACCAGAAGCACAAGCCGCAGAGGCGGTCAGGTTGATACCTTTCAAGTGGAACAGGCAGGCGAGGTTCATCGTCACTGTCGAGTTCATCGACTGGAAGATAGCTCCACTGCCACACGCAGCGGTAGAGCCAAACTGCCGAAACTTGTCCAGCGCCTTCATAGTAGCTTCAGCCACAGAGTCGTTGCCATAAATGATACCTACCTCGTGACTATCAATATAGTCCTGCTCCAGACGGGCAGCAGCCAGTGCATCGCGGGTGGCCATATATGCATATTGAGCCTCTTCGGGCATGAACTGGCGGAAGTTACGGTTAACATAGGGTTTCAAGTCTACCTTGGGCACATCAGCACAAAAGGGTGAACGAAAACCTGCATCCATACGTTCCTGACTGAAGATGATGCCACTCTTGCCTTCGTAAAGTGATTTGCGCACCTCGTCAAGGGTTGTACCCAGACACGACCAGATGCCCATTCCTGTAATTACTACTCTATTTTCCATATCTTATCGTTATATTTTTATCTTCTTCCTAAAACAACGGCGACGCTTGACGTATTCCGGCTTTAACGGCTTCCACTGTGACAGCTCGCGGACATTGTCTTCCAGCTGAGGCCCTGTCTCGGCCCAGCTAAACCCATACTTATTAAATAATGGTATCAAGTCGTCAAAGAACATAGCATTGACGCCGAGTCCTTGATAGTCAGGCCGGATGGCGATGAGCAACATCTCGGCATTATCTTCGCGATGCCACGACAAGGCCTTGACCAAGTGATACCATCCGAAAGGCAGCATACGGCCCTTGGCCTTCTGGAAGGGACGCGACAGACTGCCCATTGCGATAGCCACCCCTACTACTTCGTTCTGCTGGTTCAGCACAACGGGTATCAGCTGCTTGTCGACTACAGGCAAATACTTATGAAGATATTCGTCTATCTGTCGCGATGACAGAGCCGAGAAGCCAAAGATAGGCTTATAAGCCTCGTTCAGCAGTTGAAAAACCTTCTGTCCATAGCCCTCCTTGTAAATCTGATGATTAGTAAGTTTTACCACCCGCAGGCCAATCTGCTCGCGGGCATACTGGGCTACACGACTGTATTTGGCAGGAATCTCACGGGGTATCTGTATATGCACCTGCAGCCAGTCAACCTCCTTCTCGAAACCCAGAGCTTCCATGTGGCGGGGGTAATACTCAGGGTTATAGATGGTATTGACAGAACCTATCAGATGGAAGTCGTCTATGAGCATACCTTCCTTATCGAAGTCGGTAACCCCCAAGGGACCCTGAATGGTGTCCATTCCCCGTTCGCGTCCCCACTGTTCCACAGCCCGTATCAAGGCTTCTGAGACGCTGGCATCGTCAATGAACTCTATCATCGAGAAACGCACGTTATGTACCTTCCACCTCTCGTTAGCCTTACGGTTGACGATACCTACGATGCGTCCCACAGGCTCCTCATGGTGATAGGCTACGAAAGGCTGGATGTCGGAAAATTCCAACGCACTGTTCTTCTTCGGGTCAAAGAGCGTAGGTACGTCACTCTCCATTTCGGGCACATACTGACTGTTGCCGCGATAGATGATACGCGGCAGACACACAAAGTCCTTCATCTGCTGACGGGTCGATACTTTCCTTACCTCTAACTCACCCATCACAACATGCGTTTATGTTCTTTTCTATATGCAATAGGAGTCATGCCGGCCTCCTCACGAAAGTATTGCCCAAAGAAGGACGAGTTGGGAAATCCCAGACGATTGGATATTTCCTTAATGGTCAGGTCGCTCTCTCTCAGCAGCACGTAGCAGTCTTCCATCACACTGTCGGTAATCCACCGCATAGGAGTCTTGCCGCTTACTTTCTTACTCACTGACGAGAGGTATTTTGGGGTGATGTGCAACCGGTCGGCATAAAACGAAACCCGCTGGCGCTTCAACCGCTGCTCAGAGAGCATCTGAAGGAAACGGTTGAAAAGGTCCTTGTCGTGCGTCGAAGAAGCATCCTCCACCATAGACATCGCTTCGTGACCCAGCAGCTCCTCGCATATCAGCAACATAAAGGTGCGCAGGAACGACACCATGATTTCGCGAAACAACACAGGCGACTGCTGGTTATTGAGAATATTATGAGTATATTGCTCTATGCCGGCTAACCAGCCTGCATTCTCAATAACATATATTTCCTTCATGTACAAAGCCCTGTTCCAGACGTTAATCTGTGTGCCCAGCACCGACTTCAGCATCCTGTCGGATATCAGCAGCGCGCTGGCATCGACATCGGTACTGATCAGCATGGGCTGCACCAGCTTGCCCACCGGTATAAGCAATACCTGACCCGCATTCACCTTTACCTGGTTGTCGGTACCTACCTCTACCAGGATGCGACCACCCCGGCAATAGGTAACAGTATTATATTCCATGCGTAAAGATGCGAGATTGTTCACCTCACGCAAGTTATCCACAAACAACACTTCATCGCCTAAGGCATGTACTACTTTCAAATTGTCTATAAGCATGACACGATTCTTTTCGGCTGCAAAATTAAACATTTTCTTCTTAATATCGACGTTCCTTTTTTCCTCTAATCTATTCTTTTTGTACAAAACAATAGTAATATAGCATAAAAAGTGTTCATTTCCTATTGTCAGTCTCATAATTATGTCTATCTTTGCCTTTGTGAAACTACATGCTCCTCTCCTACCCCAGGCTGTTTGTTTTATGACAGGTATTGCCCTGAGCCAGTGGCTGCATAGCGTGGTCATCGGACTCGTGGCTACCTTTCTTGTCTTGCTGCTTACATATCCTCTTAGGCACTACCCACGACTTCAGACCCTAGGTCTTTCGTGCCTTACCGTCATACTGGGCATGACCTTAGGAGCACGACAACGCCTGATGCCCATCGCTACCGAGGAGACACACATTGTCCGTCTGGCCTCGTACTGGCGAGGGCAGCTGTTAGACAACTATCGTGAATGGGGCATCAGCGACGAGGCATACGGTGTCGTGGCTGCCATGACGCTGGGCGACAAGTCTGAACTGGACAGAGATCTTAAAGAGACCTATTCAAAGGTAGGTGCAGCACACATCCTGGCCCTCAGCGGACTGCATCTTTCCATCATCTATGCCATCATTTCACTCTTCATCGGGTGGCGACGCATACGCATCCTGTCGCAATCGTTCATCATCGTGGCCATCTGGGCTTATGCCCTGCTCACCGGAATGTCACCCAGCGTAACGCGTGCAGCCCTTATGATAAGCATCTACGGCCTGCTGTCATTAGGCTATCGTGAACGCATGTCTGTCAACACGCTGGCCTTTACGGCCATCGTCATGCTGCTTGTGAATCCAATGTCACTCTATAACATAGGCTTCCAACTGTCGTTCATGGCCGTCCTCGCCATCCTGTTGTTCAACCCGCTGTTCAACAGGCTCATCCCACAACGTGTCCTTCTGCGCTACCGCAGCGTCAGACTGCTATGGGGCATGACCACCGTGTCGGTATCAGCCCAACTGGGCACGGCGCCACTCGTAGCCTATTACTTCGGGCGCTTTTCTACATGGTTTCTGCTCAGCAACTATCTGGTCATCCCGCTGGCCACCGTCATTCTCTACCTCACCGTCTTCTGCGTAGCCACCTTCTGGTGGACAGCACTCCAGCAGTGGGTGGTGGCAGCGCTGTCAGCCGTTGTCGCCTTTATGAACCACGGCCTGGAAGCCCTGTCCCGCCTGCCGTACAGCAGCATAGAGCATATCAGGTTCTCCGTGCTTCACGTAGCCCTGATATACATAATAATAGGAAGCATATACCTCATGCTTAGCCTAAGATTTCCAAAAGCTCGCCGAATCTATTGATTTTCTGCAGTCGTTCGTGTGGATACTCTTCCGACTTCTCCAGTTCCCATACCACATGAAAGGGAATGTGCACTGTGTAGGCTCCCGCTGCCAGTGCCGGTGCAATGTCAGAGCGGAACGAGTTGCCCACCATCAGCGTCTGCTCAGGGGCCACTGCTAAGTTCTCGCACATTTGCCGGTACTCCTTCTCCGTCTTGTTCGACACCGTCTCCATGTGCGAGAAATACTTTTCAAGTCCTGAGCGTTGCAGCTTGTTCTCCTGGTCCAGCAGTTCACCCTTGGTAAACACCACCAGCTGGTAGCGGCGCGAGCACGACAGCCGTTCCAGCGTCTCGCTGACCTCCGGCAGTGGTGTCGTAGGGAAGGTCAGCAGCTCTCTGCCCAGCTCTAAGAGCTGCATCACCACGTCGCCCGTCAGCCGCTGGCCGCTCACGCGTACCGCATTCTCTATCAGCGACAGCGTAAAAGCCTTCGTGCCATAGCCCGTCAAAGGCAGGTTCCTGCGCTCTGTAGAGAACAGGCCCTCGCTCACCTCACGGGCTGTAGCCCACGGGCTGAGCAGGTCACAACACTTACGCTCCACCTCGTCGAACCACGACTGGCAGTCCCACAGGGTATCATCGGCATCGAACGCCACCACCCGGACGTCATTCCACCTCTTCAACATACACGCGCACATTACTTAACTACTGACTACTTAACTACTGACTACTTAGCCAGTTCAGAGAGCATTTCCAGCAGCACCTGCCAGATGTCGTCCACCGTCTTCAGCTCCAGACGCTCACTGGTGGAGTGAGGTTCCACGATGCGCGGACCGATGCATGCTATCTGCATGCCAGGATATTTCTGTACGAAGAATCCCGCCTCCAGCACGAAGTGCATGGCTACCATCCTGGGGCGCCACCCTAATACCTTCTGGAAGGTATCGCTGGTCAGCCTCAGGAAATCCGAGTGCCGGTCCTCCTGCCATGCAGGAGCCTTCATCACCACCTCCGTAGTAGCCCCGTTCTCGCGGAACACCCGTGCAATGTCGCTGCTCAGCCGTTCCATCTCCGTGTCGCTGAAGCTTCGCGTATGCGTCGATACCAGAATATGGTCCTCCTCTGTCACCACGCGCCCCACGTTGTTCGATGTCTCCACCGTGTCCTTCATCGTACTGCTCATCTTCACCACCCCCTGGGGAATCTGCTCCAGCACCGTCATCAGCGCCTCGAAGGCCGTCCGGCTGATAACCGTCGCCGGGGCCTCGCATTTCTCTATGGTGCACGTCATGCCCGCATCGTCGGGATACTCCTCGCGCAGCCACTGGTTCATCAGCTCCTGCTGCGCCTTCACCATCTCGGCACCGGCACCCGAGGGAATGGTCAGCACCACTTCGGCCCTCGACGCTATCGAGGCATTGGCCTCGCCGATGTCGATGGACGCCACGTCGAAGTCGTATTCATTATAAATAGCCGCCAGCACCCCCCATGCAGGCACCACGGCCGAGCAGCGTCCCTTGTTGATGTCTACGCCCGAGTGGCCTCCCAGCCCGCCCTCCAGACGTATGCGGTACCAGCGGCGCTTGCCGCCGGGCGCCGCACTGCGCTGCAGGGGTATACGGTGCAGCTGTAGCGTGGCGCCGGCAGCCGCCGTGGTAACAGTGTCGTAGTCCTCAGAGTCCAGGTTAATCACCCTGCGCCCCCTGACGAAGTCGCTACTCAGGTTGGCAGCACCCGTCATGCCGTCCTCCTCGTTCGTGGTGGTGACCACCTCCAGCGGACCGTGCACCACGTCGCTGCTTTCCAGCACGGCCAGCGCCATCGACAGTCCGATGCCGTTGTCGGCGCCCAGCGACGTGCCGCGCGCCTTCATCCATCCGCCGTCCACGTACGTCTCCACCGTGTCGTGCAGCGCATCGTTCATACCCACGCACACCATGTCCATATGGTTCAGCAGCACCACGGGCTCAGCCCCCTCGTGCCCCGGCGTGGCCGGTTTGCGTATCACGACGCAGTTCTCGTCGTCACGCTCATACTCCAGATGCAGTCGCTCTGCAAACTGGCACAGATAGTCGGCCACGCGTCCCTCATGGTGCGAAGGGCGTGGCGTGCGGTTCAGTTCCCTGAATATCTGGAACACCCGCTCAGTGGTAGGTCTGTTGCTCATCGTCGTTTGGTCAGTATAATTCTGGTTAAAAAAGAAACATTGGAGGTACAGACTGCTTCCTCTTTTGTTCCATCTCAGCCATCAAATGCTCGGTGGCTTTCTTGAAGAAGAAACTAATCAAATACTCGTCTGTACCCTCTGTTCGTATCGCCTTAAGGGCTGAAATATATTCGCTGCGGTCTTTTAGTTCAATAACTAACAGTGGATGACCTGCACGTAGCAAAAGGAAGTTGGACATCAGTCGTCCGGTGCGCCCATTGCCGTCACGAAAGGGATGCAGATACTCAAAGAATCCGTGCCAGCGCGCAGCAACCACCATCGGGTGGTGACCGCCGGCGATGGCTTTCTCGGTTGAGTCCATCAACTCAGGAACCCTGGCCACCAGTTGCTCGTGGTCACCAAAGACAGTGTCGCCTGCTGCCATGTCCTCTGTTGTATATTCACCTGCTACGGCATCTGGCACCCGATAGTTCAGCGTATGTTCCGTCACCAGCCTGTTAACCTCCTTAAGCAGTCTTTCGTTGAAAGGGTGCTGAAGCTGCCCCATCATATAGTCGAAGGCCCGAAAGTGGTCAGCCATCTCCATACACTCCAGCAACGATCGTCCCATAGGTATCATGCCCAACCCCTGTTCGCGCAGCATTCGAGTGTCATCCACCGTAAACGAGTTGCCTTCAATGGCACAAGAATGGGCAGAGAACAAAATCTCATTGTATTCCATCCACTGCTCGCGGCTCATCTTCTCGACCACCTGCCTCTGATATTCCTGCCTTACTTGCTCGTATATAGCTATTTCCTTCTCGAACATAACGCTTCTACTTTGGGGTGCAAATATACGGAATATTTCCGAAACGGCAAAAATAAAGGCCTGATTTTTAGGAAATGGGAGGCGTGGGAACGGTTGGGCTCACTTTGCGCTCACTTTGGGTTCACTTTGCGCTCACTCGGTTTTATGGAGCGAGTGTGGGGACAGACTTTTCGTAAAAAGAGGCAAACGGGGCGGGGATTCTTCTTAACTTTGCCTGAGGAAACCGAGTATTTACCTTTTAAAAGCAT
The DNA here is from genome assembly GCA_002353485.1 of Prevotella sp. UBA2742. Lineage (GTDB taxonomy): Bacteria > Bacteroidota > Bacteroidia > Bacteroidales > Bacteroidaceae > Prevotella. Next base: position 51,281 of record DEJS01000002.1, read on the forward strand.
TACATCTATGGCAAAGACAGAAGGATGGCTCTACGGCTCGAGGGGCAGGCTGGCAGGTGCCTACATCAGGAAAGACCCGTATAGGGGATATGTGATTAGTGAGATTACTCGCCAGAAGGACCGGAAAAGCGAGTCTCAGCTGCGTCAGCGCATGTTCATGGCTACGGTCATCGGCGCCTACAAGTACATGAAGGCGGTGTGCAGCTGCAGTTTCGAGGGGCTGGCGCCGGGGTTCCCCTCTATGTGCCAGTTTAAGCGTCTCAACCTGCACATGCTGCGGCAGCGCGTCGCCATCGCTGAGGCCAACGGCGGCAGCTTTTCCGACGCGGGGCCGTTCACGCCGCTGGGCTGTCAGCGGCTGGTGCCACAGCCTTACTGTGTGTCACAGGGTACGCTGCCCGGGGTCGGCGTGGTGCTGTCGGACGCCGACCCCGGGCGGGTACGGATTCCGGCGGTGGCTGACAACAGCTACGGGGCTCTGATTGACGGCTACGGGCTGCTGCGCGGCGACCGTCTCTGGCTTATCACGCTGCAGGGTGCTGCGCCTGACCGCCTTCAGTGCCACATTGGCTGTATCGTGCTCGACCCTTGCTATGCCGATGGTTTGCAGGCGCCGCTGAGTGTGCCCTTCGTCGGTGCCGACGGACGCATCAACCTGCCGTCACCGCTGAACGAGGGACCTTGCGTCAGGTTCGACTTTCGGGAGGGAACCCTGTCGTATGGGTACGAGACGGGGACGGTGGCTGCTGCCGGCATCGTGGTCACGCGGCGCGGGGGCAGCACGGCCATGCACTCTACCTGCCAGTTGACTGTCAGGGGGGCTACTGGCGGGTGATGAGCTTTGAGAAGGCGGCGGCGATGCGCTGGGCGACTTCTTTTTTGCGCAGGGGGTGGATGTCGTTCTCTTCGCCCAGGTCGAAGATGTCGGCGGCCTCGGCATAGGGGTCTTCCTGGGCTACCAGCCGTTGCTGGTCGCGCAGGCGCAGCCAGTTCTTATATCCGGCGTCGTGGGGATACATATACTTGGCCAGCTGGACGATGCAGAAGGGCATGGCGGGCTGGTGCCACAGCGAGCGCCAGCAGCCCATGAGCTTGCGCAGCAGGTCGGCGTAGGGGTCGGGATTGCCTGAGTTGGACTCGCCCTGATACCACACCACGCCGCTGAGGGCGTAGGGGGCCAGTGGGTGGAGCACGGCGTTGTAGAGGGTGGTGGCCATGTTCTGCAGCGACACGTCGCCGCTGGGGCATGGTGGCATCTGGGCGCCGGGGTGGTGCAGCCAGCGGGTGCTGAGGGGCAGCACGTCGCGCGGCATGGGGTTCTGGCTGTAGCGGTCGTCGCCAAAGGCGAGCAGGTAGGGCTTGTCCTGTATGAAGTGGGCGGTGCCGTACTTGTTGACGAAGCGCACGGTGATGACGTTGTCGCCCTCGCGCAGCAGTCCGGCGGGTATGTCGTAGCGGCGCGGCGGGTACTGATAGTAGGTGCGGCCTACCTCTTGTCCGTTGACGTAGGTAAAGTCGGCATCGAACAGGGTGCCCAGCAGCAGGCGTGCGGGCTGGAGGGCGTGGGCCCGGTCGATGGTGACGTGCTGGCGCAGCCAGATGCTGCCCACGACGCCACGGCCCTGCGGGGTCTTGGCCCAGTCGTTGCGGTATTGGTCTACGGGCTGCCACTGGCTGTCGTCAAGGTCGGGCGAGGTGAAGTGCTGGGCGACGCCGGGGTCCCGCTCATCCAGCAGCTGTCGCCACTGCTGGTCGGCCAGCTGGTTGGCCTGCTGCTGGGCGCGCACCATGTCGGCGTTCTGGTACAGGCGGGTCTTGGCTACGGCCAGCGGATAGTCGCGCTGCAGGGAGTCGGCCGATATCCATGCCTCGATGGGGGTGCCGCCCCAGCTGTTGACGATGATGCCCTGGGGCACGCCGGTCTGCTGCTGCATGTGCAGGCCCAGGAAGGTGCCTACGGCCGAAAAGAGCCATGCGTTCTGCTTGTTGACGGGTTTCCAGTTGATGGCGGTGGGCAGGATGTCGTCCTGCGGGCCGCGTGGGTTGGCCTCGTTCTGTACCCGGAACAGGCGTACGTTAGGGTTGTCAAAATGGTCGATTTCATCGGTATATTGCGGGTAGACACGCTCTATGGTGACGTCGATATTGGACTGTCCGGAGAGCAGCCATACATCGCCCACGAGGACGTCGGTCAGCACGACGTCGCCCACCATCATGGTATAGGGGCCGCCGGCCTTCATCTTCGGCAGGTCGATGCGCCAGTGTCCGTCGGCATCGGCCACGGTGGCATACTGGCGGTTGTTCCAACGTATGATGACTTTCTCGTGCGGGTCGGCCTTTCCCCAGACGGGCACCGACGTGCCGCGTTGCAGCACCATGCCCGACTGGAAGAGCCGGGGCAGTTGTACCTTGGCCTGCGACGTCAGGCCACAGACTACTACCAGAAGTAAGAGTAGGATTCGTTTCATATCGTTTTAGATTTTCTGCAAAGTTACGCTTTTTCTGCGACGGGACCATGGGGGAACGGGCTTTTCTTTGGGCTATGCAACAAATGACAATGGATTTGATACATCTGGAAATGTCCGTTTCATCGGAATTACGTACCTTTGCAGTCAGAAATAACTAATAACGAGTAATAAGACAATGGCAACCAACGAAACACAAGAGACGAAGGGCTTCTACAAGCTCTCCTGGGTGCAGCGCATCGGCTTCGGCTCGGGCGACCTGGCTCAGAACCTCATCTACCAGACCATCAGCATATACTTGCTGTTTTTCTACACCAACATCTACGGCCTTGAGCCTACCGACGCGGCCACGATGTTTCTGGTGGTGCGTCTGGTCGACGTACTGTGGGACCCTCTGGTAGGCACCTACGTTGACAAGCACAACCCGCGGCTGGGAAAATACCGCTCCTACTTGGTGCTGGGCGGCATACCGCTGACGGGCTTTGCCATTCTGTGCTTCTGGAACGGCTTTGCACCGTCGTTGGTATACGCCTACGTCACCTACGTGGGCATGTCGATGCTTTATACTTTAATAAATGTGCCGTACGGCGCACTGAACTCGTCGCTGACGCGCGACACGGACGAGATTACCACGCTGACCTCGGTACGTATGTTCCTGGCCAATGTGGGCGGTCTGTGCGTGGCATCGGGTATTCCTCTGGTGGTGGCAGCCTTCGCCCCGAAGGACGCCGCCGGCGAGGCCATCATCAACACGCCCGACGCTGCCTCGGCATGGTTTACGACGATGGCCATCTACGCCGTCGTGGGTCTGCTGCTGCTCGTGTTCTGCTTCACACAGACCAAGGAGCGCGTGGTGATGGACGCCAAGGACATGGAGGACGTGAAGGTCTCAGACCTGTGGAAGGAGTTTGTGCGCAACCGCCCCTTGCGCGTGCTGGCCTTCTTCTTCATCACGGCCTTCGCCATGATGTCGGTGGGCAATGCCGCAGGGTCGTACTATATGACGTGTAACCTGCAAGCCACCAGCGACCAGCTGGCCGTCTTCATGGGTCTGGGCTCGGTGCCGGCATTTATCTTCATGCCCCTGGTGCCGGCCATCAAGAAGGCGGTAGGCAAGCGCGGCATGTTCAACATCTTCCTGACCATAGCCATCGTGGGCATGGCCATCCTGTATGTGGTCAGCGTGGTGCCGTCGCTGAAGTCGCAGATGTGGATAGTCTACGTGGCCCAGTTCATCAAGTCGACGGGTGTCATCGTGGCTACGGGATATATGTGGGCCTTGGTGCCTGAGGTCATCTCGTACGGCGAATACACCACGGGCAAACGCATCTCGGGCATCGTCAACGCCCTGACGGGCATCTTCTTCAAGGCCGGCATGGCCCTGGGTGGTGTGGTGCCAGGACTGGTGCTGGGATATGTAGGCTTCAATGCCAAGGAGACCGTGCAGACCCCGTTTGCCGAACAGGGCATTCTGTGGCTGGTATGTGTCATTCCGGCCCTGCTGCTGGGACTGGCCATGTTCATCATCTCGAAGTACGAGCTGACCGACGAGGTCATTGACAAGATAAACATTGAGATTGAAAAGCGAAACAAGTAGTATAAAGTTTAAACAAAGAGATAAGAGTATATGAAACCACGCTATCTATTCCCCAGCGATTATATGGCTGACCCGTCAGCCAATGTGTTTAACGGCCGTCTGTACATCTATCCCTCGCACGACTGGGATGCCGGCGAGTGTTTCGACGACGACGGCGGACACTTCCAGATGAAGGACTACCACGTGCTGTCATGGGACGACATTGAGAACGGCGAAGTGACCGACCATGGCGTGATTCTCGACGTGAAGGATGTGCCTTGGGCCGAAAAGCAGATGTGGGACAACGACTGCGTAGAGAAGGACGGCAAGTACTACCTCATCTTCTCGGCCAAGGGCTACGACGGAGTGTTCCGTCTGGGAGTAGCCGTAGCCGAGAAGCCCGAGGGTCCGTTCACTCCCATGCAGCAACCCATCCGTGGCTCGTTCTCTATAGACCCCTGCGTGTTCAAGGACGACGACGGACAGGTGTACTGCTATTTCGGCGGTCTGTGGGGCGGACAGCTGCAGTGGTGGCATGCACTGCCCGGCGGTCTGGCTCCTGTCGTAGGCAAGTATGGCGACCAGAACGGGCTTATCGACCTGGGTGCTGCTCCTGACCACAAGGGTGAGCTGTTTACCAAGGCCGACGCTCCGGCCATTCCCAGCGCCGTGGTTCGTATGAGCGACGACGTGCAGCAGTTTGCCGAGGCTCCACGCAATGTGGTCGTGCTCGACGAGAGCGGCAACCCCATGAAGGCCGGCGACGTACACCGCTTCTTCGAGGCCTCGTGGATGCACAAATACCAGGGCAAGTACTACTTCTCCTACTCTACCGGCGACAGCCACCTGCTGTGCTACGCCATCGGCGACAACCCCTACGGCCCCTTCACCTACCAGGGTGTGCTGCTCGACCCCGTCGTGGGCTGGACCACACACCACAGCATCGTCGAGTTCAAGGGCCAGTGGTACCTGTGCTACCACGACTGCGTGCCCTCGAACGACGTCACGCACCTGCGTTCGCTCAAGGTTCAGCGCCTGTTCTACAACGAGGACGGCACCATACAGAAGGTAGTGAACGAGTGAGCAGATGCGGTATAAATGAACAATCACCAACTTATATCATACTATTATTCTCTGCATCGCGATGAGGTGGTAAGCTTCATCGCGGTGCGTACTTCTGATGCCTGCGAAGCAGAAGACATGGTGCAGGACCTCTTCCTGCGTCTGCTACGCGGGCACCAGCTTATTACGCCCCAGACGCTGCCCGCCCTGGTATACGCCATGGCACGCCATGCCGTGGCCGACTACTACCGCCGGCGCAGAGTGCGCGAGGAATACGAACACTACCTGAGAAACCACGAACACAGCGGAGAGATAGAGACGCTGGTCTCTGCCCGTCAGCTCATGGAGCGCATGGAGCGCTCGCTGGCCCGACTGCCAGAGGCCTGCTCAAAGATATACCGTCTGCACATCTACGACGGTATGAAGGTGGGCGACATCGCCCAACAGCTCGCCCTACCCTACAAGCAGGTAGAGAACCGCCTGGGGCAGGCCCGCCGCCACGTGCGCCAGCACATGCGTAGCTGTATTTAAGTATTTAAACGCGATTACAGATATTCAGGTTTTAACCCGCCGGGCTAAAGCGATTCCAGATATTGCCGGATGGCTTCCACCAGGAGGTCGTCCTCTTCAGGCAGCTGGGCAGCGACACGGAAGAAGTGGTGGTTCAGGCCTTGGAAGTTGGAACAGTCGCGAATAAGCAGGCCGTGCTCCCGGACCAGATACTGCTTGAGGTCGGTGGCTGACGCCGCAGAGAGCTCGCAGAGCATGTAGTTGGTCTTGCTCTCGAAGACGCGCACGCCGGGCAGCTGACGCAGCGCCTGGTGCAGACGGTCGGCTTCGTCCAGATAGCCCTTCAGGTCGGGCACGGCCTCGCGGCCCTGGCTGAGCAGGAACTTTCCGGCCTCGATGGCCAAGGGACCTACAGCCCAGGGATGGCGCAGCGAGCGCAGCAGCTGGATGGTGCCGGGGTGGCCGGTGACATAGCCCAGCCGCAGTCCCGGCACGCCATAGGTCTTGCTGAACGAGTGGAGCAGCAGCAGGTTGGTGACGTCCTGCATCTGGCGAGCCTCGAGCATGGGCTCCAGGGTATAGGCCTCGTACGACTGGTCGACGACGAAGGTATAGCGTGGCGAACGGCGCACCAGATAGTCCATGAAGGGCTTGAGCAGTACGTTGCCTGAAGGGTTGTTGGGGTTACATATCCAGTAGACGCGGTCGCGGGGCAGCTGGCGCAGCTGGTTGTCGGTATCGTCGGATATGATGTGGTGATGCACGCGACAGGCGTCGGCATACTCGCTGAACGTAGGCTGTGGAATGATGGACACGCTGCGGCGATAGAGCTGGGCAATGAGGTAGATGGCCTCCGTGGCACCGTTGGTAACCAGCACACCCTCGGGGTCGATGCCTTCGTGCTCGGCAATGAGGCGCTCCAGACTGCGGGGCTCAGGCTCAGGGTAGTTGGCCACCAACTGAAAACACTCCGACAGGTGCTGCCGGAGGGGCTCCAGGTCGGCATGCTGGTAGATGTTGGAGCTGAAGTTGACCTTCAGTTCCTGGTCGTAGTTATGGATGTCGTCGCCGTGTCCTGCTATCATCGTTGTACGCGTATGGTTAGTGTATCCTTATTGAAGCTGATGCCTGGCCGCTCTATGAAGGCGCTCAGAACACCACGCTGCGCCAGCTCAGAGGGCGTGCCCACGCTGAGTCCGCCAGGCTGCATGAGCCACAGCTGGTCGGCAAGCTGAAGGGCCAGCTCGACGTCATGGGTGGAGAGGAAGATGGTCTTCTGCTCCTCCCGCGCCAGTCGTGCCAGCAGTTGCATCATCTCTACCTTGCTGGGGAAGTCGAGGAATGCCGTAGGCTCGTCCAGGTAGATGACGGGCGTCTGCTGTGCCAGTGCCTTGGCTATCATCACCTTCTGTCGCTCGCCGTCGCTCAGCGTATGCACCAGCCGCGGGGCCAAGCGCTCAATGCCTACCAGACGGAGCGAATGGCTGACCACCTGTCGGTCGTCGTCGTCCAGCGTGCCCCAGAAGCCTGTATAGGGCGAGCGCCCCAGCTCTACGAGCTCCTGGACTGTCATCTGCTGCACGTCGGGCTTCTCCGTCAGCACCACGCCAATGAGCCGGCTCAGCTCCTTGTCGTTGTAGTCTGCTATCTCGCGACCGTTGATGCCGATGCTGCCTCCCAGCTTAGGCTGAAAGGCCGACAGCGTACGCAACAACGTCGACTTGCCTATGCCGTTAGGGCCCAGCAGACACGTCAGCTCGCCCTTCCTCAGGGCTGCCGTCAGTGCGCTGGCCACCACGTGCTGGCCTGTTTTAGTGCTGTATCCTATGCTAAGCTCTCGTAGTAATATCGTCTCCGTCATGCTTTCGTCGGCTGGCTACTCTTTTCGCCAAAGCCCTGCAAAGGTAAACAATTATTCTGAATCGGCAAAGCAATTCTGTTAAAAAATCATCAGACCGCTAAGATAGGCACAGGTAAGGCCTGTAAGAGTTCAGCGTGTCTTCTTGGCCGTCAGCTTCTTGGCCTTGGTGACGGAGGCTGGCGACAGCTTCCCCTTCAGATAGTCCTCGATGATGAGTGCGGCCATGGGGGCTGCCATGTCGGCACCGAAGCCGCCGTGCTCTATGTATACGGCGATGGCAATCTTAGGATTGTTCATGGGGGCAAAGCCGATAAAGGCAGAGTGGTCCTTGCCCGGGTTCTCTACCGTTCCCGTCTTGCCACAGATGGGGTAAGTGGTGCGGATGGCCGTCGCCGTGCCCTTCTCCACGGCCTGCTTCATACCTTCTATCACGGGCTGGTAGGCCGTCTGCTTGACCTTGGTCCACCGTTTGGTGAGGTACCGCTGGTTCTTGGTGTCCTTATGGATGTGGGGCACGTAGAACCACCCATGGTTGGCAATGGTCACTGCCAGGTTGCACAGTTGCAGGGGTGTGCAGGTAACGTCGCCCTGCCCCATGCCGGCCCACCAGATGGTCTTGCCGTCCCATTGTTTATTGTAGCGTCTGTCCAGATAGTCGGCTCCTGCCAGCAGTCCGCCCTGCTCGCCGGCAATGTCGATATGCATAGGACCTCCAAGGCCCATGCTCTGCATATAGCTGCGCCAGGTGCTGATGGCCTCTCGCTTGTCACTATAGACAAAGGTGTCGTTGATCATCGAGGCAAAGGTCATCAGGAACCATGTGTTGCAGCTCTGTGCCAGGGCGTCGCGCAGTGCCAGGGGTGAACGGTGCTGATGGCAGCCCACCTTGATATTCTCATCTGTCACACCATTGTTGCAGACCACACGGGTGGCCGGTGTCACAATATCCTCTGACAGCAAGGTCAGCGCCTGCGCTGTCTTGAAGGTAGAGCCGGGCGCCTGCGGCTTGCCGATGGCCTGCCGCACGTCACTGCCCTGCGGCGTGTTGGTGGCCAGACAGAGTATCTCGCCATTGGCAGGGTTGATAGCCACTATGCTGCCTGTCTTTCCTGTCAACAGCTGTTCGCCCAGCTGCTGAAGCATGGGGCGTATCGTCAATGGGCCGTCGGTTGGCAACTGCTGGCACACGGCCACAACGCTCACCCATAGCATGATGCTACTTATAAACCATCTTTTCATGGTATCTTAGGTAACTGTATTGTTTATTTGTTATTAGTATCTATTGCAGCAGGCGGAAGCCGAGCTGGCGGGTACGGCAAATACCGGTAATCTGCTGCATCAGGTCGTCCATGATAGGCACCTCGACGACATGGTAGTCATCGTAGTCAGGACAGAGCACCACGAGGTTAAGCCCCGTGACGCTGATGCCGTAGTGCTGCTGCAGCATATAGCGATACAAGTTCTGCTGAATGCAGTAGTGGTAGTACGCCGTGTCGGGCACGGCAATGCCATTCAGCGATGTCCTACCCCCAAAGGCCTGCGTAATGGGGTGTCCCTGAGCGTCGGCCACCTTACGACTACGCTTCCAGTCGTAGATGGTGAAGGTGCCGTCGGCGTTCTGGCATATCATGTCGATGGTGCCGGCCACGTTAAGGTCGGCATCGAAGACAGGCCACTCCTGGCGGTAGGGCCGTATCTGGTAGTCGCTTACAAAGTGCAGGAACTGCTGTCGCTCGCGCTCCACGCTGACAGGCTCCGTCTGTCCGTCGTACAGAAAGTGACACACGGTGTCGAAGACACCATTCTGAAAGTAGTTCTCCGTCTGCTCGTGCACGAATGTACCCACGTCGGCCGCCATACGCCCTATGCGTTTCCACTTGGCCAGCGACTCTTCCACGGGGATGCCATGGCGCGCCTGCTGCTGCTCAGCCACACGCTGGGCATCGAACGGCTCGAAGAAGTAAGCAATGAGCGAGCTGACGGGCAGCATACGTCGCTCGCCACGAAAGAGGTAGACGTGATTCTCCGACAGGAAGTCGATGTCATCGTCCTGCGCGTAGCGTCCGGCATCAGTAAAACGACGCATCTTCTGCGTCATGGCTTCAGTACGCGTATACATAGCCTTACTTGACAGCCGACTCCATGGGGTTACGCAGTCCCTTATAGCCAGAGAGGTAGCACTTGGCCGAGCCAAACGACAGGAAGAGGTCCAGACGCACAGGCATGTGGTTCTTGTCGTCGGTAATATAGAAGCGGATGAGCTCGTGGTTCTTGCCGTCCTCGCGCTCAATGAACGAGAACGTCAGACAACGGTACTTGTTGTTGTTGTTCTTCATCTTCAGCGTCGTCTTGCCCGTGTATTTCAGCCACGAGTTGGTCAGGTGACTAGCGTCGCTGATGGGCATAGGTATGTTCTCGCCCACCTTCAGCTTGTCGGCGTCGAAGTTACGGGCACGTAGGAAGATGCTCATCATGTCGTATATACAGTCCTGATACTCGGCGTCCTTCCAGTGCACCTCGCCGTCGGCATCAATGCGGTGCATGCGCAGATGACAGTTGTTGTTGGGATAGGTATACCACAGCTCGTCCACGTAGTAGCGTTCACCCTCGCGTGCTCCCTTGCGGAAGTACAGCGGCGACAAGTCGAGACCCGTATAGCACAGCAGCGTGTCGCGCATGACGAAGACATTGTCCAGCTGGCTGTTGCCACGGGTGATGAGACTGCTTCGGAAGGCCTTCTGGCCCTTATAGTTCGACTGTACGGTAGACATGGATGCCGTGCCCACCTTGACCCATACGAACTTCCAGTTGAAGTAGAGGTCGTAGCTCAGGAACTCGCCCGACTTGAAGGCCGTATTCTCAATGCCACACTGAGCGCTGGCCGTAGCAGCCGTGTCGGGCAGGAAGTTAAGCAGGAAAGAGGCTAAGACCCCCATTACCAGCCCTCTGGCCCAAGAATGATTCATTGTTCTCATACCGTATCTCATATTACGCTTTATTCTTACTTTCGTTACTTCACTATTTGCTTCTTGACATACTCTATGCCCAACTGCCGTGCACGCTCGGCATTGCGGTTCTGCAATCGCTTTTTCTCCTTGTCAGGCTTCTGCTTCACCAGCTCCCACGGCTTCTGCCGGTTACGGGGCTTCTCCGTCACGTTCCAGGGCAGCGTAACGTCAAACTTCTCCTTACACTCTATCTCGCGCGGATAGTAAAACACCTCCTCGGCCTGCAGGTCCTCGTCGTAGTTACCCGTGTCCCACACATTGTTGCCGTTACGGTCAGCATAGGCACGCACATAGTAAGTGCCCGGCACGACATAGAAGAAGGTTGCCGAACGGTCCTGGCCCGTCCTTATCTCGCGCAGCACCTTGTCGCTCTTGTCCAACAGCTGCACCACGATGCTGGTGTCGGCCAGTCCGCTGAGCTGCATCTCCAGCGTGGCAAATTCGTCGAGCGACTTCACCTTCAGTCCCTGCTGTATCGGGGCCGACGCACTTCCGTAGATGTCGGTAAAAGCCAGCGTATCGAACTCCAGGCTGTACTCGGTGTCCGGGTGCCAGTCGGCCACCATCTGATAGCGCCGCGGCACAGAGTCCATTTGGCGGAACTCAAAGGGCGCCCGATACCATAGCGAGTCTATCTTGGAATACAAGTGTATGCCTGCTGTGTCGAGCCGTGCCACAGGCGTAGGCGACTCGATATTGATAACGCTGACAGGCGTCATTGTCGAGGGTGCCATGACGCGCACGTCCAGAGGCTTCACGGGGTAGATGCTGTCGTACGGCTCCTCGTTCTTTTTCTTCTTCTCCTGTGCCTTGAACCACTCCTCGTAAGCCTTCGACCGCTCCTTCAGACGCTTCTCGTACGGCGACTTTGATATAATCTCCATCGTATCCGTCTGACTGACCAGCTGTCCCAGCGTGTCGGTCATCAGGTACTCCATGCTGAACGACAGCGTGTCCTGGTTCACCAGCGTAGTGTCGCGCAGCCAGTAAGTCAGCGTATCCTTCTTCAGGCTGGTCTCCAACACGAAGGCCGAGTCGGCATCGAAGTTAAAGCCCTTGATGACAGGCAGCTGCTCATTGCCGTAGCTGAAGTAGACCACCATGCGGTCGGCCTCCTGCCGTTCCGTCTTTACCAGGTAACGTCCCGTCTGCTCCTCCTGGAAGGCCATCAATACCACGTCGTCAGGATAGAAATGGGTAAAGGGCACCTGCACGATATTGTCTATGTGCAGCGAGTCGCGCCATATAGTATCCTGCCTGACGTCAGGCCCTGAGGTGGGCTTGTAGTTCTGGTGCGAGAAGGCTATCATCTCGCTCTTCTGTGAAAAGCGGTAGTCGTTGTCAGATTCCTGCAGTGCATAGACCCTGTATTCGCCCGGCGCCACACCCTTTATGACAAAGTGTCCGCTTCCGTCCGTCCGCGAGATGCGCATCAGGGGTTCCGTGCGGAAGGCCGAGTCCGCCAGGTTGTTATACAGTCCCACCGATATGCCCTTGACAGGCTCCAGGTCGGCAGCATTCAGCACGTATCCGGCCACCTCGAAGGTGTCTATCTGCTCACCCGTAGAGAAGGTGAACGTATAGTTACCCAAGGGGTTGTTCTCGTTATTGTCCGAGATAGCGTTGCTGAAGTCAATGGTATAGGTCGTGTTAGGCTTCAGCGTGTCCTGTAGCTCCACCACTATCTTCTTTCCTGCAGCCTTAATCTCCGGTGTCTCCAGCTGTGGCGGCGACACCATCACGTTCTCCGTGGGATTGTCCAGCTTGATGTATTCGTCGAAGTAGATAGTAATCTTCCTTGTCGTCACGTTAGTGTCGCGCTCCATAGGTGTAGAGCCAATGACGTGCGGGGGGTCGTCGTCGAACCATCCCCCGTCAGGTGTACCCATACGGGCACACGACATGACGGCGCACAAGGCTATGGCTATGTAGAGCAGTCGTTTCATTTATTCAGCGTCAGTAGTTGGTCTATATGCTCTCGCGTGTTACACAGCCGAGGCACCTTGTTCTGTCCGCCCAGCTTGCCGCGCAGCTTCATCCAGTCGTCGAAGAGACCGTGGCGCGCCTTCACTATCTCCAGCGGCTGCAGCGTGATGTCCTTATAGCGCTTAGCCTCGTAGTCGCTGTTCACCTGTTGCAGCCTCTCGTCCAGCAGGCGGGCAAACTGCTTAAGGTCGTCAGGAGCCTTGCGGAACTCAATGAGCCACTGGTGGCGGCACTTGGCCTGCGCGTCCATAAAGACCGGTGCTGCCGTGTACTCCTGCACCTCGGCACCCGTCAGTTCGCAGGCATAGGCCAGTCCCTGCTCGGCATTGTCTACGATGAGCTCCTCGCCAAAAGCATTGATAAAACTCTTGGTACGTCCTGAAATGATAAACTTATAGGGGTTGGTCGACGTGAACCGTACCGTGTCGCCTATCATGTACCGCCACAGTCCGCACGAGGTAGAGATAATCATGGCATAGTTCTTGTCCTTCTCCACACCCCACAGCGGCACGATGTCGCCACCGTCCATGGGCTGGAACTCGTAGAACACGTCATAGTCCAGCATCAGCAGCATCGACTTGTCGGCAGGGTCGTCCTGCAGACCGAAGAATCCCTCGCTGGCATTATACGTCTCCATATAGTGCATGCGGGGCGATGTGATGAGCTGCTCGTACTGCTTACGGTAAGGCGTGAAGGCCACGCCGCCATGGAAGAAGACCTCCAGGTTGGGCCACACCTCTTCCAGGTGCGTCTTTCCCGATATCTCCATCACACAGTTCAGCACCGAAAGCATCCACGAGGGCACGCCCGAAATATTGGTGACATCCTTCCCGATGGCCTCACGGGCTATACGCTCGCGCTTCACCTCGAAGTCGCTCAGCAGCGCTGTCTCCTTCTTGGGAATACGCAACAGGTTAGCCAGCGGGTTGATGTTCTCTATCAGTATGGCCGACAAGTCGCCCACCAGCGAGTTCGACTGGTTGTAGTTAGGTGCATGGCTGCCGCCCAGTATCAGTGCCCTTCCGTCGAAGATACGGCTCTGCGGGTTGTTCCTCAGGTAGAGTGCCACGGAGTCGAAGCCTCCGGCATAGTGCAGCTTATGCAGTCCCTCGCTGCTGACGGGTATGAACTTCGACTTGTCGTTCGTCGTACCGCTCGACTTGGCATACCACTTCACACGCCCCGGCCACAGCACGTTAGACTCGCCGTGACGCATGCGGTCTATCTGACCCTTCAGTTCCTCATACGTATTAACGCTGTTGAACTTGACAAAATCCTCATATCCCTTGGTGGTCGCAAAACCGTGCTCCCTGCCGTATTCCGTATCCTTTGCCCTGCGCAGCAGGTGGTTCAACACCTTACGCTGCAGCAGTTCGCCCTGCGTCTGGTGCTTCTCCAGGTCGCGCATGCGCGGCGTAAACAGATGGCGTGCTATACTCGTAATATTCATTGCACCTTAATATCTCTAATGTTCATGCCTCCGCAAAGGCTGCCGCCTCTGCCTCGGCTATAATATCCTCACGGCTCTTCTCACGCGGCGTGGCCGTAATGTCGTCCAGCGTCAGCTCCTCGTCAGGCTCGTGCTTCAACTCAGTAACATGAGCTACGAAGGCCGCCTTAGGCTGCTCTATGATGAAGTCCTGCTGCTCCTTCTCCGGGTCGGGCACACACATCACGGGTTCCTCCTCCATCTTCGTACGGTCGCCCTTGGCGGCAAAGACCGCATCAATAAACTGTGGCTCACGGCGCAGACGCTGCAAGGTCTCCTTGGCTGCCTGCTGGTGGCTCTCCTTCTTCGAAAAGCCCGTGCCGGAACAGCCTTCCACACCTTCTATAAACACCTGCGCTGTGAACACCGGACTACCCGTGCTCGCATCCCTCGACTGCTCCTGGTCGCGAATTTCCAGCTTCACGCGGTTCTTCTGGCTCCACTCCAGCAGCTTCGACTTGAAGTTCACCTCCTTATAGGCCACCTTGTCAATGTTGATGACCTGCGCCAGTATGCGCTTCTCCATGAACCGCATGCAGGCATCGTAGCCCCGGTCCAGGTAGATAGCCCCTACCAGTGCCTCGAAGGCATTGCCGTTCTTATAGCTGTTGTGCGACGTGCTATGGTCTGTCGACTTGATAAGCTGGTCGACACCCATCTCCTTTGCCAGCTTTCCCAGCGTGTCGCGGCTCACCAGCTTCGAGCGCGTATTGGTCAGGAACCCCTCGCGCTTGCCCTCAAAGTGGCGGAAGACGATGTCGCCCACCACGGCATCCAGAATGGCATCGCCCAGAAACTCCAGGCGCTCGTTGTTCAGCGGGCGTCCTTTCTCGTTACGCTGGCCCATGCTCTTATGCAGCAAGGCCTGCTTGTAGTAACGAATGTCACGGGGATAAAAGCCCAGAATGTCGTAAAGGGCAGAAAAAAGCTCCTTCTCCTTTCGGAAAGGGAGCCTTACTCTGTCTATAATGTCGTTAACCCACATACTTTTTAAATACTACGCAGGCATTGTGTCCGCCAAAGCCGAAGGTATTGCTCAGACCGGCACGCACCTCACGCTTCTGCGCCTTGTTAAAGGTGAAGTTGAGGTTGTAGTCTATCTCCTCGTCCTTGTCGTCCTCCTCATGGTTGATGGTGGGCGGCACGATGTCGTTCTTAACGGCCAGCACGGTAGCCATTGCCTCTACTGCACCTGCGGCACCGAGCAAGTGGCCCGTCATAGACTTCGTTGACGAGATGTTCAGCTTGTACGCAGCGTCGCCGAAGACATCCTTGATGGCCTTCGCCTCCGAGATGTCGCCCACGTGCGTCGACGTACCGTGCACATTGATATAGTCAATGTCCTCGGGCTTCATGCCGGCATCCTCCAGGGCGTTCTCCATCACCAACTTGGCGCCCAGTCCTTCGGGGTGCGAAGCCGTGATGTGGTGTGCGTCGGCCGACATGCCGGCACCTACCATCTCAGCGTAAATCTTGGCACCACGGGCCTTGGCATGCTCCAGCTCCTCCAGAATCAGACAGCCGGCACCCTCGCCCATGATGAATCCGTCGCGCGAAGCGCTGAACGGGCGCGAGGCCTTCTCGGGCTCGTCGTTACGCGTTGACAGGGCCTTCATGGCGTTGAATCCGCCCACACCCGTCTCGCACACGGCAGCCTCAGCACCACCGGCCACGATGATGTTGGCCTTGCCCAGCCGAATCAGGTTAAAGGCATCGGCCAGCGCGTTCGACGACGAAGCACAGGCTGAGGCCGTAATATAGTTGGGGCCGTGGAAACCGTACATGATCGAAATCTGTCCGGCAGCAATGTCGGCTATCATCTTCGGAATGAAGAAAGGATTAAACTTGGGCCCGTCCTCCCGATGAGCACCATAGTACGTCACCTCCTCCTCGAAGGTCTTGATGCCGCCGATACCCACGCCGTAGACAACACCGATGCGGTTCTTGTCCTCCTTCTCCAGGTCCATGCCGCTGTCCTTTACTCCCTGCATGGCAGCGATGATGGCCAGCTGGGTGTAGCGGTCCATCTTGCGTGCTTCCTTACGGTCAATGTAGTCCGTCACGTTGAGGTTCTTCACCTCGCAGGCAAACTGCGTCTTGAACTTGGAAGCATCGAAAAGCGTAATCGGCGCAGCACCGCTCTTGCCGGCCAGCATAGCCTCCCAAGTCTCCTCGGGACTATTACCCAGCGGCGTAACGGCACCCATGCCGGTTACTACTACTCTCTTTAATTCCATAATAAATCGTTGAAAGAGAATTAAAAATTGGGAATTATGATTAGTCCGACGCTTCCATAAGGCCGAAACAGATCATAATTCCCAATCCTCAATTCTCAATTGTAAATTTGAAAATTATTTAGCGTTCTCCTCAATATAGGCAATAGCGTCACCGACGGTACCAATCTTCTCAGCCTTGTCGTCGGGGATAGAGATACCGAACTCCTTCTCGAACTCCATAATGAGCTCCACGGTATCCAGTGAGTCAGCTCCCAGGTCGTTGGTGAAACTGGCCTCGGGCTTTACTTCTGCTTCATCAACACCGAGCTTGTCTACAATAATTGCCTTTACTTTGCTTTCAATTTCTGACATAATTCTTTTTCTTTAAAACGTTAATACTTGTTTTCCTATTAAGTCGTTGCCCAACAGAAAAGGGCAGCTTAGCGGGTGCAAAGTAACACAATTTTGGGGAATTACGCAAATATTTTTGTAAAAAAAGCATTTAAATATGCACAATACCCCCTATTCTGTGCACTTTTCGAGGGTCGAGATTGTCTTTTTTACACCTCTACATGGCAAAATGCTCACGTCTGAGGGGGTAGTTATTGCGCAGCGACTCAAAGTCGGCGGGGTGCTCCTTCAGCTTCAGGCTATCGTTGAGCGGGTTGTACAGCTGCAGCGGGTCGCCGTCGTACCGGAAGTCCTTTGGCAGCCGCGGCGGCTCTACGGCTCCCGGATGGGGCAGGCCGAAGTGTCGGCACAGGGCGTCGATGACCATGTTGTCGGCATTCACCTTGCCGTCGGCCGAATAGCCTGCGATGTGGGGCGTGCCTATGAAGACGCGCTGCAGCAGTGGCAGCAGGAGCCGTGGCTCGTCCTCCCATACGTCGATGACGGCGTCCTCTACCCTACCCTCTTGCAGTGCGGCGAGCAGTGCCCGGTTGTCGACCACCTCGCCGCGGCTGGTATTAATAATATATGGTACGCGTGTCAGGCGGTGGAAGAAGTCGTCGTCGGCCATGTGCCAGGTGGCATACTGTCCGTCGCGCGTCAGGGGCACGTGGAAGGTAATGACGTCGGCCTGCTGCTGCAGGACGTCCATCGTGACGAAGTCGGGTTCGGCCAAGAGGGGGTCGCACACCAGCACGCGCATGCCCAGCCGTCGGGCCACGCTGCGCACCTTCGAGCCCACGTGTCCGCAGCCCACGATGCCTATGGTGCTGCCGGCGAGCTGCAGCCGCCGCTGCTGCTGGAGCAGTAGCAGCGCGCACTCGACGTACTGTGCCACCGAGCCCGAGTTGCAGCCGGGACAGTTGGTCCACGAGATGCCTGCGCGCTGCATATAGGCGGTGTCAATATGGTCGTAGCCTATGGTGGCGGTGACCACCAGGCTGACGCGGCTGCCGGCCAGCAGCCGCTCGTCGCACCGTGTCCGCGTGCGCACTATCAGCGCGTCGGCATCGCGCACGTCAGCGGCACTGATTTCGGCCCCGGGCAGGGCCACGACCTCGTCGGCCAACAGCTGCAGCTGCGGTCGGAGGTAGGGTATCTTGTCGTCAACAACTATCTTCATACGCGGTGCAAAGTTACTAAATACGCGGTGCAAAGTTACTAAAAAGCATGATAAAAGCAAAATTTATTTGGCTATTCTCGCTTTTCTTCGTATCTTTGCACCAACGAAAACAAGTTAGCATCAAATATGGCATTTACCGAACAAGCAAACAGCATCTTTCTGCAGGCCATCCGTGACTACCACCTGAAGGACAATGTTGACACCCCGATCAGTAATCCCTACGACCTTGGCAGCATTGAGCACAGTCTCTATCTGAAGTGCTGGATAGACACCGTGCAGTGGCATCTGGAGGACATCATCCGTGCCCCCCACATCGACCCTGTGGAGGCCCTTGCGCTGAAGCGCCGCATAGACCGTTCGAACCAGGACCGCACGGACCTGGTGGAGGAGATAGACAGCTACTTCCGCCGTCTGTACAGCGAGGTGCAGGTGTTGCCCGACGCCCGTCTGAACACCGAGAGCCCTGCCTGGGCGGTAGACCGTCTGAGCATCCTTGCCTTGAAGATATGGCACATGCGTGAGCAGACGGAGCGCAGCGACGCCTCTGCCGAGCACGTGGCGCGGTGCCAGTCGAAGCTGGACGTGCTGCTGGAACAGCAGCGCGACCTGTCGACGGCCATCGACCAACTGCTCGACGACATTGCCGCCGGGCGCAAGTACATGAAGGTGTACCGCCAGATGAAGATGTACAACGACCCCAGCACCAATCCCGTGCTGTACAAGAAATAGTCCCTCCGGGGCACTGAAGACACAAATCTAAAACGACACAAGGTGAAGAAAGAGCACATTCTCGTCATACGCTTCTCGGCCCTGGGCGACGTGGCCATGACCGTGCCCGTGGTATGGTCGCTGGCGCAGCAGTATCCCCACGTACGCATCACGGTGCTCAGCCGCAACTCGTCGCGTCCGCTCTTCGAGGACCTGGCGCCCAACATAGGCTTCATGGGAGCCGACATGAAGCTGGAGTACCGTGGTCTGAAGGGTCTGAACCGTCTCTACCGTCGGCTGACGGCGAAGCAGTTCACGTCTGTTGCCGACCTGCACAACGTGCTTCGCTCGGAGTTCCTGCGCCTGCGGTTCAACATAGGCCGCTACCGCGTGGAACACATCGACAAGCACCGCCGTGGCCGGCGGCGGCTTACCAAGCGCCAGAACAAGCAGCTGGTGCAGCAGCCCACGTCGTTCCAGAACTACGTCGACGTCTTCGAGCGCCTGGGCTACCCCGTGAACATCGACTTCCACAGCATTTTCCCCCCGGAGGGCGGCGACGTCAGTCTGCTGCCTGCCGACGTAGCGTCGCTGCTGACGCAGGACGTCGCGGCGCCCCGTATAGGCATAGCGCCCTTTGCGGCCCACCAGGGCAAGATATATCCGCCGGAGCTGATGCAGCAGGTCATCGGTCTGCTGACCAGCCTGCACCCCGACGCCCGGCTGTTTCTTTTCGGCCGGGGCGAGCAGGAAGAGCAGTGGTTCACGCGCTGGTGCCGTGAGTACCCCCAGTGCCATTATGTGGCGCACCACGTCAACTCGATGAAGCAGGAACTGGTGCTGATGAGCCACCTGCAGGTCATGCTGTCCATGGACTCGGCCAACATGCACCTGGCGTCGCTCACCGGCATTCCCGTGGTCAGCGTCTGGGGCGCCACGCACCCCTACGCCGGTTTCTTGGGCTGGGGACAGAGCGAGGACAACGCCCTGCAGGCCGAGCTGGACTGCCGTCCGTGCAGCATCTTCGGACAGAAGCGGTGCCACCGCGGCGACTACCGCTGCATGACCCTGATAAAGCCCACGACCATCGTGGCCAAGATAGAATCATTTATTACTAACTAAACACTTAAGAGACAATGAAAAAGTACATCTGCGACACATGCGGTTATGTGTATGACCCCGAAGTAGGCGACCCCGACAGCGGCATCGCTCCCGGCACAGCCTTTGAAGACATTCCAGAGGACTGGGTATGCCCCATCTGCGGCGTAGGCAAGGACGACTTCTCGCCCGAGGAGTAGACCGGCCCCGGCCTGAACATGAAAGACCAGCGGAGCCCCCAGCCCGGGAGCTCCGCTGGCTTGTTTTTACGGGAACGCCGGTTTCACTCTGGCTACATAAAATAGAGTGAGCGCAAAGTGAACCCAAAGTGAAGGCAAAGTGAGGGCAAGGGGGAGACGGGAGGCGGGTGATGGGTGGGTAAGAGGTGGGTGGTGGGGTGGAAAAAGGAGTTTTCGGGGAATAAATTTGTGTATGTGGCGTTTATTTCGTACCTTTGCGGACGGATATAAACGTTTATTGGAAAAGATGTCATTAAAATGTGGTATTGTGGGACTGCCCAATGTGGGCAAGTCTACGCTTTTTAACTGTTTGTCGAGCGCCAAGGCGCAGGCGGCGAATTTCCCTTTTTGTACGATAGAGCCCAACGTGGGCGTGATTACGGTTCCCGACGAGCGTCTGACGAAGCTTGCCGAGCTGGTGCACCCGGGGCGTATAGTGCCCGCGACGTGCGAGATAGTAGACATAGCGGGCCTGGTGAAGGGTGCCTCGAAGGGTGAGGGCCTGGGCAACAAGTTCCTGGGCAACATCCGCGAGACGGACGCCATCATCCACGTGCTGCGTTGTTTCGAGGACGAGAACATTACGCACGTGGACGGCACGATAGACCCTATCCGCGACAAGGAGATTATTGACACGGAGCTTCAGCTGAAGGACCTTGAGACCATTGAGGGCCGTCTGGCGAAGACGGAGAAGGCCGCTGCGGCCGGCAACAAGGAGGCCAAGGTGGAGGTGACGGTGCTGAAGGCTTACAAGGAGGCTCTGGATGCGGGCAGGAACGCCCGTGTGGTGGACTTTGAGTCGAAGGAGGAGCAGGAGTGTGCGCGCAACCTGTTTCTGCTGACGGCGAAGCCCGTGCTGTACGTATGCAACGTGGGCGAGCAGGACGCCAAGAGCGGCAACGCCTTTACTGAGAAGGTGGAGGAGCTGGCCCGCGAGGAGGGCGCCGAGAGCATGGTGATTGCGGCGAAGACTGAGGAGGACATTGCCGAGCTGGAGTCGTACGAGGACAAGCAGCTGTTCCTGGAGGAGCTGGGCTTGGAGGAGAGCGGCGTGAACCGTCTGATAAAGAAGGCCTACGCGCTGCTGAACCTTGAGACGTTCATTACGGCGGGCGAGATGGAGGTGAAGGCGTGGACGTACAAGAAGGGCTGGAAGGCCCCTCAGTGCGCCGGCGTCATTCATACGGACTTCGAGAAGGGTTTCATCCGTGCCGAGGTCATCAAGTACGACGACTACCTGAAGTATGGCTCTGAGGCCGCCGTGCGCGAGGCCGGCAAGATGGGCATAGAGGGTAAGGACTATGTGGTACAGGACGGTGACATCATGCACTTTAGGTTCAACGTATGACGGGGCTGCTTGACTATATCGTATGGAACCCGAACGCGGGTTTCGGTCCGTTCCGCTGGTACGGGCTGTGCTGGCTGGTCGGTCTGGCTCTGGCCTACCTGGTGGTGAGACGGCTGTACAGGGAGCAGAAGATCAAGGACGAGTTGTTCGACCCGTTGTTCGTCTACTGCTTCATAGGCATTCTGCTGGGGGCCCGTCTGGGCCACTGCATCTTCTACGAGCCCGACCACTTCCTGACGTCCTTCAAGGGCGTGGTGGAGATGCTCTTTCCCATCCGCTTCCTGGAGGACGGCGGGTGGAAGTATGTGGGCTACCAGGGTCTGGCCTCGCACGGCGGTACGCTGGGACTGATGATAGCCCTGTGGCTGTATGTTCGGAAGACCGGCGTCAGCCTGTGGCGCGTGCTGGACAACATCGCCATTGCCACCGGGTCGACGGCGTGCTTCATCAGGCTTGGCAACCTGATGAACTCTGAGATTATAGGCAAGGTGACCGACGTGCCGTGGGCCTTCGTCTTCGAGCGTGTCGACATGCTGCCGCGCCACCCGGGACAGCTCTACGAGGCCATAGCCTACGGTGTGCTGTTCGGGCTGATGTGGTGGATGCACAAGCGGTGGCCCGAGAGGATTGGCACCGGGTGGTACTTCGGCTTCTGTCTGACGTATATCTTCACCTTCCGTTTCTTCATAGAGTACACGAAGGAGATACAGGAAGCCTTCGAAGCCTCGATGCCCCTGGATATGGGGCAGCTGCTCTCTATCCCCTTCGTACTGCTGGGCGTGGTGTGCATGATAAGAAGTAAAAAAGCCTAAGAACTGATGCAAAGACTAAACTTAATACTACTACTGCTGCTGGTGCTGATGCCGCTGACGATGAGGGCCGAGGACGCTTACACCGACGACGAGAAGGCGGTGATGAAACGCTACTACGAGCTGTTCGGACAGGCGGACCGCGAGGCGGAGTTCGAGCAGGTGAACAAGCAGGTGAGGGACATCATGGAAAGGCACCGCGGCCGGCAAGGCTACTACGTGAACCGTGTGAACGAGGTGACCTACCAGATTAACATAGGGCACAGCGACAAGGCGCTGCGGCTGGCCGAGGAGGTGCTGAAAGAGATGCGCGAGAAGGGCGACAGCAACTTCGACATGATATACACCACGATGGCTACCATCTACGAGGACCGCGGCAACTACAAGATGTCGCGTTACTACTGCGAGAGGGCCATCGAGGCGGTGGCTCCGACGGACACCATAGGCATGATAGGTGCCTACCTGGCCATGGCCAATCTGGAGACCTCGAACCACCCCGACGAGGCCCTGCGGCTGGTGGACCATGTGCTGCCTTACTGCCGTAACTACCCCAGCCACCAGAACTACGGACAGGCCATGAAGGCCCTGGCGTACTTCTTCAAGAACGACGCCCAGGCGTTCTTCCAGATACTGGATGAATACAACATACTGCGCAGGGACCACGACCTCAGGGACGAGCAGAACGACGGCATCATGCAGACCATCAAGCACGTGTTCCGCAACGAGTACGACGAGGCGCTGAAGCTGATAGGCAACAAGAACCTGTACTCCGAGAACATGGGCTACTACGACATGCTGATACAGCTGTACCGGCTGAAGGGCGACAAGGACATGGTGATAGCGCAGCAGCAGCGCAAGCTGAACGCAATAGACTCGCTGAACGCCGACCTCATCTTCGAGAACATGAACCGGATGGATGCCGAGATGAAGGTGAACAGCGCGCAGCAGGAGGTCATCAGGGCGCGTTTCTACTGGCTGACGGCCGTTGTGGCGCTGCTCATGGTGGTGCTGGGCCTGCTGGTGTGGCGCTACCTGACGCGACGCGGATACCAGAAGCGGCTGCTCAGGAAGAACCAGGAACTGGAGGTGGCGCTGGACCACGCCAAGGAGTCGGACCGCATGAAGGCGGCCTTCATAGAGCATGTGAGCCACGAGATACGTACGCCGCTGAACGTCATTACGGGGTTTGCCCAGATTATTACGAACCCCGACTATGAGGTGGACGCCAAGGAGCGCGACCGGATGATTGGCGACATCAGCAAGAACACGAACCAGATTACGAACATCATCAACGACCTATTAGAGCTGGCCAACGACGAGAGCAAGGAGTACTACGACAAGAACGACATGGTGGACGTGGTGGACCTGTGCCAGCACGTGATGGCGCATGCAGAGCAGCTGAACGACGGTTGTCTGAAGCTGTCGTTCAGGCCCCTGGTGAACCGGGGCTATACCATCAAGACCAACCAGCTGGTGCTGGAGAAGATGCTGACGCAGCTGATGAACAACGCACTGAAGTTTACGGAGCAGGGTTCTGTGGAGCTGAGCGTGCGCGAGCGTGCGGGCAACGGCGGCACGGAGTTCTGCGTCACCGACACGGGCATCGGCATCAGGAAGGAGGACCAGGACAAGGTGTTCGACCGTTTCTACAAGGCCGACGGCTTCAAGCCGGGCTTCGGTCTGGGGCTTACGCTGTGCCATAAGTCGGCACGGCTGCTGGGCGGCACGCTGGAGCTGGACAAGAAGTACAGCAAGGGGGCACGCTTCGTGCTGGTGCTGCCGAACGCCTTCTGAGGCTTTGGGCCAGTGATACCGGAAGCCTTCTGAGACCGGAAGGCTACTTTCCGGTTACTATCCGTTTGATATCGTTAAGCTTGTTGAGGGCCTCGAGGGGCGTCAGGTTGTTGACGTCGAGGTCCAGGATTTCGTCGCGTATCTGCGAGAGCACGGGGTCGTCGAGCTGAAAGAAGCTGAGCTGCATTCCTTCGCGGCTCTGGGCTATCTCGGCGGTGGGCTTGCCCACGGTGCCTACCTGGGCGTTGTCGCTCTCGAGCTGCTTCAGAATGACGTTGGCGCGCTTGACGATGGACTTGGGCATGCCTGCGATTTCGGCCACGTGGATGCCGAAGGAGTGTTCGGAACCGCCCTTTACCAGCTTGCGGAGGAACATGACCTTGCCGTCCATCTCCTTTACCGAGACATTGTAGTTGCGAATGCGCTTGAAGTGCTTCTCCATCTCGTTCAGCTCGTGGTAGTGGGTGGCAAAGAGGGTACGGGCACGGGCCTTGGGCTGTTCGTGCAGGTACTCGACGATGGCCCAGGCTATGGAGATGCCGTCGTAGGTGGAGGTGCCGCGGCCCAGCTCGTCGAAGAGCACCAGTGAGCGCGGCGTAACGTTGTTGAGGATGTTGGAGGCCTCGGTCATCTCGACCATGAAGGTAGACTCGCCCAGGGAGATGTTGTCGGAGGCTCCGACGCGGGTGAAGATTTTGTCTACCAGTCCGATGCGGGCACTCTCTGCGGGCACGAAGCTGCCTGTCTGTGCCAGCAGGGTGATAAGGGCGGTCTGGCGCAGCAGGGCCGACTTACCGGCCATGTTGGGACCGGTGATGACGATGATTTGCTGGTGCTGGGCGTCGAGCAGGATGTCGTTGGGCACGTACTGCTCGCCGATGGGCAGCTGGGTCTCGATGACGGGATGGCGGCCCTGCTTGATGTCTATAACGTCGGAGGAGTCGATGACGGGCCGGACGTAGTGCTGTTCCTGGGCGGTCTTGGCGGCCGAGAGCAGGCAGTCGAGGTGGGCTATGGCATTGGCGTCATGCTGTACGTCGGCGATGAACTGCTGGGCGTAGACCACGAGGTCGGCAAAGAGCTGCTGCTCAAGGGAGAGTATCTTGTCTTCGGCGCCCAGAATCTTCTCCTCATACTCTTTCAGCTCTTGGGTGATGTAGCGCTCGGCCTGTGCCAGGGTCTGCTTGCGCACCCACTCCTGGGGCACCTTGTCCTTGTAGGTGTTGCGCACCTCGAGGTAGTAGCCGAAGACGTTGTTGTAGCCTATCTTCAGTGAGGCGATGCCGGTCTGCTGGGCTTCGCGTTCCTGTATCTGCAGCAGGTAGTCCTTGCCCGAATAGGCTATATGGCGCAGCTCGTCGAGCTCGGGGCTGACGCCCTGGCGGATGACGCCACCCTTCTGTACCTGCTGGGGAGGGTCGTTTTGCAGCTCGCGGCTGATACGGTCGCGCAGGGCCTCGCAGAGCGAGAGGCGCTCGCCTACCCTCTGCAGCGAGGCGGCAGGACCGGCGGCGGTGCCGTGGACGGTATCGCCGTCCACAGTGGCGGCCTGCAGGCAGGCGGCCTTGATGGGGGCGATGGCCTCGAGGGCCGTCTTCAGCTGTACCATTTCGCGGGGCGTGACGCGCCCGGTGGCTACCTTCGAGACGATGCGCTCCAGGTCGCCGATGCGCTGCAGGTTGTCGTCGACGGTGAAGCGGAAGTCAGGGTTGCGGAAGAAGTAGTCGACGATGTCGAGGCGCTGGTTGATTTTCTGCTCGTCCTTCAGCGGAAAGACGAGCCAGCGTCGCAGCATGCGGCCGCCCATGGGCGACACGGTGCGGTCGATGACGTCGAGCAGCGACTTGCCGTCTTCCTGCATGGTGCTGACGAGCTCCAGGGAGCGCACGGTGAACTTGTCGAGACGTACGTAGCGCTCTTCCTCGATGCGCGACAGGGTGGTGATGTGGGCTATCTGGGTGTGCAGCGTCTGCTCCAGGTACTGCAGGATGGCGCCGGCGGCTATGACGCCGCTCTTGAGATGGTCGACGCCGAAGCCCTTGAGCGACTTCACCTGGAAGTGCTTGTAGAGCTTCTGGTGGGCGGTCTGCTCGGTGAACACCCAGTCGTCGAGCTGGAACGTCACCAGGCGTGTGCCGAAGTAGCGCTCGAAGTCGTGGCGATGCTCGCGGTTGTAGAGTACCTCTTTGGGCTGGAAGTTGCCAATAAGTTTTTCGACGTAGTCGTAGGTTCCCTCGCCGGTAAGGAACTCGCCGGTAGAGATGTCGAGGAAGGCCACGCCGCAGGCGGCCTTGCCAAAGTGTACGGCACAGAGGAAGTTGTTTTCCTTGTAGTTGAGCACCGTGTCCTGCATGGCCACGCCGGGGGTTACCAGTTCGGTGATGCCGCGCTTGACGAGTTTCTTGGTGAGCTTGGGGTCTTCCAGCTGGTCGCAGATGGCTACGCGCCGGCCGGCACGGATGAGCTTGGGCAGGTAGGTGTCGAGGGCATGGTGGGGGAAACCCGCCATCTCGTCGCCCTTGACGCCGGCACCGTTGTTGCGGTGGGTAAGGGTGATGCCCAGTATCTGGGCGGCTATGACGGCATCGTCGCAGTAGGTCTCATAGAAATCGCCGCAACGGAACAGCAAGAGGGCTTCAGGGTATTTGGCCTTGAAGTCGAAGAATTGTTTCATCATCGGGGTGAGCTCTTTGCCGTTGTTCTTTGCCATCGTCTTTTTTCTTTTTTGTGTGCAAAGGTACGAAAATTTAGGTATTATGAATGAAGAATTAAGAATTATTTTGTAACTTTGCAACCTAATAGATAGAAAATAACAAAAAAAGAATCGATATGGAATACAACTTTAGAGAGATTGAACAGAAATGGCAGAAGCGCTGGGTGGAGAACGGCACCTACCGCGTGGTGGAGGATGAGAAGAAGAAGAAGTTCTACGTGCTGAACATGTTCCCCTACCCCAGCGGAGCCGGTCTGCATGTGGGTCACCCCCTGGGATATATTGCCTCGGACATCTACGCCCGCTACAAGCGGCAGAAGGGCTTCAACGTGCTGAACCCAATGGGATATGACGCGTACGGGCTGCCGGCCGAGCAGTATGCCATACAGACGGGACAGCACCCTGAGAAGACTACGTTCGAGAATATTGACCGTTACCGTTCGCAGCTGGACAAGATAGGCTTCTCGTTTGACTGGGAGCGTGAGGTGAGGACCTGTGACCCCATTTACTACAAGTGGACGCAGTGGGCCTTCCAGCGTATGTTCAAGAGCTACTTCTCGCTGTCGTCGAAGAAGGCCCAGCCCACCATTAAGCTGATAGAGCATTTCGAGCTGATGGGCACTGAGAACTGCAATGCCCTGGGCACTGAGGAGCTGCACTTCACGGCCTCTGACTGGGCTTCGTTCTCGGAGAAGAAAAAGCAGGAAGTGCTGATGAACTACCGCATTGCCTACCTGGCCGACACGATGGTGAACTGGTGTCCGAAGCTGGGCACCGTGCTGGCCAACGACGAGGTGGTGGACGGTGTCTCGGTGCGTGGCGGCTACCCCGTGGTGCAGAAGAAGATGCGCCAGTGGTGTCTGCGCGTGTCGGCATACGCACAGCGCCTATTGGACGGTCTGGAGGAGATTGACTGGACCGACTCGCTGAAGGAGACACAGCGCAACTGGATAGGCCGTAGCGAGGGTACGGAAGTGGAGTTCAAGGTGGCAGACAGCGATAAGAGCTTCACCATCTTCACCACGCGTGCCGATACGATGTTTGGCGTGACGTTCATGGTGCTGGCACCGGAGAGCGACCTCGTGGCCGAGCTGACGACGCCGGAGCAGAAGCAGGCCGTGGACGAATACCTGGAGTACGTGAAGAAACGTACGGAGCGTGACCGCCAGATGGACCACAAGGTGACGGGTGTGTTCTCGGGAAGCTATGCCATCAATCCGTTTACCGAGGAGAAGATTCCTATCTGGATAGCTGAATACGTGCTGGCTGGATATGGCACTGGAGCCATCATGGCCGTACCTGCACACGACAGCAGGGACTATGCCTTCGCCAAGCACTTCGGGCTGCCCATCATACCGGTCATCGAGGGAGCCGACGTATCGGAGGAGAGCTTCGACGCCAAGGAGGGTATCATGTGCAACTCGGCCTCAGCCAAGTTCAGCCTGAACGGGCTGACGGTGAAGGAGGCTATTGCGGCGACGAAGAAGTATGTGGAGGAGCAGGGCCTGGGACGCGTGAAGGTGAACTACCGTCTGAGGGATGCCATCTTCTCGCGCCAGCGCTATTGGGGTGAGCCGTTCCCTGTCTACTACAAGGACAATATGCCTTATATGATTCCGAAGGAGTGCCTGCCTCTGGAACTGCCTGAGATTGACAAATACCAGCCTACGGAGACGGGCGAGCCACCATTGGGACGCGCCAAGCGATGGGCATGGGACACGAAGACGGACAGTGTGGTAGATTGTTCGGAGATAGACAATAGGACGGTCTTCCCACTGGAGTTGAACACCATGCCGGGCTTTGCAGGAAGCTCTGCATACTACCTGCGCTACATGGACCCGAAGAACGAGAAGGCACTCGTAAGCCGCGATGCGGATGAGTACTGGCGCAATGTAGACCTGTACGTGGGTGGTACGGAGCATGCTACCGGCCACCTGATATACTCGCGCTTCTGGAATAAGTTCCTCTACGACTCGGGCTATTCGTGCGAGGACGAGCCCTTCAAGAAGCTGGTGAACCAGGGAATGATTCAGGGACGCTCAAACTTCGTATACCGTATCGAGGACGAGGGTGCAGACAAGGGTAAGTTCGTCAGCTTCGGACTGAAGGACAAGTACACCACGACGCCCATTCACGTGGACGTGAACATCGTCTCGGCCGATGTGTTGGACATCGAGGCTTTCCGTGCCTGGCGCCCTGAATACAAGAATGCTGAGTTCATTCTGGAAGACGGCACCCAACTAACTGTCAACACTCAACTGTCAACTGTCAACTCCGTCTACAAGTGCGGTTGGGCCATCGAGAAGATGTCGAAGTCGATGTTCAACGTGGTCAATCCGGATATGATTGTCGAGAAATATGGTGCCGATACTTTGCGTCTGTATGAGATGTTCCTAGGTCCGGTGGAGCAGTCGAAGCCTTGGGATACGAACGGTATTGACGGCTGTCACCGATTCCTGAAGAAGTTCTGGGCGCTGTTCTACGGCAATACGCGCGAGAACCCCGAAGGCAAGCTGTTAGTAGACGACTCAGAGCCCACGAAGGACAATCTGAAGAGTGTGCACAAACTCATTAAGAAGGTGAGTCAGGACATTGAGGTATTCTCGTATAACACTTCTATCTCGGCCTTTATGATTTGTGTGAACGAGCTGGCTCAGCAGAAGTGTAAGAGCCGCGAGGCTTTGAAGACACTGGTCATACTGATAGCACCCTTTGCACCCCATATTGCTGAAGAGCTGTGGGAGGCACTGGGCGAACAGGGCAGCGTCTGTGACTCGCAGTGGCCAGGGTGGAACGAGGAGTATCTGGTGGAGAACAGCGTCAAGCTGGGTGTGGCCTTCAACGGTAAGACACGCTTCGACATGGAGTTCCCTGCTGATGCCGACAACCAGACTATACAGGACACCGTACTGGCCGATGAGCGTGCCAAGAAGTACATTGAGGGAG
This sequence comes from Prevotella sp. UBA2742, assembly GCA_002353485.1. Lineage (GTDB taxonomy): Bacteria > Bacteroidota > Bacteroidia > Bacteroidales > Bacteroidaceae > Prevotella. Next base: position 80,682 of record DEJS01000002.1, read on the forward strand.
ACATTATGAAGGTTATCATCGTCCCTAAGCGTATGGTGAATATTGTGTTTAAGAAGTAAATAATGACCGAACAGCACAAGATGATATGGAACGAAGCCAAGGACTATCTCTTCATAGCCCTTGGCCTCGCTATCTATACGGTAGCCTTCACCGTGTTCCTGATGCCTTACCAGATAGTGGCTGGTGGTGTGACGGGTTTATCGGCTATCATATACTACGCTACCGGGTTCCACCTGGAGAACACTTACATCATCATCAACGGACTGTTGCTGGTGGTGGCACTGAAGATATTGGGCGTCAAGTTCTTGATGAAGACCATCTTCGCCATACTTACCCTATACTTTATGCTGATGTTCGCACAGGAACTGATGCCGAAGCAGGGGAACGGACTGCCCTTCAAACTGATGGGAGAGGGACAGGACTTCATGTCGATGATTATAGGCTGTGTACTGACGGGTATAGCTCTGGCCACCGTGTTCCTTCATAACGGCTCTACGGGCGGTACTGATATCATTGCTGCCTCGGTGAATAAGTATCACCCCAATGTATCGCTGGGCAACGTGCTGATAGCTGCTGACTTCTGTATCATTGGCTCGTGTATGTTTTTCCCGCAGTTTGGCAGCTACATGGAGCGTGCACACAAGGTGATGTTCGGCTTCTGTGTAATGGCAATGGAGAACTATACGCTGGACTATATTATGAACGGACGACGACAGTCAGTGCAGTTTATGATATTCAGCCAGAAATGGCAGGAGATAGCCAATGCCATTGGCACTGAAATGCATCACGGCGTGACCATTCTCGACGGGCACGGATGGTACACAGGACGTAAGAGCAAAGTGCTTTGTATCCTGGCCAAGAAGAACGAGAGTGTGAATATGTTCCGTCTCATCAAGATGATAGACCCGCAGGCCTTCGTATCGCAATCCAGCGTCATTGGTGTCTATGGCGAGGGCTTCGATGAGATGAATGTGAAGATTAAAGAAACCAAAAAGAAGATGAAGATAGTATTTGCCACCAACAACCTGAACAAGCTGACAGAGATAAGGAATATTCTGGGTAACCGCTTTGAGGTGGTGTCGCTGGAAGAAATAGGCTGCAACGAGGACATTCCTGAGAAGGGACAGACCCTGAAGGACAATGCCTTGATAAAGGCACAGTATGTGTACGACAAGTACCACGTCAACTGCTTTGCGGATGACACGGGCCTGGAGGTAGAAGCCCTTGGTGGTGCACCAGGAGTATATAGTGCCCGGTATGCAGGTGGAGCAGGGCACGACTCGGAGGCTAACATGAAGAAACTACTCTCTGAACTGGAGGATAAAGACAACCGTAAGGCTCGTTTTCGTACCGTTATCGCATTGATAATAGATGGTAAGACTACTTGTTTTGAGGGTATCGTCAATGGCGAGATAACCCGAGAAAAGAGGGGAGGGGAGGGCTTTGGCTACGATCCTATCTTCAAGCCGTCAGGCTATTCACAGACGTTTGCTGAACTGGGTACCGGTGTGAAGAACCAGATAAGCCATCGGGCACGAGCCACCCAGAAACTGGTACAATATCTACAAAACGTATAAGAGCTATGAAGAAGATAGTCATTGCACTGTTGTTTTCCGTTGTCTATTGCCTTACAACAGTTGCCCAAATAGGTACGTGGAAGAACTATCTGGCCTATCACGATGTGCAACAGATTCAGGCTGCAGGCAATGACCAACTCTTCGTGCTGGCAAGCAATAGCCTATACCAATACAACAAAAACGACCAGAGTATTGTTACATACGACAAGGTGAACGGACTCTCAGATACGTATATCACCCACATTCGCTGGTGTCAGCAGGCCAAGCGTCTGATAGCCGTCTACGGCAATACTAACATTGACCTGATAGATACTAATGGCAATATTACGAACATCAGCGATATATATACGAAGGTCATTACAGGCGAGAAAAGTATTAATAGCATCCATATTAGCGACCAATACGCCTATCTGGCCTGTGGCTTTGGCATCGTAAAGCTGAATGTTCAGCGGGCTGAAATCAGCGAAAGCTATATGCTGGGGTTCCCCGTTACCGCTGTCACTACTGATAATTCCTTCATCTATGCACAAACCGCTTCTGATGTTTGGAAAGCACCACTCAGCAGCAACCTCATTGATAAATCCAACTGGACAGAAGCCACGACTGCACCTTCTTTCACACAAGACACCAAGGACTACGATGAAAACATTGACGTGGTCAGGACCCTCCAGCCCGGAGGACCAAAGCACAATATGTTTGGATACATGAAATACGTCCACAATAAGCTCTACACCTGTAATGGCGACTATAACAGCGCTGAGCCTATACAGGTGCTGAACAACAACGAGTGGACCATCTACCAGCATGAAGGCATTGCAGACGTTACAGGTGTTGCCTTTACGGGTTCCTTCTGCTTCGACGTAGACCCTGCAGACGAGAACCACGTCTTTGCAGGAGCCAGAAACGGACTCTACGAATACCAGAACGGACAGTTTTTGAAGTTTTATAATAGCGACAACAGCCCTATTGAATCATTCAACAAAAAGGATAAAGAATACGAGATTATATCTGGTGTAAAGTTTGACCTTCAAGGTAACAACCTTTATTTGCTTAACACATCGGCACCCACTACGGCCATGATACGTTATTCCAATGGTTCGTTCAGTAAACTCGACCATACGGAACTGATGAAACTCAATACAAGGAAAGAATTTCCAAATTGTAGTAACGCAGAGCTGAGCAAGATGATTATCGACTCGCAGGGCATCATGTGGTTTGTCAACAACAACTGGGTACTGCCAGCTTTTTATCAGTACAATATGGAAAGTGATGCCATCAGAGCCTATGAATCGTTCACAAATGAAGATGGTACCAAGATAGACGTAATGGAAGGTGTGCGCTGTATAGTAGAAGACAGAAACAACGACCTGTGGTTAGGCTCCAGTGTAGGACCTTTTGTGCTGAAACGTTCGGATATTTACCAAGATAGTCCCACGTATGTCCAGGTCAAGGTGCCTCGCAACGATGGCACCAACTATGCCGACTACTTATTGGCTGGCATCGATATCATGTCTATGGCCATAGACAGTGGCGGTCGGAAATGGTTTGGTACAAATGGTAACGGGGTCTATCTTATCAGTGCTGATAACATGAGCCAGATACAGCACTTCACTACAGACAACAGTGCGCTGCTGTCGAATGTGGTGAAGTCGATAGCCATCAACCCCACTACCGGCGAAGTTTTCTTTGGTACAGAGAATGGACTCTGCTCCTATATGAGTGATGCCACACAAACCAATGAAGAAATGACCTCAGACAATGTCTGGGCCTATCCGAACCCTGTCAATCCCGGTTATACAGGACCTATCACCATTACAGGTCTTTCCTATGATGCTGACGTGAAAATTCTGTCAGCAAATGGTGCATTGGTACACGAAGGACGAAGCAATGGAGGAACCTATATATGGTATGGAAACGATCAAAAGGGTAGGAGAGTAGCCAGCGGAGTCTACATGGTAGTGACGGCCACAAGAACAGGTGAAAAAGGGACTGTATGCAAAATAGCTGTCATAAACTAATTAAAGAACACTGGAGCATAGCTATCATTATAGTTCTTGTACCACTATTAATGTGGGCTGTCATTCCTATCCTTCCTACTCACGACGATTGGGCATCAACAACAAAGCCAGATTTCACACCATTCTTTACCAAAGAACACTTTTTCTTCTATGGATACCATTGGCGACCTTTTGACACATGGATAGGTTATATAGTAGGACGAAATCCACAAGTATTATGGCCCGCATTCAATCATATTCTTGTTGTTATCGGCCATGCTCTCAATGTCATGCTCATCTATCGGTTTATCCTTACGTTGGGATTCAGTCGCATGGCTTGTAATATAGCCACCCTCTTCTTCTTTGTTACTCCTGCCGCAATGGCTACCGTCTTAGCTGTAGACAGTCAAAACCAAACATACGCAATGCTATGGGGACTGCTGTCCTTCTTGGCATATATCAAACTGAAAAGGAGTAAATATATGGTGTGGTTGATACTGTTGTTCATCGCTGCCTTATCTAAGGAGAATGGACTAATGTGGGCACTGATAACGCCTATACTGGCCTTTGGCTTTAATTTCATCAACCAACAGTCATTCCGCAAAGACCTACTGATTGGTATCGTACTCATGATAGCCTATGCCTTGGCCATTGTAGTGCTGCCAAAGGAAATCATCATCCACCCAGATTATGTTCCAGACGACTTAAAGGTATTCAAGAACATTGCCAAGTTCCTGCTTACCACTTTTGTGACCGTCGACTATATCTACTTACTACATGGTCCGAGTCGCAATTTGCCCATAGCAGCCTTTAGCCTGCTAATGGCCGCACCATTCCTATACATGGTATTTGGGAGTCATATTGAGCGGTACAAAGAAAAGAAACTTCTGTGTTCCATTGTCTGTCTGCTTATAGCCATCGGACCCCACATACTGACCGTGTTCAGCATGATGCACACGTATGCCGCACTGGCCATGGTAAGTATCTTTGTGGCACATGGGACAGACTGCTGCCGCCAATGGCAAAACGGCAGACTACTCATAAGTGCTTTTATTTTGTTTCTGGCGACAGCTATTTTCATCGATGCACATCTATGCCACGCGTCCTACAAATCGGGCCTGGTGGGCAAGAAAATGGCTCAAGAAGCCATCGAAAAGACAGGGGAACCCGTTAAACGCGTCTATGTCATCATTGTAGAAGACGACTATCCAAAGCTCTCTTCCTTCTGTGTCATTCCCAACGAAGCCTTCGGATGGGGTTGGGCTTCACAATATGAGACCAACTACCAATGGCCGGAAATCATCAAAGATACCACTATAGAACGATCATCGGTAGCCATGAAAAATGCCCACCAAATGGCACGAAAGATAATAGACAATAAGACATACGACTGTGTGTGGATAGTAAATCATAAAGATATAGATGTCGTTAAAAGATAAAATAGCATTGTTTACTGACAAAACATTCCTGAAGTTTGTCATGGTAGGTATGGTGAACACCGCTGTGGGCACTACCATTATGTTTGTGTTCTATAATGTATTTCATCTTAACTATTGGGTATCATCAGCCAGCAACTACTTCTTTGGCAGCATTGTCAGTTATCTGCTCAACAAGAACTTTACCTTCAAGTATCACGAACAGGGACATAGTTCGCTGCTCCGATTCACCATCAATATTCTGGTCTGCTATCTTTTGGCTTATGGCATTGCCAAACCATTGATGATGTGGCTCCTAAACAGTTATAGCACTATCATTCAGGAGAACGTATCAATGGCTCTTGGCATGTGTCTTTTTGTAGTATTCAACTATCTGGGACAGCGTTTCTTTGCCTTTAGGCATTAACCTTACTGCAGACCAAAAAAAAGTCTCACCAAACGGATAGGACAACGTTCAATTACTTTACATATCAGGACTGGGATGAACAGTCCTGACAACAGGTTAACAGCATAGAATACTAAGAACAACGACTCGCTGTTGCATAGCTGTTTCCACAGAATAAGCTCGACAAAAGTCTGAAAAAGCCATGACATGAGATAGATGGGAAAAATGTAATCGCGAAAACTAGAGAAAAGAGTTGGTACATAACGGTCTATATGTAGGCATATTGAACACATCAATAGAATTCCTGTCAATGAGGTAAACAATGGTACTGAACAAGCATAGCCAGTAATATATAACAGCAAGAGTATAGGCAATGCTATTTTGTTTGACAAATAGTTATACCACTTAAAGCGAAAGAAAAAGATACCAAAGAAAAAATACACTAAATAATGATGAAGCTCAAGAATGTAGAAGACATTCCATGGACTCTCCAAGTCTGTGTCTATAAAATATATGACACAGCAGAACAATAGAAACGCTGCCATCCTGAATTTGCTGCCACATAAGTAACGAAACAACGGATACATCAGCATCAAGAGCATTAATACAGCCAAGAACCATAAAGGCTGTGAAGAATAGCCACGATAGTAAACAAACGATGCCAAAAAGTAATTAAACGACAAATCTACAGATGTCTTGGTAAACTGATTAAAAATTACCTTAACGAAATAATAGACTATCACAAAGAAAAGAAACGGGAGCATGATGCGCTGAAACTTTTCCTTATATAAGTCTTTTACTGGTAATTGCCTGCATATTCGACTTAGGTAGAGCAGTCCACCTGAAATGAAAATGAATAGCGGCATACGGATAGGGTGGAATGGGAGAGCCATCCACTCACAAAAAGCATGGTTGTTACCAGTAGATATATCAACCAGCTGAATATGTACCATGACAACTAACAGGATGTTTAGTCCTCGCAGAACGGCAAGCCAAGTTATACGCTTTTTCTGACTATTCATAAACGGATTGCCAACAAGGATAGAAGGCTTTTATCAGCTCAACTCCAACATCCTTTCAATAGGTTTCACGGCCTCCTTGGCTACCTCTGGGTCAATCTCTACCGAAGGCCATTCGTACTTCAGTGTATTGTATATTTTCAGCAGTGTGTTCATCTTCATATATTGGCACTCGTTACAGCTGCATTCCAGGCCGCTCTCGCTTATTTCTGGCGGCACGGGTATAAACTCCTTGTCAGGACACGTTCGTTGCATCTCGTGCAGAATACCGGCCTCTGTGGCCACAATAAACTGCTTTTTGTCGCTCTGTTGGGCATAGTTGAGCATCGTTGCCGTACTGCCTTTTACATCGGCTAAGGCCAAAACCGGACCTTTACATTCCAAATGTGCCATTACTACTGCTTCTGGATACTGCTTCTTCAGCTCGGCAATCTTGCTCACCGAGAAGCGCTCATGTACATGACAACCACCATTCCATAGCAACATCTCGCGACCTGTCACTTCGTTGATATAGTTGCCCAGATTATAGTCAGGACCAAAGATGAGCTTGGCATCCTTAGGCAGCTGGTCAACCACCTTTTTGGCATTGCCAGAGGTTACTACCACATCGGTCAAAGCTTTCACGGCAGCAGTAGTGTTGACATACGAGATGACCTGATAGCCTGGATGTTCGTTCTTATACTTACGCAAATCGTCAGCATTGCACGAGTCTGCCAACGAACAGCCTGCATTCAGATCAGGACACAGCACCGTCTTTTCAGGCGACAGTAGCTTGCAGGTTTCAGCCATAAAGTGCACGCCACACATTACCATTATCTTAGCGTCAGTGTCAGCAGCTTTGCGAGCCAACGCCAATGAGTCACCTACGAAATCGGCTATATCCTGTATGTCACCAACAGTATAATAGTGAGCCAGAATGATAGCATCTTTCTCTTTACACAGACGGCGTATTTCTTTCTTTAAGTCAGTACCTTCTGCAACGGGTTCGTCAATGAACCCCTGCTCTTTCCATTCGTTTTTCAACATCACAATATTATTTTTTTCTTTTTTATTTTTTTTAATGAAGAGAAATAAAGAGGATGATATGGTGTAGATAAGTGCAAAACTTACGAGCATTTTACTTGTTTTTATGCTTATGCACAAATGCTTTTGCATTGCTAACATCCTATGTGAATACTTTCTTATTGATTATTAATATGATAAGCAGTTTATTCACTATTCTCTTTTACGGTGCAAAATTAATAAGTTTATATCTTTTTCTATCAATTTTATGTGGAAAACTTACTTTTAAGCTTGTATTTTATGCTATGAATGAACAAAAGAGTAGGGGAGTGATGGGATATTCTGGGATAATTTGTGCGTTATTCATCGCTTATCAACAGGGTTATGCACACACTTATCCACATTTTTTTCTCCTTTTGCTTTTCCACCTTTTTACTTTTTGCTACCTTTGCAGCCAAGATGAGAAAGATTAGAACCATAGAGATGCAACGACTGACGATAGATGAGTTTCGTGAGTCAGAGAAGCTGCCTTTGACAGTAGTATTGGACGATGTACGCTCGATGTATAATATAGGTAGTGTGTTTCGTACCTGCGACTCGTTCCGTGTGGAGTCGTTATATCTGTGTGGCATTTGTAAAACGCCGCCGTCTACTGAAATTCACAAGACAGCTCTTGGAGCTGAGGAGAGTGTCAGCTGGAAGTATTTTTCTACGGCAATGGAAGCCGTTGCAACACTGAAAAACGAGGGCTATACCGTGCTTTCAGTGGAACAAGTAGAACATAGTACGAAACTACAGACATTTGTGCCGCAACGAGGTAAGAAATATGCTGTAGTGCTTGGAAACGAAGTGAAAGGCGTCCACCAGGAAGTGGTAGACGCCTCAGACGGTTGTCTGGAGATACCTCAGTTAGGCACGAAACACTCTATGAATGTCTCTGTCACTGCCGGCATCATCATCTATAAGTTTGCCGAAGAATTAATACTCTGAAAGTAAATAATAATACTAAATTATTTTTTTTTGGTAATTTTTTTTTGGTAATTAGAGTATGACCTGATAACACGCAAAGAGAAAACCTATTCCCTTTCAGATCCGTTAATGAATCTTTGGTTAGACAGAAGATAGATATTCTTCTCCGTGTAATCTTTCTGGAATATGATAGTGATATCCTAAACATCACTATCTTTTATGGAAGGCAGGTTATGGGTATCAGATGACAAAGCATCCCTGCTCGAAATAGATACGGGCAGGGATGCTTCTGATAGATAATAAAAACTATTTCACTACGACCTTGAGCTTTGCTCGAGCTCGTTCACGTTCGGAAGTGAGAACAAGCTCTCACTTCACTCACTTAATCACGACCCTGAGCTTTGCTCGAGCGAGCTCACGTTCGATATAGCTTAAGCAAGCTTAGCTCTATTCTCACTTAATCACGACCTTAACTGACTTTTGGCCAATCTTTACGATGGCGACGGAGCCAGGTTGCAGGTTCGTATTGATGGTTGCTGCACCACTCTGACTGATAGCCGAACCAGCCTGAGTGCCATTGATGCCATACACATTGACCTGCGTGCCTTCATCTACACCTTGCACCTTGATGCTACCTCCTTCACTCTGAATCAGCACGGCCTGAGCAGCGACGTTAGCAATACCGTTGGTGATACCTTCCGTCTTGGGCTGCTGATCTATCCAGCAGAGCGTAGCTGTTGCCGTTTCAGAGTTGTCGTAGCCCGCCTTAGCGGCATAGACACTGATGTTATAGGTCACACCCAGCTGCACCTCATTTCCGCTTCCAGCCTTGATGTCCGTATCGGCTATGGAGTATTGGCAGACGGCGCCATCTGTAGCACTACTAAACGTCAACTTTCCATTCTCATAGCTGATTGTAGGCTTCTCGCACTTCTGCATAGTTGGTGTGTCACCACCACCCGCTCCTTCTTCAATAAACACGAAGTCTTTCCAACCATCAGTTGCTTTATATTTTTCTATAGTACCCTTCGGAACATATAGCGTTGCGTTAAAGAATGTGCTTTGTGTAAAAGTACTTAAATACGATGTCTTTCCTGTTATCTTAAATGGGTTCTCTATCAAAGAAATGACAGTTGGAATATACGCTCCATTGAACGCATTATCTCCAATGCTCGTCACACTATTGGGGATGGTGACAGAGGTAAGGCCAGAGCAACCATAGAACGCATTATATCCAATGCTCGTCACACTGTTGGGGATGGTGACAGAGGTAAGGCCAGAGCAATTCTGGAACGCATAGTCTCCAATACTCGTCACGCTGTTTGGGATGGTGATGGAGGTAAGGCCAGAGCAATAATAGAACGTACCTTCTCCAATGCTCGTCACACTGTTGGGGATGGTGACGGAGGTAAGGCCTTCGCAACCATAGAACGCATGGTCACCAATGCTCGTCACACTATTGGGGATGGTGATAGAAGTAAGGACTTTGCAACCAAAGAACGCACTCTCTCCAATGCTCGTCACCTTGTGTGTCCTGTTCATGTAGGTAACTTCCTCAGGTATAGCGACATTGCCTTGATATGAATAAGAATGAGTAACCTCCAGTTCCGTGCCATTATTAATGTAGTTGTAAAAAATAGTTTTACCATCGGCATTCTGAACTTCAATGTCGTGGGCACTCGCTACCAATGGTAGCAAAATCATTGCGAGTAAAAGTAATTGTTTTTTCATTTTATCATAGTTTTATTAGTTATTTGTCTGCAAAGATAATACAAAATATTGAAATTAAAAAGAAGACGTGGACAATTTACTTCGTCTACGTCATTCTGGTATCGGCAAACACCATGTAATCTTAAACGAGTAAAGTCCACGCCATCAGGCGCGAACTCCAACTTCAGTTCTTGATTACGTTTGAAATTTTGCCGATTTCGAATGACAAGAATCTAAAAGTGGATGTTCATCCTATATGTCCATTTTATTATTTATCTCAGCCCATAGGCAATTATATTTTATTCGGTTCAACAATTATTGTTTCTTCTCCCACTGCTCCCAGTCGGTTTCAGCAAGATATTTGAGAATATGCTTCTTTAAGTCGACATCTAAGCGAGTCTTGTCTCTAAGAGGTTCTCTCATAAATCAGGATTTTGTCACGATCGGCACTCTTACGGGCAAACGGTAGTAAGCCCTTTACTGTTACTAAATCGACATCAATGTGTAGCAAGTCTTGAAGGTCGAGGTGCATGCCACTCAATTTAAACAGACCTACAGATTGTTCAGGCTGTATCAGTATGTCTATGTCCGAGTTTTCTGTCTGCTCGCCTCGTGCATAGGAGCCAAAAATCCAAGCCTTCACGACGGGTTGCGTCTTGAAGTAATCAACGATTTGCTGGGTTATTGCTTGGTAACTCATCGTACTATTTTTGTCTTATTCGTTTGCAAAAATACGAAAA
>DEJS01000016.1:0-87287 GCA_002353485.1 Prevotella sp. UBA2742
CCGAATGTGCTGCCGTTCCTGAACTTCCTCGACCAAGCTCAGCGTAACAACACCGTTGGTTCACTGACTGCAGAGGACGTATCGCGCTCCATGGGCGCTGGTGGCAGCAGCCAGATCGTCACTCCGATTGTCAACGTCCAGACAGACAATGAAGAGTTACGTGATGCCGTCGATGCTCACCGAGAAGCTACAGACCGGCTGATTGCAAGGCTGAATATCCCCATCGATGCGAGGGTAGTACTGACGGGTACTGACGGCCTGAACGCACAACAAGAATTATTGGACAGAATGCTTAAGAACAAATAAATATGGCAGTCAAATTATACCTGGATAACCAAGAGGTCATCACAGACAGCACTCAGGAGATCAAGATAACAAGGGAGAATCCGTACTTCACGCTTTCGGATTCTTACACCCTTGACGTTTCCATCCCGCTATCCATCCTTCAGAACCGGAAGTTTTTCGGAGGCATACAGAAACTGGAGAAAAAAAGAGAATACCGAGAATATGCCTGCAGGCTGTATTGCTCGAACTCTCTGCTGATGGAAGGAACTGCACGTATCGTACAGTCCACAGAGTCGGTTGTTAAGGTTCAACTTGCCTGTGGCGTCTCAGCCCTGAAGATGTCAAGCGAACAGGAAGGGACATACATTGATAACCTGATTACAGAGAAGGAGGGCTGGCAACTGAACCTTACAGGTTTTCTCGATTACGGCCCTACGTCAGACGCACCATTAGACGACATTATGGGCGGTACCCACACAGGATACGGTTTTCCTGTCCTGGACAATACGAACGATATAGTGGTCAACATCGCTGATGCAGATTTTATGCTGGCAAGATCCTGTACTTATGTCAGCGAGTGTCCGCGACTACTGGACGTAGCAAGGCTTATCGCATCGAAGATGGGATACACATTAGACATGTCAATTCTTCCTGCAGCATGCTATAGTATATTTATAGTATCGGCAACACATGGCAACCTCGGAAAGAAAATCCCTCACTGGACTGTCAAGGAATTCTTCAAGCAGTTCCAGAATTTCTTCGGATGTACTCTGGTCCGGAGCGGAAACAAGGCGCTGCGCCTGGTTCCGCTTGACAGTTTCGCACAAAACCCTGTCACCACTATCACGCCTCTGAATGAATTTCAGGCAGAATACTCGAAGGATGACGATGCAGAAGGCATCATGAACCGTAATGTAGAGTTCGAGATGGAGAATTCCACCTCAGAGACTGTCGATGAAGAAATCCTCGAGCAGGCAAAATATACATCTGAATACTCTGATGCCGGTGTCATGATCAATGCCTTCCGCAACGAGACTGATGCCGTAAGGATGCATAAGATATACAACCTGAATGGTGAGTTATATGTAGGATGGGAAAAGGGTGAGAATGACTATGAGCTGAAACGCGTGGCTCCTTTCAATCCGTTGAAACGATTCGAGGGTGCCGACAGTGTCAAACTTAAGATATCCCCTGCATATATAGATGAAGAGGTGGAATGTACCATCTATGCAACGCATGACTTTCTGGTTAGCCCTTATGCATTCAAACTGGAGCTTAACCTTCCTTCCGTATCAAATCCTTTCGGACAAAGTGTAAACTTCGGATACAATCCTTCAGGGAATGATAACCAGGAAAAGAGTCCGACACTCCAGAGCCTGGTGGAAGGCTCTGAGTCAATCGTCAGCAACGAAGAAAAGTCGGATATCATGAGTGTAGCGTTCCTCGATGGAAAAGTAGAGTCTGTTACTGCGGTGTCTGAGCATTACGGCGACAAGTCTTTCACGTACCAGATTCATCTGGCATTCACAGACTACAATTTCAAGAAGCAGTTGTCTAACAACCGCAGCAAATGGAGTTTCAGCCTGAATGACCTGACAGGTTATGATTTCTATCTCGGGCAGCTGCACAAGATAAACTTCCGATGCTCCCACAATGTGAAGCACATCTTCAAGTTCCTGTCTGACTACATCCCGGAGGCCGACAATATCTTCATTATCGGAGGAAAGAGGTATGCATGTGAGAAGATCGAGGCCAGCATCAAGCAAGGGAACCTTGACAAACTGATGACCGGCTACTTCTATGAAATAGTGTCATAGGTCGCCGTCAAAGTGCTTGGCTGCCTCGTTGACATAGCCAGACCGTCGCTTCATATAGAGGTTCGTGACCTCCACACTGGAATGGCGTGCCTGGTCCCTCGCTGATATTACGCCCAGCTTCTCGCCATGGTCGATGATGCCGGTATCCTTCAGGCTATAGAACATATAATAAGGTGGGAATCCCAATTCCTCGCGGAGCTTGGCAAAGCGGTTCCTGAAGATATCGCTCCTGGCACGTTCCTCTGATGGTATGAACTGCTTGCCGAACAAGTACGATCTCCCGGAATGACTGAACACTTCGAGTTCCAGCATCAGCTTCACAATCTTATCGTGAAGTGGGACCCGTCCGTTCTTGCGGTTCTTACTTACCATCGACGGGACAAATACCGTCTGATCCTGCAACTGGATATCCCTCACTCGTATCTTCACGAGCTCGATGGGCCTGATCATCGTGTAATACTCGAAGTAGCAGGCCAGCAGGAACCGCTTATCTGTCTGTCTGAGGTATGCGGACATACGCTTCACGTCTGGTACCGACAATGGCTCCCTGAACTTTTCCTTCACTGGAAGAATCGGGATCTTCGATATCGGATTGTCAGAGAGATACTGCTTTTCCACCAGCCAGGTGCAGAAAGCGGACATCCATGTACGGTAATTGTTTCTCGTCAGAGTGGAAGTCTCACGGTCGAGAAGAATGTAGTCCAGGAAGTCTGTTGCCAGTGCCGTGTCTAGCTCATATACCTTTTTATTATTATAGTGCCGGTCTTCAAGCCATTCCTCGAAGATGTTCAGCCGTGAATAATAATCTATCCGGGTCTTTTCGGACATGGCACCCTTCTGCTCCAGTTTCTTGATATAGGTCTTGTACCTGCCTATGACTGTCATCAGAGGCGTGGCCGTGCGTCCTACAGACGGAGCCGTAAAGGGATTGATGCCCTTCATGAAGTTGTTATATACATTGGCTGATATCTGAGCAGCCATAAAGTCACGCTCAGCACCTTTCAAGTATCGGTTGAGCATGATCTTGAATCTGACAAGCTTGCCAGACTCCGGATTTCTCACGTAATAAAACAGGTAGGAATCCTTGCCGTCCTCGCCGTCATGGCGTCTGCAAGGGATAAAATCCACGTTAGAATAACAATTTTTAGAGTTTTTTGGAAACATTTTTTTACGTTCTTTCGCAGAAAGACCGTTATTAAACATTTCTTTTGTCCGTTGATTTAAATTTAACAAAGCCGCAAGTGGTTGAAAATCAACTCTTTACGGCTTGTTTTGGTTGCGGAGGCAGGACTCGAACATGCGACCTCCAGGTTATGAGCCTGGCGAGCTACCAACTGCTCCACTCCGCGATATTATTTTCTTCTAAGCGGGTGCAAAGGTACATAAAATTTTTGAAACGTCCAAATAAAAGGGCCATTTTTCCTAAAAAATGAGTAATTCTAAACAATTTCCCGCAAAATATTTGTTTAATTCGCGTTTATTTCCTAATTTTGCACACTGTAACGACAATGTGCAACCGTTGAAAACTAAGGGAGGATAGTAAGTATGTCAATATCAAAGACGAGACAATTACTGGTAGACGTGGCTCGGCAGCTCTTCGCAAAGAACGGCCTCGAGAATACGACGATGAACGATATCGCGCAGAGTTCAGGTAAGGGTCGTCGTACGCTCTACACCTACTTCAAGTCGAAGGAGGACATCTATTATGCCGTCATCGAGAGCGAGCTGGAGCGCCTCTCCGACAAGCTCGACGAAGTAGCGGCCAAGCGTATTCCCCCGCAGGAAAAGATTATCGAGCTGATCTACATGCACCTGAGTATGATACGTGAGACGGTAGTGCGCAACGGAAATCTACGTGCGGAGTTCTTCCGTAACATCTGGATGGTCGAAAAGGTTCGCAAGAATTTTGACGACGCGGAGATAGAGCTGTTCCGCAAGGTGTTCCGCGAGGGCAAGGAGGACGGCGAGTTTGACATAGACAATGTCGAGCTCGTGGCCGACATCACCCACTACTGTATCAAGGGGCTTGAGGTTCCTTACATCTACGGTCGCATAGCGCACGGCATGAAGGAGGAGGACACGAAGCCTCAGGTGGCGAAGATAGTCTACAGCGCTCTTGGGAAAAGGAAATATTAGTTTCTGTAAGCCCCTGGTGCTGATGATGACAGATAGTAAATTAGTTTCTGCAAGCCCCTGGTGCAGTTGAAGTCAGATAGTAATTAACACGATTATTCAATATAAAAAACGTTTAAGAAATGGGATTATTACAAGGAAAGACAGCGCTGATTACAGGTGCTGCGCGCGGTATCGGCAAGGCTATCGCGCTGAAGTTCGCCGAGGAAGGCGCTAACATTGCGTTCACCGACCTCGAGGTTAACGAAGAGACAGAGAAGGAAATCGCCTCCAAGGGCGTTAAGGCCAAGAGCTATGCCTCAAACGCTGCTGACTTTGCCCAGACCGAAGAAGTAGTGAAGGCCGTCAAGGACGAGTTCGGCTCGATAGACATTCTGGTGAACAATGCCGGTATCACGAAGGACGGTCTGATGCTTCGCATGACCGAGCAGCAGTGGGATGCCGTCATTGCGGTGAACCTGAAGTCAGCATTTAACTTCATCCACGCCTGTGTGCCCGTGATGATGCGCCAGCGTGGCGGCAGCATCATCAACATGGCTTCCGTCGTAGGCGTACACGGCAACGCCGGCCAGGCCAACTATGCCGCTTCGAAGGCCGGTCTTATTGCGCTGGCCAAGTCGATTGGTCAGGAGATGGGTCCGAAGGGCATCCGTGCCAACGCCATAGCCCCCGGCTTCATTGACACGGCCATGACGCAGGCCCTTCCCGACGACATCCGCAAGGAGTGGATACAGAAGATACCCCTTCGCCGCGGCGGTCAGGTAGAGGATATCGCCAATGTAGCCACTTTCCTCGCTTCCGACCTGTCGAGCTACGTGAGCGGGCAGGTGATACAGGTAGACGGTGGCATGAACATGTAAACAACAAGCCCGGCGGACTTTCCGCCGGGCTTGTTGTTGGTACCTGCATTAGGCTGGTGCCACTGCTTATTCTGTTCAGTGTATGTTTGGCGTGTCCCAGACCTTGGTCTGGCGGCACGTCACTTTTTGTTGTGTCCGACCTACGGTCAGCACGAAGTCGCCCTCCTCCAGGGTCCATCGCCCGTCGGCTCCGACGAACGCCAGGTTCCTGGCCGGCAACTGGAATGTCACGGTCTTGGTCTGTCCCGGCTCCAGTGCCACCTTTGTGAAGTCGCGCAGGCGCCTGTTATCCGGCACGATGCTGGCTACGAGGTCGCTCGAGTACAGCAGTACGGCCTCCTTGCCTGCGCGGCTGCCCGTGTTCTTGATGTCGACGGTCACTGTCAGCACGTCGTCGGGTCCGAAGACGGTCTTGTCCACCCTCAGGTTCTGGTATTCGTAGGTGGTGTAGCTCAGTCCGTAGCCGAAGGGCCACTGCAGGCTCACCTTCGCGTCGTAGTCGTATGCGCCGGCCATGGTTCCCACCTCCTCAGACACCTTGTAGTCGTAGGTGTTCAGCGAGTTAATCTCGCGCGGGTACGTGTAGGGCATCTTAGCCGAGAAGTTCGCCTCTCCTGCGAGCAGTTCCGCCAGCGCGTCGCCCCCGTAGTTGCCGGGCAGCAGCACGTCTACCACTGCGCTGCACAATGGCTCTATGTCGGCCACGAGCCGCGGCCGGCCCTCGTTGAGCACCATGACGATGGGCTTCCCGACCTTGTAGAGCGCCTTTACCAGGTTTCGCTGGTTTTCCGACAGCCACAAGTCGGTCAGGTTGCCGGGCGTCTCGGTGTACGAGTTCTCGCCGATACAGGCTATGATGACGTCCACGTCGCCCTTGGCCGCCTGTACGGCCTTTTCAATCTGCGGCGCGTTCTCCTCCCAGTACTTTCCGTCCTCGTTGTAGGTCACGCCCTGTTCCAGCACGACGTTCTCCTTGCCGTACTTCAGGCACAGCGCCTCGTATATGGTGTTGTACTGCTCCGTCAGGTCTTCTGCCTTCGAGCCCTGCCACGTGTACGACCATCCTCCGTTCAGGCACCGCATGCTGTTGGCGTTCGGTCCCGTGACGAGCATCCTGTGCTTGCCCTTCTCCAGCGGCAGCACGTGGTTCTCGTTCTTCAGCAGCACCATGCTCTCGCGTGCTGCATCCCGCGATGCGTCGGCATGCTCGCGGCTTCCGAAGCGTTCGTATCCCTTTCCGCCCGTGTTCGGGCGCTCGAAGAGTCCCAGACGGTGCTTGACGCGCAGAATACGTCTTACGGCGTCGTCAATGCGCTCCTGCTTGACGGCCCCCTCCTGTACCAGCTCCTTCAGCAGAATGCAGAAGTCGACGCTGTAGGGGTCCATCGACATGTCAATGCCCGCGTTGACGGCCAGCCTGATGGCATCCTTCTTGTCCTTCGCGACGTGCTCGCGGCTGAACAGGTTGTTGATATCGGCCCAGTCGGTGACCAGCATGCCGTCCCAGCCGAGGTCCTCCTTCAGCCACTGGGTCAGGTACTGGTAGCTTGCGTGCAGCGGCACGCCGTTCACGCTGGCCGAGTTGACCATCATGGTCAGCGTCCCCGCCATGGCTGCTGCGCGGAACGGTTCGAAGTACTTCTCCCTGAGCATCTGCGGCGACAGGTATGCCGGTGTGCGGTCCTTGCCCGTCCACGGTGCGCCGTAGGCAAAGTAGTGCTTCGTGCTGGTGCCCACGTGGAAGGCGTCGATGTGATTGGGGTCCTTGCCCTGGTATCCCTCAATCTGTGCCACCACCATCTTCGAGTTCACCACGGCGTCCTCGCCGAAGCTCTCCCAAATACGTGGCCACCTGGGGTCGCGCCCCAGGTCCACCACCGGGTTGTACACCCAGGGGCAGTCCGCCGCTCGGCTCTCGTATGCCGTAATCTCGGCCCCCCTACGAACCAGTTCGGTATTGAACGACGCCGCCATGTTGATGGGCTGCGGAAAGAGCGTCCCCCCCACGGTGTACGTCACGCCATGGTTGTGGTCCAGTCCGTAGACGTCGGGAATGCCGAGGTATTCCATCGACTTCCGCTGTATGAGCCCTATCCAGTAGCGCCATTCCTCTACGGTACGCGCGCGTGTGCCGGGTGCATTCAGTATCGAGCCCACCTTCCACCGGCTTATAATGGTGTCCAGCATCTCCTCGTTCAGGCGCCACACGCCCTTGTCGTCGTACTTTCCCATAATGTCAAGGTTCAGCTCGAGCATCTGTCCAATCTTCTCGTCGAGCGACATCTTCCCCAGCTGCGCCTCAATCTTCCGCTCCATGGCCTCGTCGCGGGCTATGGCCGGTCGCTGTGCCGTGGCGGTCATGGCAGCCGCCGCCAGCAGCACGGTCATCATCAGTTTCTTCATTGCTTACTTTAGGTTTTTGTTCATTTCAGGCCTCAAAGGTACAAAAACCCCGCCACATGTCCAAGCGAAACGCCGTTTTTCTTCCTCCGCGCGCCAAAAACCACCCTTCCTGCTCGCGGTTGGTTCCAATTTTGCTCCATTCTATCTCCATTCTATCTCCATTCTATCTCCATTCTTTTTTATGTAGGCAGTATGTTTTCAGCGTGAACGTAAAGTTTTAACAGACGTTAAGACGCCGCAGGCCGCTCGTTTCATAAAAAATTCGTAACTTCGCCCCCGCTATGAAGGTAGTTTACGAGGACAACCATGTGATAATAGTCTCGAAGCGCAGCGGCGAGATAGTGCAGGGCGACAAGACCGGCGACGCCCCTTTGTCGGATGCCGTCAAGGCTTACCTGAAGGAGAAGTACCAGAAGCCCGGTGCCGTATTCCTGGGTGTGGTGCACCGTCTGGACCGCCCGGTGTGGGGTCTGGTGGTGTTTGCCCGTACGTCGAAGGCCCTTTCTCGGCTTAACGACATGTTCCGCCAGGGACAGGTGCACAAGACCTACTGGGCCCTTGTGGCCCGTCGCGACTTGCCCGCGGAGTGGACGACGCTCGAGCACTGGCTGGTGCGCAACGAGCAGCAGAACAAGTCGTACGCCTACGCCACTGAGCGTCCGCGCTCGAAGCATGCCGAGCTGCGCTACCGTGCCCTTGCGCACAGCGACCGCTATACGCTCTTGGAGGTCCGCCTGCTGACAGGTCGTCACCACCAGATACGCTGTCAGTTGGCCGCCATCGGCTCGCCCATAAAGGGTGACCTGAAGTACGGTGCTCCGCGCAGCAATGCTGACGGCAGCATCTGTCTGCTGGCGCGCCGCGTTGAGTTCGAGCACCCTGTGTCGCATGTGCCCATCAGCGTCGAGGCCCCGTTGCCCGACGACCGCTTGTGGCAGTCGTTTGCCACCGTCGGCACCGAGCGGCCCTGAGCCGTCGTCGCACCAGAATAAACCGTAGACTGAACGATGAAGAAAGCGTTGTATTACATATTGGGTCTGTTGCTTGCGCCGGTCGTGCTGTTTCTGTTGCTGGCGGGGCTGCTCATGCTGCCCCCGGTGCAGAACTGGGCCGTCGACCAGGTGGCCTCGGTGGTGAGCGAAAAGACCGGCATGCAGGTCACGGTGGGCCACGTGCGGCTGCGCTTTCCGCTGGACCTCAGCCTTGACGACTTCCTTATGGTGCACCAGGGCGACACCTTGGCCGACGTGAGCCATCTGGTGGCCGACGTGCAGCTGCGGCCCCTGCTGGACCGCCGCGTGGTCATCAACGAGCTGGCCCTGGACCGTACGCGCCTGAATACCAACGGCTTCATCGACGCCGTGCGCATCCGTGGCAGCTTCGGACGGCTTAGCGTGCAGAGCCGGGGCATCGACCTAGACCGACAGACGGTGCTCGTGAACGGGGCGCGACTGGAAGACGCCCAGGTGGACATTCTGATGCGCGACTCGGTGCCCGAAGACACTACCACGACGCCGACCCTCTGGACGATAGACGCCGACAGCCTTACCATTGTGCGCTCCAGCGTGGCGGTGCACATGCCCGCCGACAGCATCGACGTCACGGCGCGCCTGGGCTCGCTGGTGGCCCGGCAGGTGGTGGCCGACCTGGGCCGCCCCGCGTACAGCGTGGGCAGCGTGGACTGGGACGGCGGCGCCTTCACCTACAACGACCTTTCCATGCCCCATGTGGGCCTGCATACAGGGGCCGTCAGCTTCGTGGCCGACAGTCTCAGCGTGCCGTCGCTGCGCCTACAGACGGCGGAGAGCGACGTGCTCATGAGCGTACAGATGCCCTTGTCGTTCACCGACTCCGTGCGTCCCGGCCGCCTGCAGCTGGCGCTCGACGCCCAGCTCAGCCGTCAGGACCTCATGCCCTTCCTCGGGTCGCTGCCCCAGGCGGTGCGCGACCGCTGGCCCCTCTATCCGCTTACGGTGAAGGGCCGTGCCGAGGGCAATATGCAGCTGTTGCAGCTGCAGGGCGTCGACGTGTCGCTGCCCACCGCCCTGCAGCTGCAGGCCGACGGCTTCGTGGGCAACCTCAGCCAGCCCTCGCTGCTGCGGGCCGACGTGACTTTCAAGGCCGCGGCCCAGGACCTGAACTTCCTTATGGCCTCGCTGCCGCGCGACGTGCAGCGGAGCTACCGCATCCCTGCCGGCCTGCGCGCCGAGGGCAGGGTGCAGGCCGACGGCGCTGCGTACCAGACCGACGTCGTGCTGCGCGACGGGGCGGGTTCGCTCAGCCTGAAGGGCACCCTTGATGCCGACGCCATGCGCTACGACGCTACGGCCGAGGCGCGTGCGCTGAACCTGCACCGCTTCATGCCGCGCGACTCGCTCTACACCCTTACCGCCCGCGTCAAGGCCCGCGGCCAGGGCACCGACGTCTTCTCGCCGCGCACCACGCTCGAGGCCGACGGCCACGTGGACCATCTGCGCTACGGCGGGTGGAACCTGGACGACCTGACGCTCGAGGCCGCCCTTCGCGGCGGGCGCGCCCATGCCACGGTGGACAGCCGCAACGGGCTGCTCACCGGCCAGGTGGGAGTGGACGCCCTCGTGAAGCGCCACGCGCTGGACGGCACGCTGACGGCCGACGTCAGCCGTGCCGACCTGTACCGGTTGGGCCTGACCGAGGCTCCGCTCAGCATCGGGCTCTGCGGGCACGTCGACATCGACTCCGACCTTCGCCGGACGCACAGTGTGAGCGGCCTGCTGAACGACCTGACGCTGCGCGACTCGTCGCGCGTCTACCGCCCCGCCGACATCGGTCTCTTAGTGAAGACGCGCCAGGACACAACCTACGTGAGGGCGCAGAGCGGCGACTTCATCGTCAAGATAGATGCCAGCGGCCCCTACGACCGCCTGCTGCGCCAGCTGACCGTGCTCGGCGACTCCGTCACACAGAAGCTGTCGCAGCGCATCATCGACCAGCCCGCCATGCGGCGCCTGCTGCCCACGCTGCGCCTGCATGTGGAGAGCCGGCAGCAGAACCCCATCGCCACCTTCCTGAAGGCCACCCAGGGGCTTGACTTCAAGGAGCTGAACGCCGACCTCTCGATGTCGCCCGCCAGCGGCATCAACGGCGACGGCTACCTGCACGCCCTGACGGTGGACGACGTACGGCTGGACACCGTCAACTTCCGCCTCACCCAGCGCCGCAACCACCTGTCCTTCGGCGGACAGGTGCGCAACAACAAGCGCAACCCCGACTTCGTGTTCAATGCGCTGTTCGACGGCGTGCTGCAGGAGCACGGCGCTACGTTCGGCATCCGCTTCTACGACGGTGCCGACAAGCTGGGCATCCGTCTGGGTGCCCAGGCCGAGATGGTGGACAGCGGTCTGCGCCTGCGGCTGGTGCCGCAGCGGCCCACGATAGGATATAAAGAGTTTAACCTGAATAAGGACAATTTCATACTGCTGGGCCAGAACCGGCGCGTGCAGGCCAAGGTAGACCTGATAGCCGACGACGGCACCGGCGTGAAGGTGTACTCAGAGGGCGGCGACCCCACGGCGCTCCAGGACCTGACCGTCAGCGTGAACCGTCTGGACCTGGGCGAGCTGACGTCGGTGCTGCCCTACACGCTGCCGCGGCTGACGGGCGTGCTGAACGGCGACTACCACGTGGTGCAGAACGCTGCCGGACAGCTGTCGGTGGTGAGCGACATGGCGGTGCACCAGCTTACCTATGAAGGCAGCATGCTGGGCAACCTGAGCACCGAGCTGGTGTATCTGCAGAAGGAGGCCGACTCCTCTGCGTCGTCGGCCGACGGGCACGTCGTCGAGGCGCGCCTGATGAAGGACGGCACGGAGATAGGCCTGCTGACGGGTACCTATTATAATGGTGACGCGGGGCGCATCGACGCCCGTCTGCTGCTGGAGCGCACGCCGCTGTCGCTGGTCAACGGCATGGTGCCCGATCAGCTGTTCGGCCTGCACGGCTACGGCGAGGGCGAGCTCAGTGTCAGAGGCTCGCTGAAGGCTCCCAAGATAGACGGCGAGATATATCTGGACTCCAGCTACCTGGAGAGTGTGCCCTACGGCATGACACTGCGCTTCGACAACGACCCTGTGCGCATCGTGGACTCGAAGCTGCTGCTGGAGAACTTCGTAGTGCACGCGCTGAACGACAGCCCGCTGAACATTCAGGGCACGGTGGACTTCAGCCGTCCGGAGCGTACGATGGTCGACCTGCGCATGCGGGCGCGCGACTTCCAGATTATAGGTGCCAAGGAGCAGGCAAAGAGCATTGCCTACGGCCGGGCCTTCGTCAACGCCTTTGCCTCGGTGCGCGGCCCTGCCGACAACCTGAAGATGCGCGGCCGCGTGGAGGTGCTGGGGTCTACGGACATGAGCTACGTGCTGCGCGACTCGCCGCTGACCACGGACAACCGGATGAAGGAGCTGGTGACGTTTATGGACTTTGGCGACACGGCGCGCGTCGTGGTGGAGCGTCCGTCGCTGAGCGGCCTGGAGATGGACATGACGATAGACGTGTCGAAGGGGGCCCACATCATGGCCTACCTGAATACCGACCACAGCAACTACATCGACCTGACGGGAGGCGGCACGCTGCGCATGCAGTATTCGCCCATAGAGCACCTGCAGCTGCGCGGCCGCTATACGCTGTCGAACGGCGAGATGAAGTACTCGCTGCCCGTCATACCGCTGAAGACGTTTACCATACAGGACGGCTCGTACCTTGAGTTTACGGGCGACGTGATGAACCCCACGCTGAACATTACCGCCGTGGAGCGCACTAAGGCCGTGGTGTCGGGCGGCACGGGCAGCGGTCGTTCGGTAGACTTCGACTGCGGCGTACGCATCACGAAGACGCTCAACGACATGGGTCTGGAGTTTACGCTGGACGCCCCCGAGGACATGCAGCTGCACAGCGAGCTGATGGCCATGGGCCTGGAGCAGCGCGGCAAGCTGGCCGTGACCATGCTGACCACGGGCATGTATCTGGCCGACGGCAACACGGGCGCCTTCTCGATGAACTCGGCGCTCAGCTCGTTCCTCAGCAGCGAGATAAGCAATATCACGGGCAGCGCGCTGCGCACGCTGGACATGCAGTTCGGCATGGACCAGGGCATGGACGCCTCGGGAGCCACGCATACTGACTACTCGTTCAAGTTTGCCAAGCGTTTCCTGGACAACCGGCTGAAGGTGGCCGTGGGCGGACGGGTGTCGACGGGGGCCGAGCTGCAGCAGCGCAACAGCTCGTTCTTCGACAATGTGTCGCTGGAATACCGGCTGGACCAGTCGGCCAACAAGTTCGTCACGCTGTACTATCAGAACAATGTCTACGACTGGCTTGACGGCTATACGCAGAAGTACGGCGGCGGCTTTACGTGGCGCCGCAAGCTGCAGCACTTCTGGGACATCTTCAGGCTGAAGGACCCCACGCCCGTGCGCAGACCCGTGCGGCCGGCGGCCCAGGCCGACTCACTAAAGACGACGACCGATGAAAAGAAATAGTCTGTACATACTGTGTGCCGTGCTCTTCGTCTCGTGCTCGATGACGAAGAACATTCCAGAGGGCGACCAGCTCTTTACGGGACTGACCAAGATAAGCTATGAGGGGGGCGAGGACGCCTGCGACGACAGCGTGAAACCCGAGGTGGAGGCCGCCCTGGCCACGGCGCCCAACGGCGCCATCTTCGGTAGCAGCTACTACCGCGTGCCCTTCTCGCTGGGCGTCAGCGTGTGGAACCACTATCAGGGCGCCGAGTCGGGCTTTGGCAAGTGGATGCTGAAGACGTTTGGCAAACAGCCCGTGCTCATGTCGTGGGTGAACCCCGAGCTGCGGGCACAGGTGGCCCAGTCGGTGCTGCAGAACCACGGCTACTTTGGCGCGCAGGTGGGCTACGAGGTGGTGGCACAGAAGAACCCGCGCACGGCCAAGATAGGCTACACCGTGCGGACCGGCCGGCGCCACGTGCTGGACAGCGTGGGCTACTTCGGCTTCCCGCGCGAGGCCGACAGCCTGATACACGCCAGTCTGGGCGAGGCCCGCATCCGTAAGGGCGACCCCTTCGTGGCCGGCAACCTGGATGCCGAGCGGCAGCGCGTCTCGCTGCTGCTGCGCAACAACGGCTACTACTATTACCAGCCGAGCTACGCCAGCTTCCTGGCCGACACGTTCGTGGTGGACGGCAAGGCGCAGCTGCGCCTGCAGCTGGCCGACAGCATACCCGAGGCGGCCCGCCATAAGTGGTACATAGGGCGCGTCAGCATCAACATGCGGAAGACGTTCATGGAGCAGCCTACCGACTCGTTTCGCGGGCGTTTCTTTACGGTGCGCTATGCCGGCAAGCGACCGCCCATCCGGCCCCGCGTGCTGATGGCCGACCTCAGGCTGCGCCCGCGCCAGCTGTACAGCTACGATGACTACGTGCAGTCGGTGAACAAAATCAATGCCATGGGGCTGTTCTCGATGACCGATTTCGTGTTTACGCCGCGTGCGGCCACCGACACGCTGGACCTGACGCTGAACTGCGTGTTCGACAAGCCCTGGGACTTCTATATAGAGACGAACTTCAACGTGCGTACCATAGGGCGCATGGGTCCGGAGCTGCGCCTGGGTGTGACGCGCCGCAATGCGTTCCGCGGCGGCGAGAAGATTGACATCAGCCTGCACGGGTCGTACGAGTGGTCTACCAGCGGGGGCTCCGACATGAGCAACTACGAGTATGGTGCCGACGCACAGATAGAGTTCCCGCGCATCATTGCGCCCTTCTTCGGCGGCAACCGCGTGAGGCGCGACAAGAACGGACGGCCCATACGCCGGCGACGCTTCTACACCACGCCGTCGACGCTGGCCAAGCTGTCGACGAACATTATCTACCGCCCTAACTACTATAAGATGCACGTCGTGTCAGGGGAGTGGACCTATCGCTGGCAGCCTACGGCACAGAGCCGGCACGAGCTGTCGCCCCTGACGGTGAAGTACCAGTACATGAACAGCCATACCGCGGCCTACGACTCGCTGGTGCAGAAGAACCCCTATCTGCGCGCCACGATGCAGGACTACTTCATACCTGAGATGCGCTATACCTATACCTACACGTCGCCGGCTGCGAAGCTGAACCCCGTCAGGTGGGAGACCACCGTGGCCGAGTCGGGCAATGTGCTGTCGCTGGTATATCTGGCCAAGGGCGACCGATGGAACGAGAAGGAGAAGACGCTGTTCAAGAACCCGTATTCGCAGTTCCTGAAGGTAGAGACCGACTTTACGAAGACGTGGACGCTGGGCGACGGTGTGCGGCTGGTGGCCCACCTGAACGGCGGCTACGTATGGTGCTACGGCAATTCCACGCAGGCACCTAACTCGGAGCTGTTCTATATGGGCGGTGCAAACAGTGTGAGGGCGTTCAGCGTGCGCGGCGTAGGACCTGGCAACGTGGAGAGCTTCGGCGACCGTGCCACCGACTACCTGATGCGCAACGGCAACCTGAAGCTGCTGGGTAACCTGGAGTACCGGCAGCGGCTGTTCGGCAACCTGCACGGGGCCGTGTTCCTGGACGCTGGCAACGTGTGGAATACGGCTGACGGGGCCTCGGGCAAGTTCCAGATGAAGAACCTGCTGCGCGAGATGGCCGTGGGCACTGGCGTGGGCATAAGATATGACTTGGACTTCCTTATCCTGCGCCTCGACTGGGGCATTGGGCTCCATGTGCCCTACACAACCAGCCGCTCGGGATTCTTCAATACCGACGGTTTCAAGCGCAACCAGACGCTTCACTTTGCCATAGGGTACCCCTTCTAAGAGGTTTGCAACCGAGTTGCAGAATATTTGCCATACCTTTGCACCAGAAAACGTAAAAGGTAAGTAAGTTATGGCACATGAACATTGCGAACATTGTGGCCACGAGCACCATCACGAGGAGGGCGGCCGTGGACAGTTAATCAGAATTTTGGCGGCCGCAGCCCTGCTGTGCGTGGCCGTATGGGTGGAACACCAGTGGCAGCTGGCTACGTGGCAGCTGTTGCTGGTTTATCTGGTGCCCTATCTGATAGTAGGCGCCGGGACGCTGCACGAGGCCTGGGAGGGAATTACCGAGGGCGACCCGTTCAACGAGCACTTGCTGATGTCGGTGGCTACCATCGGGGCCCTTGGCATAGGCTTTCTGCCCGGGGCCGAGACGGAGTTTCCGGAGGCGGTATTCGTCATGCTGTTCTTCCAGGTGGGCGAACTGTTTGAGGGCTATGCCGAGGGCAAGAGCCGCGAGAGCATCAGCCACCTGATGGACATCCGGCCTGACGTGGCGCACGTGGCGGCATCGGCCGAGGCGGACGCCGCGACGAGCGACGTGCACCCGGAGACGGTGGGCGTGGGCTCGGTCATCGTGGTGCGCAAGGGCGAGAAGGTGCCCTTGGACGGCGTTGTGGTGGCGGGATCGACGCGGCTGAACACGGTGGCGCTGACGGGCGAGTCGGTGCCGCGCGAGGCCAAGGAAGGCGACGAGGTGTATTCGGGCTGCATAAACATGGGCGGCGAGGTGCGGCTGCGCACCACGAAGACGTTTGGCGAGAGCACGGTGTCGAAGGTGCTGGAGCTGGTGGAGCATGCCGGCGAGAGAAAGTCGCAGAGCGAGACGTTCATCCGTAAGTTTGCACGCATATATACCCCTGTCGTGGTGTGCGGGGCCGTGCTGCTGGCCGTGGTGCCCGTGCTGCTGGGAGGCCACTTGGCCACGTGGGTGTACCGGGCGCTGATGTTCCTGGTGGTGTCGTGTCCGTGTGCACTGGTGCTCAGTGTGCCGCTGACGTTCTTCGGGGGCATCGGAGGTGCATCGCGGAAAGGTATTCTCATCAAGGGTGCCAACTACATGGATGTGCTCTCGAAGGTACGGACCGTGGTGTTCGACAAGACGGGTACGCTGACGCACGGCGTCGTGTCGGACGATGCGCAGGTGAGTGGCGACACGCTGAAGGCTGATGCCGCCGAGGCTTTGCAGATGCTGCGCCGGGAGGGCGTGGAAGAGCTGGTGATGCTGTCGGGCGACCGGCAGGAGGCCGTCAGGTGTATTGCCGACCAGCTGCCCCATCTGACGGCGTGGCACGCCGAGCTGCTGCCCGACCAGAAGGTGGCCTTGTTTGAAAAGCTGACCAACGGTCCCGTGGCCTTTGTGGGCGACGGCATCAACGATGCCCCGGTGCTGGCACGGGCCGACGTGGGTATTGCCATGGGGGCACTGGGCAGCGATGCAGCCATTGAGGCTGCCGACGTGGTGCTGATGGACGACCAGCCGTCGAAGCTGTCGGTGGCCATCGGCATAGCGCGCCGCACGCTGGCCATAGCGCGGCAGAATGTGTGGTTCGCCATCGGCATCAAGGTGGCCGTGCTGCTGCTGGCCGCCGCGGGACTGGCCACGATGTGGATGGCCGTGTTTGCCGACGTGGGGGTGACGGTGCTCGCGGTGCTCAATGCCATGAGGGCGTTGAAGTGTTAAAAACATTCACATTCGTATGTATGTCGAATTTTTTGCCTATCTTTGCACTCTGAAGGTAAATAACAAACATGAAAGAGACAAGTATGAAACCTACATTATTTCTATTAGCAGCTGGCATGGGCAGCCGTTACGGTGGTCTGAAGCAGCTGGATGGTCTGGGACCCAATGGGGAGACCATCATGGATTATAGCATCTATGACGCCATCCAGGCAGGATTCGGTAAGATAGTATGGGTAATCCGTAAGGACTTCGAGGAGCAGTTCCGCCAGCAGATACTCTCAAAGTATGAGGACAAGATACCGTGTGAGCTGTGCTTCCAGGGCCTGGACGCGCTGCCTGAGGGATTCTCTGTGCCTGAGGGCCGCCAGAAGCCATGGGGCACGAACCATGCCGTGCTGATGGGCAAGGACGTCATCAAGGAGCCGTTCTGCGTCATCAACTGCGACGACTTCTACGGACGTGATGCCTTCATGCAGATAGGCAAGTATCTGAGTAACCTGCCCGAGGGAGCAAAGAACCGTTATGCCATGGTGGGCTTCCGCGTGTGCAACACCCTGTCTGAAAACGGTACGGTGGCTCGCGGCGTGTGTGCATATAATGATAAGCGCCACCTTACTGACGTCGTGGAGCGTACGGAGATAGTGCGCTGTGCCGCCGACGGCTCGCAGGCCGGTGCTGCCGACCAGCCCATACGCTATAAGGACGAGCAGGGCCAGTGGCAGGCGCTGGACGACAACGTTCCCGTGTCGATGAACATGTGGGGCTTTACGCCCGATTACTTCGAGTATTCGGAGGCTGAGTTTAAGGTGTTCCTGTCTGACCCGAAGAACATGCAGAACCTGAAGGCCGAGTTCTTTATTCCTCTCATGGTGAATAAGCTGATTAACGACGGTACGGCCACGTGCGAGGTGCTGGACACCACGTCTAAGTGGTTTGGCGTGACCTACGCCGCCGACCGTCAGGACACAGTAGACCGTATACAGAAACTTGTAGACGAGGGAGTGTATCCCAATAAGTTGTTCTGATTCGCGATGCTCAATCCGATACTGACCGAAGAGGAGTGCACGTTGTTGCGCTCCCTTTTCGATGACGCCGACACCATCGTTTGCGTGTGCCATACCAACCCTGACGGCGATGCGCTGGGCTCGCTGCTGGGGATGGGCGAGTTGTTGTGGAACATGGGCAAGGAACCCCTGCTGGTGGTGCCCGACCAGTGGCCCGACTACCTGCAGTGGCTGCCTAACTCTGAGAAGCTGGTGCGATACGACAAGCGGCGCGACTATGTGGACACGGTGCTGAAGATTGCCGACCTGGTGATATGTCTTGACTTCAACGTACTGTCGCGTACCGACGCGATGGAGGAGGCGCTGAAGGCCTCGCCGGCCAAGAAGGTGCTGATAGACCACCACCTGGGACCCGAGGTGGACACGGTGCTGACGGTGTCGAGGCCGGAGATGTCGAGCACCTGTGAAGTGGTGTTCCGCATCGTATGGCAGATGGGATTCTACGATAAGCTGGGCAAGCACTTCGCAGGCCCCATATACTGTGGCATGATGACCGATACGGGAGGCTTTACGTTTAACTCTACTGACCCGGACATCTTCTTCATTATCAGCCAGTTGCTGACGAAGCGCATTAACAAGGACAAGATGTACCGTCTGGTGTATCATAACTTCTCGGAGCACCGACTGAGGATGGTGGGCTATGTGCTGTACGAGCGTATGGTAGTGGACGAGAAGCGGCATGCGGCCTACTATACGCTGACGCGCGAGGACATGAAGAAGTTCCACTTCGTGAAGGGCGATGCCGAGGGGCTGGTGAACATGCCGCTGCAGATTAAGGGTCTGAAGCTGAGCATCTCGCTGCGCGAGGACTCGGAGCGCGACAACACGATATGGGTGAGCCTGCGCTCGGTGGACGACTTCCCGTGTAACGAGATGGCGGCACGCTTCTTTAACGGCGGCGGACACCTGAACGCCTCGGGAGGACGTGTCTACGGCACCATGGACGATGCCGTAAGAACGGTAGAGGAAGCCCTGAAGGCTTTCGAAGACAAGCTAAAGTAAGTAAAAAATCAAGGGCAAGTCTAAAATTCTCTAAACTTTAGGTGCTAACTCTAAACTTTTTCGTACCTTTGCAGCCGATAATGAGCAAAGTAAGAAGATGAAAAGACTGATTTACCCCATATTGGTGCTTCTGGCCGTGGTGCTGTTTAATGCCAGCTGTCAGAGTTACGAGACTTATGGTGACAAGAAAGCCAAGGAGCGCGACGCCATCGACAAGTTCATCACTAAGCGTGGCATCAGGGTGATTGACGAGACTACGTTCAATGCACGGGGAAAGGTGACCAACGTGGACGACAACGAGTTTGTGAAGCTGACGCGTACCGGTGTCTACATGCAGATAGTACGTAAAGGCTGTGGCGAACCGCTGGAAGAGAACCGACGCGTCAACCTGCTGTGCCGCTTCAGCGAGTGGGACATACTGAACGACTCGCTGCTGCTGTGCAATAATGAGGCCTACTACTTCTATAGCAGTAGCTCGGGCGGCTACATTGACGCCACGCAGTATGTGGACAAGATGAGTGTGCTGCGCTCGGGCACCAGCTATCAGGGGAGTTTCGTCGACGGCATGATGCTCTTGTTCCACTCTACGTCGTCGGCCGTGCCGTCGGGGTGGCTGGTACCACTGAACTACATCAGCGTGGGGCGCCCGAAGAGTGTTGACGACGAGATAGCGAAGGTGAGGCTCATCGTGCCGCACTCGCAGGGTACGGCAGAGGCATCGGCTAACGTGATGCCTTTCTATTACGAGATTACATACGAACGGGAGAAATAACTAACAGAACACTTTATGACACTGATTAAGTCAATATCCGGCATCCGCGGTACTATCGGCGGACGCACGGGCGATACATTGAATCCACTGGACATTGTTAAGTTTACAACAGCATATGCCACCTTCATACCCCGCAAGTCGGGCAAGATAGTGGTAGGCCGCGACGGCCGCATCTCAGGACCGATGGTACGCGACGTGGTGTGCGGTACCTTGGTAGGCATGGGCTTCGACGTGATTGACATCGGCTATGCCACGACCCCTACCACTGAGCTGGCCGTGCGTATGAGCGGTGCCGACGGCGGCATCATCATCACGGCATCGCACAACCCGCGGCAGTGGAACGCACTGAAGCTGCTGAACAGCGAGGGTGAGTTCCTGACGGCTGCCGACGGACAGCAGGTGCTGGACATAGCGGAGCGTGAGGACTTTGAGTATGCCGAGGTGGACCGCCTAGGCAAGGTGGTCATTGACCCCTCGTTCGACGATAAGCACGTACAGTCGGTGCTTGACCTGAAGCTGGTCGATGTCGATGCCATTCGCCAGGCTCGCCTGACGGTGTGTGTGGACAGCATCAACTCGGTGGGAGGCATCATACTGCCTAAGCTGCTGGAGCGTCTGGGCGTAGGCTCTAAGTTCCTGAATGCCGACGTGACGGGCGACTTTGCCCATAACCCAGAGCCTCTGGAGAAGAACCTGCAGGGTATTATGCAGGAAATGAAGTCGCATCATTACGACCTGGGTATAGTGGTTGATCCGGACGTGGACCGTCTGGCTTTCATCAGCGAGGACGGCAAGATGTTTGGCGAGGAGTACACGCTGGTGTCCGTGGCCGACTATGTGCTGAGTGAGAAGGCGAAGGAGAACGCTGCGAAAGGTGCTGCCGAACCGTTGGTGACGGTCAGCAACCTGTCGTCGACTCGTGCCTTGCGTGATGTGACGGAGCACTATGGCGGCCGTTATGCTGCTGCTGCCGTGGGCGAGGTCAACGTCACGACGAAGATGAAGGAGGTTGGTGCCGTCATTGGTGGCGAGGGCAACGGTGGCGTGATTTATCCTGAGAGCCACTATGGCCGTGACGCCCTGGTGGGTATTGCGCTCTTCCTGACGTCGCTGGCTAAGAAGGGCTGCAAGGTGAGCGAGCTGAGAGCTGAGTTCCCTGACTATCAGATAGCCAAGAACCGTATAGACTTGACGCCGGAGACGGATGTCGACGCTATTCTGGTGAAGGTAAAGGAACTCTTTGCCCAGGACCCTGAGGCACAGGTGAACGACATTGACGGCGTAAAGATTGACTTTGCCGACCGTTGGGTGCATCTGCGCAAGTCGAACACTGAGCCCATTATACGTGTCTACAGTGAGGCTGCTACCATGGAAGCAGCCGACGAGCTGGGTCGACGGCTGATGCAGGTGGTCTATGACATGCAGAAGTAGGAAGGCAAAAGAGTATAAAGGTAAAAAAGAGAGCTCCCGATGGTGAGGGAGCTCTCTTTTTTTTATGTTTTAGAAGTTAACGCCTGCGTTGAAGAAGAAGCATCGGTTGCGGGCTGTGTCGAAGTCGTCCTTGCTGATGTTGGCCAGTCCGAAGTCGAAACCGACTTCCAGGTAGAGCATGCGGTACTCTGCACCGCATCCCAGGCGCAGGCCGCCATCGAAGCGCCGGAAACTGTCGAACGTCGACTTGGAGGCGTCGTGCAGGCGGTAGTCCTTGATTTTTCCCATGATGCCTACGGCCAGGTAGCCTCCCAGAAAGGGCTGTATGCGGAAGTCGCTGACGTCGAAGCTGTACTTCACCGTGATGGGCGCTTCCAGGTAGCTTAGTCGATACTTCATCTTATATCCTTCCGGTCTGGCTATGCCGCCCTTCTCTGAATATCCAAGCCCCAGTTCCAGCCATACCGGTGCGCGGTAGGCCAGCTGTATGCCGTAGACGCCGCCCAGATAGAGGCCAGCCAGATAGTCGGCGTCAATGTCTACGTTTTCGCTACTGATGCTCGACAGGTTCAGGCCCAGACGGAGCCCGAAGTAGTGTTCGCTGCCTTCGCGGTGGTAGCGGCTGGGTTCGTAGCGCTTGTATATCTGTGCTGTCGACGGTATGGCCAGCAGCACTGCCAGTGTAAGGATAATAAGCTTCTTCACCTTTAACTCCTTTTTTCCTTGTTTGTTTGTTATACAGTGGTTAGATGAGGTTGTCCTTCTCGATGTCCTTGAAGTACTTGTAGGTGGCAACCTTCAGCTCGTCGGTGGCGGGCTCGTCGGCCACGATGATGCCGTGTTGGTGCATCTGCAGTGCCGAGATGGTCCACTCGTGCGTCACGGCGCCTTCTATGGCTGCCTTCAGTGCGCGTGCCTTGTGGTGGCCGTTTACCAGAATCATCACCTCGCGGGCGTCCATCACCGTGCCTACGCCTACGGTCAGGGCCAGCTTGGGCACCTTGTTGACGTCGCCCTCGAAGAAGCGCGAGTTGGCTATGATGGTGTCGGTGGTCAGCGTCTTCACGCGAGTGCGGCTGGTCAGGCTGGAGTAGGGCTCGTTGAAGGCGATGTGGCCGTCGGGACCGATGCCTCCGATGAACAGGTCGATGCCGCCAGCCTGGGCTATCATCTCCTCATAGTGCTGGCACTCGGCTGCCAGGTCCTTGGCATTGCCGTTCAGTATGTGGATGTTCTCCTTGGGGCAGTCGATGTGGTCGAACAGGTTGCGGGCCATGAACGAATGGTACGACTCGGGGTGCTCCTCTGGAAGACCTACGTATTCGTCCATATTGAACGTCAGTACGTTCTTGAACGATACGCGGCCCTCCTTGTTAGCCTTTACCAGGCAGGCGTACATTCCCTCGGGCGACGAGCCTGTGGGCAGGCCCAGCACAAAAGGTTTCTCCTTGGTCGGCTGGAAGGCATTGATGCGCTCAATGACGTGTTCGGCAGCCCACTGCGACATTTTCTGATAGTCTGATTCAATAATTACTCTCATAAGTCTTCTATAATTAAAGTGTCATATACAGCGGCGAAGGTACAAAAAAAAAACGGACTGACCAAGAAGTCGGTCTGTTTTTTTCTTGTCATTCTTCTTGTCTGCCTCGTCTGGGCAGGATACTTTGCTCCGATGATAGTCTGGGTTCGCTCCGATGAAAGTCCCACTTTGCCTCGATGAAAGTTCTGAATGTTAAGGAGGAAATCAACCCTCGCGGTAGAAGTCGAGGGCTTCCTTGATTTCGTCTTCCGTGGCGGTTTGGTTGATGCGTATGTCGCCGATGTCGCCCAGAAGTGTAAAGTTGATGTCGGTGCCGGTGTTCTTCTTGTCGTGGTGCATCAGCTGGAGCAGGCGCGGGTAGTCGTCGCAGGTGATAGGCATACGGCCGTAGTGCTGGTGGATGAAGCTGACGGTCTGGCGCATCTTGTCGTGTGGGAATCCTGTCTTTACGCATGCCAGGAAGAGTTCGACCACCAGGCCCCAGGCTACGGCGTAGCCGTGCAGCACGGGTTGGCGCTCGAGGGCCAGTGACTCGAAGGCGTGGCCTGCGGTGTGACCCAGGTTGAGGGCCTTGCGGATGCCCTGTTCGGTGGGGTCTTCAAGTACGATGCGCTGTTTGACGGCCACGCTCTTTTCAAGGAGAAGGGAGAGGTGGGCAAGTTCTTCGGGATCAGACTTTAGCAGCTCGGCCCACATGGGCTCGGTAGAGATGAGGCCGTGCTTGAGCATTTCAGCATAGCCCGAGAGCAGGTTCTCGTGGTCCATGGTGCGCAGGAACAGCGTGTCGAGTATGACGTGGCTTGCATTTCGGAATACGCCTATCTCGTTTTTCAGTCCTCCGAAGTTGAAGCCCGTCTTACCGCCTACTGAGGCGTCGACCATGGAGAGCAGGGTGGTGGGTATGTTGATGAACTGTATGCCCCGCTTGAAGGTGGAGGCAGCGAAGCCCCCTAAGTCGGTCACCATGCCTCCGCCCAGGTTGATGAGCAGCGAGTGGCGTGTGGCACCCATGCGCTGCAGTTCGGTCCAGACATGGACCACAGACTCGAGTGTCTTATGGGTGTCGGTAGCTGGAATGGTGATTAACTGGGCTGTCTTGACGCAGTCCATCTCCGACAGGAGAGGAAGACAGAGACGGCGGGTGGTGTCGTCGCAGAGCACGAACATACGGTCGTGCCGACACTGGGCAAGCGCTTCGGTGAGCGACTGCTCCAGGTTTTGGGATAGTGTTAGTTTCTGTGGTTCCATCGGAGTGCAAAATTAATATAAAAAAGCGTAACTCGTATGGAAAAAGGAAGATTATTGTAGAAATTACATTAATTTTGTGTTCCCGAGGTTAAACCTTAAGGGCGGAGAAGCGTCAAAAGTCCGTGATAAGTGTAACGTACAAATGATATGAGACGACTATTATTACTCATGTTGCTACCCATGGCAAGTGTGGTGGCCCTGGCGCAGCGCAACATTTCAGGGACAGTAGTGGAAAACGAGACCGGCGACCCTATACCGCAGACTACGGTGCGCCTGCTGAAGACAGACAGTACGCTGGTAAAGGGCGTGCTGACAGGTCTTGACGGTAAGTTTATGCTGTCGGCTCCTCAGGCAGGGAAGTACATCGTGCAGGTGACGTGTGTGGGTTTTAAGGCCTACGCCAAGAATATCACGATAAAAGGCGACAAGGACGTGGCGCTGGGCACAGTGGCCATGAGACCTGACGCCATCATGCTGAAGGGAGCTACGGTGACGGGCCAGGCCGCCAAGGTGACGCTGAAGGCCGATACCTTTGTCTATAATGCCTCGGCCTATCGCACACCAGAGGGCTCGGCCGTCGAGGAGCTGGTGAAACGTCTGCCTGGTGCCCAGGTGGACGACGACGGAAAGATAACCATCAACGGTAAGGAGGTAAAGAAGATTATGGTGGACGGCAAGGAGTTTATGACCGGTGACACGAAGACGGCCATGAAGAACCTGCCCACTTCTATCATAGAACGTGTGAAGGCCTACGACCAAAAGAGCGACTTGGCACGTGTGAGCGGCGTGGACGACGGTGAGGAAGAGACGGTGCTGGACTTTGGTATCAAGCAAGGCATGAACAAAGGTCTGATGCTGAATGTCGACTTGGGCATAGGTACGCGTAGCCGCTATAGCGAACGCCTGTTTGGCGGCTGGATGAAGGACGACCTGAAGCTGTTCTTCATGGGCAGTGCCAATAACGTGAACGACATGGGCTTCGGTATGGGTGGCGGAGGCCGTTTCGGTGGCGGACGCCAGGGACTCACGGCCACCAAGATGACGGGTCTGAACCTGAATTACGAGAAGAAGGACCTGCTGAAGCTGGATGGTAGCGTGCGCTGGAACCACAGCGATGGCGATGCCACGGTGCGCCGCTCGACAGAGGATTTCTTTAGCGCATCGACGTCGTCGTTCGGCAACAGCCTTAATGGCAACATGACGCGTTCGAATAGCTGGGATGCACGTTTCAGATTGGAGTGGAAGCCCGACTCGATGACCAATATCATGTTTCGGCCGCAGTTCCGCTATAACTCGAACGACCAGCTGAGCGACGGTACCAGTGCTACATTCAGTGCCGACCCCTACAGCATTCGCAGCATTACCAACCCGCTGGCACAGTTGGACGAACTGGTGAACGAAGGGGTGGTGAAGAACAGCAACCTGAGCAACTCTATCAGCTACAGCGACTCGAAGTCGGTGGGCGGCTGGGGACAGCTGAACCGCAGACTAAGCAACAACGGCCGTAACGTGACACTGCGCCTGGGGGCTAACTACAGCGAGGGCATGAGCAAGTCGTTCTCGAACGACTCGGTGAACTACTACCAGTTTGCCAACGACTCCGTATACCAGGCCAACCGCTATGCCGTAACGCCTACCAAGAACTGGGACTACAGCGTGAGGGCTACCTACAGCGAACCCATCTTCGACAGGGTATACCTGCAGTTCTCGTATCAGTATCAATACAAGTACTCGAAGAGCGACCGCGGTACCTACGACTTCAGCCGTCTGGGACTGCCCTTCTTCAGCATCACCCCTGCCTATAGGGGCTGGGACAGCTATCTGAACCTGTTGGGAGGGTCGTCTTTAGACGGATTCCTGGACCAGGACCTGAGCCGCTTCTCAGAATATAAGAACTACATCCATACGGCCGAGGTGGCACTGCGCGTGACCAGAAAGGACTATAACTTCAACGTAGGACTACAGTTGATGCCCCAGAAGTCACACTTCATACAGGACTATCAGGGCGTGCATGCCGACACGACGCGTACCGTGACCAACTTTGCACCGACAGCTGACTTCCGCTGGAAGATATCGAATGTCAGCCAGCTGCGGCTGACCTACCGTGCCAACAGCAGCCAGCCTTCAATGACCGACCTGCTGGACATTACCGACGACTCGAACCCGCTGAACATACGCCGTGGTAACCCGGGACTGAAGCCCTCGTTCACCCAGAGCCTGCGTCTGTTCTACAACAACTACATACAGAACCATCAGCGCAGCATCATGGCCCACCTGAACTTCCAGACTACGCGCAACAGCATTTCGAACATGGTGACGTATGACGAGAAGACGGGTGGCCGCACTACGCGTCCAGAGAACATCAACGGTAACTGGAACGCCTTTGGTATGCTGATGTTCAATACGGCAGTGGACTCGACGGGATTCTTTAACGTCAACACCTTCACCACGCTGCGTTATGCCAACAACGTGGGTTACGTCAATCTGGACCGTACTGCCAACGCGCAGGAGTCGACGACGCGTACCACGACCATTGGCGAGCGTCTGGCAGGAAGTTTCCGTAACGACTGGCTGGAGGTTGAACTGAACGGTTCGCTGGAGTATATGCATGCTCGTAGTCTGCTGCAGGAGAACAATAACCTTGATACGTGGACTTTCTCGTATGGAGCTAATGTCATGGTGACGGCTCCGTGGGGCACGCAGGTGTCGTCAGGTCTGAACATGAACTCGCGCCGTGGCTATAACGACGCCTCAATGAACACCAACGAGCTGATATGGAATGCCCAGCTGTCGCAGTCGTTCCTGCGTGGTAACGCACTGACCGTGTCACTCCAGTTCTACGACATCCTGCATGAGCAGTCGACCTTCAGTCGTACCATTACGGCCATGCAGCGAAGCGATACAGAGTATAATGCCATAACGAATTACGCCATGCTACACGTCATCTATAAGCTGAACATCTTCGGAGGCATGTCGAACATGCGTGGCCCTGGCGGTCCTGGCGGTCCTGGTGGTCCTGGCGGCCGTGGAGGACGCGGTGGCTTCGGCGGCGGACGTGGAGGCGGCCGAGGCGGGTTCGGTGGTGGACCGGGACGATTCTAATAGAACAAGATAATACGATGGACGAAAGACACTGTGTAGAACTGCTGGAAGAGCATGGCGTGAAGCCTACTGCCAACCGTATCGTGGTGGTGAAAGCCTTGGCATCGGCCGACAGGCCCCTGTCGCTGAGCGAACTGGAGTATAAGATACTGAGCATTGACAAGAGTGGCGTGTTCAGGGCGCTGACCCTTTTTCGCGAGCATCATGTAGTGCACGTCATTGAGGATGGTGGCGACGGCGTGCGTTATGAGCTGTGCCACAGCCATCACGACGGCGTGGACGACGACTTGCATGTGCACTTCTATTGCGAGCACTGTCGGCGGACCTTCTGCCTGGAGGAGATAGGTATCCCTGAGGTTACGCTGCCAGAGGGCTTCATGATGACCAGCGTCAACTTCATGGTGAAGGGCATCTGCCCTGACTGCCGTCGGTGAACAGAAAGAATAATGCCTTAGGTAAAACCGCGTTTTACCTAAGGCAAAAGATAAGTTTACTTAAGGTCAAAGAGGCTTATGACTAAGCCTCTTTTTCGTTGCGGTCGTCAATGTTGTCTCCCTCGGTGGGAGCCAGTTCCTCTTCAAAGTCGCTAATGCCGGCCTTGACTAGAATGTCGTACCACTGGATGAGCTTCTTGATGTGGCTGTTCTGCACACGGTCCTGGTCCCAGTCGGGCAGTACCTTGGTGAAGTACTCATGCAGTTCGGCTGGTGTGGCCTTCTTGAAATTGATGCTCGAAGGCTTGCCGCCTTCCAAATCGCGCAGAGAAGCCAGCACCTTCATCAGGGGCACATCGTCGGTCTCTGTGAACATGGCGATGTCGGCAAGCGACGTGATGCGGTCCGTGCCGAAGGCAGGAATACGCTTATGGGTGTCGTCAAGTGCTTCGACGATGAGGCTGTTCTTGGCGCGAGAGACGAGTTTGTAGAGTCCGGGCTTACCGGAGATAGCTAAAATGGTCTGTTTCATAGTCTTTTTTCCTTATTATTGAGTTTTGTGGCGCAAAGGTAATAAAAAGTTTCCAATTACGAGGCCTTTATTCAGATTTATTTGCTATCTTTGCATTACCAAAAGCTAAAAGCGTATGAAGAACTTTATGTCATTTGCGTTGCTGTTATGGTCAGCCTTGTTGCTGGTCGCTTGTGAGAAACAGCTTGACAAGGATGCACCGTCTGTCGCTGACGATGCCAATGTGGTGCTGCAACTGTCGTGTTATGAGGTGTCGCCTATATCCACACGGAGCATTAGGGATATTTCTCAGATGTGTAGTAGGGTGGGGGTGGCTTTCTTCAAGGACGGCACCAAGGTAAAGACCGTCAGGCAAACTGTTGGCGATGAAGGCTTTGGTACTGTAGCAGCTACGCTTGAGGAAGGAACCTACGAGGTGGTTGTCATTGCGCACAACTGCGATGGCGCGTCTACAATTACGTCGCCTGAGAAGGTGACGTTCCCAAATAATGTGGTCAGTGACACGTTCTATTATTATGGCACGCTGACGGCGACATCAGACCGTCAGACTTTCCAGTACCAGATGACGCGTGTGGTGGCTATGTTTCGGCTGACGTTGGAACAGCCCCTGCCTGCAGAGGCTAAGAAGCTGTGGTTCTATTATACAGGTGGTTCGTCGACCTTCAGCCCTGCGTTAGGCTATGGCTGTGTAAACTCGCGCCAGACGGTGACGCTGGACGTGGCCGCGGGACAGCAGACATTCGAGGTGTACACCATGCCACACGAAGAAAACGACGAGCTGAAGATACAAGTGAGGGTGATGGGCGAGACAGACAACATTCTCAATGAACTTACCTTCGAGAATGTGCCTGTGGTGCGCAACCATGTCACTACTTACAAAGGCAGCTTCATGGGGAGTTCCAGCAATGCTTACACATTTTCGCTGACGGGAGAGTCTGACTGGGCTGGCATCGACGTCTATACTTTCTGACGCTATGGCATCAGGGATATTTTGCCCTATGCCTTCTGATGCAGTAGCTGTAGCAGATGGTCTATTTGTTCATCAATGTCTGCCACGCCGTCGTTCCTTATTTCGTAGTCGGCCAGCTGGCATACCCGTTCTTGTGGCCACTGACGCGCTATCCACTGTTGTGCTTTCTCGCTGCTGATACCGTCACGCTTAATGATGCGTTGTATACGTACCTCAGTGGGGGCCGTTACTACTACCACCTTGTCCATCAGCTTATAGGCCCCTGACTCGTACATGATGGCACTCTCCATCCACTCCATACCACTTTCCTTGAAGTCTTGGAACACGGCAGGGTGAATAATGGCATTCATGGCTTGCTGGTTGCTCTCGCTGGCCAACAGGAAACGGCTCATGTCTGCTTTGTCGAGCGAACCGATGAGTTGTATGAGTTGTTGTTGAAGGGTGGTAGAGGTACGTATCAGTCGTTTGGCCGCATCGTCGCAGTCGTACACCTGTATGCCTCTGAATGCTAATCGTTTGCAGATGTAGCTCTTGCCCGATCCAATACCTCCTGCTATGCCTATCTTCATTCTTCCTCAATGAGATAGTCTACCTGCTTCGTGCTGAGCGTGGCACGGCTGATGCCTTGGGGCACGATGCGTAGATAGATGTTACACTTTTCTGAAGGCTTCTGCTCTATCTCCAAATAGTCGGCAATGACGCTAAATTCGTCTTCACGCAACGTCTTGATTTGTTCCACTCCAGCCACGAAGTTCACCCTTACCTTGGAAGGGAAGGTTCGTAATACCTTTCCGGGAGGTAGGTTGATGCACCTGACGGGTACGTTGATGCCTTCTTCAGTCAGCACGTCAGTAAAGAACGTCACACGTATGCGTTCTGGCGACACCTTGACGTCGGCTGCATGGCTCAGTCGGCACGTTACTTCCAGCGTGTCGCGGAAACCCACTTGGTTCAGTGCCTCCGTGTAGACGACATGTATGCTGTCCAGCTTCTCGTGTGAGGCATAGACATCAATGCTGTCAGGCGAGCATTTGACGTTGCTGATGAAGTAAAGTTGTTCGGGGATGACGCGTCCTGTCCATTTGACAGGTACACGTTTTCTTTCGCCGTTGTTGTAAAAGAACTCCAGTCTCTCGGGTTTGATGGCCGTCACCTTCGTCGAGTTTTCCATTGTCTGTTCGGCCATTCGCTTCAGGTCTGAGGTCGAGACGACGCCTCCGCCATTGCCTCTGTCATATGCCTTGAAGTTCACGTTCATGTAAGGCCGGCGCTCGCCATATAGGTATGCAAAGATGACCCACCCCTTGTCGCGCACCGTCACGCGCAGGGTGTCGTTGACTGCCGATGTCAGCACTACATTCTTGGGTACGTTGGCAATGTGTACTGGCACCT
The DNA here is from genome assembly GCA_002353485.1 of Prevotella sp. UBA2742. GTDB lineage: Bacteria > Bacteroidota > Bacteroidia > Bacteroidales > Bacteroidaceae > Prevotella. The sequence continues at coordinate 30,482 of DEJS01000016.1, forward strand.
TGATCTCTTTCTCGTACGTCTCGTTGAGCGTCAGGATGAGCCAGAATACGGCAGAGAGAATGACAAAGAACAGGAAAATAAAGAACTGCTTGTTCAAGTTACTGAACAAGAAGTTCTTTACGTTCTCATAGACCTCTCTCATGCTGTTAGGTCTCTTACTTGTGATGACGGGACTTGGTGCAGTCAGGGTGGTGATGGTTACTTCTGTACGGGAGTGCTGGTCATGTCCTTGTAAACAGAACCCTTGTCAACCTTGATGATCACGCCGTCAGCAATCTTAACCTCGATGATGCCCTTGGCAAGGTCTATCTTCTTCACCACGCCATAGATGCCACCTCCAGTGACTACTTCTGTGCCTTCAGCCAGTGTGTTCTGGAAGTTCTGAATCTCCTTCTGGCGTTTCTGCTGAGGACGAATCATGAAGAAATACATGATGGCAAAGATGGCTACCATCATAATGATGAAACTCATACCGCCGCCGCTTTGTGCGGCCTGTGCTGCTAAGAAAAACTGTGTCATGTTAATTTTGTTATGTTGTTATTTTGATGTTCTGATGTTCCTGTGCCTCGATATTTCGAATTTAAGGCTCCAATGCTTCTAAGCCCCGATATCTCGAAGTTGAGGCTCCGTTGCTTCAGTTTACCTGCTTCAGCATCTTTCCTGCTCTCACCAGGTGGTGGGCTATGGCGTCCAGCATGCCATTGATGTATCCTCCACTCTTAGGGGTAGAGTAGAGCTTGGCCAGCTCTACATATTCGTTGATGGTGACGCTGATAGGTATCGAGGGGAAGGTCAGCATCTCTGCGATGGCTATCTGCATAATGACGATGTCCATGTATGCTAGACGGCTAAAATCCCAGTTGCGTGAGGCTTCGCTCATATAGTGTTGATATTCATCGGCATTCATGATGGTGGAACGGAATAGTTTGCGGGCGTATTCCTGATCTTCTTCCGAATCGTACTCAGGCAGCAGCTCTTGAGTCGACCTCTTCTTCTCGTCAAAGCGCTTGATGGTCTTGAGTACAAACGTGTCAACCACCTCCTTGTCGTCGTTCCAATACAGACTCTGTTCTTCAAGCAGCGAGTCCAGATCGCTATTATATGCTATCAGTGTCTTGTATAGCTTGCGCCATAGTTCACGGTCGGCTTGGTAGTCATCCTCCTCTGACTCCATGTATTCTTTATACAGGGCGCTATCTGTAATCTGGGTGTATATCTTCTTCAGGAACTCAGGCTCGTCGTTCCACGTTTTCTTTTGTGTCTCCATAAAGTCCTGCAACATCTTGTTCTGCTCCAGTTGCAGTGCGAAGCGGTTGTCGGCAAATTTTCGAGACGGCATGGGCGTCCCTTCACGTTGTGCTCTTGCCTCTGCCACTTCCAAATGACGGCGTGACTCACGCGTGATAGCTACGATGAGTGCCAACATGTAGTTATATAGGTCGTATGCTTTCGACAGGCTGAATATCAATTCCTTTTCAGCCGTGTCTATGTTCTTACTGCCATTTTGATAATAGGCGTAGGTTAACTGGACAGTCTTAATTCTTATCAGTTCTCTGTTAATCATAATTGCTTTTCTTTCTCTTTGATACTCTTATCTGCTTGCAAAGATACTGCAAATCGGGCGAAAAACAAAGAAAATAATGCTTTTTTAATAAAAAAACGACTGGCAGTCGCTTTTCGCTGCCAGCCGTAACTTATTTCATAGAATTGTTTTGCTGTTTTTCCTGACTTAGAACTTCGCCATCTTGATGGCTACTATGGCACACTCGTCGCCCTTGTTGCCCAGACGGCCTCCTGCACGGTCCTGAGCCTGCTGCAGGTTTTCGGTAGTCAGCAGTCCGAAGACGACGGGAATGCTGCTAGTAGCGTTCAGTCGTGCTATGCCTGCTGTCACGCCCTGACAGATGTAGTCGAAGTGGGGGGTCTCTCCGCGAATAACCGATCCTAGGATGATGACGGCATCGTAACCGTCGTTCAGCGTCATCTGGTGTGCTCCATAAATAAGTTCAAACGACCCGGGCACCGTCTTTACGTGTATGTTCTCAGGCAGTGCGCCATGCTTCTCCAGCGTATTTCTGCATCCTTCGAGCAGCGCACCGGTAATCTCTGGATTCCACTCGGCTACTACGATGCCGAATATCATGTTGGAGGCGTCAGGTACTTTCTCCAAATTGTATTCTGAGAGGTTCTTGGTAGCCATTTTGCATTACTTATTTGGCACTGGCGCGCTGAATGTAGGCATCGATGGTCTGGTACTGCATGGAGTTGAAGTACTTCTCCTTCACTTCCTGATACAGCTTCAGAGCCTCATCCTTCTTACCCTGGCTCTCCAGAATCTCGCCAGCCTGAATGAGAAATGTGGGCGACAAGGAATTGTTGTCGGCCATCTTGGCAGCCTTCTTCAGGTGCTCCACTGCTTTATCCAGCTGGTTCAGGTTGGCATAGGCATTGCCCAGCGCTCCTTCGGCAGCGGGGGTTATCATCTGATCGTCTTGGCCGCTGAAGTTTTCCAAGGCGTTGACGGCCTCCTGCCACTTGCCCAGGTTGGCCTGGCACAGACCAATGTACAGCTGAGCCAGATTGCCGGCATCGGTAGAACTATAGTCGCTGGCCACTTTCTGGAAACCAGCAAGGGCCTTCTCCCACTGCTCTTCCTGGAACAGCTCCTGGCTCTTGGCCAGTTCTGTGCTGGCGTCCTCCTGACGGGGCTGGAAATAGTAGGTGTTAGCTAAAATACCACATACTATAACTGCTATAACAGCAATTATGCAGATGATGACGGCCTTCTTGTTCTTCTCGAAGAAAGCCTCGGCCTTGGTGGCCTGCTGCTCTTGAGCGGCAGCCTGCTCTTGAATCTTGTTTGCCATTATTCTTAATTATTTTTTAACGTTCGAGCATAAATCGGCTGCAAAGTTACTAAAAAAATAAGAAATAAGAAATAAAAACGGAAATTATTTAGTAATTTTGCACTCGCAATGATACTCAGGAAGCTTTCTATACTCAATTATAAGAACATCAGCGAGGCCACGCTCGAGTTGTCGCCAAAGATGAATTGTTTTATTGGCCACAACGGGGTGGGCAAGACTAATCTCCTTGATGCTGTATATTACTTGTCATTCTGCCGCTCTGCTTCTAATCCTGTCGACTCGCAGGTCATCCGCCACGACGCTCCCTTTTGTATGATAGAGGGTGTCTACACAGAACATTCAGACAGTGCGGACGCCTCTGAGGACTCCGATTACTCTGAAATAATCTCAGTAGGCATGAAGCGCGGGGTGAAGAAACACTTCAAGCGCAATAAAAAAGAATATAAGCGGCTGTCAGAGCATATAGGGCTAATCCCCCTGGTCCTGGTGTCGCCCTCGGACACGTTGCTTATCGAGGGCGTCAGCGAAGAACGTCGGCGGCTGATGGACATGGTCATTGCACAGTATGACCGTCAGTATATAGAGCATCTGAACCGTTATAATACAGCCCTGACCCAGCGCAACACGCTGTTGCGCAAAGCCGAGGAGGTTCCCTACGACCCAGCCTTGATGCAGATATGGGAGGAACAGATGGCCTTCGAGGGTGAGCACCTCTATCATTGCCGACAGGCTTTTGTAGACGAACTGACGCCAGTCTTCCAAGAGTATTATCAGCAGATTTCCCAGCATCGCGAAGAAGTGTCGCTGCACTATGTGTCGCACTGTCAGCGTGGTGCGCTGCTGGATGTCATCCAGCGCGACCGTATGAAGGACCTGGCCGTGGGCTATTCCCTGCATGGTGTGCATCGTGACGATTTAGAGTTCTCTCTGGCAGGCCATCAGATGAAGCGTGAAGGCTCGCAGGGACAAAACAAAACCTATGTCATTGCCTTGAAGCTGGCGCAGTTCGAGTTTCTGAAGCGTACGGCCTCGAAAACCACCCCCCTGCTGCTGCTCGACGACATCTTTGACAAGCTCGATGCCGACCGTGTCGAACAGATTGTACGGCTGGTCTCGTCAGACAACTTCGGACAGATATTCATCACCGATACCAATCGTGACCATCTTGACAAAATACTTCGCTCCTCAGCCCTCGACTACAAGATATTCCACGTCGAGGACGGGGTAGTCAGCAGCTAATGCCAATGAGAGTAGTTAACAGGTAATGCAAATAGAAAGATGTTCAAGCGTGACGTTCATCAGATAAAGGACCTTATCCTGCAGGCACTGCGCGAGCAAGGTCTTGAAACGCCTCTTATGCAGAAGCGTCTTGTCGATGCTTGGGGTGAGGTGGCCGGTCCTGTCATTGCACGTTATACGCTGAACGCCTATATTTACAATCAGACACTCTTCGTACGCCTGTCGAACCCGGCCCTCCGTGCCGACCTCAGTATGCGCCGTGCCGAGTTTACCCAGAGGCTCAATGCCGCTGTGGGTGAGCAGGTCATTACTGATGTGCGTTTCGGATAGGTCAGTACACTACGCAGTCCATCTTTATATCGTGTTCTTCTGAGGGAACCTGTTCCACTATTTGCCAGGGCGAACAGATTCCTATCTTATATGTTTGTGGTATTAGTCTGAGGAAACGGTCGTAGTATCCTCTTCCGCGTCCCAGTCTGTTTCCCTGCAGGTCGAAGGCCATCCCCGGCACGACGGCAACGTCAATCGTCAGGTAGTCGGTGTACAGCCTGCCTTTTGGCTCCATGATGCCAAAGGCTCCCGTCTCCAGGTCGTGTTGCCCGCCGTATTGTCGCAGTTCCATGTCCGTGTCGTCGACCACGCGAGGCAGCAGCACCGTAACCCCCTTGCCGGTCAGTTCGTCCAGTAAAGCTTGTGTGGGCACCTCGTCGGGCAGCGCACTGTATAGTAATATGGTTCGTGCGCACAAGAATCGGCTGTTCTTCCTCAGCCTGTCCAGCGCATTCTCCGTTGGCTTGTGTTCCTTGTTCCTTGCGCGTATCTGCTGTCGCAGTTCCTGTTTCGTCATGCTTTGTTGCTAATGCCCCAGCGCCATGCAGCCTTCTTCAATGGTTCTTCCTTGGCGGGTGGGGCAGGGAAGGCCCTGTTCTCTCTGAACACCCTCAGTGTCTCCTTGATGGCAGGGTCGTCCTGATTCAGGTACATCATCCAGGCCTCTTCGCTCATTATGTTGTAGATGATGCGGCTGTTGATAAACTTCTCCAGCATCTTGTGTGACTTCTGTATCATCAGGTTCCTGCGCTTCAGTCCGTGGCTGTCGCCATACGCGGCAAACAGCTCCACCGTATTCTGGCGTTTCAGATACTGCTCCAATTCCTTCTCGTCCTCATATTGGCTCAACGTCTTTCTGTTGTTGTCCGTATATTCAAAGGCAAACTGTATGATCAGTCCGCTCATGGCCGCCTGCTTGTAGTAGCTGGTGACGTTGGTTGTGTCCTCGGCCACGAAGATGTCAGGCGTGATGCCTCCACCTCCGTACATCAGTCGGCCCAGAGTGGTCTTGTAGGCCGGTCCCTCGTGCTTGATGCTGTCCTGCGAGAAGAACTCGCCGTGCTCGTAGCGCGCCATCAGGTCTTCCTCGTAGTCTTTGTTGTCGCCGCTGGTGTAGGGCTTCTGGATGCAGCGTCCTGAGGGCGAGTAGTAGCGTGCTATGGTCAGCCGTATCATGGAATGGTCGTTGAATTCTATGGGTTGCTGTACCAGTCCCTTGCCAAAAGAGCGGCGTCCAATGATGGTGCCACGGTCGTTGTCCTGTATGGCACCGGCCAGAATCTCCGATGCCGATGCCGACCCCTCGTCGATGAGCACCACCAGTGGTATGTGCTGGTACGACCCTCTGCCGTCGCTCTTGTATTCCTGTCGAGGCGACTTGCGTCCCTGTGTGTACACGATGAGCCGGTTCTTGGGCAGGAACTCATTGGCTATCTGTACGGCCGACTGCAGGTATCCTCCTGTGTTGCCTCGCAGGTCGACGGTCAGGTTCCGTATGCCTTGCTGGGCCAGCTTGGCCAGTGCGATAAGCAGCTCGGGGTATGTGTTCTCGCCAAAGTTGCGAATACGTATGTAGCCAGTCTCCTTGTCCAGCATATAGGCTGCCGTGACGCTCTTGGTCGGTATGTCACCACGGGTCACGTTGAACTCGCGTATCTTCTTCTCGCCAAAGCGCATCACTCCTAGCTTCACCTGTGTGTCCTTCGGTCCTTTCAGACGGTGCATGGCTTCCTCGTTGGTCAGCTTCTTGCCTGTGAAGTTGTCGCCGTCCACCCTGACAATCTTGTCGCCGGCTATCAGTCCGGCGCGCTCTGCTGGTCCGTTCGAGATGACTTTCTGTACGTGCAGCGTGTCCTGACGGATGGTGAACTCAATGCCCACCCCCGAGAAGGAACCGCGCAGGTCGTCGGTGGCCATCTGGACGTCCTTGGCCGAGATGTAGACGCTGTGGGGGTCCAGCTCGCTCAGTATCTGTGGCATGGCCTTCTCCACCAGGTCGCCCACATTCACCGTATCCACATACTGGTCTTCCACTATGTGAAGCAGGTTGTTCAGCTTGTTGCTGCCCGAGTTGATGATGCTCAGTCGGTTGCCTGAGAAGTGGTTGGCATAGAAGGTTCCAATAAGTATTCCTACCACCACGCAAACTGCCATGATGATGGGCATGAAGCGGTTATGTTTTCTGTTATTCATTGCATGTATCCAGTGTCGTTAGTCTTCTCCGATGTATATTACTTCTATTCCTGCGCGCTCCAGTAGTTCGATGCCGTCCGTCAGTCGGTATTTCTCGCCGTACACTACGCGCCGTATGCCGGCCTGTATGATGAGTTTGGCACACTCAATGCAGGGCGAGGCCGTGATGTAGATGGTGGCTCCGTCCGAGTTGTTCGAACTGCGCGCCAGCTTCGTGATGGCGTTCGCTTCGGCGTGCAGCACGTAAGGCTTGGTCAGTCCGTTGTCGTCCTCGCATACGTTCTCAAACCCAGAAGGTGTACCGTTGTAGCCGTCGCTGATAATCATGCCTTCCTTGACCACCAGCGCGCCCACCTGGCGTCGCCGGCAGTACGAGTTCTGTGCCCATATCCGCGCCATGTCCAGATAGCGCCGGTCAAACTGTTGTTGCTTCTCGCTGTTCATCCGTCGTCACTGTGTTATTTCTTTACTCGTTTTATGCCGTTGCGCCTCAGCAGCGCCTCTATTGTGGGGTCGCCGCCGCGGAACCGCTTGTAGAGCACCATGGGGTGCTCGGTGCCGCCCTTCGACAGTACCTCGTCGCGGAAACGCTGTGCCGTCTTCTCGTCGAAGATGCCATGGCGCTTGAACACGCTGAAGGCGTCGGCGTCCAGTACCTCGGCCCACTTGTAGCTGTAGTAGCCCGCTGCGTAGCCTCCTGCCATGATGTGCGAGAACTGTACCGTCATGCACGTCTCTTCCAGCTGTTCGCCCAGGATGGCCTTCTTCCAGGCCTTCTTCTCAAAGCTCTTGATGTCCTCGTTGAAAGGCTCTTTCTTCGTGTAGTACGCCATGTCGAGCAGCCCCAGACTGACCTGCCTCATGCATGCCGTGGCCGCCATGAAGTTACGGCTCTTCACGATGCGCCGGATGAGTTCGTCGGGCATTGCCTCGCCCGTCTGGTAGTGGAAGGCAAAGGTGCGCAGGAAGTCTTTCTCCACGGCGTAGTTCTCCATAAACTGTGACGGCAGTTCTACGAAGTCCCACCATACGTTGGTGCCCGAGAGCGACTCGAAGCGGGTGTTGGCAAACATGCCGTGCAACGAGTGGCCGAACTCATGCAGGAAGGTCTCCACCTCGCTCAGCGTCAGCAGTGCCGGCTTGTCTTCGGTGGGCTTCGTCAGGTTCATCACCACGCTCACGTGGGGACGTATGTTCTCGCCCTTCTGGTCGATGTACTGTCCTTGGTATTCAGTCATCCATGCACCGCCCTGCTTGCCTTTGCGGGGGTGGAAGTCGGCATAGAACACGGCCAGGAAACTGCCGTCACGGTCTGTCACCTCGTACGCCTTGACGTCGGGGTGGTAGACGGGGATGTCCTTGTTCTCCGTGAACTTGATGCCATACAGGCGTGTGGCCAGTCCGAACACCCCTTTGATGACCTGCGACAGCTCGAAGTACGGTCTGAGCATCTCGGCGTCCAGGTCGTACTTCTTCATCTGCAGCTTGTGGGCATAGAAGGCGCTGTCCCATGGCCTTAGCTTGTCAATGTCCTTGTGTGCCAGCTTCACCAGTTCCTCTTTCTCCTTCAGGGCCGTGGGTTTGTAGGCGTCGATGAGGTCGTCCAGCAGCCGGTACACGTTGCGTGTGGTCGACGCCATGCGGCGCTTCATCACGTAGTCTGCATACGTCTTGTATCCCAGCAGCTGTGCTATCTCGCGGCGCACGTTCACCAGGCGCTTGCATATCTCTGTGTTGTTTTCGGCGTCGTCGTGCGTGCACAGCGTGTTGCGTGCCATATACATCTGGCGTCGCAGTTCGCGCTGCGTCGAGTATGTCATAAAGGGCGAGTACGACGGGTAGTCCAGGGTGAACGTCCATCCCTGCTTGCCCTGCTCCTTGGCAGTCAGTGCTGCCGCCTCGCGTGCCGTCTCGGGCAGCCCGTCCAGCTGCGCTTCGTCGGTGATGTCCAGCGTGTATGCCTTCTGTGCCTTCAGCAGGTTCTGCTGGAACTGCAGCGACAGCATGGAGGCTTCCTCCGTCAGCTGGCGTAGCTTGTTCTTGCCGTCCTCATCCAGCAGTGCTCCTGAGCGAACGAAGCTCTGGTAGCAGTTGTCCAGTAGCATCTGTTCCTCGGCCGTCAGCCGGCGGTGGTGCAGGTGTACCTGACGTATGCGCTCAAAGAGTCGGGGGTTCAGCCTCACGTCGTTGGCGTGCTGTGTCAGTATGGGCTGCATCTTCTGTGCCAGCGCGTCCATGGCGTCGTTGGTCTCTGCCGACAGCAGGTTGAAGAATACCGTCGATACCCTTGACAGCAGGCCGTAGTAGTCTTCGTCCTCCTCTGTCGAGATGATGGTGTTGTCGAATGTCGGTTTCTCGGGGTTGTTGATGGTCTTCTCTATCTGTTCGTTGTCACGACGGATGCCTTCCATGAAGGCCTCCTCGTAATGCTCCATGCTGATGCGGTCGAACGGCACCGTGTCGTGTGGCGTGCCGTAAGGCACCAGAAACGGGTTCGCTGTCTTCTTCTCTTCGCTCATACTAACGTGTTACTCTTCTTTTAGCCTGCAAAGTTACAAATTCTTTCCGAAACATACAAACAAATCCATATAAAAAGCGTTAACCCCTTCCGAGTCCCGCGTCCATGTCCTGCTCCCGTTCCCCTCGCGTTCATGTTCAGTATATGTTCAGTATATGTTCAGTATTTCTTCAGTCATTCACTGGACATATACTGGACATATACTGGACAAATACTGGACATGAAGCGGAGGTGATGCGGACGTGTGAGCACGTCGCTCAGGAAAAAAAGAGCACCCACAATGTGGATGCTCTTTCTGTTTCCTTATGTTGTTATTCTCTTGAGAGTCCGAGAGCCTTTGCCAACATGGGAAGCCTTCTCGGACTTAGAGTCCGAGAGCCTTCTTTGCGCTGTTGGCAGCATTGTCAACGGCTTCGCCAGCCTTCTGCTTGGCGGCGTCCTTAGCTTCCTCTGCCTTCTGCTTGGCAGCGTCCTTGGCTTCGTCTACCTTGTCGTTGACGGCATCGACGGCAGCGTCCTTGGCGTCAGCAGCAGCGTCGCTGACCTGGTCGAGCAGACCGTTGACAACGTTCTGGGGCTCGATGTCGGTGATGGCAGACACGGCAGCGGCTACGGCGGCATTGTCGCCTACGACGCTCTTAATCTTCTCGGCGTTCTCCTTCAGGAAGTCCTGAACCTTGACAACATACTCCTTGGCAATCTCGGGGTTCTGCTTGATGAGCTCGGCCACCTTGGTCTTGACGGTCTCCAGCACCTGCTGCAGCTTGCTGGCGTCGCCGGCCTCGAGCTGTTCAGAGAGGGCGCTGATGGTGCCTTCGGCAGCCTCGTCGGCGGCAGCGGTGATGACGGCTACTGAGTCAACGGCCTCGTCGCTGGCCTGCTGGGTCTTGTTTCCACACGAAGTGAAGCTGATGGCGCATACGGCCATGACGGCTAAAAGAATTTTTTTCATAACTTTCTCCTTTGTTTAGTTAATAAATAATGTATAATTAAGTCACTCAAATTTAGGGGCAAAGATAGGTATTTTTCCGTTACATGGTGCTTTTTGTTTACTTTTTTTAACCATTTAGCGTCAGCTCCACCGGGCAGTGGTCGGAGCCCAGGATGTCGGTATGGATGTCGGCGCTCAGGACGCTGGGCAGCAGGCACTGGGAGACGACGAAGTAGTCGATGCGCCAGCCGGCGTTCTTCTGGCGTGCCTGGAATCGGTACGACCACCAGGAGTAGGTGACCTGTTCGGGGTGCAGCGTACGGAAGGTGTCTACGAAGCCATGGTCCAGCAGGGTGCTGAACTGCTGGCGCTCCTGGTCGGTGAAACCTGCGTTCTGGCGGTTGCTCTTGGGGTTCTTGAGGTCTATCTCCTGGTGGGCTACGTTGAGGTCGCCACAGAGAATGACGGGTTTCTGGCTGTCCAGCCGCTGCAGGTAGGCACGGAAGTCATTCTCCCACTGCATGCGGTAGTCCAGCCGGCGCAGACCGTCCTGCGAGTTGGGGGTGTAGCAGCATACCAGGTAGAAGCGGGGCATGTCGAGGGTGATGACGCGTCCCTCGTGGTCGTGAAGGTCGATGCCGATGCCGTAGCTGACGTTTAGGGGCTCGTGGCGCGTGTAGACGGCCGTGCCGGAGTAGCCTTTCTTGTCGGCATAGTTCCAGAACGACCGGTAGCCCTCATACTGCAGGTCGAGCTGTCCTTGCTGTAGTTTTGTCTCCTGCAGGCAGAAGAAGTCTGCGTCGAGTGTCTTAAAGGCTTCGCTGAAGCCTTTTGTCTGGCAGGCCCTGAGGCCGTTCACGTTCCAGCTGATGAATTTCATAGGGGTGGTGTTGCTTTGTTTTACGGCGCCAAAGGTACGAAGAAGAAATAACGTGGACAAATAAATGGAGAAGAAAATACGGCGGCATCGGAAAAAATCGAGAAAAAAGTGTCTTGTTTTTGGTCAGTCCATTTCTTTTTATTACCTTTGCACCCAAATAGACTAAAACAAACAAAGAAATATCGTTATTTAAAAACAATGGAACAAGTCTTTAGTTACATTATCAGTTTGGGCGCGTCGGTGATGATGCCCATTCTGTTCACTATCATCGGCCTGTGCATAGGTCTGAAGTTCGGCCGTTCGCTGAAGTCGGGCCTGTACGTCGGCGTGGGTTTCGTAGGACTGGGCATCGTGACGGCACTGCTGACCACGAACTTCGGCGGTCCGCTGAGCGAGATTTCCGAGCTCTACGGCCTGCAGCTGAAGGTGTTCGACATGGGCTGGCCGGCAGCCGCCGCCGTGGCCTACAATACGGCAGTGGGAGCGCTGATCATCCCCATCTGTCTGGGCGTCAACTTCCTGTTGCTCATCACCGGCTGTACGCGTACCGTGAACATAGACCTGTGGAACTACTGGCACTTTGCCTTTATAGGGGCCGTGGCCTACTTCGTCATGGGCCAGTCGCTGGCATGGGGATACTTTGCAGCCATCGTGTGCTACATCGTAACGCTGGTGATGGCCGACCTGACGGCAGACAAGTTCCAGGAATACTACCCCGAGTGGAAGGGCATCTCCATTCCGCAGCCCTTCTGCCAGAGTTTCGTGCCCTTTGCACTCGTCATAGGCAAGGCCCTTGACATGATACCGGGCTTTGAGAAGCTGAACATCGACGCCGAGGGTATGAAGAAGAAGTTCGGCGTCATGGGCGAGCCGCTCATCCTGGGTGTCATCGTGGGCTGTCTGATAGGAGCCCTGGCACAGCTCGACATCAAGAAGGTGCTCTTCCTCGGTGTCACCATGGGTGCCGTCATGGAGCTCATTCCGCGCATCACCTCGCTCTTTATAGAAGGCCTCAAACCCATCGCCGAGAAGACACAGGAGGTGGTGAAGCAGAAGTTCAACGGCAAGAAAGTGTACATAGGCATGTCGCCCGCCGTGGTCATCGGTCACCCCACGACACTGGTGGTCAGCCTGCTGCTCATACCCGTGGCGCTTGGACTGGCCGTAGCACTGCCTGGCAACCAGTTCCTGCCGCTGGCATCGCTGGCAGGCATGTTCTACCTGTTCCCCATGGTGCTGCCATTTACCAAGGGTAACGTGGTCAAGACGTTCATCATCGGACTCGTGGCACTGGCCATCGGACTGTACTTCGTCACCGACATGGCTCCGGCCTTCACACAGGCGGCACACACGGTGTTCGAACAGACAGGCGACAAGGCTGCTGACATTCCGGCAGGCTTCGAGGGCGGTGCCCTCGACTTCGCCTCAAGTCTCTTCGGGTGGGTCATATACAAATGCGTGGCATACCTGGAATGGATTGGGGCTGCCGTCCTGACCGCCGTCACCATCGGCATGGTGGTGTGGAACCGCATGCGCATAGCCCGCGAGAACAAGAATGCCAAGTAATTATTAATAGTAAAGCATATATGAAAAAGAGAACATTTCTTTCCTTAGCGCTGCTGGCAGTGACGATGGCGTCGCAGGCCCAGCAGGACGTGAAGTTCCAGACGGCCTGTCACCCCGACGACGTGAAGCACTACGACACAGAGAAACTGCGCGACCGCTTCGTAATGGAGAAGGTAATGGAGGCCGACAAGATTCACCTGACCTACTCGCACTACGACCGTTTCATCTTCGGCGGGGCCATGCCTGTCAACAAGACACTGAAGCTGGAGAACTTCCTCGAGCTGGGACTCGACGTCGATCCTGGCATCAAGGACAAGTACTTCCTCTACAACCGAGAGTTGGGCGTGGTGAACTGTGGCCAGGGTGATGGCTGGGTCATCGTCGACGGCAAGGAATATGCGCTGGCTCCAAAAGAGGCACTCTACATCGGACGCGGACACATAGCAAAGGACAAGGACGTGAACAAGGTGGTGGAGTTCCGCTCGAAGGACGCCAAGAACCCGGCCAAGTTCTATCTGAACTCGGCTACGGCACACCAGCACTATAAGACGCAGTGGATTACACTGGACGGACGTAAAGGCTCGCTGAAGGCCGCCGTATGGGGACCCGTGGGAAGCCTCGAGGAGTGTAACAACCGCACCGTATATAAGCTCATTGTCAACGACGTGCTGGAGGAAGGCCCCTGTCAGCTGCAGCTCGGACTGACACAGCTGAACCCGGGAGCCGCATGGAACACCATGCCGCCGCACACACACGGCCGTCGCATAGAGGCTTACTACTACTTTAACCTGCCCGAGGACCAGACCATAGCCCACATTATGGGCGAACCCAAGGAGAGTAGGGTGGTATGGCTGCACAACGAGCAGGCCATCATGTCGCCAGAGTGGTCAATACACGCCGCTGCCGGCACTTACTACTACACCTTCATCTGGGGTATGGCAGGCGAAAACCTCTTTTATAACGACAAGGACAATATTCCTGTAGTCGACCTGAAATAGTTAAACGGAATAAGTATAAACTAGAAATATTATGGCTCCTGTACAAACAACAAAAATGTCCAACTGGCGTTGGGTCATTTGCGCGTTGCTGTTTCTTGCAACGACAGTCAACTACATGGACCGTCAGGTCCTGTCATTAACATGGAAGGACTTCATAGCCCCAGAGTTTCATTGGAACGACAACGACTATGGTACCATTACGGGTTGGTTCTCCATCTTCTATGCCATTGCCAACCTCTTTGCCGGTAAGTTCATCGACTGGATGGGCACCAAGAAAGGATATCTGATAGCCATCTTCGTATGGTCAACGGGTGCCGTAATGCACGCTGGCTGCGGCTGGGTGGCCATGAACATCGAGGGCTACGACTCTATCGAGGCACTGCGTATGGTGCAGGCCGGCTCTGATGCTGCCGTGGCTATCGCTACCGTCTCGGTATGGCTGTTCCTCTCCTGCCGTATGATTCTGGCCCTTGGTGAGGCAGGCAACTTCCCTGCTGCCATTAAGGTCACGGCAGAGTACTTCCCCAAGAAGGACCGTGCCTTCTCCACCAGTATCTTCAACAGCGGCGCCTCGGTGGGTGCGTTGGCAGCTCCTGCCACCATTCCCCTGCTGGCCCGTGCATGGGGCTGGGAGATGGCCTTCGTCATCATTGGTGCTCTGGGATATGTCTGGATGGCCCTGTGGATATGGGCATACGACAAGCCTGCCAAGAACAAGCGCGTCAACCAGGCAGAGCTGAACTACATTGAGCAGGACAACGACCTGGCCGACGTGCAGAACCATCAGGAAGCCAAGGAGGAGAAGACCATCCCCTTCTGGCAGTGTTTCAAGTACAAGCAGACCTGGTCGTTCATCGTGGGTAAGTTTATGACCGACGGCGTTTGGTGGTTCTTCCTGTTCTGGGCTCCGGCATACTTCTCTGACCAGTATGGCTATACTTCTGACTCGGCCATGGGTATCGCACTCATCTTCACGCTCTATGCCATCTGTACCGTGCTTTCTATCGGAGGCGGATACCTGCCCAAAATATTCGTCGAGAAATACGGCATGAACCCCTATGCCGGTCGTATGCGCGCCATGCTTATCTTTGCATGCTTCCCCGTGCTCGGACTCTTTGCACAGCCTCTGGGTACCTACAGCGCGTGGTGGCCGGCCATTCTTATCGGTCTGCTGGGCGCCGGTCACCAGTCATGGTCGGCTAACATCTTCTCTACCGTGGGCGATATGTTCCCCAAGTCCACCATTGGCACTATCACAGGTATAGGCTCGATGGCCGGTGGCGTGGGCTCGTTCCTCATCAACAAGGGCTCGGGTATGTTCTTCACATGGGCCGACGGACAGGGAGGTGCCTTCTCGTTCTTCGGCTTCGATGGGAAGCCCGCTGCCTACATGGTGGTGTTCTGCATCTGTGCCGTGGCATACCTCATCGGATGGTGTATCATGAAGGCCCTTGTGCCTAAGTACAAGCCCATCGTGGTAGAAGACTAAATATGACGGTCTGATAGAACAGAAAAGAGTCTCCCGTAAG
Organism: Prevotella sp. UBA2742; assembly: GCA_002353485.1. Lineage (GTDB taxonomy): Bacteria > Bacteroidota > Bacteroidia > Bacteroidales > Bacteroidaceae > Prevotella. The sequence continues at coordinate 45,533 of DEJS01000016.1, forward strand.
GTCGGGGGACTTTTTTTTGTCTTTTTCTTTGGTAGTATGGCAGAAAAGTAGTAAATTTGCCGAACAGTAACTATAATAAGCAACTACTGATATGATACGAAAGACTATACTGGCATTGGTCATTACTATGCTCCTGCCCGTGGTGGCACAGGCAGGGGTGCCCGATATTAAGTTCCGCAGGCTGGACACCCGCAACGGATTGTCAAACTCGCAGGTGAACTGCGTCTATCGCGACTCGCGAGGCTATGTGTGGATAGGCACGGCATATGGTCTGAACCGTTATGACGGCTATCGCGTGAAGACCTTCTTCTCGAACATGCGTGACACGACGACCATGCGCGACAACTACACAGAGCAGATTATGGAGGACGTCGAAGGACGCCTGTGGCTTAAACAGGGCATGAACTACTGTGTCTATGACCCCGTGACAGAGACCTTCGAGCGCGACGTTACGCGCATCGTAGAAAAGTTCCTCCCGGGGCGCAATGCCGTGGAGCGTGTCTATATTGACCACGACAAGAACTACTGGATAAAGTTTTACGAAGAAGGCATCTTCTGCTATAATGTCAAGTCGAAGAAGGTGACCGAGTTCAAGATGGGCTATGGGCCGAACCAGATCAAGGAGCACTACGGCATTGCTGCCATGACGGACTATCCCTCAGGACTGGTCATCATGACCTATACGGGCGAGCTGCTGTGCCTGAACGGGAAAAAGGGTACCATAGAGTGGGAGAACGCCTGGATGCACGACCATGGCGTGCTACAGAGCCAGAACTACCGGTTGCTTATCGACAACGAGGAGAACCTCTACGTCGTTGCCGAGCACTATACCTTCATCTACGTCAAGAAAGAGAACCGCTGGTATTCCACCGTGCGCGAGCTGATGCTGTCGAAAGGTATCGAGGGCCTGCCCGAGGGCCTGCAGGTGTGGGATGTCAAGATAGACCACAAGGGTCGCTTCTGGGTGGCCACCGACCATGAGGGCATGTTTGTCATCGACCCCAAGGACAGGGTGTTCAAGCAGTTCCTGAATAATAAGTTCGATGAGTCGACCATCAGCGATAACACCCCACGCCAGATTTATGTCGATGGCGAGGGGCGCATCTGGGTGTCCACCTACAAGAATGGTGTCAACGAGTACAAGGAAGGTCCCACCAGCATTCGTAGTCTCGACTTCTTGGGCGACATCAATACCGTGGTGGAAGACCGCCACGGGCTCTACTGGATAGGCAGCAACACTCAGGGCATCATGGTCTACGACCCCAAGACCGCTCAGGTGGTGGCCCACTACACAAAGGCCAATAGCAACCTCTCTGCCGATGTCATGGTGGGCAGCTGTGTGGCCAGCGACGGCAGCATCTGGTTTGGCTCCTATAACGGAGGACTGGTACGATGCATACCCTCGAAGGAAGCCCCACACCAGGCTACCATCGTCAACTGGCGTACCACCGGTGCAGCTGACGGACTGGCCACCAACAACGTGTGGAGCGTCACCGAAGACCATTGGCACCGTATATGGATAGCCACCCTGGGAGGAGGTATCCAGATGCTCGACCTGAAGACAGGGAAGTTCCGTTCCTGGAACCAGAAGAACGTCCCAGGGCTGCCCAGCGACTATATGACCAGCGTATGGTGGATAAAGAAAGGATGGCTCATGGTGGGCACCAGCTGGTTCTGGTGTTTCGTCAACCCTGTGACGGGTAAGGTGGCCAACCGTGTGTTGCCACAGACCGAGAATCTGCCCAACAACATGGGTTCTTCGTCGTGTGTCATTGAAGACTCGCGAGGGCTCATCTGGCAGGGCTCTGCATCGGGGGCGGCCGTCTACGACCAAAAGACCAAGAAGGTATGGCTGCTCGACATGTCGCACGGACTCTTTGGCTCCAGCATAGGCTCCATCCTCGAAGACAAGAGTCATACCATGTGGGTGGTCACCGACCATGGCGTGTCGAAGGTGCTCCCAGAGAAACTGGAGAACGGCGACTGGCACTTCACCGTGCGAAGCTATAACAACCGTGACGGACTGCAGCAGGAGACCTACAACCAGCGTTCCACCTGTCTGACGCACGACGGGCTGATACTTATCGGAGGACAGGGAGGACTGGACATCATCAACCCGAAGGCGCTGTCTGACGTCAAGAGCAAGGAACGCCCCATCTTCAGCGGACTGCAACTCTTCGACGAGGACGTCCCCGTGGGCCGCGAAGTCGACGGACGTGTCATCCTGGACGAAGCCCTCGACGTCTGTCGCGAGATTACCCTAAAGTTCAACGACCAGTTCACCATCCAGCTGGCCAGCGACGCTGGCAACGTCAACAACGGCAAGCGCTTTGTCTATATGCTGGAAGGGTTCAACGACAACTGGGTGAAGACCTCCGAGCTGAACCCCAACATTACCTATAACTCGTTGCGTGCCGGCAGCTACACCCTGCACGTGCGCATGCTCAACGACGACGGCACCTTCGGCGAAGAGGAGAGCACGCTCGACATCACCATACGTCCGGCACTTTGGCGCACCCGTTGGATGGTGCTGCTCTATATGCTTATCATCGCTGTCGTTGCCTGGTGGTGGCACAAGTGGTACCAGCGTCGTCAGGACGAGCGTATGAAGGCACTCAACCTGCAACGCGAGACGGAGAAGATGCAGTGGATGAGCGAGATGCGCATGCAGATGACCAAGGAGCAGCATGACAGCAATGGCGGTCCACGGCAGACCGTAGCCGGACAGGAGAAGGAATCCCTACAGCTCAGTTGCACCCGTACCAATCTGGTGCACGACGTCAAGCACATCTGCAAGGACTTTGCTGCCAGCTCAGCAGGAAAGAAGTGCAAGCTGACGTGTCGTTCGCTGATTGACGAGATTGACGCCAACATCGACTATGGCCGCCTGGAGGAGGCGCTGACCATCCTGTTGGGCAACTCCGTCAGGTTCTCGCCGGGCAACTGCCAGATTAACGTCAACCTGGGACGTGTAGGCAAGGACAAAGCCGTCATACAGGTGGCCGACAACGGCATAGGCATCCGTGACGAGTTCAAAGCAACGGCCTTCGAGCCCATGGTAGGCAGCGAGGGCATCGGATTAGACAGAGTAAAAGACATCGTCGTGGCCCACGGCGGCACCATACGTCTGGAGGACAACCCGGGCGGCGGCACCGTCTTCGTCATCACCCTGCCCGTCGAAGCAGAGGTAGAAGTAGAGGAAGCAGTGTTAATGGACGATGAGTAACGGCGTATCATGAAGCGGACATTGACTCTCGTCACGACGCGTGTGCTCTTCACCACTACGCGTGCGCTTATCACAGGACTGCTGCTGTGCACCATGGCTCTCACGGTTGTGGCTGCCGACATGAAGTTCCGGCGTCTCGATGCCCGCGACGGTCTGTCCAACACTCAGGTCAACAGCATCTTCCGCGACAGCCGGGGTTACGTTTGGATAGCGACGCCCTACGGACTGAACCGATACGACGGCTATCGCATACACACCTATTATTCGCAGGCCAACGACACCACCACGCTGCTTCGTAATTCCATCGACGACGTGCAGCAGGACGGCATGGGGCGCCTCTGGCTGCGCCACGGGCCTTTATATTCACTCTTCGATCCCGTCAGCGAGACGTGCAACCGTCACCCTGAGCGCTGGCTGCACGAGCAGGGCGTCAAGGGGGCCATAGAGCGCCTTTATATAGACCGCCGCAAGAACTTCTGGGTCAAGACCTACGACGAGGGCATGTTCTTCCTGAACCCGCGTACCCGTCAGGTACGCCGTTTTACCTTCGGCCCTGGTTCCCAGCAGGTAGGCACTGATTTCGGTGTCAGCGACTTTGCGGAGCATGGCAACAGCCTGCTTATGATTTCCAACAACGGCGACATCGTCAGTTTCCATACCTTACAGCCCCGCATCTCGTGGAAGAGCAGCCGGCTGAAACGCCAGGGCGCTCCCCGGAATGCGGCCTACACCCTGCATGTCGACGTGCAGCAGAACATCTGGACACTTACCGATGGCGGCGCCTATGTCTTCCTGCGCCAGGAAGGGCGCTGGGTGCATTCCTCCGTTGAAGTGCTCCACCGTCTGGGCATTGCCGACACACCACGTGAGCTGCTTGTCTGGGACGCCGTCACCGATCGTCATGGACAGCTCTGGCTGGCTACTGACCATGAGGGACTCTGCGTCGTCGACTTCAAGAACCATCGTCTGCAGCAGTACAAGAGCATCAAGAACGACGAGACCACCATTAGCGACAACACCCTGCGCTGCATCTATCGCGACCAGCTGGACCGCATGTGGATAGCCACCTATATGAATGGCGTCAGCTACTATTCCGACAGCCAGTTTAACTTCCGACATGTCAACCTGGGTAATGTCAATACCGTGTGCGTCGACCATCAGGGCATCTACTGGGCAGGTTCCAACGACCATGGCATTCTGCGCTATAACCCCTTTACAGGCGAATGCACGGTCTTCGACAAGGCCAACAGCCAGCTTGGCTCCGACATCATTGTCAGTAGTCTCGCGGCTACCGACGGCACCCTTTGGTTTGGCACCTATGAGGGCGGCCTCATCCATTACCAGCAGGGCCGCTTCACGACCTACCGTGCCACGGGCGACCCCAACGGACTGGTTACCAACAGCGTGTGGGCCATCAGCGAGGATGCCGACGGCAACGTATGGATAGGTACCTTGGGCGGCGGACTGCAACGCATAGACCAGCAGACCGGCCGCTTCACCACACTGCGTCAGGAAAACTCCAAGCTGCCCAGCAACTACATCTCGTCCATTCAGCTGTTGCCTGACGGGCGACTGCTCGTAGGGCACACCGAGTTCTATTCGCTGGTGAACCCCAAGACCATGTCCGTCGACAACTACCGCTTCGAGGAACAGCACTCCGACATCACCTTCACCCCTGCCTCCAACGTCGTATGTCAGGACAGCCGCGACCTGGTGTGGCAGGGAGCACCCTCCGGGGCCACCGTCTGTGACCCAAAGACAGCCCGTTGCTATCTGCTCGACGCCAAGTCGGGACTCGTCGGCTCCACGGTTTATGGCATCGTCGAAGACGACCACCACGTCGTCTGGGTCGTCACGCAGCATGGTGTCAGCAGTGTCGTCCCTCAGTCGCAGCCCGACGGCAGCTGGCATTTCCTCGTCCGCAGCTACAATAACCGCGACGGCCTGCAGGACGGGCCCTTCAACCAGCGTTCCGTCATCCTTGCCCCCGACGGCCATATCGTCGTGGGCGGCCATGAGGGCCTTGACATTATCAATCCCCAGAAGCTCCGCTCGCATCGTCCTGTGGCAGAATGTCCCCTGCTCAGCGGACTGCGCGTCATGGACCGCCGCGTCAATGCACAGACGGACCGGCTGTCGCTCACGGCTTCCGACAACCAGTTCACCATCTTCCTGAGCACCAACAGCGGCGAGGTGCACAACCGTACGCGCTTCGCCTACCGTCTGCTGGGACTCAGCGACCAGTGGCGCTATACCGACGATGCCGCTCCCGACATTACCTACATGGGTCTGGCCCCAGGCCGGTACACCTTCTGTGCCCGTCTGTTAGCTACCGACGGCACGATGGGTACTGACGAGGTGCAGCTCGCCGTCAGCGTGCCGGCGCCCTGGTATCGCGCGTGGTGGATGAATATCGTCTATCTGGCTCTCATCGTCTTGTTGTTCTACTGGTTCTACCGCCGCGCCAAGGACAAGCTGCGCCTGGAACGCCTCAAACTCGAGCAGGAGAACAGCCACCGTCTGGGCGAGCTGCGACAGAAGTTTGCCGAGAGCATCAATGCCGACCTCCGGCAGCCCTTCCAGAACGTCTTCGAGAGCCTGAACGAGATCATGGAGCGCGAGACCGACGAACAGCGCTACGAGAAACAGCAACAGGTGTTCTCACATGTCGAGCAGCTCCTCGAAGAAGTCAGCAAGCTCGGCGCTGTCGGTCAGGAGCGTAACAGGCTGAATCCTGAGGTGCGCGAGCTCGAGATTGTCAGCCTTGACGAGAAGCTCGTCAAGGGCGCCACCGACTATGTAGAAGGCAACCTCGACAATGCCGACATCACCGTCGAGACCATGGCCGAGGCACTGGGCATGTCGCGCGTGCACCTGTATAAGCGCCTCACGGCCATCACAGGCATGTCGCCCTCAGAGTTCATCCGGCAGATACGCCTGCGCCATGCCGAACAGCTGCTCAGCCGCAGCCAGCTCACCGTGGCCGAGGTGGCCTACAGGGTGGGATTCAACAATCCGCGCTACCTTTCCAAATACTTCAAGGAGCAGTACGGCGTCATGCCGTCAGAATATAAAGGCAAGTTAAACAGTACTAAACAATAACAGCATCATGCAAACGAAGAACCTACGAACTCTTATGGCGGGTGTCCTTCTCATGTCAGTCACGACCCTCATGGCCGACGGCTACAAGCAGGAAGGGCAGTATGTCACCATTCCCGTCCAGCAGCCCACGTCAGGCGGCGCCCAGGTGGTACGCCTGCAAGTAGTCAACGACAACATCATCCGCGTCCAGGCCACCAGCGAGGCCCAGCTGCCTCAGAAGCAGAGCCTTATCATCGTGCCCCAGACGGCCAAGCCCAAGTTCACCGTCACCGACGGCCCGCAGGTCAGCGTAAAGGCTGCCCAGGTCGAGGCACGTGTCGATACGAAGACAGGTCGCGTCACCTTCTACGACCGCGAGGGCAGGCAGCTACTCAACGAAGCCGAGCACGGGGGCAAGACCTTCCGTCCCTTCCGTGTGCCCGACCGTGAGATTGGCGTCGACGTGGCCCGAGTCCCTGAAGCCCAGCGCAACGGGCTCTCCTGGCGCATGCTCTTCGACAGTCCTGACGACGAGGCCTTCTACGGTCTGGGTCAGCACCAGTCCGAGGAGCTCAACATGAAGGGCAAGAACGAAGACCTCTTCCAGTACAATACCAAGGTCAGCGTCCCCTTCGTGCTCTCCAACAAGAACTACGGCCTGCTCTGGGACTCCTACAGCTATTGTCGCTGGGGCAACCCTGACGACTACCAGCAGTTGGGCCGCGTCTTCAACATCTACGACCGTGAGGGCCGTGCCGGCCACCTCACAGGCACCTATACCGACCGCGAGGGCAAGCGCCTGGTGCGCGACGAGGACTCCATCTACTACGAGTTCGACTGCCCCGCCGCCTCCCAGCTGGCCAGCCAGACAGAGCCCGGCGGCATAAAGAACCTGCCCAAGGGCTTCCAGCTCGACGGCTCCCACGTAGTCTACGAAGGCTATGTCGAGCCCATGCGTGACAGCCAGTACCACTTCATACTCTATTACGCCGGCTACGTCCGCGTCTACATCGGCGGCGAGGAGGTAGTGCCCGAGCGCTGGCGCACGGCGTGGAACCCCAACACCTACAAGTTCCAGAAGAAGCTCCGTAAAGGCCAGCGCTACCAGCTGCGCATCGAGTGGCAGCCCGACGGCGGCGTCAGCTATTGCGGCCTGCGTGCGTCGGCCGCACACCCCGACCAGCAGCGGCTCTCTGTATGGAGCGAGATGGCCAAGGACATGGACTATTACTTCATAGCCGGGCAGAATGCCGACCAGGTAATCTCGGGCTATCGCACCCTGACTGGCAAGGCTCCCGTTTACCCCAAGTGGGTGCTCGGCTTCTGGCAGAGCCGCGAGCGCTACAAGACGCAGGACGAGATAGTGCAGACACTCGCTGAGTTCCGCCGCCGTCAGATTCCCGTCGACAACATTGTCCAGGACTGGAACTACTGGAAGGAGGACCAGTGGGGCTCTCATCAGTTTGAGGCTTCGCGCTATCCCGACCCCCAGGCCATGCTCGACCAGGTGCACCAGCAGGGCGGTCGCTTTATGATTTCCGTATGGCCTAAGTTCTACTGCAATACCGCCAACTACAAGGAGCTCGACCAGAAGGGGTGGATGTACCACCAGGCCGTCGTCGACGACATTCACGACTGGGTAGGCCCCGGCTACGTGGGCTCCTTCTACGACGCCTATGACGCCGGCGCCCGTAAGATGTTCTGGCGCCAGATGGACGAGAACCTCTTCTCCAAGTACAAGCACGGCATTGACGCCTGGTGGATGGACGCCTCCGAGCCTAACGTGCGCGACTGTACGCCCATGTGGTATCGCAAGGCGCTCTCCGGTCCTACGGCCCTGGGCACCACTACCGAGTACTTCAATGCCTACTCCATCGTCAATGCCGACGCCATCTATAACGGACAGCGCTCCGTCACCCCCAACCAGCGCGTCTTCCTGCTCACACGTTCAGGCTTCGCCGGCGAGCAGCGCTATTCTACCGCCACATGGTCGGGCGACATCGGCACCCGCTGGGAGGACATGCGTGCACAGATGACGGCCGGCCTCAACTACTCCATGTCCGGCCTGCCCTTCTGGGGCATGGACCAGGGCGGCTTCTGCGTGGAGAAACGCTATGTCGAAGCCCAGCAGCAGTACGAGAAGACAGGGCTTGAGAACGAAGACCTCCGCGAGTGGCGCGAGCTGCAGGCCCGATGGAGCCAGTTCGGATGCTTCATCCCCCTCTTCCGTGCCCACGGCCAGTGGCCCTTGCGCGAGATATGGAACCTGGCCCCCGACAGCCACCCCTGCTACCAGTCGTTCGTCTACTACGACCGTCTGCGCTATCGTCTCATGCCCTACCTCTACTCCATGGCCGGTTGGGTACACCTCAACGACTACACCATGATGCGCGGTCTTATCATGGACTTCAACGGCGACCGCGAGGTAGAGAACATCAAGGACCAGTGGATGTTCGGTCCCGCCTTCATGGCATGTCCCGTGGGCTACTACAAGGCGCGCAACCGCTCGGTATACTTCCCCAAGCAGTCGGGCTGGTACGACCTCTATACGGGCCGCCACATCCAGGGCGGACAGCGTCTCGTCGTCGATGCTCCCTACGAGCGCATCCCGGTCTTCGTGCGCGAGGGCAGCATCATACCCTATGGTCCCGAGATGCAGTACACGGGTGAGCGTCCTGCCGACGACATCACCCTCTACGTCTACGCCGGCCGCAACGCCCAGTTCCAGCTGTACGAGGACGAAGGCACCAACTACAACTACGAGAAGGGTCGCTATGCCACCATCGACATACGCTACGACGACGCCTCGCGCACGCTGACCATCGACCGCCAGAACGGCCGTTACGACGGCATGCCCCGGCAGCGCCGGTTCAGCATTGTCCTGGTCACGCCCGACAGTCCCCGTGCCCTCGACTTCCAGCCTCAGCAGGCCGTCCAGGTCACCTATACCGGCAAGCAGCTCACCGTCAAGCTCTGACAACGGCTGGTTGCTCTAAGTAGATAGAGGGAGGTAGAAGAAAATTTCTGTCTCCCTCTATCTTTCTTCCTCTCTCTCCCCCTGTCTGCTCAAACTTTACAGAAATGTCGGCTACACGCTGACTACATAAAAAAGAATGGAACCTAAATGGGACCTAAATGGAATCTAAATGGAACCAAGCGCTTGGCGGGGGTGAGAAAAAGGGGGATTTTTTTTGTGTTTTGCTTGTTTTGTGTTATCTTTGCATACTAAAAGAATAAGTTTTTGGCTTATGATAGATACGAGCTATGTTGCTTTGGAGCATCCGTACCGTGTGATAGAGTATGGTGGTACGGTGGGTCTGCAGATTGGAGTCTTGGTGGTGACGCGCGAGACGGAGGGCCCTGACGGTGGCTATGGCATTGAGACGCACAGCCACCCGGTGGTGTCGTATGTGAACGTGGGTGCTACTGACGCCTCCGGTCGGCGGTTGTCGGCTGCTGCGTCGTCACAGACGCCTGTCGAGGGCGTGGTATGGGACAAGGTGGAGGTAGGCCGGGTGACAGAACTTGGCCGCGAGGGTGAGCTGATGGAGTGGCAGACGCTGATGGACTTAAGCCGTCGTACGTGGGGTTTGAAGGCTCCTGGCGACAGGACGATGGGTCTTTACTGTCTTGGTCAGCTGTGGACCACGCTTCAGGGCTTGGGCTTGACGCTGGGTCATCCGGAGGTACGAACGGATGATACGTTGGGTGGTGTAAAGTTTCGTAGTCGAGGTATGAAGCCGCGTAGTCTGTCGCTGCGTGTCGAGCTGGTTGTGGCTCGTGACGGGCGTGAGCAGTATTGTGTGGCTGTGTCGGGGCTGGGGCTGATGGTGCCGCTGGGTGATGATGTAGAGATGGGGCAGCAGCTGGAGATGCAGGTAAGTGTTTACGAAAAGCTGTTGCGACTGTTCGAGGTGTGCGATGTGGTTGATTTGATTTTTTTCAGTCAGCAGCACGCTCTTGACTCTGTGGTGAACAGGCTTAACGCACTGATGAAGCGTCGTAAGATGACTTTTGAGATGAAAGGTGAGAAGGTTCGTCATGGTATGATATGGTGGACGGAGAAGAAGGCGGCCTCTGCCATTGAGGACGAGGATGAGTCTGAGGTAATGGTGGTGAAGCATGAGGAGTGAGGATTTTGTGTTTCACGACGGCCGTGTGTTCCACCTTGACGACTTGGTGGCTATGGCCAAGCAGGCAGGCTCTTATGTGCTTGCCGAGCACTATCTGGTGAGCATCCTGTACTATGCTGCGGGTGCGGGCCGTCAGGACTTGGCTGCGCTGTGCGACGACATCCGGTCGTACTATGACCTGCAGCCGCTGTCGTCCAGTGCGCCGGCGTCGGTACAGAACTTGCCGAGGCGTGAGTCGAAGGACGACTTTCTGCGTCAGTGCTGGGCGCGTATGTCTGACGAGGAGCGTAGCAAGTGTCTGCGGCTGAGTCTGATGGGGTTGGAGTACGCTCCCAGGAAGCTGTTTACGCGGCAGGCTTGCTGGATAGGGGTGTATATGGTGCTGCGCGACCGCTTGGACCCAAGGCTCTCCAAGACGGACTTTTTTGCGCTGGCATTGTTGTCGACGCCCGAAGGGTGGCGACGTGACCTTGTGATAGGTCCAAGCACGATGAGCAACTATTCGCGTTATATTGCCGCCGAGCACCGTGACGAGACGTATTACGAGATGGGCGATGCCTGTCCGTGGCAGGCGCTGTGCGAGCGTCTGTGGGAGTCGCTGGAAGAGCGTCTGCTGACGCGGCGGTGACGTGCTGCGGGGCGCTGCTGACGTTTTTCTGAAGTGTTTTTGACGGGTTGACGAATGGGGCGGGGTGCCCTTTTTTTTGTTTTAACTTCGCGGTGTAAACGTAAGTTGAACTAACGAAAAGAAAGGGTAAGAGTTATGTTGATTCATTTGAACCGCGAGCAGCGTCGCCGTCTGAAGGAGCACTTCGGGTGCTCGGAGGCTTCGCTGAGCCAGGCGCTGCATTTCAATACGGGCAGCCTGCTGGCTGCGCGTATCCGTTCGTATGCCATGAACCACCTGGGTGGACTGTTGTTGGAATAAAAGATAGGAGGCAGGGGTATGATGAAGTTGACTTATGTGAATGTGAACGAATGTATGGGCATGCTGGAACGCCACAATCCGCTGCTGTTGCGTGACGAAGCGGGCGGCTATCTGCTGTTCGAGACGTGGGGCAGGATGTATGTGTGGGTGTTGGAACGCATGCTGTCACTTTTTCCGCGGGGCTACGTGGACCTTCGACTGCTGATGCACGAGCTGACGGGCCTCGATATGGAGGCCTGCGACCAGGTGGTGCGATTGTCGCTGCTGGGTGCTGCCAGGCGTGGCTTCGTGATGCTGCATTGGCAGGAGTCCGACACCGAGCGCTACCGTAGTCTGGAGCTGGTGATGACACTGTTGCACAAGGTGACGCAGACACGTCTGGACCATACGTGGTTCGTACAGGCCGTCGACACGTTCGATGACGTCCACGGCTTCGAGTAGTGTCGTGGGATAGTACGGTCTGTGTTAAATGTTTGTAATTTCTGGCAGCGGGGGCGAAAAAACGGCCGCTTTATTTTGCGTTGTAAGGTTTTTGTGTTACCTTTGCACGCTGCTAAACGTACTAACCTAATGTGCAAGCAGTTGATTCAGACTATATGTCGAGGCGTGCTGCTGCTGGTGGTGGCCGTGGTGCCGCTGACGATGCATGCCGAGAACCAGAAATATGAGAATAGTGCAGAGTACAAGATGCTGCGCGACTCGCTGTTCCGTACCTTCAACGAGGGCGACTCGGCGCGTTTCTTCCGTGCCGTGAAGGACTTGCAGGACTACCTGCTGGAGCAGGGCGACCTGCATGCCTACTATACGCAGCGCTGCAACGAGATAGTGTTCCTGCTGAACGGGCAGCACGTCTTCGAGGCCTATAAGCTGGCCCTGCAGCTGTCGAAGGAACTGTCGGAGCGTAAGCTGGACAAGGAGATGTACATGGCCATCAACATGATGGGCCACATCTACCGCTACAGCGGCAACAAGGAGAGTGCGAAGCGCTGTTTCCATGAGGTGCTGACGCGTATGGCCGAGGCGGGGTATACGGAGAGCATGCCCCCGATATACATGAACCTTGTGAATATCTATATGGAGGACGAGCCCGAAAAGGCCCTCCAGCTGATAGACAAGGCCATGGAGCTGGCCAAGGGTGTGTTTGAGGACCGTGTGTTCGACATCGAGACGCGCCGCACGCTGGCCTACTATTCGCTGGAGGACTGGGACCGCTTCGAGGCGGGCTACCGTGCCTACGAAGAAGGCAAGAAGAAGGGCCTGACGAGTGTCCACGGTCGTAAGCTGGAGGTGTACCACCTGGCGCGTCACGGTCAGGTGGACGAGGCCGCCCGTCTGGCCCTTGAGGGCGACGACGACCCTTACCACACACAGGCCGAGGTGTACGAGCAGGCCGGTCGCTGGAAGGAGGCCTACGAGGCCCTGAAGAAAGGCGCCGCGCAGACGGACTCGATAAACAGTGTCATCCTGTCAGGCTCTATGCAGGGCATCCAGCAGGAGCTGAAGTATCAGGAGCAGCACCGTGCGTCAGGCCGCCGTATGCTGTACGCGCTGACGGCCATTGCCGGGCTGCTGTTGCTGCTGGTGCTGGCACTGCTCTATATCGTGCAGTCGCGCCGCCGCCACATACGCCAGATGGACCGTGCCTACAAGCACATAGTAGAGTCGGACCAGATGAAGACGGCCTTCATACAGAATGTGAGCCACGAGGTGCGCACGCCGCTGAACATCATCAGCGGCTTTGCTCAGGTCATTGCCGACCCCGACTATGCCATTACCGACGAGGAGCGTAAACACATTTCGCACATGGTGATGCAGAACACGCAGGTGGTGACGCAGATGGTGAACGAGATACTTGAAATGTCGAACGTCGATGCGCTGACCCTTGAGCGCAATGCCGAGACACGTGTCAATAAGGCATTGGGCGAGGTGCTGGCACGCTTCTGTCACGATCAGAACATAGAGCACGACACGATACGGCTGGCGTCGGAGCTTGCCGACGACGTGACGTGCGACGTAGAGCAGAACGTACTGTCTCGGCTGCTGACCCCGCTGCTCGACAATGCGGTGAAGAACAGCGGCGGCAAGCCCGTGGCGGTGCGTGCGCGCAAGGAGGAGGAACGTCTGGTGCTGACCGTCGAGGACCACGGTCAGGGCATTCCCGAGAAAGAGCGTGAGCACATATTCGAGCGTTTTGTCAAGCTTGACAACTTTAAGAGCGGCCTGGGCCTGGGGCTTACCTACTGTCGCACGGTGGCGCGCCGTCTTGGCGGCGACGTCGTGGTGGACGGCAGCTACGAGGGTCCCGGCGCGCGGTTTAAGCTGACGTTATAGGAACTTGATGCACAGCATGGTCATGTCGTCGGAGGGCTCTGCGCCGTCGACGAAGGAGGCCACGTCGTGCCGTACCGTATGGACGGTGTCGCGCGCCGATGCCGTCTTGCCTGCGGCCAACAGCTGCTGCAGACGGTCGTCGCCGTACTGCTGCTGCTGGGGGTTCTCGGCCTCGTTGACGCCGTCGGTGTAGAGGAACAGTGTCTTGCCGAACACGTTGTCGAGGTGCTGGCCCGCGAACTCCATTTCGGGCCACAGCCCTACGGGGGCGTTGGCCTCCATGTCGAGGAAGCGTCCGTCAAGCAGAGGCGGGTTGTGTCCGGCATTGCAGTAGTCGAGCCGCCCGGTGTCCAGATGGGCCTGGGCTATGAACATGGTGACGAACATGCCGCTGTCGTTGTCGGCCGACAGCATCTCGTTGAGCTTGGTGGCTACATACTCGGGCGGAAAGCCCTCCATGGCGTAGGCACGGAAGAACTTGACGGCTACCGACATGAACATGGATGCCGGCACACCCTTGCCCGCCACGTCGCCGATGCAGAAGTAGAGCGTCTGGCCCTGCTGGTAGAAGTCGTAGAGGTCGCCGCCCACCTGCTTGGCCGGTGTCATGTCGGCATAGAGGTCGAAGCGTGGGTCGTCGGGGAACAGGTGTGGCACCATGCCCATCTGTATGTCGCGTGCTATGCGCAGCTCGCTCTCCATGCGCTCGCGCGCCGTGGTGTGCTCCTCCAGCTGGTCGTAGGCCTCCTTGAGCTGGCTGTGGGCCTGTTGCAGCCGGCGCGCCGCGCGCTGCCGGCGGTAGAGGTAGAAACAGAGGTAACCTATGGTCAGCAGGCCGATGGCTATCGAGGCCAGGAGCATGACGCGCTGCGTGCGCTCGGACTGCTGCTGGGCCTCTATCTTCGACTGGTACTCGCTGAGCTGCAGGTCCTTGTTGTTGCGCTCCAGGCTGTCGTTCTGCAGCTTCACCTGGGCGTTGGCCAGCTCGATGCGCTGGTTCTTGAGGGTCAGCTGCAGGGCCTCTTCGGTCAGTCGCTTCTGTTCCAGTTCGTGGGCTATGTTCTCCATCTGTATCTGCTGGTTGCGCAGCTTAAGATTCTTTGCCTCCAACTCGACACGCCCCATGTCCATGGCGGCGGTCATCTCCATGAGCAGGTGTTCGTTGCGGGCCGAGTAGATGGAGTCGCGTATAAACATATACTTGCGCGACGTGCCGTAGGCCTTGGCGAAGTCGCCCTTGCGCTTGTAGATGATTTGCTGCATTTCGAGTCTGGTGAGGTCGCTGGTTATCTTTTCGGCCTCCTTGAGCGCGTCGTCGTAGCGCTGCTCGTTGATGAGTCGCCAGCACTCCACGCGCGGGCCGTAGATGCCGTCGCGACCCAGCTGCTGCTTGATGCGCTCGCGCTGGGCGTACACCTCGTTGAAGCGCTGCTTGTACTCCTTAGCTCCTATCTTGTAGTTGCTGGTGTCGGCAATGGCCAGACACTTGATGCTGAGGGCGTTGAGCTGGTGGCGCGGCTCGATGCCAGGCTCGTGCATGGCCTGGTCGGTCAGCCGCACGGCCTCCATGGGGTGGCCCGTGGCGTATTCGATGCGGGCCAGCTCAAGGTAGCTGGCGGCAGCCCCTTCGCCGGGGAAGTGGTCGTGCAGATAGCCGATGGCCTGTCGCAGGTGCTTCCGGGCCTCGTCGTAGTTGGCCATCAAGGCGCAGATGGCTCCTATGACGTGCGCTCCGGAATAGATGCCGTAGGAGTGGTTGTGCTGGGCGGCGTATTCCTGCATCTCCTTGGCAGTCTGCAGACCCTTGTTGCGCTTCATGCGGTTGGCGTAGAAGGTGGCCTGGTTGGCCCAGGTGCGGTAGAAGAGACGCTCGTCGCCCGCCTTCAGGGCCTGGACTTTGAGCCGTTCGGTGAGCGCCATGAAGTCGGTCTCCTGGGTTTTGCGCGTGCTGAACATGTCGTACATCTGTTTGGTCAGCTGTTTGATGTCGTCAGTCTGGGCCTTTGCCTGGGGTACTGACAGGTGCAGCAGCAGAAGCAGGGCTATGATGAGGTGTCTTTGTTTCATCAAGAGGGAAATTTTTCTGCAAAGATAGTAATATTTTTGGGAAAATGTTGTAACTTTGTGCCTGAAAATTAGGGAGTCTTGAATTTTAGGATGATGAAACGTATATTTTGTGCTTTCCTGGTGCTGCTGACAGTGAGTGTTGCGGCGGCCCGCAAGCGAGTATGCTTTGATGCCGACTGGCGCTTCGTGCTGGCCGACTCGGTGCAGATGTCGAAACCCTCGTACGACGACGGCCACTGGCGCCGTGTCGACCTGCCGCACGACTGGGCGGTGGAGGGCGACTTCGCCGTGTCGAACCCCTCGGGTGCCGGCGGCGGTGCGCTGCCCGGCGGCGTGGGGTGGTACAGGAAGCACTTCCGCATACGCGAGGTGGCGGCCTACCTGCTTCAGTTTGACGGCGTGTACATGAACGCCACGGTATGGGTGAACGGCGAGAAGCTGGGCTACCGGCCCTACGGCTACAGCTCGTTCGTCTATGACATCACGCGTTACCTGCGTACGGGCGACAATGTGGTGGCCGTAAGGGTGGACAACAGCGACCAGCCTAACTCGCGCTGGTACTCGGGCTGTGGCATCTACCGCCACGTGTGGCTTACCACCACCGATGCGGTGCACATAGAGCCTTGGGGCGTGCATGTGGAGACCGATGCCAGGACGGGCCGTGTGCGTGTGACGACGACGGTGAACGGCCGCGGCTACTCGGTACGCAACAGCGTGTTCGACCAGGAGGGCCGTGAGATGGGTCTGAAGGTGAAGAAGCCCCGGCTGTGGTCGCCCGAGAGTCCGTACTGCTACCGTGTGCGTACGCGGGTGATGAAGGGCGGCCAGGTGGTCGACGAGGTGTGGACGACGACGGCCTTCCGCCAGTTCCGCTTCGACGCCCAGACGGGTTTTTGGCTGAACGGTAAGAACATGAAGATAAACGGCGTCTGCGAGCACCACGACCTGGGTGCGCTGGGCGCTGCGCTGCACGAGGACGCCCTGCACCGCAAGCTGACGAAGCTGAAGACGATGGGCGTGAACGCGATACGCTGTTCGCACAACCCGCCGGCACCGGAGCTGCTGAACATGTGCGACACGATGGGCTTCATCGTGATGGACGAGAGCTTCGACATGTGGCGTCGGCGCAAGACGGAGAACGACTACGCGCGCTTCTTTGACGAGTGGCACGAGCGTGACCTGCGCGACATGGTGCTGCGCGACCGCAACCATCCGTGCATACTGATGTGGTCGATAGGCAACGAGGTGCTGGAGCAGTGGTCGTCGGCCGATGCCGATACGCTGACGCTGGAGCAGGCCAACCTGATACTGAACGCAGGGCACGACGCCTCGACGTTGGCCAAGGAGGGCGAGAAGAGCGTACAGACGCTGCTGACGGAGCATCTGGCCGACATCGTGCGACGTCTGGACACGTCGCGCCCCATCACGGCGGGATGTAACGAGCCTTCGCCCGGGAACCACCTGTTCCAGGGCAATGCCCTCGACATTATAGGCTTCAACTATCACCACGAGTGGATTAAGGACGTGCCGAAGAACTTCCCCGGGCGCCCCTTCATTATGACCGAGAGCGTGTCGGCACTGCAGACGAGCGGCTACTACCGCATGCCGTCGGACAAGATATACAAGGCCCCCCAGGAGTGGTGGCTGCCCTATACCGACCCCACCTATATGTGTTCGGCGTACGACAATATGCATGCCTCGTGGTCGACGACTCACGAGCAGAACTGGGACGTGGTGAAGCATACGCCCTACTGCAGCGGGCAGTTCATCTGGACGGGCTTCGACTACTTAGGCGAGCCCACGCCGTACGGATTCCCGGCACGGTCGAGCTATTTCGGCATTATCGACCTGGCAGGCCAGCCCAAGGACGTGTACTATATGTACCAGAGCGAGTGGACCGACCGGCCCGTGCTGCACCTCTTCCCGCACTGGAACTGGCTGGAGGGTCAGCAGATAGACCTGTGGTGCTACTACAGTCAGGCCGACGAGGTAGAGCTGTACATTAACGGCAAGAGCCAGGGTGTGCGCAGGAAGTCGGCACGACTGACGACGCCGAACGCCCTGTATGCTACGCCCTACCACGTGATGTGGCGCGTGCAGTACGAGCCCGGCGAGGTGAAGGTGGTGGCGCGCAAGGACGGCCGTGAGGTGCGCCAGCAGACGATACACACGGCGGGCCATCCAGAGCGTATCGAGCTGAAGGTGGACTATCAGGGCCGCGACCTGACCTTTGTGCAGGCCACGGTGGTTGACGAGGACGGCAACCGCTGTCCGTGGGCCGAGGACCAGCTGTTCTTCAGCACCGAGGGTGCGGCACGCGTCATTGCCACCGACAACGGTTGCCAGACGTCGATGGAGCGTTTTACTTCTCCCCAGCGCAAGGCCTTCTTTGGCCGTTGCATGGTCATCGTTAAGGGGCGCGGCACCTTGAAGGCACGCGCCTACGGATTAGAAACCAATACTATTAAGCTATGAACAGAATAACAACCATCTACAAGCCCCTCAGGGGACTCGTCGTTGCCGGCATGGTGTGTAGCGGCCTTACGGCCAGCGCACAGCTGACGACCAATCAGGGTGTGCAGTACCTGCAGTGCATGCAGAAAGACATGTCGGGCGACTTCTGTGACCTGTCGAACACCTACTTCCTGGCCGACTCGCTGGCCGCGTTCGACGCTGCGCGGGGCGAAGGCCTCGTCAACTGGAAGCGCTACCGGCTGTCGCCCCGTCAGGCTTTTAACCTGAACGGTTACTGGCCCGTGAGACAGCAGATGCTGGATTTTCCCGATGCGGCGTATGAGAACGACCCCAACCTGCGGCTGAAGGTGGACTTCGTCAGCGAGCGGTGTGTGCGCATCCGTATGCTGACCACCCCCGTGGCATCGACGCGCCAGGACGGTGACAGCCCCATGCTGGCCGGTCCTGTGCCGCAGGCGGCCTCATGGCGCACGACGGCTGATGCTACGGCCGTCAGCTATGCCTCGCCCTACGGCACGCTGGAGATACAGCGGTGGCCCTTCCGCTTAGTGGTGAGGGACGCACGTGGCAAGGTGCTGACGCAGACGCGGCATATCAGGGACAACGACTCGTCGCAGGTGAAACTGCTGCCCTTCTCGTTCATCAAGCGGGGCAGCGATAATTCTCGTGCCGTGAACCCTGTATTCACGCTGGCCCCCGGTGAGCGTATCTATGGTTGTGGTGAGTCGTTTACGTCGTTGAACAAGGTAGGGCAGAAGGTACACCTGAGTGTGACCGACCCGCAGGGCCCCGAGACCGACGGGCAGTACAAACCCGTGCCTTTCTTCTTCTCGAACCGTGGCTATGGTATCTTCATGCATACCTCGGCTCCTGTGACGTGCGACTTCGGGGCATCGTATATCGGCGCAGACCGTCTGTTTATGGGCGACGAGGAGCTGGACCTCTTTGTCTTCTTAGGTGAGCCGAAGGACATCCTGTATGAGTACACCGCCCTTACGGGCCGGTCGCCCATGCTCCCGCTGTGGAGTTTCGGCACGTGGATGAGCCGTATTACCTATTTCTCGCAGGAGGAGGGTCTGGACATAGCACGCAAGCTGCGCCGTCACAAGATACCGTCTGACGTCATCCACTTCGACACGGGGTGGTTCGGCGTGGACTGGCAGTGCGACTACGAGTTTGCCAAGGACCGTTTCCCCGACCCCGTGGGCATGCTGCGCCAGCTGAAGCAGGAGGGCTTCCATACCTGTCTGTGGCAGCTGCCGTATTTTACGCCTAAGAACCGCTTCTTCCCGGAGATCATTGCTCGTGGCATGCATGTGAAGAACGCCACGGGCGGCATGCCCTATGAGGATGCCGTGCTGGACTTCACCAACCCCGAGACGGTGAGCTGGTATCAGGGAAAGATAGCGGGTCTGATGCGCCAGGGTGTGTCGACCATCAAGTGTGACTTTGGCGAGGCCGCCCCGTATGACGGCTTCTATCATAACGGCCGCGGCGGACTGTACGAGCATAACCTGTACCCGCTGCGCTATAACAAGGCACTGTGGGAGCAGGTGGAGCGCTCGCATCCGGGCGAGGGCATCATCTGGGCGCGCTCGGCATGGGCCGGTTCACAGCGCTATGCCCTGCACTGGGGCGGCGACGCGGCAACGACGAATACCGGTATGCTGGGCGACCTGAGAGGCGGCCTGTCGTTCGGACTCTCGGGCTTCTCGTTCTGGAGCCACGACATGGGTGGCTTCGTGACGGCATCGCCAGAGGACATCTACCGCAGGTGGCTGCCCTTCGGATTCCTGTCGAGCCATACACGTGCACACGGGGCGCCGCCCACAGAGCCGTGGCTGATATCGGAGTCGTTCACCAAGGCCTTCCGTGAGGCGGCCGAGATGAAATACAAGCTGATGCCCTACGTCTACGCGCAGGCCAAGGACTGCACGGAGCGCGGTCTGCCGATGGTGCGTGCCCTGCTTGTGGAGTTTCCTGACGACCCGGGAGCATGGCTTGTAGAGGATGAGTATATGTTCGGTTCGCAGATGCTGGTGGCCCCGCTGATGGAGTCGGGCACAGGGCGCGACGTGTATCTGCCCCGCGGCAAGTGGATAGACTACCAGACGGGTACGGTGTATGACGGCGGCTGGCAGCATATAGAGGCAGGCAGGATACCGTGCGTCATCCTGGTGCGCGACGGCTCGGTGATTCCCCACGTGCCCCTGGCGCAGCGTACGGACGAGATAGCATGGGACAAGGTGGAGCTGAAGACGTACAAGGCCGCTGCCCGTGAGTGCACGGGACTGCTCTACAAGCCCGGGGACAAGGAATTGAGGAGAATAACACAATAAAAAGATTATAAGAATGGAAAAGACATTGAAGCCTGCCACGCTGTGTGTGCAGGCAGGGTGGAAGGCCGAGAACGGCGCCCCCCGCGTGCTCCCTATCTATCAGAGCACTACGTTTAAGTATGACAACACGGAGGAGATGGCCGACCTGTTCGACCTGAAGAAGGACGGATACTTCTATACCCGTCTGCAGAACCCGACGAACGATGCCGTGGCATCGAAGATAGCCGCCCTGGAGGGTGGCGTGGGTGCTGTGCTGACCTCGTCGGGACAGGCAGCTAACTTCTATGCTGTCTTTAACATCTGTGAGGCCGGCGACCACATCGTTACGTCGAACGAGATTTACGGCGGTACGTACAACCTGTTTGGTGTCACGCTGAAGAAGCTGGGCATAGAATGTACCTTTGTGAACCCCGAGGCCTCGGAGGAAGAGATTAGTGCAGCCTTCCGTCCCAACACCAAGGCCCTGTTCGGCGAGACTATATCGAACCCGGGCTGTAAGGTGCTGGACATAGAGAAGTTTGCGCGCATTGCCCATAGCCATGGCGTGCCCCTCATCGTGGACAATACGTTCCCCACACCCATCAACTGCCGTCCCTTCGAGTGGGGGGCCGACATCGTGACGCACTCTACGACGAAGTACATGGACGGCCATGCCTGCCAGGTAGGCGGCTGTGTGGTGGACAGTGGTAACTTTGACTGGGACAAGTATGCAGAGAAGTTCCCCGGACTGACCACGCCAGACGAGTCGTACCACGGCATTGTGTACACCCGGCGCTTCGGCAAGATGGCCTACTGCACCAAGCTGGTGTCGCAGCTGATGCGTGACCTGGGCAGTATTCCTGCACCGATGAACTCGTTCCTGCTGAACCTGGGTCTGGAGTCGCTGCACCTGCGTATGGCACGCCACTGCGAGAATGCGCAGAAGGTGGCCGAGTTTCTTCAGGCAGACCCCCGGGTGGCGTGGGTACACTACAGCGGACTGAAGGGTGACGAGGCGTATGAGCTGGCACAGAAGTACCTGCCTAACGGCTCGTGCGGTGTCATTGCCTTCGGACTGAAGGGAACGCGCGAGACTGCTGTCCGGTTTATGGACTCGCTGCGCCTTATTGCCATCGTGACCCATGTGGCCGATGCCCGCACGTGTGTGTTGCACCCGGCGTCGCATACACATAGGCAGATGAGTGACGAGCAGCTGCGCGAGGCTGGCGTGGCGCCCGACCTGATACGTCTGTCGGTGGGTATCGAGGACTGCGACGACATACTGGCCGACATCAAGCAGGCGCTGGACAAGATAGGATAAGACAACAGGAAAGGGGCATCAGAACGATGCCCCTTTTCTTGTTGTTTGATGGGTTGCACTTGTGTGCAACTCTTATTGGTAGTTGCGTATGCGTACGTCGATGCCGGTGCCCATGAGCATTACCTTGGCACGCGACACGGGGGTGTCGTTGTAATGGTAGGGGAAGAGCACGCGGGGCTTGATGGTCTTGGCGGCCCGGATCAGCTGGTCGGTGGTCATGGTGTAGGGCTGGTTGCAGGGCAGGAAGGCAATGTCGATGTCTTTGAGACTGGCCATCTCGGGGATGTCCTCGGTATCGCCGGCGACGTAGATGCGGAGACCGTCGAGGGTGAGTATGTAGCCGTTGTCACGACCCTTGGGGTGGAACTTGTCACGGCCTGCCGTGGTGTTGTAGGCCGGTACGGCCTCGAGGGTGAGGCTGTCGCCGAAGACGACGCTGTCGCCGTTCTTCATGACGCGTGCCGAGCGGTACATCTGTGCCACGTTAGGATTGGCGAAGACGACGGTGTTGGTGCTGACCAGCTGTGTCAGTGCCATGCGGTCGAAGTGGTCGGCATGCTCGTGGGTGATGAAGATGTAGTTGGCGCGCGGCATGGTGGTGTAGTCGGTCTCGGGCTTCAGGCCAGTGACGGGGTCGAAGTAGAAGGTCATGCCGTCGTACTCGATGAGGATGCTGGCGTGTTTGATACAGGTGAACTTGACCTGTTTTCCGGAGCGGGTCTGGAAGGTGTCTGTCTGGCGACTCTGTGCGCTGGTAGTGCAGCAGGTGCCGACAAGGAGGCAGAGTGAAAGGAATAGCTGTTTCATTGTTTTATTTTTTGTTTATCGATGACGTATTTCTGGTAGTAGGTGATGAGCAGGGTGGTCATGGGCAGTGCGATAATCATGCCGAGTATGCCCAGCAGCGAGCCCCAGATGGATAGCGACAGGAGGATGATGGCTGAATTCATGCCCATGACATGTCCCATGATCTTGGGTGTGAGGATGGTGTCCTGTATGGCTTGTACGACGGCGAAAACGATGAGTGCGCCGAGCATGATGATCCAGAAACTCTGCCCTGTGTCGGCGGCTTTGACGATGGCAAGCATGATGGTGGGTATGAAGCCTAACAGCTGCAGGTAGGGCACCATGTTGAGCAGTCCGATGAACATGCCCAGTCCGATGGCCATGGGGAAGTCGATGATGAGGAAGCCGATGCTGAAGAGGACACCGACGCAGAAGGCCACCATGCCTTGTCCGCGGAAGTAGAGGTTCATGCCCTGTGTGACGTCGGTGACCAGCTGTACGGCGAAGTGACGATAGCGTACGGGCAGCAGGTCGACCCAGCCGCTGGATATCTTCTCATAGTCAATCAGAATGAAGAGGGTGTAGAGGACGACCATGGTGAGCGAGAAAATGCTGTTGAGCACGTTGAACGACTGTGCGATGACGTCCCATACCTTGGGTACGCTCTGCTTGATGGTGTCGATGAAACCCTCCTGTGTGATGAAGGCCTTGATGTCCTGCGTGGTGAAGTGTTCGCTGATGAAGTCGTTGACCACTGAGGGGATGTTGTGCAGGTCTTTGTTGTGCGAGACATATTCGACGAGGAGGTCTTTTACGCGACCGGCTTCC
Organism: Prevotella sp. UBA2742; assembly: GCA_002353485.1. Lineage (GTDB taxonomy): Bacteria > Bacteroidota > Bacteroidia > Bacteroidales > Bacteroidaceae > Prevotella. The sequence continues at coordinate 69,027 of DEJS01000016.1, forward strand.
TCAACCATGGGCGGTACCATGAGGAAGAAGAGCCCGGTAAGAACGGCACCTACGACGATGAAGGCGCACAGGATGCCCAGGATGCGGAACTTCAAGCGGCAACGGTACTGGAAGAATTTGACCAGCGGGAACATAAGGTAGGCGATGAGCCATGCCAGAAAGAATGGCACCAGCACGGCGCTGAGTCTGTTGAGCAGCATGACGATGCCGGCAATGATGACGATGGCTATGATGCCGCGGATAAAGCTGTCGAAGGTAATTTTCTTTTGTTCCATGTTGCAAAGGTAGTAATTTCTTCAGAAACGAGTGCGGAAAACGGATTTTTTTTTGTACCTTCGCCGCCATGAAGATAGAACCGATTGCTTTTTTCCGTTCTCCGCTGACCACGAAGTTCGGCATTCCCCGACAGAGTGGGGTAGTGGAGCAGCTGCCCGGACGCATAGACTTTGTGCCTGCTTACCGACAGGCTGAGGCCCTACGGGGACTGGACCAGTACGACTACGTATGGCTGTTATGGGGTTTCTCGGAGCATGTGTCTGCAGAGAAGCACCCTACCGTGCGCCCTCCACTGCTGGGAGGCAACGAACGTCTGGGGGTGTGGGCCACACGGTCGCCCTTCCGTCCCAACAACCTGGGGCTCTCGTCGGTGCGTCTGACGAGAGTAGACTATGACACGCCTGCGCTTGAAGTGTCGGGGGGTGACCTTATGGACGGAACGCCTATCTATGACATCAAGCCCTACCTGCCTTATGTCGACAGTCACCCCGAGGCTCGTGGCGGCATTACGACGAGCCATGAGTGGGAACGGTTGCAGGTGGTGATGGCGGACGCCGTGGCCGCGGTGTTTAGTGATGCCGACCAGGAGGTACTGTTAAAGCTGCTGGAACAAGATCCGCGGCCCCATTACCACAGCGATAACGAGCGTCGGTATGGTATGCCGTACGGTGGGTATGACGTGCTGTTCCATGTGGCCCATGGTGTGCTCTATGTCGACGAGGTCAGGAAATTATAGCCCTCGGGAGAAAATAATGTGGAAATTTCTTGGTTTGTTACGTTTTTATTTCTACCTTTGCAGTTGGCAACTAAATCGTTACGTAATACATGGGATGGATAGCGATAGTGATACTGGCTGTGGCTCTGGTTGTGGCGTTGTGTTTGCTCTACAATCGGCAGAAAGCCTTGAAGGAGTCGCGTAAGCTGGAGGACATGAAGATTGTCTTTCTGCGTAACATCAACCGTGAGATACGTGTTCCGCTGGCTTCGTTCAGCAGTGTGGCTGAGACGCTGGGGAAGGATGACCTGTATCTGTCGAAGAACGACAAGCGTAACATGAAAGAGCAGCTGCTGTATAATGCCAACCTCATCGGCACGCTTCTGGACGAGGTGATGATGTTCACCGAGGCCGAGGAATCGGGTCATCAGATGCAGATGGAGTCGTTCAGTCCCAACCTGCTATGCCGGCGCTGTCTGCAGGCCAACATGAACAGCATCTACCACCGCAAAGCGGTGAAGCTGAAGTTCCAGCGCGAGTTGAACGACGAGTTCTTTGTCAAGAGCGACCGCCATTTGGTGGAGCTCATCGTAAGCAAGCTTATCGTGAATGCCTGTCGATTTACGGAGCAGGGTGAGATACAGGTGGGCTGTAACACGACGGAGCATCGCGAGTTTCTTACGGTCTACGTCAATGATACGGGCGATGGCATTCCAGAGGGTCGTCAGAGTAGTCTGTTTTCTTATTTTGAGAAACCCGACGACCTGCAGGATGAGGCTGAGCTTGACCTTAGCATTTGTGGCAAGCTGGCTGAGAAGTTGGGCGGTGCCCTGTTGTACGACGACAGCTATCAGGGTGGCACGCGCATGAAGCTGTTGCTACCCATGCATTGACGGACGCAACGAAGGTTTATCTTCTATTTTCCCTAAAGTGTACGCTTACGAGGGGAAATCCCATTACTTTAAGCATGCGGCGAAATTGTTCTTCGCCGTTGTCGCGTGCAGCCTGTAGGTTGTCGTGTGTCATGGTGTGGCGCAGCATCTGACGGTAGGCCTTGCGGTAGAGAGCCTCGCGGTCGGCATGTGACCACGAACCGCTTTCGAAGAAACTCTTGGTGCGTGCTTCGTCAATGAAGTCGCGGTCCAGTAGTTCTATGGCGGGCAACGTGGCCACCAGCGTGTCGCCCCTGGTGGTCAGCCAGCCAGGTTCTACGTGGTGCATGTTGATGCCGAGACGGGCTGTACCGTAATAGATACGTACCAGGTGGTCGTCGGACAGCATGCCCTCGCGGATGGTGTCTACCAGTTCTTCGTTGCTGACAGAAAGGAACTCCCATTCGCCGATGGCCTTGATACTGGTCATCTGCTCGGGAGTGATGTTGATGCGCTGGTCGACGGCGAGCCCCACCTCAGAGTGGCTTACGGCGCGTACCAGCCACGCCACGCCAGCCACCACAAGGGCTCCTGCCAACAGCAGGACTATGATACGATGCTTTATTTTCATGTCAATGTTCTATTCTTAGGATTTTCATCAGGTCCAAGTCTTTGCGGAAGGCTACGATAATCTTGTCTTGCTGGTAGCCCATCTCGCTGAGCATGGGGATGAGCACACGGGCTGCATTCTGGCGTGCCTGTCCCAGGAGGTCCATCTGTGGTATGTGGTTCAGGATGGCCTGTCGCCCCTGCCGTTCGTAGCTCGTCAGTTCCTTGTCGGTGAAGTGTGACCGCACCAAGCCTACGTATTCGCGTATTTCCTCGCGGTTGATTTTCGAGCTTGTCATGACTACCTGCGGGTCGGGGAGCAGGATAGTAATATGGTCGCCGTGGCGCTCTATGTTCTGCTCGGAGAAGGTGCTGAAGTCGATGTATGCCTTGAGCGTGGCATCCATTGGAATGGCTATCTTGCGTTCGCCAAGAGGCAGCGGGATATCGAAGGGCTGCTGCAGCACGTTACCCTTCAGGCGCACTACGTCGTCGTGGGTGATAATTTTATGGATGTGATACTCGGTGGTGTACAGGCGGGCGCACTGCTTTACCTGGATGACCAGCATGGGCAGCGTGTCGCGTTCGACGGGGCTTTCTGTCGTCTGCTCACCCCTGCTGCACGCAGAGGACAATAGGGCCAAAAACAGCACCAGGGGGCTAAAAGTGTATAATAGACGTTTCATCAGGGGGCAAAGATAGCAAAAAAAAGTAAAAACGAGGGCGGTTAGTCGATTTTTTTTGTGTGAGATTAAACTTTTCTGTACTTTTGTGGTCACATAGTGTAACAAGAACATCATAGTGATTTAGGTTAACATAGTGTTTTTATGTTTGGGCTGGTGAGCCCGCATTCGGAAACGGGTATGGTCCTTAATAGTAAGGAGATACTCAGGACAACAAAAATATCCCGCCGTGATGGTGGGATATTTCTTTTTTTTTCGTACCTTTGCGGCGGAATTCTAAACGAGATGACAATGAGTACGAAAATAGTATGTGTGGCACTGTTGGTGCTTACGATAGGTTTGACGGCATGTGGTGGAAAGAAGAAAAACGAAGATATCATCACACAGCGCGTGGTAGAGGTACAGTCTAACGAGCCCGTCAGGATGCAGGAGTATCACGACGAGCGTGATGTGAACTGGATAGGCAAGCGCTATCGTGTTACGGTGGACCGTCAACCCTGTGATACCCTTCCTATGGTGAAGGACGAGCGTGGACAGAAGTATGTTGACAATGTGTTCCAGGTTACGGTGTCACGTGCTGACGGTTCTGTGTTCTTCAACCGTAAGTTCGTGAAGAGCAATTTCTCGCAGTATGTCAACGATGACTATCGCCAGACGGGTATTCTTGAGGGAATAGTCTTTGACAAGGCTGATGGCGACTGGCTGGTATTTGGGGCCAGCGTAGGACATCCGCAGACGGACGAGTATATCCCGTTGGTTATCCGCTTGTCGCGCATGGGTGTTCTCGAGGTACGCCAGGATCAGGAGATGGACACTACTAATCCTCAACAGGATCAGGAGGAGGAAATATAGTCTTCCAGCGCCGGCTTAGCTCGGCGATGGAGGGTAGTATAAGACTGGCCCCTGCTGCTGCCAGCACTTGGTCGGCCAGTGGTCCTGTGTTGACGGCAATGGTGAAGCACCCTGCCGCCCGTGCTGCCTGTATGCCCAGAGGGGCGTTTTCTACCACGACGGCCTCGTCAGGTCCGCAGTTGCATTTCTTCAAGCCCATCAGGTACGGGTCGGGAGCCGGTTTGCCGTGCTCCACGTCGAAGGCCGTTACCATCAGCTCCTTGCTTACCAGTCCTTTCAAATCGTTTTCCAGCTTGTCCAGCAGCACGTGCTGGGCACTGCCTGTCACTACGCAGATTTTCATCCCGGCGTCCTTGATTTGCTGCATCAGCTCGATGATGCCTTCCATGAGGTGTGCGGGGGGACACTGTGCAAACAGCTCAGACTTATGGCGGTACATGCGCTCTGCTTCGTCGTCACTCAATTCGCGGTGCCACTGACGGCGTGCCAGTAGGCGGATGGTCTCCACACCGCGCATACCTTCGTACTCGTAGGCACCGCTTAGCGGCATGTCAAGTCCGAAGTCCTTCATGGACTCATGCCAGCTGGTGGCATGGTGCGGCATGGAGTTGTATATCACGCCGTCCATATCGAAGAGCACGGCTTTAGGATTATGCTGCCCAAAGCCGTGCTTCTCAGAATACTTATTGCTAGTCATTGATTACTTCTCGCTTGCCAGTCTTTCCTTGATGGCCTTAGAGTCGGCTTCGTAGCCGGGCTTGTCCAGCAAGGCGAACATATTCTTCTTGTATGCCTCTACACCAGGCTGGTTGAAGGGGTTCACCTCCAGCAGGTTACCACTGATGCCGCAGGCTATCTCGAAGAAGTAGATGACCTGTCCCAGGTAGCGTTCCGTCAGGCGGGGCATGGTGAGTCGGATGTTGGGTACGCCACCGTCAACATGTGCCAGGCGCGTTCCCAGCTCGGCCATCTTGTTCACTTCGTCAACACGCTTGCCGGCCAGGAAGTTAAGACCGTCCAGATTCTCCTCGTCCTCGGGGAACAGCAGTTTCTTCTCAGGCTCCTCTATCGAGATGACTGTCTCGAAGATGGTGCGTTCGCCGTCCTGAATCCACTGACCCATGGAGTGCAGGTCTGTCGTGAAGTCTACTGAGGCGGGGAAGATTCCCTTCTTGTCCTTACCCTCTGACTCGCCGTATAGCTGTTTCCACCACTCTGACATAAAGTGCAGCTTGGGCTGGTAGTTCACCATGATTTCAATCTTCTTGCCACTCTGGTACAGTGCATTGCGCAGGGCTGCATACTGTGCCGCAATGTTCTGCTCGAAGGGAACGTCTTTGCCGCAACATACCTCCATGTCCTTGGCACCAGCCACCAGTTCCTTGATGTCGAAACCGGCGCAGGCAATAGGCAGCAGACCCACCGGTGTCAGCACCGAGAAGCGTCCGCCGACATTGTCGGGAATGATGAAGCTCTTGTAGCCTTCCTTGTCGGCACAAGTGCGGGCAGCACCCTTCTTGGCGTCTGTCACGGCAACGATGACCTTCTTGGCTTCTTCCTTTCCGCGCTGGGCCTCGCACTGCTTCTTCAGCAGACGAAACGTCAGTGCTGTCTCCGTCGTGGTACCCGACTTCGAGATATTGATGACACCGAACTTCTTACCCTTCAGGTATTCCGTCAGCTCTGACAGGTAGTCCTCGCCAATGTTGTTGCCAGCGAAGAGGATAATGGGGTTCTTTTTGTCCTGTACCAGCCAGGCAAACGAATTGTTGAGTGCTTCTATTACGGCACGGGCTCCCAAGTACGAGCCGCCGATACCTGCTACTACGATGGCTTCGCAGTTCTCACGGAGCACGTTGGCACAAGCCTGTAGTTCGTCAAGGAATGCCGGTGTGATGCTGCTGGGCAGGTGCAGCCATCCTAAAAAGTCATTACCAGGGCATGTGCCCTCTTCCAAGGCCTGCTGAGCAGCCTTTACCTTAGGCTCGAAAGCCTTCACAGCACCCTCCTGCAGGAAGCAGGCAGCCTTCGTGATGTCAAGTTTGATGTAATTCATTGTTTTTTAGATATTGTTTTAGTGAGTGTTATTGTCTCTGATGCGCAAAGGTACGGAAAAAAAACGACGTAGCCAAATATACTCGGTCTATTTTCTTATTCTCCGTAGATTTCCTTTAGCTTGTTGGCGAGGTTGGCTCCTCGAAGGTCCATGGCGATAATCTTTCCCTTGGGGTCGACTAATACGTTGCTTGGAATGGAGGCCACGCCGTAAGTCTCGGCGGCAGCACATTTCCACCCTTTCAGGTCGCTCATCTGTGGCCAGCGCATGCCCATCTGTTGGACGGCTTTTATCCATGGGTCCTTCTTTTGGTCAAAGCTGACACCGACCACTTCAAACCCCTTATCGTGGTATTTCTCATAACATGCCACTACATTAGGCATCTCGTTACGGCAGGGACCGCACCACGAGGCCCAGAAGTCTACGAGTACGTAGTTGCCTTTGCCTACCCATTGTGAGAGTTGTACGTCGCGGTCTTCCATGTCTTTCATGGTCAGTTCCTTGAATATGTTGCCAGGGGCACGCTTTTCGAGCCCGGCCAACAGCTTCTTGGCATTGTTCAGCTCAGCACTATTGTAGTAGGCAGCCTTGGGGTCCAGCACTTCCTTCAGACCCTCATAGCCTAACTCATACATCGTATCCTTGATATAAGGGACGGGTATCATGTTGTTCTTGTTCTCACGGGCTATTCGACGCACTAGTTTTACCTGTTCCTTAGACAGAGAGTCCATAGCTTGCTCTAACTTTGCAATCTGCGCCTGGGTAGTAGGCTTTTCGTTTTTCGGATCGTTCTTCATCAGTTCCCTATATTGGTTGACGATGGCTTGTCCCTGCTGGTTCAGCTGTTCCATCGCAGCCTTGTAGCTTTCTTCCTGTGCACTGGTCGTTATGGCAACGATAGACAGCAGTGCGAGTGCAAATAACTTCTTCATTTCCGTGTTGTTTTATTTGGCTTGGGTAAAATTAGCTCTTGGCATTCCTATCTGAAGGAGTCGGTGAGAAGCTTGATTTCAATTTGTGGGGAGATACGCTCATAGAGGATGTTGTAGACGGCATCGAGGATGGGCATGTTGACATGCAGATGACGGTTGATTTCCTTCATACACTTCGTGCCGAAATAGCCCTCGGCAATCATCTCCATCTCGATTTGTGCCGACTTGACGCTATATCCCTTTCCTATCATATTTCCGAAGGTGCGGTTACGCGAGAAGTTGGAGTAACCGGTGACGAGAAGGTCGCCCAGGTATACACTGTCGGTGATGTTGCGCTCGATGGGGTGTACCACCTTGAGCAGTCGTCCCATCTCCTGAACGGCATTGGCCATAAGGACGGCCTGGAAGTTGTCGCCGAATTTGAGTCCGTTACAGATACCGGCAGCGATGGCATAGACGTTCTTGAGTACGGAGGAGTATTCGATGCCGATGACGTCAGAGGATGTCTTTGTCTTGATGTAGTCGCTGGCGAGGATGTCGGCAAAGGCCTGTGCCTTGTCAAGGTTGGAACAGCCCACGGTAAGGTAGGATAGCCGTTCGAGGGCTACTTCTTCGGCATGTGAGGGGCCGCCGATACAGGCGAGGTTCTCATAAGGTACGTCATACACTTGGTGGAAGTATTCGGAGCAAACGAGGTTTTCGTCAGGTACGATACCCTTGATGGCGGTGACGATGAACTTGTCGCGTATGCGGGTCTTGAGTCTCTTAAGGTGACTTTTGAGATAGGGCGAAGGGGTAACGAAGACCAGCGTGTCATACTGCTGGGCAATCTTGTTGAGGTCGCTCGAGAAGTAAATCTCTTCGGTGTTGAAGCGCACACTCATAAGGTAGGCGGGGTTATGTCCCAGACGCAGGAAGTCTTCGATGCGGTCGTCACGACGCATATACCACCCTATGTGATGGGTCTTTCCCACCACTATCTTGGCTATGGCCGTGGCCCACGACCCTCCGCCAATGATAGCTATTCTACCGCAGTCGTACATTCTTCGGTTGAGAGTAAAAAGTTAGGCTTGTGCCTTTTCTATCCACTGTTCGATGTCTGCCACCGAGGGTTTCTGCATCGTGAGCTTGTACTTCTTGACGATGTCGCCTATTTTCTGCTGTAGTCCCTGGGCTTTCTCGGTAGCAATGTTCTGCACGAGGTTAAAGCCTGCCTTGCGGAGCACGGGAACCCACTCCTCGGTAACACCGATTGCGGCCCATTCCTGCGGAGTGCTCTGGGGCACTTTCTTCTCGGGTTTCATCTGGGGGAAGAAGAGCACCTCCTGAATGAAAGTCTTGCCCGTCATAAGCATTACCAAACGGTCAATGCCGATGCCGATGCCCGAGGTGGGGGGCATGCCGTATTGCAATGCACGCAGGAAGTCCTGGTCAATAATCATCGCCTCGTCGTCGCCCTTGTCGGCAAGTTTCATCTGCTCAATGAAACGCTCTTCCTGATCTATGGGGTCGTTGAGCTCAGAGTAGGCATTGGCCAGCTCCTTGCCATTGACCATGAGCTCGAAGCGCTCGGTGAGTCCTGGCTTCGAACGGTGCATCTTGGTCAGCGGCGACATCTCGACGGGGTAGTCAGTGATGAAGGTGGGCTGGATAAAGGTTCCCTCACAGAACTCACCGAAGAGTTCGTCAATAAGTTTGCCCTTGCCCATGGTGTCGTCGACCTCCATACCCTTGGAGAGGCAGAACTGTCGGATTTCGTCTTCTGTTTTGCCGTTGCAGTCAAAACCCGTCTTCTCCTTGATGGCATCGAGGATGGGCAGACGGCGGTAGGGTGCCTTGAAAGATACTATTTGTCCGTCTATCTCACGCTCAGGTTTGCCGTTGACGGCTATGCAGACGGTCTCCAGCAGTCGCTCGGTGAAAGACATCATCCAGTTATAGTCCTTATACTGTACGTAGAGCTCCATGCAGGTGAACTCAGGGTTGTGGTTGCGGTCCATACCCTCGTTGCGGAAGTTCTTGCCTATTTCGTAGACACCCTCAAAGCCACCCACAATGAGTCGCTTCAGGTAGAGCTCTGTGGCAATACGCATGTACATGTCCTGGTCGAGGGCATTGAAGTGGGTGATGAAGGGACGTGCCGAGGCTCCGCCGGCAATCATCTGAAGGGTAGGGGTCTCTACCTCGGTGTACCCTGCTTCGTCCAGGACTTTGCGAATGGTGCGTATGACGGTGGCACGCTGTAGGAAGGTGTCTTTTACGCCGTCATTGACCACAAGGTCGACGTAGCGCTGTCGGTAGCGCAGCTCTGGGTCGTCGAATTTGTCGTAGGCCACGCCGTCCTTGTATTTGACAATAGGCAGGGGCTTAAGGGCCTTCGACAGAAGGGTGAGTTCCTGACAGTGTACGGAAATCTCGCCCGTCTGGGTGCGAAACACAAAACCTTTGATGCCGATGAAGTCGCCAATGTCTAATAGTTTCTTGAAGACTACGTTGTACAGGTCCTTGTTATCGTCAGGACAGAGGTCGTCACGGGTGATGTATACCTGTATGCGCCCCTTGGAGTCTTGCAGTTCGACAAAGGCGGCCTTTCCCATGACGCGTCGGCTCATCATACGACCGGCGATACACACCTGACGGGGCTCGGCATCGTCAACGAAACTGTCGCGTATCTCGGTGGAAAAAGCATTGGTAGGATATTCTGCTGCAGGATAGGGATTTATACCCATCTGACGCAACTCTTGCAGACTTTCGCGTCTGCCGATTTCTTGTTCGCTAAGTTCTAAAACGTTCATATCTTGTTTTTCTTTCTTTTCACTTTACGCCGCAAAGGTACGAAAAAAAAGTGAAACGTAGCGAAAAAGAGCCGAAAAAGTTTGGCCGTTCGGAAAAAACTTACTATATTTGTCGCTGTTTAATACTAACCGCATACACTTGTAACAATAACGATGACACATACAAACTTGAAAACCCGTGTCGTAGGCGTCGATATTGAGAAGGAAACTACTACCCTTGCCGTGGTTGACATTCGTGGTAATATTTTGGTGAAGGAAAGTTTCCTGACAGGCGACAATCCTAATGTGGCTGACTATACCTCTCGTCTGAGCGAGAGTATCATTAACATGGTAGAAACACACGGCGGCTACGAGACGGTGCGCTCGGTAGGTATCAGTGCTCCCAGTGGAAACTTCCTGATGGGTAGTATTGTGAATTCTCCGAATATGCCTTGGAAGGGTGTAGTGCCCATGGCGGCGATGTTGAGAGACCGTCTGGGATTAGCTGTCGCACTGGGAAACAACGCTCACGTCAGGGCTATTGGCGAGTTCGTCTATGGTGCTGCACACGGGCTGAAGAACTTTGTGCTGGTGACGCTGGGCAGTGGCATGGGCAGTTGCTTCTATTCTAACGGTCAGCCCCACATGGGAGGCAGTGGCTTCACGGGAGAGATAGGGCACAGCTGTATCAAGATTGACGGCCGCCAGTGTGGATGCGGCAACAAAGGTTGTCTGGAGATGTACACTTCGACAAAGGGTATCGTGCTGACGGCAAAAGAGGTGATGGCCGAAAGCCAGGAGCCTTCGATGATGAGAGATGCAGACCCATTGGAGTATTCGTTTATTGTGGAATGTTGCAAGGAGGGTGACAAACTGGCCAAGGAAACCATGCGCCGCACGGGCGAGATTCTAGGAATCGGCTTGGCCAACTATGCGTCGGTGGTAAACCCCGAGGCCATCATCTTCACCGGTAAGGTGATGCATGCCGACGACTTCTTGCTTGAGCCTACAGAACAGTCGTTCAACGAACATGTGTTCCGCAATATTCAAGGCAAGGCTAAGTTCCTGACCTCGGCGCTGGATGAAGGCGAGATGGACCTGCTGGGTGCCAGTGCTCTGGCCTGGGAGGTGGAAGAGTATTCTTTATTTAAATAGTATGAATGAAAGGAGCGATTTTAACTAACAATTATTGAAACTATGGTGGAAGAAGAAATTAAATCACGCGTAATGGGCATAGACATCAGTAATGATCGTACGACGTATGCCATTGTTGGCCTTCGTGGCGACATCATTGCTGAGGAGACATTCGTGACAACCGACTATCCTGATATCAATAATTTCGTAGCCTATCTTTCAGAGAAGATGGTTGAACTCATGGAGGCCAACGGTGGCTTTATGAGTGTTCGTTCGGTAGGCATCAGCTGTCCCAGTGCCAGTTTCCTGTCGGGTAGTATCGTCAATGCTACCAACCTGCCTTGGAAGGGCGTGATACCTCTGGCTGCCATGTTGCGCGACAGACTGGGCATGGCCGTTGCTGTGGCTAACGATGCCCATGTGTCAGCACTTGGCGAATACAACTACGGCATGGCTCACGGCATGGAAGACTTTGTGGTCATCAGTCTGGGTGTCGGTCTGGGTAGCTGTTTCTTCTCGCGAGGTAAGGGCCATAAAGGTTATAACGGTTTCGCAGGCGAGTTTGGGCATGTTTGTCTGATAGACCATGGACGCAAGTGTGGTTGTGGCAAGGAAGGCTGTATAGAAGCCTATTGTGCTGCCAAGGGTATTGTGCAGACGGCTAAGGAACTGATGGCCGAGAGCGACACGCCGTCAGTGATGCGCGAGCTTGACAAGCTCTCTCCTCGTACCATAGCAGCCTGCTGCGAACAAGGTGATGCATTAGCTATAGAAACCTACCGTCGTACAGGCTATCTGTTGGGCATTGGTCTGGCTAACTATGCGTCTGTGGTCGACCCGCAGGCCATCATCCTTACCGGCGGCATTTCGCATGCCGGCAAATGGCTTACTAACCCCATGAAACAGTCGTTCGACGAACATGTGTTCCCTAATTCTCGAGGTAAAATCCGTATTATCGTATCGTCGCTGAGCGACCACGAGCGTGAGGTGCTGGGTGCTGCAGCCCTGGCATGGTCAGTACCTGAGTACTCGTTGTTTAAGTAAAGTTAGCAAGAGTGGACGTAACAAGAATCAACCAGATTATATACGAGAAACCCAATTTAAGTACCGCCCTCGGCATGGAATTTCTATCCACTCCCGAGGACGATACTTGTATGGCGCGTATGAAGGTCGACGAGCGTAACCGTCAACCCTTTGGATTCCTCAGCGGCGGTGCCTCGCTGGCGCTGGCCGAGAACGTGGCAGGCGTAGGGTCGTCGGCATTATGCCCGGACTGCGCCTGTGTAGGTATCGAGGTTAGTGGCTCGCATGTACAGGCTGTATCGGAAGGCGACACGGTGACAGCCTATGCACGGCTGCAGCACCGTGGCAACACGCTGCATGTATGGACCGTAGATATCAAGAATACGGCAGGCGAACTCATCAGCTCGGTTCGTGTCACCAACTACATTATCAAGCAGAAGAAACCATGACCCAGGGTTTTGCTCTTTATCGTTTGCCGTATGCCCGCGACTATAAGCGTGTGGCTGGTGCAGTCCGCACTTTTCCCTCGCTTCAGGCTCTCAGCAGCCAGCAGGGCTTTGTCATAGCCCCTTTTGCTGCTACGGCAGAACGTCCCATACTGCTGATAGAACCCGATGGGAATACCGCCGCCAGCGATGCCGTCGAGTTGCCCTCCATAGGGACTATCCCCAATGATGACGGGCGTGAGAACTATCATATAGACTTCTTGAACTTCCATGCTCATCTGAAGAATGGCGACTTCCAGAAGTTGGTGCTGTCGCGTAGCACCATACTGCCTAAGACGTCGGCCGATGACCCCTTGACGCTGTTCCATCGGGCTTGCCAGCTGTATCCGCGTATGTTTGTTGCCTTGGTGTACACCCCACAAAGCGGCATGTGGCTGACGGCTACCCCTGAGACGCTGCTTTCGGGCATCGATGGTCGCTGGCAGACCATGGCGCTGGCTGGTACCATGCCGTGGTCCGACGAGGTGCTGTGGAGCGACAAGAACCTGCAGGAGCAGCGTTACGTGGCCACCTACATCACCCGACAGCTGGAACATTTTACTTCTGACTTCACCGAAGACGGTCCCTACACGGCCCGTGCCGGACATCTGGCACACCTTCGGAGCGACTTCCGTTTCACCTTATTAGACAGTGCGCGCATGGGTGACCTGCTGTTTGCCCTTCATCCCACACCTGCTGTCTGTGGATTGCCCAAGCACAAAGCCTTCAGCTTCATACTGCGTAATGAGCACCATGAGCGTACCTACTATAGTGGTTTAATGGGGCCGCTGGCACTGAACGGCAAGACACACCTCTTTGTCACTCTGCGCTGTATGCAGCTCTTTGCTGACGCCTATAAGTTGTATGCCGGTGGAGGCTTGCTGTGCGACAGTAAGGAAGAGCAGGAGTGGCAGGAGACAGAGACCAAGATGGACACCATGCGTCGCGTGGTGGTGGAGACAGAGTAACTTTTTTAAAGACATAATAACATAATAACAGGTTTTAAAGACATAATAACAGAATAACAGAAGAGGGAGGGGAGATGTATTCAGATAAAGAGAATGTAAACATACTGACCAGCCTGTTGGTGGCACATGGCGTGCGCCATGCTGTGGTGTGCCCGGGCAGCAGGAATGCACCCATCGTGCATAACCTGAACGAGTGTCCGGATATACAATGTTTCCCCGTTACAGATGAACGTTCGGCTGCTTTCTACGCCTTGGGCATGACGCAAGCCGTCAACGCTCCTGTAGTGGTATGTGTCACCTCGGGCACGGCCTTGCTCAACACGGCTCCTGCCGTGGCCGAGGCCTACTATCAGCATCGGCCATTGGTGGTGGTATCTGCTGACAGGCCGCCACAGTGGATAGATCAGCAGGACGGACAGACGCTGCCGCAGCCTGATGCCCTGGGGCGCTTTGTCGTCAAGGCGGTCACGCTGCCCGAACCTCTTGATGAGGAGTCGCGCTGGTACTGCAACCGTCTGGTCAACGAGGCTCTGATGGCGCAAACCGGCCCTGTGCATGTCAATGTGCCCATCACCGAACCACTCTTCAATTTCACCACTGCAACCTTACCCGATGAGCGCAAGATAGAACTCACCCCAGCCTCGATGGCCCCTCATGTGCTGAGTCATGTGGTCCGGATGTTTATACATAGCAAGCGCCCCATGCTGATAGCCGGACAACCATGGAATCCGCTGATGGATGAAGCCGCCATGCTCGTTGCCGACGACGAACGATACGTGCCCGACTTTGTCCTCTATACCGGGGGCTCCATCGTCAGCAAGCGGCTGAAACACTTCCTTCGTAAGGCCAAGCAGACCTGGCTGGTAAATGCCACAGGTCAGCCTGCAGACACATTCCTGAATCTGACTCATGTCGTGCAGGGCGATGGTGACGTGGTGGCCGACCAGGTGCGTTTCATGCTTGAGCAGCAGCCCCATCCCCATCCGTTTGTCAGTCTGTGGGACCAGTTGCTCACATACGTCAGGCAGAAAGTGGAGGCTTATGAGCCCCCTTATTCGCAGATGGCGGTAGTGAGATGTCTGGAAAATACAGTCGATGATGTCCCCATTCATTACGGCAACAGCTCGGCTATCCGGCTGGCCAATATCTATGCACAGCATCCCGTATGGTGCAATCGTGGCGTGAATGGTATTGAGGGCTCGCTCTCCACGGCAGCAGGTTTCTCAGTCGTGACCGATGACAAGGTGGTCTGTGTATTGGGCGACCTTAGCTTCTTCTACGACCAGAATGCCCTGTGGAATCAGAACCTTCGGGGCAACCTGCGTATCCTGTTGCTGAACAACGGACGCGGTGGTATCTTCAATATGCTGCCAGGACTGAACCAAAGTCCTGCCCGTGACAAATTAGTCGCTGCAGCACATCCGGCCACGGCCGAGGGCATTTGCCGGCAGAATGACATCCGCTATCTGGAGGTCCGCGACATGCAGCATCTGCAACGGGCCATGGACACCTTACTATATATGGATAGCGACCGTCCAGTCCTTTTGGAAGCCTTCACAGATGCCGCTACTGACGAGCGTGCCATGAAGGATTACTACAGTTCGCTCTCGCATTAGAACTTGAAACTGCTGCCGCCTACGAACTCGCGCATGATGCTCGTAGGCGGTATCTCTTTGTCGGATACCGGCAGGAAGTAATGGATGAACTTCAGCAGCCTGTGAGCCTCGGCATATTCTGGACAGTTGCGGGGTACCGACTGCAGAATGATGTCAGCATGGGTACGCAGCACGGCAAACTCAATGTTCAGCGCCGAGTTGAACATCACGTCGGCCGTTTCCTGATAGGGGAATATCCACTGGTCTTCGGCTTCGCACACGTTCTTCCACTGGCTGATGGTTTCGCGGGCGGTGAAAGCCCCCTTGTTGTAGTCTCGAATGATGCGGCGCAGCAGCCGGTTGTCGCGTACAGGAATCCAGTTATGGTCGTCGAGTGAGATACTGGTCAGTGCCGAGATGTATATCTTGTACTTCATCGAGTCGTCAATCTTCTTTGTCAGCAGGGGATTCAGCGCATGGATGCCCTCAATGATGAGCACCGTGTCATTCGACAGTTTGAGCTTCTTGCCGTTCCACTCGCGCAGACCGGTGGAGAAGTTGTACTCCGGCACCTCTACACGCTCGCCGTCCATCAGCCGTTGCAGATGGTCTTCCAACAACGCATACTCCACGGTCTCTATGTTGTCGAAGTCGTAGTCGCCGTTGGGCAGCTTCGGGGTGTCCACACGGTTCACAAAGTAGTCGTCGGTCGATACCGACAGCGGGCGCAGCCCGCATGCCAGCAGCTGTACCGACAGACGCTTGCAGAACGTCGTCTTGCCCGACGACGAGGGCCCCGTGATGAGGATAATGCGCACGGGGTGCTCCTTCTGGTGGAAACGCGTGTTGATGTCCTCGGCTATTTGTACTATCTTCTTTTCCTGCAGGGCCTCGCTGACCTGTATCAGTTCCGAGGCGTAGCCGCGCTGTATGGCGCGGTTGACATCGCCGGCATTCGACAGACGCATGATGATGTCCCAGCGTGTCTTCTCGGCAAACATCCCGAAGGTCTTGGGCATGTCCACCTTCTCGGCCACTTTCGACGGGTCGTTCCAGTCGGGCACACGCAACAGCAGTCCCTGTTCGTAAAGCTCCAGGTCCCACACCGTGATATATCCGGCCGAGGGCACCAGCGGACCGTAGTAGTAGTCTACGGTATCGCCCAGCGTGTAGTAGTCGGTATAGGCCTGGCCACTGGTCTCCAGCAGTTTCACCTTGTCTGAGAATCCGCGCTCGCTGAACACGCGTATGGCTTCTTCTATGGGTACCTGTGTTCGGCGGAAGGGCATGTCCAGGGCAATGATTTCCTGCATGCGCGTCTTGATATGCTCTACGTCGTCCGACGTCAGCGTGTCGCCGTGGCGTTTCTTGAAGTTACAGTAGTAGCCTCGGCTCAGCGAGTGCTCAATAAACAGTTTCGAGCCAGGAAAGAGGTCCTGCGTGGCCTTGTAGAGCACGAAGCTGAGGCTGCGTACGTAGACGCGGTGGCCACTGCCCTCGCGGGCATCCAGAAACTCTACGTCGCGGTTCTGGTAGACGCGGAACTTCAGTCCCTGCGACACATTGTTCACCTTTGCCGACACCACGGGGTAGGGCAGCCGGATGTCGTCCTGAAACTCCTGATAGATGTCGAGCAGCGACGTGCCCTCTTGAAACGATTTCGTCACTCCCGTATTCTTGCAGCGTATCTGTAGCATATCTGTCGAGCTTTTAGGTTTACGGATGCAAAGATAGTGAAAAAACCTCTAATGGCCAACCTCTTCTTCAATAATATTTAGTACCTTTGCGGGAAAAAATAGAATAACGTATGGAAAAGAGACAGTGGAAAGAGATTAGGAAGTTCGAAGAGATACGCTTCGAAGAGTATGAGGGCATCGCCAAGATTACCATCAACCGTCCGCGCTATCGCAACGCCTTTACGCCGCGGACGACGCTGGAGCTGAGTCAGGCCTTTGCCCAGGTGCGCGAGCTGCAGCGCATCCGTGTGGTGCTGCTCACGGGAGCCATGAGCGAGGTGCCTGAAGGACAACGGCCGGAGGATGTCAAGCACGCCTTCTGCTCAGGTGGCGACATGCATGTGAAAGGCCGTGGCGGCTATATCGACGACGAGGGTGTGCCCCGCCTGTCGGTGCTCGACGTGCAGATGCAGATACGCCGTCTGCCCAAGCCTGTCATTGCCATGGTCAACGGCTATGCCATCGGTGGCGGCCATGTGCTGCATCTGGTGTGCGACCTGACCATAGCGTCCGAGAATGCCATCTTCGGACAGACCGGTCCCAAGGTGGGTTCCTTCGATGCCGGCTTCGGCTCCAGCTACCTTGCACGCATCGTAGGTCAGAAGAAAGCCCGCGAGATATGGTTTATGTGCCGTCAGTACACCGCACAGGAGGCGCTACAGATGGGTATGGTCAACAAGGTGGTGCCGCTGGCTGACTTGGAGGACGAATGCGTCAGCTGGGCCCGCCAGATGATGCTCCATTCGCCCCTGGCACTGCGCATGATAAAGGCCGGACTGAACGCCGAGCTGGACGGCCAGGCCGGCATACAGCAGCTGGCAGGCGACGCCACCATGCTTTACTACTTTCTCGACGAGGCCCAGGAGGGCGGCCGTGCCTTCTTGGAGAAGCGCAAGCCCGACTTCGATAAATACCCGCAGATACCGTAAGACAGAGTAACTGATTTAAGACATAATAACAGATTAACAATTTAAAGACATAGTAACATATTAACAGATTAAAGACATAGTAACATATTAACAGATTAAAGACAGAGTAACATAATAACAGATAAAGACATAGTAACATATTAACAGATTAAAGAAAGAGTAGCATAATAACAAATAAAATTGTTTATGATGGATATTGAATTGATGATACGTACGGTCATGCAATGTTCTAAGAATATACGCAGTCATTTGGGGCCGGGGTTCTTGGAGACGGTATATAAGAATGCCATGCTGGTGGAACTGAGAAAGCAAGGCTTGGCGTATCAGGTGGAGATGCCTATCAACGTCTATTACGAAGGCGTTCTGGTGGGCGAGTTCAAGGCCGATATTGTTGTGGAAGACATGCTGATATTGGAGCTGAAAGCCGTCAACTCCTTGCACATGGCACATGAGGTTCAACTGGTAAACTATCTTACAGCCACAGGTATAGACAACGGACTACTTATCAACTTTGGTTCAGAAGAGCTGCAGTTCAAGCGCAAATACCGCATCTACCGCAAACGATTCACCTAACCCCACCTCTAAATATGTTACTACGATGTCTTCAATCTGTTATTATGTT
>DEJS01000016.1:87406-89989 GCA_002353485.1 Prevotella sp. UBA2742
TTACTATGTCTTCAACGTTACTCTGTCTTAAACCCGATACAATTCAATAATATATTATCATGTCAATAAAAGTAAATATAGAGGAGCGTATGCTCCATTTCCGCCAGCCTGCCGGCACCAGCCGTGGTGTGTACACAGAGCGCCGTATATGGCTTGTCACGATGTCCGATGGAGAGCGGACAGGAGTAGGGGAGTGTGCTCCCCTGCCAAAGCTCAGCTGCGACGACATCTCCGATTACGAGTCCGTCCTGCGTCGTTTCTGCGACATTGTGCAGCAGACCGGCCAGATACCCTATGACGACCTGCGCGACTACCCCTCCATGCTCTTCGGGCTGGAGACGGCATGGCTTTCGCTCCACGCAACGCCACACTCGCAAGGCGGGCTCCCCCAGCTCTTCGATACCCCTTTCAGCCGTGGCGAGGAGGGCATACCCATCAACGGGCTGGTGTGGATGGGCACCTTCGACGAGATGCGCCAGCGCATAGAGCAGAAGCTGGAGCAAGGCTTTCGCTGCATCAAGCTGAAGATTGGTGCCATCGACTTCGACTCCGAGCTGGCCCTGCTCAAGCAGATACGCCAGCGCTTCGGGCCTCTCGACGTCGAGCTGCGCGTCGATGCCAACGGAGCCTTTACGCCTGACGAGGCGCTCTACCGGCTGGAGCTGCTGTCACAGTATGCCCTGCACTCCATTGAGCAGCCCATACGTGCCGGACAGTGGGGCATGCTGTCCGACCTCTGCCGCGAGTCGCCGCTGCCCATAGCACTTGACGAAGAGCTCATCGGCGTCAACGACCCAGAGCAGAAACGCCAGCTGCTGAACATCATACGGCCACGCTACATCGTGCTCAAGCCCTCGCTGCACGGTGGCATGGCAGGCTGTCGCGAGTGGATAGACATAGCCCGTAGCATGCAGATAGGCTCATGGATAACGTCAGCCCTCGAGAGCAACGTCGGACTCTCTGCCATCGCCCAGTTCTGCAGCCACGTCTACGGTCCCGCCATCAGCCGCCCGCAAGGGCTGGGCACCGGACAGCTCTTTACCGACAACATACCCATGCCCCTGGAAATACGTAATGCCCGCCTATGGATCTCCAGTCATTCTTAGCCCAGTGGCACGACTCCAGTCCCACGCTGCTGGTACATACCAGCGGCTCCACGGGTCGTCCCAAACCCATGCTCGTCGAGAAACGCCGCATGCAGGCCTCGGCGCGCATCACCTGTCGGTTCTTAGGACTGCACGAGGGCGACAGCGCACTGCTCTGCATGCCCCTCGACTACATAGCGGGCAAGATGATGGTGGTGCGCGCACTGACCTGCGGACTCCGTCTGGTCAGCGTCGAACCCAAAGGCACCCCTGAGTGGGACGGCCCCATCGACCTTGCCGCCATGGTGCCCCTTCAGGTCTATAACCTGCTGAACGACCCCTCGGGCCGTCAGCGACTCCGTCAGGTGCGCCACCTCATCATTGGCGGTGGTGCCGTCCACGACGACATGGCGCGCCAGCTGGCCTCCTTCCCCAACCATGTGTGGAGCACTTACGGCATGACAGAGACGCTGTCGCACATCGCCCTGCGGCCGCTTAACGGCCCCGACGCCTCACCGTGGTACACCCCCTTCCAGGGCGTCACCCTCGCGCAGGATGCCGACGGCTGTCTCGTCATCGACGCCCCGGCCGTCCACGACGGGCCGCTGCAGACCAACGACATTGCCGAGCTACGTCCCGACGGACGCTTCCGCATCCTCGGGCGTCGCGACAACGTCTGCTGCTCCGGGGGCATCAAGATACAGATAGAACAGGTAGAGCTGCTGCTGCAGCCGCATCTGGCTCAGCCCTTCCTGGTCAGCAAGACCCCTGACGACCGTCTGGGCGAACAGCTGGTGCTGCTCACCCAGGATGCCGACCTCGATGCCGTGCGCCGCATCTGTCGCGACGTGCTGCCACGCTACTGGCAGCCACGGCGCTACCTTCACGTCGACGCCATACCCCTTACCGACACAGGGAAACCCGCCCGCGCACAAGCCGCAGCTCTTTTTTCCTAAATTCCGCAGCACTTTAGTTTAACTTCCTTTTTAAGTTCCTGAGTAACAAAATATTGCCCAGGATTTTGCCATGTCANNAAAATCATCAATGACATGGCAAAAGTACAAATAAATCTGAGAAAAACACCGCTTTTGGCGGAATATTTTTCGTTTTGGACAAATTCGACTCTATTCTGTCCTCTGTGATAGACTCACACTTAGGACTTCGGAACATACACGGGGACGGTTCTTTCGTTATCACAGCACGATAACAAAAGAACCGTCCCTCTGTTATGAAATATATATCACCAGATCTGCACGCGCTTCTCTGGTGCGAGATAGAGTTTCCCGTCAGTCACGTTGAAGAGCCTGTACCAGTCGTCGAAGAGTGTCACGATGACATTGACGCGGTTTTGGGCGATTGAATGGACGTCAGTCAGGTACAACGCCTTCTTTAGGTCAAGGGTAGGATATTCCAGCCACAGTTTTGCATAGTGCATGAAGAACTCCTGGCAGGCATAGTCGAGGGCAGCCCCCTGAAGCCCCTCATCCATTTTCTTCTG
>DEJS01000013.1 GCA_002353485.1 Prevotella sp. UBA2742
TCTAGTGAAATCAGGAAAAGTCAGTTTCCAACTTGGAAACACATGTACCCAACTTAGAAACAACTGTACCCAACTTGGAAACATAAGTACCCAAGTTGGAAACATAACTTTCCTCACTACCAAAAAAGAAATCCACAGGCACACAAAGGAAAAAAAACTCATAACAACTGAAACCAATATACTACTACGAATTATGCGAATTTAGAATCAATATACTACTACGAATTACACGAATTACGCGAATTTTACAAGCCGCTGATTATCAAAGGCTATTTAATCCGTTGTATTTAAAAATTCGCCAAATTCGTGTAATTCGTAATAAAAAACAAAATCCGTGTAATCCGTGAAATCCGTTGTTTTAGAAATTCACGTAATTCGTAGTAGTAAGTACCGTTTGTGTGTAGTGGGAGAGCCGTCAATGGCGCTGGTCGGCACCCCACATCATCTTCTCGCGGAGGGTGTGGAAGTAGCGGGTGCCTGAGCGCTTGATGACCTGTACGCGGTAAGGAGCCTTGCGCAGGGTGAGGCGCGTGGAGTCGGGCAGTTTCTCGCTACGCCCGTCCAGCGCCACGAGGAAATTGTGCGAGCGCGTCTCTACCGTCAGGTCGACGACAGCGTCTTCTGAGAAGACGATTGGGCGCACGTTCAGCGAGTGGGGAGCTACCGCCGTCAGCGAGAACACATGAGTGCCGGGCACTATGATGGGGCCGCCTACAGACAGCGAATAGGCCGTAGAGCCTGTAGGCGTGGACATGATGAGTCCGTCAGCCTGATAGGTGGTCAGCGTCTCGCCATTGATGCAGGCATGAATCGTAATCATCGAGGCATTGTCGCGCTTGAGGATAGCCACATCATTCAGCGCACAAGGATAGCCCTGCAGGGGTTCGCCATTGGTCTCCACCTGTATGACGGCACGTGTCTCCACACTATAGTCATCTTGACAGAGGGCTTCGACGGTATGTTCTATGTCGTTTGCATTGATGTCGGCAAGGAAGCCCAGTCGCCCCGTATTTACGCCCAGTATGGGTATTTCCTTGTGGCCCACCATGCTGGCAGTACGCAGGAACGTACCGTCGCCACCCATCGAGATGGCGAAGTCGGCCTCAAAACTGTCGCCGTCAAAGATGCGCACACCATCTACCATAATTTGCTGGTCGACGGTCAAGAACTCGTAAAACGATTGTTCCATCAGCACCTCGACCCTATGCTGAGCAAGGCATGCCAGTATTTTCTGGGCCGATGCCGACTTCTTAGGTTGGTAGGTGTTGCCAAAGATGGCGAACTGAAGTTTTCGCGTGGTCGTCATTTTTTAAGCCTTTTTCGTTGTTTATTGACAATTATTTCGTAACTTTGCCGATGCAAAGGTAATAAATCTTAGTGTAAAAGCATTAAAACGACACAGAAAAATGACAAAACTTAGTGTTAATATCAATAAGGTGGCCACTCTACGCAATGCTCGCGGTGGCAACAATCCCGACGTACTGCGTGTAGCACAGGACGTAGAAGGCTTTGGCGGACAGGGCATCACCGTCCATCCCCGACCAGACGAACGGCACATACGCTATCAAGACGTAAGAGACCTTCGACCACTGGTAAAGACAGAATTCAACATTGAGGGCAATCCCATCGACTCGTTTACACAATTGGTGTTAGAAGTATTGCCAACACAGGTAACGCTGGTTCCTGACGGTCACGACCAGATAACGTCGAACCACGGCTGGGATACGCTGGAGCACCGCGCATTCCTGACAGACATCTGTAAAGTGTTCAAGCAGGCCTCCATACGCGTTAGTATCTTCGTCGATGCCGACCCCCGCATGGTAGAAGGAGCCAAGGCCTGCGGAGCCGACCGCGTGGAGCTATACACAGAGCCCTACGCCTCAGGCTATGCACAGGACCGTGAGGCTGCTATCGCGCCCTTCGTAGCAGCAGCAGAGGAGGCCCGTCACATCGGTCTGGGGCTCAACGCTGGCCATGACCTGTCGTTAGAGAACCTGCGCTACTTCCACCAACGGATTCCTTGGACCGACGAGGTCAGCATCGGCCATGCACTCATCTGCGACGCCCTATACTTAGGCTTCAAGGAAACCATCCGACAGTATTTAGAGTGTCTGAAATAAAAATTTACGAACTAACTGATATTCAAGTAAAGTTATTTATGGCAAAAGTATATGTATTTCTGGCAGACGGTTTCGAAGATATCGAGGCCCTCATCCCCGTCGACGTGTGGCGTCGCGGCGGATTGGATGTAACCACAGTGAGCATCAGCGACTTTCCCTTGGTGCAGACCGCCCATGGCGTCAACATCGAGGCCGACATCATGTTTGAGCAGGGCGATTTCTCGGATGCAGACCTACTGTTCCTTCCTGGAGGCATGCCAGGAGCCTCTAACCTGCATGCACACAAGGGGGTCTGTAAGGCTGTTGTCGACCATGCCGCAGCAGGCAAGAAGGTGGCAGCTATCTGTGCCTCGCCAGCTGTCGTGCTGGCTCCCTTAGGCATCCTCGACGGCAAGCGCGCCACCTGCTATCCCGGCTTCGAACAGGCGTTGACAGAGGCCACCTATACTGCCGACCTCGTCACCGTAGACGGCAACATCACCACAGGTGAGGGACCTGCCGCTGCATTTCCCTTTGCCTACGAGCTGCTCACTCAACTGAAAAATCAGCAAACCGCCGACCAAATAGCCGAGGGCATGCGTTACAAACACTTGATGGCAAAATAGTTTTTTCGGATAACTCAGATTTAAACTGATGGACTACATCATTATTGTCGCTGGTGGCAAAGGACTGCGCATGGGATCAGACATTCCCAAGCAGTTCCTGCCCATCGGAGGCAGGCCTGTGCTGATGCGCACCATAGAACGTTTTCGCAACTACTCCCCCACTCTGGGGATCATACTCGTGCTGCCAAAGACACAACAGGAATACTGGAGGGAGTTGTGCCTGAAGCAAGACTTTACTGAGGAGTACCTGCTTGCTGATGGTGGCGAGACGCGTTTCCACTCTGTGAAGAATGGACTAGGCCTCATTCCCGACAATGAAAAGGGCGTGGTGGGCGTGCATGATGGCGTGCGTCCCTTTGTCAGCATTGATGTCATCAGGCGCTGTTATACGTTCGCACATGAACAGGGACCTGTCATTCCTGTCATTCCTGTAGTGGAGACACTGCGACATGTGACGGAAGGCACCAAGCCACGTAGTGACTACCGACTGGTACAAACCCCGCAGGTTTTTGACATACAGTTGCTGAAGACAGCATACAAACAGGATTACAGCGATGCTTTTACAGACGATGCCAGTGTGGTGGAAGCCTTAGGCCACCCCGTCGGACTTGTCGACGGCAACCGCGAAAATATCAAGATTACCACTCCATACGACCTAAAAATTGCTGAAACACTGTTAGGATGACTGATATACTGCAACAAGACATCCAATATCTGCCAGGGGTGGGCCCCCAGCGCAAAAAGATGCTCAGCGACGAGCTGGGCATCAACAACTTTGGTGACTTGCTGGAGTACTATCCCTACAAACATGTAGACCGCTCGAGGGTATACAGCATCCACGAGCTGACAGGCGACATGCCCTTCGTACAGGTGAAAGGCCGCATCCTCTCGTTTGAAACATTTCAGATGGGGCCACGTAAGAAACGCGTCGTAGCCCATTTCACTGACGGTTCAGGCAAAGTGATGGACCTCACATGGTTTAACTACGCAGAAAGTGTCATCAAAAAGTATAGGATAGGGACGGAGTATATCGTTTTTGGACGTCCACAAGTATTCAACGGACGCATACAGGTAGTACATCCTGATATGGACGAGGCCAACAAATTAGAGCTCTCGGCTATGGGTATGCAGCCCTACTACAACACATCCGAGAAGATGAAGAAGACCGGTCTTAACAGCCGTGCCTTAGAGCGATTCACCAAGTCGCTCCTCGACGTACTAAAAGAGCCGTTAACTGAAACACTGCCCGACTTCATAACGCAGCGTCTACACCTAATGTCGCGTGACGAAGCATTACGAAAGATACACTACCCCCAAAACGCCAAGCAGTTAGAACAGGCCCGTCTACGACTAAAGTTTGAGGAGTTGTTCTACGTACAGCTGAACATCCTAAGATATGCCAGTGACCAGCGTCGCAAATATCGTGGTTATGTATTCTCAAGGGTTGGCGAGCTGTTCAATGGCTTCTATCATAACAACCTGCCCTTTTCATTGACGGAAGCACAAAAACGCGTCATCCGCGAGATACGCAAGGACATCGGTTCCGGACGCCAGATGAACCGCTTGCTACAAGGTGACGTAGGAAGTGGCAAGACACTGGTGGCCCTGATGTCGATGTTGATTGCGTTGGATAACGGCTACCAGGCCTGTATCATGGCCCCTACAGAGATTCTGGCCGAGCAACACCTGCAGACCATTATGGATTTCCTCAAGGACATGCCTATCCGCGTGGCCCTTCTGACTGGTATTGTCAAGGGCAAGCGTCGACAGGAGATTCTTGACGGTCTTATGGACGGCACTGTTCACATTCTCGTAGGCACCCATGCCATCATCGAGGACACAGTACAATTTGCCCGTTTAGGCATGGTGGTTGTCGACGAGCAACACCGCTTTGGAGTGGCCCAGCGCGCCAAGTTGTGGAGCAAGAGCACGAACCCGCCCCACGTGCTGGTAATGACAGCTACCCCAATCCCCCGCACCCTGGCTATGACGCTGTATGGTGACCTTGACGTCAGCGTCATCGATGAGTTACCTCCTGGACGCAAACCCATCGTCACACAGCACGTCTTTGACCGTTCTATGCCTTCGCTCTACGACGGTATACGCAAGCAAATTAACATGGGGCGACAAGTGTATTTTGTCTTCCCCCTCATTGAAGAAAGCGAGAAGATAGACCTAAAGAATCTGGAGGATGGTTTCGAGGTATTGACACAAGTATTCCCCGAATTCAGACTGAGCAAGGTACATGGAAAGATGAGACCTGCTGAAAAGGAGGCCGAGATGCAGAAGTTTGTCAATGGCGAGACGCAGATACTGGTGGCCACCACAGTCATTGAGGTAGGCGTCAACGTGCCCAACGCCTCGGTCATGGTCATACTTGAAGCCCAGCGTTTCGGACTGTCCCAGCTGCACCAACTCAGAGGGCGCGTGGGACGTGGTGCCGAACAATCGTACTGCATCCTTGTCACCAACTCCAAACTAGCCGAGGACACCCGTAAGCGCATCGACATCATGTGCGAAACTAACGATGGTTTCCGCATCGCAGAGGCCGACTTGAAGCTGCGTGGCCCTGGCGATCTGGAGGGGACCCAGCAAAGCGGCATGGCCTTCGACTTGAAAATAGCTGATATTGCTCACGATGGCCAGTTAGTCCAGATGGCTCGCGACGAAGCGCAAGCCATTATCGATGACGACCCACAATGTCTGTCAGGTCGCTATTCCATACTATGGAAACGCCTTAAGGAACTGCGCAAGACCAATATTAACTGGGGGGTAATTTCTTAAAATTATCAAGACAAGTGTTAAAACACACAAAAAGAGTGTTAACATCCTTGCCCTTTGCAAAATTTTTAGTACCTTTGCAGCGTTCTGTTTCCAGAACACTCCTTTTTCAAAACAGAAACCTCTATTAAATATGAAGATATTGAAGACAATTGCATTTTTGGTTTTTGCAACGATGAGTACTCTCCCGACGATGGGTCAAGACTTATTGGCACGCCAAGCCCCTATTGACAGAACGATGAAAGCAGTCGACAGTGTAGCATTGCACCGACTGATAGAGATAGAGAGCTACGATTCTCCCTCTGCTGACCTTTACGACGACTGGGACAACCTGCACGCCCACAGCAAGGTTACAGAGCTGCCTGACTCGTTTCGCATCTCGTTGAAGAATTTCTGCATGCCCACCACCAGCCGTGTGCTGACCTCTAACTTTGGTCCCCGTTGGCATCGCCAGCACAAGGGTCTGGACATCAAAGTTTACATTGGTGATACCATCCGTGCTGCATTTGATGGCAAGGTACGTGTGGTACGCTACGAAGGTCGAGGATATGGCAAGTATGTCGTTATACGTCACGATAACGGTCTTGAGACCTACTACGCCCACATGTCAAAACAGCTGGTAGAAGAAGACCAAGAGGTACGCGCTGGCGACCCCATAGGCCTGGGTGGCAATACTGGTCGTAGCACGGGGTCGCACCTGCACTTTGAGACACGCCTCTGTGGCGTAGCCTTGAACCCGGCCCTGTTGTTCGACTTCCGCAACCAAGACGTAGTAGACGACAGCTATCTCTTCCGTAAGTCTAGTTATCAGAGGGAGTCGATTGCTGCCACTCGTCTGCGTGGTGTCAACGCCATCAGTTTCGGAAGCAACGACACCGACGATGTGGAGATGGCCAATGCAGCCCCTGCAGCCTCCTATGCGCAGGAGACTCGTTTCCACAAGGTAAAGAAGGGTGAGACGCTCTATAGCATAGCCCGTCACCGTGGCACCACTGTGCAGGCTATCATGAAGCTGAACCACTTGAAGAAAAACAGCAAGTTACGCCCAGGTCAAATCCTGAAGTTCAACTAAAGGTTCACTACCTGCTCATTTTTTCATTGAGATTGATAAAAATTTGTCCATGGGGGAGCATCGTTAGCGGTGTTCCCCTTTTTGCAGGCATACACTATTTAGGGTTTTCCCTAAACAAATATGGGGAGTTTCCCCTTGTTCTTTCATGGAAAATCCCTATCTTTGCAGCGTAAAACCAAAAACGAAGAATGAATTATGAAGAAGAATATCTTATTGCTGATGTGCCCGTTGGTACTGCTGACAGGATGTGGAACCTACACTGGACAGGGTGCCGCCACGGGAGGTACGTTCGGAGCCATCCTTGGCTCAGCCATCGGTGGCATCTCAGGAGGCCGTCATGGAAGTAATATGGGTACCATCATTGGCATGGCAGGCGGTGCAGCAGTAGGAGCTGCCGTAGGCTCGGCAGCCGACCGAGAGGTGTATGAGGAGCAGGCACGTCGCCAGTCGCGCTATGACAACAGCCGTTACGAAAACAGTCGCTACAACCAAAGGGTGTACGATGAAAGAGATGCTGACGATAGAGACGTTGACGACAGCGGCTACGACTCCACAAACAGTGGCGACGACCGTATCGACTTCGATGCTCCCGGACCTCGAGACGGCCGTGGCACCTATTCTGCCTCGAAACCTCGCAGCATCACCCCTATAGAGGGTACTGAGCCTGGCTACCATGTCAAGTACAATGCTGAGATAGAGATACGCAATGCCCGTGTCATTGACGCTAACCGCGATGGAATACTATGCGGTGGAGAAGAATGTAAGGTAACTTTCGAGGTGATGAACCGCTCGTCAAAAACGCTCTACGATGTACAGCCCACAGTGTTCGACGTAACGGGTAACAAACACATCCACATTTCACCCAATCTGCATGTGGAAAGTATTGCCCCCAATAGCGGTATACGTTATACGGCCTCTATCCTGGCTGACAAAAAGCTGAAGGATGGGAGCATTGTCATCCGTGTCGGTGTAACACAAGGCAACAGGGAGATTACGTCACAGATGAAGGAATTTAACGTTCGGACGGAGCGGAAACGTTAGACGATTTCGATGCTGAGACATTAGACTGTTTCGACGTAGAGGCAACGGTGGAGGTTTTGGGGGAATTATTTTTCTGAGGGACTTGCCGTGATTCCTGCAAGTCCTTTTTCATGTCCTGCCAGTAGGGGTTGATACCCATTGGGGCTTCGTTGGTCTCCAGCTCCAGCTGTGGTATCTCTATCTCGTCAGAAGGAAGATAAGGCACGATAATGCTATTCACCTTACTAACCACCACTACAGCCACACCCTTGGATATAATGTCCAGTTCCTTGGCAGCACGCCATGAGAGGTCAATAATACGTCCACGTACGAAGGGGCCGCGATCAGTGACGCGTACAATGACGCTTTTACCGTTGACGGGATTGAGCACCCTGAGCATAGTGCCAAAGGGGTAGGTACGATGGGCACACGTCAGAGAGTCGTTGTGCATGCGCTCACCACTGGCTGTCCGCCTGCCTGCGAAGCGCTTGGCATAGAAAGAGGCTTTACCCTGTTGCTGTTCCTGTGACTGCAACGGGGTAAAACCTATTGTAAAAAATATCGCTACTAGAGCTATCTTGTTCTTAATACACATTCAAATTACACCACGCCTTGGGCCAGCATGGCGATATACCTTGGCTTCGCCGAGCTATACCACACCCTGGGCCAGCATGGCTTTGGCTACCTTCATGAAGCCGGCAACATTGGCGCCCTTGACATAGTTGACGTAATCGCCCTCCTTACCGTACTTGACACACTGTTCGTGAATGCCTGACATGATGTGGTGCAAATGCTGGTCTACCTCTTCGCCCGTCCATGATATACGCATCGAGTTCTGCGTCATCTCAAGTCCCGAAGTGGCCACACCTCCTGCATTGACAGCCTTGCCAGGAGCAAACAACTGGTGAGCAGCAATAAACTTGTTGACGGCCTCGGCCGTGCATCCCATGTTGCTGACCTCGGCTACACACAGCGGATTCTGGGCCAGTATCTTGTCGGCATCGTCGCCGTTCAACTCGTTCTGCGTGGCACAGGGCAGATAAATATCGGCCTTCTGTTCCCAGGGTTTCTTGCCCTCAAAGAACTGGCTGCCAGGAAACTCGTCGGCATAGGGTTGGCAGACGTCATTGCCCGAAGCACGCAGCTCCAACAGGAAGTCTATCTTCTCGTCGTCAAGCCCTGCAGGGTCATAGATGTAACCGTCAGGTCCTGAGATGGTGATTACCTTAGCTCCCAGCTCGGTAGCTTTCTTGGCAGCACCCCAGGCCACATTGCCAAAGCCCGACAGGGCTACTGTTTTACCTTTTATTTCAAGTCCGTGCTCCTGCATCATCTGGTGTACGAAATACAGGGCTCCGTAGCCTGTAGCTTCAGGACGCAGTATAGAGCCACCCCATTCCATGCCTTTACCCGTGAGGGTAGCACCACGGAACTCGGAGGTCAGTTTCTTATACATTCCGAAAAGGTAGCCTATCTCACGTCCACCTACACCGATGTCGCCCGCAGGCACGTCCATATCGGGGCCGATAACCTTGTACAGCTCCCACATAAAGGCTTGACAGAAGCGCATAATCTCGGCATCACTCTTGCCACGTGGCGAGAAGTCGGAGCCACCCTTGCCGCCACCCATGGGCAGCGTAGTAAGGGCATTCTTGAAAGTCTGCTCGAAGCCCAGGAATTTCAGGATACTTAGGTTAACACTGCTGTGGAAACGCAAACCACCTTTGTAAGGACCAATGGCGCTGTTGAACTGCACGCGATAGCCCAGGTTGACCTGTACCTCGCCCTTGTCGTCGACCCAAGGTACGCGGAAGGTGATGATACGTTCGGGCTCTACGATGCGTTCCACAATCTTTGCCTTTTCAAACTCAGGATGCTGGTTGTACACGTCCTTGATGGAATCAAGCACTTCCCTTACAGCTTGAAGGAATTCCACTTCGCCTGGATGTTTCTGCTCCAAGCTCTGCATGATTTTCTCTACGTTCATAGTATAGTTATTTATAGTTATAGAAGTATGTTATTTTGTCACTTTGTTAGTTTGACAATGCAAAAATAGGGAATTTCCTTCAAACAACAAAGGAAATTCCCGAATATTTTCTTCAAAAGGTTACGTTTTGTTAATTCTAGCCCTTTTTCAGTCTCTACAGCACGTGCATAGTACCTAAAATATACAATACAATGTATCCCAGCATCATACTCAACACTCCCATAATGAGCCCCATCTTCGACATATCTTTCTGTTGTACCAAGTTGGTAGCGTAGGCCAGGGCGTTGGGCGGTGTCGATATTGGCAGTACCATAGCCGACGAAGCCGCTATGGCCACTCCGATGAGCACCGTTGGTGTGCCTCCGATGGACTCCAGCTTGTCACCCATTGCAGCACACACCACAGCCAATATAGGCATAAGCAGGGCTGCCGTAGCCGAGTTACTGATGAAGTTAGAGAGTAGGTAGCAAATAGCTCCTGACAGCAACAATATAAGCAGTGGGGAGAACTCACCAAAGGGTATGCTCTTCACGGCGTTGGCTGCCAGACCTGAGGCGTTCAGTCCGTATCCCAAAGCAAAGCCACCTGCCACCATCCATATGACCGACCAGTTAATCTGTTCAAGATCGCGTTTGGTAATGACACCCGTCAGTGCAAACACCACAAAGGGCACCAGGGCCACGGTGTATGAGTTGATGCCTGTCACCGTATCAAGCAGCCACAGGGCCACCGTCAGGAAAAACGTCACGATAACGATATAGGTATGGGCATTTTTCTTCATCTCGCCTTCTATCTCCAGCTGTACTGTTTTCTGCGAGAAAGGAAACATTGTTTTCAACAGCCACCACCCCAACAACAGCAGTACTACGACGATGGGCGTCATGAACAGCATCCACTCGCCAAATCCCAACTGCATGTTCAGTCCCTCAGGGTCGTTCAGATACTTCAGTGCGATGGTATTAGGTGGTGTGCCGATGGGCGTTCCCATACCACCCAGATTGGCAGCCAGAGGTATCGACAGTGCCATTGCAATACGCCCTTTGCCCTCAGGAGGCAGCTGTCGGAACACTGGCGTAAGAAATGTCAGCATCATGGCCGCCGTGGCCGTGTTCGACACAAACATCGAAAACAGTCCTGTTATCAGAATGAAACCCAGCAGCACGTTGTCGCTCTTCTGTCCGAAGGGTTTCAACAGCACCCTGGCCAGCTGGGCGTCAAGTCCTGTCTTCGTAGCCGCTATGGCCAGAATGAAACCTCCTATGAACAGCATGATGACGGGGTCGGCAAACGTAGCCATCACACTCTTGTAACTAAGCAGGTCGCCCACCTGTTCTGCATCGCACATCCACTTGACACCCGAGTCCGAGCAGAACAGAAGCATCAGTCCGATGATGGCCACCGAAGTTGCCCACGACGAGACCACCTCCATCACCCACATCAGCGTGGCAAAGGCAAAGATGGCAATGATACGCTGTTGCACCACGGTCAGCCCTTCAATGCCGAACCACTCGGCAGGCATATTCCATAACAGTAGAGTCACTATGGCCACTATGACGGCCTGAACGGTTTTCTTGAATGCACCGCTGGGATGGAAGCGGCGGCCCATACGCATTTGATGGTAGGCTTCTACAAGCTCGTACCCTTTGTAAATATGAAACATTTCGTCGTCTTTTTGCATGCAAAGGTACTAAAAGTACTCTGACCGCCGTCTCGTCTCAACGGAAAATATCGCTACGCCCGTTCTGAAAACGTGCTTTTTTACACCCATCCGTCTCAACAACCCTCAAATTTGTCACGTCGACTTGGCAATCTTCCCCCATGCACAGCCTCCGTTGACAGCCGTTCATCACAAACGGCACCACAAAAGAACGCATAAAATGTTCTGCCCTGCACCCCCAACCCAGCTGAACCACTGTCTGACAGAGAGATACCGATTGCAAAAGTACAAATTTTATTCATAATAAAGAAAATATGTTTGGTGCTCTCGATATTTCTTCGTAACTTTGCAGTACCCTAATGAGAAGTATTGTAATGAGTACAACGACAAATATCCCCCAGGAGTTCAACAACTTCTTCTTGAAAGACGTATCGTTCGTCAACCTGATGACAAAGCGCATCTTCAACATTCTGATAGTGGCCAACCCCTACGACGCCTTCATGCTGGAAGACGACGGTCGCATAGACGAGAAGCTGTTTGACGAATACATGGAGTTGGGATTGCGCTATCCCCCTACGTTCACGCAGGTGTCTACGACGGAAGAGGCCAACCATGTGCTACAAACGACAGACATTGACCTGGTGATATGCATGCCCGGCAATGCCGACAACGACGCCTTCAGCGTGGCACGCGACGTGAAGCGCATAGCACCCCACATTCCCTGCGTGGTACTGACACCCTTCTCGCATGGCATCACCAAGCGCATTGAGCATGAAGACATGACCATCTTCGACTACGTATTCTGCTGGCTTGGCAACACGAACCTCATCCTCTCTATCATCAAACTCATTGAGGACCAGATGAACATAGAACACGACATCAAGGAGGCCGGTGTGCAGATGATACTGCTGGTGGAGGACAATATACGGTTCTATTCCTCTGTACTGCCCAACCTGTACAACTACATCCTTGAGCAGTCGAAGAACTTCTCGACTGAGGCCTTGAACCCCCATGCCGCAGCCCAGCGCAAGCGCGGACGTCCCAAGGTAGTATTGGCCACGACATACGAAGAGGCCATGCACTGGTACGAGACATACCACGACAACGTGCTGGGCGTCATCTCCGACACACGTTTCCCCTTGAAGGGTGTCAACGGCCGTCTGGCCCACGTCGAAGAGGGTGACCCTGAGGCTGGCCTGAAGCTGTTGCGCGAGATACGCCGTCGCGACGAATACGTGCCACTGATACTGCAGAGCTCGGAGATTGTCAACAAGGAAAAAGCCCAGCTCGAAGGCTTCCGCTTCGTCGACAAGAATTCAAAGAAGATGAATGTCGACCTGCGCAAGCTGATAGAAGAGCACATGGGCTTTGGCGACTTCGTCTTCCGTGACCCCACAACGAAGCAGGAGGTACTGCGCGTGAGCTCGCTGAAAGAGCTACAGGACAACATCTTTAAGGTGCCCAACGACTCAATGCTCTACCACATCTCGCGTAACCATATGAGCCGCTGGCTCTGCGCCAGAGCCATCTTCCCCGTGTCAGCATTCCTAAAGAACGTCACCTGGCACAAGCTGAAGGACGTTGACGCCCACCGCCAAATCATCTTCGACGCCATCGTACAGTACCGCAGGATGAAGAACATCGGTGTAGTGGCCGTCTTCGACCGTCTGAAATTCGACCGCTATGCCCACTTTGCACGCATCGGCGATGGTTCATTAGGTGGCAAAGGACGCGGACTGGCCTTCCTTGACAATATCATCAAACGCCACCCCGAACTGAACCAGTTTGACAACGCCACAGTGCAAATACCTAAGACCGTAGTATTGTGCACCGACTTCTTCGACGAGTTCATGGACCAAAACAACCTGTGGACTATTGCTCTGAGCGACACCTCGGACGACGAGATACTGCAGCACTTCCTGAAAGCCCAACTGCCCGACTCGCTGATAGCAGACTTCTTCACCTTCTTCGACGCCGTGAAGAGTCCTATCGCTGTCAGAAGTTCGTCACTGCTCGAAGACTCGCACTACCAGCCCTTCGCAGGAATATACTCCACCTACATGATACCCTATCTGGACGACAAGTACGAAATGCTGCGCATGCTGGCATGTGCTATCAAGGCCGTATACGCCTCCGTCTACTATAAAGACTCGAAAGCCTATATGACAGCTACGTCGAACGTCATCGACCAGGAGAAGATGGCTGTCATACTGCAGGAGGTGGTAGGTACCACTCATGGCACACGCTTCTACCCCACTTTCTCAGGCGTGCTGCGCTCATTAAATTACTATCCAATAGGCGACGAGTTAGCCGAGGAAGGCATAGCCTCGCTGGCGTTAGGCCTGGGGAAATACATCGTCGACGGCGGACAGACGCTGCGCGTCAGCCCCTACCACCCAAAACAGGTGCTTCAGACCTCAGAGATGGAAACGGCTCTGAAGGAGACGCAGACACGCTTCTACGCCCTCGACATGAGCCACGTGGGAGGCGACTTCAAGGTGGACGACGGTTTCAACATCCTTAACCTACGCGTAAAAGAGGCCGACAAAGATCAGTCGCTGCAGGGAATAGCCTCGACATACGACCCTACCGACCAGATTATACGTGACGGCATCTATGAAGGAGGACGCAAGGTCATCAGTTTCTGTGGCGTGTTACAACAGGGCATCTTCCCGTTGCCCGAGATACTGCAGCTGGCACAAAAGTACGGCTCGGAGGAGATGCGCCGTCCTGTGGAGATAGAGTTTGCCTGTAACCTAAACGGACGACAGGGAGAATTCTATCTGTTGCAAATCCGACCAATCGTCGACTCCAAACAGGTACTTGACGAAGACCTGGCAGCCATACCCGACGAGCAGTGCCTGTTGCGCTCACACAACTCACTGGGACATGGCATATCGGAAGACGTCGTAGATGTAGTATACGTCAAGGCCGGCGACGATTTCACAGCCGCCAACAACCCACAAATAGCCGACCAGATAGAACAGATAAACCGCCACTTCCTGGCAGAGGACAAGAACTACGTGCTGATAGGTCCTGGACGTTGGGGGTCAAGCGACTACTGGCTGGGCATACCCGTCAAATGGCCACACATCTCGGCAGCACGCGTCATCGTAGAAGCAGGACTAAAGAACTACCATGTAGACCCCTCACAGGGCACCCACTTCTTCCAGAACCTTACCTCGTTCGGCGTAGGCTATTTCACCGTCAACACCTATACGGGCGACGGAGTGCTGCAGAAGTCCATCCTTGACCAGATGCCAGCCATAGAAGAGACCGAGTACGTACGTCACGTACGCTTTGAGCGTCCGCTGAAGATCATGATGGACGGAAAGAAACAACACGGTGTTGTACTGCTGCCACAAGAGAAAAGAGAACAACATTAAGCAGATGCTACTGTCCACCGAGACGCGAGAAGTAATCTATAACGTCCTCCCACGTCTTGAACGTGTCAGACCCATACTCTAAGAGGGTGGCCATTGTGTCGCCCTCTTTTTGTTGACTTATCAGGTAGTCGCCATAGAGCAGGTCACGACGGTAGGTATAGACAGTATGACGCCACGCAGGCACGCCTATATGTTCCTGAAGCCATTGCGTAGCGTCCTCCTGCCCCACGAAATACACCTGGTAATGTTCTATCAGCAAGCGTATGGCCTTCTGCACCGACGAGACAGGTTTCCTGTAGGCATCCCACAGCGTTTCGAAACCGACATATATGATAGGACGCTGCCTATGCTCCTGCATATCGTCAATCCAGCGAATGACAGGCACCACGCTGTGCATAAACGACTTGTCATTCATGCGATGTTCACCATGGAAGTGCAACGCCTGAGGATAGTAAGTATGAAACATGTCGAAGGTATCCACAGTTGTATCCTCATCGCCAAAGAGTCCCCATACACGCTTACAATCGTCGTCCGTAAGCCCTTCGAAGCGATGCTCCGACTGTTCCTTGTACTCTTTGATGAGCGCCTTGTCCACATAAAACTCCTGAACACCGTCCTGACGAGGGTTCTGAAACTGCTGAGTACCTGTCATACCATGCGACTTCATCGTCTCACCCATTTCCAAGGCAGGGTTCACACATATACGGTCGTAACCACGCAGCTGTTCTGTATACATACCTCCCATCGATGTGCCTATGATAAGAGCTGGCTGCTCCTGCCGACACACCCCACGCAACAGGGCAATGGCCTCGTCAGGATGAATGGGAATGTCAGGAGCAACGACTTTTGCCTGGGGCATCACTTCACGCAAACGCTTCACCGTGCCAGACTGACCACTCGAAGCAAAGCCATGAATGTACAGCACGGTCTTACCTGACATCAAGTCAGGAAATTGCTTAATATATGGATTCTCACTATTCATGTCTGCAAAGGTAACATAAAGAGCAGACAAAAACAAACAAAAAGACAAAAAAACTTGCAAACGTAAAATAAAATACTTATCTTTGCGTTCAAAAAGTAACATATTAACCACTTTAAACAACAAAAGAGTATGAAAAAGTATCTAGCCGAAATGGTGGGCACCATGGTGCTCGTATTAATGGGCTGTGGCGTTGCCGTCAGCCTGGGTTGTGACCCCGTAAACAACATCCCCGCAGTAGTAGGAACCGCCTTTGCCTTTGGTCTGGCCGTAGTAGCTATGGCCTACACCATCGGTGGCATCTCAGGCTGCCACATCAACCCTGCCATCACACTGGGATGCATCATCGCAGGACGCATGGACGCCAAGGAGGGCTGCATGTACATGCTGTTCCAATGCATCGGTGCTTTCATAGGCTCCGCACTGTTGGCCATCCTTGTAGCCAACGTTCCTGGCATGGAGGGAACTGGTGCTAACGACCTTCAGGCCAACGTATCAATGCTGGGAGGTTTGCTTGCTGAAATCATCTTCACCTGCGTCTTCGTACTCGTCGTGCTGGGCGCAACAGCCAAGACAAACGGTGCCACAAACAACTTTGCAGGTTTGGCCATCGGACTAAGCCTCATACTGGTACACTTGGTATGCATACGCTACACTGGCACGTCGGTGAACCCTGCACGCTCATTGGCTCCTGCCATCTTCCAGGGTGGCACAGCACTGGCCAATCTGTGGATATTCATCGTGGGTCCCTTTGTAGGTGGTGCCCTGGCAGCCTGCATCTGGAAGTTAATTGAGCCCGCTGAGAAATAAAGGTAAAGGCCATTCAGGCAAGAAGTAAGAAAGGGAGGCACCAGCCTCTCTTTTTTGCTATTTGCACTTTGCATTTTCTCATCACACACCATGTCAACGACAAAGAAAAGATAAAAACCGTGAAAAGTAAGCAAATCAGACAGATTTTCTTTCTCGTTTTCAGAAAGAAATTGCTATCTTTGCAGACAGATTAGATTTCAAACAATCAATTTAACATCTTAAATTATGGTAAACTACAAGGAATTAGGTCTCGTAAATACTCGCGAGATGTTCAAGAGAGCAGTAGCAGGCGGCTATGCTATCCCCGCCTTTAACTTCAACACCATGGAGCAGATGCAAGCCATCGTACAGGCTGCCGTGGAGACTAAGTCACCCGTCATCATGCAGGTTTCGAAAGGTGCACGCAACTATGCTAACGCCACCATCCTTCGCTACATGGCCGAAGGTGCTGTAGCATACGCCAAGGAGCTGGGCTGCGAGCATCCCGAGATTGTACTGCACCTGGACCACGGCGATAGCTTTGAGCTCTGCAAGGACTGCATCGACATGGGCTTCTCTAGCGTCATGTTCGACGGTTCATCACTGCCCTACGAGGAGAACATCAAAATCTCGCGTCAGGTA
The DNA here is from genome assembly GCA_002353485.1 of Prevotella sp. UBA2742. Classification (GTDB taxonomy): domain Bacteria; phylum Bacteroidota; class Bacteroidia; order Bacteroidales; family Bacteroidaceae; genus Prevotella. Next base: position 17,039 of record DEJS01000013.1, read on the forward strand.
GTTGAGTATGCTCACAAGTACGATGTAACAGTAGAGTGCGAGCTGGGTGTGCTGGCTGGCGTTGAGGACGAGGTACAGTCTGAAGAGAGCCACTACACGAAGCCCGAGGAAGTAATCGACTTCGCCACTCGTACTGGCTGCGATTCGCTGGCTATCTCCATCGGTACTTCTCATGGTGCATACAAGTTCAAGCCCGAGCAGTGCACCCGCGACCCCAAGACGGGCAGGCTGGTTCCTCCCCCATTGGCATTCGACGTGCTCGCTGAGATTGAGAAGAAACTCCCCGGATTCCCCATCGTACTTCACGGATCGTCAAGCGTTCCTCAGGAAGAGGTAGACACCATCAATGCCTATGGTGGCAAGCTGCCCGATGCAGTGGGTATCCCCGAGGAGCAGCTGCGCAAGGCCGCAAAGAGCGCTGTCTGCAAGATTAACATCGACTCTGACTCGCGTCTGGCCATGACGGCTGCCGTACGTAAGTACCTGGCAGAGCATCCTGATCACTTCGATCCTCGCCAGTACCTGAAGCCCGCTCGTGAGAGCATGAAGAAGATGTACATCCACAAGATTGTTGATGTGCTTGGTTCTGACGGCAAGCTCGCTCAGTAATACATTGAGACAAGAAAAAATAAGGAGAGTTCGCCAACGCGAACTCTCCTTATTTTTTGCCTCCTTTCCCAAATACTACTTGTCTGCCGTCTCAGAGAACTGTTTGACGACGGCACCCGTAGCAGGGTTCAGTATCAGGTGGGTGACGTAGCGTTTGAAGGAAGCGCCGTCACGCCAGTCGACATAGCCAAACTGCGCCATAGGCACCTGGAAGGTTGCCAGCGTCTGGTCTTCCTGCTGCAGAGTCAACGACATACGTGCTGGCACATTGACATACACGCCATCGTCCTTCTTTTTCTCTACCACAAGAGGGGCTGAGGGCTCGGTTTGTTTCAGCGTCATATAGAAAGGCACGCCCGAGAGGTCATCCTTGTCGACGAGTCCCCGCTTATGCGAGAGTCGGAACACCACCTCACGCTCCACCTCCTTCATGGGACACAGCATCACAGTCTGCTCCGTAGTGTCACGCCTTGTAGTACCTGTAAAGAGAGCCGTCAACTGCTGGCAGTGATTATCTATCTCGTTCAGCATCAGTTGCAGCTGCCGTTCGTCCTGAGGCATCTCGTCAGCCTCACCAGTGGCCAGCAACAGGCGACGCTCACGCAGCTCGACAATCTGCTGAGCCGTCAGCTCTGCCTTCTTTGCCACGCTACCTGCAGCCAAAGCCTCTGCATTCATAAAGGACTGATAGGAAGCCCTGACACTTGCAGCAGCAGCGGCCTTAAACACCCCTGTCCCAACGTGTGCTTCCTGAGGAGTATCGTTGATGGACAACAGCACACCGTCGTCACTAAGTCGTACGTCTGCGGCCTCGCCCTTCCCCTTCAGCTGAAGGGTATAACACTTCGAGGAATCTCGCAGGCCCAACCTGCTCACCTCACATCTTATCACGCGCTGCGTCACCTGCTCCTGCTGTTCGACATGGTCCAACTGCAGGTAGCGTTTTGCGTAGCGGGCAAACTCGCCAGGAGTATATGTCTGTTTCTCTATGAGCAAATGGAATCTTACTGCCGTCTTAGGAAGATAGTATGTCTGAGCCGTCAAGGGCAGGCACAGACCGACAAGTAGAAGGCTCAGTAAACGTTTCATCATTTATTCCTTTATACGCTTGAAGGCCTTACCCATGCTACTGATGATGTCACTGGCTACCATGCTCTCTTCACCCATCTCGTCCTCAGCGATATCGCCTGCCAGTCCGTGCAGATAGACACCCAGGATACAAGCATCCTGCGGCCTATAGCCACGGGCCAGCAAACCAGTGATAAGCCCCGTCAGCACGTCGCCGCTGCCTGCCGTGGCCATTCCTGCATTGCCCGTAGGATTGAAAAACACATGACCGTCAGGCATGCAGATGGCAGTATAACGCCCTTTCAGCACTACATAGCCTCTAAGCCGTTTGGCCAGGTTACGGGCTTTGGTAAGACGCTCGAAGCTATCAGCAGAATGTCCTTCCAGACGATCCAGCTCCTTGGGGTGTGGCGTCAGTATGATACCCTGAGGCAGCTGTTGCATCCACGCCCTGTGATTGGACAAGATATTCAAGCCATCAGCATCGACCACTATCGGACACTGCGCACGACGCAACTGCGATATCAACGCTATAGCCGTCTGTTCGCTCTGACCCAGTCCAGGACCAATGCCTAAGGCGTCGAAGCCATCGGCATCGACAGCCTCTGAGAATATCGTCTCCTCAATGCCACACTGCACGATGGCCTCAGGAACAGACATCTGAAGAATAGCTATGTTACGCTTGGGCGAGTTCACAGTAACCTTTCCCACTCCTGAGCGCAGACATGCCCTGGCCGCCAGCACGGCAGCTCCTGCCATACAATAGCTGCCAGCAATAAGCAAGGCATGTCCTACCTGACCCTTATGCGTAAAAGGACTGCGAGATATCATCAGTTTGCTAACCTCGCTCTCCTCCAGAATGGAATAGTCGGCATCTATCTTTTCTATTCCTTCCTGGCTCAGACGAATGTCCAGCACACGCAACTTGCCGACAAACTGCTGATACTCCGGGAAGAGAAATGCCAACTTTGGCTGTTGAAGCGTCAGTGTAACATCGGCACGAATAATGTTGGCCAACACATTATACGAATTATCCTCCGTCATCAAGCCTGAAGGTACGTCAATGCTGACCACCTGAGCCGGCGAACTATTGATGTATTTTACCAGCGACGCAAAGCCACCAGCCAGAGCCTTATTCAGCCCTGAGCCAAAAAGACCGTCAATAACCACCATACCCTTCTCCAAGCGTGGCGGCTCGAACTCCTCCCTTACCTCAACAAACTCGAGCGAGCCCTTCACTTCCTGAAGGCGTTTCTTGTTTTCCTCACACTCAGGCGACAATTTGCCACTAATATTAAAAAGAAATACGCTAACCTGGTAGTTCTTCTCTATCAGCATGCGAGACACTGCCAGAGCGTCGCCACCATTGTTGCCTGGGCCAGCAAACACCACCATGCGGGTTGCAGGGCTATACATCTCGCCAATGGCCTGCGTCAGCGCCTTAGCAGCACGCTCCATCAAATCGAGACTGGGAATAGGCTCGTGCTCGATGGTGTATTTGTCCAACTCATGTATCTGAGTACTAGTAAATATCTTCATTTGCCTGCAAAAATACGAAAAATATGCTAATCTATACCTATTTCTGCCAAAAAATTAGTAATTTTGCATCAAATTTTATCATTTGTCTATAATGAACATCGTAAAAATCAAAGATAAGACGTTCCGCACGTCGATATCTGAAGAAGAAATTAAGAAGCGTGTAAAGGCCTTGGCACAACAAATCAGCCATGACATGGAGGGAAAGAATCCCCTGCTACTGTGTGTACTGAACGGCTCGTTCATCTTTGCTGCTGACCTGATGCGCGAGATAACGATACCATGCGAAATATCGTTTGTCAAATTGGCTTCCTACCAGGGCACCACATCGACAGGTAAAGTTCACAAAGTGATGGGTATCAACGAAGACCTGACAGGACGCCACGTCATCATCGTAGAAGATATCGTCGACACCGGACACACCATGAAGCAGATGTTAGAATCACTTGGCACGCGTCATTTGGCAAGCATCCACATCTGTACCCTATTCGTCAAACCCGGCAAACTGGAGGAGAACCTTGACATAGAGTATGCAGCCTTCTCCATCCCCAACGACTTCATCGTGGGCTATGGGCTGGACTACGACCAGCAGGGACGCAACCTGCCTGAGATTTACACGCTTGTAGAGGACTAAAGAAGAGACCAGATGAGAGAAGTAAAACTGCCACATTTGCCAAGTGATGTAGAGGGTCGCAAGGGCGACCTGCTGACAGACTTGTGGTATACTTGGGACAGGAAAGGAAAGGAGACAAAAATTAAACAGGATAAACAAGAACAAAAGATAAAAATGAAGAACATTGTAATTTTTGGAGCCCCAGGCTCAGGTAAAGGAACGCAAAGCGACCTGATGATAGAACACTATGGTCTAGGCCACATCTCAACAGGCGATGTTTTGCGCAATGAGATAAAGAATGGTACAGAGTTAGGCAAGACTGCCCAGTCTTACATTGACAAGGGTAACCTCATCCCCGACGAACTGATGATCAGCATCCTGGCCAATGTCTACGATTCGTACGGACGCGGACATAAAGGAGTCATCTTCGACGGTTTCCCCCGAACCATCCCACAAGCCGAAGCCCTGAAGAAGATGCTGGACGAGCGTGGCGACAAGGTAGCTGCCATGATAGAACTCGACGTACCAGAGGACGAGCTCATGAAGCGCCTCATACAGCGGGGAAAAGACAGCGGACGTGCTGACGACAACGAAGAGACTATCAAGAAACGTCTGGTGGTCTATCACTCGCAGACACAGCCACTCATTGAGTGGTACAAGCAGGAAGGACTGCACTACCACATCAACGGACTGGGCACATTGGAGCGCATCTTCGGTGACATACAGAAAATAATCGAGAACTTGTAAATGGAATCCAACTTCGTAGACTACGTCAAGATAATGTGCCGTTCGGGCAAGGGCGGCAGGGGCTCTATGCACCTGCGCCATGTTAAGTACAACCCCAACGGAGGTCCTGACGGGGGCGACGGAGGCAAGGGCGGCAGCATCATACTCCGTGGCAACCACAACTATTGGACGCTGTTGCACCTGAAGTATGAGCGCCATATCTTTGCCGAACATGGCGGCAACGGTGGCAAGGACAAATGCCATGGCACTGACGGCAAGGACGTCTATATCGACGTACCATGTGGCACTGTGGTCTACGATGCTGAGACAGGGCGTTACGTCTGCGACGTAACCTATGACGGGCAGGAAATAGTACTGCTGAAGGGAGGACGCGGAGGACTGGGCAACTACCAGTTCCGTACCGCCACCAACCAGGCACCACGCTACGCACAGCCTGGCGAGCCCATGCAGGAGATGACTGTCATCCTGGAGTTAAAGCTACTGGCTGACGTCGGACTGGTGGGATTCCCCAATGCAGGAAAGTCCACCCTGCTATCGTCGCTCTCGAATGCACGGCCCAAAATTGCCAACTATCCCTTCACTACCATGGAGCCCTCGCTTGGAATTGTTGGCTATCGTGACGGCAAGTCATTTGTCATGGCCGACATTCCCGGCATCATTGAGGGTGCCTCTGAAGGCAAGGGACTGGGACTTCGCTTCCTACGCCACATTGAGCGCAACTCGCTACTGCTCTTCATGGTGCCAGGCGATACCGACGACATCAAACGGGAATACGAAATCCTACTCCATGAACTCCAGCAGTTTAATCCCGAAATGCTGGACAAGCACCGCGTGCTAGCCGTTACCAAGTGCGACTTACTCGACGACGAGCTCATCGACATGTTACGCGAGACGCTTCCCACCGACCTTCCCGTAGTGTTCATCTCCGCCGTAGCCAACAAGGGGCTTGACGAACTGAAAGACGTGCTATGGCGCGAGCTGAACGCCGAAAGCAACAAACTGGCTGTCGCCATGGCGGAAGACACGCTGGTCCATCGCGACAAGGACATGAAACGCTTTGCCGAGGAACTTGCCGACGAAGGCGAGGACGAGGACATAGAATATGTCGACGACGACGAGATAGAAGACATAGAGGACTACGAAGACTTTGAATACGAAGAAAAAGAATGAGCACGAACCCGCTCACACCTATTTATTAATAGGAAAAAAATAATGAAAAACAAGATAATAGCATTAATCGGAATACTGGTACTGCTAATGTCAGGCTGCGCACATGCACAGTACGCCACCGCTGAAGCACTGTCTGAAGGCCAGTGGTGGTGCTACCCGTTGCCTGGTGCAAAGGTCATCAGTCCCTTTGGCGGACGCCGGCACCATTCAGGCACCGACATTAAGACCAAGCCCGACGACAACATCCTCGCAGCCTTCGAGGGCGAGGTGGTTTTCTCTGGAAAATACGGAGGCTATGGAAACCTTATCCGCATCAAGCACCCCTGTGGTCTGGAAACCTATTACAGCCATAACTCAAAGAATCTTGTCAATGTGGGCGACCACGTCAAGGCGGGACAAGTCATCGCCCTGACAGGCCGGACCGGACGTGCGTCGACAGAGCATCTGCACTTCGAAACGCGTATAAAAGGTAAGGCTATCAACTCTGACAAGTACTTTGACCATAAGAAACACGATATCCGCCTTAAAGCCTTTCGCAAGACCCAAGACGGATATGTTGTAAGATAAGCTGACGCTACTCCTTGTCCTTAGGCAGGTAGCGTACCGTCAGCGTAGGTGTATGGGTATTCTCCAATATCACTGATATGAAGCCGTTCGTGGCATCAAAGTTTGCCACCTTATGGTCGTCTTTCAGCATCGGACAGTCAGGCCATGCGCCCAATTCCTTTTCAAAACCGTCACGCAGCTGTTGCCATAGCATGCGCGTGCTGTCATTAGTACTCAGACGATAGTTCTCCTGTATGGTCTGCACCTTGTCACCCTGTATGCCCACCAGCACCCTGTAATGTTCTGCCTGCTTGGCAAACACGACTGTACGTCCACTGTCAGACGCTGCCGAGTCCACTACAAAGCCGCGTGCCTGCATCGAGTCTATCAGGGCGCTCGCAGGCATGTCGAACGAAAGGCCACGATAGCTGAAGGGAGACTCCTGTCCACCTGTGCAAGCCGCCATGAGCATAATGGTGAAAAACGATAATAAAGCCTTCTTCATCTCTTATCCAAAGCAGGGTAAAGCCTTTTCGTTAATAAGGTATTCACCTATCTGGACGGCATTAAGGGCTGCGCCCTTACGAATCTGGTCGCCGGAGAGCCAGAATGTCAGGCCGTTCTCGTCAGAGAGGTCCTTGCGCACACGTCCCACATAAACGTCATCCTTGCCTGCGGTCTCAAGGGGCATAGGATATACCAGGTTTGCAGGGTCGTCAACCAGCGTACAGCCCGGTGCCTGTGCTATGGCGCGCTGGGCCTCTTCAACGCTGATAGGACGCTCTGTCTCTATCCACACACTTTCCGAGTGCGAACGCAGTGAGGATACGCGGACACACATGGCAGAGCACTTGGCATCGGTATGCATAATCTTCTGCGTCTCATTGTACATCTTCATCTCTTCCTTCGTATAGCCATTGGGCTGGAAGACGTCAATCTGGGGAATGACGTTATAAGCCAGCTGGTGAGGGAACTTCTTAATGGTTTTCACCTCGCCCTCTTCTACCATTTCCTTGTACTGCTGCTGAAGCTCAGCCATAGCGGCGGCACCGGCTCCCGATGCACTCTGATAGCTGGAGACATGGATGCGCTTGATGTGCGACAGCTGTTCCAGAGGCTGAAGCACCACCACCATCATAATGGTGGTACAGTTAGGATTGGCAATAATACCGCGAGGACGTACGAGGGCGTCCTTGGCATTACACTCAGGAACTACCAAAGGCACATCGTCGTCCATACGGAAGGCACTCGAGTTGTCTATCATCACACAACCGTACTTAGTGATAGTGTCAGCATACTCTTTCGACGTGCCGGCACCTGCTGAAGTAAAGGCAATGTCGACATCCTTGAAGTCGTCGTTATGCTGCAGCAGTTTAACCGTCAACTCCTTCCCACGGAAGGTGTACTTACTTCCTGCAGAACGTTCCGAACCAAACAGCACCAGCTCGTCCATAGGGAAATTTCTCTGGTCGAGGATGCGCAGAAACTCCTGACCCACGGCGCCCGAAGCACCCACAATAGCTACTTTCATATTATCCTTTTTTCTTATTAATACCTAATTTTGGCTGCAAAATTACAAAAATTCTACCAAATAAGTGTCATCCGTACTAAAAAATTCGTACCTTTGCAAACAATATGACATTTCTGACTTCATATTTCCCCATCCAGAGCCCGACGCTGATATTCTTCGTTGTGCTGATGATAATCCTGTTCGCCCCTATCATCATGGGCAAGCTGAGGATACCGCACATCATTGGCATGGTACTGGCTGGCATGATAATAGGCGAACACGGACTCAACATCCTGGTACGCGACTCGTCGTTCGAGCTGTTCGGAAAAGTCGGCCTGCTATACATCATGTTCCTGGCAGGGCTTGAAATGGATTTGGAGAGCGTCAAGAAGAACTCCAAGCGTTTCCTTATCTTTGGCCTGTTGACGTGCCTGGTGCCGCTCTTCATGACCTACGCCATGTCGCGCGGCATACTGGGCTACAGCCACAGCGCGTCATTCCTGCTGGGATGTATCATGGCGTCGAACACACTGATAGCCTACCCCATCATTTCCCGATACGGACTGCAGCGCGACTCCAGCGTCATGCTGAGCGTGGGGTCAAGCATGCTGTCCCTCTTCCTGGCACTGATGATGCTGGCAGCCTTGTCGGCAGCCTACGACGAAGACACGGGAGCCGTATTCTGGATACTGTTCCTCCTGAAGTTTGTAGTCTTCGTGACACTGCTGGTATGGAGCATACCAAAGCTCGCGCGCTATTTCCTGCGACGCTATTCCGATGCCGTCATGCAATACATCTTCGTGCTGGCCGTCATGTTCCTTTCGGCAGCACTGTCTGAAACCGTCGGCGTGGAAGGCATCGTAGGGGCATTCCTCTCTGGTCTTATATTGAACAGGTACATACCCCACGTCTCACCACTGATGAACCGCATAGAGTTCATCGGCAACGCACTCTTCATTCCATACTTCCTCATCGGCGTAGGAATGCTCATCAACGTACAGACGCTGTTCGAAGGCTCACGCATGCTGTGGATTGTAACCCTGATAGCCTTCATAGGCACCTTCGGAAAAGCGGTCGCTGCCTATCTTTCGAGCCTCTTGTTCCGACTGCCTAAGTCAGCAGGCAACATGATGTTCGGACTCACCTGCGCACATGCAGCAGGAGCCATCGCCATGGTCATGGTGGGTATGCACCTGGAGGTAAGCCCGGGAGTATATCTGGTGAACGACGAAATACTCAACGGCGTCGTCATCATGATACTCATCACCTGCATTATCTCTACACTGATGACGCAGCATGCCTCCCAGCAGATTATCCTTGCCAATCGTCAGGCTGCTGCTGACAACACGGCCGACTCGGTAGACGATGAAAAAATCATGCTATGCGTAAAGTACATGGAAATAGCGCCTCAGCTGCTGGAATTGGCCATCATGGTACGCAACGAACAGCTGAAACGTGACATGGTGGCACTGAACGTCGTATATGACGACGAGAAGTCGGCCAAGCACCGCGAGCAAGGCCTGCGCCTGTTAGAACAGCTGGAACAGCGGGCGGCAGCCAGCGACATAGCGCTACAGACACAAGTACGTCTGTCCAGCAACATTGCCAACGGCATCAAGCATGCCTTCCGGGAGTTTGGTGCCTCCGAAATCATTATGGGCATGCACGTACACACTGACGTAAACCCAAAGTTCTGGGGCATGTTCATACAGAGCCTGTACAACGGCCTTAACCGACAGATCATTCTCTCGCGCTTCGTACAACCCCTGAACACGCTACGCAGAATACAGGTCGTTGTACCCTCGCGAGCCGAGTTCGAGCCCGGCTTCCACCGCTGGCTGGAACGCCTCAGCCGCATGGCCCATAACTTAGACTGCCGCATACAATTCCACGGCCGGAACGAGTCTCTGGAACTCATACGCCAATACGTGAACAACCACCATCCCAGTGTACGCGCCGAATACACCTACATGGCGCACTGGAACGAACTGCCAAAGCTGGCGGCTACCATCCACGACGACCACATGTTTGTCGTCATCACGGCACGTAAGGGCACCATCTCCTACAAGAGTGCATTGGAGCGTCTGCCCAACGAACTGCAGCAGCACTTCTCGGGCAAGAACCTCATAATACTTTTCCCCGACCAATATGGCGACGCCAAGGAGGAGAGCATGACGTTCACGGCAGCCCAGCACCAGGAGGAATCAAGCGTCTACGACTTCATCCTGAGGTGGATATACAAGAATAGCAAAAAGGTAAAACATTAAAAGCGATGATAGACATAAAAGGCATCAAGAAGAGCTTTGGCTCGTTGGAAGTCCTAAAAGGAATAGACCTTCACATTGACAAGGGAGAAATAGTGAGCATCGTCGGTCCCAGTGGTGCCGGCAAGACCACACTGCTACAGATAATAGGAACCCTCGACCGGCCTGACAGCGGCTCCGTGCTCATCGACTCCGTTGACGTAACCTCGCTGTCAAGCAAGAAGTTGTCCGACTTCCGCAATCGGCACATAGGCTTCGTATTTCAGTTCCATCAGCTGCTGCCCGAGTTCACAGCCATAGAGAACATCATGATTCCGGCCTACATCGCAGGAGCATCCTCGAAACAAGCACGCCAGCGTGCTGATGACTTACTGCAGTTCATGGGCCTCAGTGACCGTGCCCATCACAAGCCCAACGAGCTCTCCGGAGGCGAGAAGCAGCGTGTGGCTGTGGCGCGCGCACTGGTGAACAGTCCCGCCGTCATACTGGCCGACGAGCCGAGCGGCTCGCTGGACTCTAAGAATAAAGCCGAACTGCACCAGCTGTTTTTTGACCTGCGCGACAAATACGGCCAGACCTTCGTCATAGTAACACATGACGAAGGTCTGGCCAGTATCACCGACCGCACCATCAAGATGCGCGACGGCCTGCTGGTTCAAGACATAATAACAGAGTGAATTTAAAGACAGAATAACAGAATAACATAATAACAGAGTGAATTTAAAGACATAATAACATAATAACAGAGTTGTTTTTTTAAGACACAGTAACATAATAACAGATTTATTTTTTCAAGGACGTAGTAACATAATAACAGATAGATGTAAACGAAAGGCACAGTAACACTACAATATGTATCCTGTGTCTTAGCCTGAAATAGGTTG
>DEJS01000006.1:0-4787 GCA_002353485.1 Prevotella sp. UBA2742
ACCCACAACAACGAAATCTATATCGCACCAGGCATGGAGGGTGTTACCCTTCAGCAGCACTACGACTATTTGAAGGCATTGGTCAAGGAAAAAACTGGCAGGGCCATGCAAGAAAAGGATGTGGAGTATAAGGACAAGAATGGTAAAACGAGAGTCCGTAAAGGCAGCAGTCCCATTCGTGAGGGCGTGGTAAACATCAAGCCTGACACCAAAATGGACGATTTGTTGAACTATGTCAATCAAGTGCATGAGAAATGGGGCATCAGAGCCATCCAGATACACATGCACAGAGATGAAGGACATTATGAGAATCCAGAGGACAAATCGACATGGAAACCAAACCTCCATGCGCATATCATCTGGGACTGGATAGACCACCAGACAGGCAAGTCCTTCAAACTGAATGCCGATGACATGTCCCAAATTCAGGATATGGTTGCAGAGACATTGGAGATGGAGAGAGGCAAGCGCAAGGAAGAGACGGGTGCCGAACATCTGGAACGAAAAGACTTCATCTTGGCTAATCAGAGAAAGCAGAGTGCTGAACTTGATAACGAGATTGCCGAGAAACGGGATAGACTGAATACAGAGAACGGCAATGCCATCGTTTCTGGAGTGGCCAACCTTTTTGGTAAGGGCAAGTATGCTGATATGGAGAAGGAGAACAAACGGCTGAAAGAGGAACTGCCGAAGCAAAAAGCAGCTATACAGCGTCAATACCAAAAGGCTTTAGATGCTGAACGGAACCACTATACCCAGCAACTTGCAAAGAAAGATAAGCAAATTGAGGATTTACAGGGCAAGTATAAGGGTGAGGTATTCCGACATCAGCAGGACAATCAAGAGAAAGACAGGATTATCCGTCTAAAGGAGAGCGTCATCAATGATTATCGCGAGCGGCTTGGTCATTATCTGTCAACCCTTTCAGAACTGCTAAGAGGTGCTGTTAAGGCTGTTGTTGATTATATTCAGTCTGGCTATCGTAGTTTGAGCTATCGTCAAGAGGGTGATGTCAAACGCTACATGAATAGCCAGCCCGACAAGGAGGAAGCAGCAGACAATGTTCTCAATGCTTCACTTCCTTTCTTGAAATCTGATGAGTGTGAGCGAGTAAAAGGACAACTTTGCTATATCGTTCAAGACATGAAAGAAGAGCATCAGAAAAGCCAAAACCGTGGATATCATATGTAATACACTGGGAAACAAGCCTGCCAGTAGCAAATACTGACAGGCTTGTAATAAATGGAGTCAGAAACTTAGCTCTTGATTGCCGCGTAGGAAGGTAATCCATCCTTGTATTTGTAGTAAATGTGAGGGCGGCAATCGGGAGGAAGAAAAGCTTTGATTGGTTCAATTTCGATTTATTTCAGCTTCTCCAAGACCCTTTCCAACTCATTCTTAAAGTCGTGGTAGCCACTGATGCTGAGATCTTCACGGACACGGCGGCCATCGGGGGTGATGGTCTCGTAGTGCGGGATGCCGTTGAACTGGAATAGCTCTTGCAGGCGTCTGAACTCAGCGTTGGTGAGGCAGACGGTCTCTTCGTTGGTCAACCATTCGGTCACGTACTGCTTGTATGCATCGCTGCCCTCGGTGGTGCGTTCGCCAGCGATGAAGATAAGCTTCACATCGTCGCGCTTGGCAATCTCGGCGCGAAGCTCCTTGCTCTCTTGGATGGCTGCACGGCAGGGACCGCACGTCATGCCCCAGAAGTCGATGAAAAGGAACCGTCCAGGGTACTTGGCGACGAGCTTGCGAATCAATTCTGCCTCGGGCGTGGAGGGCAGGGGCGTGGCGAGGTCTTTCTGCGCCAAACGGCGGTCACGGAAATGCTCGGCTTTCTGACGGATGTATGGGTTTTTGATGGCGTCGAGGTAGAGCGGGAACATTTTGGTGAGTGTGGGCCAGTTGTCGAGGTTTTCCTTTCTCTGTGCCTCGGTTATGGTCGTGTCGGCGAGCATTTCTTGTAAGCTGCCTCCTTCCTCGCGCCATGTGTCGAACCCGGATGTCATGTCCTTGTAGACGCACATCTGCGCCAACAAGTTATCCTTGTCCGTTCCCATGAAGTCGCGTAGGGCGGCGAGGCCGTTGGAGAGTTTCTTGGTGAAGTTCTCTACGTTGATTTCCATACCACCGCCCTCGCTGATAAGCCCCTTGAACTGGCCTTCCCATACGGGCTTGGCATACTGGATGCGGTTTTGCAGGAAGTGGTAACTGCTGCTGGCGAAGAGTAGCGGATTGTCGTAGTCGATGCGGCGCATGGGGGCATAAGTCTTGCTGTCGAGATATTTGTTCCATTCCACGCTGTCGAGAATCTCAGTGTACCACGTGCTGTCGCGCTGCTCGTGCTTTACCATGGCATTTGAAAGCCGGTCGATGCAGTCCATGTAAGCCATGCCGAAGTGTGCCTCGATGTCGGCCAGTGCCAACTGCACTTCCATCGGCGTGTAGTCCTTGCTGCGGCTGATTGATTGCAGTTTGGCCATCAGGCGTTTCCACACCTCGTCGGCCACCTCGTTGGCATCGTCAAACTTGCCCTCGAACTCCCACAGCGGACTTAATGCGTCCGCGAAGTTGTCCGATGTGCGGAGCCAGCGCTCCACGTCGCGGCTGCTGCCGTTGTTATAGACGCACTCATATTTGCCGAATGTACCTTTCCGCACGGTGATGTCGATAGTCTCGCCAGGGCGGGCGAAGAATCGGATGGCATTGAAGCGCACCTTCGAGCCGTCGGCAATGAACGAATTGCACACGGGGTAGCTCGCGAGGAATTTCTTGCAGAACGTACCGTCGTCGGCGATGTCGAGCACCAGCACCGTGCTGCCCTTCTCGAAGACGTCGGTGTAGTAGCACGCCATCGATGTGAAGCCGAACTGCTCGGCATCGTAGTCCTCGATGCACCCTTTGATGGTAATCGTGTCGGTCTTGAACCAGTCGGCAGGCACCGCCCACGGGTTCGCCTCGCTGATTTCCTGCATCGTCGGTGCGTTCATGACCTGTATCTTGTCGTAGACGAACGACACGCCCTTCTTCACGGCGATAATCACCACGACGGCGATGAGGATTCTGATGATGGTTTTCTTGTTCATTGTTTGTTTCTTATTTGTCTTTACCTTTTATTATATATACGCCGTAATCGTGGAAATATGACGCTGCGGGGCGTTAAACTTTCCTAATACACTGAGCATAAAGAAAGCGTGAACAACCCATATCTTTCCCTCGTGGCTGTAGGAAGTGCCATAATTGTCAGATAAGTTTCGTCCACGCTATAACGTGAACGCTCACCTTATCCATTCTCTGACAATTATTCCTTGAAACTTCCTACATTTCGAGGTCTTTGAATGAGATAGCGAACGCCATTTCTCTTGTCCACAATGTCTTTGGGTATCACACGAATGCGAAATCCAGCGACAAAGGTACTCATTTCTCGTGAATTAGAACGCGGAAATTTCGTATTTTTTTCATTTTTACCTTTCTAATAATATATAAATTGCAGATTTATGGCCGAAAATTGTTGTTTTTCCCCAAAAAGTTAGTATCTTTGCCAGCGCAAAGAAGCAAATGAGAATAGATAATAAGTTTGTCGAACTCGCCAGCGAATCGCCTTTGATAGTCTCAGACCTCGTGGTTTGTTTGGCTAAAAATAGTTAATTATGATGCAACTAATTGAAAATCAGTATAGAATCGTCGGAAACCAAGTTTTCAACGAGGATGAGTATTAGAGCCTCGTATTAGGCTTAGACCATCTAAACACCAGCGGGATAAACAATAATTGTTTGTCTCGCTGGTGTTTTATTAGGGTATGAGGAGACACACTTGATGGAGAATCTTATATGAACATCTATGAATTCCTACTTGATGAAAACAGTCTTCAGATATAACTTGCAGAGAAAGTCAGGCAAATTGTCAAAGATCGTCAGGAGGGCGACATCAAACGCTATATGAATGGCCAGCCCGATAAGGAGAAAGCTGCTGGCACAGTACTTAATGCCTCACTCCCCTTTCTAAAAGCGGATGAAAGTGTGCGTGTGGAAGGGGCAACTCAAATCTATGTAATGATGAATAAGTTCCATATCAGAAGCGGCTCTTGACATCGTTACCGGCACCTTGTCCGCGATACTTGCTCTTGGCTGGGTTGAAGTTATAGCGCACAGTGAGTTCGAGGTTGCGGGTGTCGAGGCGCTTGTCAAGATAGATTTCGCGGATGTCGCTGTAGATGGTCGCTTTCTGGCGGATGCTGCCAAAGAGGTCGGTGCAGGCCAGTTTGACGGTAAGGCGGTCGTTCCAGAAGGCTTTGTAGAGGCTGATGTCGAACTGCCACGACGGTGCGAGGTGTATGTTCTCGGTATCGCCAGCCGAACGCCACGAGAAATCGGCATTGAGCCATGAGTCGAAGGGCAAGTTGATGGCATTATTGAAGCGAACGATGGTCATCGGGCTGTTCANNTCTTCTTGGTCTCGCCACGGTATTGCACTTCGAGGTTCTGCATCTGCGTGGCCACCATCAACTGCGGATGATACTTGCCGAAGGTGGGTGCAACCGATACCATCAGGGAAAGGTTGTCGTAGCCACGGGCATTGTCTTTACGGAGCAGGGCAATGGTCGGGTCGTCCTTATAGGATGAATAGGAGGTGATGATGTAGTCGTGAACGCGGGCATAGTCAATCATTCCCGTCAGCCATTTGTAATTGAGTGCCAGCGAGAGGTTGTCGCGGTACGACGGCTTCAAGTAGGGGTTGCCGCTCTCGTAAGTGTATCGGTTGATGTACTTGACGTTGCCGCTGAG